>NZ_CP061473.1:2025000-3635863 GCF_014679705.1 Geobacillus sp. 47C-IIb
CACCTCGATGTCGGCTCATCGCATCCTGGGGCTGTAGTCGGTCCCAAGGGTTGGGCTGTTCGCCCATTAAAGCGGTACGCGAGCTGGGTTCAGAACGTCGTGAGACAGTTCGGTCCCTATCCGTCGTGGGCGTAGGAAATTTGAGAGGAGCTGTCCTTAGTACGAGAGGACCGGGATGGACGCACCGCTGGTGTACCAGTTGTCCCGCCAGGGGCACCGCTGGGTAGCTATGTGCGGAAGGGATAAGCGCTGAAAGCATCTAAGCGTGAAGCCCCCCTCAAGATGAGATTTCCCATCGCGTTAGGCGAGTAAGATCCCTCGAAGATGACGAGGTCGATAGGTCCGAGGTGGAAGCGTGGCGACACGTGGAGCTGACGGATACTAATCGATCGAGGGCTTAACCTAGAAAAGTGGCGGCCGGAGCTAGACAGTACGAAAAGCGGAGGCTTCTTCCCACTAAACGGTTATCTAGTTTTGAGGGAATGATCCCACAACTTCATATTGCCTAGTGGTGATAGCGGAGAGGAAACACCCGTTCCCATCCCGAACACGGAAGTTAAGCTCTCCAGCGCCGATGGTAGTTGGGGCCAGCGCCCCTGCAAGAGTAGGTCGCTGCTAGGCCAAACAAAAAGCACGTCTTTTTCATTAGGAAAAAAGGCGTGCTTTTTCGTTTATCAGCTGCCTGATGTTTCGTCAGCCAAAAAAACGGATATTCTATAGTTAGTTTGACTTCTCCGGTAACTCTTGCAATTTTTCGTAATACATTATATAGTAAAAACAAGGTCAAATATAGTCAAAGTCAACAAGAAGGCGATGATGCCGGTTTCTCCCTATAGGTCTTCTAGTACAAGATGGCAGCTGGTTTCATCGCTAAGCAGGTTGATTGTGAGGAAGGTGGGAGGTAGAGTGCCAAACATTTCCGACATTATTGAGCAATATTTAAAGCAAGTACTCAATATGAGCGACCAAGATATCGTTGAAATTAAACGGAGCGAGATTGCGAATAAATTTCAATGTGTCCCATCGCAAATTAACTATGTCATTAATACGAGGTTTACTCTTGAGAGAGGGTATATCGTCGAGAGTAAGCGCGGTGGCGGCGGGTATATCCGCATTATGAAAGTGAAGACGAAAAGTGAGGCTCATCTTATTGACCAACTGCTTGAGCTCGTTGGCCATCGCATTAGCCAATCGAATGCTGAAGATGTAGTAAAACGTCTTGTTGAAGAAAAGGTAATTTCGGAGCGGGAAGCGAAAATAATGTTAAGCGTGATGGATCGCTCTGTCTTATACATTGGCTTGCCTGAGCGTGATGAATTGCGGGCGCGCATGTTAAAGGCGATGTTGACGTCGCTGAAGTATAAGTAGGGGAGGGGGAAGCGTTGATTTGCCAAGAATGCAAGCAGCGACCAGCAACGATGCACTTTACGAAAATTGTCAACGGTGAAAAAACGGAATTCCATCTTTGTGAACAATGCTCCAAAGAGCATGGCCACATGTTTATGCTCTACGGTAATGATGACTTTTCGCTCAATAACTTGTTAGCAGGACTGCTCAATTTTCAAGCTCCAATGAAAGAGATGACGGCCAATGCGTTTCCAAATCCCGATTTGCTTCAATGTGAGACATGCAAAATGACGTATCATCAGTTCACGCAAATCGGACGATTCGGCTGCGCTGACTGTTACCGGACGTTTGCCCGCTACTTGCCGCCGATTTTGAAACGGCTTCATAGCGGAAATAACGCCCATTCAGGGAAAATTCCGAAGCGGAAAGGCGGCGTTCTCCATTTACGCAAGCAACTTGCTGTGCTGAAGCAAAAGCTCCAAGAGCTAGTCGCCCGTGAGGAATTTGAACGGGCAGCCGAAGTGCGCGACCAAATCCGCTCTTTAGAGGATGAACTTCGCCAACGCGGAGAGGGGGATATGTAGCGGTATGTCGTTTGAGAAGTTTTTCAATACGGCGGTCAGCGCTTGGATGAGCCAAGAAGGACCCGATTCGGACATTGTTTTGAGCAGTCGCATCCGGTTAGCTCGCAATATTGTTGATTTCCGCTTTCCAACGCTGTTTAGCAGCGAGGAGGCAATGCAAATCGTTGCTCTGTTTGAGCGGACGTTTGCCTACCGTTCATACGGGGGGGCAGGCCGTTTTGAGCTGTTGAAAATGTCGGAGCTTCAACCGATTGAAAAACGGGTATTAGTAGAAAAGCACTTAATTAGCCCACATTTGGCGGAAGACTCTCCATTTGGTGCCTGTCTGCTCTCAGAAAATGAGGAAATTAGCATTATGATCAATGAAGAGGATCATATCCGCATCCAATGCTTATTTCCAGGGCTGCAGCTTGCTGAGGCGCTTGAGGCGGCGAGCGAATTGGACGACTGGATTGAAGGACATGTCAACTATGCTTTCGATGAGCGGCTTGGTTACTTAACAAGTTGCCCTACAAATGTTGGGACAGGACTTCGGGCGTCTGTGATGATGCATCTTCCGGCGCTCGTATTGACTCAACAGATCAACCGCATTATCCCTGCCATCAATCAGCTCGGGCTTGTCGTCCGTGGGACATACGGGGAAGGAAGCGAGGCGTTGGGTAATATTTTCCAGATTTCTAACCAGCTCACGCTTGGAAAGTCGGAGGAGGACATTATCGCTGATTTGCATACGATCGTCCAACAGCTGATTGCCCAAGAAAGAGCGGCCCGTCAGGCATTAGTGAAAACTTTGGGCATACAATTAGAAGACAAGGTGTTCCGCTCATACGGCATATTGGCTAACTGCCGCGTCATCGAGTCGAAAGAAGCGGCGCAATGTTTGTCAGATGTGCGTTTAGGGATCGATTTAGGATATATCAAAAACGTCTCGCGCAACATCTTAAATGAGCTAATGATTTTGACGCAGCCAGGTTTTTTACAGCAATATGCTGGTGGGGCACTCCGCCCCGAGGAACGGGATGTCCGCCGGGCGGCATTAATTCGGGAACGCTTAAAGATGGAAGAACGAAGAAAGATGGAGGGTGATGAACGATGATGTTCGGCAGATTTACGGAACGGGCGCAAAAGGTATTGGCGTTGGCACAGGAAGAAGCCATTCGCCTTGGCCATAACAATATTGGCACAGAGCACATTTTGCTCGGGTTGATCCGCGAAGGAGAAGGAATCGCCGCTAAAGCGCTTATGGCGCTTGGCCTTGGTCCAGATAAAATTCAGAAAGAAGTGGAATCGCTCATTGGCCGCGGGAACGAGGTATCACATACGATTCACTACACACCGCGGGCGAAGAAAGTGATCGAGCTGTCAATGGATGAAGCGCGGAAGCTCGGTCATTCGTACGTCGGCACGGAACATATTTTGCTTGGATTGATCCGCGAGGGCGAAGGAGTGGCCGCCCGCGTGTTAAACAACTTAGGGGTGAGCTTGAACAAGGCGCGCCAACAAGTATTGCAGCTGCTCGGCAGCAATGAATCAGTATCGGGCCATGGTGGTGGAGGTGCCTCGCATGTAAACACGCCGACGCTTGACAGCCTCGCCCGTGATTTAACGGCGATCGCCCGTGAAGGGCGGCTTGATCCGGTCATTGGCCGGAGCAAAGAAATCCAGCGCGTTATTGAAGTGTTGAGCCGACGGACGAAAAACAACCCGGTGCTGATCGGTGAACCGGGTGTCGGGAAAACAGCGATCGCCGAAGGATTGGCTCAACAAATTGTCAATAACGAGGTGCCGGAAACGTTGCGCGACAAGCGGGTCATGACGCTCGATATGGGTACAGTTGTGGCCGGGACGAAATACCGTGGCGAGTTTGAGGATCGGTTGAAAAAAGTGATGGATGAGATTCGCCAAGCAGGCAACATCATTTTGTTCATCGATGAGCTCCATACGCTAATCGGCGCTGGCGGAGCCGAAGGAGCGATCGATGCATCGAACATTTTAAAACCAGCGTTGGCACGTGGCGAACTGCAATGCATTGGAGCGACGACGCTTGATGAGTATCGGAAATATATCGAGAAAGATGCCGCGCTTGAGCGCCGTTTCCAGCCGATTCATGTCGATGAGCCAACTGTGGAAGAATCGATCCAAATTTTAAAAGGGCTGCGCGACCGTTATGAAGCGCACCATCGCGTCTCGATTTCCGATGAGGCGATCGTGCAGGCGGTCAAACTGTCGGACCGTTACATTACCGACCGTTTTCTGCCGGATAAAGCGATCGACTTAATTGATGAAGCTTGCTCAAAAGTGCGCCTCCGCTCGTTCACGGCGCCGCCGAAACTGAAAGAGCTGGAGCAAAAGCTCGAGGAAGTGCGGAAAGAAAAAGACGCGGCCGTACAAAGCCAAGAGTTTGAAAAAGCAGCCTCGTTGCGTGATATGGAACAACGGTTGCGCGAAGAGCTCGAGGAAACAAAACGGGCATGGAAAGAAAAGCAAGGTCAAGAAAATTCTGAGGTGACAGTTGAAGATATTGCTGCAGTTGTCTCAAGTTGGACCGGCATTCCGGTATCGAAACTCGCTGAGACGGAAACGGAGCGGTTGCTCAAGCTTGAAGAAATTTTGCATGCGCGCGTTGTCGGCCAAGACGAGGCGGTCAAAGCGGTTGCAAAAGCCGTGCGCCGTGCCCGGGCCGGTTTGAAAGACCCGAAACGCCCGATCGGTTCGTTTATTTTCCTCGGTCCGACAGGTGTCGGGAAAACAGAATTGGCCCGTGCATTGGCAGAAGCCATGTTTGGCGATGAAGACGCCCTGATCCGCATCGATATGTCCGAGTATATGGAAAAACACTCGACATCGCGGCTCATCGGTTCGCCGCCAGGGTATGTCGGCTACGAAGAAGGCGGCCAGCTGACAGAAAAAGTGCGTCGCAAGCCGTACTCGGTCGTTCTGTTGGATGAAATGGAAAAAGCGCACCCAGACGTATTTAACATTTTGCTGCAAGTATTAGAAGACGGGCGGTTGACTGACTCGAAAGGGCGGACAGTCGACTTCCGCAATACGATTATCATTATGACGTCCAATGTTGGTGCTGATGCGCTGAAACGGAACAAGTACGTCGGCTTTAATATTCAAGATGGGAACCAACAATATAAGGACATGAAAAGCAAAGTGATGGATGAACTGAAAAAAGCGTTCCGTCCGGAGTTTTTGAACCGGATCGACGAAATCATCGTCTTCCATTCACTTGAAAAAGACCATCTGAAACAAATTGTCCGCTTGATGGCTGATACGCTTGTGAAGCGGCTGAAGGAACAAGATATCGATCTTGAACTGACTGAAGCAGCGATTGAGAAAATTGCTGCCGAAGGGTTTGATCTGGAATACGGTGCCCGTCCGCTGCGCCGCGCCTTGCAAAAACATATTGAAGACCGTTTGTCCGAAGAATTATTAAAAGGCACGATCGCCAAAGGTCAAAAAGTTGCTGTCGATGTGAAAGATGGAGAATTTGTCGTGTTGTCGAAACAGGCGGTCGTGTAAAGGAAAAAGGTATGCGGCAGCTTGCTGCCCATACCTTATTTTATATGGAACATGTTGCAGAAAGGGTTAGACGGATGGCGAAAAAGAAAACAAAATTTGTTTGCCAAGAATGCGGGTATGAATCAGCGAAATGGCTCGGTCGTTGCCCGGGCTGCCAAACGTGGAACTCGTTCGTTGAAGAAATCGAGCGGACAAAACCGGCTGTGCGCGGGGCGTTTCTTCATTCGGAACCATCGGGGCCAGCCAAACCAATTCCGATTACGGCTGTTACGGCAGCACAAGAGCCACGCATTGAAACGAAAAGTGTGGAGCTCAATCGGGTGCTTGGCGGAGGAATCGTCAAAGGATCGCTCGTCTTAATCGGCGGTGATCCGGGTATTGGCAAATCGACGTTATTGCTGCAGACATCGGCACAGCTCGCTGCGGCCGGACATACGGTATTGTATATATCCGGTGAAGAGTCGGTGAAGCAAGTGAAGCTGCGCGCTGGGCGTCTTCACGCTGAGTCTCATCAACTGTATGTGTTAGCAGAGGCGGATTTGGAATACATTGTAACAGCAATTGAAACGATTCAGCCTGCTTGTGTGATTGTCGATTCCATTCAGACGATGTACCGAACGGATATTACATCGGCGCCGGGCAGTGTTGCCCAAGTGCGCGAGTGCACCGCTGAGCTAATGAAAATCGCCAAGACGAAAGGCATTGCCATTTTCATTGTTGGCCATGTGACCAAAGAAGGGGCGATCGCCGGGCCGCGCCTGCTTGAGCATATGGTTGATACCGTTCTTTATTTTGAAGGGGAGCGGCATCATACGTACCGCATTTTGCGGGCGGTGAAAAACCGCTTCGGTTCAACGAATGAAATCGGTATTTTTGAAATGCGTGACATCGGGCTGCGCGAAGTAGAAAATCCGTCGGAAGTGTTTTTGGAAGAACGGTCGCGCGGGGCGGCCGGCTCGACAGTTGTCGCGGCAATGGAGGGGACGCGTCCGGTGCTTGTTGAAATTCAGGCGCTCGTTTCGCCAACGAGTTTCGGCAACCCGCGACGGATGGCGACCGGCCTTGATCATAATCGCGTATCGCTGTTAATGGCTGTGCTCGAAAAGCGGGTCGGGCTCCTGTTGCAAAACCAGGATGCTTACTTGAAAGTGGCAGGTGGAGTAAAGCTTGATGAACCGGCAATCGATTTGGCGGTCGCCGTCAGCATTGCCTCGAGCTTCCGCGACCGGCCGACAAATCCAGCCGATGTCATTATCGGCGAAGTCGGCTTGACCGGGGAAGTGCGCCGCGTTTCCCGCATTGAACAGCGCGTGCAAGAAGCCGTCAAATTAGGCTTTTCACGGGTCATTGTACCAAAAAACAATTTGACTGGTTGGCAGCCGCCTGCAGGCGTCAATGTGATCGGTGTTTCGCATGTGGCCGAGGCGCTTGAGCATACGATGTTATAAACGATGTGAAAGGATCGAACCTTTTTGTCTTGCAGACGTAAAACATATAGTGAGAACCGAAGTGAATCGGGCGCTATACCGACACCCACCGCTTATGATTACAAGTAGATGTCAAATGTTCAAAAATGGTTAAAAATTGCTTTCCAATTGGTTTCAAACATTGGAAATTGTTTATAATGTTAGATAGGGAGGTGAAGATGAGCCGATGGTCAAACGTATTGTACAACTATTTTTTCTTGCGGTGGGCGGAACGTTGGGAGCCATGTTTTTGCCCGATTTGCTTGAGCTGTTGAATGTAAGCGGCGTGTCGCTTGTCAATAATTCATACACGCTGGCGGTGTTAGGCGCAGTGGTTTTCTTTTTGCTGACGTTTTGGCTTGTCGATTATGTCGTCGATATGATCCGTTGGGCTGAGGAAACGTTGGTCAAGGCGCCGGTCGCTGATGTGTTATTTGGCAGCCTTGGGCTGATTTTTGGTCTTATTATCGCATTTTTAGTCGTTATGCCGTTGCAGTCGTTTCACATTCAAGTGTTGAATACAGTGTTACCGATTTTTTTAACTGTGCTGCTTGGCTATTTAGGATTTCGCGTTGGTTTAAAGAAACGGAATGAGCTGATGAACTTATTTTCTCTTTCCAATCGAATGACGAAGAAAAAAGGTGGAGAAGTCGAAAACGAAGCGTCTAAAGGCGGAGCAGTGAAAATTTTAGACACAAGCGTCATCATTGATGGGCGGATTGCGGACATCTGCCAAACCGGATTTCTTGAAGGACCGCTTGTCATTCCCCGCTTTGTGCTAGAGGAGCTCCAGCATATCGCTGATTCTTCCGACGTACTGAAGCGAAACCGCGGTCGCCGTGGCTTAGATATTTTAAACCGCATCCAAAAAGAGATGGCGATGAAGGTGGAAATTCACGAAGCGGATTTCAGTGATGTGCAGGAAGTCGATAGCAAGCTCGTTAAACTGGCGAAACAGCTTCAAGGAGTTGTCGTTACGAACGATTTTAATTTAAACAAAGTGTGTGAACTGCAAAATGTGCGCGTCCTCAATATTAACGACTTAGCAAACGCTGTTAAACCGGTCGTGCTGCCGGGTGAAGAGCTGAATGTGCACGTCATCAAAGACGGGAAAGAGCATAACCAGGGTGTCGCCTATTTGGACGATGGGACGATGATCGTCGTCGAAGATGGCAAAGAATATATCGGCAAACGGGTTGACGTCTTGGTCACGAGCGTGTTACAAACATCTGCGGGGAGAATGATTTTTGCCAAACTAAAACTGCTGCAAAAGGCGCTGTAAAAAGAACAGGGGAAACGTCTAATGAATTACGAAGCGATCGTATTAGCGGCCGGACAAGGAAAACGGATGAACGCCGGCATGAACAAGCAATTTATTGAACTTGGCGGCGAGCCGCTCATTGTCCGAACGCTGAAAGTGTTCGATGGTGATGAGCGATGCAACGGCATTGTGCTTGTCGTCAATCCAACTGAGCGAGGCCAGTTCGAACAACTTTTCGAGCGCTACCGCATTCGAAAAGTAGTGGCATTCGCCGATGGTGGACAGGAGCGGCAGCATAGTGTTTATAACGGGCTGCAGGCGCTGAGGAGTGGGGAGATTGTCCTCATTCACGACGGTGCCCGCCCGTTTGTGCGTATCGGGCATTTGCATGAGCTGGCGGATGCCGCTGTTCAATATGGGGCGGCTATTCCAGCAGTGAGGGTAAAAGACACGATCAAAAAAGTGGACGGTTTGTTTGTCGAACAGACGATTGATCGTTCCAGCTTGTGGGCGGTGCAAACGCCACAAGCTTTTCGTCTGTCTTTGATCATGGAAGCGCATGAAGAGGCGAAAAAAGCCGGTTACCTCGGCACAGATGATGCCAGCCTTGTTGAGCGGCTCGGCAGGCCGGTGAAAATCTTAGAAGGGGACTACCGCAATATTAAGCTGACAACTCCGGAGGACCTTTTATTTGCTGAGGCGATTTTAGCAAGCCGCATCGCAGAGTAGATGGGGGTGAAGAGATGTTTCGCATTGGACAAGGGTTTGACGTCCATCAATTCGTTGAAGGGCGTCCGCTCATCATTGGGGGCGTACATATTCCGTATGAGAAAGGGCTGCTTGGCCATTCCGATGCCGATGTGCTGCTTCACGCGGTAGCGGATGCATGCCTTGGAGCGATTGGCGCTGGCGATATTGGCCGGCATTTTCCGGATACGGATCCGCGCTATAAAGACGCTGATTCAGCCGAGTTGCTTGCTCACGTATGGTCGCTCGTCCGGCAAGAAGGGTATGTGTTAGTGAACGCAGACTGCACCATTATCGCACAAAAGCCGAAGATGGCGCCGTACATTGAGGAGATGAAGACGGTGATCGCCCGGTTGCTCGAAGTCGAACGTTCGCAAGTCAATGTGAAGGCGACAACGACAGAAAAGCTTGGGTTCACTGGGCGCGAAGAAGGCATTGCTGCTCAAGTGGTTGTGTTGCTGCAAAAGAGCGAGGCATAATGTTTGGCTTTGTTATGATCGCTTGAGAAGCAGCGGTACAACGGGAAGCATTTCGTTCTCCGTTTTTTTGCTGGGGGACGTTTACGTGTTGTGCGGAAGAGTCCGGTGTCAGCGGCATGGTGCCGTTAAGGTGAGCCTTCCGTTTTGAACTTTGCCACGATAAACGGTACAATAATAGCACAAGCTTTGATGGAATTGGAGGTTTGGACGATGGCAAAAAACGTGCGCGTGCGCTATGCGCCGAGCCCGACTGGCCATTTGCATATCGGTGGGGCACGGACAGCGCTGTTTAACTATTTGTTTGCCCGCCATTACGGCGGAAAAATGATCGTCCGCATCGAAGATACGGATATTGAACGGAACGTTGAAGGCGGCGAAGAGTCGCAGCTTGAAAACTTAAAATGGCTTGGCATCGATTATGACGAATCGATTGATAAGGACGGCGGATATGGGCCGTATCGTCAGACGGAACGGCTCGATATCTATCGGAAGTATGTGAACGAGCTGCTTGAACAAGGGCATGCGTATAAATGTTTTTGTACACCGGAAGAGCTCGAGCGGGAACGTGAGGAGCAACGGGCGGCAGGTATTGCTGCTCCGCAATACAGCGGCAAATGCCGCCATTTAACGCCGGAGCAAGTTGCCGAGCTTGAAGCACAAGGAAAACCGTATACGATCCGCTTGAAAGTGCCGGAAGGGAAAACGTATGAAGTAGATGATTTAGTGCGCGGTAAAGTGACGTTTGAATCGAAAGACATCGGCGATTGGGTCATTGTGAAGGCGAACGGTATTCCGACGTACAACTTTGCCGTTGTCATTGATGACCATTTGATGGAAATCAGCCATGTGTTCCGCGGTGAGGAGCATTTATCCAACACGCCGAAACAGCTAATGGTGTACGAATATTTCGGTTGGGAGCCACCGCAATTCGCCCATATGACATTGATTGTCAACGAGCAGCGGAAAAAGCTATCCAAGCGCGATGAATCGATTATCCAGTTCGTGTCGCAATATAAAGAGCTCGGCTATTTGCCGGAGGCGATGTTCAACTTTTTCGCCCTTCTTGGCTGGTCGCCGGAAGGAGAAGAAGAAATTTTTACGAAGGACGAGCTCATCCGCATTTTTGATGTCGCCCGGCTGTCGAAATCGCCGTCGATGTTTGATACGAAAAAGCTGACATGGATGAACAACCAATATATCAAAAAGCTGGATCTCGACAGGCTTGTCGAGCTGGCGTTGCCGCATTTAGTGAAAGCCGGACGCCTGCCGGCAGATATGAGTGATGAGCAGCGGCAATGGGCACGCGATTTGATTGCCTTGTACCAAGAGCAAATGAGCTACGGTGCGGAGATCGTTTCGCTGTCCGAGCTGTTCTTTAAAGAAGAAGTCGAATACGAAGACGAAGCCCGCCAAGTGCTCGCCGAAGAACAAGTACCGGATGTGCTCTCCGCCTTTTTGGCGAATGTGCGTGAGCTTGAGCCGTTTACGGCGGATGAGATTAAAGCAGCGATCAAAGCAGTGCAAAAATCGACAGGGCAAAAAGGCAAGAAGCTGTTTATGCCGATTCGCGCCGCAGTGACTGGGCAAACACACGGACCGGAACTGCCGTTTGCCATCCAACTGCTTGGCAAACAAAAGGTGATTGAACGGCTCGAACGGGCACTGCATGAAAAATTTTAATCAGTCTTTTATGCACGTTTGTTTTGTAGCTGTGGTATAATAATAAAAAGTTTTTGGCTGAACAAGTACACATCATGACAAAGCGTTGACGAGGAGAAGTAGGAGACATCGGCATTCCAGAGAGAACCGCCTTGGCTGGGAGCGGTTTATGCCCGGTGTTGTCTGAAATGCGCCTCGGAGTCTCCTTTCGAACCGGAACAGAGACGTTCTGCAGTAGAGGGGAGCGGAGTATCTCCGTTATCAGACTCAAAGTGAGCGAAACAGCGCATCCGTTTCGCTAAACAGAGTGGAACCGCGCCAAAAGCGTCTCTGTGTCTTCGGCACAGAGACGCTTTTTATTCATCTATATTGACAATAGAATGGAGGGAGGATGCTATGTTTAAAACATTAAAAGAAGACATCGAAGTGATTTTCGATCAAGATCCGGCAGCAAGAAGCTATTTGGAAGTCATTTTAACGTATTCCGGCTTGCATGCCATCTGGGCACACCGGATCGCCCATGCGCTTTACAAACGGAAATTTTTCTTTCTTGCCCGTTTGATTTCGCAAATTAGCCGCTTTTTCACTGGCATTGAAATACATCCAGGCGCAAAAATCGGCCGCCGCTTTTTCATCGATCATGGCATGGGAGTGGTGATTGGTGAGACGTGCGAAATTGGCGACAACGTCACCGTCTATCAAGGGGTTACATTAGGCGGGACGGGGAAAGAAAAAGGGAAACGCCATCCGACGATTAAAGACAACTGTTTGATCGCTGCCGGGGCGAAAGTGCTCGGTTCGATTACAATTGGGGAAAATTCCAAAATTGGCGCTGGGTCGGTTGTGTTAAAAGATGTGCCGCCCAACTCAACGGTTGTCGGCATCCCTGGCCGTGTTGTGGTGCGCGACGGGGTAAAAGTGAAAAAAGATTTAAATCATACCGATTTGCCGGACCCGATCGCGGACCGATTCCGGGAGCTTGAGGCTGAAATCGCCCGGCTGCAAAGCGAGCTTGAGGCATTGAAACAACATGAAAGGAAGAGCGAATATGAGCAGTATCCGACTTTATAATACGTTGACGCGAAAAAAGGAAACGTTTGAGCCGCTCGAACCGAACAAAGTGAAAATGTATGTATGTGGCCCGACGGTCTATAATTATATTCATATCGGCAATGCTCGCGCCGCTATCGTCTTTGATACGATCCGCCGTTATTTAGAGTTCCGCGGTTATGATGTGACGTATGTATCCAACTTTACTGATGTCGACGACAAGCTAATCAGGGCGGCCCGCGAGCTTGGTGAGAGCGTGCCGGCGATCGCCGAGCGGTTTATTGAGGCGTATTTTGAGGACATTGAGGCGCTCGGCTGCAAAAAAGCAGATATCCATCCGCGCGTGACGGAAAATATCGAAACGATTATCGAATTCATTCAAGCGCTCATTGACAAAGGCTATGCGTACGAAGTCGATGGTGACGTATACTATCGGACGCGCAAGTTTGATGGCTACGGCAAATTGTCGCATCAGTCGATCGATGAGCTACAAGCGGGGGCGCGCATCGAAGTTGGGGAAAAGAAAGATGATCCACTCGATTTTGCTCTTTGGAAAGCAGCGAAAGAAGGAGAGATTTCTTGGGACAGCCCATGGGGGAAAGGGCGGCCCGGTTGGCATATCGAATGTTCAGCGATGGCGCGCAAATATTTAGGAGATACGATCGACATTCATGCTGGCGGCCAAGACTTAACGTTTCCACACCATGAAAACGAAATTGCCCAATCGGAAGCACTGACCGGCAAACCGTTTGCGAAATATTGGCTGCACAATGGGTATTTAAATATTAACAATGAAAAAATGTCCAAGTCGCTTGGCAACTTTGTACTTGTTCACGATATCATCCGGCAGATTGACCCACAAGTGTTGCGTTTCTTTATGCTGTCGGTGCACTATCGCCACCCGATCAACTATAGCGAGGAGCTGCTTGAGAGCGCTCGGCGTGGTCTCGAACGCTTGAGGACAGCATACGGTAATTTGCAGCACCGGCTTGGGGCGAGCACGAACTTAACCGATAACGACGGCGAGTGGCTTTCGCGCCTCGCGGATATCCGCGCCTCGTTCATTCGTGAAATGGACGATGATTTCAACACAGCAAACGGCATTGCGGTCTTGTTCGAGCTCGCCAAACAAGCGAACTTGTATTTGCAGGAGAAAACGACATCCGAGAATGTCATTCACGCGTTTTTGCGCGAATTTGAGCAGCTGATGGATGTACTCGGCCTTACTTTGAAACAAGAGGAGTTGCTTGACGAAGAAATTGAGGCGCTGATCCGCCAGCGCAATGAAGCGCGGAAAAATCGTGACTTTGCCTTAGCCGACCGCATCCGCGACGAGTTGAAAGCAAAAAATATCATTTTGGAAGATACGCCGCAAGGGACGAGATGGAAACGGGGATCGTAAACGATGGCACAGTTTGAAATCATCCATGATGTGAAACAATTAAATGGCTTGGCGCTCGCCTATATTGGCGACGCCGTTTACGAGGTGTATGTGCGCCGCCATTTGCTTGCGACTGGTAACGTTCGGCCGCATGAGCTGCATCGGCGGGCGATCCGCTATGTGTCGGCGCGGGCGCAGGCGAAAGTCATTTTAGCTTTGCTTGATGAAGACGCGCTGACCGATGAGGAGAAAGCCATCGTCCGCCGCGGCCGCAATGCCAAATCTGGCACGACTCCGAAAAACACGGATGTTCAGACGTATCGGCATAGTACAGCGTTTGAAGCGTTAATCGGGTACCATTTTTTAAGGAATGATGAGAAGCGAGTCGATGAGCTGATCGGCCGTTCATTTGCCATTATTGAAAGGGAAGAAAGGGCGTTGGAATGATGGAGTACATTATCGGCAGAAATCCGGTTATTGAAGCGCTCAAATCCGGGCGCGACATCAATAAAATTTGGATCGCCGAAGGGGCACATCGTCACGCCGTCGAGCCCGTCCTCGACTGGGCGAAGCGGCGGGGGGTGATCGTCCAATATGTCCCGAAGCGCAAGCTCGACCAAATGGCTGAAGGGGCGCACCAAGGAGTTATCGCCCAAGTGGCGGCGTACCGCTACTATGAGGTGGATGACTTATTCGCCCGCGCCGCTGAACGCGGCGAGGCGCCGTTTTTCCTCGTGTTGGACGAGCTTGAGGATCCACATAATTTAGGGGCCATCATGCGTACAGCCGATGCGGTCGGGGCTCATGGTGTCATCATCCCGAAGCGGCGTTCAGTCGGGCTGACGCCAACGGTCGCAAAGGCGTCAACTGGAGCGATTGAGCACATTCCGGTTGCGCGTGTGACGAACTTGGCACGGACGATCGACGAGTTGAAGGAGCGGGGAGTTTGGGTGGCCGGAACCGACGCAGCTGCCAAAGATGATTACCGTTCACTTGACGGTACGATGCCGTTGGCGCTTGTGATTGGCAGTGAGGGCAAAGGCATTAGCCGTTTAGTGCTCGAAAAGTGTGATTTTTTATTCCGGCTGCCGATGCGCGGTCATGTCACCTCGCTCAACGCTTCCGTTGCCGCCAGCCTACTTATGTATGAGGTGTACCGGAAGCGGTATCCATTAGGGGAATAGCTGATGAACATTTTGATTGTTGACGGCTATAACATCATTGGGGCATGGCCGGTGCTGCGCCAGTTAAAAGAAGAGGGCGATCTAGCTGCAGCAAGGGATTTGCTGATTGATAAAATGGCTGATTACAAAGGGTTTACTGGGGATCATGTCATGATCGTGTTTGACGCCCATCTCGTGCCAGGGAATGAGAAAAAATATAAAAATTACGATGTTGACGTTATTTTTACAAAGGAAAATGAGACGGCCGATGAACGGATTGAACGGTTGGCAAAAACGTTAATGAACGCGCGCACAAAGGTATATGTAGCGACATCTGATTATACTGAGCAATGGACAGTGTTTAGCCAAGGTGCCCTGCGCAAATCGGCACGCGAACTGCTGTACGAAATCGAGGCGGTTGAGCGGGATATTTCCAAAAAACTGAAGGAGATCAAGCAGCACACCCCCATCTCGAAAATGCCGCTCAATGATCGAGTTGCCGAAATTTTTGAAAAATGGAGAAGAGGGCAAAAATGAGCGGTTGACGCTGTAAAAATTTGTACTGTATAATAAATATTAGCGATTGATGCGGTCGGGGGGATCAGCGTGGGGGAATGCTTCAGAGTAGACAATGTCAGAGACTACCAAAAGTTGGATGATGAACAACTTGTCGCACTCGTTCATCAAGGGGATGGGGAAGCGCTTGATTTTTTAATTCACAAATACCAAAACTTTGTGCGCGCCAAAGCCCGCTCGTATTTTTTAGTCGGAGCCGATCGGGAAGATATTGTGCAGGAAGGGATGATCGGGCTGTATAAGGCAGTCCGCGATTTTAAAGGGGACAAGCTCTCCTCATTTAAAGCGTTTGCAGAGCTTTGTATCACAAGGCAAATGATCACCGCTATTAAAACAGCGACCCGCCAAAAACATATCCCGCTCAACTCTTACGTTTCTTTAGACAAGCCCATTTACGATGACGAATCAGACCGGACGCTCATGGATGTGTTGTCCGGTACACAAGCGACGGATCCGGAAGAATTGATTGTCAACCGCGAGGAAGTCGACGATATTGAGCTGAAGATGGCGGAGCTGCTAAGCGATCTAGAGCGGAAAGTGCTTGCCTTATATTTAGATGGGCGCTCGTACCAAGAAATTTCGGAAGAGTTGAACCGCCATGTCAAATCGATCGACAACGCTTTGCAACGTGTGAAGCGGAAGCTCGAGAAATATTTGGAATATCGGGAGATTAGCTTATAAGCAGCGTACCATCCTGAGGCAAAGGAAGACCAAAAGATAGCATTGACAGCAGAAACATGGGTATGATAAATTTTTATGGACATCCTGCGGAAACGGTGAAATGTTTATGCGCCAAAAAGTAACCCTGGCTTGCGAGCAGTGCGGAAGCCGAAATTATACAACGACAAAACAGATGGGCCGCCTCGGTGAGCGCCTGACGGCCAACAAATTTTGCTCAGTATGCAACAAACATACCGTCCATCGCGAAACGAAATGAGCGGTGGCGACAGTTTTGAGCAATCGTGGAGGTACGAGTGATGCAGCGAGTAACCAACTTTTTTAAAGAGGTCGTACGCGAACTGAAAAAGGTAAGTTGGCCAAACCGGAAGGAGTTAGTCAACTATACGGCGGTTGTGTTGGCCACGGTGGCGTTTTTCACCGTCTTTTTTGCCGTTATCGATCTCGGAATTTCACAGTTAATTCGCCTTGTGTTTGAATAAGAGGGCGAATGATATGCTATAATGAAAGATAATCGTAAGAGTATGGAACCCGGCAACGGGTTTTTGTTTTGCATAAAAAATGAAAACCGCCCTAGGGAGGCTCGCTGATGGAGAAAAACTGGTATGTCGTCCATACATATTCAGGATACGAAAATAAAGTGAAAGCGAACTTGGAAAAACGTGTTGAATCAATGGGGATGCAAGATAAAATTTTCCGTGTTGTCGTCCCCGAGGAGACGGAGACGGACATTAAGAATGGAAAGCGGAAAACGACGAAAAAGAAAGTGTTCCCTGGTTATGTGCTTGTTGAAATGGTCATGACCGACGATTCATGGTACGTTGTGCGCAACACACCGGGCGTTACCGGGTTTGTCGGTTCAAGTGGAGCAGGTTCGAAACCGACACCGCTCATGGAAGAAGAAGTAAAACTGATTTTAAAACGGATGGGCATGCCGCTCGCTGAGGTGGATGTCGACTACGAGGTGAACGAGACCGTCCGGATTAAAGAAGGGCCATTTGCGAATTTCACTGGAAAAGTTGAAGCGATTGACCCTGATAAACAGAAAGTAAAACTGCTTGTCGACATGTTCGGACGCGAAACGCGGGTGGAGCTGGAGTTTTCACAAATAGAAAAAATCTAATGGCAAAGAACTTGCAATCACTATTGAAAAGTGATAATATTTTAAAGTCAGTATGTCTTGGGTCTTAGACAAGGCATACAGCGATGAACTTATACCCGCTGTATAAGGGAGCAAACGTGCTTTATGCGCTGATCCTCTCGATGGAAACGGGAGATATGGAGACGGCTCGTTAGACTGGAGCCGAATGAGTGGGAGGGGCAATCCCTATTACCACATCACGGACTTAAGGAGGTGTGTCTCGTGGCGAAAAAAGTAATCAAGATCGTCAAACTGCAAATTCCTGCAGGAAAAGCGAATCCGGCGCCGCCAGTAGGTCCTGCGCTAGGTCAAGCCGGTGTTAATATTATGGCGTTTTGTAAAGAGTTTAATGCCCGTACCGCTGACCAAGCAGGGTTGATCATTCCGGTTGAAATTACGGTTTTTGAAGACCGTTCATTTACATTCATCACCAAAACGCCGCCAGCCGCTGTATTGCTGAAAAAAGCGGCCGGCATTGAATCGGGCTCCGGCGAACCGAACCGCAATAAAGTGGCGACGATCAAACGCGACAAAGTGCGTGAGATCGCTGAGCTGAAAATGCCGGATTTGAATGCAGCGAGCATTGAAGCAGCCATGCGCATGGTTGAAGGTACGGCTCGCAGCATGGGCATCGTGATTGAAGACTAAGGCCAGCGTGTTGTCCGGGGAGGTTGCGTATTCCGCAACCTCTCTCTCCATGGGCAAAAAAAGCGTTTGCTATTTGTTGGGTTAAGGATAGACCGCCTCAGCAGGCGGCTTTTCGCTGAATGGTGTACCTTCGAAAGAGACGAAGGTTGTTTCGTCGTGGGAGGTTTTTTCCGTTAAAACCACAATCAAGGAGGATTTTGACATGCCGAAAAGAGGGAAAAAGTACTTAGAAGCGTTGAAGCTCGTTGACCGCTTCAAAGCATACCCGGTTGCCGAAGCGATCGAGCTTGTGAAAAAAACGAACGTCGCTAAATTTGACGCGACGGTTGAAGTTGCGTTTCGTTTAGGTGTTGACCCGAAAAAAGCGGATCAACAAATTCGCGGTGCTGTCGTTCTGCCGCACGGTACAGGGAAAGTGGCACGCGTGTTAGTGTTCGCGAAAGGGGAAAAAGCGAAAGAAGCAGAAGCAGCTGGCGCTGACTATGTCGGCGATACGGAATATATCAACAAAATCCAACAAGGTTGGTTTGACTTCGATGTTGTTGTGGCCACGCCGGACATGATGGGTGAAGTCGGTAAACTTGGCCGCATTTTAGGACCGAAAGGGTTAATGCCAAACCCGAAAACTGGTACGGTTACATTTGATGTGACGAAAGCCGTGCAAGAAATCAAAGCCGGTAAAGTAGAATACCGCGTTGATAAAGCTGGTAACATTCATGTGCCGATCGGCAAAGTCTCGTTTGACAACGAAAAACTAGCTGAAAACTTCGCAACGATTTACGAAGCGATTTTGAAAGCAAAACCGGCAGCAGCTAAAGGGACGTATGTCAAAAACGTAACGATTACGTCGACAATGGGTCCTGGCATTAAAGTTGACCCGACGACCGTAGCGGTTGCACAATAAACGGTTGACTTTTGTCGCTTAGTCTGATAGAATGCCATTTGGTTGAACAAACGAATATCATTTGTACCGTAGACAGTAGGTGCCTTTTCGGGCTTAATTTCCTACCGAGGTATGTGGACGATAGACAGCGCGCCATCGATCGCGGCGCGTTGAACGATACCTCCATGTCTACGTGGCATGGGGGTTTTTCATTGAACTACCGAACGGTATAAGTGGTATTCCGCTATTTTCTTTGCAGGAGGTGCAGGACGTGTCGAGCGCGATTGAACTGAAAAAACAAGTGGTCGCTGAGATCGCGGATAAATTCCGTGCCAGCAAGGCGACTGTCATCGTCGATTACCGCGGCTTGAACGTGGCGGAAATGACCGAGCTGCGCAAACAGTTGCGCGAAGCAGGTATTGAGTTCAAAGTGTACAAAAACACGATGACCCGCCGGGCGCTCGCGGAAATCGGCCTGGAAGGATTGGATGAGGTGTTTACCGGCCCGAACGCCATTGCGTTCAGCAATGAAGATGTTGTAGCGCCGGCGAAAATTTTAAGCGAATTTGCGAAAACGCATGAGGCGTTGGAAATCAAAGGTGGCGTTATTGAAGGAAGCGTCGCTAGCAAAGAAGAAATCGACGCCTTGGCGAAACTTCCATCCCGCGAAGGGTTGCTCTCGATGTTGCTTAGCGTTCTTCAAGCCCCGATCCGCAACTTTGCGCTTGCGGTTAAAGCGGTGGCCGACAAACAAGAGGAACAAGGCGCGTAATGGCGCATATCGATGTGCATAACGAATATTAACACAAGGAGGAAACGATGATGACGAAAGAACAAATCATTGAAGCAGTGAAAAATATGACGGTATTGGAATTAAATGAATTAGTAAAAGCTATTGAAGAAGAATTCGGCGTAACGGCTGCAGCTCCGGTTGTTGTTGCTGGCGGTGCGGCAGCTGGCGGTGAAGCAGCAGCTGAGAAAACAGAATTCGATGTTATCCTTGCTGATGCTGGTGCGCAAAAAATTAAAGTTATCAAAGTTGTTCGTGAAATCACTGGCCTCGGCTTGAAAGAAGCAAAAGACTTAGTTGACAACACGCCGAAACCGCTCAAAGAAGCTGTTTCGAAAGAAGAAGCTGAAGAAATTAAAGCAAAACTTGAAGAAGTTGGCGCGAAAGTTGAAGTGAAGTAATCGTGTCGCTATAAAAAAGGGGCTGACCCAGGCAAGGGGCGGCCTCTTTTTTGTTACACTATATATCGGGGGCTAATGCAGCTTATCAACAGAGGAGGGATGATTGTGAGCGAACATTATTACTCAGCTAACCCGACGTCTGAGCGAAATCCCCAAACGTGGACGTTTACTTTGCGCGGACATGAATTCCGCTTTACGACCGACAGTGGGGTCTTTTCAAAGCGCGAGGTTGATTTCGGTACGCGTTTACTGATTGAAACGTTTCAAGAACCGGACGTTGCCGGTGATTTGTTAGATGTCGGTTGCGGGTACGGCCCGATCGGCCTCGCTTTAGCCAAATCGTTTCCCGATCGGCGCGTCCAGATGATCGATGTCAATGAACGGGCGTTAGAGCTAGCGGAAGAAAACAAGCAAGCAAACGGTATCCATAATGCCATCATTTATAAAAGCGACTTGTTTTCAGAAGTTGGGGAACAGCGATTTGCGGCAGTGATCACCAATCCGCCGATTCGGGCTGGCAAGCGGGTCGTCCATGCGATCTTTGAGCAAAGCCGAGCGCACCTAGTTGATAATGGAGAGCTGTGGGTTGTCATTCGAAAGAAGCAAGGTGCCCCATCCGCACTGCAAAAGCTGAAAGAATGGTTTGTGGCTGTTGAGGTTGTTGCGAAGAAAAAAGGATATTATATCATAAAGACGAAAAAATGTTGACACCGTTTTTTTATTGTGGTAACATTATAGAATGCTAAATATGCACATTTCCTGTGTAAAGGGGATGACGTATAATTTTGGACGCAATGGAAAAAATGATAAAATCAATAAATAGCTAAACATATGGTTTTCTACTGGATAGAAACCATTTTCTTTTTTTCGCCATCTAACATCTGGTTTCCTCGCGCCGGGAGCATGTTGAATCCCCTTAACGAAACGGTGGTGCCACAGCCAAGCCGTTTCCATCCGGACGGCGGGGGGCCGGCCGCATGCATGCCTAGCGCTGTGCCTCGGAAGACGGAGCGGCCATAATGCCTTGGCGGCATATCTCGCCAAGCGAGATGGATGGGCACGATGTTCCGCTTCCGGTTTTCACTAATGTCTACATTTGAGGGGTGAATCACTCTTGACAGGCCGACTAGTTCAATATGGGCGACACCGCCAAAGAAGAAGTTATGCACGCATTAGCGAAGTGCTGGAATTGCCGAACTTAATTGAAATTCAAACGTCCTCCTATCAATGGTTTCTCGATGAAGGGCTGCGGGAAATGTTCAAAGAAATTTCCCCGATCGAAGATTTTTCTGGCAATCTTTCTCTTGAATTTATCGACTATAGCTTAGGGGAGCCGAAATACTCGGTTGAAGAGGCAAAAGAACGCGATGTTACATATGCAGCACCGCTTCGCGTGAAAGTCCGCCTCATCAATAAAGAGACGGGCGAAGTGAAAGAACAAGACGTGTTTATGGGCGATTTCCCACTGATGACGGAAACCGGCACGTTTATCATCAACGGAGCGGAACGCGTCATCGTCTCTCAGCTCGTTCGCTCGCCAAGCGTCTATTATAGTGATAAAGTCGATAAAAATGGGAAACGCGGCTATTCGGCAACAGTGATTCCGAACCGCGGCGCATGGCTTGAATATGAAACCGATGCGAAAGACGTCGTTTACGTTCGTATCGACCGCACCCGTAAACTTCCTGTTACGGTGCTTCTTCGTGCGCTCGGGTTCAGCTCCGATCAAGAAATCATCGACTTGCTTGGTGATAACGAATATTTGCGCAATACGCTCGAAAAAGATAATACCGACAGCACGGAAAAAGCGTTGATCGAAATTTATGAGCGTCTCCGCCCGGGTGAACCACCGACGCTAGAGAATGCGAAAAGCTTGCTCGCGTCACGCTTTTTTGACCCGAAACGCTACGATCTAGCTAGCGTAGGACGCTATAAAATCAACAAAAAACTTCATATTAAAAACCGTTTGTTTAACCAGCGGTTGGCGGAAACGATTGCTGATCCGGAAACAGGAGAAATCATCGCCGAAGCTGGAACGATGATCGACCGCCGGACGCTGAACCGTCTGTTGCCTTATTTAGAAAAAGGTGCCGGGTTGCAGACGTACCGGCCGACTGAAGGGGTAGCCGACGGACAAATTTCAGTGCAAACGGTAAAAATCTATGCGCCAAATGACCCAGACAATGAAAAAGTCATCAACATTATCGGCAATGGTTTTATTGCTGAGGATGTGAAACATATTACACCGGCGGATATTATTGCGTCGATCAGCTATTTCTTTAACTTGCTTCACGGTGTTGGCGATACGGATGATATCGACCATTTGGGTAATCGTCGCCTTCGTTCGGTCGGCGAACTGTTGCAAAACCAATTCCGTATCGGTTTGTCGCGCATGGAACGCGTCGTGCGCGAGCGCATGTCAATCCAAGATGCGAACACGATTACACCGCAGCAACTGATCAACATTCGCCCGGTGATTGCGGCGGTTAAAGAGTTTTTCGGCAGCTCACAGCTGTCACAGTTTATGGATCAAACGAACCCATTGGCTGAGTTGACGCATAAACGCCGTCTTTCTGCGCTTGGTCCTGGCGGATTGACGCGGGAGCGCGCCGGATTTGAAGTGCGTGACGTTCACTATTCTCACTATGGACGGATGTGTCCGATCGAGACGCCAGAAGGTCCGAACATCGGGTTGATTAACTCACTGTCTACCTACGCGAAAGTAAACAAATTCGGCTTTATTGAAACACCATACCGACGCGTCGATCCGGAGACAGGGAAAGTTACGGATCAAATTGATTATTTAACGGCCGACGAGGAAGACAACTATGTCGTGGCGCAAGCGAACGTGCCGCTTGCGGAAGATGGAACGTTCCTTGAGGAAAACGTCATCGCTCGTTTCCGCGGTGAAAACATTGTCGTCAAACGCGAGCGCGTCGACTATATGGACGTTTCGCCAAAGCAAGTTGTTTCTGCAGCAACGGCATGTATTCCGTTTTTGGAAAACGACGACTCGAACCGCGCCTTGATGGGGGCGAACATGCAGCGTCAAGCGGTACCGCTGTTGCAGCCAGAGGCGCCGATCGTCGGTACTGGAATGGAGTACGTCTCAGCGAAAGATTCGGGAGCAGCGATCATCTGCAAGCATCGCGGCATCGTTGAGCGCGTTGAGGCAAAAGAAATTTGGGTGCGTCGGCTCATTGAAGTAGACGGCAAAGAAGTCAAGGGAGATTTAGATAAATACCGCTTGCTCAAATTCGTTCGTTCGAACCAAGGTACATGCTACAATCAGCGTCCGATTGTGAAAAAAGGCGACATCGTCGAAAAAGGGGAAATTTTAGCTGACGGTCCATCCATGGACAAAGGCGAGCTGGCACTCGGCCGCAACGTGCTTGTCGCCTTTATGACATGGGATGGCTACAACTACGAAGACGCGATCATTATGAGCGAACGGCTCGTCAAAGAAGACGTATATACGTCGATCCATATTGAGGAATATGAGGCGGAATCGCGCGACACGAAGCTTGGTCCGGAAGAAATTACGCGCGACATCCCGAACGTGGGCGAGGACGCGTTGAAAAACTTGGATGAGCGCGGCATTGTCCGCATTGGGGCGGAAGTAAAAGACGGCGACTTGCTCGTTGGTAAAGTGACGCCAAAAGGAATGACTGAGTTGACGGCCGAGGAGCGGCTGTTGCACGCGATTTTCGGTGAAAAAGCGCGCGAGGTGCGCGACACATCGCTGCGTGTCCCGCACGGTGGCGGCGGCATTGTCCTCGATGTGAAAGTATTCAATCGCGAAGATGGTGACGAGCTCCCGCCAGGTGTCAACCAGCTTGTCCGTGTCTACATTGTGCAAAAACGGAAAATTTCCGAAGGTGACAAAATGGCGGGTCGTCACGGGAACAAAGGGGTTATTTCCCGTATTCTTCCGGAAGAAGATATGCCGTTCCTGCCAGACGGCACGCCGATCGATATCATGTTAAACCCGCTCGGCGTTCCGTCGCGGATGAACATCGGGCAAGTGTTTGAGCTGCATCTTGGTATGGCAGCCAAAAAGCTCGGTTTGCATATTGCTTCCCCGGTCTTTGACGGAGCCACGGAGGAAGATGTGTGGAACATTCTCGAAGAGGCTGGCATGGCTCGCGATGCAAAAACCGTGCTCTATGACGGTCGGACAGGGGAACCGTTTGACAACCGCGTGTCGGTCGGAATCATGTATATGATTAAGCTTGCCCACATGGTTGATGACAAGCTTCACGCCCGTTCAACTGGCCCGTATTCGCTCGTCACCCAGCAGCCGCTTGGCGGTAAGGCGCAATTTGGCGGTCAGCGCTTTGGTGAGATGGAAGTATGGGCGCTTGAGGCATATGGGGCGGCATATACGCTGCAAGAAATTTTGACCGTCAAGTCCGACGATGTCGTTGGCCGTGTCAAAACGTACGAGGCGATCGTCAAAGGGGAAAACATTCCAGAACCGGGTGTACCGGAGTCGTTTAAAGTATTGATTAAAGAACTCCAAAGCTTGGGTATGGACGTTACGATTTTGACGAGCGATGAACAAGAAATCAACATGGAAAACTTTGATGATGACGACGACCATGCGCCGGATGCCATCATGGTAGACGTTAAGCCGGTCGAATCGGAAGAAGCTGACGAAGAAAAAAATGCGGTAACGAAAGAGTAACCGACAATGACGGCTAGGCGGGGAGCGTTCCCCGCCATAGGCCGTTAAAGCGAACGGATGACGAACAAGCCACGGAGTAAAACCGACGGATCAAAGAGGGAGGTATACCCCTTGCTAGATGTCAATAAGTTTGAGTACATGAAAATCGGGCTCGCTTCCCCGGAGAAAATTCGTTCCTGGTCGTACGGTGAGGTTAAAAAACCAGAAACGATCAACTATCGGACGTTAAAGCCGGAAAAAGACGGACTATTTTGCGAGCGCATTTTCGGCCCGACGAAAGACTGGGAGTGCCATTGCGGCAAATATAAGCGCGTCCGCTACAAAGGGGTTGTTTGTGACCGTTGCGGCGTCGAAGTGACGCGTTCCAAAGTCCGCCGTGAACGGATGGGCCATATCGAGCTCGCCGCTCCGGTTTCGCACATTTGGTATTTTAAAGGCATCCCGAGCCGGATGGGTCTTGTGCTTGATATGTCGCCGCGGGCGCTTGAGGAAGTTATTTACTTTGCTTCTTACGTCGTCACCGACCCAGGTGATACGCCGCTGGAGAAAAAACAGCTGTTGTCGGAAAAAGAATACCGCGCCTATCGCGAGAAATATGGTCAATCGTTCCAAGCATCAATGGGGGCTGAGGCGATTAAAAAGCTGCTCCAAGACATTGACTTGGATAAAGAAGTGGCCACACTGAAAGAAGAGCTGAAAACAGCGCAAGGGCAACGGCGCGCCCGCATTATTAAACGACTTGAGGTGCTTGAGTCATTCCGCAGCTCCGGGAATGATCCAGCTTGGATGGTGCTTGATGTGCTGCCGGTCATTCCGCCGGAACTCCGCCCGATGGTTCAGCTCGATGGCGGACGGTTTGCGACATCGGACTTAAACGATTTATACCGCCGTGTCATCAACCGCAACAACCGGTTGAAACGGTTGCTTGACCTTGGCGCACCGAACATCATCGTGCAAAACGAGAAGCGGATGTTGCAAGAGGCAGTCGATGCTTTGATCGACAACGGCCGCCGCGGCCGCCCAGTAACTGGGCCGGGGAACCGCCCGTTAAAGTCGCTTTCCCATATGCTGAAAGGAAAGCAAGGGCGCTTCCGGCAAAACTTGCTCGGTAAACGGGTCGACTACTCTGGTCGTTCGGTTATTGTAGTCGGTCCAAACTTAAAAATGTATCAATGCGGACTGCCGAAAGAAATGGCGCTCGAGCTGTTTAAGCCGTTCGTCATGAAAGAACTCGTTGAGCGGGGCTTGGCGCACAACATTAAAAGCGCGAAGCGGAAAATTGAGCGCGTGCATCCGGAAGTATGGGATGTGCTTGAAGATGTCATTAAAGAACATCCGGTGCTGTTAAACCGTGCTCCGACGCTTCACCGCCTCGGTATTCAGGCGTTTGAGCCGACGCTTGTCGAGGGGCGTGCGATCCGTCTTCATCCGCTCGTTTGTACGGCGTACAACGCGGACTTTGACGGCGACCAAATGGCGGTGCACGTGCCGCTGTCCGCTGAAGCACAAGCTGAAGCGCGTTTGTTGATGCTGGCGGCGCAAAACATTTTGAACCCGAAAGATGGAAAACCGGTCGTTACGCCTTCGCAGGACATGGTTTTAGGAAACTATTACTTGACGATGGAACGCGAAGGGGCAATCGGCGAGGGCATGGTATTCAAGGATACGGACGAAGCGCTGCTTGCTTATCATAACGGCTATGTCCATCTCCATTCACGCATCGCTATCCATGCCGGCTCGCTGAAAAACGAAACGTTTACTCCGGAACAAAACAACAAGCTGTTGCTGACGACGGTTGGAAAACTCATTTTCAATGAAATTTTGCCGAAGTCGTTCCCGTACATTAACGAGCCGACGACGGAAAATATCGAAGGGCGGACGCCGGATAAGTACTTCTTGGATAAAGGGGTCGACGTGCGCGAAGAGATCCGCAAGCGCGAACTCGTGCCGCCGTTTAAGAAAAAAGTGCTTGGGCAAATTATCGCCGAAGTATTTAAGCGGTTCAAAATTACCGAAACATCAAAGATGCTCGACCGCATGAAAGATCTCGGTTTCCAATACTCAACGAAAGCCGGTATTACGATTGGTGTTTCCGATATCGTCGTTCTGCCGGAAAAACAAGAAATTTTGGATGAAGCTCAAGCGAAAGTCGACACCGTGTTGAAACAGTTCCGCCGCGGATTGATTACCGACGAAGAACGGTATGAGCGCGTCATCTCTGTTTGGAGTGCGGCGAAAGATAAAATTCAAGATCGGTTGATGAAATCGCTCGATAAGCGCAACCCGATCTTTATGATGAGCGATTCCGGGGCGCGCGGTAACGCCTCGAACTTTACGCAGCTCGCAGGGATGCGCGGTTTAATGGCTAACCCGGCCGGCCGGATTATCGAGCTGCCGATCAAATCGTCGTTCCGTGAAGGCTTAACGGTATTGGAGTACTTTATCTCGACGCACGGCGCGCGCAAAGGGTTGGCGGATACGGCGTTGAAAACGGCCGACTCAGGTTATCTCACGAGACGTCTTGTTGACGTGGCGCAAGATGTCATCGTCCGTGAAGAAGATTGCGGCACGGATCGCGGCATTTTGGCGCGGGCGTTAACGGACGGCACGGAAGTTGTCGTCAAGCTTGAAGAGCGTCTTGTCGGCCGCTATGCGCACAAGACGGTGCACCATCCGGAAACGGGTGAAGTGATCGTCCGCAAAGATGAGATGATCACAGAAGATATCGCCAATGAGATCATCAAGGCTGGCATTACCGAAGTATGGATTCGTTCTGTCTTTGCTTGCAACACGCGCCATGGTGTGTGCAAAAAATGTTACGGCCGCAACATGGCGACAGGTATGGATGTTGAAGTTGGCGAGGCGGTCGGCATCATCGCTGCCCAATCAATCGGTGAGCCGGGTACGCAGTTGACGATGCGGACGTTCCATACGGGCGGTGTTGCTGGGGACGATATCACTCAAGGTTTGCCTCGGGTACAAGAGCTGTTTGAAGCACGCAACCCGAAAGGGCAAGCCGTCATCTCGGAAATTGACGGCACGGTCGTTGCGATTAATGAAACGCGCGACAATCAATATGAAATCGTCGTGCAAAGCGAAGTGGAGACACGCTCTTATGTGGCTCCGTACAATGCACGCCTGAAAGTCGAAGAAGGGCAACACGTTGAACGCGGCCAAGAGCTGACGGAAGGTTCGGTCGACCCGAAACAGTTGTTGCGCGTGCGTGATATTACGTCTGTCCAAGAATACTTGCTCCGTGAAGTGCAAAAAGTGTACCGGATGCAAGGGGTTGAAATTAGCGATAAGCACATTGAAGTCATGGTGCGACAAATGCTGCGCAAAGTGCGCGTTATCGATGCCGGCGATACAGATGTGTTGCCAGGCACGCTTTTGGACGTTCATCAGTTCACGGATGTCAACGCTCAAGCTATTCGGGAAGGAAAGCGGCCAGCAACAGCCCGCCCGGTGCTGCTCGGTATTACGAAAGCGTCGCTTGAAACGGATTCGTTCTTGTCGGCCGCTTCGTTCCAAGAAACGACGCGCGTCTTGACCGATGCAGCGATCAAAGGAAAACGGGATGAGCTGCTCGGCTTGAAAGAAAACGTCATTATCGGCAAACTTGTCCCGGCGGGAACAGGCATGGTCCGCTACCGCAACGTAAAACCTGCCGTCAAGAAGGAAACGGCTAATGATACCGTTCCATCTAATTAAAAAGTAACGGGGATGGCCGGCTAAGGTGCCCTTGGCCGGCTCTTCCTTGATGAAAAAATTCAGTTGACAACGAACAGAGAAAGTGGTAGTCTAATAAAGGTGTTCCAACAACCTGGTACTTTGGAGGATATGTTACATGTCTTATGAAAAAGTATTACAGGCTGGGAAAATCGTCATTGGAACCAAACAAACGATAAGGGCTTTAAAGGAAGGAAAGGCAGCGGAAGTGATCGTGGCAGAAGATGCCGATTTGCCGATTATCGAAAAAGTGATGGCAGCAGCCAATGAGGCGAACGTGCCGATCACGAAAGTCGATTCGATGAAAAAACTCGGCAAGGCATGTAAAATCCAAGTTGGTGCAGCTGCGGTAGCGATCCTCCGTTGATTGCTTTACCTTTAAAACCTTTGTTTGCATAAACGATGAACCACCTGGATATGTGGGCTTAAACGATACGTGTGAAAGGAGGATTTTTTCATGCCTACAATTAACCAACTGGTCCGTAAAGGGCGCCAGAAAAAAGTATTTAAGTCAAAATCCCCTGCATTGAACAAAGGGTACAACAGCTTCAAAAAAGAGCAAACGAACGTGTCGTCTCCACAAAAACGCGGCGTATGTACGCGTGTCGGCACGATGACGCCGAAAAAACCGAACTCGGCGCTTCGGAAATATGCCCGTGTCCGCCTGACGAACGGGATTGAAGTGACGGCTTACATCCCGGGAATCGGCCATAACTTGCAAGAACACAGCGTCGTGCTCATCCGTGGCGGACGTGTTAAAGACTTGCCAGGGGTACGCTACCATATCGTTCGTGGTGCATTGGATACAGCGGGCGTAGCAAACCGGATGCAAGGTCGTTCGAAATACGGCGCGAAAAAGCCAAAAGCAGCGAAAAAATAATGAAGTGAAGAGAATTTTTTCCTGAAAGGAGGAAAAACTATGCCACGTAGAGGCCCAGTTGCTAAACGTGACGTATTGCCAGATCCGATTTACAACTCGAAACTTGTCACCCGTTTGATCAATAAAATCATGATCGACGGAAAAAAATCGAAAGCACAAAAAATTCTTTACACTGCGTTTGATATTATCCGTGAACGCACGGGTAAAGATCCAATGGAAGTGTTCGAACAAGCGTTGAAAAACGTTATGCCAGTGTTGGAAGTACGCGCTCGCCGCGTTGGTGGGGCGAACTACCAAGTTCCGGTCGAAGTTCGTCCGGATCGTCGCGTTTCCCTCGGATTGCGCTGGCTCGTGCAATATTCCCGTCTCCGCGGTGAAAAAACGATGGAAGAACGCTTGGCGAACGAGATTATGGATGCAGCCAACAACACGGGTGCAGCAGTGAAAAAACGCGAAGATACGCATAAAATGGCTGAAGCGAACAAAGCGTTTGCTCATTACCGCTGGTAAGGAGCGCTGCTCAAAGGAAATAGGTGAGAAGGCACGCGTGATGTTGCCTGTTCACCTATCTTCCTGTATATTGTGGCCCTTTCAGCTGCATGCATCTAGCTTCTCTTAATCAATTCAAAGAGAGTTGCGCCATAGATGGCGTCGCCATCTACTTATATTTTATATTGTAAGGAAGGAGAAAATAACCACTATGGCAAGAGAGTTCTCCTTAGAAAACACTCGTAACATAGGGATCATGGCGCACATTGACGCCGGAAAAACGACGACGACGGAACGAATCCTGTTCTACACAGGCCGCGTTCATAAAATCGGGGAAACGCATGAAGGCTCAGCTACGATGGACTGGATGGAACAAGAGCAAGAGCGCGGGATTACGATTACGTCGGCGGCGACAACGGCGCAATGGAAAGGCCATCGCATCAACATCATCGACACGCCAGGGCACGTCGACTTCACGGTTGAGGTTGAACGTTCGTTGCGCGTGTTGGACGGAGCCATTACGGTTCTTGACGCCCAATCTGGTGTAGAACCGCAAACGGAAACAGTTTGGCGTCAAGCGACTACATATGGTGTTCCGCGGATTGTATTCGTCAACAAAATGGACAAAATCGGTGCGGACTTCTTGTATGCGGTAAAAACGCTCCATGACCGCTTACAAGCGAATGCCTACCCGGTGCAGTTGCCGATCGGCGCTGAAGACCAATTCACCGGCATTATTGACCTCGTGGAAATGTGTGCATACCATTACCACGACGACCTTGGCAAAAACATCGAACGCATCGAAATTCCGGAAGACTACCGCGATTTAGCGGAAGAATATCATGGCAAGCTCATTGAGGCCGTTGCGGAACTCGATGAAGAGCTGATGATGAAATATTTAGAAGGAGAAGAAATTACGAAAGAAGAGCTGAAAGCCGCAATCCGTAAGGCGACGATCAACGTTGAATTCTATCCAGTCTTCTGCGGTTCAGCTTTTAAAAACAAAGGTGTTCAGCTGCTTCTTGACGGGGTTGTCGACTACTTGCCGTCTCCGTTAGATATCCCGGCGATTCGCGGTATCATTCCGGATACGGAAGAAGAAGTGGCTCGCGAAGCACGCGATGACGCTCCGTTCTCCGCGTTGGCATTCAAAATTATGACTGACCCGTACGTTGGGAAGTTGACGTTCTTCCGCGTCTACTCCGGAACGCTTGATTCCGGTTCTTACGTCATGAACTCAACGAAACGGAAACGTGAACGGATCGGTCGCTTGCTGCAAATGCATGCGAACCACCGTCAAGAAATTTCGACAGTCTATGCCGGTGATATTGCGGCAGCAGTAGGTTTAAAAGAAACAACGACCGGCGATACTCTATGTGATGAGAAAAATCTTGTCATCTTAGAGTCGATGCAATTCCCAGAGCCGGTTATCTCGGTGGCGATCGAACCGAAATCGAAAGCCGACCAAGATAAGATGGGTCAAGCATTGCAAAAACTGCAAGAGGAAGACCCGACATTCCGTGCGCATACCGATCCGGAAACAGGACAAACGATCATTTCCGGGATGGGCGAGCTGCACTTGGACATTATCGTCGACCGGATGCGTCGCGAATTCAAAGTCGAGGCGAACGTTGGTGCACCGCAAGTTGCTTACCGTGAAACGTTCCGTCAATCGGCTCAAGTCGAAGGAAAATTTATTCGCCAGTCCGGTGGTCGTGGTCAGTACGGTCACGTTTGGATCGAATTCACACCGAACGAACGCGGTAAAGGCTTTGAATTTGAAAATGCGATCGTCGGTGGGGTTGTTCCGAAAGAGTACGTGCCGGCTGTTCAAGCTGGATTGGAAGAAGCGATGCAAAACGGTGTCTTAGCTGGCTACCCGGTTGTTGACATCAAAGCGAAACTGTTTGATGGATCGTACCATGATGTCGACTCGAGTGAGATGGCGTTCAAAATTGCTGCTTCGATGGCGTTGAAAAACGCGGCAGCGAAGTGTGAACCGGTTCTGCTTGAACCGATCATGAAAGTAGAAGTCGTCATCCCTGAAGAATACCTCGGCGACATTATGGGTGACATCACATCCCGCCGCGGTCGCGTCGAAGGGATGGAAGCGCGCGGAAACGCCCAAGTTGTTCGTGCAATGGTGCCGCTGGCCGAAATGTTCGGTTATGCAACATCGCTCCGTTCGAACACGCAAGGGCGTGGAACGTTCTCGATGGTATTTGACCATTACGAAGAAGTTCCGAAAAACATCGCCGATGAAATTATCAAAAAAAATAAAGGCGAATAATTGATTTCTCTTGCTAGTTTCGCTATAAATACTTATGTAAGACTTGGGAACATCTTGTTCCCAAGCATCCTATAATTACTTAACTATATCAATCCATATTTTATTTAAGGAGGATCTTTCTCATGGCTAAAGCGAAATTTGAGCGTACGAAACCGCACGTCAACATTGGCACGATCGGCCACGTTGACCATGGGAAAACGACGTTGACAGCTGCGATCACGACAGTTCTTGCGAAACAAGGTAAAGCAGAAGCGAGAGCGTACGACCAAATCGACGCTGCTCCGGAAGAGCGTGAACGCGGAATCACGATTTCGACGGCTCACGTTGAGTATGAAACAGAAAACCGTCACTATGCGCACGTTGACTGCCCGGGCCACGCTGACTACGTGAAAAACATGATCACGGGCGCGGCGCAAATGGACGGCGCGATCCTTGTTGTATCGGCTGCTGACGGTCCGATGCCGCAAACTCGCGAACACATTCTTCTTTCCCGCCAAGTCGGTGTTCCGTACATCGTTGTTTTCTTGAACAAATGCGACATGGTGGACGACGAAGAATTGCTTGAACTCGTTGAAATGGAAGTTCGCGATCTTCTTTCTGAATATGACTTCCCGGGCGACGAAGTGCCGGTTATCAAAGGTTCGGCATTAAAAGCGCTCGAAGGCGATGCACAATGGGAAGAAAAAATCGTTGAACTGATGAACGCGGTTGACGAGTACATCCCAACTCCGCAACGTGAAGTAGACAAACCGTTCATGATGCCGGTTGAGGACGTCTTCTCGATCACGGGTCGTGGTACGGTTGCAACGGGCCGTGTTGAGCGCGGTACGTTAAAAGTTGGTGACCCGGTTGAAATCATCGGTCTTTCGGACGAGCCGAAATCGACGACTGTTACGGGTGTAGAAATGTTCCGTAAGCTTCTCGACCAAGCAGAAGCTGGTGACAACATCGGTGCGCTTCTCCGCGGTGTATCGCGTGACGAAGTTGAGCGCGGTCAAGTATTGGCGAAACCGGGCTCGATCACGCCACACACGAAATTTAAAGCACAAGTTTACGTTCTGACGAAAGAAGAAGGCGGACGCCATACTCCGTTCTTCTCGAACTACCGTCCGCAATTCTACTTCCGTACAACGGACGTAACGGGCATCATCACGCTTCCAGAAGGCGTTGAAATGGTTATGCCTGGCGACAACGTTGAAATGACGGTTGAACTGATCGCTCCGATCGCGATCGAAGAAGGTACGAAATTCTCGATCCGTGAAGGCGGCCGCACGGTTGGTGCTGGTTCCGTATCGGAAATCATTGAGTAATCAATGAAAAAAGGATGTCCAGTTGATGGACATCCTTTTTCTTTTAGCTAGACATTTCGTTTTATTAGAAGTCTAAGAAATTCTTAATCCGTGAAGGTGCTGGTGAGCGTTCCGGATCGGAAGTGGTACCGAACAGCAACGGCTTCATCATGCCGTTGCTATTCTTTTGGCGGTGGGCTTTCCCAACTTCATCGTCTAGGCATTGTGTTGAAAACGAGGCAGTGGCTATGTATAATGAAGAAGTGTGGGAAAAGCGAAGAAATGACTTGCAATCTCGCTTACATACAGGTATAATATCAAATGTTGGTCTTTGACTGCGATGAAGCGGAAGGTTGCTGACACACCCGGCTGCTTTGCCACAGCCCTGTGCAGGAAATTTCCGTGGAGAAGTCTATTTTCAAAATAGGCGAAGAAGGAGGGAAACCAAATGGCAAAAGAAAAAATTCGCATTCGTTTAAAAGCTTATGATCATCGAATTTTAGACCAATCGGCGGAGAAAATCGTCGAAACCGCAAAACGTTCTGGGGCAAAGGTATCGGGTCCGATCCCGCTGCCGACGGAAAGAACGGTTTATACGATTTTGCGTGCCGTTCACAAGTACAAAGACTCCCGTGAACAATTTGAAATGCGGACACATAAACGTTTGATCGACATCATTAATCCGACTCCGCAAACAGTTGATTCGTTGATGCGGTTAGATTTGCCGTCGGGCGTTGATATTGAAATTAAACTTTAATCTAGTCGATTAGGAGGTGTGACAAATGACGAAAGGAATCTTAGGAAGAAAAATCGGTATGACGCAAGTATTTGCGGAAAACGGCGATTTGATTCCGGTAACCGTCATCGAAGCGACGCCAAACGTCGTGCTGCAAAAGAAAACGATCGAAAACGACGGTTACGAAGCGATTCAATTAGGATTTGAAGACTTGAGCACAAAGCGAGCCAACAAACCGCAAATCGGCCATGCTGCCAAAGCAAACACGGCACCTAAGCGCTTCATTCGTGAAATCCGCGGTGCTAACGTGAATGAGTATGAAGTTGGCCAAGAAGTAAAAGTTGACATTTTCAGCGAAGGCGACATTGTTGATGTTACAGGCATTTCCAAAGGGAAAGGCTTCCAAGGGGTCATTAAACGTCACGGCCAATCGCGCGGACCAATGGCTCACGGTTCCCGTTACCATCGTCGTCCAGGTTCGATGGGGGCGATCGCACCGAACCGCGTATTTAAAACGAAAAACTTGCCAGGCCGCATGGGCGGTGAACGCGTTACGATCCAAAACTTGAAGATTGTGAAAGTCGACCCAGAACGCAACTTGCTGCTCATTAAAGGCAACGTACCGGGTCCGAGAAAAGGATTAGTTATCGTGAAAAGCGCCGTTAAAGCGAAGGCGAAGTAACATCTGGCCAAGAAAGGAGGAACTACGTAATGCCAAAAGTAGCATTATATAACCAAAACGGACAGACGATCGGAGAAATCGAATTAAACGATGCCGTTTTTGGTATTGAACCGAATAAACACGTATTGTTCGAAGCAGTTATTATGCAACGCGCCTCGATGCGCCAAGGAACGCATAAAACGAAAAATCGTGCTGAAGTGAGCGGCGGCGGCCGCAAACCATGGCGTCAAAAAGGGACTGGACGTGCTCGCCAAGGTTCGATTCGTTCTCCACAATGGCGGGGCGGTGGTACGGTCTTTGGTCCGGTTCCGCGTAGTTACAGCTACAAATTGCCGAAAAAAGTCCGCCGTTTAGCGATCAAATCTGCATTGTCGTCGAAAGTGCTCGAAAACGACATCGTTGTATTAGATCAACTGTCGCTTGAGGCACCGAAAACGAAAGAAATGGTGAAAATTTTAAATAACCTCGCGGTTGACCGGAAGGCACTCATTGTAACCGACGAGTTGAACGAAAACGTCTATTTGTCGGCGCGCAACATCCCGGGCGTCAAAGTTGTTGCTGCCAACGGCATCAATGTGCTTGACGTGTTAAACCATGACAAGCTCGTCATTACGAAGGCGGCCGTGGAGAAAGTAGAGGAGGTGCTTGCATAATGAAAGACCCTCGCGACATTATTAAGCGCCCCATCATCACGGAAAACACGATGAACTTGGTCGGGCAACGGAAATATACGTTTGAAGTTGACGTCAAAGCGAACAAAACGGAAGTGAAAGACGCCGTTGAGAAAATCTTTGGTGTCAAAGTCGAAAAAGTCAACATTATGAACTATAAAGGGAAATTCAAACGCGTTGGCCGTTACAGCGGCTACACGAATCGTCGCCGCAAAGCGATCGTAACGCTGACGCCGGACAGCAAAGAAATCGAACTGTTTGAAGTGTAATATTAACGAAGAAGGAGGGACATTCCGATGGCGATTAAAAAGTATAAACCGACATCGAACGGCCGTCGCGGTATGACGGTGCTTGATTTCTCGGAAATTACGACAGATCAGCCGGAAAAATCGCTGCTTGCCCCGTTAAAGAAAAAAGCGGGCCGCAACAACCAAGGGAAAATTACGGTTCGCCATCAAGGCGGTGGCCATAAGCGCCAATACCGGATTATCGATTTTAAACGTGACAAAGACGGAATTCCAGGACGCGTTGCTACGATCGAATACGATCCGAACCGCTCTGCCAACATCGCGCTCATTAACTATGCAGACGGTGAGAAACGTTATATTCTCGCGCCGAAAAACTTAAAAGTTGGCATGGAAATCATGTCAGGTCCGAACGCGGACATTAAAGTCGGTAACGCACTTCCGCTTGAAAACATCCCGGTCGGTACACTCGTTCACAACATTGAGCTGAAACCAGGCCGTGGCGGTCAATTAGTGCGTGCAGCTGGTACATCGGCGCAAGTGCTCGGGAAAGAAGGCAAATATGTCATCATCCGCTTAGCTTCCGGTGAAGTGCGTATGATTTTGGGTAAATGCCGTGCCACAGTCGGTGAAGTTGGCAACGAGCAACATGAACTTGTCAACATCGGGAAAGCAGGACGCGCTCGCTGGTTAGGCATCCGTCCGACAGTTCGCGGTTCGGTTATGAACCCGGTTGATCACCCGCACGGTGGTGGTGAAGGTAAAGCACCAATCGGACGTAAGTCGCCGATGACGCCATGGGGCAAACCGACGCTCGGATACAAAACGCGCAAAAAGAAAAACAAATCGGATAAATTCATCATCCGTCGCCGCAAGAAGTAATGAACGAGCGCAATTAAGAAGGGAGGTTCACTTATGGGTCGCAGCTTGAAAAAAGGTCCATTTTGCGATGAACATTTGATGAAAAAAATCGAGAAGCTCAATGAAACTGGGCAAAAACAAGTGATCAAAACATGGTCTCGTCGTTCGACGATCTTCCCGCAATTTATCGGCCATACGATCGCCGTATATGACGGTCGTAAACATGTGCCAGTATACATTACAGAGGACATGGTCGGGCATAAACTTGGTGAATTTGCGCCGACGCGCACGTTCCGCGGCCATGCCGGTGACGACAAGAAAACAAAACGGTAATGAGAGGAGGTTCTGAATATGCAAGCTAAAGCTGTTGCGAGAACTGTTCGCATCGCTCCTCGTAAAGCACGCTTAGTCATTGATTTGATCCGCGGGAAAAAAGTCGGCGAAGCGTTCGCTATTTTGCGTCACACGCCAAAAGCCGCTTCCCCGATCATTGAGAAAGTATTGAAATCGGCTGTTGCCAACGCTGAACATAACTATGACATGGATATCAACAACTTGGTTGTTTCTCAAGCGTACGTAAACGAAGGCCCGACGTTGAAACGTTTCCGTCCGCGCGCGAGAGGACAGGCAAGCGCCATTAATAAGCGCACAAGCCATATTACAATCGTCGTTTCAGAAAAGAAGGAGGGATAATCCGTGGGTCAAAAGGTCAACCCGATCGGTCTGCGCATCGGCATCATTCGTGACTGGGAATCGAGATGGTATGCGGAAAAAGACTATGCAGATCTGTTGCACGAGGACTTAAAAGTCCGCGAATACATTAACAAACGCCTGCAAGACGCGGCCGTCTCCCGTGTGGAGATTGAACGTGCAGCCAACCGCGTCAATGTAACGATCCATACGGCCAAACCAGGTATGGTCATCGGGAAAGGCGGCTCGGAAGTTGAAGCGCTCCGCAAAGCGCTCGCGCAATTGACCGGCAAACGTGTCCACATTAATATCGTTGAAATTAAAAAGCCGGATTTGGATGCAAAACTTGTTGCCGAAAATATCGCTCGCCAATTGGAAAACCGCGTTTCGTTCCGCCGGGCGCAAAAACAAGCCATTCAACGGGCAATGCGCGCTGGTGCGAAAGGGATTAAAACGATGGTTTCCGGTCGTTTAGGCGGTGCCGATATCGCTCGTTCGGAACATTACAGCGAGGGGACGGTTCCACTCCATACGTTGCGCGCTGACATCGACTATGCAACGGCAGAAGCGGATACAACGTACGGAAAAATCGGCGTAAAAGTATGGATTTATCGTGGGGAAGTCCTTCCGACAAAGAAAAAAGCTGAGGAAGGAGGAAAATAATCATGTTAATGCCAAAACGCGTCAAATATCGCCGTGAACATCGCGGACGGATGAAAGGTCGCGCAAAAGGCGGTACGGAAGTTCATTTCGGTGAATTCGGTTTGCAAGCCTTAGAATCGGCTTGGATCACAAACCGACAAATCGAGGCAGCCCGCCGTGCGATGACTCGTTACATGAAACGTGGCGGGAAAGTATGGATTCGCATTTTCCCATCCAAACCGTATACAGCTAAGCCGCTTGAAGTGCGGATGGGTTCCGGTAAAGGGGCGCCGGAAGGATGGGTTGCTGTTGTTAAACCGGGCAAAGTAATGTTTGAAGTGGCGGGTGTTTCCGAGGAAGTAGCACGTGAAGCATTGCGTTTGGCTTCTCACAAACTTCCGATCAAATGCAAATTCGTAAAACGTGAAGAAACTGGTGGTGAAGCGTAATGAAAGCGAAAGAAATCCGTGATTTGACCACTGCCGAAATCGAGCAAAAAATTAAATCGTTGAAGGAAGAATTATTCAACCTTCGCTTCCAGCTGGCAACTGGCCAACTGGAAAACACAGCGCGCATCCGCCAAGTGCGCAAAGACATTGCCCGTATGAAAACGATCATTCGCGAACGCGAGCTCGCTGCCAATAAATAATGTTTGAGAGGAGGTTTGCGGAATGAGCGAACGCAATCAACGCAAAGTGTACGTTGGACGGGTTGTATCTGACAAAATGGACAAAACGATTACCGTTTTAGTTGAAACGTACAAAAAACACCCGTTATACGGCAAACGCGTGAAGTACTCGAAAAAATATAAAGCACACGATGAACATAACATTGCTAAAGTCGGCGACATCGTAAAAATTATGGAAACTCGCCCGCTGTCGGCAACGAAACGCTTCCGTTTAGTAGAAGTCGTCGAAAAGGCTGTTATTCTGTAATCGTTCTTCACTTAGTTCGGGGAGATAATTCCGAAAGGAGGTTTCGTCGATGATTCAACAAGAATCTCGCTTAAAAGTAGCTGATAACTCTGGCGCACGCGAAGTGCTTGTCATTAAAGTGCTCGGAGGTTCGGGCCGCCGCTACGCGAACATCGGCGATGTCGTTGTAGCTACGGTTAAAGATGCGACGCCAGGTGGCGTTGTTAAAAAAGGTCAAGTCGTTAAAGCGGTTGTCGTTCGCACGAAACGCGGGGTACGCCGTTCGGATGGTTCGTACATCCGTTTTGACGAAAACGCCTGCGTCATCATTCGTGATGACAAAAGCCCGCGCGGTACGCGTATTTTTGGACCGGTTGCCCGCGAATTGCGCGATAAAGACTTCATGAAAATCATTTCTTTAGCTCCGGAAGTTATTTAATGGAACGGAATAGCGTTTCAAGGAGGTGCGAATCCGATGCATGTAAAAAAAGGTGACAAAGTGCAAGTAATCTCCGGCAAAGACAAAGGCAAACAAGGCGTCATCCTGGCGGCATTTCCAAAGAAAAACCGCGTCATTGTGGAAGGCGTCAATATCGTGAAAAAGCATGCGAAACCGTCGCAAGCGAACCCGCAAGGCGGCATTATTGAAAAAGAAGCGCCAATCCACGTTTCCAAAGTGATGCCGTTGGATCCGAAAACAGGTACGCCGACGCGCGTTGGCTACAAAGTTGTCGACGGCAAAAAAGTGCGCTATGCGAAAAAATCCGGAGAGATTTTGGATAAATAACCGTGACGCAGGAAGGGAGGTACTTTTATGAACCGCCTAAAAGAGAAATATACCAAAGAAGTCGTGCCTGCTCTCATGAGCAAGTTCAACTATAAATCGATCATGCAAGTTCCGAAAATCGAAAAGATCGTCATTAATATGGGTGTCGGCGATGCGGTGCAAAACCCGAAAGCATTAGACAGCGCTGTAGAAGAGCTGACATTGATCGCTGGCCAACGCCCGGTTGTGACACGCGCGAAAAAATCGATCGCTGGTTTCCGCCTTCGTCAAGGAATGCCGATCGGTGCGAAAGTCACGTTGCGTGGTGAACGGATGTATGAATTCCTTGATAAATTGATTTCGGTCTCGCTTCCGCGCGTACGCGACTTCCGCGGCGTATCGAAAAAAGCGTTCGACGGACGCGGTAACTATACGCTCGGTATTAAAGAACAACTCATTTTCCCAGAGATCGACTACGATAAAGTCAATAAAGTGCGCGGCATGGATATCGTGATCGTCACGACGGCCAACACGGATGAAGAAGCGCGTGAATTGTTAACGTTGCTCGGCATGCCATTCCAAAAATAATGATCCCATAACGCAAGGGAGGCGAAATCGTGGCTAAAAAATCGATGATCGCGAAACAAAAACGGACGCCGAAGTTTAAAGTGAGAGCGTACACCCGCTGCGAGCGCTGCGGCCGCCCGCATTCGGTTTACCGCAAATTTAAACTTTGCCGTATTTGTTTCCGTGAACTCGCATATAAAGGTCAACTTCCAGGCATTAAAAAAGCCAGCTGGTAATAAACCCATTGATTGGGAAGGAGGTAAAACAAAATGGTGATGACAGATCCAATTGCTGATATGCTAACTCGCATCCGCAATGCGAACATGGTACGTCACGAAAAACTCGAAGTCCCGGCTTCGAAAATCAAGCGGGAAATCGCCGAGATTTTGAAGCGTGAAGGGTTTATTCGTGATGTGGAATATATCGAAGACAACAAACAAGGTATTCTCCGCATTTTCTTGAAATACGGTCCGAACAACGAACGCGTCATTACCGGGCTGAAACGCATCAGCAAACCAGGGTTGCGCGTATATGTTAAGGCTCATGAAGTGCCGCGCGTCTTAAACGGCTTAGGGATCGCCATTCTCTCGACGTCGCAAGGCATCTTAACAGACAAAGAAGCACGGCAAAAAGGTACGGGCGGCGAAGTAATCGCCTACGTTTGGTAATTTATTTGTTCAAGAATGGAGGTGTTTTTGACATGTCACGTGTCGGCAAAAAACCAATTGAAATTCCTGCCGGTGTCACTGTCACGGTGAACGGCAATACGGTTACGGTCAAAGGCCCGAAAGGGGAATTAACCCGCACGTTCCACCCGGATATTACGATCAACGTTGAAGACAATGTGATCACCGTTACACGCCCAAGCGATGAGAAGCAACATCGCGCGCTTCACGGTACGACGCGCAGCTTGCTTGCTAACATGGTCGAAGGCGTTTCGAAAGGCTATGAAAAAGCCCTTGAGCTGGTCGGTGTCGGATACCGTGCATCGAAACAAGGGAAAAAGCTCGTATTGAGCGTCGGCTACTCTCATCCGGTAGAAATTGAGCCGGAAGAAGGGCTTGAAATTGAAGTGCCAGCTCAAACGAAAGTCATCGTCAAAGGGGCAGACAAACAGCGCGTGGGCGAACTGGCAGCCAACATTCGCGCCGTACGTCCGCCGGAGCCGTATAAAGGTAAAGGTATTCGCTACGAAGGCGAAGTTGTGCGCTTAAAAGAAGGTAAAACTGGTAAATAACGCGGCATAGCGAAGCGAAAGGAGTGACATTCGATGATCACGAAAGTTGACCGAAACGCGGTCCGTAAAAAAAGACACGCGCGCATCCGTAAAAAAATCTTCGGCACAGCTGAACGTCCGCGGTTGAGCGTGTTCCGTTCGAACAAACATATTTACGCGCAAATTATCGACGATGTGAAATCGGCAACGATTGTCAGCGCCTCAACATTGGATAAAGAGTTCAGCTTAGATTCGACAAACAACATTGATGCGGCGAAAAAAGTCGGCGAACTTGTTGCCAAACGGGCGTTAGAGAAAGGCATTAAACAAGTTGTGTTCGACCGCGGTGGCTATTTATATCATGGACGGGTTAAAGCATTAGCGGATGCCGCCCGCGAAGCCGGCTTGGAATTCTAATTAAAGGAGGGACACCGATGCGTCGTATTGATCCAAACAAACTTGAATTGGAAGAGCGTGTAGTCGCGATAAACCGTGTGGCAAAAGTTGTAAAAGGCGGACGTCGCCTGCGCTTTTCAGCTTTAGTCGTTGTCGGCGATAAAAACGGCCATGTTGGATTTGGTACAGGGAAAGCGCAAGAAGTTCCGGAAGCAATCCGCAAAGCCATTGAAGATGCGAAGAAAAATTTAATGGAAGTACCGATTGTTGGTACGACGATTCCGCATGAAGTGATCGGTCATTTTGGTGCCGGAGAAATTATTTTAAAACCGGCTTCCGAAGGTACTGGAGTTATCGCCGGTGGTCCAGCTCGTGCTGTATTAGAGTTGGCAGGCATCAGCGACATTTTGTCGAAATCGATCGGCTCGAACACGCCAATCAACATGGTGCGTGCAACGTTCGACGGATTAAAACAATTAAAACGCGCCGAAGACGTAGCAAAATTGCGCGGCAAAACAGTCGAGGAACTGTTAGGATAAGGAGGGAACGATCATGGCAAAGAAATTGGCGATTACCCTCACGCGCAGCGTGATTGGTCGTCCGGAAGACCAACGCATTACCGTGAAAACACTCGGCTTGCGGAAAATGCACCAAACGGTCGTTCATAATGATAATCCCGCCATCCGTGGGATGATTAACAAAGTCGCTCACCTTGTGACAGTAAAAGAAATTGAAGAATAATGAGATCATAAGGAGGTGCTTCGCCATGAAACTTCATGAATTGCAACCAGCGCCGGGTTCCCGGAAAAAAGCTGTTCGTGTCGGCCGCGGAATCGGTTCGGGCAACGGCAAAACGGCTGGCCGTGGTCACAAAGGTCAAAAAGCTCGCTCCGGCGGAGGGGTTCGCCTTGGATTTGAAGGAGGCCAAACGCCTTTGTTCCGCCGCTTGCCGAAACGCGGGTTCACGAACATCAACCGCAAAGAATATGCGGTAGTCAACTTAGATAGACTGAACATTTTCGAAGATGGCACGGAAGTTACACCGGAATTGTTGCTTGAAAAAGGTGTAATCAGCAAGCTGAAGTCGGGCGTGAAAATTTTAGGCAAAGGTCAAATCGAGAAAAAGTTAACGGTCAAAGCGCATAAGTTCTCGGCATCGGCAAAAGAGGCTATCGAGGCGGCTGGCGGTAAAACTGAGGTGATTTAATGTTTCGGACAATCTCCAACTTTATGCGCGTCAGTGATATTCGAAACAAAATCATTTTCACTCTCCTTATGCTAATCGTGTTCCGCATCGGAACATTCATCCCTGTTCCGAGCGTGAACACCGATGTATTAAAACTGCAAGACCAATTAAATGCATTCGGCGTCCTGAACATTTTTGGCGGCGGGGCGCTGCAAAACTTTTCGATTTTTGCCATGGGGGTTATGCCCTACATTACGGCATCAATTATCGTCCAGCTGTTGCAAATGGACGTCGTTCCAAAATTCGCGGAATGGTCGAAGCAAGGCGAGATGGGCCGACGTAAATTAGCTCAGTTTACCCGCTATTTTACGATCGTGCTTGGATTTATCCAAGCGCTCGGCATGTCGTACGGCTTCAACAATTTGGCCGGCGGGATGCTTATTCAAAATCCGGGCATTGGCACATATTTGCTGATCGCGGTTGTTTTGACCGCTGGCACAGCTTTTTTAATGTGGCTCGGCGAACAGATCACTGCCAAAGGAGTCGGGAACGGAATTTCGATCATTATTTTTGCTGGGATCGTCTCCGGCATTCCGACGATTTTGAACCAAATTTACGCCCAACAATTTGAAAATGTCGGGGAAGACTTGTTTTTACGTATTGTCCGGTTGCTGCTTGTAGCGTTGGCAGTTGTTGCTGTTATTGTTGGCGTTATTTACATTCAGCAGGCGTTCCGGAAAATTCCGATTCAATATGCGAAGCGGCTTGAAGGCCGAAACCCGGTCGGCGGCCATTCGACTCATTTGCCGCTCAAAGTGAATCCAGCCGGGGTCATTCCGGTCATTTTTGCCGTATCCTTTTTGATTGCACCACCGACGATTGCATCGTTTTTTGGCACGAATGATGTAACATTGTGGATTCGCCGAACGTTTGACTATACTCATCCGGTTGGCATGACGATCTATGTCGTGCTTATTATCGCGTTTACGTACTTTTACGCGTTTGTTCAAGTCAACCCGGAACAGATGGCTGATAACTTGAAAAAGCAAGGCGGTTACATCCCAGGTATTCGCCCTGGAAAAAATACACAAGAGTACGTAACGAGAATTTTATACCGATTGACGCTCGTCGGCTCGCTCTTTTTAGCGTTCATTGCCGTGCTGCCGGTGTTCTTTGTAAACTTTGCGAACTTGCCGCCTTCCGCACAGATCGGTGGTACGAGCTTGCTCATCGTTGTCGGCGTGGCCCTTGAGACGATGAAACAGCTTGAGAGCCAGCTGGTAAAACGCCATTACCGAGGATTCATCAAGTAAAGAAGGCAAGAGTCGACATCTCTTGTGCGTGGGGGGAGTTAGGATGAATTTAGTGCTGATGGGGCTGCCAGGTGCCGGCAAAGGCACGCAAGCCGAGAAAATCGTAGAAACGTATGGAATCCCACATATTTCAACCGGGGATATGTTTCGGGCGGCGATGAAAGAAGGCACACCGTTAGGATTGCAGGCAAAAGAATATATCGACCGTGGTGATCTTGTTCCGGATGAGGTGACGATCGGTATCGTCCGTGAACGGTTAAGCAAAGACGACTGCCAAAACGGCTTTTTGCTTGACGGATTCCCACGCACGGTTGCCCAAGCGGAGGCGCTGGAAGCGATGCTGGCTGAAATCGGCCGCAAGCTTGACTATGTCATCCATATCGATGTTCGCCAAGATGTGTTAATGGAGCGCCTCACAGGCAGACGAATTTGTCGCAACTGCGGAGCGACATACCATCTTGTTTTTCACCCACCGGCTCAGCCAGGCGTATGTGATAAATGCGGTGGCGAGCTTTATCAGCGCCCTGACGATAATGAAGCAACAGTGGCGAATCGGCTTGAGGTGAATACGAAACAAATGAAGCCATTGCTCGATTTCTATGAGCAAAAAGGCTATTTGCGCCACATTAACGGCGAACAAGAAATGGAAAAAGTGTTTAGCGACATTCGCGAATTGCTCGGGGGACTTACTCGATGATTATTTATAAAACCGAGCATGAAATTGCCCTTATGCGTGAGGCGGGAAAAATTGTTTCCCTTACCTTAGAAGAGCTGAAAAAGCATATTCGTCCCGGGATAACGACAAAGGAACTGGACGCCATTGCGGAGGAAGTAATTCGTTCCCATGGCGCCATTCCGTCGTTTAAAGGGTATCAAGGGTTTCCAGGAAGCATTTGCGCCTCAGTAAATGAGGAACTCGTGCACGGAATTCCCGGCAATCGCATGCTACGCGAGGGCGACATTATTACGGTCGATGTGGGAGCACAGTATGAAGGCTACCATGCTGACTCAGCTTGGACATATCCAGTTGGGGAGATCGACGCTGAGACGAAGCGGTTGCTTGACGTGACGGAACAATCGTTGTATGTTGGACTCGCAGAGGCGAAGCCAGGTGCCCGCTTGACAAACATTTCTCATGCGATTCAAACATACGTCGAAGCGCACCATTTTTCCGTCGTCCGCGAGTATGTCGGGCACGGAATTGGTCAACACTTACATGAAGACCCACAAGTCCCTCATTATGGTCCACCGAATAGAGGACCAATTTTGCGGCCAGGCATGACGCTGTGCATTGAGCCGATGGTCAATGCTGGAAGTCGTCATGTGAAAACATTGGCTGACGATTGGACTGTTGTCACGGTGGACGGAAAACGGTGTGCTCATTTCGAACATACGATTGTTATTACAGAGCAAGGCTATGAAATCTTAACATGAACGGATGCAGGCAGCGCAGTCTCTAAGCGTCGGGGCAGGTCAGCAAGCTTTTCTTCAGAGTTTGCGGTGGCCTTAGACCACTCAACTGATTCAGCGATCAAGGCGGCCGTTTATCGACCTTCTCGATCATCGTGGACATCGCCCGCCTTATGTCCGTTCGGTTTTGCGTAACACAATGTTACTCATTCGAAGGAGGGAGAGCCGCTCGATGGCAAAAGACGATGTAATTGAAGTGGAAGGCACCGTCATTGAAACATTGCCAAATGCGATGTTTCGTGTAGAATTAGAAAATGGGCACACAGTATTGGCCCATGTGTCCGGCAAAATCCGTATGCACTTCATCCGCATTTTGCCTGGCGATAAAGTGACGGTGGAGTTGTCGCCGTATGATTTAACGCGTGGACGGATTACGTATCGATATAAATAAAGAATGCACTCCGTTTAATAGGGAGGTAAACAACATGAAAGTGAGACCATCTGTCAAACCAATTTGCGAAAAATGCAAAGTCATTCGCAGACATGGCAAAGTAATGGTCATTTGTGAAAATCCGAAGCATAAACAACGTCAAGGGTAATTTCCAAGGAGGTGTACAATATGGCACGTATTGCAGGTGTTGACATTCCGCGCGATAAACGAGTAGTTATTTCGTTAACATACATTTATGGGATCGGCAAACCGACTGCGCAAAAAATCTTAAAAGAAGCAGGCGTATCGGAAGACACACGCGTTCGCGATTTAACGGAAGAGGAGCTTGGCCGCATTCGTGAAATCGTTGGCCGCTTAAAAGTGGAAGGCGACTTGCGCCGTGAAGTATCGTTAAACATTAAACGGTTAATGGAAATCGGCTGCTATCGTGGTCTTCGTCATCGCCGTGGGTTGCCGGTTCGTGGTCAAAACACGAAAAACAATGCTCGCACGCGTAAAGGCCCGCGCCGTACGGTAGCGAACAAGAAGAAATAATCATGCAAAGGAGGTCATTTGACGAATGGCACGTAGAACAAATACTCGTAAACGCCGCGTAAGAAAAAATATTGATACGGGCATCGCTCATATTCGTTCGACTTTCAACAACACGATCGTAACGATTACGGACGTTCATGGCAACGCCATTGCTTGGTCAAGCGCTGGCGCATTAGGGTTCAAAGGTTCGCGCAAATCGACGCCGTTTGCAGCACAAATGGCTGCAGAGGCAGCAGCAAAAGCATCGATGGAACATGGCATGAAAACGGTCGAAGTGAACGTGAAAGGTCCTGGGGCTGGCCGTGAAGCAGCGATCCGTGCGTTGCAAGCAGCCGGATTAGAAATTACGGCGATCAAAGACGTCACTCCGATCCCGCACAATGGATGCCGTCCGCCAAAACGTCGCCGCGTGTAACGCCCCTGTATAGAATTTGAACCATTGTCAATAATGGGATATGATAAAGACCATGACAGGGGAGCCGGCTTCGTCCGCTGGCAAGCGTAGATATAGATTTATGGGGGAATGTTATTAGGCGTGTACCGTTTGGTCGGGGTCTCGACGTTTTGAAGGAGGGTATAATAATCGATGATTGAAATTGAAAAGCCGAAAATTGAAACGGTCGAACTGAGCGAAGATGCCAAATACGGCAAATTCGTGGTCGAACCGCTCGAGCGCGGATATGGAACAACCTTAGGGAACTCCTTGCGTCGTATCCTATTGTCTTCACTCCCTGGTGCGGCTGTGACATCGGTGCAAATCGACGGTGTACTGCACGAGTTTTCAACGATTGAAGGCGTCGTCGAGGATGTAACAGCCATCATTCTGAATGTCAAAAAGTTAGCGTTGAAAATTTACTCGGACGAAGAGAAAACGTTGGAAATCGATGTGCAGGGTGAAGGAGTTGTCACGGCTGCCGATATTACTCACGACAGCGATGTAGAAATTTTAAACCCGGACCTTCATATTGCTACGCTGGCGGAAGGTGGTCGCTTGCGCATGCGCATGACCGCCAGACGGGGGCGTGGGTATGTACCGGCTGAGGCGAACAAGCGTGAAGATCAGCCAATCGGCGTGATTCCGATCGACTCCATTTATACGCCTGTCTCCCGAGTTTCCTATCAAGTTGAGAACACGCGGGTCGGTCAGGTGACAGACTATGACAAATTGACGATTGACGTGTGGACCGATGGAAGCATCGGGCCGAAAGAGGCCATTTCCCTTGGGGCGAAAATTTTAACTGAGCACTTGAACATTTTTGTCGGCCTGACGGATGAAGCACAAAATGCTGAGATCATGGTAGAAAAAGAGGACGACCAAAAAGAAAAAGTGCTCGAAATGACGATCGAGGAACTCGATCTTTCTGTCCGTTCCTACAACTGCTTAAAACGTGCCGGCATCAACACCGTTCAAGAGCTGACGCAAAAAACGGAAGAAGATATGATGAAAGTGCGCAACCTCGGCCGCAAATCGCTTGAAGAAGTGAAGGCGAAGCTGGCCGAGCTGGGGCTTAGCCTGCGTAAAGACGATTAAGCGCCAGTCTCCGCCGACAAGGCGGAAGCGCGCTTTAGCCATAGATTTCGCGTTCGGCGTCAACCGATCATGACGGCAATGAGGAACACATTATTTTAAGAGGGAGGGACATTCGATGTCGTACAGAAAATTAGGACGCACTACTTCTCAACGAAAAGCATTGCTTCGCGATTTAGCGACGGACTTAATCATCAACGAACGCATCGAAACGACTGAGGCACGGGCAAAAGAATTGCGCTCGGTTATTGAAAAAATGATCACGCTCGGCAAACGCGGCGATTTGCATGCTCGCCGTCAAGCAGCGGCATTTATTCGCAATGAAGTCGCCAACAGCGAAACTGGCCAAGATGCACTGCAAAAGCTGTTCAGTGACATTGCGCCGCGCTACCAAGATCGCCAAGGCGGCTATACGCGCATTATGAAACTTGGTCCTCGCCGCGGTGACGGGGCGCCGATGGTCATTATCGAACTCGTGTAACGGTTGTTTTATTTCAACAAGGGCGAGACAGTTTCTTTTGAACTGGATCTATGCCCTTTTTTTGTTTACCATCATTTAGCAAGGTATGGTTGAGAATGTGACGAGGCAAGGAGAAACCATTATGGCCGAACCGATCCTTTCGATCGAAGGAGTGTATTTCCGTTATCCGAACCAATCGGAGTATGCGGTACAAAACGTTAGCTTCCAAGCCGAGCGCGGAGAGTGGCTGGCGATTGTCGGTCATAACGGATCCGGTAAGTCGACCATTGCCCGGCTGCTCATCGGCCTGCTTCGGCCGGAGCGGGGCGTCATTCGCCTATTCGGACGCCCGCTCGATGAAACAACCGTTTGGGATGTACGCCGCCGTGTCGGCATGGTGTTCCAAAATCCAGATAACCAGTTTGTCGGGACGACCGTTGAAGACGATATCGCCTTTGCTCTTGAAAACAACGGCATTCCGCGTGATGAAATGGTCGAGCGTATCCATGAAGCTGTCCGCCAAGTGCATATGGAATCGTTTCTCGAACACGAGCCACACCGGCTTTCCGGTGGGCAGAAGCAACGTGTTGCCATCGCTGGCATTTTAGCGCTTCGTCCCGACATGATCATTTTGGACGAAGCAACATCGATGCTCGATCCGCGTGGGAGGGAAGAAGTGCTCGACACGGTGCGCCGCCTGAATCGCCAGCGACGCATCACAGTCGTATCGATCACGCATGATCTGGAAGAAGCGGCGAGAGCAGATCGCATTGTCGTCATGAACAAAGGAGAAGTCATGGCAGAAGGAACGCCGGAACATGTTTTCCGGCTAGGAGGCAAGCTTGAGCGCATCGGGCTTGATCTGCCGTTTGCCGTGAAAATGGGCAGTCGCTTGCGGGAGAAAGGCATTCCGCTTCGGGTGGGATACTTCACGACGGAGGAGTTGGTCGAGGAGCTATGGACATTGTATTCGAAAAAGTAGAGCATGTGTACAATGCCCGTTCGCCGTTCGCCCGCCGGGCGCTATATGATGTGAACGTGACCATTGCGGACGGAACGTATGTCGCCATTGTTGGCCATACGGGTTCGGGCAAATCGACGCTCCTTCAGCATTTAAACGGCTTATTGCAACCGACAAGCGGCACGGTGAAAATCGGCGAAGAGACGATTACCGGCAGCAAGCGACCAAAGCAGCTCAAACCGTTGCGCAAAAAAGTCGGGATTGTGTTTCAGTTTCCAGAACATCAATTGTTCGAAGAAACGGTTGAGAAAGATATTTGTTTTGGCCCACTCAATTTCGGTGTACCCGAGGAAGAAGCGAAACGAAAGGCAAAAGAGCTCGTCAAGCTTGTCGGGCTCAACGAAGACGTGCTGGCCAAATCGCCGTTCGACTTAAGCGGCGGGCAAATGCGGCGCGTCGCCATTGCCGGCGTACTCGCGCTTGAGCCGGAAATGATCGTGCTTGATGAACCGACTGCTGGACTTGATCCCCGTGGGCGTAAGGAAATTATGGAGATGTTTTATCGTCTTCATCACGAAAAACAGCTAACGACGGTCCTTGTCACCCACAGTATGGAAGATGCCGCCCAATACGCCGACGAAATCATTGTGATGCACGAAGGAACAGTATGGGGCCAAGGGACGCCAGAGGAGATTTTTCGTGATCCCGAGCGGCTTGCCGCCATTGGCTTAAGCGTGCCGGAAACGGTCAAGTTGAAGCAGGAGCTAGAAAGACGGTTTGGCGTCACCATTCCGTCGCCATGCTTAACGATTGAACAGACGGCTGACGCCATCAAGCAATTGTTTTCTAAGGTGAGCGTCCATGACCAATAATTTGATTATCGGGCAATATGTGCCCGGCCATTCACTGATCCACCGTTTAGACCCACGCGCGAAGCTGTTGATCGTGTTTGCCTATGTCCTTATCGTCTTTTTGGCGAACAATGTGGTGACCTATACGGTGTTGTCGTTATTTACGTTCGTTTTTGCGGCCCTGTCGCGCATCCCGCTTTCGTTCATTATGCGCGGCTTAAAGCCGATTTTATGGGTTGTTTTGTTTACGATGTTATTGCATTTATTCATGACGAAAGAAGGGGACGTTGTCTATCAGCTTGGCACCTTTTCGATTTATGAAGGCGGCATTCGACAAGGAATCTTTATTTCGTTGCGGTTTTTGCTGCTTGTGCTCATGACGACGATGCTGACGCTGACGACAACGCCCATTGAAGTGACCGATGGCGTGGAAAGTTTACTCGGGCCGCTCAAAAAAATGCGCGTGCCCGTCCATGAGCTCGCCTTAATGATGGCGATTTCATTGCGATTTATTCCGACACTAATGGAAGAGACAGAAAAAATTATGAAGGCGCAAGCAGCACGTGGTGTCGATTTTTCCGGCGGTCGTTTTTCTGAGCGGGTGAAAGCGATCGTCTCGCTGCTCGTCCCATTGTTTATCAGTTCGTTTAAGCGGGCTGATGAGCTGGCAACAGCGATGGAAGCGCGCGGCTACCGGGGCGGGGAAGGACGGACGAAATTTCGTCAACTCGTCTGGAAGCCGTTGGACACGTCTTTTTTAGTCGCCACCGCGCTGCTGGCTGCATTGCTTTTTCTATTACGTTCATAGCGGAGGACTGCCATGACACGACGAATCAAATGCGTGGTAGCGTATGATGGCACGTATTTTTCCGGCTATCAAGTTCAGCCGGGAAAACGTACGGTGCAAGGCGAGTTCGAGGGAGTGCTCAAGCGGATGCATAAAGGGGATGACGTGCGAATCACGGCTTCCGGGAGGACGGACGCCGGCGTTCACGCCTACGGGCAAGTCATTCACTTTGATACGCCGCTTGCTCTTTCCCCTGAGCAGTGGAAAAAGGCGTTAAACGCCCAGCTTCCAGACGATATCGCTGTCCGCTCGGTAGACGAGGCAGACAGCACGTTTCACGCCCGTTTTTCCGCCAAAGCGAAAGAGTACCGCTATAACGTATGGACGGCGGCCGAGCGCGACGTGTTCCGTCGCCATTATTGCGCATGGCATCCGTACCCGCTCCGTGTAGACGCCATGAGCGAGGCACTCGGCTTGCTTAAGGGGACACACGATTTTACGAGCTTTTGTTCGGCCAAAACGGTGATTGAAGACCGTGTGCGCACCATTTATCAGGCCGAAATGGAAGTGGATGGCCCAATGCTTCAGTTTCGGTTTGTTGGAAGCGGCTTTTTATACAACATGGTGCGCATCATCGTTGGTACAGTGCTTGAGGTCGGCCAAGGGAAACGGCCTCCTGACGATATTGAGGCGCTGCTTGCGGCGAAAGACCGTCGGCTTGCCGGTCCCACCGCGCCGGCTGAAGGGCTGTATTTATGGCGCGTGTATTATGATGGTGAAAGTTTCGGTCATTAGCTGAGGGCTGCTCTTCTCTTCATATAAACTGGCCAAAAGCCCTTTAAGCATCGCAATACGAGTGTTACCTGTCGTTTCCAATTAGGAAGGAAGACAAACGTCTGTTTGAGACGGCCGGGAAAGTTGTATGGTGCGCAAGGCTCCCAAAGGAGAAACGGAAGGTTCATGACAACGAATCCTCGTGTAACATTTTCTTGACATTGGCGCACCGGCAAGCTATCATATCATATGGCATGTATTTTCCACGATTAGCCCCGGACAGCAATCGTGTTGAAATAAACCATCAACTTACTTGTTCATTTTTCTTTTAGGAGGGAACTATATTGCGTACGACTTACATGGCGAAACCGAATGAAGTAGAGCGTAAATGGTACGTTGTCGACGCAGCTGGCAAAACGTTAGGTCGTTTAGCTAGCGAAGTAGCAGCGCTGTTGCGCGGCAAACATAAACCGACGTTCACTCCGCACGTCGACTGCGGGGATCATGTGATCGTCATCAATGCAGACAAAGTCGAACTGACAGGGAAAAAGTTAACGAAAAAACTGTATTATCGCCACAGCTTACACCCGGGCGGTTTGAAAGTAAGAACAGCGCTTGAAATGCGCACAAACTATCCGGAACAAATGATTGAACGGGCAGTACGCGGCATGCTTCCAAAAGGCAGCCTCGGCCGTCAAATGTTCAAAAAGCTGCACGTTTACCGTGGAAGCGAGCATCCGCATCAAGCGCAAAAACCGGAAGTATACGAACTTCGCGGATAATTGACAAGGGAGGGTATTTATTTTGGCACAAGTACAATATTACGGTACAGGTCGTCGCAAAAGCTCAGTTGCCCGCGTCCGCCTCGTCCCGGGCGATGGACGCATCATCGTCAATAAACATGACATTCGTGAATACATTCCGTCGGAAGCGCTCATCGAAATGGTAAAACAACCGCTCGTCCTGACGGAAACGCTCGGCAGCTATGACGTTTTAGTGAACGTCCATGGTGGCGGATTTGCTGGCCAAGCTGGCGCTATTCGTCACGGCATTGCTCGTGCGTTGCTTGAAGTAGATCCGGAATTCCGCGCGGTATTGAAGCGCGCTGGCTTGCTGACACGCGATGCCCGCGTGAAAGAACGGAAAAAATATGGGCTCAAAGGCGCCCGCCGCGCTCCGCAGTTCTCGAAACGTTAATCATATCCGTCTATTCCAACCCAGCCAATTTGGCTGGGTTTTTTGCTTATTTCTGCCTTTGGTCCGCACGTATGTTTACGTCCGATCGTTAAACACTACATCGTAAAGGAGCGTGAACAACGATGGCAGTCATCACTTCATTGACGGAAAAAAGGCAGGAAAAGCAGCTTCGCTATGAGCGAAAAATGTTGCGGGAATTGTCGCTCGAGAAACTGCGGGCCAAAGTGCTTGAACATTTTGTCCCTTTCTACCAAACGTATCGGATTTTCCCATCCGTTGTCGAGGAAGGCTGCATTGACTTGGCCATTGAAGCATATTTGCTTGGCGCTCATTACAGCCGGTTTGGCTATTATGGGGAACCAACCGACAGTGTGCGCCAGCGCTGTGTCCGAGAGGAGAAATATTTGGTTGACACGCTGTTTGATTTTCTTTGCTTTTGGGGCAATGTTGAGGATGATATCCGAGGTGAGTCACTTTACTATGCATGCGAGCAATATATCAGTAACTGGTGGACAGAAGGATTTGAACGGGGGAAAAAGCGGTACCGGCTAAAACTTCACTAAATGAGTTCTATTCCCGCGCCTTGTCCCATATAAGATAGAGAAGGGAAATGCGCGGGAGGAGAAACGATGAAAAAAAAGTGGAAGTGGCTGGTCGCTGTTGCTGCGATCACCATCCTCGGTGTTTTGTTATTTCCATCCTTATTTTCTGATCTTACATCGACCAAGCCTTGGAATCTTCCGTTATCAGGGAGAATTATCGTATTAGACCCCGGCCACGGTGGACCAGACGGCGGTGCTGTTGGCGGCGAGGTGGTAGAAAAGGAAATCGCGCTGAACGTGGCGAAAAAACTGCGCGATTACTTGCAGCAGCAAGGCGCGCTCGTGCTTATGACACGAGAGACGGATCGCGACTTGGCCAGCCCGTCAACGCGCGGCTACAGCCGGCGGAAAACGGAAGACTTGCGTGAACGAACGACATTCATTAACAAGTCCGATGCGGATCTATTCATCAGCATTCATTTAAACGCCATTCCATCGCCGCGATGGCGGGGGGCACAGACGTTTTACTACGGTTCGCTCATCGAAAACGAGCGGCTGGCGAAATTTATCCAGGCTGAGCTACGGCGCAACTTGGAAAACACTCATCGGGTGGCGAAAATGATTGACACGGTTTATTTGTTGAAACACGCGAAAAAGCCAGGTGCGCTTGTTGAGATCGGGTTTTTATCGAATCCGGACGAGCGGGAATTGCTCGCCTCTGATCATTACCAGACGCAACTCGCCGCTTCCATTTACAAAGGGGTATTGCGCTACTTTTCCAATGAACCCACGCTTCGTGAATAGCGAGGGTTTTTTTTGAGTAGAACAGCGGCAGCGAAACATGATCTTTACCAAAGGGAAATGGAAATCCTCATTCCCACTATAAGTAAATGGGAAAGAAGGCTGAACATGGCGGTTTCCTAGCAACTTATGGTATAGTAGATAATAGAAACAGTCATTGATTGAAAAAGGGTTGGTGAATACGATGCTGACGGAAAACGACGTGCGAGCCATTCTTGAAAACATGAAAGACCCATTTTTAAACAAAACGTTTAAGGAAACGAACGCCATTCAAGAAATTAAAATTAAAGAAGAGAAGAACCATGTCAGCGTAAAAATCGCGCTCGCTAAAATCGGTACTCCTGACCAACTCCGCGTACAAACGGCGATCGTCCAACAGTTGAAAGACGCAGGTGCTGCTTCTGTCGGACTGCGGTTTGCCGAACTGCCGCGAGAAGTCGTTGAGGAATATAGCGAGAATAAGCAAAGAACGACATATATCGCTATCGCCAGTGGCAAAGGTGGGGTTGGGAAATCAACCGTTTCTGTCAATTTGGCCGTCGCGCTTGCTCGGCTTGGCAAAAAAGTCGGGTTGATCGACGCTGATATTTACGGGTTTAGTGTACCCGACATGATGGGGATCACCGAGCGCCCAACAGTAAGAGGCGATAAGATTATCCCGGTTGAACGGTTTGGGGTAAAAGTCATTTCGATGGCCTTTTTCGTTGAGGACAACGCTCCGGTTATTTGGCGCGGTCCGATGCTTGGAAAAATGCTCAACAACTTTTTTAAAGAAGTCGAATGGGGCGATTTAGACTACCTGCTGCTTGACCTGCCGCCAGGTACAGGTGACGTCGCTTTAGATGTGCATACGCTTCTGCCGTCATGCAAAGAAATTATCGTTACAACCCCGCATCCAACCGCCGCGTTTGTCGCTGCCCGTGCCGGGGCCATGGCCTTACGCACTGAACACGAGATTATCGGTGTCATCGAAAATATGTCGTATTACGAAAGCCGGAAAACAGGTGAACGGGAATACGTGTTTGGCAAAGGTGGCGGAGCGAAGCTGGCAAAAGAGCTACAAACAGAACTGTTAGGGCAGTTGCCGCTTCAGCAACCAGATTGGAATGACGACGATTTTGCTCCGTCCGTTTATGCGGAAGATCATCCGATTGGGAAAATTTATATGGATATCGCCCGAAAAATTGCCGCGAAGTATTGAACAGCTTAAACATAAAGCGTCCGATGCCTTGAGTCGCTCGCGCTCGTTCCTTTGAGCGTTGGCGAATTTTGGCACACGGACGCTTTTTATTCGATTAACCGCCTTCCCCTTGTTGGCTGCCGCCTCCACCTTCTTCGCCTTCTCCTCCTTCCGCATCTTCCTCTCCTTGTTTTCCGCCGCTTTGTTGGAGTGTTTCTGCTGCTTTTGTTAGCATATCTTGAATTTTGGCTTGATATATCGGACTATTTAACGTTTCCATAATCACTGTTTGCAAATGTTGGCGGAATTCTTTACTTTTTAATACATCGATCATCGCCTTTTCCATTTCAGGATTTTTTAGGATGTCGATCATCATTGCTTGATATTCAGGATCTTTCATGAGCGCCTTCATCATTTTTTCGTGTTCTTTTTGCAATCCTTTAGCAAAGCTTTCCGCGAACTTTGTGTCTTTTAGTGCATTTTCCCAAAATTTCTTTCCTTGATCAGACGTTAACACTTGCTGCAGTATCTCTTTTACAGCCGTTTGATCCATGACGAGCTGTTGCTTCATTTGGTCTTCTGACATAATATCTTGAATCGCCTTTTTCCCCTCGTCCGTTTTTAAAATGTCAACAACCATTCGTTTCGTCTGCTCATAATCCGGGGGAGCAGGGCTGGTTTCTTGAGGAGCACAAGAGCTAAGAACGAGAAAACTGAGCAAGAGGAGCGGTATGCACTTGTTCATAAAAATGAGCTCCTTTCTGCAAAAATCCCTCACCCTTAATATGAATGTTGACGAAAAAAATATGCATTTGGACAAATGGAAGCTGGCTTTTTTAGAAGGGCACTGGTAAAATGTTAAGCGGATTATGCTGAAATGATGGAGGATGAAGCAAACTGTGAACAGCCGTAAATGGGTGCGCTTATTTTTTACTACGCTGCTTGTCGGAGGAATTACTACAGCAGCTGTCGGTATGGTTTTAAACTGGAAAGAGTTTGGGCAGCTTCTTCTGAGTGTGGAGATTGTTGAGTTTATGGCTGTGTTATTATGGCATATTGGCGTTGGTTTTATTTTTAGCGTCATTAGCCAAGCAGGTTTTTTTGCGTATTTGACCGTTCACCGCTTCGGGCTTGGTATGTTCCGCTCGCTATGGAATGCGGTGCAACTTGTCTTGATCATGTTTGTGCTGTTCGATTTAGTGTACTTTCGTTACACGGCGTTTGCAGCAAACGGAGAATCGATAATTCCGTATATACTGATCGCTTTGTTCGTTTTGGTGGTCGGACTGGCTGTTGCCTATGCCAAAAGTGCACAAACGAATAAAGGAGCTTTCGTCCCGGCTTTATTCTTTATGGTCGTTGTGACAATTGTTGAATGGTTCCCGGTTTTGCGTATTAATGATCAAGATTGGCTATATTTGATGTTGATTCCGCTATTAGTATGCAATGCATATCAGCTTCTTATACTGCATAAGTTAACAGGCGGCGCGAAACAATAAAAAGTAACATGCCGCCTGTTTTTTATGATCCCGAACCGAGAAAATCTTCACTTCTCCGTGGGAGCATAGGTGGGGGAGCGTTTGGGAAGTTTCCATTCCAAGTTGAGTAAGAAGCAGGGAGAAGATCCAACGTAGAGAAACATTATCGTGCGGTCCCTGGCAGTGTAGGACCGCACGATAGCCAAGAAGCGGACTTTTTGATACGACACACCCCCGCTGTCTTGACGTTAATCAATTCCCTTGCTTTCAGCTTTACCGTTCGCCAATAGTTCAGAGAGACTAGCGTTTTTATAACCGTTTTCTTTCATCACTTCAATAATTTTTGGCAACGCTTTTGCCGTTTGTTTTGCGGAATCGGAGGCATGAAGGAGCACAATATCCCCCGGATCTAAATCGTTCGTGACGTTTGCTACAATTTGCTCTGTCCCGGGATTCAGCCAGTCTTTCGAGTTGATGCTCCAATGCACAACAGTATAGCCAAGAGACTGCGCAATTTTTAGTACGTTTTTGTTAAAGTTCCCCCCTGGAGGGCGCAACAGTTCAACATTTTTAACCCCCAACGTGTCAAAAACTTTTTTCGCCATCATTAAATCCTGACGGATTTTCGCATTCTCAAGTTCTGTGTAGTTGACAAAATTATACCCCATGCTGCCGATTTCATGTCCTTCTTCTTTGATCCGTTTCACAACAGTCGGATGGCGCTCGGCCCAAGAAGCTGATAAAAAAAAGGTAGCGTTTTTAATCCCTTGCTGTTTCAAAACATCTAAAATTTTGTCTGCATTCTCGTCCCCCCAGCTAATGTTAAACGTCAATGCCACCTCATCGCGGTTATTGTCCACTTTGTATACCGCTTTTGGCCCGGAAGGAAGTGAAAAAACCGGACGGTTCATTTCATAAGCGTACAAAATGACAGCGGTAAAAAAGGCGGAACAAATAACAATAAGTGCCTTTTTCAGCGTCCGCCCATTCAGCGCATAAAACATGGCGTCGATCCCCCTTTAAACAGTTGTCCTATGTACATCTTATGCAGACAGCCATTATCGTTATGAAACATATTTGCCGTGCCCATTGCAGCGGTGGAAACAACGAAGAAGGCGGAGGATGGAAATGGAATATGGCCCTATAATTTATTTGTAATTCCAAGTGAAAAATGTATTGCATTTTTTGTTGTTTGGTGTTATATTAATAAACGTCGCTAATCGAACGGGTTGTTCGAAAGCGATAACCAGTCAAAAGATGTTTAAATAAAAAACAGTTGACAAAGGAAATGCTTTGTGTTAGTATAAAGAAGCTGCTTGCAGGAAGTGAGTTCGCTGAACTGGTTCTTGCAAGAGGAAGTAACTTGCGTGTGAGTGATTGGATAAAATGAAATTCCTCAACGCAAGATGATGTTGATTAATCTCGTTCCTTGAAAACTGAACGAAACGAAGCGCAAGCCAATCAACTTTCTTTTGGAGAGTTTGATCCTGGCTCAGGACGAACGCTGGCGGCGTGCCTAATACATGCAAGTCGAGCGGACCGAACGAGAGCTTGCTCTTGTTCGGTCAGCGGCGGACGGGTGAGTAACACGTGGGCAACCTGCCCGCAAGACCGGGATAACTCCGGGAAACCGGAGCTAATACCGGATAACACCAAAGACCGCATGGTCTTTGGTTGAAAGGCGGCTTCGGCTGTCACTTGCGGATGGGCCCGCGGCGCATTAGCTAGTTGGTGAGGTAACGGCTCACCAAGGCGACGATGCGTAGCCGGCCTGAGAGGGTGACCGGCCACACTGGGACTGAGACACGGCCCAGACTCCTACGGGAGGCAGCAGTAGGGAATCTTCCGCAATGGACGAAAGTCTGACGGAGCGACGCCGCGTGAGCGAAGAAGGCCTTCGGGTCGTAAAGCTCTGTTGTGAGGGACGAAGGAGCGCCGTTTGAATAAGGCGGCGCGGTGACGGTACCTCACGAGAAAGCCCCGGCTAACTACGTGCCAGCAGCCGCGGTAATACGTAGGGGGCGAGCGTTGTCCGGAATTATTGGGCGTAAAGCGCGCGCAGGCGGTCCTTTAAGTCTGATGTGAAAGCCCACGGCTCAACCGTGGAGGGTCATTGGAAACTGGGGGACTTGAGTGCAGGAGAGGAGAGCGGAATTCCACGTGTAGCGGTGAAATGCGTAGAGATGTGGAGGAACACCAGTGGCGAAGGCGGCTCTCTGGCCTGTAACTGACGCTGAGGCGCGAAAGCGTGGGGAGCAAACAGGATTAGATACCCTGGTAGTCCACGCCGTAAACGATGAGTGCTAAGTGTTAGAGGGGTCACACCCTTTAGTGCTGCAGCTAACGCGATAAGCACTCCGCCTGGGGAGTACGGCCGCAAGGCTGAAACTCAAAGGAATTGACGGGGGCCCGCACAAGCGGTGGAGCATGTGGTTTAATTCGAAGCAACGCGAAGAACCTTACCAGGTCTTGACATCCCCTGACAACCCAAGAGATTGGGCGTTTTCCCCTTCGGGGGGACAGGGTGACAGGTGGTGCATGGTTGTCGTCAGCTCGTGTCGTGAGATGTTGGGTTAAGTCCCGCAACGAGCGCAACCCTTGCCTCTAGTTGCCAGCATTCAGTTGGGCACTCTAGAGGGACTGCCGGCTAAAAGTCGGAGGAAGGTGGGGATGACGTCAAATCATCATGCCCCTTATGACCTGGGCTACACACGTGCTACAATGGGCGGTACAAAGGGCTGCGAACCCGCGAGGGGGAGCGAATCCCAAAAAGCCGCTCTCAGTTCGGATTGCAGGCTGCAACTCGCCTGCATGAAGCCGGAATCGCTAGTAATCGCGGATCAGCATGCCGCGGTGAATACGTTCCCGGGCCTTGTACACACCGCCCGTCACACCACGAGAGCTTGCAACACCCGAAGTCGGTGAGGTAACCCTTACGGGAGCCAGCCGCCGAAGGTGGGGCAAGTGATTGGGGTGAAGTCGTAACAAGGTAGCCGTACCGGAAGGTGCGGCTGGATCACCTCCTTTCTAAGGACGAAAAGCGGAAGCGCCGCGGTCGGCTCTCGAAGCCAAATGTTCTTCACCCGTAGGGGTGCTTGCACCCCGAGGGGGAAGGTTATTTGGCAGAAGAGAGCCAGGCGCTGGAGCTAGACATCATGAAAAGCGGAGGCCGTTAACGGCCAACCATTAACAAATCGCGCTTTCGTTTCGTTCAGTTTTGAAGGAATGAGAATTCCTTCAAATCGTTCCTTGAAAACTAGATAACCGGAAAAGCTGAGGTGCCGCGGTCAGTTCTCGAAGCCAAATGTTCTTCACCCGCAGGGGTGCTTGCACCCCAAGGGGGAAGGTTATTTGGCGGAAGAGAGCTAGGCGCCGAAGCTAGACAATAAGGAAGAAGCCGAAACGCGCTGTAGGTTAAGCTAGAAAGGGCGCACGGTGGATGCCTTGGCACTAGGAGCCGATGAAGGACGGGGCAAACGCCGAAACGCTTCGGGGAGCTGTAAGCAAGCGTTGATCCGGAGATGTCCGAGTGGGGAAACCCCCTGCCCGTAATGGGGCAGGATCCATGCCTGAATCCATAGGGCATGGAGGGCACACCCGGGGAACTGAAACATCTTAGTACCCGGAGGAGAAGAAAGCAAATGCGATTCCCTGAGTAGCGGCGAGCGAAACGGGAACAGCCCAAACCAAGAGGCGTGCCTCTTGGGGTTGTAGGACCGCTCAGATGGGAGTGAGAAAGGAACGGGGTAGACGAACCGGTCTGGAACGGCCGGCCAGAGAAGGTGACAGCCCTGTAGTCGAAACTTCGTTCCCTCCCGAGCGGCTCCTGAGTACGGCGGGACACGGGAAATCCCGTCGGAAGCAGGGAGGACCATCTCCCAAGGCTAAATACTCCCTAGTGACCGATAGTGAACCAGTACCGTGAGGGAAAGGTGAAAAGCACCCCGGAAGGGGAGTGAAAGAGAACCTGAAACCGTGTGCCTACAAGTAGTCAGAGCCCGTTCATGGGTGATGGCGTGCCTTTTGTAGAATGAACCGGCGAGTGACGATGGCGTGCGAGGTTAAGCCGAAGAGGCGGAGCCGCAGCGAAAGCGAGTCTGAATAGGGCGTTTGAGTACGTCGTCGTCGACCCGAAACCAGGTGATCTACCCATGTCCAGGGTGAAGGCCGGGTAACACCGGCTGGAGGCCCGAACCCACGTACGTTGAAAAGTGCGGGGATGAGGTGTGGGTAGGGGTGAAATGCCAATCGAACTTGGAGATAGCTGGTTCTCCCCGAAATAGCTTTAGGGCTAGCCTCAAGGTGAGAGTCTTGGAGGTAGAGCACTGATTGGGCTAGGGGCCCTCATCGGGTTACCGAACCCAGTCAAACTCCGAATGCCAATGACTTATCCTTGGGAGTCAGACTACGAGTGATAAGATCCGTGGTCAAGAGGGAAACAGCCCAGATCGCCAGCTAAGGCCCCCAAGTGCACGTTCAGTGGAAAAGGATGTGGAGTTGCGAAGACAACCAGGATGTTGGCTTAGAAGCAGCCACCATTTAAAGAGTGCGTAATAGCTCACTGGTCGAGTGACTCTGCGCCGAAAATGTACCGGGGCTAAACGTGCCGCCGAAGCTGCGGGATGACCGTTGGTCATCGGTAGGGGAGCGTTCTAAGGGCATCGAAGCCAGACCGGAAGGACTGGTGGAGCGCTTAGAAGTGAGAATGCCGGTATGAGTAGCGAAAACAGAGGTGAGAATCCTCTGCGCCGAAAGCCTAAGGGTTCCTGAGGAAGGTTCGTCCGCTCAGGGTTAGTCGGGACCTAAGCCGAGGCCGAAAGGCGTAGGTGATGGACAACAGGTTGAGATTCCTGTACCACCTCCTTCCCGTTTGAGCGATGGGGGGACGCAGGAGGATAGGGTGAGCAGGCGGCTGGAAGAGCCTGTCCAAGCAGTAAGGCTGGCCAGTAGGCAAATCCGCTGGCCGTAAAGGCTGAGCTGTGATGGCGACGGATTTGATCCGGAAGTCCCTGATTCCACACTGCCAAGAAAAGCCTCTAGCGAGGGAAGAGGTGCCCGTACCGCAAACCGACACAGGTAGGCGAGGAGAGAATCCTAAGGCGCGCGGGAGAACTCTCGTTAAGGAACTCGGCAAAATGACCCCGTAACTTCGGGAGAAGGGGTGCTCTTTGGGGTGATGAGCCCCGAAGAGCCGCAGTGAAAAGGCCCAAGCGACTGTTTATCAAAAACACAGGTCTCTGCGAAGCCGAAAGGCGAAGTATAGGGGCTGACACCTGCCCGGTGCTGGAAGGTTAAGGGGAGCGCTTAGCGCAAGCGAAGGTGCGAACCGAAGCCCCAGTAAACGGCGGCCGTAACTATAACGGTCCTAAGGTAGCGAAATTCCTTGTCGGGTAAGTTCCGACCCGCACGAAAGGTGTAACGACTTGGGCACTGTCTCAACGAGAGACCCGGTGAAATTATACTACCTGTGAAGATGCAGGTTACCCGCGACAGGACGGAAAGACCCCGTGGAGCTTTACTGCAGCCTGATATGGAATTTTGGTATCGCTTGTACAGGATAGGTGGGAGCCAGGGAAGCCGGAGCGCCAGCTTCGGTGGAGGCGTCGGTGGGATACCACCCTGGCGGTATTGAAATTCTAACCCGCACCCCTTATCGGGGTGGGAGACAGTGTCAGGTGGGCAGTTTGACTGGGGCGGTCGCCTCCCAAAAGGTAACGGAGGCGCCCAAAGGTTCCCTCAGAATGGTTGGAAATCATTCGGAGAGTGCAAAGGCACAAGGGAGCTTGACTGCGAGACGGACAGGTCGAGCAGGGACGAAAGTCGGGCTTAGTGATCCGGTGGTTCCGCATGGAAGGGCCATCGCTCAACGGATAAAAGCTACCCCGGGGATAACAGGCTGATCTCCCCCAAGAGTCCACATCGACGGGGAGGTTTGGCACCTCGATGTCGGCTCATCGCATCCTGGGGCTGTAGTCGGTCCCAAGGGTTGGGCTGTTCGCCCATTAAAGCGGTACGCGAGCTGGGTTCAGAACGTCGTGAGACAGTTCGGTCCCTATCCGTCGTGGGCGTAGGAAATTTGAGAGGAGCTGTCCTTAGTACGAGAGGACCGGGATGGACGCACCGCTGGTGTACCAGTTGTCCCGCCAGGGGCACCGCTGGGTAGCTATGTGCGGAAGGGATAAGCGCTGAAAGCATCTAAGCGTGAAGCCCCCCTCAAGATGAGATTTCCCATCGCGTTAGGCGAGTAAGATCCCTCGAAGATGACGAGGTCGATAGGTCCGAGGTGGAAGCGTGGCGACACGTGGAGCTGACGGATACTAATCGATCGAGGGCTTAACCTAGAAAAGTGGCGGCCGGAGCTAGACAGTACGAAAAGCGGAGGCTTCTTCCCACCAAACGGTTATCTAGTTTTGAAGGAATGAATTTCCTGTTGACAAAACCAATGACATGAATATAATAATTAGTGTCTAAGTAAATAAATCATTGCCTAGTGATGATAGCGGAGAGGAAACACCCGTTCCCATCCCGAACACGGAAGTTAAGCTCTCCAGCGCCGATGGTAGTTGGGGCCAGCGCCCCTGCAAGAGTAGGTCGTCGCTAGGCAATGTTGTATCGTTCCGCAATAGCTCAGCGGTAGAGCAACCGGCTGTTAACCGGTAGGTCGTAGGTTCGAATCCTACTTGCGGAGCCATTTTTACGCTTCCATAGCTCAGTAGGTAGAGCACTTCCATGGTAAGGAAGAGGTCACCGGTTCGAGCCCGGTTGGAAGCTCCATCGTTTTTTTGGCCCGTTGGTCAAGTGGTTAAGACACCGCCCTTTCACGGCGGTAACACGGGTTCGAATCCCGTACGGGTCACTCTTTGAAATCAACCGTCCTTTTAAGGACGGTTGATTTAAAAACGTATAATTGCTCTCAAAATTGGCATACTGATTATCGAATACAATATCCCTTATGACGTTGGGCTATAGCCAAGCGGTAAGGCAACGGACTTTGACTCCGTGATGCGCTGGTTCGAATCCAGCTAGCCCAGCCATTATTTTTTTGTGCATAAAATGGTACAAGACGTAGATCAGCATTGTCCCGACGCATCTAACATCCTTGAATTAGCTAGTAGAGGAAGGGGCGGGTAGAGCTAATCGGTACTTTAGAGTGTTATCTTAACCGTGAGCCATTAGCTCAGTAGGTAGAGCATCTGACTTTTAATCAGAGGGTCGGAGGTTCGAGTCCTCCATGGCTCATCATGATGCGGAAGTAGTTCAGTGGTAGAACACCACCTTGCCAAGGTGGGGGTCGCGGGTTCGAGTCCCGTCTTCCGCTTTGAACGGGGCCTTAGCTCAGCTGGGAGAGCGCCTGCTTTGCACGCAGGAGGTCATCGGTTCGATCCCGATAGGCTCCATCAAGAGCAGTCTACTTCGCATTCCGAAGTAGACTGCTCTTTTTTTTTGCCTCTAGTCTCAGCTAAATGAAAGTAGACTAGGAAGTCCCAAAGGTATAAATATTCGAAAAAGTGTCGAGTTGAGTCATCGCCCCCGTTTCCCCTACAATAAGGGCATAAGGGGAAACGGGAAAGGAGAGAAGACAACATGAAACCAATCTCTATTATCGGTGTACCAATGGATTTAGGACAAACGCGACGCGGCGTCGATATGGGGCCGAGCGCAATCCGCTATGCAGGGGTGATTGAACGGCTGGAACGTCTGCATTACGATATTGAAGATTTGGGCGATATTCCGATTGGAAAGGTGGAGCGATTGCACGAACAGGGTGCTTCACAATTGCGTAATTTGAAAGCGGTTGCGGAAGCGAATGAAAAGCTGGCGACGGCTGTTGATGAAGTGGTCAAACGAGGTCGCTTTCCGCTGGTGTTAGGTGGTGACCATAGCATTGCGATCGGCACGCTCGCTGGAGTGGCTAAACACTATGAACGGTTGGGCGTCATTTGGTATGATGCGCACGGCGATGTTAATACTGAGGAGACTTCGCCATCTGGAAACATTCATGGTATGCCGCTGGCGGCAAGCCTTGGATTCGGTCATCCAGCGCTGACGGGGATCGGCGGATACAGTCCGAAAGTTAAGCCGGAACATGTCGTATTGATCGGGGTTCGGTCACTTGATGACGGGGAGAAGAAATTTATCCGGGAAAAAGGGATCAAAATTTATACGATGCATGAGGTTGACCGGCTTGGGATGACGAAGGTGATGGAAGAAACAATTGCCTATTTAAAAGAGCGGACGGATGGTGTCCACTTGTCGCTTGATTTGGATGGGCTTGACCCGAGCGATGCGCCAGGAGTTGGTACGCCGGTTATTGGCGGGTTGACGTATCGGGAGAGCCACTTGGCCATGGAGATGCTGGCTGAAGCGCAAATCATCACCTCCGCTGAATTTGTTGAGGTGAACCCGATTTTAGATGAACGCAATAAAACTGCCTCTGTCGCCGTAGCATTGATGGGATCACTATTTGGAGAGAAACTCGTTTGACGGGCTGCTCGGAGAGCAATGTAAAATCGCTTTTTCCTCGCTGTGATCGAGGGGAGGTCATTCTTTTGACCTCCCCTCTTTTTTCAGTTCTATGATACAATAAACATGTTGCATGAAACTTTTCTTCATCAAGCGCCGTAATATAAGATGAGCCGTAAGGGCGGGGGTATTGTATTTTATGGATCTATTTATTAAAAAAAGAATTAGGGCGATCCGAAAAGGCGACCAAAACGCATATGCCGATCTTGTCGATTTGTATAAAGATAAGATTTACCGCCTTTGTTACCGAATGCTCGGAAATCGCCATGAGGCGGAAGATGCGGCACAGGAAGCGTTCATCCGTGCTTACGTCCATATTGACACATACAATCCAAATATGAAGTTTTCGACGTGGCTATACCGCATTGCCACGAACTTAACGATCGATAAGTTGAGAAAACGAAAACCAGATGTGTATTTGGATGAGGAATTAAACGGCACGGATGGATTGACGATGCAGGCTCAGCTTCCTTCTCGCGAGGCGTCGCCTGAAGAGGCAGTGGAAAGCTTGGAACTACAGGAGACAGTCCAGCGTGCAATTGAGCAGCTGCCGGAGAAATACCGAAGCGTGATCGTACTAAAATACATCGAAGATTTGTCATTGCAGGAGATTAGTGAGATTTTAGGCTTGCCGGTTGGTACAGTGAAAACGAGGCTGCATCGCGGCCGTGAAGCGTTGCGCAGGCAACTGGGCCATTTATAAAAGGGTGGGAGACTATGGAATGTCCGAAAGAAATAGTATCACTTATGCACAGCTATCTTGACGGCGATCTTCAGCCGGATGAGGAGCTACGGCTAAAAGAGCATTTACGTTCGTGCGCCGCTTGTGCTGCCCATTTTCATGAATTAAAAAAGACGGTCGCCTTTCTACAATATGCCTCCCACGTGACCGCACCGTCATCATTTACAGCAACGGTGATGGGGGCCATGCCGAAAGAGAGAAAGACAGTGCGGCTGCGTCGTTGGTTGCACGGGCATCCACTGTTGACTGCCGCTTCTCTGTTTCTTCTTCTCACTGTAGGAAGCGTTGCTTCCTCATGGGGGGGAAAAGGCTCATTTTCCGTTTCGGCTGATGAACCTGTCATCATCCGTGACCATACGGTCATCGTGCCAAAAGGTGAAACTGTCAAAGGGGATATTGTCGTTCGCAATGGATCGATCCGGATTGAAGGAACGGTGGATGGGAATGTGACGGTGATCCGTGGGGAGAAATATATGGCATCGGCCGGGCAGGTGACAGGCGAAGTAGAGGAAATTAATCAAGTGTTTGAATGGATTTGGTATAATATTAAAGAGAAGGCCAGCCGTGCGCTCCAATCACTTGAATGATGGCAGCCATCGTCCGATGGCTTTTTCCATGACCATCAGAAGGTTGGAATTAGAGATAAAGGAAGTGTGAAGATGTCCTTCGAAGAGCTCCCCATCGTGTCGTATTTATTGAAAGTCGTCGACATCCTTGTTGTTTGGTATGTCATTTATAAATTGATTATGATGATTCGCGGGACGAAGGCCATTCAGCTATTGAAAGGTATTTTTTTAATTATTTTAGTTCGTTTTGTGAGTAATTATCTCGGACTTACTACGCTGCAATGGCTGATGGATCAGGCGATCATTTGGGGGTTTCTCGCGATCATTATCATTTTTCAACCGGAACTGCGCCGTGCCCTCGAGCAGCTTGGCCGTGGGCGACTGTTTACCCGCAGTACCGTCAATGAAGATGAAGAGAGGCTGCGGATGGTCGATGCAATTGTGAAAGCGACCGAGTATATGGCAAAACGGCGCATCGGGGCGCTCATTTCCATCGAGCGGGAGACCGGGATGGGCGATTATGTTGAAACCGGAATTATGCTAAATGCACACGTATCGTCCGAGCTGCTTATTAATATTTTCATTCCGAACACACCGCTTCATGACGGGGCGGTGATCATTCAAAAGAATCAAATCGCTGCCGCCGCTTGTTATTTGCCGTTGTCGGAGAGTCCGTTCATTTCAAAGGAGCTCGGGACGCGCCATCGCGCGGCTCTTGGTATTAGCGAAGTGACCGACAGCGTCACCGTCATTGTGTCCGAGGAGACGGGGGCGGTGTCAGTGGCGAAAAACGGCGAGCTGTACCGCGATTTAACGATCGATGAATTCCGGGAACTGTTAACAGGCGAGCTGGCTCCAGCTGCGAAGACCGCCACTTCTTCCCGTTGGCAATGGAGGGGGAAGAAACATGGATAAATTAATGGACCACCCTTGGTTTATTCGCGTTGTTTCTTTATTATTGGCCATCATGCTGTATATGTCGGCCAATGTCGGGGCGAAAACCGGGGAGCAGACGCGCAATACATTTGGCCAGGAAGATACGGAAACATTGATCGATGTCCCGGTTGTTGCTTATTATGATGAGGAGAACTTGATCGTATCTGGCGTGCCGCAATATGTAAATGTCACGCTTCAAGGTCCGGCAAGCATTGTCAAACCAACGGCGCTGCAACGGAATTTCGAAGTGTACGTCGATTTAACGGATTTGCCGTTAGGTACGTATACGGTACCGATCAAATACAAGGACGTTTCCGAGAAATTGAAAGTGAACATTCAGCCCGCTTCGGTGAAAGTGACGATCCGCGAAAAAGTATCGAAACGCTTCCCTGTCAGCGTCGAGTTTTTTAACCGAAACAAAATGCCTGATGGCTATTCTGTCGGCGAACCGACCGTTGAGCCGGGCACTGTGACGATTACTGGATCGAAAGAGCTGATCGATGATATTTCGTTTGTAAAAGCGATCGTCGACCTGGAAGGGGCGACGGAAACGTTGGCGAAAAAAGTGCGAGTTCGGGTATACGATCGCCAAGGCAATGAAATCGATGTTGAGCCGCAGCCATCAGTTGTAGAAGTGACTGTGCCGGTCAAAAGTGCTAGCAAGACTGTGCCACTTCAAGTACAAACAACTGGGGAGCTGCCGGATGGGGTGCGTCTTGTTAGCATCCATCCAGAACCGGAGCAGGTGACGATTTACGGATCAAAAGGCGCATTGGACCGGATTAAACAACTCGATGGGCTGACGGTTGACTTAGATAATGTGAAGGATGATACGACAGTAGAGCTTGATGTTCCACTTCCTGACGGGGTGAAAAGAATTGACCCGTCCAAAATCAAGGTCCACATCGATGTTGAAAAGGTGGAGAAGGCTGAGAACGAAGAGAATAAGGTTGAGAAAGATGAGGTACGAACATGGGAAAACATTCCAATTAATGTTGTCGGCCTATCGGATTCGTACCAGGCCGACTTTTTGGAGCCTGTAGGCGGAAAGATTAACGTCCGTCTCATCGGCCCGCCTGATATCGTCCGTGGTCTGACGAAAGACGACGTTCGTCTCTATGTCGATGTCAGCGGGCTTGATGCGGGTGAGCACCGAGTCACCATTCGATGGGACAAACCGGAACAAGTCCGATGGGAGCCATCGGCAGAAACAGCGATGGTCAATATTAGTGAAAAAGCAGCTGCACAATAAATTGTACAGTAAGGAGAGATTGACCGAATGGGTAAATATTTTGGCACTGACGGTGTACGTGGAGTAGCGAATCGTGAGCTGACGCCGGAATTGGCGTTTAAAATCGGCCGCTGCGGCGGATACGTGCTGACGAAAAGTGCTGAACGTCCGAAAGTGTTGATCGGACGCGATACGCGCATTTCCGGCCATATGTTGGAAGGTGCTCTTGTTGCCGGACTGCTCTCGATCGGAGCGGAAGTGATGCGTCTTGGCGTCATCTCCACGCCAGGCGTTGCCTATTTGACGAAAGCGCTCGGGGCACAGGCTGGTATTATGATTTCTGCCTCCCACAATCCTGTGCAAGATAATGGCATTAAATTTTTCGGTCCGGACGGGTTTAAACTGTCAGATGAGCAGGAGCAAGAAATTGAAACGCTGATCGACAGCCCGGAAGATATGTTGCCGCGGCCGATTGGCTCATCGCTTGGTCAAGTCAACGATTACTTTGAAGGTGGACAAAAGTACTTGCAATATTTAAAACAGACGATTGATGAGGATTTTTCTGGAATGAAAATTGCCCTCGATTGCGCGCACGGGGCGACCTCATCGCTTGCCACCTATTTGTTTGCTGATTTGGAAGCTGATGTCATCACAATGGGCGCTTCACCAAACGGCCTCAACATCAACGAAGGAGTTGGCTCGACCCATCCAGAGGCGCTGGCGGCGTTTGTCAAAGAAAAAGGAGCCGATGTGGGGCTTGCGTTTGACGGAGATGGCGACCGTCTGATTGCCGTCGACGAGCGTGGCAACATCGTGGACGGTGACCAAATTATGTACATTTGCGCTAAATATTTAAAAGAAACAGGCCGCCTCAAGCAACAAACTGTCGTCTCGACCGTCATGAGCAATCTTGGTTTTTACAAGGCGCTTGAGGCGCAAGGAATCAGCAGTGTGCAAACGGCAGTCGGTGACCGATACGTCGTCGAGGAAATGAAGAAGAACGGCTATAATCTCGGCGGTGAGCAGTCTGGACACATTATTTTCCTTGACTATAATACGACAGGGGACGGGATGCTGACGGCGCTCCAACTCGTGAATATTATGAAAATCAAAGGCAAACCGCTCTCCGAGCTGGCAGGGGAAATGAAAAAATATCCGCAGCTGCTTGTGAACGTTCGGGTGACGGATAAAGAAAAAGCGATGGAACATGAACAAGTCAAAAAGGTCATCGCAGAAGTGGAAGCGGAAATGAACGGCAACGGACGCGTCCTTGTCCGTCCATCAGGAACTGAGCCGCTTGTGCGCGTTATGGCCGAGGCCCCGACCGAGGAAGCTTGCCGTACCTACGTCGAGCGGATTGCTGATGTTATTCGTCGCGAGATGGGTGTGGAATAACCGCATGTACTGATGATTAGCCTATGCATAACCGGAACATTATGTTCTGTTTATGCATAGGTTGTTTTATATAAAAAGAAAATGAGAGTTGACGACGATGGGAATGTGCTGTAACATTAACGTTGTTGCCTTTTACTTGAAAGGAGGCGATGGCGGGGCGAAGAGCGGAAATGGATGAACAAATGGCGTGCCGCAACCGTTGGCATGCTCGACAAAGTGGAATGGTTGCACTGGTTTTGACGACAAAAAAGCGCCTGGACTAAGCGCGGGAACGGACGCGCGCTTAGTTGACGAGGAGGAGGTTTATCGAGGTTTTCGGCGGATGCCTCCCGGCTGGAGCGATGACAGCCGCAAGTCCTCTCTTAAAACAAAGGGGTGACCCTTTGGACAAAGGGGAGGATGTCATCGCACAAAACGAAAGGGGAGTCTGCCGCATTGACGGCGAGGCCCCGTTGTTCTTTGACAACTGAACATGGAAGGATCTCGTTAGCGGCAGCCTCCGACGTTAAAGGAGGAAATATTACCATGTGCGGTATTGTTGGTTATATCGGTTACCAAGATGTGAAAGAGATTTTGTTGCGCGGATTGGAAAAACTCGAGTACCGCGGCTACGATTCGGCGGGGATTGCCGTATTAAATGAGAACGGCGTTCATGTGTTTAAAGAAAAAGGACGGATTGCCGATTTGCGCCGCATCGTCGACTCGGACGTCAAAGCGACGATCGGTATCGGTCATACACGCTGGGCGACGCACGGGGCCCCAAGCCGGGTGAATGCCCACCCGCACCAAAGCGCCTCCGGCCGCTTTACGCTCGTGCATAACGGTGTCATCGAAAACTACGAAATGCTGAAACGCGACTACTTGGCTGGTGTCACGTTCCAGAGCGATACGGATACGGAAGTGATCGTCCAGCTCATCGAAAAGTTTGTGCAAGAAGGGCTGACGACGGAGGAAGCGTTCCGCAAAGCGCTCTCGCTGTTAAAAGGCTCGTATGCGATCGCGATGATTGATGCAGAAAACGAGGAAACGTTGTATGCGGCGAAAAACAAAAGCCCGCTCCTCGCCGGTCTCGGTGATGGGTTCAACGTCGTGGCCAGCGATGCGATGGCGATGCTTCAAGTGACGAACCAGTTTGTCGAACTCATGGACGGCGAAATGTTGATCGTCACAAGCGAGAACGTATCAATTCAAACGTTAAATGGTGAGAAAGTCGAACGGAAGCCATATACGGCAGAGCTCGATGCCAGCGACATTGAAAAAGGGACGTACCCGCATTACATGTTGAAAGAAATTGACGAGCAGCCGTTTGTCATCCGCCGCATCATTCAAAAATACCAAGATGACAACGAAGAATTGGCCATTGATCAAGCAATCGTCAATGAGGTGTTGAATGCGGACCGCTTATACATTGTCGCGTGTGGAACGAGCTATCATGCAGGCCTTGTCGGCAAACAATTGATTGAATCGTGGGCGAAAATTCCAGTCGAAGTGCACATTGCCAGCGAATTTTCGTACAATATGCCGCTCCTGTCGGAAAAGCCGCTCTTCATCTTTATTTCGCAAAGCGGTGAAACGGCCGACAGCCGTGCTGTGCTTGTGCAAACGAGAAAACTCGGCCATAAAGCCATTACGATTACCAACGTCCCAGGCTCGACGCTGTCGCGTGAAGCGGACTATACGCTGTTGTTGCACGCTGGTCCAGAAATCGCCGTTGCCTCGACAAAAGCATACACGGCACAAATCGCAGTATTGGCGATTTTAGCGGCGAGTGCAGCGAAAGCGAAAGGTCTCGAATTGGACTTTAACTTGATGAAAGAGCTCGCTATCGTCGCCAATGTGATGGAAATGTTGTGCGATGCGAAAGAGGAAATGGAGAAAATCGCGAGCGACTACTTAACGCTGACGCGCAACTGCTTCTTTATTGGCCGTGCGGTTGACTACTATGTCTGCTTAGAAGGCGCGCTCAAGCTGAAAGAAATCTCCTATATCCAAGCGGAAGGGTTTGCTGGTGGTGAGTTGAAACACGGTACGATCGCCCTCATCGAAGATGGCACGCCGGTCATCGCTCTCGCTACCCAAGAGCACGTCAACTTAAGCATTCGCGGCAATGTAAAAGAAGTCGTTGCCCGTGGCGCGAATCCATGCGTTATCTCGATGCGCGGCTTAGAAGGAGAAGGAGATCGCTTCATCATCCCAGCCGTCCATCCGGCTCTCACGTCGCTTGTTTCCGTCGTACCGCTGCAGCTGATCGCGTACTATGCCGCCCTGCATCGCGGCTGCGACGTCGACAAACCACGCAACTTGGCGAAAAGCGTGACGGTAGAGTGAGCGGTTCGTTGGTCGGAAAAGCTGTTGTTGAATGACAAAAAAGTCGGGTACTTGACAAAAAAGTCGGGAACCGGACAAAAAAGTTAGGTACCGAACAAAAAAGTCGGGAACTGAAAGCCTGTTGGTGAATCCAGCAGGCTTTTGTTTTTTCTATTATCTGCGGAAGATAAAGTCGCATACTGAAAAATAAAGTTATATATTCAATAAAAGTGTTGGCGAATTTTTATGCCAACAATTTTTTCTTTATTTCCGATCAAACAAATATTTGAATAATAAAAGGCATTTTGAAAGTGTTTGTAATATTGTGGTAAATTGATTAAAATCGGTCTTATTTGATTTCTATGGAAGAATAAAATTTCTTTCATCATCTGTGATGCCGCGAAGCGATGCATGGGCATCTAACGGGCAGTATAATTAAAGAAGGAATCAAATGCTAAATATCTAATATATAAAATCAATATGGATTTATATTCTAAAAATATATTTTAGGGGAGTTGTTATTCAATGTGTGGGATTTGTAACTAGACACAAAGAAAGAGATTTAGAAATTCCAAAGCATCGTCAAGATTTAATGACTGCAATTGAAAAAGATTTATTTAATGACGATGATGTATTAGCGGTTTTTTATGGTGGTTCAATCGGGAGTGAAAACATGGATTTATATTCCGACATTGACCTCCGCATCGTTGTATTACCTGAAAAATTCCAAGCATTTATCTCGAACAAAAAAAATCGCCCTAAAAAGTGGGGAAATGTTCTTTATTTTGAGGATTTAGGTCCGTTTGTAACTTATTCAATCGCTCACTATGATTGTTTCGTTAAAGTGGATACATTTTATTATAAACCTGAAGATATTCAGCCTTCCGTATGGTTGAAAAATATAAAAATTGTAAAAGATACAAACGGAATGTTGGCAGATATTTTAGATCAATCAATGGCTTTATCCTATGAACCAACAATTGAAGAATTGGAACTTTGGCGAACAAAGTTTTTTGCGTATTTTCATGAAGCTTATCGCAGAGTAATGAGAAAAGAGTATTATTATGCTTTGAAATGTATTGACAACTTACGTTTATCAATGGCAACAGCTTGGTATATGGAAGTAGGAATCCAACCAAATACGTTTGGTGATTGGGCAAAATACGAAGGGGGAAAGAAGCAAGCTAGAAGCTTGGCAACTTTCCCTCCTTGAAAGTTGGGAATGTGGTAGAAATCCCCTTGAAATTATGAATGTGATGAAAAGTATAGTTCCAGAATTTAAAAGAGTTCATAAAAATCTTTGTAATAAGCTCGGAATCGAAGAAAATTCTGAATGGATTAATGGAATTATTGATATGGTTATTTAGCAGAAACACCCGCACATTTTGCGGGTGTTTTGCTTACTGTAACTGCTAAACTAAAATGGACAGAATCCGACAAATAAAATTGAACACTCATTTACCAATTTTACTCCGAACAGCTATGATAGATGTTGAATGCTATCTAGCTGTTGGAGGGATGGAAAGGTGGATAAGTGGGAAGTGTACATGGAAATTTATCAGCTCTTAAAGCAAGGATTTAGTAAAGCCACTATCGCTAAAAAATTAAACATATCCAGAACGACATTATATAACTATTTAAAACGTTCACCAGAGGAAATGACGATATGGCTGGCTTCTACGAAGCAGCGAAGAAAAAAGTTAGACCCTTACCGAGAGATTATTTTACATTGGATTCAGAAGCATCCAGATCTATCAGCGTCTCAAGTACAAGATTGGCTGGAGGAACAATATCCCGATCTCCGTGTGGGAGAAAGTACGGTCCGCAGCTATGTGAGGAATTTACGAGAGGAGTGGAACATCCCAAAAGAAACTTCTGTCCGCCAATATCAAGCAGTGCCAGATCCACCAATGGGTCACCAAGCGCAAGTCGATTTTGGAAAAGTCAAAGTAAAAAATCAACAAGGAAAGGATATCGTGTTATATTTTATCGCCTTTGTTCTTTCGCACTCCCGTTATAAATACATGGAGTGGCTGAATCGTCCTTTTACGACGAGAGATGTCATCCAAGCGCACGAGAATGCGTTCCAATGGTTTGGGGGAATCCCAAACGAACTGGTTTACGATCAGGACAACCTGATTGTGGTCAGCGAAAATGCCGGGGATCTCATTCTCACGGCCGAATTTGAAGCCTATCGGAGACAACGAAACTTGACTCTTCATGTATGTCGAAAGGCAGATCCGGAAAGTAAGGGGAAAATCGAAAACGTCGTAGGATTTATCAAACATAACTTTGCCAAACATCGGATCTTTACTACTATCGATGCATGGAATGAACAAGGATGGAATTGGCTGCGCCGAACAGGAAACGGCAGAGTTCATAATACGACAAAAAAGAGACCGGCCGATGTGTTCGAACTCGAAAAAGCACACTTACGACCGATCTCTCCATCATTGGACGTGACTGGTGTCCCCAAAACAAACCTTACCAACAGTATAACAAGGACGGTGAGAAAGGACAATACCATTCTGTACAAATCCAATCGATACACGGTTCCGTGCGGAACCTATACATCGTTTGGGAAAACGGTGCAAATCGTCATTCAAGAGGCAGAACAAGAACTCCTGATCTATGATTTGGAAACCGGGGAATACTTAGGGAAACACCCGATCACTCACGGCAAAGGGAAACTCATTCAAAACCGGAATCATCTGCGTGATCGAGCGAAAGGGATCGATGTGTATCTCGAGAGGATTGCCCATGAATTTGAAAATCCGGATGCGGCCAAGGAGTATCTCGAACGTATACGAAAAAACTATCCACGATATATACGGGATCAATTACAGCTCATTCAAAAGCAGCTGGCTCAATCTCCACTCTCTCTGTGCAGCCAAGCGCTGCAAAAATGTATGGAATTACAGTTGTATAGCGCCTCTGCATTTACAGATATGGTCGGTTACTTACAACGACAACATAGATGGAACACTTCCGACAAAGTCGTTTCAGTGAACCGAATTCAACCATTACGTGAGGGGAACCTTTCGGTTTTGGAAGCTCAACCAGCTGTCAGAAGCATCGAAGAATATATTGAGATTTTGGAGGGAAGAACGAAATGAGCCAGCTGGCGAAAGTACAAGAGTTATTGCGAACGTTGCGTTTGACAGAAACGGCTTTTCACCTGCCTGTACTAGTGAAACAAGCAGAAACAAACGAGATGACCTATCTTCGTTTTTTTGTCCATAGTATTACAGTATGAACAAGATTGTCGGGAGAAAAAAGCACGGGAAAGGCGTCTAAAATGGGCAGCTTTCCCGTATTACAAGACATTGGACGAGTTTCAGCTGGATGAACAGCCATCACTGACAAAACGGCAATTTCATCAATTGCGGGAACTCGCATGGTTAGACCAACTTTTTAACTTAATTTTATTAGGACCGCCAGGTGTAGGGAAAACCCATTTAGCGATTGGACTTGGGATGGAGGCGATTGATCAAGGGTATAAAGTGACGTTTATTACCATGGGAGAGTTGATTCAAGCGTTAAAAACAGAAGAAATCACTCGCAAATCTCGAATTCGTCTTCAGCGTCTAAGAGAATCCAACCTCGTGATTATCGATGATCTCATGTTTATGGCGATGGATCAACGAGAAGCCAATTTGTTTTTCCATTTGATCAATGACTTGTACAATCAATCATCCATTATTTTAACGTCCAACAAGGGACCAAGTGAATGGGGAGAACTACTGGGGGATCCAGCGATCACTACAGCCGTATTAGATAGAATTATTCATCGGGCAGAGGTGATTCATTTAAACGGAGACAGCTATCGCATGAAGCATAGAATTTCCATTTTCAGCGATGAAACTGTTCAAAATTAATGAGCAAAAAGTGTTCAATTTTACTTGACGGTTACACTTACACCCATTTCTTTTTTAACTATCCCGAAAATTAGTATTTTCATCATTTGCTAGTGCCGTAAGCACGACATGGAGGTCTATCCTGAAAATGAATATTTTCATTATTCTGATGATGCCGCATAGATGCGGCATGGTTGTCTCCCAGGGAAGAACGAATGAACTTCCATCATCTGTGGTGAAGTTCGTTTCATGGTTGGCTAACGAAGCAGTTAGTCATAATAAACCGTTAATAAATTGATGAAGAAAAAGGTGTATCACTATTCGATACACCTTATTAAATCACTTAAAACATCCTTAATCCAATTGCCTTTCTAACTTCACTGATAACTTTTTGTGATGACTCTTTAGCTTTCATTCGTCCGTGTGCTAAAACATCATATACATAACTGTCTGACAATTTTTCTCTTCTTTCCCTAAACGGTTCAACGATTGAATTGATTGAATCGGATAGAATGGATTTACATTGTACACACCCTATAGTCGCATTACTGCATTGGAGCTGAATCTTTTCTAACATTTCCTTTTCAGTAAAATAAGTGTGTAAATGATAAACGTTGCACCCCTCTTTTGAAGGGTTACCTGCTTGATGTTTATAGATACGAGTGGGATCAGAATATGCCTTCTTTACTTTTCGTTGAATGGTTTCATTGTCATCTTTCATACTAATATAACTGTCGGCGTTATCTGATTTACTCATTTTCCCTTTCCCTGAAAGAGAAGGAATACGAACAGCATTTTCCATAATAGGTCTTGGTTCAGGAAAAATATCTCCATAGAGTTGGTTAAATCTACGTACAATTGTCCTTGCTATTTCCAAATGAACAAGTTGATCTTCGCCGACGGGCACAAATTTTCCTTTGTGTATAAGAATGTCTGCTGCCATCAAAACCGGATAACCTACTAATCCATAATTAACATTATCAGGGTGTTTTTTTGCTTTTTCTTTAAATGTTGGGCAACGTAATAAATCCCCTAATGGCATTACCATGCTTAAATAAGTATGCAATTCACATATTTCCTCTGCAATCGAGGATTGGACATAAAATGTAGATTTATTTGGATCGAGCCCTGCTGCCAAATAATCTTTAGCAATTTCCAAAACATTTCTCGTTAAATCATCTGGTTTAGGGTGAGTAGTTAGTGAATGAATATCACTGATAAAAAAGTATGAATTGTACTTTTCCTGTAATTCAAGGATATTCTTCATTGCACCATAGTAGTTACCCAAATGTAATTCTCCTGTAGGTCTTATTCCTGATATTAATATTTCCCTATTCATCAAAATCCCTCCATTTTGTTGTAGTTTTAATGTTTTGAATTGAAAAAGACGTCCACCAGCCGTCTTCCATGACTAATCACTCCTTTTAGACAACTAAATAAAAAGGCTTTCCATCCACTTGCCAAAGGACGGAAAGCCGCGGTGCCACCTTTGTTCGTTTGTAAAACAACAAACGCACTTTTAGGGTACGGAAACGTAAATTACGTTTCGATACCTTGTCTCTTTTAACGGTGAGACTCTCCGCCAAAACCTACTCTAAATTTCGGTCTGGTTGCTCCGAAGCCCATTCAACATGGTTTCCACACTGATTTGCACCAACCATCAGCTCTCTGAAGTGTCCGCCATGCCTACTATTCTTCATCATCACAAAGATATATGGAATTTTTTTATTTATTATAATCACACGGTAGAATGATTGCAATGTTTTTTTACTAAATTATACAAAAAATCAGTATTTTCATCATTGCTGGTGCCACATAGATGCGGCATGGTTGACTCCCATGGAAGAAAGAATTAACTTCCATCATCTGTGATGAAGCTCGCTTCATGGTTGGCTAACGGGTGCTTTGTTGAATAACCTACATTAAATATAAAAGAGATTGGAACGTTTTCTTGTAACGTTTTTCAAGCTCTTTTATTGATTTGAATTATACTGTGAATTCATTGTGAAAATTGTGCGATTTTACCTGTGACTCAACCTGCGTTTTACTGTTTTGCACCTGACAAGTGAGGTCAAGTCCAAATTATTGTGTAAATTCCCCTTTGATAGACAACATGGACCTGATGACTTGACGTATGGTAGGTAAGACCGGAAAGTCTCCCTGCCGGTCGCCTTCCCGGACAAATGATCATGTTGTCAAGGAACAGGCGTGTCAAGGAGCTTTCGCGGCATATCCTCGCTTCGCTCCGGTATTCCACGTTCTCCTTGACACGGCGTAGAGGTTATCCCACTCTCTTGATCGCCGGAGCCTCCTGATTCACCGATCGGACTCCTTGCTCTTTCGTTTTCCGCCACTGCCAATATTCAGCCATATCCAAGTATTTGCGCCCTGACATCCATTTTTCATCGATTTCGATCAACACGGCACCAACGAGGCGATACACCGATTCCCGGTTCGGAAAGATGCGGATGACCCGTTCTCTGCGGCGAATTTCTTCGTTCAGCCGTTCCACTCCGTTGGTCGTGCGCAGGCGCCGCCGGTAACGGTCCGGATAGTCCAATACGGCGGTGGCGTCTTCGAATCCCTCTTCGAGGATTTGCATGGCTTTTGGGGCTTTTTCTTCCCATTTGGCCAGCACTTGTTCCAATAACAGCCGGGCCGTTTGCTTATTTGGAGCATGAAGAATCCCACGAATCTCCTCGAGCAAGGCATCCTGCATATACTTTGGTGCGGCATCGAGGATATTGCGAATAAAATGTGTCTGGCATCGTTGCCATGTAGCGCCTTGGAAATGCTTTTCAATGGCTTGCACCAGCCCACCGTGCTGATCCGAGATGATCAAGTCCACTCCCCGGAGTCCCCGGTCTTTCAGCCATCCGAAGAACTCGCTCCAGCTGGACTCCGATTCACTGTTTCCGATTTGCAGGCCAAGAATTTCTCGATATCCTTCCTCATTCACTCCTGTAGCGATCAACACGGCTCTGGAGCGTACTCGTCCATCCTCCTGGACTTTCGTATAAATAGCATCTACTAGCACAAACGGATACACGTGTTCATGAAGGGAACGATAATTCCAGTCTTGGATAATCGGATCCAGTCCCTTGCACAGTGAGGAGACCGTGGACTTGGAAAACGAAGTGCCGCATAATTCCTCCGTGATTTGAGTGATTTTTCGGGTAGACACCCCGTTTACCACCATTTCCATTAGTGCCAGTACCAGTGCTTGTTCGCTCCGTTGATACCGTTGGAACAGTTCCGTAGAGAACTCCCCATCTCTTGTCCGTGGAACGCGCAAGGTCAACCGTCCCACCCGGGTCGTCAGCTGGCGTGGATACGAACCGTTTCGATAGCCTTTTCGTTCTTCCGTTCGTTCATAACGGCGAGCTCCCAGCTGTTCTTCTACTTGTGCCTCGAGGATTTGATTGAGGACTTGTTCCAATAGCTTAGCTAATCCCTCATCTCTGGTGAATAACCCGTGCAAAAGTTCATCATTTAGGGTAATATGATATTGAGCCATGGTTGCATTCCTCCTTATGTTTGGTGTTTTTGGTCCACTGTTTATTCTACCAAAGGGGAAGCAACATGGCTCTTTTTCTATTTCCCTTTTTACACAATTATATGGACTTAACTATTATCAGCAGAACGGAAAAGTCGAGAAGAAAACAGTAGGTGGGGGACGTCCAACACCCGGCTACTCTCTAACGGCAACTGGCGAAAAAGTGTCAGACGAACAAATCCAAGAATGGCTCTCTGAGCTTGTGATGGGAGAAGGATTTGCCTACGGATATCGCAAGCTGACCATTCAGTTAAGAAGAGACCATCAGCTTGTGATCAGTAAGAAAAAAGTATATCGATTGTGTAAAGCGATGGACTTACTACGTCCGCAGCGAGAGAAACGGATTCCATATCCGAAGAAACTCGCTCGAAATCGCATTATTACAGGCTCGAATCAGTTATGGGAAATGGACGTGAAATACGGATATATCGAAGGAGAAGAACGCTTTTTCTTTGTTTTGTCGCTCATCGATGTGTATGACCGTTCGGTAATTGATTACCATATTGGGTTGAGTTGTTCAGGAAGCGATGCCGTAAAGACGCTTCAAAGAGCGTTATTCAAGCGTCAGCAATTTGAACAGGCAAATAAACCTGTGATTCGGACAGACAACGGCCCGCAATTTATTTCTCATGCCTTTGAAGCTGCCTGTGAGCGATTTGGAATCGAACATGAACGGATTCCACCACGGACGCCGAATATGAATGCACATATTGAAGCGTTTCATCGTTTACTGGAGGAGGAATGTCTAGGAAGAATGGCGTTTGACAGCTATGAAGAAGCTTATCAAGCCGTGATGGAGTACATGAAATTTTATAACGAGCGAAGGATTCATTCGAGTATTCTCGATCTTCCACCGCGTGAATTTTACAAAAAAGCGCAAACGGAATCGTTAATCATCAAAGAAGTTCGCGTATAAGGCAAGAGGATTTTGTCTTCTTGCCAAGAAAAAACGAGAAATTTTGAGAATAACCTAAAATTAAGATAGGATGTGTCCAAATTTAGGGGGTCAATCCGGTTAAGTGACAAAAAAGTTGTATACTGGACTCTTTAAAATGAGGGTGTCCCATTTTCTACTTTTGGGACACCCACTTTTTTTAAGGGGGATTCTTCCATCCACTTTTCCAATAAAGGATTATGCCATCTTTCGTTTTCTTGAAAACTTGTGTTCGTCCGCTGTATTGTAAGTTGTGAAATCTCCCTATGTTTCTTAAAAATGAAAAGCTAGACAGATATAATTAGCTTGGATAAAATGGAAAATAAGAACATCTACACAACTGAAAAACACGATTTTTATGGAAGGAGGAGTTCCATACATGGATGCCAAGGCGAAAAAAACGGCTTTACGTGGAATTACATACGGTTTATACATTGTCGGCACAAAAGATGAAAACGGTACTGCCAATGCTTTTGCGGGAAACTGGCTGACACAAACGTCTTTTAATCCTCCATTGGTAGCGGTTGCAGTGAAAGTAGGCACCCGTTCCCAAGAGCAAATTGCCAAAAGTGGCGTATTTAGCGTCAATATTTTGGAAACAGGCCAGAAGGATATGGTCACCGCTTTCTTTAAATCTTTAGAACCGGAAGGAAATAAGCTGGCAGGGTACGAATTCTATACCGAAGAAACAGGATGTCCGATTTTTAAAGATGCGCTCAGCTTCTTTGAGTGCAAAGTTGTCGAAAAAGTAGAAAAAGGCGATCACTATATTTATGTAGGCGAAGTCATTAATGCCGGTGTGCATCGGGAAGGAGATCCGCTGACACTGAAGGAAACCGGATTTTATTACGGAGGGTGATTGGGGTACTCCTAACGTACAAGACTGTTATAAGCGGTTGCGAAAGGAACGGATATAGAAACCACTGTATGGATGAGATGAAGCAGGCGGAAAAAGCCTGCTTCATCTTTAGCAATCGAACTAACGTTTAAAATTATGTTAATAAACAACGATAAAAGGAATAATGATCAGCTTGTTTTAGAAAACATCAATGAATCAATAATATATATCAAAGTTGCATACCTCTTTCATACATCTAAAGTTCATAGTACACCTTATTTATATGTGATAAATCAGTCAGAAGAAATCGAGATTAGTACAGGGATGAAAAATCCTAAAGAACTAAGTCTTATGTTAATTGATGGAAGATTTCAGAGCAACCACCTAAAAATACACGAAGGTAACCAATTAGTGATGCAGATCCCCCATTGTCTCCAAGAGTGAATGGAAAAATTAGTTTTTCAACAACAATCCTTTGACATCATACTTCTAAAAGAGAGGCCATTTCGCCAGACACTGTACATTTCATCACAAAACCGAGAATCATAATGATTTACCATTGTTAGAAATATACCAAAGCTGGTCATATCATGGTTGAACTTAAGAAACAACAAAAAAGCAATAGTGATGGTTGGGCGTAAATATTAAAGAATTTTCCGAATCATTTTTGGAAGCCTTGTTTATCGTCGGATAAAGATTATCAGATTCATTTGAACGAAATGGTTAACCTAATATTTCACATCGTATACTATTTTTCTTTTTAAAAGATGCTTATACATACATATAAGGAGCATTCCTGTTAGAAGTTTTTTCGGGGACTTGAATAAAAAAAGCCCTCTTGGTATGATTCGGGGGTGTCAATCGCACGAATTGACCCCTAATTTGGATACCAAGGAGGACTATACATGAATTCTATCTCAAACAAGAAGATTAATCAAGTCACCGATCAAACGCTGGTTGTTGGGATGGATATCGCAAAGAAAAAACATTATGCCTGCTTTGTGGATGAGCGAGGGAGGGTGTTAAAAAAGCCGTTTCCCGTTCTGCAATCGAGAGAAGGATTGGAATGGTTGTACCAGTGTATCGTAGAAGCCATGAAGGAATTTGGAAAAACCGAGGTGATCGTTGGCATCGAGCCAACGGGACATTATTGGCTGAATCTCGCCTATTTTCTTGATGAGAAAGGCATCCCTCTCGTCATGACAAACCCGATGCACGTGAAGCGATCGAAAGAGCTGGACGATAACCTTCCAACCAAGCATGATGCGAAAGATGCGCTCGTCATTGCCCGGTTAGTGAAAGACGGCCGATTCAGCTATCCGCGTATTCTGAAAGGGATGGAGGCGGAGCTGCGCGTTGGAGCGACATTTCGCTCCAAATTGGTGGAAGAACAGGGAGCAGTTCGAAATCAAATGATTCGCTGGCTTGATCGATATTTTCCGGAGTTTTCCCAAGTCTTCCCGTCATTTGGGAAAATGGCGCTCGCGGTGCTGGAATATACGCCATTTCCGAGTGATCTGGCAGGAAAAGAACTGGAAGAGGTGCTGGCCCTTTACCGGCAAAGTGAGGGATTACAATCGCCACAAAAACCGAAAGCGAAGAAGTTGATGGAATTGGCCCAACACTCCATTGGCGTAACGGAAGGACAACAGATGGCCCGTATCGAAATTGCCACGCTTGTCCGCCGGTACCGCCAACTGGAAGAAGAAATCGAGGCACTGACAGAGCAGCTGATCGAACTCGTACAGACATCGGTCGAGTACGAATGGTTGAAGACCGTTCCGGGCTTAGGCGATGCGACCATCGTAGAATTGTTATCAGAGATCGGGAGTTTCTCCCATTATCAGGATCCGCGGCAGCTTATCAAATTAGCGGGCCTGACGCTGCGGGAACATTCCTCCGGCCAACACAAAGGGCAAAAACGGATCTCGAAGCGTGGAAGAAGGCGGTTGCGCGCCCTCCTCTTCCGCGTGATGATGCCGATGATCCGCCACAACGAAGCGTTTCGGCAGCTGCACGACTATTACACGACACGTCCTGATAATCCGTTGCGGAAGAAGCAATCGATTGTGGTGTTATGCGGAAAATTATTGAAGGTATTGCACGCTGTATGTACGAAGCACCAAGCGTTCGATGCGAAGCGAATGATGCAGGACATCTTTGGCCTCGAAACGGCTGCTTGATGCCTATAGTCTCGATTCTCTAGACAACAAGGATGACACGGAGAAGCTGGCGCGATATCATCCATTCGACCTTGAGTCCCTAAAGGAGCTTAGCCGGCCTCTGCCTGATGACTAGACCGAACGAAGGAATGTAGGCACAAGGATGCCAAGAGACATGGGAGGGTTCGTCATCATCAGCGATGCAGAGATCCACGGTGCATCCCATACGCTTCCTCCACTACAACCAAATTTAACCAGTAGTGGCCGCGAAGCGTACCCAGTCAATGTAAGATATACACATATTTAAGAAATAATGTTAGAATCTTTGTCGAAAAATATTTTTTTGACACCCCTGAGACGGCTACAACCGTTGATATATCAACATTTATAGAGGGAGGGTTTTTATGAAGGATATCCGAATGACGGTGGTCCTTACGTTGTTGTTGCTATTGGTGCTAGTTGGCTGTGCCAAACCGAAAGTGGAGCAAACGGTAAAATTAGGTGGTGCGGTCAAAACAATCGGTGACCTAGTGGTGCTAAGCGGAAACAGCAATCTGCCAAAAGGCGCCGTCGTGCAAATTGTGATGAAAGAAATCGAGGGGGGCAAACAGGTACTCGAGGAAAAAGTAAACGTTGGGGAAGACGGAAGTTATTCATGGAGCGCGAAAAGACCGGAGCGAGCTAAGGAATATGAGCTGGATGTGATGTTTTTGCCAGAACTGCAGCCGAAGCACGTAAAAGAGAAGTATGGTGAAAAGGGAGAGCTTATCAAAAAAGACTCGTCGGGCAGAGTAGAATATCAAACAGACGGACAAACCTATGTAGGAATTAAAATGTATGACCGCATCTTGAAAATAGGCGATGGAATGGGAGGACAGCAATCCATGTTAGCAGAAACATTGCCTCCCCCGGCACCATCTTATTAAAATGCAAGCACTGGCAGCTTACAGCCGAAAGGAACATCAAGCAATCGGTTGCCCATGCTCCGAAGGAGGGGGATCAGCCTTATGAAGAAATGGAAACTCGCCTTGACGGTGCTGGCGGATTTGTTGCTTACCATTTTCACGATTATGGCGATTATCGCGTTTGCGCAAAGCTATTCCTTGTTTCCGAGCCCGCAAATGGTCACGGTATTTTGGCAGCAATTTCAGCAGCTGTTTTGGAGCTTTTTTTCTATTCGTGATATAACGGTTTCGCTCTCGCAATGGCACAATGCTCCCCTGCTCTCAACGATGATGGAGCCGTATGCCTATTCCCTTATTATTTTATGGGGGGCGCTGGCTGTTTCCTTCCTTATAGCCGTTACGGGAGCCTACATCTGCTTTTTGCTTCCGCGTCCGCTGCAAAAAATGGTGAAAGGAATCGCGTTTTTTCTTGAGTCGATCCCCGATGTTATTTTTATTTTTTCTACGCAACTGTTTGTCATCTGGGTGTTTAAAAAGACAGATTTGCTTATTGTCAATCCTGTTGCCGGTTTTGACAATGTATACGTGCTGCCGATTGTCATGATTTCCATTTTGCCTTCCATTCTGCTGTTCCAAATGACATTTCTTGCGTTTACGGAGGAAAAAGACAAGCCATACGTCGAATATGCGCTAGCGAAAGGATTGTCAAAAACGGCAGTGCTATGGCGCCATATGTTCCGCAACGCGCTGATCACCGTGTTTTCTAACGTCCAATATTTGTTTTGGTTTATGCTGTCGAACTTGTTAGTGGCGGAATATTTGTTTAATATGCATGGATTTTTCCGGTTTTTGTATGAGCAGCGCCATACGCCGGAAGTAGTGGCTATCGGTCTTGCCATGCTGTTTTTGCCGTTTTACATCATTGATGTGGCCGGGAAACGAGTGATTGCTTATTTGACGGGAATCGAGAGGGGGGTAGCGTGATGCGCGCATTCCGCAACGTTTATTTTACGACAGGGTTTATCATCGCGGCCGGTCTATTGCTGGCCAGTTTTTTATATTCTTATTGGCTGAAAGACATCATTCCACAGCCGCCGGAGCGGATCTACAATGAGGCTGGGCGGCTCGTTGACGTTCCTCCGTACCCGCCGAGCTGGGTCCATCCATTTGGCGTCGATCGCCAAGGCGAAGATGTGTTTTGGAAGGTCATCGATGGGGCGAAATATACGATTTTCACCGCATTGGCGGTCAGTTTGCTGCGGCTGGCGTTCGGGACGGTCGGCGGAATCATGTATGCTTTTTATTTACAGAAATTTCGTTTTATTGCCGAGTCCATCGTCCGCGCCTTTCGGTTTGTGCCGGCGATATTTTTAACGATGCTCTTTTTTGCTTTCATTCCATTGGAGGAGCAAGGAGCTGGAATGGGAGTGTTGATAAAACAACTATTGGTGCTTGCGGCTGTTGCGCTTCCGCCGTTAATGCTGGTCATCGGCAATGATATCGCTGTCTTTTTGCAAAATGAATTTGTCGTTTCTTCCCGGCTGATGGGAGCTGATAACGTTTGGCTCATCCGCAAGCACGTTCTCCCGTATATGCGGCCGCGGCTGTTTTTGCTGTTTACCCAGCAGACTGTGCAGTCGCTCTTGCTGCTTGTGCATCTCGGGGCGTTTCAAATATTGCTAGGAGGCGTAAAAGTTATATACGATTCCGATGGGTTGGGCCCTCCCGAGAAGGTGGCGTTCTCCCTTTCGAATGAATGGTCCGGCTTGATCGGTCTTTCCTATCGGGAAATGATGCTTGACCAATGGATTGTTGTCGGGCCGTGTGTGGCCTTTATCGTTGCGATTTTTGCCTTCAAATTAATGGGGAAAGGGTTAGAGCAAGTAATTGCTGGAAAAGGAAAACGGAAGCAGCGGAAAAAGCAATGGAGTTCATCGGGAAAACCTGCTTCTTTTCCGCCGCAGCAGAGCGACTTTGAATTTGTACTTTATAAATAAGCTATCCTGAAAATAAGTGATATGCAAAGGATATAAACTTGATAGTATGGGCAATACAGTTGATTTTAACAGAATATCCGAAAGAAGCCTTCCACCTCAAGGAATGTGAAGGGCGACAGCCCAGTAAGTAGTGGGAGATGAATTTCGGTTGGCGATAGCCAACGAATATGATAGTCTGGTTCGAACGGATACCTTCGAAGCGAAGGAAGCATAAAGGGTTCTTGTGTGTGGCTTACTGTTCAGCGAGCACGCATAAGTCGCTTGAAGCCTCCACCTCTAAACGAAGCGTAGGAGGTGGGTAGTTTACTACCATTCGGTATATTTTTAGACATAGGTAGGGATATTCCTTTCTCTGGAATGTGTTTTGGTCCAAATCAGAGAATGCCCTGCCTTTTTTCTTTTGTTCTAGCATATTCTTTATCCATCATCTTTCTTGTATTGGGGAAATTGTCTATTTATAAATCTGGAATGTATCCATGTGCAGCAAACAGAAAATCACATATAATTCAATTGATAATAATTATCATTTTTATTAATTTTGTTTTATAAGGGTATTAGATGAATAAAAGGTAATATAATCCTATTAGGCTGATTGACATAATGAAATTACCGATTCATGCTAACACCATTATCTATAGAATAGGGCCAATGTAGCGTTTGTTTGAAATGTATTGACAGGAAGATTCTGTCTATGTAGCATAGTTAGTGAATTGTTTTTTTGATAATGATAATCATTATCGGAAATGATGGTGGCCACTCCTATTTGTTTGGTTTCAAGTAACAATGTTCAATGCGGTTAGCTGAAATCAGCAAAGATAATCGGAAGGCTTGCTTCGTTGGTTGTCATCCATTGACCCATGAGTAAGAAAGGAGTGAAAAGAATGGATCAATGGGGAATAGCGGGAAAAGTGGCTCTTGTTACCGGCGCTGCCCAAGGAATTGGGGAGGCGGTAGTAAGGGCTTTTGTTAAGCATGGAGCACTAGTTGCGGCTGTTGACCGAAACGGTGGGCGGTTAGATGCTCTTGTTTCTGAATTACAAGGACAAGGGTATCGGGTGCAATCGTTTTTAGCTGATGTAGCGAATCGCACGCAAGTGGATGAAGTAGTGGAGAAAGTGGAGCATAGTTTAGGTCCAATCGAGATTTTAGTTAATGTTGCCGGCATTTTGCGGACAGGGCCTGTCAGCAGCTTGGCGGATCAAGATTGGGAAGAGGTATTCAAGGTTAATGCGACCGGTGTTTTTTATGTGTCTCGTGCAGTGAGCCAGCGTATGATTCCTCGGCGCTCAGGCGCGATTGTCACAGTAAGCTCAAACGCAGCGACGACACCACGGATGTCAATGGCTGCTTATGCAGCATCAAAAGCGGCCGCAACGATGTTTACGAAATGTCTTGGTTTAGAGTTAGCTCCTTATCACATTCGCTGCAACGTCGTTTCTCCTGGTTCGACTGAAACGGATATGCAGCGAGCGATGTGGACAGATGACAATGGGGCCAATAAAGTGATCGCTGGCTCATTAGAGGAATACCGCCTTGGCATTCCTTTGAAAAAGCTGGCACAGCCTTCAGATATTGCTGATGCGGTTCTATTCCTTGCTTCTGAGCAATCACGCCATATTACACTGCATGATCTCAGAGTAGATGGAGGCGCTACGTTGGATTCATAACATTCCATGGAGGGAACGACGGATGCAAACCAAAACAATGAATCGTGCTACCGCTGAACAGCTGCTCGCTGAATATAAAGCGGGGACATCGTTTTTTCTAGCTTCGCCGCGTCACACTCTGTTAGCCCAAGGAATGGCTGCGGTGGTGCCAACGACTGGCTATGAGAATGAAAAAGCACAAATAATTGATCATATCAAACAAGTGTTAAAAAGGGTAAAACAGCAGGGAATTAGCAATCATCCTATAGCTGTGGGCGCCATTCCTTTTGACCATTTGTATCCCGCTCAATTGGTGGTTCCTTCAGAAGTGGAATGGGCCGGTCCTCTGTCCTTTGGTCAATGGAAGGTGCCGATTGAACAACAGGTAGATCAAGAATATGAGGTAACCCCCATTCCGTCACCAGAGGGTTATAAGGATGCGGTGGAACAAGGATTGCAGCGCATCAAAGCAGGGGATCTTCGCAAAATTGTTTTATCAAGATCCCTTCAGCTGACTTCAGCCCAAAAGGTTGATATTCCGCGGCTTTTGCGGCAGCTGGCTGTACATAATCCAACAGGCTATACATTTGCCATGGCCTTGCCAGATCGAGTTGGACGTACTGATGAAGTAACCCACGAAATCACAGGGAATCGCACGCTTGTTGGAGCAAGCCCGGAGCTGCTTGTTGCCAAATCTGGTATGCAGGTGATCGCGAATCCATTAGCAGGTTCAGCGCCTCGCAGCAACGATCCAGAGGAAGATCGGCGACGCGCTCAGGAGCTTCTGTCTTCAGAGAAAAATCGCCATGAGCACGCAGTTGTCATCGAAGCAGTAGCAAATGCGCTCAGACCGTTTTGCAAGACATTGGATGTGCCGGAAGAGCCTTCGCTCATTCATACAGAAACGATGTGGCATTTATCCACGGTTATTCGTGGCGAACTGTCTTCATCGTCGATTACTTCGCTTGATTTGGCGTTTGCGCTTCATCCGACCCCAGCGGTTTGCGGGACACCGACACCCGTAGCGAAGCAGGCCATTCAAGAGATTGAACCGTTTGAACGCGGCTTTTTTACCGGAATGGTAGGATGGTGCAACGAAGAGGGAGATGGAGAATGGATCGTGACAATTCGTTGTGCCGAAATTGAAGATCGTACCCTTCGTTTGTTTGCCGGTGCTGGTGTTGTAGAAGGATCGAAGCCGGAGGAAGAATTGGCGGAAACATCGGCTAAGTTTCGCACCATGTTGTTAGCGATGGGATTACATGACGACATTCTGAAGTAAAGTATGGAGGAGAAAGCCATGTTAAGCGGATGCGTTGCGTGGCCAAAAGAATTGGCAGATTTTTATCGTAAGGAAGGATGCTGGGCTGGTGAAACGTTCGGCGGTATGTTGCGGCAACGAGCCATGAAACATGGTGAACGGATTGCCGCCACCTCTCGAAAAAGAAAGCTTACATATCAAGAGCTTGATCAGCGAGCCGATCAGCTTGCGGCGGGATTTTATCAGATGGGGATTCGCCCGAAGGATCGCGTGGTTCTTCAATTGCCTAATCAAGTAGAATTTTTTGAAGTATGTTTTGCCTTATTCCGATTGGGTGCACTCCCTGTCTTTGCCTTGCCTTCCCATCGATTCAGTGAAATTCGCTATTTTTGTGAGTTTAGTGAAGCGGTTGCCTATATTATTGCTGATCAGCATGCGGGATTTGATTTTCGAGCACTTGCCCGGCAGGTAAAGAAAGCTGTTCCAACGTTGAAGCATGTCATTGTCGCAGGAGAAGCAGAAGAGTTTCGATCATTAGAAGACTTGTTTATCGAGCCAATGGAGCTCCCTATTGTCCGTTCTAGCGATGTTGCGTTCTTTCAATTGTCGGGCGGCAGTACAGGGTTATCAAAAATGATTCCGCGCACTCATGATGATTATATTTACAGTTTGCGCATGAGTGCGGAAATTTGCCGGTTAAATCAAGACAGCATCTACCTTGCTGTTCTGCCAATGGCTCATAACTTCCCGCTTAGCTCACCAGGAGTGCTAGGAACGTTGTATGCTGGCGGAAAAGTGGTGTTATCGGAAAGCCCTAGCCCAGATGAAGCGTTTCCTCTGATTCAACAGGAGGAGGTCACCATTACGGCGCTTGTGCCGCCACTCGTTTGGATTTGGCTTGATGCCGCGTCTTCGCGGCAATATGATTTATCAAGCTTACAAGTATTGCAGGTCGGCGGCGCTAAATTTAGTGCAGAGGTGGCCAAAAGAGTCCAGCCTGTGTTGGGTTGCAAACTGCAGCAAGTATACGGCATGGCTGAAGGGCTCGTGAATTATACGAGATTAGACGATCCAGAGGAAATTGTGATTCATACGCAAGGAAAGCCGATGTCACCATACGATGAAATCCGAATTGTTGATGAGGAAGACCGCGAAGTGGAGCCGGGAGAGGTGGGGGAACTGCTAACAAGGGGACCTTATACGATCCGCGGCTATTACAAAGCGGAGGAGTATAATGCAAAAGCGTTTACTTCTGATGGATTTTACCGAACAGGTGATTTAGTGCGAATGACTCCGTCCGGTTACTTGGTGGTAGAAGGACGCGTAAAAGATCAGATTAACCGGGGCGGTGAAAAAATCGCTGCTGAGGAAATGGAACATCACCTTCTTGCTCATCCTGCGGTGCGTGATGCGGCGATTGTCTCTATGCCTGATGAATTTCTTGGTGAACGGTCATGCGCGTTTATTATTCCGCGTGATGCGTCCTTGAAAGCGACCGAATTGAGAGCATTTTTGCGCGAACGTGGGGTAGCTGCCTTTAAAATACCGGATCGAATTGAGTTTGTTGATTCATTTCCAAAGACACCTGTTGGAAAAATTAACAAAAGAGAATTGCGCAAAATGATTGCCGAAAAGCTGCAAGCATCTCAAAACACAACGGTATAACGCTGAGAAAGGAAGTGGTCATATGGGCATTCCAGCTATTCCAGCTTATCCAATGCCTTCGTTGTCAGAATTACCAAAAAATAAAGTGTTATGGAAACTTGACCCTAAGCGGGCTGTTTTATTGATCCATGATATGCAAAATTATTTTCTTGACGCTTTTACTCCCAATGCGTCTCCTTTAGTAGAGCTTGTAAGCCATATTCAACAGATTAAACGGGAATGCAAAAAGTTAGGAATACCTGTCGTTTACTCGGCACAGCCAGGAGGGCAAACTCCGGAAGAGCGCGGATTGCTTCAAGATTTTTGGGGAAAGGGCATTGCCGACGATTCTTATCAAAAAGGCATTATTGATGATCTAGCGCCAGATGACGACGATATCGTTCTGACCAAATGGCGGTATAGCGCATTCAAAAAGACGCCCCTTTCTGAAATCTTAAAAGAACAAGGGAGAGATCAGTTAATTATTTGCGGAGTTTACGCTCATATTGGCTGCTTATTAACAGCTAGTGATGCTTTTATGCAAGATATCCAAGTCTTTTTTATCGCCGATGCAGTGGCTGATTTTTCGCGTGAACATCACCAAATGGCGATCCAGTATGCGGCCAGTCGTTGCGCATTTACCATGTCTACGCAGCAGCTTCTTGATGTGTTAAAAAGAACGCAAAATCCGTTGCCACTCAGCTTAGAAGATGTACGGCGCCAAGTAGCCGAGCTTCTGCAAGCAGAAGCAGCTGATCTTTCCGATCAAGAGAATTTAATCGACAGAGGATTGGACTCCATTCGCATAATGAGTTTGGTAGAAAAATGGAGAAGAGCAGGAGCAAAAGTGACCTTTGCGGATCTTGCTGCGCGGCCAACTCTTTCCGATTGGTGGAATTTATTATATTTTCCACGAGAAAAGGTGCTATCGAATCAAGATGCGTAGTATAAGGAGGCCGAATCCATGAATCAGCGTCTGCGTTTGCCTCTATCTGGGGCGCAAGCGGGTATTTGGTTTGCTCAACAGCTGGATCCAACCAATCCCATCTATAATACAGGAGAATACATCGAAATTCACGGGCCGGTTGATCCGGCTCGCTTTGAACAAGCATTGCGTCACGTGTTGGTTAAAGCAGAATCATTGCACGCTCAATTTGGTGAAGATGAAAATGGGCCATGGCAGATCATCGATCCTTCGTCGGATTTCCCATTTTATTTCATTGATATGAGTACAGCCACAAATCCGGAGTCTGAAGCGTTGCTTTGGATGAAAAAAGATCTATTGAAACCGGTCGATTTAACATGCGATCCGCTTTTTACGGAAGCGTTATTTAAGATTTCTGATCAGCGCTTTTTCTGGTATCAGCGCATTCATCATATTGCCATCGATGGCTTTGGCTTTTCGCTGATTGCCCAAAAAGTAGCGGAGACTTATACGGCGCTCATGAATGAGCGCGTGATAGATGATGACGTCTTTGCTTCATTTCGCGAAGTGATTGAAGAAGAGGAGGTTTATCATGCTTCTGAGCAATATGGACGTGACCGTCAATTTTGGCTAGAGCGTTTTCGAGATCAGCCTGAAGCCGTAAGCCTTTCTGATCGAGCGGCGCGCGCTTCGCATACGTTTATTCGAAAAACCGTTCATTTATCTGTTGCTCAAACGGAACGGTTGAAACAGTCGGCTCAATATTGGAAAGCAGGATGGCATGAGCTTTTCCTTGCAGCAACTGCTCTTTATCTTCATCGGTTGACAGGCGCTACAGATGTGATTCTTGGCTTGCCGATGATGAATCGCTTAGGCTCCGTGGCATTGTATGTACCGGCTATGGTGATGAATCTTGTGCCGCTTCGTCTGCATCTGCATGCAGATATGAAAATGTCACAGCTATTAACCGTTGTTCGTCAAGAAATCAAAGAAATCAAGAAACATCATAAATATCGCCATGAGCAGCTGCGCCGCGATCTGAAACTATTAGGAGAAAATCAACGACTCTTTGGTGTGCAAGTCAATATTATGCCGTTTGACTATGGATTGCGATTTGACGGATATCAAGGGACTACACATAACCTTGCAGCCGGGCCTGTGGATGATTTGGCGATTAATGTCTACGATCGAACAGATGGAAATGGCCTAAGAATTGATTTTGATGCGAATCCGGAAATGTATCAAACTGATGACCTTGCCATTCATCAATCTAGGTTTTTACAGCTTTTGGAGACGCTCACATCGCTGCAAGAGGACGTGACCATTGGAAGTGTAGATGTGCTGCTTGAGCAAGAACGCCGCCAAGTAATTGAAATATGGAACGAGACGGCACAGCGTCATTCAGAAGAAAGCTTTTTACAGCTGTTTGAAAAACAAGCACAGCAGTATCCGGAAGCGATTGCGATCATTTGCGAAAGTCAGATGCTTTGTTATAAAGAGCTGAATGAACAAGCCAATCGTTTGGCCCGTTTACTTGTAGAAAAGGGAGCAGGCCCCGAACAGTATATAGCATTGGCTTTGCCACGTTCCATTGATATGGTGATCGCGATGCTAGCGGTGCTAAAAGCGGGTGCAGCTTATCTGCCGATTGATCCTGAATATCCAAAAGAGCGTTTAGCTTTTATGCTTGATGATGCTGAACCGCTTTGCATCATTACAAATTCAGCGACAAACCAGAAGTTATCGGCGATTTCTTCGTTGTCCATGATTGTGCTTGATCATCCAGAAACCGAAGAGGCAATCAAACGCTATCCTAGCACGAATGTTGGAAGTGAGCGCTCTGCTCTTCATCCGGCTTATGTGATTTATACGTCAGGCTCAACAGGAAAGCCAAAAGGAGTGGTTGTGCCATTCCAAAATCTAAATAACTTTTTATTTGCCATGCAAGACAAATTTAGGCTCAATGAGCGTGACCGCTGGCTGGCAGTGACAACGATTGCCTTTGATATTGCTGCTTTGGAAATCTTTCTCCCATTAATGAGCGGAGCAAGATTAATTGTAGCGAAAAAAGAAGCCGTTCAAGATCCGCAAACACTCGCTGCGCTGCTTTCTAAGGAAGAGATTACAATCATGCAGGCGACACCGACACTTTGGCATATGCTTGTGACGTATCATCCTGACAGCATCGCCAGGTTGAGGGTGCTTGTTGGGGGAGAGGCATTGCTAAGCAGCCTTGCATCAGCTTTGGATCAGCTCGGATGCGAGATCACGAATTTATACGGACCAACAGAGACAACGATATGGTCCACGATGGCGACTTTGCAGCAGGATGACATTCATGCTCCTGTGATCGGTAAACCTATTTGGAATACACAAGTGTATGTTTTGGATCGCCATCTGCAGCCTGTTCCTCCTGGAGTAGTTGGTGAATTATATATTGCTGGTGAGGGGGTAGCGAGAGGATATTTGAAACGGCCGGATTTGACTGCCGAACGTTTTGTCGCTAATCCATACGGTCCACCAGGCAGTCGAATGTACCGGACAGGGGATCTTGTGCGCTGGCGCAAGGATGGCTCTTTAGATTATATCGGGCGTGTTGATTATCAAGTGAAGCTGCGTGGCTTCCGCATTGAGATCGGTGAAATTGAAGCCGTATTAACCAAATACGATGAGGTAGAACGGGCGATAGTCGTGGCTCGTGAAGATCATCCAGGCGATCCAAGATTGGTGGCTTATCTCATTCCTTGCGACCCAAAAGGATCGCTTGATCTGGCTGAACTGCGGCATTATGTCAGTGAAAAGCTGCCAGACTATATGGTCCCATCGTCCTTTATGATTTTAGAAGAATTTCCACTTACTCCAAACGGAAAAATTGATCGCAAGGCGCTGCCGGTTCCCGATTGGACGATGACAATGAAGGGACGCAAGCCTCGAACACCGCAAGAAGAAATTTTATGTGAGCTTTTTGCTGAAGTGCTTGATTTGTCAGCAGTGGGTATTGACGATAACTTCTTTGAACTGGGAGGCCATTCGTTGCTCGCTGCGCGTTTAATCAGCCGCATCCGCGATGTGTTGGGCGTGGAGTTGGCCATCGGCAAGCTGTTTGAATCACCGACAGTGGCGAGCCTTGTTCATCATCTAAAAGAAGCAGCATACGGGAAACCACCAGTGAAAGCATATGCTCATAAAGACAAAATTCCTCTATCATTTGCTCAGCGACGTTTATGGTTTTTACATCATTTAGAAGGTCCAAGCCCTACGTATAATATACCGGTCGTTGTGCATTTAACAGGTGAGCTTCAGATTGCTGCTTTGCAACAAGCTTTATATGATGTGGTGGAACGGCATGAAACGTTACGTACGATTTTTCCAGATCGTTCGGGTACTTCAAGGCAAATCGTTTTGGAACCGCATCATGCACGTCCAGAGCTGATCGTTCAAGAAGTTAGCGAAAATGAGTTATCTCGTGTGCTAGATGAAGCAGTGCGTTATAGCTTTGATTTAGCAAAAGAACCACCAATTCGAGCACAGCTATTTGTAATTGGAGAGTATCGATATGTGCTGTTGCTTTTAATGCACCATATTGCAGCAGACGGATGGTCGTTAACTCCTCTGACTCGTGACTTAGCTAGTGCTTATCACGCACATTGCCAGCAGCAAAAAGTAGATTGGCCACCTTTGCCGGTCACGTATGCTGACTATGCTCTTTGGCAGCAAGAATTTTTAGGAAACGAAAACCGTCCGGATCATCTCGTTGCGAAACAGTTGGATTACTGGAAGCAGACGCTTGCCGATTTACCTGAAGAACTGGAGTGGTCGACTGACTATCCGCGTCCTGCGGAGTCCAGTTATGAAGGCGGCGTTGTCGAATTCGAGCTCGATGCGGAGCTCCATCAACGGCTATTAGCTTTGGCACGTGAGAATAAAACAAGCTTATTTATGGTGCTTCAAGCGGGATTTGCTACTCTTCTCACCCGGTTGGGAGCGGGAACAGATATTCCAATTGGCAGTCCAATTGCAGGAAGAAATGACGATGCCTTGGAAGACCTTGTGGGAATGTTTGTTAATACGCTTGTGCTGCGTATGGATACATCGGGAAATCCGAGTTTTCGAGAACTGCTTGCTAGAGTGAAGCAAGTGAATCTATCCGCTTATGAAAATCAAGACGTGCCGTTTGAACGATTAGTAGAGATTTTAAATCCAGTTCGTTCTCGGGCCAAGCACCCACTATTTCAAGTCATGTTTGTATTTCACAATACACCGGAGCCAAAGCTGGAGTTGCAAGGGGTGGAAAGTCGATTAGAAGTTCGCAGTGTCGGCTCTGCCAAATTTGATTTGACGCTCGAGCTTCGCGAAAACCGGATGGAAGATGGCTCGCCGGCTGGATTAATAGGTTTATTTGAGTATAGCCGAGATTTATTCCAGCAGGAGACCGTTGAACGATTTGCCAAGCGGTTACGTCAGCTCCTTAAAGAAGTAGTGGAGAATCCTGAATTGCCGATTGGGCAAATTCATATGCTGCTGCCAGAAGAACATCAACTCCTTCTGAATCAATCAGAGCATCGTCAACCGCATATGTCTATGGAAACACTGCCAGCTTTATTTGAAAAACAAGTCGAACGAGTTCCAGATGCGACGGCTGTTGTTTTTGAAGATCAAAAACTTAGCTATACTGAGCTAAATAAAAAAGCAAATCGGTTGGCTCATTTTCTCATCAGTAAAGGAGTAGGTCCAGAAAGAGTAGTTGCTCTTGCGTTGCCGCGTTCATTGGAAATGGTGGTCAGCATTTTATCGGTATTGAAGGCAGGAGGCACTTACTTGCCTTTAGATCCGAATTATCCTGAAGAGCGCATTGCCTATATGATGGAAGATGCACAGCCGATGTATGTGATTACCAATCAGCAAATGGCAGTGAAGCTTCCGCATACGCCGAATGTGGAGCATATCGTAGTCGATGCGGAGCCTGTTATGAGACAAATTAGCCACTATCCAGAAACGAATCCGAATGATACGGATCGAATCGAAGCTTTGTCGCCATATCATATGGCTTATATCATCTATACCTCTGGTTCAACAGGAAAACCAAAAGGCGTAATGATTCCACATCAAAATGTAGTCCGGCTGTTCCATTCGACCGAGCATTGGTTCCAATTTTCGGAAAAGGATGTTTGGACATTATTCCATTCTTATGCGTTTGACTTCTCTGTTTGGGAGATTTGGGGACCGTTCTTATATGGCGGACGTCTTGTAGTTGTTCCACACCATGTAAGCCGTTCACCGAAGGAGTTTCTTCAATTGTTGGTCGAGCAAAACGTCACAGTTCTTAATCAAACGCCATCCGCTTTTTATCAGCTGATGCAGGCTGATCGGGAAAACAGCGAATTATCGAAGCAGCTTTCCTTGCGCTTTGTGATTTTTGGTGGAGAAGCATTGGAGTTGAGCCGTTTAGAAGATTGGTATGAGCGGCATCCTGAGGATCAGCCGAAACTGATTAATATGTACGGGATTACGGAGACGACGGTGCATGTCAGCTATATTGAATTGGATCGCACGGTTCTTTCTCTGAAAGGGAATAGCTTAATCGGTGGCAATATTCCTGATTTAGAGGTGTATTTATTAGATGATCATCTGCAGCCGGTTCCGCCTGGAGTGATTGGCGAGATGTATGTGGCTGGAGCTGGACTAGCAAGAGGATACTTAGGACGTCCTGATTTAACCGCTGAACGCTTTATTGCTAATCCATTTGGACCGCCGGGTTCAAGAATGTATCGGACGGGCGATTTAGCAAAATGGCGCATAGATGGGACGTTGGATTATATTGGCCGAATCGATCATCAAGTCAAAATTAGAGGCTATCGAATTGAGTTGGGAGAGATTGAGGCCGTTTTAGCAAAACATCCTCAAATTGCCCAAGTCGCCGTCATTGTTCGGGAAGATCAGTCGGGGGATAAACGGCTTGTGGCCTACATTGTGCCGGCAAAGGATGCCGAGTTTAAATCGTCCGAGTTGCGGAAATATGTTGCGGCTAGCCTGCCTGATTATATGATTCCATCCGCTTTTGTCATGATCGAAGCTTTGCCGTTAACTCCAAATGGTAAATTGGATCGCAAAGCGTTACCAATGCCTGATTTATCGATCGAAGTAAGTGGGCGCGGGCCACGAACACCTCAAGAGGAGATGTTATGTGATCTCTTTACGGAGATACTCCGCTTACCGCGTGTCGGCATTGACGATGGATTCTTTGAACTTGGGGGCCATTCACTTTTGGCCGTTCAGTTAATGAGTCGTATTCGTGAGACGTTTGGAGTTGAGTTGAGCATTGGTGATTTATTTGAAGCTCCTACCGTTGCGGGCCTTGCTGAGAAGTTAGAAATGGGAAGCAGTCATCATGCTTTAGATATATTGTTGCCATTGCGAGCTTCCGGTACAAAGCCTCCACTATTTTGCGTACACCCAGCGGGAGGTCTTAGCTGGTGCTATGCAGGATTGATGACATCGATCGGAACGGAATATCCAATATACGGATTACAGGCTCGAGGGATTGCGAAAGCTGAGCGATTGCCAGAGACATTAGATGAGATGGCTGCGGATTATATTGAGCAAATAAAGACAGTCCAGCCGAAAGGACCATATTACTTATTAGGATGGTCGCTAGGTGGAAATGTCGTACATGCAATGGCGACACAGCTGCAGCAGCAAGGAGACGAGATTGCCCTTCTAGTGATGTTAGACGCATACCCTAGCCACTTTTTACCGATTGCTAAGGCCCCGGATGAGCAAGAGGCTTTGATTGCATTGCTCGCTTTAGGGGGATATGATCCGGATAACATGGATGGGAAGCCGTTGAATTTGGAAAATACGATTGAGATGCTTCGGAGTGACGGTAGTGCGCTAGCTAGCTTAGAAGAGTCAACCATCTTCAATCTTAAAAATACGTATGTCAATTCTGTCCGGATTTTAAGTGAATATATGCCGCGGCGCTATAAGGGAGATCTCCTATTCTTTCGTTCAACCGTTATTCCAGAATGGTTTGACCCAATTGAGCCGGAGGCATGGCTGCCATATATCGATGGTCGAATCATTCAATATGATATCGAATGCCGTCATAAGGATATGTGCCAGCCTGGTCCATTGGCTGAAATTGGCCGCATTCTTGCTGATCAATTAAGAAAGAAAGTGATTTCAGTCCGATGAATGAAGGGAGAGGTAGAACATGACCAACCCTTTTGAAAATCAAGATGGGACCTATGTTGTCTTAATCAATGAGGAAGGCCAGTACTCGCTCTGGCCGTCCTCCATTGCAGTTCCGTCCGGTTGGAAAGTTGTGTTTTCCGAAAATACACGTTCTGCTTGCCAAGATTATATTCGCACACACTGGACGGATATGAGGCCTAACAGCTTGCGAGAAATCAAAAAATAGAGCGTAGAACGTGGATCAAGTGAAGTATAGAAGAGAGACTTCTTTGGACCCTTTCACTATATGCTTAATAAAAATTGAACAATTTTCACTTCGCAATGAGCTGTACCAAATCGGAGTTGAGCAGGAAATGATCCAACCGTTAGAACACCTGCTTAACTCTTCTTTTATTTGCTTTACGATCAAGCAAAACGGAAATGAGAGAGGGGAATGCTTGCTGTGATGGAATGGGAAATGGCGGATTCTGTTCCTCATTTGACGAAGCATGCATGCCAGGTTTGGCTCGCTGACATCCGTGATCTACAACCGTGGCATATTCAATTGCTGAACCCGGAGGAAAAGGAAAGAGTACAATCATTTCGGAAAGAACAAGATCGAGCTCATTTTATCATCGGGTGTGTATTAAGTCGCTTTGTATTAGCAGCACAGCTCAATATGGCTCCACATGAAGTGCCGATTGATCGCACTTGCCCGGCTTGTCGCAAGGCTCATGGCCGTCCGCAGTTGCCTGACCGTTCATTCCAATGGTCGATTTCTCATTCCGGCGAGAGAGTTCTTGTGGCTTTTACAGCCGGCACCCCCGTTGGTGTCGACGTTGAGTGGCTCGATGACTCTTACGCTTTAGATATCAGGCAAATGGCGAATGAAGTACTGGCAGAGGAAGAAAAATATCATTTGTTTCAAGCATCACCTCAGGAGCAAAGGAGAGTTTTTTATACATATTGGACAAGGAAAGAAGCGATATTGAAAGCAACGGGTAAAGGGTTGCAAATTTCCCCATTGCATGTGATCGTATCTGCGCCTCATCAAACTCCACGGTTACTTTATTTGAAAGGCGATCCTGGTTGTCTCAACCGTGCAGCGATGTATCCATTAGAGATGGATAATGGTTATGTGGCCTCATTAGCTTTGTTGGGTGAAGCAGGAAAACAAATAGAGCGATATGATGCTCGAATGTTGCTGAGGAAAGGATTTGGCTGGAAAGATGATTATAGAAAGATGGAACAATGAATGATTGGGCAGGGATGGATATGGTTGTTCTCAACCGGAGACCAGCCTTGTTTTTTGGCTGTGTGCCTGCGGACGCCTGTGCTTCGGTTGTTATCGATAATCAACGAATGGAACTTGAATGGGAGGATATTGTGAAACAAGGAATGGTTTGATATACTGTTATAATAATGATAATCATTATCAAAAAACAAAATAACAATGAATAGTCAAAGATCGAATTAACTCGTTCTTTTCATGTATAGATAAAGAAGCAAGAAGGAGGGAGAGCATGGCTCAATCTGAAATGATCAGGCAAGAGACCACGGAGTTTGCTTGGGATCGGTCGTTTTTTAGAATGCGGGAGATGCAGTTCATCAAAGAAGAAAACGGCTGGCAGATCGAACCGCAGCTTACAACTTCTCATGTACTGATGATCGTTAAAGATGGACAAGGACATTTTATGTTAAATAGTCACAGGTATCGGCTGCGGCCGAATACCGCTTATATATGCTCGCCTGATGATACATATGGAATTGAAATAGAAGCAAGAAGTAAAATGTTCTTGTTTAAGTTTGACGTGTTTCAAAGGAAAGGTTCAAGATATGAATGCCTCTCTCATCACGGGGAATGTCTTTTCCCGTTACAGGGGGAAATCCCTGTGTTTCCTGCGGATCGGCTGATCTTATTATGTGACGAAATTTATGATCATTGGCGAAGCGAGGACGAGCTCGAACGGTTTCGCTGTCAGCTTGCTTTCCAACAGTTGCTTTATTATATCATGAAGCATCGTTCCCCTTTGCCTAAAGAATCGCGAACATCGCTAGAGGCTGCTAAGAACTATATGGAACGCTATTTTTATGAGAATTTGACGATTGAGCAATTAGCAAGGATATCCAATGTTAGTCCTAAATATTTTGTTGATTTGTTCAAAAAAACGTATGGAATGAGCGCAATGGATTATTTAACAGAGCTTCGACTGAATAAGGCGAAGCGTCTGATGGCTCAATCCGACGCGAAACTGCGTGATATCGCCCATCAGGTTGGCTATCATGATGAATTTTACTTTAGCCGTAAATTTAAAAAGAAGGTAGGAGTTACACCGACCGCTTATATGAAAAGCCGCCGGAGGAAAATTGCTGCCTATACCTCTCCGATTACTGGCCAATTGCTTGCCTTAAAGATTATTCCTTATGCGGCGCCGCTTCATCCGAAATGGACCGCTTATTACTATAAAATGTATCGTGACGATATTTCTGTCCCTCTTAGTGCTTATCGCAAAAATCAGCATTGGGAATCAAAAATCGAGACACTGTCTCATGAGCAGCTGGATGTGATTATTAGCACAGACGATCTCAAAACGATGGAGAAGGAGAGACTTGAACAGATTGCTCCTATGTTTTATGTTCCATGGATTGAGAAAAATTGGCGGGAACAGCTGATGCTGACGGCTGAATTTTTGGGGGAAGAGAAGGAAGCAGAAAGTTGGCTTCAAATGTATGAACGAAAAGTGAAGTTTGCTAGACAACAGCTAAAGCAGGAAGTCGGAGAGGACACATTTTTAGTCGTGCGCATCTCGAATCAGCATTTATATGCTCATTGCAATCGTAGCATATCAGAGGTGTTTTATCAGGATTTGCAAATGAATGCTGCGTATCCTAAGCGCGGTACTTACAATGAACCGATTACGCTTGATCAGCTTGCTCAAATCGATATGGATCGTTTGTTGCTATTAATTAGGCAGGAAGAAGAAACGTTAGCTTTTTGGAATCAATTGCAATACTCCCTTCCATGGCAAGAGCTGAAAGCGGTTCGCCATCAGCAAGTCTATGTGCTTTCTTCCGATCCGTGGATGGAGTACTCGGCATATGCCCATGATCGAATGATTGATGAATCGTTAAAGCTTTTTTCTGGAATTTGTCCAAAATGAATTTCGGATACTGTCCATGTTCAGAGTGGGAGATCCAAATTATAATCATAAATGATAATCATTATCAAAAGGAGGATAAGGGGAGGACTTAAGAGAGACATGAAGAGAAACTATCTTTATCTAGGCCTCATCGCTCTACTGATTTTTGTATTAAGCGCTTGTAGTGCGAAAGAATCATCAGCTCCTGAAAAATCAGGAGGGGGCTCGAATACAAAACAAGAAACACAAGCGAATTCGAATGAAAAACATACGATTCAGTATCTTGGAAAGGATTATACAGTTCCGGTCAAAACGGATAAAATCGTTATCACGGGAAGCATGGAAACGATGGAAGATGCGCTTGTGTTAGGAGTAAAGCCGCTTGGAGGCATTACGGTTGGTGGCAAATTCCCAGAAATGTTTAAGGACATTACAGGCTCTACTGTCTCTATCGGTGAAAAAGCGCAGCCTAATATTGAGGAAATTTTAAAATTAAAACCAGACGTTATTTTCTCAACGACAAAATTCCCGCCAGATGTTGCGCAAAAACTGGAGAAAATAGCAACGACGATTCCGATTTCTCACATCTCAACAGATTGGGAAGCCAATTTGCGTGTGTTGGCAGAAGTGACTGGAACACAAGATAAAGCTGAAGAAGTATTAAACCAATATAAAAAAGACTTAGAAGAAGCGAACGCGAAGCTGGGAGACAAGCTAAAAGATAAGAAAGTCGTGGCTGTTCGCATTCGAAGCGGTAATATTATGATCTATCCGCCAAATGTATTTTTCAACCCTTCGCTATATACGGATTTAGGATTCACAGTACCTCAAGAAATTCAAAATGCGAAAGCTCAGGAAGTCATTTCTTTAGAAAAATTTAGCGAAATGAATCCGGACTATATCTTTGTGCAATTCTCAGAAGATGAAAATAAAAACAATCCTAAAGCACTTGAAGAGCTACAAAACAATCCAATTTGGAAAAGCATCAATGCTGTAAAAAATGATAAAGTGTTCGTCAACGTTGTCGACCCGCTTGCACAAGGCGGCACAGCGTGGAGCAAAATCAATTTCTTAAAAGCAGTTGTGGAGAAACTCGGCAACGAATAATACAAGGCAGGGTAGCGTCAATATGCAATTAAGGATTTCTCCGTCAGCCCTGATTTTATGGCTTTCACCGGTTGCGATGGTGTTGATCATCATCGCATCTATTTTATATGGGGTCAAAAATATAGATGAGGTGACAGTTTGGAAAGCGATATTTGATTTTGACCCGAATGATGTGAATCATCAAATTGTCAGGCATTCGAGACTGCCAAGAGTGATCGGTGCTCTTTTGATTGGTGCATTCCTTGCGATTTCAGGAGCGATTATGCAAGGGATGACAAGGAACTATTTAGCGTCTCCCTCCATTATGGGGGTTTCAGATGGTTCGGTTTTTACGATTACACTTTGTATGATTATTCAGCCGGGCGCCTCTTCGCTTGAGATGATCATGTACTCATTGGTTGGTTCAGCGGTTGCGGTAGGCTTTGTGTTCTGGATGGCCTCCATCCTGCCCAATGGAATGTCGCCTGTTCGAATGGCGATTATTGGAATGATTATTGGAACATTTTTGAGCAGCATATCAGCCGCTCTCTCTTCTTATTTTCAAGTTTCGCAGAATGTAAGTTTTTGGTACAATGCTCGGTTGCATCAAATGGACCCTAATTTCATTAAATTGGCAGTGCCTTTTGCCATTGTTGGTCTTACTATTGCCCTTATGGTTTCTAAATCGATTACGATTTTGTCGTTAGGAGAGGAAATATCGGTCAGCTTAGGTCAGAAAACGATGGTGATCAAGGCCTTGGCGATCGCCAGCGTGGTTATCTTAACAGGCATTTCTGTTGCCTTGGCTGGAAATATCGGCTTCGTTGGTTTAATTATTCCTCATATGACGAGGTTTTTAGTAGGGGTTGATTATCGCCGAATCATTCCTTGTGCCGGTGTTCTTGGAGCGATCTTTTTGGCGCTTTCCGATATTTTAAGCCGATTTTTGAATTATCCGTTTGAAACACCGATCGGGGTCGTTACAGCTTTGATTGGTGTGCCTTTCTTCCTCTATTTAATTTATACGAGAGGGGGAGGAAAGGGTGCTTAGTCATCCAGCTAAGCGCTATTGGTTAGTACTATTTAGCAATATTGTCATGATATTAGTGGCGATTTATATTAGTCTAACAAATGGAGTATTTGATCTAAGTGTTCAAGATGTCTTAAAAACGCTGCTGCGAATGGATCCGGTTCCGGAACATGATTTGGTGATTTTGGATTTCCGACTGCCGCGTATTGTCATTGCCGCGTTGGTTGGTTTTGGATTAGGAGTAGCTGGGGCGACTATCCAAGGAATTAGCCGAAACGGTTTGGCTGATCCAGGAATTTTGGGCATTAATGCTGGGGCTGGAGCCATGATCGTCATTTTTATGCTTTTCTTTGGAGGTCGCAGGACAGCGGAAAGTGATTGGCTATCGATTTTAGCGATGCCACTGTTTGGATGGGCTGGTGGATTGGGTGCTGCTTTGCTGATTTATCTGTTTGCGCGACAAAACGGTCGTTTGGATACGCAGCGGCTCATTCTTGTAGGAATTGCCGCGGGGGCTGGTTTTGGGGCGGTATCTTTATATTTATCGTTAAAGATGAATCCACAGGATTTTGAAATGGCGACAGTATGGCTTGCGGGAAGCATTTGGAACGCCAATTGGCAATATGTTGTTGCCATGTTGCCATGGATGATTTTGCTTGTTCCCATTATTATCAGCAAAGCTTATATTCTCGATTTGTTCCAATTAGGGGAAGAGCGTGCAAAAGGGTTAGGGGTTTCTACTGAAAAGGAAAAAAATCTATTGCTATTGGCGAGTATTGGGATTGTCAGTGCGTGTGTGTCTGTGTCTGGAAACATCGGTTTTGTTGGTTTGATTGCTCCCCATATTGCCAAGCGTCTCGTCGGGGTTCATCATCAGCGTGTCATTCCCATTAGCGGAACGATTGGCATGTTGTTGGTAGTGGTTTCAGACTTTATTGCTAAAACAGTTTTTGCGCCTGTCGAACTGTCTGTTGGAATTGTCATTGCCATCATTGGTATTCCTTACTTCGTGTACTTGCTATTTAAAACAAAAGTGTAAGAGACAAGAGACATCTCGAAAACTGAAAAATGGAGGGTGACTTATGGAGCTGAGCCAATTATTGCGGGAGCGTCGTTCTGTTCATCTATTTGAAGATCGTCCTGTATCACCTGAGCTTGTCATGGAGATGCTTGATACAGCTGTTTGGGTTCCTAATCACCGTCTGACTCAGCCCTGGCGGTTCATTTTAACATATGGAGAAGGCCTTAAAAAAATTGCTGATGCCGTGCGGAAAATCAAAGAAAACAAAGAAGAGGATCCATTAAAAAAGCAGGAAATCGGTCAAAAATTTTACGATAAAATCATGTCTGTTCCGATGATTTTAACGGTAGTGATGAGAGAGAACCCTAATGAGGTAGTTAGAGAAGAAGATTATGCATCAACAAGTTGTGTGATCCATAATTTTGGTCTGCTTGCATGGGAAAAAGGGATCGGCATGGTGTGGAAGACACCTGGATGGTTGCATGATCCTATTTTTCGAGAAGCGATGGAGATTCAGCCCAAAGAGAAAGTGGTTGGCAATCTCCATATCGGCTATCCTGCCCAAATTCCACCTGCTCGGTCGCGTATTCCAGCTTCGCAATTAACGATGATTTTTGACCAAGCATGAGGCCGAGGTTTGTCATATGTTAAAGGAAGGCCATATTCGGGGAACATTGGCGACGGAGAGTTGGAGGGGGAGAAAGCTGTTGATTTATCTTCCTCCCTCTTATGTCAAAGGCGCTAGTCGATATCCAGTTGTCTATGTTCAGGATGGAGGATATTTGTTTGATCCCTCTCAAAGCGATGCTCTAGTTCAGATTGAGCTTATGTTTGCTCGCGGGGAGCTTCCCGAGCTTTTATTTGTGGGGATTGAGACAAAGAACCGATTGGATGAATATACACCGTGGCATGCGAAGGCGCTATCTGAACGGTTTGCCGATTTTGGCGGAAAGGGCTCACATTATCTTGCCTTTCTCGTCGAAGAACTGAAACCATATATCGATGCTTCCTACCAACCAGATGGACATCAGCAGCAAACGGGATTGATAGGGGCTTCGCTTGGAGGCCTTATCTCAATGTATGCGGCTTATTTATATCCGCATGTATTTGGCAAAATTGGCTGTCTTTCAGGTTCATTTTGGTATGAAGGGTTTCTTCATTTCATGGAGTCGCATATCGTTGCCCCTGAGGTAAAGATTTATATGGATGTAGGAAGCATAGAGGGCATTGAAAAGCAAAATGTGCAACGAGAAATGGTTTCGAGAACAAAAGCAGCCTATGCGATATTAATGAATCAACAGCGAAACAATAAAAGACTCAAATTGGTTATAGAGGAGGGGACTCCTCATGCTCGCCCTTTTTTTATTAGACGATTTCCGAACGCAGTGAAGTGGTTATATTCAGACACATCAAGGAAGTCGTAGAAGGTGACTGATGATTTGATGAGAAAGGAAGGAGGGAGTCGGGGTGGGTTCTAAAAAAGAGGAGTTATGTTCTTCAGCTGTTCATACAGCAGGCGTTAGTGAATTCACGATTCCGCGAACGAAGCAGCGAGTGATGTATTCTAGCTATCGGAATCGTGAATATCGGATTTTTGTCGCACAACCTGATGCGGATCCACCTCCTTTGGGATTTCCAGTGATTTATGTACTTGATGCCAATTCGGTATTTGGGACGATGGTGGAAGCGATGCGTGTGCAGGCAGGACGTCCTGATCGCACAGGAGTTGTTCCTGCGGTGATTGTTGGTATTGGTTATCCAACTGAAAAGCCATTTTCTCCTGCTCGTTTTTACGATTTTACTATGTCTGTTCCGGAAAGCGGATTACTTGTTCGTCCAGATGGAACCGCATGGCCGGAAATGGGAGGAGCAGAGGCTTTTTTGGAGTTTATTGAAACAGAACTGAAGCCTGAAATAGAGCGAGAATTGCCAATCGATCGGACGAAGCAGGCCATTTTTGGCCATTCCCTCGGTGGCCTCTTTGTTTTGCAGGTGCTTTTTACGAAGCCGACGGCTTTCAGAACGTATATTGCCGGAAGTCCTTCGATTCACTGGAGTAAACAGCTGTTGCTTGAAGCAGAACAACGTTTTGTTGCTCGTATCAAACAAGAAACGCTCAACGTTGACGTACTTTTGGCGGCTGGAGAGTTGGAAAGAAGCCACAAAAGCCGAATTAACGCTCATGCTGAAGAACTGGCAGAACGCCTTTCCGCCTTCGCTGATTTTGGGGTATATGTGGAGTTTCAGGAATTTGCCGGGGAAGGGCATGTCACGGTATTGCCAGCCCTCATCAGCCGAGCTCTACGATTTGTATCGAGAAACAGCGTATAACGAATTGTTTCGTCCTTAGGTTGCATCAAATGTTTATCTCAATTTCACACATTAGACAGTAAAAAGATTCATGTCATTCGAGGTGGCAAACAAAAAGGGCTCGGATAGGAAGGGCTGAGCCCTTATTATTATTTTTTCAATCGGATATCAGTTGCTTCTCCATGAGATCCATTCTCTTTCTGTGCAAGCCCCATTGCAATTCACATAACGTTGTACCCAAACCACAAACGCCCAGTCAATGCTTTTGTCATCTTTTTTGGTTAAGCGCCCGAAACCTTTTTGATATAGAAAGCGACCATAAGAAGCAATTCCTCGACCGTTAAGCCCCCGTACTTGATGGAAGAAGGGCTGTTTTTTTGCGAGAATCATCAACGTTTGTAACGGAGCGTTCTTCTGCAAGGGGAATGCTCTTTGTTTTTATCATGTTTCACAGCAAAAATATAATTAAATTCGATAATTATTTATTGAAAAACGATAAATGAATGATTAAAATAAAATCAAAAACAAATCAGTGAGGTGCTCGTGGTGAAACGAGAAACAATTTTTTTGAAAGTGGCTGTTGTGTTGATTGGTCTTCCCGTTCTTGCGTTGTGCATATTTTTGGTGCCTGTGCTTGGGGATGTGGCGGTCAAGTTGTTGCCGAAGTTTCCTTGGATCAAGTATTTCGTTTATCTTGTGTTTGATACGTCCGCGTTGCCGTTTTATTTTGCGCTCTATCAGGCGTTTCAGCTATTAACGTATATTGATCAAAATAGCGCGTTCTCTGAACGGTCGGTGAAGGCGTTGAAGGCAATCAAATATTGCGCTGTTGTCATCTGTGGGCTGCACATGCTTGCCTTGCCGCTGTTTTATCTTTTTGCCGAAAAGGATGACGCCCCGGGTGTCATTTTCGTTGGGTTGTTGGTGCCGTTTGCTTCGCTGGTGATCGCCGTCTTTGCCGCGGTGTTACAAAAGCTGCTTCAACAAGCGATTGAAATCAAACAGGAAAATGAGTTGACCATTTGAGGTGGATGACATGCCGATTATTGTGAATCTTGATGTCATGTTGGCCAAGCGGAAGATGAGCGTCACGGAGTTGTCAGAGAAAGTAGGGATCACGATGGCAAATCTGTCGATCTTGAAAAACGGAAAAGCGAAGGCCATCCGCTTTTCGACGTTAGAAGCCATTTGCAAGGCGCTTGACTGTCAGCCCGGGGACATTTTGGAGTATCGAAGCGAGGAAGGGGAGTCAAATCCGTGAGTAGGGAGGAGACGGCTTGAAAGGGGAGAAACACGAGGTAGCGGTGAACGAATGCCCACCGTTTTGCCTGATGATAGTCCGGGTGCGCCAGTTTTGCAGAAAATCGTGGCTGATCAAAGCGTTTGTGCAGCTCATTCGCTTCGGTTGGGCGCAGGCGTTGTCTTGCGTGTTTCCGGTTGTTATTTTTGCCTCATTGGCGCTGACGAAACTCGCGCCGCTCCCTTTGTTGCCGAGGTATGACTGGCTGCTCATCATTTGCCTGCTCATGCAATGGTGGATGGTGCGATCAGGGCTGGAAACGCGGGATGAGCTCAAAGTCATTACTGTCTTTCACTTGATTGGGCTTGCATTAGAGCTGTTTAAGGTGCGTATGGGTTCATGGGCATATCCGGAAGAAGGGTATACGAAACTGTTTGGCGTGCCGTTGTACAGCGGATTCATGTATGCAAGTGTGGCGAGCTATCTTTGCCAGGCGTGGAGAAGAATGAAAGTGGAGCTTGTGCGATGGCCGCCGTTTTGGTTGGTCGTTCCGCTGGCTGCGGCGATCTACTTGAACTTTTTTACCCATCATTATTGGGTGGACGTTCGATGGTGGTTAGCAGGCCTTGTGATCCTCGTTTTTTGGCGGTCATGGGTCGTGTATGAAGTGGGGGGAATTTGCTATCGGATGCCGATCGTCCTTTCGTTTTTACTGATCGGATTTTTCATCTGGATCGCTGAAAACATTGCCACCTTTTTTGGTGCTTGGCAATATCCAAACCAAGCAAAGGCGTGGAGTCTCGTTCATATAGGGAAAGTAAGCTCGTGGGTGTTGTTGGTCATTGTCAGTTTTCTTATTGTGGCAACGTTAAAGCAAGTGAAAGGAAGAGCTTCTGCCGGCACCGTCGTCAATGATGAACAAAAGGCGCTGCAGACGGGACAATGAAAATGCGTTTCTCAACATATAAAGCCGAGTGGGGCTAAAGGTTGCGCCCTCGGCTTTTTGGTTCGATATAGATTTCGCTGGATCATCCAATAGCCTGTTAGGTGTATCGGGTGTACGGTAAAATCGTTTTGTGTTCGCAGTGACGGCTGTTTTGACTTGTTCAATCTCTTGCTCGTAGTGCGCCGCAACAGTGCGACGGAGTCAAACAGCAATAACGGCGTCATCGGTTTTTTTTAGAACGAACCGGCAAACGGCCATGGGCCGTCCATTTCGAGAAGTAGTTGTTCCTTTTTGTCACGCTCGCGGTAGCACACGTTTTCTCCAATCACTCTTTCTGTTCTTTGTTTGGATACAAACGAAATTTGAATGCTTTGTTTTGCTTGGTCAGATCCAATCCCCTCACTTCTGACCTTGATTTTCAATGTATTTTCTTATGACCTCGATTGGAGCGCCGTCTGTTGTAAGCAGACAAAAACTTCTTGACCAAAAAACATCTCTTTCCATAGTTTTTTCGGATATGAGGAAGATGTTTCTTTATTAGTCGAGAACTTGCACTCTTATAAGCATTGATGAACGTTGATCATTCAGAATTAGGATGTGCTTTGAATAAGATGTGAACATGATTTTTATCGTGATTCCATTCTGTCAAAGTAATGTGATATTGGCTTCCAATCTCAATAAACATATTTTGGAAAATCGAGTGTTTCATCGGTGAATACTTCTCTGCGATCCTTCACGACGAATACAAGATAGTAATGTAAAGAGAACATTGAATGGTTATTACTATCCAATTTCATTGATATATCAGTCCTTTTTTATACCTAAGACTGATTACATCAAAACCTTTGGCTAAAGCCAACCGACATTCATCTCCCGTCTACTCATTGGGCTATCGCCCTTCCCATTCCTTGAGGTGGGAGACTTCTGTCGGAAATTACGTTAAAAATGCGCTTGATTGGGCTCGTGAAGCTTGGAACAACAAGGCAGCAGGAATTGTCAGTGACGGTTCGACTGGCGTAGCCCACGCTGCTGAGCATTTGCGTGGAATTTGCGGTGAGCTAAAAATCGTTGATGTCCGTACACATCCAACATTGTCGTTGTTTACCGATTTCAAGAATGGAACCGTGTTTAAGCCACAGGCGTTCCAAGTGGAACAAGTCAACGTGATGCTTGATGAGCTTTTATTATGGAGCGTTAAAAACTGTACGATAAAATGAAGGCGAACGAATAATGGCGCAAAAATACAAATGGGCGTTATTGATTTTGCGGGTCACTTTAGGGTTGATGTTCTTTATTCACGGCGTTGCCAAATTCCAAATGGGTCTTGGCAATGTAGCCGGTTGGTTTGAAAGCATCGGTGTTGCCGGATTCCTCGGTTACGTTGTCGCCTTCATTGAATTGACCGGGGAAGTGGCCTTAATCGTAGGATTAGGAACAAGAGTTATTTCGGCGCTGCTTGCATTCGTGATGTCTGGCGCGACCTTCACTGTCAAGCTGCCGGCCGGTTTCATGGGCAATAGCCAAACCGCAGGGTATGAATTGGATGTTGTCTTATTGTCTGTAGCTATTGCCCTTTGCCTCAGCGGCAGCCAGCTATTCGCCTTGGATAATAAATGGTTTGGATCGTCAAAGAACTAATAAGACAAGATTTCCCTGTTTCTTCACTAGAAATTTACTTTGGAGCACACGTTACGGAAAAGATGGGAATCACTCCGAACGTGTGCTTTTTGTTGGACGTCCGTTTCTTTTTCCGTTGTCCTACTGTTCATCCCCATTCCTTATCAATCCGATACTTGCGAATGCGGTATTGCAAGTTTTGCCGGCTTAAGCCAAGCGCTTTAGCGGTTTTCGTGATGTTGAAGCCGTGGTGTTGCAGCGCTTTGCGGATGTAGTAAATTTCGACTTCCTCCATATATTTTTCGAGTGGCAGAATGTCTTCTGTATTAAACAAAAAGTCTGTTTTCGGTGCATCGGGTGCAAGTTTCATGCGGAACGAAGCTGGAAGATGATCGAATGTGATCGTTTCTCCCTCGTCCATCATCTCCAACGTTTCATCGATCACCGTTTCTAGCTCGCGCACGTTGCCAGGCCAGTCGTAAGCGAGAAACGCCTCTTGCACGTCATCCGCAAGTCCTTCCACGTTTAAGCCATAGCGTTCATTGCCTTGGCGGATGAAATGGTCGGCCAATGGCAAAATGTCCTCTCTTCTCTCGCGCAATGGAGGCAAAACGATACAGTGCACCGCGAGCTGGTAGTAAAGCGATTTTAGCAACTCTCCTGTCTGGACGGCGTCAATCGGGTCACCGCTTGTCGAGGTGATAAGGCGGACGTCTGCACGAACGGGCTTATGGCCATGGACGCGGGTAAACTGTTTTTCCTGAAGGAAATGCACGAGCTTTTGTTGGAGCGGCAGGCTTAACGAATCGACATCATCGAGTAGCACAGTGCCCCCATCCGCTTGTTCGAACAAACCAGGCTGGATCTCGCCGTTTTCTTCGCTGCCAAACAGCATCGTTTCCATCCAATCGTCCGGGAGCGACAAACACGTTTGCGCCAAAAATGGTTTCAAGCGCCGTTCACTTTCGTAATGAATGCAAGAAGCAAGCAAATCTTTTCCTGTCCCTTTTTCACCCATAAGCAGTACCGGGGCTTCCGAGCGGGCGGCATGGCGGGCTAGGCGAATCGCAGCTTGCATCGCTTCGCTTTGGACGATGATGCCTGCCAGTGAGCGGCTTAGTTCTCCGCGTTGGTGCTGCTCGGCAATCAGCTTGCGGAATTTCGTGACGTCTTTGGCGATTTCCACCGCTCCGATGATGCATCCGTCTTTCCATAATGGATGTGTTTGATTGATCGTTGTCACTGCTTGCCCTTTGTTGTTGAAGTATGTTTGTTGCTTGTTCAATATGCTTTCACCGGTGCGCAGCGCTTCAAGCAATGTGCTCGGCTGTTCCGGATGGAAGCGGAAGACGTCTAAAATGTTCTTATCAAGTACATCCTCGACGTCCATTCCCTCAATGTCCCGCATTTTTCGGTTGTAAATGACTGTTTTTCCTTGTTGGTCGACCGCATGAACACCAAGGTCGATCATTTCGAGAATTTGCTCATACATGGATAAAAGCGTTTCCATCTCCCGGTTCACGATCAGCACCTCTCCTTTCCTTGTATTATAACACAAGTAGCTAGCGAAGAGAGGAATGACAAGGGAGGGGAAGAAGGAGATCGAAAAAATTTTTTGCCAAATATATTGAAAATAGAAAAAATAAGCACCATAATAGAGATGCGGCTGTGAAATATGCGAAAAAAAATTTTGCCGGAGAAAAAACGCCGTTTACTTGATAGAAATGTAAGCGGTTGCGAAATCTATAAGTAGTGGAAGGGAGAGATTTGGATGCCACCAGCGCAGGAATTGAAACGAGAGCTAAAAAGTAGACATTTGTTTATGATTGCGCTTGGCGGGGTGATTGGAACCGGTTTGTTTTTAGGATCCGGATACACCATTCATGAAGCGGGACCTGGAGGAGCGATTGCCGCCTACTTATTCGGCGGATTCGTCATGTATTTGACGATGCTTTCGTTAGGGGAATTGGCTGTGAGGATCCCTGACGCTGGGTCATATCAAACGTATGCGACGAAATTCATCTCGCCGGCCGCAGGGTTTTGCATCGGCTGGCTGTCATGGCTCAACTGGTCAGTGACGGTCGGCATTGAGCTGCTTACAGTCAGCATCCTCATGAAACGCTGGTTCCCTGATGTGCCAACATGGGTGTTTTGCGCTGTCTTCGCCTTGTTGTTGTTTTTGGTGAACGCCTTGTCTGTCAAAGGTTTCGCTGAGGTGGAGTTTTGGTTTTCGAGCGTGAAGGTGTTGACGGTCATCGCCTTTATTGTTCTTGGTTTGGCGGCGATGTTCGGCATCGTCCATATGAAAAGCGGACAACCCGCCCCGTTTTTCTCGAACTTTACAGACCATGGCGGCTTGTTTCCTAATGGGTTTTGGGCGATCTTTACAACGATGATTCTTGTGAATTTTTCCTTTCAAGGAACGGAATTGGTGGGGGTCGCAGCCGGAGAAAGCCGTGAGCCGGAGAAAACAGTACCGATTGCGTTGCGCAACACGGTGTGGCGGATTTTGATTTTCTTCGTTTTGGCCATTTTTGTACTTGCTGGTTTGTTTCCATGGGAGAAAGCTGGTGTTGTGGAAAGCCCGTTTGTCGTGGTATTTGACAATATCGGCATTCCGTATGCGGCCGATATCATGAACTTTGTCATTATTACCGCGGTGCTGTCGGTAGCTAACTCAGGATTGTATGCGACGTCACGCGTGCTATGGTCGATGTCGCGCCAAGGCATGGTTACGCCGTTTTTCAGCAAACTCTCGAAGCGGGGCGTGCCGATCAATGCGCTAATCGCCAGCATTGCCATCGGATGCTTGTCGTTGCTGTGCAGCGTGTACGCAGAAGATACCGTGTATGTTTGGTTGACGGCGATCGCTGGGTTTGGCGCGGTGACTGTTTGGGCCTCCATCGCGCTGTCGAGCTATTTGGGACGGAAAGCGTTTTTGCGTGAAGGCGGCGATGTGCGCGATTTGAAATACCGGACGCCGCTCTATCCGTTCGTACCGCTGGCCGCGTTCATACTGAATATGGCGATAATTGTCGGATTGGCTTTTATCCCTGATCAACGGATCGCGCTTTACTGCGGCATTCCATTCTTGCTCGTGTGCTATGCGTATTATCACCTCGTGGCGAAAAAGCGAATCCATCTTCAACGCACAGAAGAAGAGGTAGAGCTGAAAGCCGCCAAGTAAGTAAAAATCATTGAAAAAAGCCATAATAATTTGCATAATATAACTATGAAACCGTTTTATTGCGAAAAATTTTTTTGCTCGTGAAAAGGAGGACGACGAAATGGTGCAGCCGTATAAACATGAACCGTTTACTGATTTTACCGTGGATGCGAACCGACAAGCATTTTTGGCAGCGCTCGAAAAAGTCGAAGCAGAGCTTGGCCGTGAATATCCGCTTATCATCGGCGGCGAGCGGGTGATGACTGAAGATAAGATCACCTCGGTCAACCCGGCGAACAAAGCGGAAGTAATCGGCCGGGTGGCAAAAGCGAACAAAGAGCTCGCCGAACGGGCGATGAAAACCGCTGATGAAGCGTTCCGCACATGGAGTCGGACGAGTCCGGAAGCGCGGGCGGATATTTTGTTCCGCGCAGCGGCCATCGTACGTCGACGCAAGCATGAATTTTCCGCTTGGTTGGTGAAAGAAGCTGGGAAGCCGTGGCGCGAGGCGGATGCTGATACGGCCGAAGCGATCGATTTTATGGAATATTACGGACGGCAAATGTTGAAGTTGAAAGACGGCATTCCGGTTGAAAGCCGTCCAGGGGAAACGAACCGGTTTTTCTACATTCCACTTGGGGTCGGAGTCGTCATTTCGCCGTGGAACTTCCCGTTCGCCATTATGGCGGGGACGACAGTCGCTGCGCTGGTTACGGGCAATACGGTACTCCTGAAACCGGCAAGTGCAACACCGGTCGTGGCGTATAAGTTCGCGGAAGTGCTCGAGGAAGCTGGTCTTCCGGCTGGTGTGCTGAATTACATCCCGGGCAGCGGTGCGGAGGTTGGCGACTATTTGGTTGAGCATCCGCGCACACGATTTATCAGTTTCACCGGATCGCGGGATGTCGGCATCCGCATTTACGAGCGCGCAGCGAAAGTACAGCCAGGACAAATTTGGCTGAAACGCGTCATCGCAGAAATGGGCGGCAAAGACGCCATCGTCGTTGATAAAGAAGCTGATCTGGAATTGGCAGCGCAATCGATCGTCGCATCGGCGTTTGGCTTCTCGGGTCAAAAATGTTCGGCATGCTCGCGTGCGATCATCGTCGAGGACGTCTACGACCAAGTGCTCAATCGCGTCGTCGAGCTGACAAAACAACTCAATGTCGGCGATCCAGCAGAGCAAGCAACGTTTATGGGACCGGTTATCGACCAAGGAGCATACAACAAAATTATGGAATATATTGAAATCGGCAAACAAGAAGGCCGTCTCATGACCGGTGGGGAAGGAGACGACTCGAAAGGATTCTTCATCCAACCAACGGTATTTGCGGATGTCGATCCAAATGCGCGCATTATGCAGGAGGAAATTTTCGGGCCAGTCGTGGCGTTTGCGAAAGCGCGCGACTTTGACCATGCGCTTGAGATCGCGAACAACACGCAATATGGCCTGACGGGCGCTGTTATTTCGCGCAACCGTGCGAATCTTGAAAAAGCACGTCATGAGTTCCATGTCGGCAACTTGTACTTCAACCGCGGCTGCACAGGGGCGATTGTCGGTTATCAGCCGTTTGGCGGTTTCAACATGTCGGGGACGGACTCCAAAGCCGGCGGCCCGGACTATTTAATTCTCCACATGCAAGCGAAAACCGTATCGGAAATGTTTTAATGCCGGGGTGGCCACGGCCACCCTTTTTCGATGAGGGAGAAATAAAAAGGGGGATTGTGATGGCGACGAAATCTGAACAGCTTATTGAACAGACGGAGCGGTATGGGGCGCACAACTATCATCCGCTACCGATCGTCGTTTCCGAAGCAGAAGGGGTATGGGTCAAAGATCCGGAAGGCAATCGTTATATGGATATGTTAAGCGCGTATTCAGCAGTGAACCAAGGTCATCGTCATCCGAAGATCATTGAGGCATTGAAAAAGCAAGCTGATCGGGTGACCTTGACGTCGCGCGCTTTTCATAACGACCAGCTCGGCCCGTGGTACGAAAAAGTGTGCCGTCTGACGGGTAAAGAGATGGTGTTGCCGATGAACACTGGTGCAGAAGCGGTGGAAACGGCACTGAAGGCAGCGCGCCGATGGGCATACGATGTGAAAGGTGTTGCAGACAATCAGGCGGAAATCATCGTTTGCGAAGGCAACTTCCACGGACGGACGCTCGCTGCGGTATCGTTGTCGTCCGAAGCGGCTTACAAACGCGGGTTTGGCCCGTTACTGCCAGGGATTAAAATCATTCCTTACGGCGATATCGAAGCACTAAAGGCAGCGATTACACCAAATACAGCGGCATTTCTCGTCGAGCCGATCCAAGGTGAAGCGGGCATCCGCATCCCGCCGCAAGGGTTTTTAAAGGCCGCATATGACGTGTGCAAGGCGAACAATGTCTTATTCATCGCTGATGAAATTCAAACCGGGCTCGGCCGAACTGGGAAGCTGTTTGCCTGCGATTGGGAAGCGGTTGTGCCTGATATGTATATTTTAGGAAAAGCATTAGGTGGCGGTGTGTTCCCGATTTCATGCGTTGTTGCCAATCGCGATATTTTGTCGGTGTTTGAACCGGGCTCGCACGGCTCGACGTTTGGCGGTAATCCACTCGCTTGTGCGGTATCGATCGCAGCGCTTGACGTCATTGAAGAAGAAAACTTACCGGCTCGTTCGCTTGAGTTGGGCGAGTATTTCTTAGCGAAATTGCAACAAATCCAAAATAAAGACATTAAGGAAATTCGAGGTCGCGGCTTGTTTATCGGCGTCGAACTGCACGGCCCGGCGCGTCCGTATTGCGAAATGTTGAAAGAACAAGGGCTGCTTTGCAAGGAGACGCATGAAACAGTCATTCGTTTCGCGCCGCCGCTTATCATTACAAAAGAAGAGCTTGATTGGGCGCTTGAGCGAATCGAGAAGGTATTGTCTCAACCGGCCGCCAGCCAGAAGCAATGAGGATCAGAAAATAGAGTAACGGTTGATACGTATATACTGTGAATTCAAAAAGGTGTCCTATTTTTCGATGGGACACCTTTTCTTGTTGCAAACATCCCGTTGCTCCGGCTGTGTAGATGGTTAGACAAGGGACAGTTGCCTTCATTTCCTGTTCGGAAAGAAATCGGTATTAGCCGTGTTTTTTGCTTTGCGGTAATTGCCCATTTTCTGTTAAGATAAGGAAAGGACTGTGCTCATGAGGCATACAAATCATACAGAAACGAAGGACGAGTGACTGGAGGAAGGAAACGTGCAGGCGTGGATTACTGAGTTTATGGAACAGTTCGGCTATATCGGCATCTTTTTCATGATCGCACTTGAAAATATATTTCCGCCCATTCCATCGGAAGTCATTTTGCCGTTTGGCGGATTTATGACGACATACACAACATTGACCATCCCTGGCGTCATCGCAGCAGCCACTGCCGGGTCGGTCGTCGGGGCGATCGTGCTGTATGGTATCGGTCGGTTGTTGTCGGTCGAGCGGCTCGAGCGGATCGTCGACCGCTGGGGCGGATGGCTGAGAGTGAAGCCAGAAGATATCGCCAAGGCGAACCGGACATTTCAGCGCTACGGAGTGTGGGCGGTATTCCTTGGTCGTATGATTCCATTGGTGCGCAGTTTGATTTCGATTCCCGCTGGCATGTCGAAAATGAATATATGGCTGTTTGTCTGGCTGTCGGTGTTGGGAACACTCATTTGGAATACGCTTTTAATCTCGATCGGGGCGGCGCTCGGCCAATCGTGGGAAAAAGTATCTGAAGTGATTGGGATGTACGCCGAAGTGGTGTATGTCATTATTGCTATAATTATTTTGGTTGCAGCTGTCCGCTTTTGGAAACGGCGTCGGGCTTCTTAGTTCCGATATCTTAAGGGGTTTCTTTCCAGAAAGGGCTACCCTCAAGGTTGCTTTTTTAGCCTTGGAGGTAGCCTTTTTGTTCTTCCAGTTTCGTTTGCTTTGTTCATGAGCGGTCTGAGCAGTAGAACACACGAGGGTGGTTTAGTTGGTATCCTGGATCTCTAAGCGTGAGCGTTCAACAATATAGAAAAGGAAGCTCCTGCTTCAAAGGAAACAGGAGTCGAGACAAAGATGAAGGCAATTAAACGAGCTTCGCCGCAATCTTTGGTTCACCATGTCCGTCAAAAGGATTAACGTTTCAATAATAAATAAATGAAGTACGGTGCACCGATTAATGACACAACGACTCCTGCTGGGAGCGGTTCGGCAAGGGCATTGCGCCCAATCGTGTCAGCCGTGAGCAACAGCCAGCCACCGATGAGCATCGAGGTCGGAATGGATCGCTCATGACGAGGCCCGACGATCATTTTGGCGATATGCGGCGCCATCAATCCGATAAAGGAGATGCCTCCAGTTACAGCGACGGCAGCTGCGGCGACAGCGACTGCTGTTGCCATCAGTACGAGCCGCTCGCGGCGAACATGGACGCCGACACCAATGGCCACCGGATCACCTAAATGCAAAAGGTTTAACCGTTTCGACCGGTAAAGGCCGATGAATGCACCGATGACAAGCCACGGCAGCATGGCGAAAATGAACGGCCAATCATCGCCCCAAATGTTTCCGGAAAGCCATCTAGCAATAAAATCAACTTTTGTCCGATCAGCGGCGGAAATGAGAACGATCATGAGCCCGGAGAGCGCCATGGAAAACCCGACCCCAGTGAGCACGAACGATACCGGTTGCAGCCCGGTTGTTTTATTGTAGGAAACGGCGTAAATGGCCGCTGCCGTCAACAGCGCTCCGACTAAGGCGACGAGCGGCAAGGCGTAAAGAAATGTTCCTGCTTCAATCGGGAAAAATAAAAAGAATAAAGCGACGCCGGCGCCAGCTCCGGCGTTGATGCCTAATATACCTGGATCGGCCAGCTCATTTCGTGTGATGCCTTGCAACATCGCTCCTGATAAGGCGAGCGCCATCCCGGCGAGCAACGTAATCACGATGCGCGGCAGACGGAGAGAAAATAAAATAAACTCTTCTTGCATCGAACCGTAGCCAAATAACGTTGGAATAATGCGGCCATATGAGAGTGGCGCTTCTCCAGTACCTAACGCGATGGCAACTGTTGCAGTAATGAGCAGGAAAAGCAGCACCAATACGATCGTGATGCGCATTCTCATTCAAAGCCCCTCCCTTTTTTCCGCACGACAAACAGGAAAAACGGCAAACCGATCACAGCAACGATGGCTGCCACAGGTGTTTCAAACGGGGCGTGAATCGTGCGGGCCGCCGTATCGGCGAGCACCATGGCTATCGCGCCGACTGTGGCCGACAACGGGATGACAAACCGATAATCTGCGCCGGCGATCCTCCGTACGAGATGAGGAATCATCAAACCGATAAAGGTGATGTTGCCGGCAATGGCAACGGACGCTCCTGTTAAGAAAAATACGGCCACAAACAGCCACACTTTGACGGCGGTTGTTTTTTGTCCGACGCCAACGGCGACGTCTTCACTTAAACTAAGGATCGTCAGTTGCCGCGAATACAACACGGCAATGGTGAGCCCGATCACAATGAGCGGAATGATGATCGACAATTGTTTCCATGAAGTTCCGGCCACCCCGCCTGACGTCCACATGGAGACATCTTTCGAGATATGAAAATAAAGGCTGATTCCTTCAGCTGCCGCGAATAAAAGTGCTGAGACAGCTGAGCCAGCTAAGACGATGCGCAACGGTGAGAAACCGCCTTTGCGGGCAGCGCCGATGCCAAAGACCATCCCCGCTCCGGCGGCCGCCCCAAGCAAACAGGCGACCGTGATGATGAGATAATGAGCAGAAGGAAAAAAGGCCATCGTCATCGCCAATGCCGTGTTCGCTCCAGCAGTGAGACCAAGCAGCCCTGGATCGGCAAGCGGATTGCGCGTCATTCCTTGCATGATCGCTCCGGCCACCGCGAGTCCCGCACCAACGATCGCAGCCGCCGTTTCACGCGGCAGACGGAGCTCGCGAATCAAGTCAAGTTGTTTGCCTTGTTCATCGGAAAAGAGTGCGCGCCATACGTCACTCCATGTTGTATCAGCGACGCCGATGGCCATGGATCCGAACCAGATGGCCATCAGCAGGACAAGAGAGAAGAGAAACGTATAACGAAACGGCCATAGCCGGCGGTTTGCTTCCATCGGCGGTTTCCCCCTTTTTCACAAGAAAGGACGGGACATTCACTATTTGTGAACGCCCCGTCTCATCATTATTATTGGCCTAAAAAATGCTTTTTAAAGAAATCGAGCTGGTAGTCTAACGTAATTGGGTCGTTGAAATAAAACGCTTTAGCATCAGCGACAAACATATGACCGTTTTTCACAGCAGGGATGTTTTTAAACGTATTCGTTTCCATAAACGATGTGTCGTTGTCGCCGTTTTTACTTAAGATGAGATAATCGCCGACAAACTGCGGCAATGCTTCAAGGGAAACAGCGTAATAGCCCGGTTTGAGCGCTTGTTCTTCCACGGCTTTTGGCATTTTCAGCTTCATTTCTTGATACAAAATTTCCGTGCCGCGCGCCCAGTTATTGCCGAACACATACAGCTGCTTATCAAAGTTTTCGGCTACGGTGACGGTTGCGTTTTCACCAATTTTTGCCCGGATTTCTTCCCCAGCTTGTTGTGCCCGTTGTTTGAAGTCGTCAATCCACGCTTTCGCTTCTTTTTCTTTATTTAACAGTTTACCAATTTCTAAAAACTGTGTTAAATAATCGACCTTTCCGTATGTAAAGGTGACGGTCGGAGCGATTTTGCTTAATTTGTCGACGTTTTTCGTATTGGATAATCCGATAATTAAGTCCGGTTTTAACGCCATAATTTTTTCAATGTCTTCGTCTGTCACGACTTCCGCGTCTTTCAGTTTTTCTTCAAAGAGCGGATTCATTTTCGACCATGAATCGACACCGACGATCGGAACGTCTAAGGCAAGTACATGCCCGGCAAACGTTGATAAGACGACGACCCGTTTCGGATCAGCCGGTACTTCTACTTCCCCGTTTTCCGACTGATACGTAATCGTTTCTGGCTTTTTCTCCTCCGGTGAAGCGTTATTTTTCTTGTTGTCGTCCGCCGCATTGCCGCAGGCGCTTAACAGGAGCGTAAAAAGAAGCAACAATGACAGCCATGCTTTCCTCATGATGAATAAACTCCTTTCAGCAAATGATACGTAAAACAAACCGGCTTGTTCGTCCGAGGGTCGAGGCCGATGTCAGCATCAATGCCAAACACATCGCGAAGCACATCACGGCAAATGACGTCTTCGCTCGGACCGGCTTTGACGATCGTGCCCGACTTCATGGCGATCACATAATCAGCAAACCGCGCCGCTTGGTTAATGTCATGGAGCACCATGACGATCGTCCGCCCTTCTTCTTTGTTCAGTCGTTCAAGCAACTCGAGCACTTCGAGCTGATGGGCAATATCCAAATACGTCGTCGGTTCATCCAAAAAGATAATGTCCGTCTCTTGAGCGAGCGCCATAGCGATCCAGACGCGCTGCCGCTGTCCGCCGGAGAGAGCGTCAACCGGCCGATGTCTCAAATCGGCTGTTTTCGTCACATGAAGCGCCCAATCGATCGCTTCATAATCTTTTTTTGTTAGGCGGCCAAATCCTCTTTGATAAGGAAAGCGGCCGTACGATACGAGCTCAGCGACCGTTAACCCGCTTATCGCTTCCGGTGTCTGTGGCAAAATGGCCATTTTTTTCGCCAGTTCTTTCGTATGTTGTTGTGAAATATGTTTGCCATCCAAAATGATTGTGCCAGACTGCGGAGAAATGATACGCGTTAGCGTCTTGAGCAGTGTCGATTTGCCACATCCGTTCGGTCCGATAATGGCGGTGATTTGCCGGTCGGGAATGCGAACAGATAAGTGTTCAAAAATTGTCCGGTCATCGTAGCGGACGGTCAACTCCTCGGCGTACAGGCGAACCATACGGACACCTCCTTTTGGACTAGGAAAATGAGAATCAATATCAATATTATTCCCAAACTTCATTATAACGGATTCCTTAAAAAAGACAATAGATTTTTGTGAATAAACCGTGAATTTTCATAAAAACAGTGGCTTACGTCGTTTGAAGAAGGGGGAATTTACATAGGTATAGAGCGAAATAGACGGAGAAAGCAGGGAACCATTGGAGGAAGAGCATATTTTACCATCTTTTCCGATGCTGTACGAAGTACAAAAGGCTTTTTGGCTTCCCCTCGAGCAGCGATCGGACGGAACGGCACTTATACATGGTAAACCGTCTACTTATACGCTCTGTTGCGAAAATGCAACAGATGAACGAAGGGGGATGGAGGAATCGCAACACGCTTTGCCTGTTTGTTGTATTTTTGCAACGAGTTGTTGTTGTTTTGCAACAAAACAGCGAGTAAGATGAATGGTAGAGGTTTGTCTTTTTTGAATATTCATAACAAATTGTTTTGGCATAGAAATTGCTTAAATAGAAAATAAGAAGGGCGGGGATGGCGATGAGAGTGAAAGACATAATGACGAGAACGACAACGGTTATTTTTGAAAACGATTTCCTTGAACAAACAGCTCGCATGTTGGCTGAGCGTAGGATTGAGGGAACGGTCGTATTTCGCCGCGAAGGGGAAATCTCCGGAGTGTTGACGGCCAACGACGTGTTGTTTGGCCTCATGCAAGGGAAAACGACCGTACGTGAAGTGATGCATCCGTCGTTGCCGCCTCTTTCCATCCATGACTGTATCGAAAACATCAAGTTTGGCGATGGTTCGCTCCGTCCGGTTGTTGATGAAAACGGCCGCCTTGTTGGCGTGTTGACGAAAGGACAATATTTGGAGGCGTATGCAAAAGCGGTGCAGCTCCGCTTAAAACATATGGATGCTATTTTCAACGCTGCCCATAACGGTATTATATCGATCGATGCCGAAGGGCGGATTACATCGATCAACCCGCCAGCCGAAAAAATGGCACGAACGACGAAGGAAGAGGCCATTGGCCGGTTTTTAACCGATGTCGTCATCCCGTCCGGCTTACTTGACGTCGTGCGCACGGGGGAGGGACATACGGAAAAATATCGCGTCGGCAAGCGCATCTATATTACGAACCGTTCCCCTATTATTGATGAAGGTCAGGTGGTTGGAGCGGTCGGCGTGTTCCAAGATATTTCCGAGATCGAGTTTATCTCCCATGAACTTGAGACGGTTAAACAAATCGTCAATGAGTTGCAAACGGTGATGGATGCAGCTAGCGATGGCATCGCCATTATCGATCGCCACGGGGGGATCGTCCGGCAAAACGAAAAATGGGCTGCTTTATTCCCGAGTATGGAACATCAACGTGTTCCTGCCCCACTTGAGCGGGTCGTGCGCCAGGCGTTTGACAGCTGCCAATCGTGTTCGATGCTTCATCAAGGGGCGGAAACCGGTAACACGTTGATCGTTTCCGCGGTGCCGATCATCGAGAAGGAAGGCCAGGCGGAGCGGCTCGTCCTCTATGTTAAAGATATGACTGAAATGGAACAGCTGCGTGTTGAACTTGAGGAGACGAAGCGGTTGCTCCATACGCTAAGCCAGAAGGAGGATGGCCTCATTTACCGCGCCCCAGCGATGGCGCATATGGTCAACATTGCCAAGCAGGCAGCAGCGGTCGATGTAACGGTGCTTCTGACCGGGGAGTCGGGTACCGGAAAGGAAGAGCTGGCGAACTTCATCTGGAGGCAAAGTGCTCGCAGCAACCGTCCGTTTGTGAAAGTGAACTGCGGGGCGATCCCAGAAACGTTGATGGAGTCCGAACTGTTCGGCTATGAAGCGGGGGCGTTTACCGGTGCAGCGAAAAAAGGGAAAAAGGGCTACTTTGAACAGGCGGACGGCGGGACAATCTTTCTTGATGAAATTAGCGAAATCCCGCTTCACTTACAAGTAAAGCTCCTTCGTGTGTTGCAGTCGATGGAAATCGTTCGTCTCGGGGCAGAGGCGCCGAAACAAATTGATGTGCGCGTCATCGCTGCCACGAACAAGCCGCTTGAGGAACTTGTCACCGCTGGGCGGTTTCGCGCCGACTTGTTTTACCGGTTGAACGTCATGCCGATTGTCATTCCACCGTTGCGCGACCGGAAGGAAGACATCCCGCTCTTGGTCGACCATTATCGAAAACGGTTTGCTGAAAAATATCAGAAACCACTTGTATTCACAGACGGTGCGCTCGAGGCGATGATGGATTACCACTGGCCCGGCAACGTCCGCGAACTTGTCAATGCTGTGGAGCGCATGTTTGTGACTGCCACCTCATCTATCGTTGATGAGGATCAAGTAGCGAAATGGCTCCACCTTGAGCCGTCGCCGACCATAAGCCCGGTGGCGATAGGGGAAATCATCCCGCTCAAACAGGCGGTGGCCGAAGTCGAGCGACAGCTCATGATCAAGGCGCTCAACAAAGCAAGAACGTATCGACAAGCAGCAAAGCTTTTAGGTGTTGATGCGTCCACGCTCGTGCGCAAGGCACAAAAGTACAAAATCAAATCATTGGGAGGAGAAGACGATGGAGTTTACGTTACCAGCCGAGATTGAATTTTTGAAAGAAAACGTGCGCAAGTTTGTCAGAGAAGTTGTTGAACCGGTGGCGATGGATATTGAGGAAAACGACCACATTCCAGAAGATATTATCGAAAAATCGAAAGAAATGGGCTTGTTCGGTTTAAGTATTCCGGAAGAGTACGGCGGCCTCGGCTTGTCGATGGTCGGCAAATGCGCCATTTACGAAGAGCTCGGCAAAACGCATAATGGCTATACGACGTTAATTGGCGCCCATACTGGCATCGGCACCGTCGGTATCGTCGAGCTTGGCACGGAGGAACAAAAGCAGCGCTACTTGCCGAAAATGGCGACAGGGGAATGGATTGGTGCTTTTGCTCTCACTGAACCGAGCGCCGGCTCAAACGCTGCTGCCTTGAAAACGACCGCCGTCCGCAAAGGCGACCGCTACATTATTAATGGCTCGAAACATTATATTACAAACGCCGTTGACGCCCACGTGTTCACGGTGATGGCCGTCACTGATCCGTCGAAAGGTCCGAAAGGCATCACTTCGTTTATCGTGGAAAAGGATTTTCCAGGGTTTACGATCGGCAATGTTGAACGCAAAATGGGGCTGCGTGGGTCACATTCGGCTGAGTTGTTTTTTGACAACTTGGAAGTGCCGGTCGAAAACGTGCTTGGAAAAGAAGGAGAGGGCTATATCAACGCTTTGAAAATTTTAGCGAACGGTCGCGCCGGTCTTGCCGCCCGCAACCTCGGTTCATGCATCCGCCTGCTCGAATATTGCATGGAATACGCCGAGCAGCGTGAACAGTTCGGCAAGCCGATCATCGAGCAACAGGCGATTCAACATATGCTGGCGGAAATGAGCATGTTAATTGAAGTGCTGCGCTCGACGGTCTATCGCGTTGCCTGGATGGTTGACCAAAAGATGCGTGTCGTCAAAGAAGCAGCCATCGCAAAACTATTCGGTTCAGAAGTGTACAACAAAATCGCCGATATGGCCGTGCAAATTCACGGTGGCCTCGGCTATATGAAAGACTATCCAATCGAACGCTACTTCCGTGATGCCCGCATTACAAAAATTTATGAAGGCACCTCGGAAATTCAACGCAACATTATTGCGAACGAACTGCGGAAAGAATACGGAAAAGTGCGGGTGTAAATGAAAACACTGTGTGCATTTGTATTTGCCAAAGGTGAAGGTATTGGATGAAATCGTTGCATTCGTGATTACGGTCCAGGTATAAATGTGTTGCTTGTCAAAGCCATCAATCGCATTCACCGATTGTCCAATGACATCGGGCGGCCGGCTGATTTTGCCGACTACCCGATCACGGAAGAACAGGTTGCGGGAACTGTTCCGGTGGTTGCTTCCGCCCTGGTTAGCTCCTCATGCCAACTGAAGGGATTCGGGTGAGCGGATGAGGTGTTGTCCGCCATGTAAAGAAAGGGATGTTGCCGAAAATCGTTTTTGTTGCCCTTGGGATGGAGAGAAGTCGTGACAGAACAATAGTTCTAGAGGAGACATACATGGTGCCTGAACCTTCCTTTGCAACGGGCACACGGGCTGTTGCTACATAGCCTGCTAGGGGCCGGTGATCATTCGCGCAAACGGCGCACGAGTGAATCGAGTGACCAAAGCCGGCTGCCGCTTAGCCATAAATGGATAGACATGGCGAGCAAGGCGAGATTGAATTCATAGCCCGTCTCCTGTCCGTTGCCAAGCAAGCCGGCGTCTGCTTTGACGGTGATGATCGCCCCGATCATGATGACGGCAAACGCTGCTGCCATCAGGCGCGTACCAAGTCCAAGCATCATCGCCCAGCCGCCGGCGAGCTCCACAATGGTCACGATGTAGGCAAGGGCGGCGGGAAGGCCCATCGCGAGAAATGATGCTGCTGTTTCCTCAAGCCCTTGATGCCATTTCATCCACCCGTGAACGAAAAAAATAAAGCCGGTGACAATCCGCAATAGGAAAACCCCCAGTTCGTGAAGGCGAGACATTGCCGAGCCCTCCTCGTCCAATTGTCATGGTAGTACATGATATGTCTTGTTTCTTATACGAATTCCTCTCATTCGCGATTTGGAAGCCAATCGGCTACAATGGAATGGAACACGGCTCCTTGTGTGAACATAGGCCGGAACGAGGAGGATGGATATGAACATCGAAATTTGGTCTGACTTTGTCTGTCCGTTTTGCTATATCGGCAAGCGCCGTTTAGAACAGGCGCTTGAACAGTTTCCGCATCGAAAAGACGTTACGGTCGTATTCCGCAGCTTTGAGCTTGACCCGAATGCGCCAAAAGAGACGCCGTTAACCATCCATGAAATCATTGCGCAAAAATACGGGATTACGGTGGAGGAAGCGAAGCGGGCGAACGCCGATATTGGCAGACAAGCGGAAGCAGTTGGTTTGACGTTTCGCTTCGAGACGATGAAGCCGACGAATACGTTTGACGCCCACCGTCTGGCGCAATACGCCAAGGAAAAAGGGAAGCTCCAGGACGTTGTCGAACGGCTGTTTTTTGCGTATTTCACCGAATCGAAGCACATTAGCGACCGAGATGTGCTCCTTGATATCGCCGAAGCGGCTGGGCTTGATCGAAGCGAGACGGAAGCGGTGCTTGATGGCGACCGCTACACGGAGCAAGTGCGGGAAGACGAGGCAGAAGCGGCCCAGCTCGGTGTCCGCGGTGTGCCGTTTTTCGTCCTTAACCGTAAATATGCGATTTCCGGCGCTCAACCGATCGAAGTGTTTCGTCAAGCGCTAGAGAAAGTATGGGAAGAGGAACAAAAAGCTTCATCTTTGCAGCCGCTCGCTGACGAAGGCGGGGCATGCACGGACGGAAACTGCTCGCTCGACTAACCCGTTTGTCAAGCAAACGAAAAACCGGCTAGACTCTGCTAGCCGGTTTTTTTCGTAAGAGGAGGTGAAGAAGGTTAGCCGCGCTTTACAAACAGCGGCAAGTCTGTATGTCCCATCTCGCGCACGTAGACGAACAGCTGCCCTTTATGATGGATTTCATGGTCCATCGCCATCTGCAAAAGCTGCTTTGCTGACATTTGAACTCCGAAGATGGCAGTTAAATCGATTGTGCGATTGAATTCCTCATCACTCATTGATTCTAGCAACTGTTTCGTTTTTTCTGTATACGTTTCCGCCAGCTTGGCCAAATCCGTCTCTGGATCCTCCATTTTTGGCTGGAACAGCGCTGGATCCCCGTGTTTGGCGACGTTGGCAAAGTTGTAAAAGCTGAACACCATATGAGTCGCTAGCTGCTTCGCTGTCATCGACGTCGGCGTCGGTTTGAAGTCGTAATGTGCCTCATCGATTTTGTTGATCAGCTCCATCGTGACATGACGGTGGGAAAGGAAATATTGCACCCATTGTTGTGCGCGGGGCATAGCGATTCCTCCTTTTGGTTATGGATTCCTGTTTTCCATTCTACCATAAACGTCCTCTTTATCGTCAGCGAGGAAGCTTGACTAGAAAGGTAGTCCCTTGGCCAGGAGTGCTATGGACGTCGATGGTTCCGCCATGAGCTGATACGAATTCGTTAGCGATAGCCAGCCCCAGTCCCGTTCCTCCGCGGTTCCGTGTTCTGGCTTCATCCGTGCGATAAAATCGATGGAACAGAAAAGGCAAATGCTCCGGTGCAATGCCGATGCCCGTATCTGTAACGGCAATTTGCAGCATGGAAGGTTCTTCGTCAATCACCACGTTCACCGTGCCGCCTTCAGGAGTATAGCGGATCGCATTGACCAACAAGTTCAGGAATACTTGGGTAATGCGATGCGGATCGACGGAGATCGTTGTGTAGTTTGTCGAACAAGCTAGATGGATGCGGATGTTTTTTTCTTCCGCGCTGGGAGCTACCCGCTCGATGAGTTGTTGCAAAAGACTTTCCATATCTGTTGGTTTCCGTTCAAGCGGCAATTTGCCAGCTTCGGCGAGTGACAGTTGATGCAAATCTTCTACGAGACGAGTCAACCGAATGAGCTCATCTTGTAGCGGCAGCAATTTCTCCGGCTCGATGGGGCGGCGTTGTTGCTGAAACCAATCAAGCTTTCCGCGCAAGATCGTTAGGGGGGTTCGCAGTTCATGGGCGACATCGGCCATCAAGCGTCGGCGAACTTCCTCCGCTTGCTGCAACTGTTTGGACATCTCGTTGAACGTTTGGGCGACTTTGCCGTATTCATCTTTCGTGATCACCGGTGCCTGAATGCCGAATTCCCCTTTTCCGAGACGGTCAATCGCAGGCAGGAGAAGCTCGAGCGGTGCTGTGAACCGTTTCGACAGCCAATGGGCGACGAAGAGGGAAATAAGCACTAACGCGGCAGCGCTGAGCAAGGATAAAGTGGCGACTGAACTTGTGATTCCCTTCCGCACTTTGGCCATATTGCCGACTTCATGGTCGTAGTAGTGCAAAAACGCTACAGTTTTTCCATCTGCTTGCACCTTGGTAGAGATACCTAGACCAATCATCCATGACACTGGAACTTCCCCCGTTGTATATAGCTGCTTGCCCTCGGGAGATAGAAGAACCACCCCAGCTTGTTCATGTTTTTTCATGATATCCGTGTTGAGGCGGATGTGTTGGATGCCGTTCCAAGAGCGATGGTGCGTTTCGTAATAATGAGCAAAAGCAGTTGCCAGTTCGTTCGTTTCGTGACTTCGATCAACCTTTAGCATCACGTCCAGTATATTGATGACGACCACCTTGGTGATGAGGGAAAACATGATTCCCATGCCGATAATAAAGACGGCCATTGTAAAAAACAGCTTACGCCTGATGCTCATATCTGCTCACCGAACCGATAGCCGAATCCATAGACAGTTTGGATATAGACTGGACGGGACGGATCATCTTCAATCTTTTTACGAAGCCGGCTGATATGAGCATCGACAGTTCGTTCATCGTTGAAAAGGTCATCTTCAAAAATGCTTTGCAACAGCTGCAGCCGGCTATATACGACACCTGGCTTTGCCGCTAGAGTGAGCAGCAGCTTAAATTCGGTCGGCGTTAAGGAGATTTCGCTTCCTCGTTTCCATACGCGGCATTGCGCTTCAGAAATGGTCAAGTCGCCGCGTTTCATCAGTTCCTCCTGATTGTCTTGCCCTTCGATTCGCCGCAATACGGAGCGAATGCGGGCTGCCAGTTCCCTCAGGGAAAAAGGTTTGGTGATGTAATCATCAGCTCCCACCTCTAGGCCAATGATTTTGTCAGTTTCCTCTGTCTTTGCTGTGACCATGATGATTCCAACATGGCTCGTCTTACGAAGTTCGCGGCACACATCAACCCCGCTCATTTCAGGAAGCATCCAATCAAGCACCACAAGGGATGGATTGGTTTCTTTTGCTTTTTGCAGCGCTTCCTTTCCCGTTTTGGCTGTGACAATTTCAAATCCTTCCTGTCGCAAAAAGGGCTCCATAAATTCAAGGACTCTTTCTTCATCATCCACTAATAATAACGTGTGAGGCATATCTTGTTCCCCCTTGTTTGTTCTGTTCTCTTTTCATTATAGCCCCATATGGACAGATTTAGGAAAATGTCACTAAACCTGCAAAAGTTCGTCATTAGTTTGCAACATTGTCTAGGTAAAATGTGACCGTAGCATGAAGATGTAACGACAGGGACCAAATTAGGTCATTGGACAGACCAATGTTTCGGGCTGCTTAGGACGATGAACATGAAAAATCCTTTTGATGAAGAAAGGAGGATGAACATGAAACAAATCCTTTTGAACCTGTTGGTTTTGCTTGGGGGATTGGTTGGGGGATTGATCGTATCGATTGTGGTCATCGATGTTAGCTACCAATGGTTTGGTGTATCATTCGGCTCTCTCATTCTCTTGTTGCCGGTAGTTTGTGCAGTCATCGCGCTTACGATGTTTCGACGTAAATGGAAAGAATAGCGAAGCGGGAGGAAGACCATGAGCAAGGAAAGACATCGCAATAAAATGATGTACCTTTCACGATGGATGTTTGCCATCCTTGCGTGGGGGTTGGTTGTCAGTGTGGTGGTTCAGACGTTTTGGGCGGGGATGGCCATCTTCAACAATCCTATATATTGGAAGAATCATATTGTTTTTGTGCATTTCTTTGAAATGGTGCCCATTCTGATGCTGATCGTTGCGTTTGCGGGGCGGCTTCCAAAGAAGTTGTGCTGGCAGAGCGCAGGATTAATAGGACTAATTTTTATCCAATATTTCACCGCTAATTTGAAAATCGTCGGTATGCTTCATCCTGTGATTGCCTTGGGGCTGTTTTTCATGTCTTGGAATGTGGCCCGACAGTCAGGAACATGGCATTTGTCTACGGAACAAGGAGGAAAAGAGAAATGAAGAAGCTGCTTTTGGCTCTCTTCACTGCTTTGTTTGCTGGGTTGCTTGGCGGAATCGTTCTATCGGAAATGATCGCCGTAGCAACGTGGTTCTTCCTTGGTCCGTCCCCTTGGCTGAAATGGCTGAAATATATGCCGATTTATCTGGCTGTTTTTGTAGCGGTTACTACATGGATCGTGTTACACTACAAATCAAACAGAAGGAGCGATAACATTTAGCTGAAAAATGTGGTAGCTGTATTTGTGGAGTCTTTTCTTTCTTATTTTCCTCTTTACAAATGGATTTGCAACCAAATATGAAGTTTTCAGGGGGATTGATTGAAAGCTTTACCTGGGAGCATCTCCTGAAGATATAAATCAACAGGTCGCTTGGAAGTAGGATAGGAGAAAATAGTTAAGTCGCTTGAAGGAATGAAATCAAACTTTCTGAGTCACCAGTTCGGTACGGAGCATAAGGCGCAACCGCAGAAAACGGTTGCGCCTTATTTTGTTGCCCTGGGGAAGTATCTATGGCATTTTGGAATGACATGCTTATTCTAATAGTAACAAATTCTAATAGTAACAAACTCCCAAATGACGGAAAGGGGAAGGGAGATGCCGAAGATTTTTCTTGATCCAGGGCATGGGGGCAATGATACGGGCGCGGTCGGCAACGGATTGCGTGAGAAGGATATCACGCTGTCCATCGCCTTGGAGATAAGCCGCATTTTGCAAAACGAGTACGAAGGAGTCTCGGTGCAGCTGAGCCGAACGAAAGATGAAACGGTATCGCTTGCTGAACGGACGAGGCGGGCCAATAGTTGGGGAGCCGATCTATATGTGTCAATTCACGTGAATGCGGGCGGTGGCACAGGATTTGAAGACTACATTTACCATGGGCTGTCGGAAAGTTCCCAAACGGCCCGCATTCGCGATGTGCTGCATGAAGAAATTGTCCGAGCGACTCAATTCCGCGACCGCGGCAAAAAGAAAGCAAATTTTCATGTGCTAAGGGAAACGAAAATGTCGGCGGTGTTGACGGAAAACGGGTTTATCGATCATAAGGAAGACGCAAAACAATTGACCGACCCTAATTTTTTGCGGATGATTGCCCGCGGTCATGTCAACGGGTTGGAACGGGCACTTGGATTGAAGAAGAAAGCAAGCACTCCGAACAATCCTCCTAGAGATCCAGACAAAGGCACGCCGAGCACCGGCCGTTTGACGCGTGTCATCGTGGATGGGAAGCAAGTCGGTGCTTTTGTTGAACCAGACAACGTGTTGCGCCAAGTGGAGCATTATTTAGGAAGAGCGAAACGGATTGTGCTTGAGCAAGTAGAGGAATGATGGGAACGCTTGCCTAGTTTTAATGAGGCAAGCGTTTTTTCGTCGGTTCTAGTGGAAATGCCGCTTCCTTCTTTGTCCATTCATCATATGAGTATAGCAATCAACGAAGGAAGGGGGAAGGGCAGTGTTTGGCTATTCGATTGTGCAGTTAGCCCGCCGTCATGCGGGGCGGCTTGATCACCCTCTCCGCCATACGCTTGTCAACATGTACAAACCGATGACACGCATGCCATGCATTTTCCACCGTTGGATCGAGCGCTGGCTGCGGAAGTGGCGGACTGTTTCTGTTCTGATCGAGGTTGATGACGATGAAGGGATTGAAGCGCTCACCGAGGCGGAACGGAATCATTTTCGCATGAAAACGCATCACCATTTCCGTCATGTCCCGATATGGAGCGCGACAGTGACACCGGCAGCACTTGAGCAGTTGCTGGAGAATCCAAAAGTGAAAAAAGTGTATCTCAACCGCACGATCAAGGCGGTATTAAACAACGCGGTGCCATCGGCCAATGCGAAACACGTCACTGTCAATGAAACAGAGCTGAGCGGCAAAGGAGTGACGATTGCGATTGTCGACACAGGCATTGACCCTCATCCGGATTTAGAGGGGCGGATTACGGCGTTTGTCGACTTGGTGAATGGAAAAACGGCACCGTATGATGATAACGGACATGGAACTCACTGCGCTGGCGATGCGGCCGGAAACGGACGCATGTCGGACGGGCTATACGCCGGGCCAGCGTATGAGGCGAACCTCGTTGGCGTCAAAGTGCTCAATCGCTCAGGGATGGGTACGCTAGAAACCATTATGCGCGGTATTGAATGGTGCATCGACTACAACAAGAAAAACCCGGCCAATCCAATTCATATTATTTCTTTATCGCTTGGTGGGGAACCACAGCCGTTCCCGGCTGAAAATGACGATCCACTTGTACAAGTCGCTGAGCGGGCATGGGAAAATGGCATTGTTGTCTGTGCGGCAGCGGGAAATGAGGGGCCGAATTATGGGACGATTGCCAGCCCAGGCATTAGCGACCGCATCATTACTGTCGGTGCCCTTGATGACCGTGATACAGCGTCAACACGCACCGATGATGCTGTAGCGCCTTTTTCGAGCCGGGGGCCGACAAGATATGGTGTGACAAAACCGGATCTGGTCGTTCCCGGGGTCAACATTATATCGCTTCGTGCCCCACGTTCGTTTCTTGACAAGATGAATAAGCAAAGCCGGGTTGGTGACTATTATATGTCGATGTCCGGCACATCGATGGCGACGCCGATTTGTGCTGGCATTGTTGCTTTAATGCTTCAGGCCAAACCAGATGCAACGCCGGACGAGATCAAGCAGGCGTTAAGGGACAGTGCCGATTTATGGAAAGAACGCGACCCGAACGTATATGGGGCGGGTTACGTGAATGCGAAGCGGGCCATCGAACAGTTACTGAAGCGTTAGAAAAAAGAGGGAGGCGCTTATTGAGCGCTTCCCTCTTTGCTTTCGCGGTTGTTGTAGCCTCCGCGGTTGTTATAGTCGTATTTCGACGGGTCGATCGGCTCGAAGCCTTTCGGGGTATAGAACCGGAGTAAATCGCCGTAAACGACTTTATCCGATAAATCGAGCTTCGTACGGGCGATTTGTTCGAGACGTTGAATTTCTGGCGTCTCTTCAAGCGGTTCACCCGTTTTTGTATCATAGTATTTACCGTTGACTGATGTGACTGTCGGCGTGACAAAGTCGCCGTTGCGGAACGGAACCATTTCTTGATGGTCTGGCGACAACAAATCCGTTCCGAAGTGGACATAGTTTTTCGTATCGATGCCGAGCAAGTGCAACAGCGTCGGCAACAAGTCGATTTGCCCACCGAACTCGTGAATCGTGCCACCTTTGACGCCTGGCACATGAATGAACAGTGGGACTCGTTGTAACTGAGCGTGCTCATACGGCGTAATTTCCTTGCCTAGAATTTGCGACATCGCTTTGTTATGGTTTTCCGAAATGCCGTAATGGTCGCCGTATAAAATGATGACCGAACGGTCGTACAGACCGGATTCTTTCAAGTAATCAAAGAACTCTTTGAGAGACTCATCCAAGTAACGAGCCGTTTGGAAATAACGGTCGACCGAGCCATCTCCCGTCGTCGCTGGCGCAATCGTTGCTTCTTCCTCGCCAATCGGATATGGGAAGTGGTTCGACAGTGTAATAAATTTCGCGTAGAACGGCTCTTTCAACGTTTCTAACAGCGGAATCGACTCCCGGAAGAATGGTTTGTCTTTCAATCCATAGTTCAAGACGTCTTCGTCTTTCATGCTGTAGTAGCTGGCGTCAAAGAAATGATCAAACCCGAACGATTTGTAAATTTCATCACGGTTCCAGAATGATTTGTAGTTGCCGTGAAAGACAGCGCTTGTATAGCCGTATTGGCGCAAAATGGCCGGAGCCGCATGATACGTATTTTGTCCTTTTGTCGTAAAGACAGCGCCCTGCGGCAGGCCGTACAGCGAGTTTTCTAACATAAACTCCGCGTCCGATGTTTTCCCTTGTCCTGTTTGGTGGAAAAAGTTATCAAAATAGAACGTATTCGGATCGCGGGTGAGCGAGTTTAGGAACGGGGTGACCTCTTCCCCGTGCAGTTTGTAGTTAATGACAAAGTTTTGCAGTGATTCCAGATGGATGTAAATGACGTTTTTCCCTTTTGCCACACCGAAATATTTCGGATTCGGCTCAGCGTACGTCGCTTGCACATGGTTCAGCACCGTCGTAATGTCACTTTTGTTCGCAAACGCCCGCTGTGTCGATGATTTCATGCTTTGGATCGCATCGTAAATCAAGTAGTTGTATACACCTAAATATTTGACGATATAATTGCGGTCAAACGTTCTTGTCAGCAGTTGCGGACGATCGGCCTCAGCAAGCGCCAAGTTGACGCTGAACATTAAAATGGCTGAGGAAAAAATGACACCTTTTTTGAGACGACCGGCCCGCACTTGCGGGAGCGAGAACCGTTTCGAAAAAATGATGACCGCTAAAATGGCCGTGTCCAAGAAATAAAACACATCATACCATCTGAGCAACTCCAAAATACTTCCGCCCAGATCACCGAAGTTTTTCGTTTGTGTCAACGTCGGTAATGTAATAAAATCGCTGAAAAAGCGATAATAGACGATATTGGCGTATAAGATGAACGATAGAATGAAATTAATAATAATAAGCCATCGATAAAAGCGTGTTTCTTTGGCTAAGAATGCTAAACCAAGGAAAAACACCGCTGAGCTGAGCGGATTGATAAATAGCAAAAACTCCTGCATGGAGTTACTAATGCCAAGGTTAAACTCCGCTAAATAAGTGACATACGTCTTCAGCCAAAATAAGAGCACCGCAAAAATAAAAAAACCTATACCTTGGTTAGGGAGAGAACGGTACTTATTTAGCAACTTTTCCCCAATCGTTTTCACGTTCTCTTCTCCTCCTTTGTCTCATATCCATTGTCTCATATTCTTAAACAATTTATTTCTACAATTTTATATAAACAGCTACTGCACCGTGCAACGCAATTTGCGCTATTACATCATTTTACATCGGAACGTCTCCATGTCAAGTAGCATAATACTTCCATTGCCAAAAGTCAATGGAATGTTTTTTTAGGACTGCCGTATGCCTCCTTTCCTGTTGTCTGCTCCCCGTATAGTGTTGGACTTCCATTTATATACCATACATATAGACGAATGGAAGACGAAAAGGTTTCAATGTTTGTTCAAAAATATTCCGATGTCAGTGTCCATGCCCTTTACCCATTTTATTAGACAAAGAGGATGTTATGATAAAAATTGTTGTGGTTTTAATCAGTTTAAGCGGGATCAGATTGATCATCCTGAACCGATACCCCCACCCATTGTCATAGGTAAGTAGGGGGATCAATCGGTGTTTTTCCACATCGACTGTAGATGGGGGAGTGTTCAACAGCTAGCGGAAGGAAGTCGCAGGTGACACAATGCGCGGCGCTTATTACAAAAATGTGTCGAGAAGACAAGAAATATTTCCCCGGAAATCGATGTATGTCGAATGGTGAAAAAGTACCCTTTCTGTCCGGGAAAGCATATAGTGCGGCAGGGGGGATAAAAATGTGGTTATGGATATCGATGATTTTATTGGCTTTTAGTGTAAGCATAGACAGTTTGAGCGTAGGAATGTCCTACGGAATGAGAAAAGTACGTTTCCCTCTGCCTTCGTTGACACTCATTGCGTGTATGTCGGTAGTTATGATATTGATATCGATGAATATCGGTCGGCTGCTGGCGATCTTTTTGCCATGGGGAGTAGAACGGGGGCTTGCATCCTTTATTCTCATCATCCTCGGGGGATGGGCCATCTACAATGTATATAAAACAAGACAGAAGGAGGCGGTGGCGACAGAATGGGAAGATATGGGGCAAGGAAACGCGGCCCATAGCGCCCTCCAAGTATTAACAAAACCTGAATTTGGCGATCTTGACCGTTCCGGTTCAATTAGTCGAAAAGAGGCTGTATGGCTTGGTCTTGCGTTGTCAATGGATGCTCTTGGTGCTGGGATTAGCGCGTCTCTCTTGAATTTTCCATCTTTACCATTTGCTTTGTTAGTCGGATTGTTTAATCCATTGTTCATTCGGCTTGGGCTTATGTTAGGTTGCATGATGGCGGAAACGAAAATGATGAAAAAAGCGACGATATTACCCGGCATCATGCTGATTGTACTTGGATTAATCAAATTGTTTCGTTGACACCTTTGGTGCGGCTCATTCGTAATGGTGAATGAAGCATACATCATCAAAAAGGAGAGAGGTCCGTTGTGGAAAAAATTATTATCTAAATTCGGCATTGGTGCTGCAAAAGTCGATCTCGTCCTGCACCATTCCCATGTTCGGCTTGGGAAGATATTGGAAGGAGAATTTTGGTTAGAAGGGGGAACAGTGGCACAGCAAATCCGCAAACTAGAAGTGGCGCTTGAATTGGAAGTACATGTCCAAGGCAAGTCATACCGCCGCACGGTAGCGATTATTCCGGTCGCTTCTTCGTTCACGATTCAGCCTGGGGAACGGAAGACGCTGCCATTTTCGTATCAATTGCCGCTGCACTTACCGATCAGTCGCTCGATGGTTCGTTATACGTTCGTCACCCGGCTCGATATTGCAGGTGGCGCGGATGCGTATGACCGGGATACTATCGAGATCTTGCCTCCTACAGTGCTCGAACAAATCTTTGCCGCTTTTGCAGAGCTTGGTTTCCGGGAAAAGCCGACGTCTGGGCGCATTACACCGTATGGGCAAGAATTTTCGTTCTTCCCGACAGGTGAATTTCATGGGCTCGTCCAAGAAGTCGAATTTTTTGCCCTTGTCGAGGAAGAAGGCGTGCGTTTACATATGGAAGTGGATGTCCGTCACGGCTTTGGTAAGGAGCGCGAAATGAAGCGAGAACTGTTCATCCCGATCGAACAGCTCCGCGATTCTAGTGCGGCAGCGCGTCTGATTCGAGAGACCGTGGAGGAAACGGTACAGGCAGCTGGAGCGTTCAGTACGTTTGGTGGACAACCGTTGGCCACACCGTCTTCACCGATGTATCGTCATTCCGCTAGTCATTATCCATCTGCTCATCATTCGCACCATGGTCGACACGGATGGACGGGAGCCGTTGGCGGGTTTGCGGCTGGAATGTTGGCGGGAATGATCGCGGAAGAGTTGCTTGATGATGTGGTGGAGGATGTGATGGATGATGTCGCTGACGGATTAGACGTGGGTGACTGGTTTGATGGCGGCGACGGATTTGACGGTGGGGATTGGTTGTAACATTATCCCAAAAGGTAGAAATTATACGGTCTATCAGTGATGTGAAAGATCGGATTTGTTGTAGCCTTATCGCCAAAAGGTGTCTCGCTTTGAAGTGGCCCCCTTGTAAACAGGAATAAAAACATATTTAAACAGCCTGAGTTCTGTATTCATAAGGACTCAGGCTGTTTCATTTTTGGAAAACGTTGGTGGTTATAAAAATAAATATTGTTGTGCGTGGTATTCTTCATCTCTCGCCTGGTTAAAAGCTGTTGACACACATGAAAAAGTGTTCCACTACAATGAGGAAAGCAGTTGCCTCTGGCGTGTGATCTCGTTCAGCTTTTTCATAAAGAATGTCTGCAACGAGCAAACAGTGCTGTCAATGTAACGGAAGGGAGATGTTCTCTCCAAACGAGGTAGCTTCTTCCTTGCGGCAGAGAGGAGCAGATGACTCGACGGCGAATACATAGAATACATAAAAGAAGGAAAACAGTTAAGCCGCATGGCGCTCGAGAAGAGGAAAGGTAAAAATGAAGGAGGCGTCATCGATGCGTTACTATATCGTTTTTGATATCGGTGGTACGTATGTGAAGCATGCTGTCATGAACGAGCATGGCGATTTTTTACAGAAAGGGCGTTATCGGTCGGAGCGTCATGACTTTCATCAATTTCGAGATGACTTACTTCATATCGTTCGTCAAGCTCAAGCGAATTATGAGCTTTCCGGCATCGCGATCAGTTCCGCGGGCAGCGTTGATAGCGACAGCGGCATCATCGGCGGAAGCAGCGCCTTACCGTGCATTCACGGCCCAAACTTTAAAGAAGTATTTGGCGGGGCGACGGGCCTGCCGGTAGAACTGGAAAACGACGCAAACTGCGCAGCGCTCGGTGAGTTATGGAAAGGAGCGGGTCGGGGCTGCCGTGATATTGCGTTTGTCATTGTCGGCACCGGTATCGGCGGGGCGATTGTGAAAGACGGACACATTCATAAAGGAGTGCACCTGCACGGTGGGGAATTTGGCTATATGTTGATGGATGTTCGCTATAAAAACGGAACGGTTGAATGCAAAACATGGAGTGAACTGGCGGCGACAAGTGCGCTGATCCGGATGACTGCTGAGGAAAAGGGAATACCGCAGAGTGAACTGGACGGAGAAAAAGTATTTGCGTTGGCCGAGAGCGGTGATGAAGCCGCGCAAAGTGCGATCGACCGGTTTTACTTCTCGCTAGCCCACGGCATTTTTAACTTGCAGTATGCATACGACCCGGAAAAAATCATTTTAGGCGGAGCCATTAGCAACCGTCCGGATTTTGTTGACGAAATTAACAAGCGGCTTTCGGTGCTGTTGTCGCTCGTGCCGATCGCGAAAGTTCAACCGGTTGTGGCGACGTGCCAGTTTAAAAACGATGCAAACTTGCTCGGTGCCTTGTATCATTACTTAGAGCGTCGCGGAGAGTTAGGGGAAGCATCCGGCTGATCGGCATCCCACTGATGGGGCAGCCCCATTGGATTCATCCGATCCGCGCCGTTATTTGTACAAGCAAAGCGTCCATCCGAACAACGCGTGGGTAGTAGAAATGAATGATTTATAGTACAATAGAGCAGGCGCGGCCGAAAGCGGGGTGCTATTTTGCCGCTTGGCCCATATGTATAGAAAAGGACGATCCCGCGCAGAAAGGATGGACACGGATGGATTGGATGGAGTTATTGAAGGCCGTCATTTTAGGAATGGTGGAGGGATTAACGGAATTTGCTCCTGTTTCCTCGACCGGCCATATGATTATTGTCGATGATCTTTGGCTGAAATCAACCGAGTTTTTAGGCAAATACGCTGCCAATACGTTTAAAGTCGTTATCCAGCTCGGCTCGATTTTAGCTGCTGTGGTTGTGTTCAAAGATCGATTTTTAGACTTGCTTGGTATTCGCGGCCGCCATCCGGGCGGGAAGCCGCGGCTGACGCTTCTTCATGTTATCATCGGCCTTCTCCCAGCTGGGGTGCTTGGCGTGTTGTTTGAAGACTATATTGATGAACATTTATTTTCAACGAAGACGGTGCTCATCGGCCTTGTGCTTGGTGCGCTATTGATGATCGTTGCCGACCGATTCGCGAAAAAAGCAGCACGGGCGCAGACGGTCGACCAAATTACATATAAGCAGGCGTTTCTTGTCGGCTTAGTGCAATGTTTATCGTTATGGCCGGGATTTTCCCGCTCCGGATCGACAATCGCTGGTGGTGTGCTTGTCGGCATGAGCCATCGCGCTGCGGCTGATTTCACGTTCATTATGGCTGTTCCGATTATGGCTGGAGCGAGCGGACTGTCGCTCTTGAAAAACTGGCAATACGTCACCGTGGCCGATATCCCGTTTTTTATCGCTGGTTTTTTGAGCGCCTTTGTCTTTGCTTTGCTCGCGATCCGCTTTTTCCTGCATCTGATTAACCGCATCCGCCTCGTGCCGTTTGCGGTGTATCGGATCGCGCTTGCTTTTATCATCTACTTCTTATACTTTTAAGTCATGCCGCCCGGTGGAATGGTTCCACCCGGCGGTTTTGATTTGTGGGAAAATGCGTTGTACATGGGGAAAAGGAACGAAGAGAAGAAAGGAGAGTTTTCTTCTTAGTTGAAAAACGAGTAAACAACGAGGCGATGCCCTAAACGTGTGCTGGGCATCGCCTCTTTTAGCTAGCGGGCGGTATTTTGAATGAGAGCAAGAAGCGTTTGCAGCGGATCACTGCTGCCGGACTTCTCCATGTTTTTCTTATAGCGGTCCTTGTTTTCATACAGGCGGTGAATAGCGGCCGGCAGTGATTCGTTTGTCACTTCTTCTTCCATCAGCACCTCGGCGTAGCCTGCTTTTTCAAATGAACGTGCGTTTAGGATTTGGTCGCCGCGGCTCGCTGCTTTTGAGAGCGGAATGAGCAGCATCGGCTTACGCAAGGCGAGTAGTTCGAAAATGGCGTTCGCACCAGCGCGGGAGACGACGATATCGGACAACGCCAATAGGTCTGGCAGCTCTTCGTTGACATATTCGAACTGTTTGTATCCTTTTTGGCCTACAAGGCTTGTATCGACGTTGCCTTTGCCGCAAATGTGAACGATATCAAACTCGGAAAGAAGCACCGGCAAACTGGCACGCAAGGCGTCGTTAATTTTTTTCGAGCCTAAGCTGCCGCCCATGGCGAGCAAGACCGGTTTTTGGCCGTCGAACTGGCACAACTTCCGTCCTTGTTCTGCGCTTCCGTGCTTCAGCTCCTCGCGGACGACGGCGCCAACGTAAACGGCTTTATCGGTGTTGACGTGCTGTTTTGTTTCCGGAAAGGTGAGGCAAATTTTTGTCGCAAATGGCATGGCAATTTTATTGGCCAGCCCGGGCGTCAAGTCCGATTCGTGGATGACCGATGGCACACCGTTCAACCAGGCACCGAGAATGACGGGAACGGAGACGAACCCGCCTTTTGAAAACACGATATCCGGTTTTTCTTTTTGGATGAGGCGGTAAGCTTGCCAAACACCTTTTAGCACATTAAACGGATCTTTGAAGTTTTTCCAGTCGAAATAGCGGCGCAGTTTTCCGGTCGAAACCGAATAGTACGGCACACCGTCGATGCGCCCGATAATCTCCCGTTCAATTCCTTCATGGGAGCCGATATAGACGATGTCCCATCCTTGCTCTTTCAGTTTCGGGATGAGAGCGACGTTAACCATCACATGTCCGGCCGTACCGCCGCCGGTTAAGACGATTTTTTTTCGCAACGTAGATCACCTGTCTTCTTTACAATATGAGAACGTTCAATGACCATCTTTTCTGGCTAAGCCGCCTTTCACGATGCGGTCAATGCGGTGTTTGCCAATAGGGGTGAACCCATTGGCAAGCCGCTTTTTTACGGTCTAGAGGCCATATATCGATATGTATTATAGCAAATTCAACATCATTTATGGAGGAAACTGAACGACTGTAATTTTCGTATAAACCAAGGAAGCGAAAAAGGTCGCGAGTCGCATGAAATTACCATAATTTTAATTTTGATTTTTCATCGAATTTATATATCATCATCATTAATCTAGCAATTTGTTTAAAAAGAAGATATCCAGTTTCTTAGTTTTTAAAGGAAGGAAATATTGATAAAGTGCTGTTGAGAGGTGAAGGCGATGTTGGCATGGCTTGTTGGAGGTTTGATGGTTGGAATCATTGGTTATGGGGTTGTGCCGACAATCGTCATTCGCAAAAAAAGGTTGCGTCTGTTTTGTGAAGGAACAGCGCCTGACTGCCTTGCTTTGACGTTTGATGACGGTCCCGACCCGTATTATACGCCAAAACTGCTCGATTTATTAAAGAAATATGGAGTGAAAGCGACCTTTTTTGTGGTCGGTCGAAAAGTGGAACGCCATCCGGAGATCGTGCGGCGGATGGTGGAAGAAGGGCATGAAGTCGGTATTCATAATTACCGTCATATCAGCAACTGGCTGCTTCCGCCGCTGTGGCTCGATTGGGGAGTGCGTCGGGCGGCTGCGGCGATTGAGCAGGCGACGGGTCAACGTCCGATGTATTACCGGCCACCATGGGGCCATTTTAATGCTTGGACGCCGGTCGTGCAAAAACGGTATACAACAGTGTTATGGTCGCATATTCTTGGTGATTGGAATGAAAAAATCGGTGCGATGGAGCTGTTCCGTCGCTTGCGCGCTGCCGTGCGCGGCGGGGCGGTCATCGTGCTTCATGATAACGGGGATGCGCTAGGCGCTAGCAAACGTGCGCCGGAACAAATGTTGTCTGCTCTTGAGCTGCTGCTCAAAGACGAAGTAGCGAAAAAGATGCGTTGGGTGACGATTACGGAACTGAGAAACGCGCAAACTAACAAACAAATCTCGTCGATGTGATGGGGGAGCTATGGATACGGGCGCATGGTTGCCTTATGTTCAGTCATATGGATATGTAATGCTGCTTTTGTTTTTATTTTGCGGCATCGTCGGCATCCCGGCACCGGAGGAAAGTTTGCTTTTCTTCGTCGGTGTGGTGATTGCGAAAAATCAATTGCTGCTTTGGCCGACGCTTGTCTCGTGCTGGGGTGGAACGATGGCCGGCATGGTGGCGGCGTATGGCGCCGGCAGACGGTGGGGATCGCCGCTTGTGCAAAAGTATGGCAAGTATGTCGGAATTACAGACGAACGGTGGGAGCGATCCCGCGATTGGTTTTGCCGCTACGGGAAATGGGGCATTTTGTTTGGTTGCTATGTCCCGGGGGTGCGGCAAATATGTCCGTATATGGCAGGGGTGAGCCGGTTCCCGTTTCGGATGTTTCTTTTGCTGGCTATGCTGGGGACAGCTGGCTGGGTCGTTCCGCTGACATTGGTTGGTCTATTGCTTGGCCAACATATCCATATCCCCCTGATTTCTTTTCCGCTTGCCGGTTTGGGATTGTTTTTGCTCTTTTTGTTGGCGACATGGATTGGACAGCGGAGACGCAAAAAATCTGTTGAAAGCTAAAGGTGCGATCGATGATGAAAGTGTTGTTTTTGCCGCTGTTTCAAATGAATACGGGACACCATAAAGTGGCCGATACGTTGATCGATTTTTTGCATCGCCAGTTTCCATGGGTCGAAAGCAAAAAAATCGATTTTTTAAGTTATTGCAATGAGCTGATGGAAAAAATGGTGTCGAGAGCTTATTTGCGTTGGATTCGTTCGCATCCTGCTTCATACCATCGCGTGTACAAGACGTTTATGTATGAGGAGTCTCTGCGGCTCGAGTTTGTTTCATTTGAGCCATGGCTGCCGTATTTCGAAGGCAAAATGAAAAAGATGCTCGAGCAGGAACGTCCGGATTTAATCGTTTGCACCCATTCGTTCCCGTCGCGCATTTTGCAGCAACTGAAGCGAAAAAAAGTGCTTGCCATCCCAGTAGTCAATGTCTATACAGATTTTTTTATGAACAGCATTTGGGGCAAGCGGTTTATTGATTACCATTTCGTCCCCCATCAGGAAGCAAAGGGGGAGTTGATAGTAAAACACGGGATTGACGAAAGGCGGATCGTTGTGACTGGCATCCCAGTCCATGATACATTTATGAAAATGCCAGAAGTGAGACGGAGAAGGCAGCCGACCCATGTGCTCGTTGCTGGCGGAAACCAAGGGCTTGGCAATATGACGGCGTTTTTGCGGGCGGCTCGAACGTCGACATTGTTTCGTTATTCAGTGTTATGCGGCGCTAATAAGCAGCTGTATCATGAAATTGCTAGCTGGCAGCTTCCTCACATCCGCCCGCTTCCGTACATCAACAGTCCGGAGGAGATGAATCAGCTGTACGATGAGGCGGACGCTGTCATTACAAAACCGGGTGGAGTGACCATAAGCGAGCTGCTTCATAAGCGCATCCCAATTTTCACCATTGACTGCTTGCCCGGACAGGAGCGGATCAATTGGCAATATTTGCGGCGCAACGGTCTTATTTATCACTTGGCTGAGCCGGGCAACGGCGAACGGAAAATGATCCGCCTGTTGACCGATGATGTAGAAAAAAATCGGTTTTTTCGCCGCGTGTCTGACTATTTTGCCGGGGTGGAAAAAACGGGGCAAGAAGCGCTCGCGGAAGTGGTAACAGCAATGCCGCAGCAGCGCATGGCTTGGCGCGCTTTTCGCCCATAGACGAGCCATCTAACGGATGTTAGATGGCATTTTTTATACTGGATTGCTCCGTCACGGGTGGCGAAACAACCTGCATCGTACATATAAAATATCAGACCGTTGGGCGTGAAACGTGTTACAATAGGAACGATGGCCAAGGAAAGAGGAGGAACGATAATGAAAACGAGAGTTGGAGTGTTATACGGCGGTAAATCGCCGGAACACCAAGTGTCTTTGTCGACAGCGAGGGCGGTCATGAACGCCATTGATCCTCATAAATTTGACGTTATTCCGATTTATATTACACCAGAAGGACAATGGATTAAAGGAAAACGATTGACTGGAACGGTTGAAGAAGTGAAGCAGCTGCAGTTCACTTCGACAGCGACCGCGATGATCCCTGTGTCTTTAAACCAAGTTCCTGCATCGGGTTCTGCAACTGAGAGCGACGAGGAAACCATTGATGTGATTTTCCCGCTTTTGCATGGACCAAACGGCGAAGATGGAACGGTACAAGGGCTGCTTGAAATGCTCAACCTCCCATATGTTGGCAATGGGGTGCTCGCTTCTGCTGTTGGCATGGATAAAGTGGTGATGAAAAACTTGTTTGCCCAAGCTGGGCTGCGCCAAGCGAAGTATGTGTCAGTGACGAAATATGAATGGAAAAAAGGTGGAGAAGCAGTGTATGACCGAATCGAACAAGAGCTTGGCTACCCGTGCTTCGTCAAACCGGCCAACGCTGGATCGAGCGTCGGTATTTCCAAATGCAAACAGCGTGACGATTTAAAAACAGCGTTTGCTGAGGCATTTAAATACGATCGGAAAATTATTATTGAGGAATCTATTGTCGGTCGGGAAATTGAGATTGGTGTTATCGGCAATGACGAGCCGATTTGTTCGGTTGCTGGAGAAATTGTACCGAAAAAAGAATTTTACGACTATGAGGCGAAATATGAAGACGGGCAAACGGAATTAATTATTCCTGCCAATGTGACAGAAGAGCAGTATGAGACGATCAAATCGATGGCCATTGCTGCGTTTAAAGCGCTCAACTTGTCTGGACTGGCACGCGTCGACTTTTTCCTTGCCGAAGACGGTACTGTTTATATTAACGAAGTCAATACGATGCCGGGGTTTACGCCGTACAGCATGTTTCCGCTCCTTTGGCAACATAGCGGCGTGCCGTACTCGGAATTGATCGAACGCCTTATTGCATTGGCATTGGAACGACATCAAGAAAAGCAGATGATTACGTACACATTTGAAAAGTAAAAGAGGGTGAGAGCGGATGATGAAACGGACGGTGCAGCAAATTGCTGAGATGACCGGCGGCCGGTACGCGAATCCGGAGTGGGGGAATATTGCTGTCAGCGGCGTATCAACTGACACGAGGACGATCCAAGCTGGCAACTTGTACGTTCCGCTGCTTGGCGAGACGTTTAACGGTCACGCTTTCGTGGAGGAAGCGGCGCAAAAAGGAGCAGCAGCTGTGCTGTGGGCCGAAGCGGAAGGGACACCGCCAGAAAGTGTTCCGGCGATTGTCGTCGATGATACGCTTTCGGCACTGCAGCGTCTCGCCGCCCGCTACCGTGAACAGCTCGGGCTGAAGGTTGTTGGTGTGACTGGCAGCAATGGCAAAACGACGACGAAAGATATGATCGCTGCGCTTCTTTCATCCCAATATCGCGTGCAAAAAACAGAAGGAAACTTAAACAACCATATCGGCGTTCCGCTCACGCTCCTTGCGCTCGAGGAGGGGACAGACATCGCCGTTGTGGAAATGGGGATGAGTGGGTTTGGTGAAATTGAGCAGCTCACGACGATCGCACGGCCGAATGCTGCCGTCATCACCAACATCGGTGAAGCACATTTGCAAGAGCTCGGGTCACGGGAAGGCATCGCCAAGGCAAAGCTAGAAATTTTATCTGGATTGCAAGGCGACGGTTTGTTCGTCTATCACGGCGATGAGCCACTTTTGGCTGAGCTCGTGCCAAGCTTGCCGCTTCCTCAGCACGTTGTGATGTTTGGGGAAGGTGAGGACAACGATTATTATCCGACAACTGTGCGCATTGAAGCAGCGGGCACGTCGTTTGTCATCAACGAGCTCCCTCGCCAGACGCTATTTATTCCAGTTTTAGGGAAACACCATGTATATAACGCGCTGGCCGCCATCGCTGTCGCCCGCTTTTTCGGCGTCAGCTGGGAGAACATTGCTGCCGCTCTCTCCCGCTTGCAAGTGACGCGCATGCGTACGGAAGTCGTTAAAACGAAGCGCGGCTTTACAGTGATTAATGATGCCTACAACGCCAGCCCGACATCGATGCGCGCTGCTTTAATGCTGCTCACGGAATTGGACGGCTATCGGAAGAAAATCGCTGTATTGGGCGATATGTTGGAGCTTGGTGACAAAGAGGTCGAGTTCCACCAAGCGATTGGGGAGATGCTGCGGCCAGAGATGGTAGATTACGTGTTTACTTACGGACCACTGGCGCGTCATATCGCTACGGCCGCCACGCCGTTTTTTGATCAAGGCCAAGTGAAGGCGTTTGACGATAAAGCGGCATTGGCCGAGGCGGTGCTTTCCGTCGCAACCCCAGACGATATCGTTTTATTGAAGGCCTCGCGTGGTATGAGGTTGGAAGAGTTACTCGGTTATTGGGGGGAAAATTAGCAAAAGCGAGAAAAACGAAAAGCGGCGCTATGGGCGCCGCTTTTCGATCAGGCCGGGGGGTGGGATCATGATCGGCTGTTTATGCATTCACGGATTTACCGGGAGTCCGGAAGAGGTGGCACCGCTAGCTAATTATTTGCGCGAGCGGACCAGTTGGATCGTAGAAACGCCGACATTGCCGGGACACGGGGACAAGTTGCAGCTCAAAGGGGTTACATATAACCAATGGATTACAGCGTCTGAGCAAGCGTTTCAGGCACTGGCTCAGCGTTGCAATACGGTGTATGTTATCGGTTTTTCAATGGGTGGGGTGATCGCCGTCTATTTAGCGGAAAAATATCCGGTCGCTAGGCTCGTGCTGTTAAGCGCAGCGTTTTATTACGTCAACCCGCGTCAGTTGTGGCGTGACATCCGTGAGATGTTTGCCAACGGTTGGCGCGGAGCGCAGGAGCATCCGCTGTTTCTCCGCTATCGAAACAAAATGATGGCGACCCCATTTTCGGCTGTTAGGGAATTTCGCAAGCTTGTTCGTCATGTGCGCCCTCTCCTTCCTTGCGTTCAAGCTCCCGTACTGATCGTACAAGGGGAGAAAGATGGGATCGTGCCGCTCAAAAGTGCTTATTATTTATATGAAAAAATCGGTTCCGCAGAAAAAACGCTGCTCCTTTTGCCGGATTCGTATCACCATGTTTGTCATAGCGCTAACCGGCATGTGTTGTTTGCTGAGACGGAGAAATTTTTGTGCGCCTCCTATCATTGCAAATGACGGTATAACATGGTATGATAACTGTCAAACCTTTCTCACGAATAAAGGGACGATTTTTTATAAGGAGTTTGGATAACATTGACGACATTTCAAGAATTAGGATTAAGTAAAGAGGTAATGAAAGCTATCGAGCGGATGGGGTTTGAAGAAACGACCCCAATTCAAGCAAAAACGATCCCGCTCAGCCTACAAAATAAAGATGTGATCGGCCAAGCGCAGACCGGAACGGGGAAAACCGCTGCATTTGGCATCCCGATCGTAGAAAAAGTGGATGTGAAAAACGGTGCCATTCAGGCGCTCGTCGTCGCACCGACACGTGAGCTCGCCATTCAAGTGTCGGAAGAACTGTATAAAATCGGTGCGGTCAAGTGGGTGCGTGTTTTACCGATTTACGGCGGTCAAGATATTGAGCGGCAAATTCGCGCCTTGAAAAAACATCCGCACGTCATCGTCGGCACACCAGGCCGCATCATCGACCATATTAACCGCGGGACACTCCGCCTCGAACATGTGCGTACGGTCGTTCTCGATGAGGCCGATGAAATGTTGAATATGGGCTTTATTGAAGATATTGAGGCGATTTTACGTCATGTGCCGACTGAGCGGCAGACGCTGTTGTTCTCTGCGACGATGCCGGATCCGATCCGCCGCATTGCCGAGCGGTTTATGAATGATCCGGAACTCGTCAAAGTGAAGGCGAAGGAAATGACCGTGCCGAATATTCAGCAATATTATTTGGAAGTGCACGAGAAAAAGAAATTTGACATTTTGACACGGCTTCTTGATATCCAGGCGCCGGAGCTGGCGATTGTGTTTGGCCGCACGAAGCGGCGTGTCGACGAGCTCGCTGAAGCGCTCAACTTGCGTGGCTATGCAGCGGAAGGCATCCATGGCGATTTGAGCCAGGCGAAGCGGCTGTCGGTGTTGCGCAAGTTTAAAGAAGGATCGATCGAAATTTTAGTCGCCACCGACGTCGCAGCGCGCGGATTAGATATTTCCGGTGTGACGCACGTATATAATTTTGACATTCCGCAAGACCCAGAAAGCTACGTCCATCGAATCGGCCGCACGGGGCGCGCCGGTAAGACAGGGGTGGCGATGACGTTTGTGACACCGCGGGAAATTGGCCAGCTTCATCATATTGAGCGGACGACGAAGCGGAAGATGGAGCGGATGAAGCCGCCGACACTCAATGAGGCGCTTGAAGGCCAGCAGCGCATCGCCATTGAAAAGCTCCTCAATGTTGCGGAAGCGGAAAACTTATCATTTTACAAGCGAGCGGCCGAGGAGTTGCTTGAAGAGCATGACTCAGTGACGATCGTCGCCGCCTGCCTGAAAATGTTGACGCGCGAGCCAGACACGACACCGGTGAAGTTGACGGAAGAACCGCCTCTAGCAGTCAAACGGGAGAAAAAGCGGGGCAGCCGCCCGGACAGTTCGGCGCGTGGTCGGACGAAAAAACGGCGGATTACGGCGCATTAAGCGCCGTTTTTTCATGACCGGATCACATGAAACATCGGTAACTGGGGACGGATGGCTAAAAAAGGAGCCAACAAGCCGCCGGTGGCGAAGCCAAATAGATGAGCCATGAGATTTCCATCTGGTTCCATCAAACTAAGCAACAAATGAATCACGACAATGACTAATAACAGTTGGGTGTGCTTTGGGGCGATTAAATCGCGGCGAAACAAGGCGAGATAGCTGTACATGCCAAACAAAGCGAAAATGGCGCCTGACGCCCCGACATGGCTGTACATCGGCGGAAGAAGCAATACGGTGGCGATATTGGCGCCGACGCCGCCCCCGATATAAAGAAGTAAAAACTTCCCTTTTCCAAGCGCACGTTCCAGCCACGGGCCGAACAGCCATAGAGAAAGGCTGTTGGCCGCCATATGGTTGAAATCGTAGTGCAGAACGAGCGGGCTAATCAGCCGCCAATATTCCCCGTTTCGAATGGCGCCATTCGTCCCGATGATGTATTGCCAAACAGGTTCTAGCGCTGTAAGGGGAAGAACGAACAAAATCCATAAAACGATATGGGCGGACAACACGATCGATACAACCGGATAGAGACGGACGAGTGAGCGGACATTCCCGGCATCGTGAAACATAGCTTTGTCTCCCTTCTTTATCAAAAATCGTATATCCCCCGCGAGTGGGGAAGGTCATGTCCGTTTTTTATAAGCCATCTTATGCACAAAGAGTGTAAAAAATTTGTCGGATCACATAGCACGGATAGGTGGAGAAAGTGATGATCGTTGGTATCGGCATTGATATTGTAGAGCTGGAGCGGATTCAATCACTCCTTGAGCGCAACCGCAAATTCCTTGACCGGATTTTAACGCCGCGAGAGAGGGAGCAGTTTGATCAGCTAGCGCCTGCTAGACAAGTGGAATTTCTCGCTGGACGGTTTGCGGCGAAGGAAGCGTACGCCAAAGCGCTTGGGACGGGGATCGGGCGACACGTATCGTTTCAGGACATTGAGATTGTTTCCGATGAGTATGGAAAACCGAGCATTGCTGCCCGTCGCGACGGAGAAGTTATTCATCTATCCATTTCCCATAGCCGTGACTATGCGATCGCCCAAGTCATCATTGAGCGCTTCGGGCCGGCCAAGCCATCAGATGCTTGCCACGGCTAGTCTGCATATTCTAGACAGTTGTCTCATATATTGTAGTGCATAGACAGAAATCGATATATGAGGCAAAGGGGTTGAAGCGATGGGTAGAAAGGTGCTTTGGGCATTGGTCGGCATCATCTTTTTGTTTGCTTTAGCTGGGTGCGGGTCGAAATCACAGGAGGAAGTGCTTCGAGCGCTCAATGAAAAGATGGACGAGATGACAGGCTACCAAGCCGAGGCAAAAATGACGTTCCGCACCGGGGAGAAGCCACAAGTATATCATGTCGAAGTGTGGCATAAGCAGCCGTCGTACTACCGCGTCAGCTTGAAAAACGCCGACAAAGGGCAAAGCCAAATGATTTTGCGTAACGATGAGGGAGTATTCGTCTTTACGCCTGCCCTCAACAAAAGCTTCAAGTTTGTCAGCGACTGGCCGAAAAACAGCAGCCAAGCGTATTTGTATGAATCGCTCGTCAAAGATATTTCGAGTGACTCCAAGGCGAAGTTTAAGGCGACGAAAAAGCACTATGTATTTGAGACAAAAACGAACTATCCAAATAGCGAAATTGTTCCGATCCAAGAAATTACGCTGCGCAAAAAAGATTTAGCCCCCGTATCGGTCAAAGTGATGGATACAGACCGCAAAGCACTGTTGACAGTGGAATTTTCCAACGTTGAATTTAACAAAAAATTCGATGATGATGCATTCGATACGTCGAAAAACATGACCGGAGCGCGCCTCGAGGTACCAGCGATGGCGGAAGGGAAAGAACAAGTGATGGAAGTCATGTATCCGAGCCAGCTCCCAGAAGGCGTTCAAGCGCTTGAGGAAAAAGAAGTAAAAAGCGCAGACGGCACACGGGTCATTATGACATTTGGCGGCAAAAAATCGTTTACGCTCGTTCAAGAAAAAGCGGAAGTGCTCCCGGCAACGAGCATGCCAGTGCCTGTCAACGGGGATCCGGTCGATTTAGGATTTACGGTCGGTGCCCTCACTGGTCAAACGTTAACATGGTCGTACAACGGAGTGGAGTTTACGCTTGCCTCCGATGATCTAACGCCAGAAGAAATGGTGATGGTCGCCAGCTCGGTTCAAGAAAAAGCTGCGAAATAACCATGAAATGTGTGAACAAGGCGTGCCTTTCCGCTTTGAAAGCGGAGAGCCGCCTTGTTTTTTGTTGTGGGGAATGGAAATCAGAGCTGTCATCTGCCAATAAGGGTTAACAGCAAGCATAGGCTGCCTCATGCAGAGAGAACAAAGCGGCATGCCCACTTTTCCACTGCGTTCAGTCACTTTTCTGATGTCTAACCTATTCCGTCTTCACTACAGACGTGGTAAACTAAGAAAGAATGAAAACAAATTTAAACGCTTTCAAAACTTACGTGATTAGAAAGGCAGCGAGAGAGGATGGACAACTTTCACCGCGATACGTGGGCAGAAATCGACTTGGATGCTATTTACGACAACGTCGCGAATTTGCGACGCTTTTTACCGGATGGAACACAGGTTATGGCCGTTGTAAAAGCGAATGCCTACGGGCATGGTGACGCCCAAGTGGCGACAACGGCGCTAGAAGCCGGTGCTTCCTACTTAGCCGTCGCCATTTTGGACGAGGCGCTCGCTTTAAGACAAAAAGGCATCAATGCGCCCATTTTAGTGCTTGGGGCGTCCCGCCCGGCCGATGTGGAGCTAGCCGCTCGACATCGCATTACTTTAACCGTGTTTCGCGCCGATTGGTTAGAGGAGGCGGCATCGATTTATAACGGCTCGACTCCCGTTCATCTGCATTTAAAAATGGATACTGGAATGGGACGGCTCGGGGTAAAAGACGAGGAGGAGACGAAGCGTATTACGACGCTGATTGACCGCCACCCATCCTTTATCCTTGAAGGGGTATATACGCATTTTGCGACGGCTGATGAAGTGAATACAGACTATCTTTCTTATCAATATCGCCGCTTTTTGCATATGCTCGAATGGCTGCCATCACGGCCGCCGATCGTTCATTGTGCCAACAGTGCGACGGTACTCCGCTTTCCCGAGCGAGCGTTCAATATGGCCCGCTTCGGCATTTCCATGTACGGACTCGCTCCATCGCCAAGCATCAAGCCGTTGCTTCCATACGAACTAAAGGAGGCGTTTTCGCTTCATAGCCGCCTCGTGCATGTGAAAAGATTGCAACCGGGTGAAAAGGTGAGTTACGGAGCGACGTATACCGCACAAGAGGAAGAGTGGATCGGTACGCTCCCGATCGGCTATGCGGACGGATGGCTCCGTCGCCTGCAACATTTTCATGTGCTCGTGAACAGGCAAAAGGCGCCAATTGTCGGCCGGATTTGCATGGATCAATGCATGATTCGCCTGCCTGAACCGTTGCCAGTCGGTACGAAGGTAACATTGATCGGTCGCCAAGGAGATGAGTTCATTTCTGTTGATGATGTCGCCCGCTATTTGGAAACGATTAATTACGAAGTGCCTTGTACAATCAGTTATCGGGTGCCCCGTATTTTTTTCCGAAATAAGCGTATAATGGAAGTGAGAAATGCTGTTTGCCACGGGTGAAGCGATGCATACTTTGCTTCAGAAGGCAAAGGATAGAAAAGGGAGAAATGACTTTGCAGCGCCGTTGTTTAATGGTATCATGAAATGGAAGCAATGAATGGTTGCAGTTCGTGGAGGTGTATGATTCGTGTCGGAATCTGGCGCAACAACGGAAATCGTCGTTCGTTTGCCGCAGTCGCTGCTGACGGAACTGGACGGGCTTGTCAAACAGGAGAACGGCAATCGAAATGAACTCATTTATCAAGCGACGAAAATGTATATTCGTGAACGGAAAAAACGGCAAATTCGCGAGGCGATGAGACGAGGCTACATGGAAATGGCCAAAATCAATTTATCTATTGCTTCTGAAGCGTTTCATGCCGAATATGAGGCCGACCACACCGTTGAACGCTTAGTTAGCGGGGGGTAATGCTTTGATTGTTAAACGTGGCGACGTTTATTTTGCGGACCTTTCCCCGGTCGTTGGCTCAGAGCAGGGCGGCGTACGCCCCGTGTTGGTGATCCAAAACGATATCGGTAATCGCTTTAGTCCGACGGTGATTGTGGCGGCGATTACGGCGCAAATCCAGAAGGCGAAACTGCCGACGCATGTTGAAATCGATGCAAAACGCTACGGGTTTGAGCGCGATTCCGTCATTTTGCTTGAGCAAATTCGTACGATTGATAAGCAACGGTTGACCGATAAAATTACCCACTTGGACGATGAAATGATGGATAAAGTTGATGAGGCGCTGCAAATCAGCTTAGGATTGATCGACTTTTGATGCGGTGCGAAGAAAGCCCCCTGCCTTAGCGAGTCAAAAAGCGGGAGAGAGCGATGTTTTGTTTGCCAAGAGCGAACGGGCGGATAGGCGAAGCGGTGTTGAACGTGCGACGCTGGACTTTATTATGGCATTTTTGCATCAATGGCAAAGACGGGCAGATCGGCTCTCACAACGGTCTGTCCTTTCATTTTTATTTCGTTCCGTAAAGGAGACTCCTAGCTTCAAGCGCACAAAAGGTGGAGCCCAGCGATTAGCGGGAGAGGAATGTCGGTTGATGTTAGGCCAAACGCATAGTAGTAGAGATGTGTGTGCTGTTCTTTGCGGACGGGATATATAGGATTGTCTGGAGAACATCCAATGCGAAACGAAGCCAAACATTTTATGCGTAAAATATTCAAGGTGCGAAAGAGCTCTCCATCGTCGGATGCCGAGGGTTGGGACGATTCGAAGTGATGCTCAGAGAGACGAAGCGTTGCTTTCGTCGTGGAACTGAGGAGCTCACTTTAAGCAAAGCGAAGTCGAAGTAGTTCACGTATATGGATCACAAAGCAGCTGCGGACAAGTAGCTCTTTTTTTTGTCATCTCGAACCGAAAAGCGCCCATTCTCAGTATGACCGTAGGTAGGAGAGCGTTCAAGCATATATTAAGGGAGGGAAACGATTGACGAACGAACAGCGGCTCATTTCAATCATTGCCACCGAGCAACAGTTGACAGTGAAACAAGTTGAAAACGTCATCTCGCTTCATCAAGAAGGCAACACGATCCCGTTTATTGCTCGCTACCGGAAAGAAATGACGGGGGCGCTCGATGAAGTGCAAATCCGTGATGTGCTCGAACGATGGGAATATTTGCAACATTTAGAGCGACGGAAAGAAGAAGTTATTCGGCTGGTTGAGGAACAAGGAAAATTGACCGAAGAATTGAAAAACGCGATTATAAGCGCTACGAAACTGCAGCAAGTCGAAGATCTCTACCGCCCATATCGGCAAAAACGGCGTACAAAAGCGACGATCGCGAAAGAAAAAGGGCTTGAGCCGCTTGCGGATTGGCTCCTTTCTTGTCCCACCGCCCCATCCCCTAATGAACAGGCTAAGGCATTCATCGATGACGAAAAAGGAGTGGCCACTGTTGACGAGGCGTTGCAAGGGGCGAAAGACATCATCGCCGAACGAGTGGCCGACGATGCCACCCTTCGCCAATGGGTGCGCGAACAAACGTGGCGAAAAGGAACGATCGCTTCGACCGCCAAAGCACCAGAAAAAGACGAAAAGAATGTGTACGAAATGTATTATGACTATGAAGAACCGATCGCCAAAATCGTTCCTCATCGCGTCTTGGCCTTAAACCGCGGTGAAAAGGAAGAGGTGCTACGTGTTTCCGTCAAGGCGCCAGTGGAAGACATCGTTCGCTATTTGCAGCGAAAAACAGTCACGAATGAATTATCCCCTGCCGCCACGCTTGTGGCCGAAGCGGTTGAAGACGGGTACAAGCGGTTGATGGAGCCTGCCATTGAACGCGAGATTCGCAACGAGTTGACGGAAAAAGCAGAAGAACGAGCGATTCATATTTTTGCTGAAAACTTGCGCAAACTGCTTCTTCAGCCACCGCTAAAAGGAAAAACGGTACTCGGCATCGACCCAGCTTATCGAACCGGATGCAAACTCGCTGTTGTGGATGAAACGGGGAAGCTGCTCCGCATTGACGTCATTTACCCGCACCCGCCCCAAGAACGGAAAGAAGAAGCACGAGCAAAGCTTCTACGCTTGCTCGATGACTATCACGTCGACATGATCGCCATCGGCAACGGAACGGCATCAAGGGAAACGGAGCAGTTTGTCGCCGATACGTTAAAGCAAGTGGAACGCGACATTTTTTATGTCATTGTTAATGAAGCTGGAGCGAGTGTCTACTCAGCATCCGACCTGGCGCGCGCCGAGTTTCCGGATTTGCAAGTCGAAGAGCGGAGCGCTGTTTCCATCGCCCGTCGTGTTCAAGACCCGCTCGCTGAGCTCGTCAAAATCGATCCGAAATCGGTGGGTGTCGGTCAGTACCAACACGATGTATCGCAAAAGAAACTGGCTGAATCGCTCCGTTTTGTCGTCGAGACGGTCGTTAACCAAGTTGGTGTCAACGTGAACACTGCCTCTGTCTCTTTATTGCAGTACGTGTCAGGGTTGACGAAAACGGTATCGGAAAACATCGTCAAGCGCCGTGAAGAGCAAGGAAAATTCCGCAGCCGCGACGAGCTGAAAACGATCCCGCGCCTTGGGGCAAAAACGTACGAGCAATGTATCGGATTTTTGCGCATTCTTGACGGGGAAGAGCCGCTTGACCGAACGCCGATTCACCCTGAGCGATACGCGGAAGTGAAGCGTCTATTGCAGACATTAGGATTTACAACCGACGCCATTGGCAGCGATGAACTGCGCCAAGCGCTGCAAGCCCTCGATATCGAAGCAACGGCAGCTGAGCTCGGCATTGGTGAGCTCACATTGCGCGACATCATCGATGCTTTATGCCGTCCGGAGCGCGATCCGCGCGACGAGCTGCCCAAACCTTTGCTTCGTAAAGATGTCTTGAAAATGGAAGACTTAAAACCAGGCATGGAGCTTGAAGGCACGGTACGCAATGTCGTCGATTTCGGCGCTTTTGTTGACATCGGTGTCAAACAGGATGGGCTTGTGCACATTTCGAAACTAAGCAAACAATACGTGCGTCATCCGCTCGATATTGTTTCCGTCGGTGATGTCGTCAAAGTATGGGTCGAGCACGTCGACGTGGCGAAAGGAAGAATTTCGTTATCAATGGTTTCCCCCGAAGAGTGAAGGAAAAAGCACTGCCTTACGAGCAGTGCTTTTTTCGATAAAAAAACCAACATTGGTTTAACAGCTTGATTTGATCGCGGTTTTTCTCATAATAGGCTCGTCTCATTTGATTTTTCAGCCACGTAGGCAAGGCAGTCACCTCCCTGACAACGGAAAGGTAGTATATAATGTATGTAGTTGCACATTGTCCTGTGCCAAAAACATAAGGGGGACGCCCGCTATGGATCAAAAACGGTTGCAAGCACTCGTTGAACAAATTTCCATAAGCATATTTGGCAAACCGTTTCGCCACACTGCCTCTTTCAACCCAAGACTTCGCACTGTCGGTGGGCGCTACGTGCTGCAAACCCACAACATTGAACTGAACAAAAAATATTACGACATGTTCGGTGAAGAAGAACTCATCGCCATTATCAAACATGAACTATGCCATTACCATTTGCATCTTGAAGGGAAAGGCTACCGTCATCGCGACCGTGACTTTCGTGAGCTGTTGAAAAAAGTAGGGGCGCCTCGCTATTGCCGCCCGCTCAAACAAGAAACAAAAGCAACTAAAGCGATCCATACATACATCTGCACATCGTGCGGATTAGTATATAACCGTAAAAGACGAATCAACACCGACCGTTACGTCTGCGGCCGTTGCCACGGTCGGCTCAAGTTGGCTGAAGATGAAACAAAGCAAAACATTTTACAAAAAAGAGGTTGACAATCAAGATTATCATATGCTAAATTATAAAAGCCGTCGCCAAACGGCGAAACAAATAACAACAAACAAAAAAACATATTGACAAACAACAAGTTGCTCAATATAATAAACAATGTCAGTTGTGACAAACGTCAGTATCGACGGAGTTGTCACGAGCAGTCCTGATGTGTTAGATTTCCTTGGGTTAAAGGGTAAATGAAGGTACAGGAGATTATTTGAAGGATGCTTCTTGATTGTTCCGCAATAGCTCAGCGGTAGAGCAACCGGCTGTTAACCGGTAGGTCGTAGGTTCGAATCCTACTTGCGGAGCCACTTTATGGAGAAGTACCCAAGTGGCTGAAGGGGACGGTTTGCTAAACCGTTAGGTCGTGTCTTTACGGCGCGCGGGTTCAAATCCCGCCTTCTCCGCCACTTTTAATATACACGTGGCCCGTTGGTCAAGTGGTTAAGACACCGCCCTTTCACGGCGGTAACACGGGTTCGAATCCCGTACGGGTCACTTATAACGCGGGGGTCCCCCGCGAATTCACGGTCCCGTAGTGTAGTGGTTAACATGCCTGCCTGTCACGCAGGAGATCGCGGGTTCGAGTCCCGTCGGGACCGCCATTACACCAATCGCTGGGCCATAGCCAAGCGGTAAGGCAACGGACTTTGACTCCGTGATGCGCTGGTTCGAATCCAGCTGGCCCAGCCATTCTTATTTCATAAAAAAGTGTTATGAGCCATTAGCTCAGTAACGAAGATTGCATCCTCGAATTTGCTTCGAGTTGTCTCGACGCATATAGCTTCCTTGAATATGCTTGTAGAGGAAGAGACAGGTAGAGCGAATTGATACTTAGCGTGTTACCTCAGTTATGAGCCATTAGCTCAGTAGGTAGAGCATCTGACTTTTAATCAGAGGGTCGGAGGTTCGAGTCCTCCATGGCTCACCATATTTGCGGGTGTGGCGGAATTGGCAGACGCACCAGACTTAGGATCTGGCGCCTCACGGCGTGGGGGTTCAAGTCCCTCCACCCGCACTGATAAACACGCGGTCGTGGCGGAATGGCAGACGCGCTAGGTTGAGGGCCTAGTGGGGGCAACCCCGTGGAGGTTCAAGTCCTCTCGACCGCATTTTATTAAAATAAAAAACTGTTGACAACGATGAACTGAGTTGTTAAAATAAAGTTTGTCGCTCTCAAAAGATGCGCTCGTAGCTCAATTGGATAGAGCATCTGACTACGGATCAGAAGGTTAGGGGTTCGAATCCTCTCGAGCGCGCCATGATCGGGAAGTAGCTCAGCTTGGTAGAGCACATGGTTTGGGACCATGGGGTCGCAGGTTCAAATCCTGTCTTCCCGATTCGAAAAATCATATGCGGGTGTAGTTTAGTGGTAAAACCTCAGCCTTCCAAGCTGATGTCGTGGGTTCGATTCCCATCACCCGCTCCATGAAAAAGTTGAAATGAGAAACGGTATAATCTCGTTCCTTGAAAACTGAACGAAACGAAGCGCAAGCCAATCAACTTTCTTTTGGAGAGTTTGATCCTGGCTCAGGACGAACGCTGGCGGCGTGCCTAATACATGCAAGTCGAGCGGACCGAACGAGAGCTTGCTCTTGTTCGGTCAGCGGCGGACGGGTGAGTAACACGTGGGCAACCTGCCCGCAAGACCGGGATAACTCCGGGAAACCGGAGCTAATACCGGATAACACCAAAGACCGCATGGTCTTTGGTTGAAAGGCGGCTTCGGCTGCCACTTGCGGATGGGCCCGCGGCGCATTAGCTAGTTGGTGAGGTAACGGCTCACCAAGGCGACGATGCGTAGCCGGCCTGAGAGGGTGACCGGCCACACTGGGACTGAGACACGGCCCAGACTCCTACGGGAGGCAGCAGTAGGGAATCTTCCGCAATGGACGAAAGTCTGACGGAGCGACGCCGCGTGAGCGAAGAAGGCCTTCGGGTCGTAAAGCTCTGTTGTGAGGGACGAAGGAGCGCCGTTTGAATAAGGCGGTGCGGTGACGGTACCTCACGAGAAAGCCCCGGCTAACTACGTGCCAGCAGCCGCGGTAATACGTAGGGGGCGAGCGTTGTCCGGAATTATTGGGCGTAAAGCGCGCGCAGGCGGTCCTTTAAGTCTGATGTGAAAGCCCACGGCTCAACCGTGGAGGGTCATTGGAAACTGGGGGACTTGAGTGCAGGAGAGGAGAGCGGAATTCCACGTGTAGCGGTGAAATGCGTAGAGATGTGGAGGAACACCAGTGGCGAAGGCGGCTCTCTGGCCTGTAACTGACGCTGAGGCGCGAAAGCGTGGGGAGCAAACAGGATTAGATACCCTGGTAGTCCACGCCGTAAACGATGAGTGCTAAGTGTTAGAGGGGTCACACCCTTTAGTGCTGTAGCTAACGCGATAAGCACTCCGCCTGGGGAGTACGGCCGCAAGGCTGAAACTCAAAGGAATTGACGGGGGCCCGCACAAGCGGTGGAGCATGTGGTTTAATTCGAAGCAACGCGAAGAACCTTACCAGGTCTTGACATCCCCTGACAACCCAAGAGATTGGGCGTTTTCCCCTTCGGGGGGACAGGGTGACAGGTGGTGCATGGTTGTCGTCAGCTCGTGTCGTGAGATGTTGGGTTAAGTCCCGCAACGAGCGCAACCCTTGCCTCTAGTTGCCAGCATTCAGTTGGGCACTCTAGAGGGACTGCCGGCTAAAAGTCGGAGGAAGGTGGGGATGACGTCAAATCATCATGCCCCTTATGACCTGGGCTACACACGTGCTACAATGGGCGGTACAAAGGGCTGCGAACCCGCGAGGGGGAGCGAATCCCAAAAAGCCGCTCTCAGTTCGGATTGCAGGCTGCAACTCGCCTGCATGAAGCCGGAATCGCTAGTAATCGCGGATCAGCATGCCGCGGTGAATACGTTCCCGGGCCTTGTACACACCGCCCGTCACACCACGAGAGCTTGCAACACCCGAAGTCGGTGAGGTAACCCTTACGGGAGCCAGCCGCCGAAGGTGGGGCAAGTGATTGGGGTGAAGTCGTAACAAGGTAGCCGTACCGGAAGGTGCGGCTGGATCACCTCCTTTCTAAGGACGAAAAGCGGAAGCGCCGCGGTCGGCTCTCGAAGCCAAATGTTCTTCACCCGTAGGGGTGCTTGCACCCCGAGGGGGAAGGTTATTTGGCAGAAGAGAGCCAGGCGCTGGAGCTAGACATCACGAAAAGCGGAGGCCGTTAATGGCCAATCATTAACAAATTGCGCTTTCGTTTCGTTCAGTTTTGAAGGAATGAGAATTCCTTCAAATCGTTCCTTGAAAACTAGATAACCGGAAAAGCTGAGGTGCCGCGGTCAGCTCTCGAAGCCAAATGTTCTTCACCCGCAGGGGTGCTTGCACCCCAAGGGGGGGAAGGTTATTTGGCGGAAGAGAGCTAGGCGCCGCAGCTAGACAATAAGGAAGAAGCCGAAACGCGCTGTAGGTTAAGCTAGAAAGGGCGCACGGTGGATGCCTTGGCACTAGGAGCCGATGAAGGACGGGGCAAACGCCGAAACGCTTCGGGGAGCTGTAAGCAAGCGTTGATCCGGAGATGTCCGAATGGGGAAACCCCCTGCCCGTAATGGGGCAGGATCCATGCCTGAATCCATAGGGCATGGAGGGCACACCCGGGGAACTGAAACATCTTAGTACCCGGAGGAGAAGAAAGCAAATGCGATTCCCTGAGTAGCGGCGAGCGAAATGGGAACAGCCCAAACCAAGAGGCGTGCCTCTTGGGGTTGTAGGACCGCTCAGATGGGAGTGAGAAAGGAACGGGGTAGACGAACCGGTCTGGAACGGCCGGCCAGAGAAGGTGACAGCCCTGTAGTCGAAACTTCGTTCCCTCCCGAGCGGCTCCTGAGTACGGCGGGACACGGGAAATCCCGTCGGAAGCAGGGAGGACCATCTCCCAAGGCTAAATACTCCCTAGTGACCGATAGTGAACCAGTACCGTGAGGGAAAGGTGAAAAGCACCCCGGAAGGGGAGTGAAAGAGAACCTGAAACCGTGTGCCTACAAGTAGTCAGAGCCCGTTTATGGGTGATGGCGTGCCTTTTGTAGAATGAACCGGCGAGTGACGATGGCGTGCGAGGTTAAGCCGAAGAGGTGGAGCCGCAGCGAAAGCGAGTCTGAATAGGGCGTTTGAGTACGTCGTCGTCGACCCGAAACCAGGTGATCTACCCATGTCCAGGGTGAAGGCCGGGTAACACCGGCTGGAGGCCCGAACCCACGTACGTTGAAAAGTGCGGGGATGAGGTGTGGGTAGGGGTGAAATGCCAATCGAACTTGGAGATAGCTGGTTCTCCCCGAAATAGCTTTAGGGCTAGCCTCAAGGTGAGAGTCTTGGAGGTAGAGCACTGATTGGGCTAGGGGCCCTCATCGGGTTACCGAACCCAGTCAAACTCCGAATGCCAATGACTTATCCTTGGGAGTCAGACTACGAGTGATAAGATCCGTGGTCAAGAGGGAAACAGCCCAGATCGCCAGCTAAGGCCCCCAAGTGCACGTTCAGTGGAAAAGGATGTGGAGTTGCGAAGACAACCAGGATGTTGGCTTAGAAGCAGCCACCATTTAAAGAGTGCGTAATAGCTCACTGGTCGAGTGACTCTGCGCCGAAAATGTACCGGGGCTAAACGTGCCGCCGAAGCTGCGGGATGACCGTTGGTCATCGGTAGGGGAGCGTTCTAAGGGCATCGAAGCCAGACCGGAAGGACTGGTGGAGCGCTTAGAAGTGAGAATGCCGGTATGAGTAGCGAAAACAGAGGTGAGAATCCTCTGCGCCGAAAGCCTAAGGGTTCCTGAGGAAGGTTCGTCCGCTCAGGGTTAGTCGGGACCTAAGCCGAGGCCGAAAGGCGTAGGTGATGGACAACAGGTTGAGATTCCTGTACCACCTCCTTCCCGTTTGAGCGATGGGGGGACGCAGGAGGATAGGGTGAGCAGGCGGCTGGAAGAGCCTGTCCAAGCAGTAAGGCTGGCCAGTAGGCAAATCCGCTGGCCGTAAAGGCTGAGCTGTGATGGCGACGGATTTGATCCGGAAGTCCCTGATTCCACACTGCCAAGAAAAGCCTCTAGCGAGGGAAGAGGTGCCCGTACCGCAAACCGACACAGGTAGGCGAGGAGAGAATCCTAAGGCGCGCGGGAGAACTCTCGTTAAGGAACTCGGCAAAATGACCCCGTAACTTCGGGAGAAGGGGTGCTCTTTGGGGTGATGAGCCCCGAAGAGCCGCAGTGAAAAGGCCCAAGCGACTGTTTATCAAAAACACAGGTCTCTGCGAAGCCGAAAGGCGAAGTATAGGGGCTGACACCTGCCCGGTGCTGGAAGGTTAAGGGGAGCGCTTAGCGCAAGCGAAGGTGCGAACCGAAGCCCCAGTAAACGGCGGCCGTAACTATAACGGTCCTAAGGTAGCGAAATTCCTTGTCGGGTAAGTTCCGACCCGCACGAAAGGTGTAACGACTTGGGCACTGTCTCAACGAGAGACCCGGTGAAATTATACTACCTGTGAAGATGCAGGTTACCCGCGACAGGACGGAAAGACCCCGTGGAGCTTTACTGCAGCCTGATATGGAATTTTGGTATCGCTTGTACAGGATAGGTGGGAGCCAGGGAAGCCGGAGCGCCAGCTTCGGTGGAGGCGTCGGTGGGATACCACCCTGGCGGTATTGAAATTCTAACCCGCACCCCTTATCGGGGTGGGAGACAGTGTCAGGTGGGCAGTTTGACTGGGGCGGTCGCCTCCCAAAAGGTAACGGAGGCGCCCAAAGGTTCCCTCAGAATGGTTGGAAATCATTCGGAGAGTGCAAAGGCACAAGGGAGCTTGACTGCGAGACGGACAGGTCGAGCAGGGACGAAAGTCGGGCTTAGTGATCCGGTGGTTCCGCATGGAAGGGCCATCGCTCAACGGATAAAAGCTACCCCGGGGATAACAGGCTGATCTCCCCCAAGAGTCCACATCGACGGGGAGGTTTGGCACCTCGATGTCGGCTCATCGCATCCTGGGGCTGTAGTCGGTCCCAAGGGTTGGGCTGTTCGCCCATTAAAGCGGTACGCGAGCTGGGTTCAGAACGTCGTGAGACAGTTCGGTCCCTATCCGTCGTGGGCGCAGGAAATTTGAGAGGAGCTGTCCTTAGTACGAGAGGACCGGGATGGACGCACCGCTGGTGTACCAGTTGTCCCGCCAGGGGCACCGCTGGGTAGCTATGTGCGGAAGGGATAAGCGCTGAAAGCATCTAAGCGTGAAGCCCCCCTCAAGATGAGATTTCCCATCGCGTTAAGCGAGTAAGATCCCTCGAAGATGACGAGGTTGATAGGTCCGAGGTGGAAGCGTGGCGACACGTGGAGCTGACGGATACTAATCGATCGAGGGCTTAACCTAGAAAAGCGGAGGCCGCCCGCCTATCGGCGAGACGCGCTGGAGGGCCTGCGAGGAGGCTCGAACCAAGCAAAGCTTGGTTCTGCGTGGGTGGTGCCACAGGAGCGTATGCAATGTGTCGCCGCCACAGCAGGACCGAAGCGTCGCGAGCCGATGGCGGCCGGAGCTAGACAGTACGAAAAGCGGAGGCTTCTTCCCACCAAACGGTTATCTAGTTTTGAGGGAATGATCCCACAACTTCATATTGCCTAGTGGTGATAGCGGAGAGGAAACACCCGTTCCCATCCCGAACACGGAAGTTAAGCTCTCCAGCGCCGATGGTAGTTGGGGCCAGCGCCCCTGCAAGAGTAGGTCGCTGCTAGGCAATTCCATTCACCAGGGAGTAGCAACACGCCTAATTCCCTTTTTTCTTTTTTATGAGCCTAATTATACTAGGACTGTCCTTCAGGCTAAGCAAACGGTCTGATCAGGACAGTCCTTTTTGTCATCTCGACCCCGGAAGTGGAAATGGGAGAGCGCTCAATAGGTTCTTTTCGTGTCAATCTCGTTTTTGACGTTGAAAGTGGCAACATGATGTTTTGTTATGGTACAATTTCAAAAGCGAGAGTGAAGATGATAAAATGGAATAAGGTGGAACGTGATGGAGCAGTTGGAACTTATAGTGCATTCCCCTAAAGAGACAAAGGAGATCGCCCGACGACTAGCGGAACAGCTTGAGCCAGGAATGGTCATCGCCTTGGAAGGCGATTTAGGTGCAGGAAAGACGACATTTACGAAAGGGATTGCTGAAGGGCTAGGTATTACACAAAATGTCAACAGTCCGACGTTTACGATTATTAAGCAATACGAGGGGAGACTCCCGCTTTACCATATGGATGTGTACCGTCTTGAGGACGAGTGGGAAGACCTTGGGTTTGATGAATATTTTGCCGGCGATGGCGTTACAGTCGTTGAATGGGCGCATTTGATTGCAGGTCAGCTGCCGAACGAGCGGTTGACGGTTCATTTGTATCACCATGGCGATAGTGAACGAAAATTAGTGTTTGAACCGTTAGGGCAGCGTTACGAACAGTTATGTAAGGAGATTTTTGCGTCATGAAGATATTAGGAATTGATACTTCAAATATGCCATTGGGTATTGCCTTGATGGATGGGAATGTCATTAAAGGGGAAATCATCACGAATGTGAAAAAAGATCACTCAGCCCGGGCGATGCCGGCCATTGAATCGTTGCTTCGGCAGTGTGGGATTACCCCAGACGAGCTTGATTTGATCGTTGTTGCTAAAGGACCGGGATCATATACAGGGGTGCGGATCGGTGTAACGATTGCGAAAACGCTTGCTTGGTCGCTAGGCATCCCGATTGCCGGCGTTTCGAGCCTCGAAGTGCTCGCCGCTAATGGCCGTTATTTTCCCGGAGTGATCGTTCCGCTATTTGATGCGCGGCGCGGACAAATTTATACTGGTCTTTATCGTTATGAAGGCGGTGTGCTCCGCTGCCTTGAGGAGGACCGGATTGTCGCTGCTGATGAGTGGGCTCATCAGTTAAGTCAGCAGGGAGAGGATGTATTGTTAGTTGGTGTGGATGCGCCGTTATATAGTGAACTGTTTCGAAATCATTTAGGCGAGCGCGTTCATGTTGCCCCACCATCGTTGGCGTTGCCGCGCCCGAGTGAGTTAGTTATGCTTGGAAAAGAAAAAGAACGCGAGAACGCCCATGCGTTTGTGCCGAATTATATCCGTCTTGCCGAAGCGGAGGCGAAATGGCTCGCGAAACAAAAAGGGGAAGGAACCGATGGGGATCGATGTACAATTTCGTCCAATGACCATCCATGACATTGACGAGGTCGTACAAGTAGAACGGGCGTCGTTCACCGCACCGTGGAGCCGCGAGTCGTTTTATAATGAGCTGATGTACAATCGTTATGCCAAATATATCGTTATGGTGCACCGCGGACGGATCATCGGATATGGCGGAATGTGGCTTGTCATCGATGAAGCGCATGTGACAAACGTAGCCGTATTGCCACAATTTCGAGGGCAAAAACTTGGTGAAGCGCTGATGCGCCGCCTCATGGATCTCGCAAAACAGCATGGCGCGGTGACAATGACGCTCGAGGTACGTGTGTCCAACCATGTTGCCCAATCGTTGTACCGTAAGCTCGGGTTCCGCAATGGCGGCATTCGCAAACGGTATTATCCTGATAATTTTGAAGACGCACTAGTAATGTGGGTGAAATTGATATGAACGAAGACGTATACGTATTAGGCATTGAAACAAGTTGCGACGAAACGGCGGCAGCCGTTGTGAAAAATGGAAAAGAAATTGTATCGAATGTCGTCGCCTCACAAATGGAAAGCCATCGTCGATTTGGTGGTGTCGTGCCGGAGATCGCTTCGCGCCATCATGTCGAGCAAATTACGCTTGTGATTGAGGAAGCAATGCAACGAGCCGGGGTATCGTTTTCCAACCTTGATGCCGTGGCCGTGACAGCGGGGCCGGGCCTTGTCGGGGCGCTCCTTGTCGGAGTGAATGCGGCGAAAGCGCTGGCGTTTGCCCATGGGTTGCCGCTTGTCGGGGTGCATCATATTGCTGGCCATATTTACGCCAATCAGCTAGTGGCTGAGATGAAGTTTCCGTTATTAGCGCTTGTCGTTTCGGGCGGGCATACGGAGCTTATCTACATGGAAGAACACGGGAAGTTTACAGTGATTGGCGAAACGCGCGATGATGCCGCCGGTGAGGCGTATGATAAGGTGGCGCGGGCTTTGGGTCTTCCGTATCCAGGGGGACCGCATATCGACCGATTAGCTCATGAGGGCGAACCAGTCATTGATTTGCCGCGGGCGTGGCTTGAGGAAGGATCATATGATTTTAGTTTCAGCGGCTTAAAATCGGCGGTGCTCAATACGCTTCATAACGCAAAACAGCGCGGTGAGGAGATTGACCCGAAACACATGGCTGCGAGTTTTCAAGAGAGTGTTGTCGATGTGCTGGTGACCAAAACGGTGCAGGCGGCGAAACAGTACCGCGTTCGGCAAGTGCTGCTGGCCGGTGGGGTGGCGGCCAACCGCGGGCTGCGGTCCGCGCTACAAGACAAAATGAAGGAGCTTCCGGGCGTTGAGCTCGTTATTCCACCGTTGTCGTTATGCACCGATAATGCGGCGATGATCGCTGCAGCAGGAACAGTGCTGTATTGGCAAGGCAAGCGGTCTGATTTGGCTCTCAACGCCAATCCGGGCTTGCCGCTTGTTTAGTGTAAGAAGGGAAATAAAGAGGGGAAGACAGGGCGGTTGCTTGCAGCAGGCGAGCAAACCGCCTTTTTTGTTTGTGGGAACAAGCTTCGGCTGCTTGCGGCGAAAAGGGACTGTGTATATTTTTATCCACAGGTTGTGGACAATGTGGAAAAGATGAGAAAACACCATAAATATAAGGAGAATAAATACACAACGGTTTTTGCACAAAAAAAGAATTTTTTTTGTGGATAATGTGGAAAAGTTGGTGAATAACTTATATTTCATAGGTGTGATTGTGAATTGTTTTGTGGATAATGTGACTAACTTAAAAACAGCCCGCCAAAATAACGGGCGGGCTATCGGTTAGAGTGAAGAGTAAAGCTGTTCCCATTCAGCCAATAACTTTTCGACTTGCCGTTTTCGTTCCTCGTTTTCTTGCGATAACCGTTGTACTGTTTCATAATCGCCATAAATGGACGGATCACATAGCTGTTGTTCCACTTCAGCGATTTGCGCCTCAAGTGTTTCGATCTCGGCCTCGATTTCATCTAGACGGCGCTGGCGCTGGCGCTGCCGTTTTTTCTCTTCCTTTTCTTGCTTATAAGCGGATTTGCTCGATTCGTTGCTATCCTGCGTTTTGTCAGGACGGGCGTCAAGGCGCTCCAATTCGCACATCTCCGCTTTTTTGGCGATGTAGTAATCGTAGTCACCTAAATATTCGGTGAGGCCATCGCTCGATAGCTCAAACAGCTTTGTCGCAATCCGGTTAATGAAGTAGCGGTCGTGGGAGACGAACAAAATGGTGCCTGGATAGTCGATGAGCGCTTGCTCGAGCACCTGTTTGCTATCGAGATCCAAATGGTTGGTTGGCTCGTCCAAAATAAGAACGTTCGCTTTTTGGAGCATCAGTTTGGCGAGCGCTAGACGCGCTTTTTCCCCACCGCTTAACGCCGAGACTGGTTTTAAAACGTCATCTCCGGAAAACAAAAAGTTACCGAGCACGGTACGGATTTCCTTCTCGGTTTTATCTGGGTAGTCGTCCCATAGCTCATCCAGCACTCGTTTATTCGATGACAATTCGGCCTGATTTTGATCATAATAGCCGATTTGGACGTTTGAGCCGTAGCGAAGCTTTCCCGCTTGGACAGGAAGCCGCTGCGCGACCGCCTTTAGCAATGTTGATTTACCGATGCCGTTCGGTCCGACTAAGGCGACGCTTTCTCCTCGCGTGATGCGAAAGCTGATTTGGCGGATGACAGGTGTTCCTTCGCCGTAACCAACGGCTAGTTCCTCAGCGGTGAGTACTTCATGGCCGCTCGGCCGTTCAATTGTAAAGGAAAAGGATGCCGATTTTCCATCGCCAGTGGGGCGTTCAAGCCGTTCCATTTTTTCTAGTTGTTTTCGACGGCTTTGCGCGCGTTTGGTCGTCGAGGCACGGGCGATGTTGCGCTGGATAAAGTCTTGCAGCCGGGCGATTTCTTCTTGCTGTTTCTCATATCGTTTTAATTCTTGTTCATACTGTTCGGCCCGCTGCTCCAAATAGCGGCTGTAGTTGCCTGTATACCGCTTGAGCTTCGTGTTGGATAGCTCGTATACTTCCGTGACGACTTTATCCAAAAAATAGCGATCATGGGAAACGAGCAGGACGGCACCGGGGTACGCCTGCAAGTATTGTTCCAACCAGGAGAGTGTTTCAAGATCCAAATGGTTGGTCGGCTCGTCCAAAATCAACAAATCTGGCTTAGACAATAGAAGCTTCCCGAGAGCGAGACGTGTCCGCTGCCCACCGCTTAATGAGGAGATAAGCGTTGTTTTATAATCATAGGAAGAAAACTGCAGACCGTGTAAGACCGAACGGATGTCGGCTTCATATTGATAGCCGCCCTGTTCTTTATATTGTTCTTGTAGTTCGTCATACGCTTTGAGTATTTTTTCATAGCGGGCAGGGTCAGCGAGTACATCCGGGTCACCAAGTTGGGAGCCGAGTGCTGCTAGCTGCTTTTCGATGGCTAGAAGTGGCGCGAACACTTCGAGCATCTCGTCCCAAATAGAGCGCGACGAGTCAAGCCCGCTATTTTGTGCCAAATAGCCAATCTTAATATGACTAGGCTTGATGATTTCGCCGCTGTCATAAGAAAGTTCTCCGGCGATGATTTTTAACAATGTCGATTTTCCTGCGCCGTTGCGGCCGACGAGGGCGATTCGGTCACGGGATTGTACTTCTAGTTTTATATTCGATAAAATAAGGTCAGCGCCAAAATATTTCGTGAGCTGGTGCACTTGCAAAATGATCATGTCGTTTCACCTCTCGGAATAGTTTAACGTATGTCGCCAAAACGGTCAAAGACAGATAAACAAAAATCGTGTATAGTGTATAATTGGAGGAGATTGTTTTGTCGTCGTTTACTCATTTCAATGAGCAAGGCCGCGCGAAAATGGTCGATATTACGAACAAGGAAGATACGGTGCGGGTCGCAGTGGCAAAAACGAGCGTCACCGTCAGCGAAGAGATTTATGAAAAAATGACAAACAACGCCATCGAGAAAGGTGACGTGTTGGCAGTGGCCCAAGTGGCCGGGGTGATGGCAGCGAAAAAAACAGCCGATCTCATTCCGATGTGCCATCCGCTCATGTTAAAAGGTGTCGATATCGCATTTTCATGGGAAAACGAAGCGGATGCATATAAACTCGTCATCACCGCAACAGTGAAAACGAAAGGGAGCACAGGGGTGGAAATGGAAGCGCTGACGGCCGCCTCGGTATGTGCGTTGACGGTGTATGATATGTGTAAAGCACTTGATAAAGGGATGATCATCGGTCCGACGTATTTGGTCGAGAAAACGGGCGGAAAGTCCGGCCATTATCGACGGAAAACCGATTAGCTGGGGGATGAAATGATGAGTAACGAACAACCGAAAATTCCGCAAGCAACCGCGAAGCGGCTGCCGCTGTACTACCGGTTTTTGAAGAATTTGCATGCGTCAGGAAAACAGCGTGTGTCCTCCGCCGAATTAAGCGAGGCGGTCAAAGTCGATCCGGCGACCATCCGCCGCGATTTCTCGTATTTTGGCGCGCTCGGCAAAAAAGGGTATGGGTATAATGTCAATTATTTGTTGTCATTTTTCCGTCGGACGCTTGAAGAGGATGAAGTGACGGAAGTCGCCTTGTTCGGTGTCGGAAATTTAGGTACGGCCTTTTTAAACTACAATTTTTCCAAAAACAACAATACAAAAATCGTGATGGCGTTTGATGTTGATGAACAGAAAGTGGGGACGACCGTCGGCGGCGTGCCGGTTTACCATCTCGATGAACTTGAGGAGCGGCTTTGCGGAAACATTCCGGTCGCCATTTTAACTGTGCCAGCCGTCGCGGCTCAAGCGCTGACTGACCGCCTTGTCACCCAAGGGATTAAAGGCATTTTAAACTTCACTCCGGCACGGCTGAATGTGCCGAAACATATTCGCGTTCATCATATCGATTTAGCCATTGAATTGCAGTCGCTCGTCTACTTTCTGAGAAACTATCCATTGCCATCATAAAGGAGAGAATAAAGCGTGAAATACATTTTGATTGTCCTTGTGATTTTGTTGCTGTTTGGCACGAAAAAATTGCCGGAGCTAGGACGGTCGGTCGGCCAGTCGTTGCGCGAGTTTAAAGACGCGACGAAAGGGCTGACTGATGACGAGGAAAACAAAACTGACCGATGACAAGGCAGGATGGGGAAACGATGAACAACAAAGAAATGTCGGTGTATGAACATCTTGGTGAACTGCGGAAGCGGCTGATCATTGTACTCCTCTTTTTTGTCACGGCGCTCGTTGCCAGTTTCTTTTTTGCTGATGATGTCATTGTCTATTTGCAGCAAACGGCTGAGGCGAAGCAGTTGACGATGAACGCCTTCCGTCTCACTGATCCGATTAAGGTATATTTTCAGTTTGCCTTCGTGATCGCTGCTGTGCTGTCCGCCCCGGTGTTGCTGTACCAAATTTGGGCGTTTGTCAGCCCAGGATTGTATGAAAAAGAGCGGAAGGTGACACTCAGCTATATTCCGGCATCGATTTTTCTTTTTTTAGTTGGCGTCGGTTTTGCTTATTTTGTCTTGTTTCCGTTTGTCGTCCGGTTTATGAATGAGCTTGCTGATCGACTGGACATCCAACAAATGATTGGCATTAACGAATATTTTCAGTTTTTGCTCCATCTCGTGCTGCCGTTTGGTATCGTGTTTCAGCTGCCGATCGTCGTCCTGTTTTTCACCCGCTTAGGGCTCATTACGCCGCAGTTGCTTGTACGCATCCGCAAATACGCGTATTTGGCGTTGCTGATTTTGGCGGCAGCCATTACACCGCCTGATGTGTTGTCGCAGGTAATCGTCATGATTCCGCTCACGCTTTTATACGAAGGAAGCATCTGGATCGCCAAAATTGGCTACCGAAAGGCGCAGTTGGCGGCGGAACAAGAAAGCAGTGAGTAAGATCGTGCACAGCAAAAAGAGAGTGGTTATACAGAAAAAACCCTCCCCCAATGGGAGGGTTTCAACGTTTTGGGGCGAAAAACAGGCGGAAGGCGGTGCCAAAATCAAAGGCGGCAAACGCCGCCAAGGCGATAGTCGAAACGTTCCAAACCGTTTCATGAGCGCTTTTGATCGCCAAATACGTAAACAATACACCTAGGATGAAATACGGCAGTGAAAACAGCCGCGGCCGGCTCGTCATAGCCACAACCTCCAAAGCGCTAGCGGCAGTCCAGCTTGGCGCATCATTTTTTCTAACTCATCAGCCAACAAGATTTGAACTACGATCACAAACGTATTCATCGTCACATGGGCGAAAATCGGCACTAAAATGCGGCCGGTTTTCGCATATAAAAAGGCGAACGTCAGTCCCATTGCCGTATACAACAGCAAATGTTCCGGTTCCATATGGGCAATGGCAAAAAGAAGCGAGCTCACGAGCGCGGCCGGCCAAAAGTGATATTTTTCATAAAGAGAGCCAAAAATGATTTTGCGAAAAACAATCTCTTCCAAAATCGGGCCGATAATAGAAGCAACGATGACTAATAGCGGCGTCAAGCGGATGATATCAATGATTTGCCTTGTGTTTTCCGAACCCGGTTCAATGCCGAGCAACCGCCATTCAATATTGGCGGCGATGCTTTGGGCGATAAGTGCCAAAAAGACGCCAGAGATTGCCCACATCGATGACGAAGCGAGGGGAAGCTGTCGCATCCCTCGTTCATCGCGGACGCCGCGAAGCAGCCATAAAATGATGATTAAAGCCGCTAGAAAGCTGATGACCGCCCAATACCCGGAAGCAATCTTGGCGGCTTCGATAGGGCTTTTTGCGCTTTGGCCGATGCCGAGAGCATGCAGAAGCGGCACACCGATAAAGGAGGATAGCTGCATGGCGATGTATGTGATGATGACATACCAGTAATGGCGTTTCAAATCCTCTTACCCCTTTATTCAAATATATCCGTATTGTAACACATGTTTGGTGAAATGATAAGAAAAGCGCGTCAATGGAAGTTGATGCAGTCAACATAAAAAATGTCGAGTGCTGTTTATCGGTTTTGGAAATGTGCAATAATGAAAACGGGTTTCATGCCGGCGGATCCTAGGGTTAACAGCTGTTCAACTCATGTATTCTTTTTTCTCGGAAAAACAGTTATTTTTTTGTATTTCCTACTTGCAAAACTGAGAGAAGTTCATTAATATTATAAGTGTGTTAGCACTCGATAGTAACGAGTGCTAATAAGAACGGCGAAAACTATCGTTAAGGAGGTCGTTTCCCGTGTTGAAGCCATTAGGCGATCGCATTGTCATTGAAGTCGTGGAAACAGAAGAAAAAACGGCTAGCGGTATCGTGTTGCCGGATACGGCCAAAGAAAAACCGCAAGAAGGCCGCGTTGTAGCTGTTGGCACAGGCCGTGTGCTTGATAACGGTCAACGCGTTGCGCCGGAAGTTGAAGTCGGCGACCGTATCATTTTCTCGAAATACGCCGGCACGGAAGTTAAATACGACGGCAAAGAATACTTAATTTTGCGTGAAAGCGACATTTTAGCTGTCATCGGCTAATATATGCGTTTATGACATAGATATTCCAAAAACATACTTACTATTTCATACTTAATCTTTCTAGTATGCGGTTTCACTAATTTATAAGGAGGTAACGGGGTAATGGCAAAAGAAATTAAGTTCAGCGAAGAAGCGCGCCGTGCGATGTTGCGCGGGGTGGACAAACTCGCAGACGCAGTAAAAGTCACATTAGGTCCGAAAGGCCGCAACGTCGTATTGGAGAAAAAATTCGGTTCTCCGCTCATCACGAACGACGGGGTAACGATTGCGAAAGAAATCGAGCTTGAAGACCCGTTTGAAAACATGGGTGCGAAATTGGTCGCTGAAGTCGCTAGCAAAACAAACGACATCGCTGGGGACGGAACGACAACGGCTACTGTATTAGCGCAAGCAATGATCCGTGAAGGGTTGAAAAACGTTGCTGCTGGCGCCAATCCGATGGGCATCCGTCGCGGGATTGAAAAAGCAGTGGCTGTTGCTGTAGAAGAATTAAAAGCTATCTCGAAACCGATCAAAGGAAAAGAGTCGATCGCCCAAGTTGCTGCGATCTCGGCTGCTGACGAAGAAGTCGGTCAATTGATCGCTGAAGCGATGGAGCGCGTCGGCAACGACGGCGTCATCACCCTCGAAGAGTCGAAAGGTTTCACGACAGAACTCGACGTTGTCGAAGGAATGCAATTCGACCGCGGTTACGTTTCGCCGTACATGATTACGGATACGGAAAAAATGGAAGCTGTTCTTGAAAATCCGTACATCTTAATTACGGATAAAAAAGTATCGAACATTCAAGAGCTGTTGCCGGTTCTTGAACAAGTCGTTCAACAAGGCCGTCCGCTCTTGATCATTGCTGAGGACGTCGAAGGTGAAGCGCTCGCGACCCTCGTTGTTAACAAACTGCGCGGTACGTTCAACGCTGTTGCTGTAAAAGCACCTGGCTTCGGTGACCGTCGCAAAGCGATGCTCGAAGATATCGCGATTTTAACTGGCGGCGAAGTCATCTCTGAAGAGCTTGGTCGTGAACTGAAATCGACAACGGTTGCATCGCTTGGCCGTGCGTCGAAAGTTGTTGTCACGAAAGAAACGACGACAATCGTCGAAGGTGCTGGCGATTCTGAGCGCATTAAAGCACGCATTAACCAAATTCGTGCGCAACTTGAAGAAACTACTTCGGAATTCGACCGCGAAAAACTGCAAGAACGCTTGGCAAAATTGGCTGGCGGCGTAGCAGTGATCAAAGTTGGTGCGGCGACAGAAACTGAGTTGAAAGAACGCAAACTGCGCATCGAAGACGCGCTTAACTCGACTCGTGCTGCTGTAGAAGAAGGTATCGTTGCTGGTGGCGGTACGGCATTGATGAACGTCTACAGCAAAGTGGCTGCGATTGAAGCTGAAGGCGATGAAGCAACGGGTGTGAAAATCGTTCTGCGCGCCATCGAAGAGCCGGTTCGTCAAATCGCGCAAAATGCTGGTTTGGAAGGCTCGATCATCGTTGAGCGCCTGAAAAACGAAAAAGCAGGCATCGGCTTCAATGCTGCAACAGGTGAATGGGTAGACATGATCGAAGAGGGTATCGTTGACCCAACGAAAGTAACTCGTTCGGCATTGCAAAACGCTGCGTCTGTCGCTGCTATGGTCTTGACGACAGAAGCGGTCGTTGCCGACAAGCCAGAAGAAAACAAAGGTGGCGCCAACCCGGGTATGCCGGACATGGGCGGCATGATGTAATCCACCTAGTCAAAAAAGGAACACTGGGAATATTCCCAGTGTTCCTTTTCTTTTTGGAGAGGGGAAAAGTTATTCTCTCTTTCTATTGAATGGTGATAGGGAACGCGTAAATAGCGTCCCCCTCTTTCCAAGTGGCATGAATGACATAGATGTACGAGCCTTGCTGTTCAGGCAGCTCAATCGTTCCATTGGGAACTAACTGCCAGTCGACATCGTCGCCGTTCCATACGCCAGCTTCGAGTGTTGATGGGCGATAGTCAAATTGAACGCGAAGTTTTGCCCCCGGAGCAGCGGTATAGGGAGAGAGTTCTTTGACGAGCTGCGGTGGGGCGGCGTCAGCAGTAACTGCTCGTCGGCCTGTTGACCACGTATAAGTTCCAAGTCGGTGATCGACCGTTTCGCCGTTGATGGTTAACCTTCATTTTGGTGGTTCGATATTGCCGAACGAACAGCTGGCAGGCCATAGAAGCAAAATCAGACCCGGGGCCCATCGTATTCGCATAGAGAATTCCCCTTTTTAACCGATAGGTTGCATGAATTGAATACGTTCCCGAATGGCCTTTGATCCGGTGACTGAGCGTCCACTCGGAAGAAGGAGATAAGAGATGGATTGGAGTAAACGAGCGATAAAGAAGGATGTTGCAGCCGTTACTTATTTTTCCGCAACTTCGACTCTTTCCTTTTGCTTCTCCTTCTCCTTAGCTAGCTTCTTATCCCATTTAAATACTTTGTTGAGTAGTTTATAGATCGTTTTGCTTTCTTTGGCAAAGAGCGGTCCCAATATCGCGAGCATGAGAACGTAAAGAGCGGTAAAAGGAGTTAAGATAGGGTTTAACCCCGCTGTAATCCCTAGATTCGCAACGACAATAGAAAATTCCCCACGCGCCGTGATCGTTAAACCAATGTTTGTAGAGGCTTTGTAGGACAATCCAGCCTTTCTTCCGGCGATCATTCCCGCCACCATATTGGCTAGTAGAGTGACGATAACGGCTCCTAATGATAACCAAAACGCATGAATTAAGGTGGATGGTTCAATAGTCAAACCGAAACTAAAGAAAAAGATAGCTCCAAAGAAGTCGCGGAATGGAACAACTAAATGTTCGATTCGATCGCGGTGTTCGGTTTCCGAAAAGACAAGCCCCAGTAGTAAGGCCCCGATAGCTTCAGCGACATGAAGCGTTTCGGAAAAGCCGGCAACGAAAAAGAGAATAGCAAAGATAACGATGATGAATATTTCATCGGATTTGATATTTAACCATTTGTTCAGTAGAGGGGCACCTTTACGAGCGATGACAAAAAATAGCAGCATATAAGCAACAGATGTTAAAACCGATAGGCTGATTCCGAAAAAGGAGGTGGATCCAGCTAGCAAAACCCCTGACATCGTCGTCAAAAATAGGGCAAGGAAGATGTCATCAAAAAGGATCATCCCTAAAATGAGCTCTGTTTCAGGATTGGCCGTTCTCCTTAAATCGACGAGAACTTTGGCCACGATGGCACTTGATGATACACTGAGGAGCCCGGCAATCAGAAGGGTTTCCATCCATGGCATTCCTACGGTTTTGCCATAAACCAATCCTAAAACAAAGTTCATTATGACATAGATGCTGCCACCAACCACAATGTTTTTTCCGGACTTAATCAGCTTGCCGACAGAAAATTCAAGACCTAAATAAAACAGCAAAAAAAGTACCCCGATCCTCCCTAGAAACTGGATAATTTCATTACTTTCAATAAAAGTGAGGTCAATAATCCCAATTGTAGGGGCATGGGGCCCAACCAGCATGCCGATGATGATCAAAAACGGGATAATGGAGAAGTTTAATCTATTGGCAATGATGGATCCAATAGCGACTAAAACGAGTGCCGTTCCCACTTCCAGTACTAAGTGGTTCATTTATTCCCATCACTCCTTATTTGATAGTAGATGATTCATGATCTCCTTTATTTGTTGTCTTTCTCCAGACATGATTAATGTATCCCCAGCTTCAATCAACGTATTTGGACCAGGGTTATAAGATTTTTGAGAATGTTTCTTTTTGATAGCAATAACATTGACGCCGAAACGGTTTCTAATATCAAGCTCTCCAATTTTTTTATTTGCAGCAGGGGCGTTCGGCTCCACTTGAAACCACTCGATAATGAGATCGTCAAAGGCAAATTCCACTGTTTCGAGCGCTTTTGGTTTGTATGCCATTCCTCCAATGATCCCGGCAATTTGCCTTGCTTCTTGGTCGCTTAATGTCACACTGCTAACGACTTCATCATAATCATCTGCGTCAAAGTGATAAATTTCTCTTCGTCCATCGTCATGAATCACAATGACAAGTTTATCTTTGTTTCGAGTAATAATTTCAAATTTGTACCCAATTCCTGGAAGTTCACTTTCTCGAATATTCATCGCAAAATGTTCCTCCTTATTGATGGTTTATTTGTTTTTAAAGCGCCGTATGGATTATGGCGTCTAATATTAACAAATGTGCTAAGGATATGTTTTAGATTCAATCGTCAAATGAATATCCGCGTTGACGATGAGTAGTTTACCTATATGGGGTTCTTATTTTTGGGGTTTTGTGTAAATATAAACCATTTTCGGTTTATATTTAATAAAGATAACAAATGAACCCTTTCCTGTTATCTATTTTAGCTATAGTTATTATAACAGTAAAAAAGGTTCTTTTCACTGTTTTTGACTGAATTGTCTGCTTGAAGGGGGGGAGGGGGTAAAATATACTTGTTGGCTGCTCCGTCTGCTCATGTTCTCTTGTCATGTGATATATGAATATGTTTCGTTTTTCAAATTAGCATACATGCCGTTTGGCTTAGGAATTATCGCTGTCTTTTTTTGTCGTCTTTTCAGTGAACCGTCTCATCAACAAAGAAAGCGATGATGGAATGAGGATTTCCGAAAAGGACTTTAGTTGAGAGAATCCTCTCTCTTTCACGCATTCATGAATCCATCATTGTAGAGGCAGGTTTTTTCCGTAATCGTCTAGCGGACTAATGATTCAACCATACATGTGGCGTAAAAAAGCGCTGCTCTTTTTAGAGGTTGTAGAAGAAAATGAAGTTTTTCGCCGGCCTTCTGTGCCAAAATGGGAATACACATGTAATGCAGGAATACCTAAACAAAGGAGGACGACGTGATGAACGAACGAATAGAGCGCGACTCGCTTGGGGAGGTGCGGGTGCCGGCCGATAAATACTGGGGAGCGCAAACGGAGCGAAGCCGGCAAAACTTCCGCATCGGCAAAGAAACGATGCCGCTTGAACTCATTTATGCTTATGCCGAGCTGAAAAAAGCGGCGGCCATCGTCAACGAGCAAGCTGGAAAGTTGAGTGAAGCAAAGAGGCAGGCGATTGTGACGGCTTGCGACGAGATTTTGGCTGGCCAATGGGATGCACATTTCCCTCTTGTTGTTTGGCAGACGGGAAGCGGGACGCAGACGAATATGAACGTCAATGAAGTGGTGGCTAGACGGGCGAACGAGCTACTCCCTGACGGGGAGGAACGCATTCATCCGAACGACGATGTCAATATGTCGCAAAGCTCAAATGACACGTTCCCAACGGTGATGCATATCGCTATTTATACGAAAATTCAAACGCATCTTCTGCCGGCAATTGATCGTTTGATTGGCACGTTTGCGGCCAAAGAACGTCGCTATGAGAAGACGATCAAAGTTGGGCGCACTCACTTGCAAGATGCGACACCGCTCACATTTGGACAAGAGATTTCTGGGTGGCGGACGATGCTTGAGAAAAGCAAAACGATGATCGTGGAAGCGACCGACAAGCTGCTCGATTTGGCGATTGGAGGTACGGCGGTCGGCACAGGGCTTAATGCGCCGCCATCATTTGGCGAACAAGTGGCCAAACAGTTGCACGCCCAAACCGGCTATCCATTCCGCTCAGCAACAAATAAATTTCACGCGTTAACAAGCCATGATGAGATCGTTTACGTTCATGGGGCGTTGAAGGCGCTTGCGGCTGATTTGATGAAAATCGCTAACGATATCCGTTGGCTAGCGAGCGGGCCGCGTTCCGGGTTTGGGGAAATCGTGATTCCGTCGAATGAACCGGGCAGCTCAATCATGCCGGGTAAAGTGAATCCGACGCAAAGCGAGGCGATGACGATGGTTGCCGTGCAAGTGTTCGGCAATGATGCTGCGATCGGTTTTGCGGCAAGTCAAGGTAATTTTCAATTAAACGTGTTCAAACCGGTCATCGCTTATAACGCCATTCAGTCGGTGCAGTTGCTTGGCGATGCCATCCGCTCGTTTGATGAGCGATGTGCTCAAGGGTTAGAGGCAAATGAAACGAAAATGAAAGAGTACGTGGAGCGCTCGCTGATGCTGGTGACGGCATTAAGCCCGCATATCGGCTATGACAAAGCCGCGGAAATCGCTAAGCTTGCGCATCGCGAAGGATTGACGCTGAAAGAAGCGGCGTTGCAGACTGGGTATGTGACGGCCAAACAGTACGAGGAATGGGTAAGACCGGAGAAGATGATTTAACGGAACAAGACGATGAGTAGATAAGACTGGAGAGAATGGGTTAGCCAAAAACGCTCATCCCCTTTAAGCGGGATGAGCGTTTTTTAGTTGGAGCAGCCTTTCACTACTAGTTGGTTGCTTTGCAGCAGGCAAATGTTAAGTAAACAAACCAATGAGTTCATTAATCGACAAGACGGCAAACAGTGCTAAACACAGGGCGAGTAGCGCATTTGACAGCCAATGGTTCCTTCCTTCATCTGGAAGCGCTTTTTTCGAGTTGAGCAAGTAAAGCAGTGTGACGGCCAAAAACGGCATAAACAGCGCTCCAAGCGCCCCGTAGGCGATAATAAGACCGACCGGCTTGCCGATAAAATGTAAGAGCATCGGCGGAAAAGTGAGCCAAAAGACGTAGAAGCGAAACGCTTTCGACTGGTTGAGCGACTCGGTGCCAATCGGCGTTTTTCGCATGTTGCGAACAAAATCGGCGAACAAATAGGAAACGCCGTTCCAAACGCCGATGACGGATGTAAACGATGCCGACCAAAAACCAAGCAAAAAGAGCCACCGGGCGGCTGGATGCAGCTCATTGCCCATGATCGAGGCAAACGAGACAAGCCCTTGTTCGCCGTTGATCGAGGTATTCGTTCCGTAGAGAAGAGCGGCGCCTAAAATCAGGAGCGACAACGTAAAAATTGCTGTCACAATGTAGGCAACAGCGGAATCGTAACGCATTGGCGATACGTAGGACCGGCCTTTCCAGCCATTTTCCTGAAGCCAATATCCGTAAGACGCCATGGTAATCGAGCCGCCGACGCCTCCGATCAGCCCGAGAGCATACAAAAGCGACCCTTTTGGCAAATCAGGAACGGCGGTTTTCCAAAGATCGTTCAGCTGTGGCAACACAAGCAGTGCCGAACCAACAACCGTCACAAACATCAGTCCGACGAGCACGTTCATCACCCGTTCAAACAGTTGGAACCGCCCCGACCAAGTGATGGCAAAACCAGCGAGGCCATGGATGATTGCCCACGCCCAAAGCGGAATCGATGGGATCATCGCCGACATCGCAAGCGCGCACGATGATGTGCCCGCCGCTCCGTAAACAAATCCCCAAATGATCGCATACACCCCAAAGTAGATGGACGCCCATTTCCCCATCGATTGCCAGCCTTCGAAAATCGTTTTTCCGCTTAATAAATGCCAACGTCCAACTCCTTCGTTCAGCACGAATTTGAACACAGCCCCGACGATAATCGCCCACATGAAAACAAGGCCATAGTTCGTTCCTGCGACAAGAGCAGCGACTAAGTCGCCGGCTCCGACTCCGGTGGCGGCGACGATCAACCCAGGGCCGATCATCTTCCACTTCGATTTCCCCATTTTTTCTCCTCCCCTTTGTTGCAAATCGATTCCAAAAGTTGTGTATATTCGATATCATATTAATAGTATAAACTATATATTGTCTACCTCTAAAAGTCCCATGGATCTCCATAAAAGGAGTTTGATGTAATGAACGAACCGTTGCTTTCTTCAATTGAACAAGTCGTTCGCAATGTAGAACGAGTCATTGTCGGGAAACGCCAAGTCATTGTACTCAGCTTAACAGCACTGTTGGCCAAGGGGCACGTATTGCTTGAAGATGTGCCGGGTGTCGGCAAGACGATGCTCGTGCGTGCGTTGGCAAAATCGTTCAGTACCGAGTTGAAAAGAATTCAATTTACGCCGGATTTATTACCGAGCGATGTGATCGGCATTTCTGTTTATAACCCGAAAGAGCAGCAATTTGAGTATAAACCTGGACCGATTGTCGGCCATATTGTGCTTGCTGACGAGATCAACCGGACGTCGCCGAAAACACAGTCGGCGCTTCTTGAAGCGATGGAAGAAGGGAGCGTGACGGTAGATGGGGTTACCCGCCAACTACCGCAACCGTTTTTTGTCATGGCGACGCAAAACCCGATTGAATATGAAGGAACATATCCACTTCCGGAAGCACAGTTGGATCGGTTTTTGCTGAAATTGCAGATGGGCTATCCGTCACATGATGAGGAAATCGAAATGTTAAACCGGCTTGAAAAAACAGCGCCGCTCTCGGAGATCGGTCCAGTCATGTCGCTTGAGGAATTGCTTGCCTTGCAACGGAAGGTGACGGATGTGCATGTGAGTGATACGGTGAAAGGATACATCGTTGAACTTGTCCAACAAAGCCGTACGCATGAAGCGGTCTATTTGGGCGTCAGCCCGCGCGGGTCGGTCGCCTTGATGAAAGCGGCGCAGGCGTATGCACTCATCCACGGCCGTGATTTTGTCATCCCCGATGATGTCCAGCAACTCGCTCCCTATGTGCTCGCCCACCGTCTGCTTGTCCGTCCGGAAGCAAAATGGGACAAGCTTGATGGGGAAACTATCGTTGCGCAACTGATTGCCCGTACACCGGTGCCGGTGCGAGGGCGGCGATAAAGATGAAACGGAATTGGCGCCGTTGGTTTGCTTTCACCGGTTTGTTACTTTTGGCGGCTGTCTTGTTTTCATACGCCATGTTTCAAGGCGGGTTTGTCAGTTGGTTTTTGTTTTACAGTTTTTTGCCGTTCGGTTTATATGCGCTCTTGATCATGATCTACCCGCTTCGGCGCGCCACAGTGAGCCGAACGGTGCCAGTTGGACACTATCATGTGGGCGAATCTATCCCCGTCACCGTTCGAATTGATTTGCCGTGGCCGATTCCGCTAGCAGTACTCTCCGTTGTTGAGGAAGAGCAGAAGTGCGGAAGAGCAATGTTCGCTTTGTCGTTTCGTCGTCGCCTGTCATTTACCTGGTCGTTACGGTTGCCACGTGGCCGTCATCAATTGGAAACCGTCTGTCTTGAGGTGGGCGATCCATTCGGATGGGTAAGCAAAACAGCCTCATTCCACGTCCCGTGCACGGTAATCGTCTATCCGCGCTATATCGAATGGCCGTTTGAATCGATGCGTGAGTGGTTTGCGCACGGAAAAGCAGCGCGCCCGATTCCGCTTCACCGCGACATGGCGGTGGCGGCCGGTGTCCGTGAGTATGTGCCCGGCGATAAAATGTCGTGGGTGCATTGGAAAGCGTCGGCGCGCAGGCAGGAGCTAATGACAAAAGAATTTGATGAACAGCGCAATAACGATTGGATCGTGGTGCTTGACGGCGCCCCGTCCCCAGTGTTTGAGGAACTTGTCACATTGGCCGCTTCTGTATCGAAGGGGTTACTTGATGATGGAGTGCCGGTAGGGCTGCTCTTTGCTGGAAAAAAGCGCTCGTTCTTAGCGCCGCGATCCCATGACAAACAGTGGCCGTCCATTCTTCTCCAGTTGGCGGAAGTGAACGGCGAGGGCAAAGAGCCGCTCTCGCGCACGTTAGCAGAAGAAACGAACTGGCGTGCAGCTGCCGGGTGTATCATTTTAACCTCCGCGTTATCGATTCCACTTTTGCAGCAATTGCGCACAATAGCATCCAAACGACAGGTCGTACTATATGTCGTCAGCCGGGAGTGGAGTCATAAGCAACAGAGCTGGGCGGACGGGCTCCGCCGCAGCGGGGGGGATGTATTGCACATTGACCCGCAGATGTTGCAAACCATCCGGCAAGGAGGGGAAAACGGATGAAACAAAGGGCGGAGACTATGTTATCCGCCGTGTTACCGAATGGGTTGGCTGCTTGGTTGCTCACGGAATGGCTTTGGCCGCTTGACACAGTTGCGGACACAGCGCATATCGGGACATTCGCGATGTTTGTCGTCATTTGTTTTCTATTTTATACGTTGCGTGTTCCCACCTGGCTTTCTGCCCTCGGTAAAATCGGTTATATATGGTGGGCGCTTGATGAATGGTTTTATGATGAGGCGATATGGGATGTCCCACGCGCATTATGGTGGGACGGCGTTGCTTGGCTTGTCGGGGGAGGAGCATCGATGCCGGACGATGCGCTGCGCACCCTTGCCTTTTTTGTGTCTTTATGGGCGGCTTCGTTTGTTTGGCACTGGCTGGTTGTGCGGCGAAACCGGTGGTTTGTCCCTTATGCGCTCACGGTTAGCTATATTGCTGTGTTGGATACGTTTTTCCCTTACAGTGGAAACGGAGCGATTGTTCGCCTTGTGGCGCTCGGTTTTTTCGCATTCGTTTGGCTGCATGGGGAGCGGATGCGGGCAAAAGGAGGGGCTGCTTATATCCGGAAGTGGCGGGCGGCAGCTCTATCTATTCCTGCTATTGCCGTTACGGCCGGATATGTTGGGCCGAAACTGCCGCCGCAATGGCCGGACCCGGTTGCGTTTATTCGTAGCTATGCCGCTGACTCTGGGGAGGAGTTTGACACGACGACAGCAGCTGTTGTCAAGAAAATCGGCTATGGGCAAAATGATTCTCGCCTCGGCGGACCGTTTATCGCTGATGATACGGTTGTGTTCATTGCTAAAGATGAAGGTCGTCATTATTGGCGTGTAGAAACGAAAGATGTTTACACTGGAAAGGGATGGGAATCATTCCAGAGTGAACAAGTGAAATCATTCAGAAACGGAAGACTGATGGAGCATGAATGGTGGAGCGACAAAGTAAAAACGGCGGAACAGACAGCGGAAATCACCCGCCAAGATCAAGCGTTCCATCTCGTTTATCCGATTGGTTTACAACAAGTGCAAACGTCTGACAACATTGTCTACCGCATGCATATGGCGACAGAAAAAATTTATACGACCGATATAAATGCCAATGCACTTCCCATTCAGCGGTATACGATCACGTATATGGAGCCGGATTTCCCCATCGAGGCATTGCGTTCCGCGGCTCCAGTCCAAGACGCCATTTTTCTGAAGCGCTATACGCAACTGCCGGATACGCTTCCGAAGCGGGTGCGTGATTTGGCAAAGCAAATTACCGAAGGAAAAGAGACGGTATACGATAAAGTGAAAGCCATTGAACAATATTTCCATATGAACGGGTATGCGTACGAAACGACGAATGTTGCCGTCCCAAGAGCCAATCAAGATTATGTCGATCAATTTTTGTTTGAAACGAAACAAGGGTATTGTGATAATTTTTCCACCTCAATGGCTGTGCTTGTTCGCAGCCTAGGTATTCCCGCGCGCTGGGTGAAAGGCTATACATCCGGACAGCTTGCCGAGGAGCAAAATGGGGCTGAGTTTTATAAAGTGCGAAACAACGACGCACATTCGTGGGTCGAGGTTTACTTTGAGGGCGTCGGTTGGGTGCCGTTTGAGCCGACACAAGGGTTTGTCAATCCGTATGCCTTTTCGCTTTCCACTTCCAATGAAGAGCAACAAGCGCCGTCATTTCAACCGGAAGAACAAGAGACACCGCTTGTGCCGCTCGAACAATTGATCGAACCATCTTCGCAGAAACAAGATCGTCATTGGTGGGAGCAGTTAGCCAGCGTCTGGTCATGGAAAACGGCGCTGACCGTGTTCGTTGCGTTGGCTGCGTTGGGTGGCACGCTCTACGTGACAAGACGGAAATGGTGGCCGCGCTGGACGCTTTTTTGTTTTCGCTGCCGTCGAGTTGACGGGCCAGAATGGCTTGTTCCTGCTTACTTGGCATTGTTGCGTCAATTACATGACTACGGGTTGAGACGAAAAGAGGATGAAACGCTGCGCCAGTACGCCATTGAAGTGGATCGTTTATTGGAAACCAATGAAATGGCACGGCTGACAAAATGGTATGAGCAAGTGATCTACGGCGCAAATAGCGACCGTATCGACATCCGTGAGGCGCGTCAATTGTGGGAAAATTTAATAAAAAGGACGATCACTTGACCGACTGCTGTCAAGTTGATAGAATGGATTCAAATTTGCATACGAACAGAACGAAAGCCTTTCATATATGCGTGGGAATATGGCTCACGTGTCTCTACCGGGCCGCCGTAAACGGCCTGACTATGAAGGCAGAAGACGCTGCTATTCTGCCTTCATCATGTTATTTGGGCGATGGCAGCGCTTATTTTTTCGACGGGGTGGATAAGATGAACCAAGAAATGATCGTCGTATTGGACTTCGGAAGCCAATATAACCAACTGATTACTCGCCGCATCCGTGAATTTGGCGTCTACAGCGAACTGCATCCGCACACGATCAGTGCGGAAGAAATTCGCGCGTTAAATGCTAAAGGAATCATTTTTTCCGGTGGTCCGAACAGCGTATATGATGAACAAGCGTTTACGTGCGATCCAGCGATTTTTGAACTCGGGCTGCCAATCTTGGGGATTTGTTACGGGATGCAGCTTATGGCGCACCACTTGGGCGGCAAAGTGGAAAAAGCCACACACCGTGAATACGGCAAAGCGCTTATCCAAGTGAAAAATGATTCTTTGCTATTCCGCGGGTTGCCGGATGAACAAGTCGTCTGGATGAGCCACGGCGATTTAGTGACTGCCCCGCCGTCCGGTTTTATCGTCGATGCGACAAGTTCTTCCTGCCCGATCGCCGCGATGAGCGATGAACGTCGGAAATGGTACGGGGTGCAATTCCATCCGGAAGTGCGTCATTCCATTTATGGAAATGATGTACTGAAGCGGTTTGTTTTCGACGTATGCGGCTGTCACGGCGACTGGACGATGGAAAACTTCATCGATGAGCAAGTGCGTCGCATTCGTGAACAAGTTGGCGGGAAAAAAGTGCTTTGTGCATTAAGCGGTGGAGTTGATTCATCGGTTGCCGCTGTATTGGTGCATCGTGCCATCGGTGATCAGCTCACATGCATTTTTGTTGATCACGGCCTTCTTCGCAAAGGCGAAGCGGAAAGCGTCATGAAAACGTTCCGCGAACAGTTCCAGATGAACGTCATTAAAGTGGATGCGAAAGAACGCTTTTTGGCGAAATTAAAAGGGGTCTCCGACCCGGAACAAAAGCGGAAAATCATCGGCAACGAATTTATTTATGTGTTTGACGATGAGGCGGCCAAGCTCGAAGGCATTGAATTTTTAGTGCAAGGCACGCTTTATACTGACATTATTGAAAGTGGCACAGCAACGGCACAAACGATTAAATCGCATCATAACGTCGGCGGCTTGCCGGAAGATATGAAATTTGAATTGATCGAGCCACTCAATACGCTGTTTAAAGATGAGGTACGCGCACTTGGCACACAATTGGGCATTCCGGACGAAATCGTCTGGCGTCAGCCGTTCCCGGGACCTGGTCTTGGGATTCGCGTTCTTGGTGAAGTGACGGAAGAAAAGTTGGAAATCGTCCGTGAATCGGATGCGATTTTGCGGGAAGAAGTGAAAAAAGCTGGACTCGACCGCGAAATTTGGCAATATTTCACCGTTCTCCCTGATATCCGCAGCGTCGGAGTGATGGGGGATGCCCGCACGTACGATTATACGGTCGCCATTCGCGCGGTGACATCGATCGATGGGATGACCGCCGACTGGGCTCGCATTCCTTGGGATGTGCTCGAACGCATTTCAACACGTATCGTGAACGAAGTGCCGCACGTCAATCGCGTCGTCTACGATATTACAAGTAAACCGCCCGCGACGATCGAGTGGGAATAATATAAAATTGATGGTTAAGTCGTCTATTCCATAAATGGAGTAGGCGACTTTTTTGTGTCCAGAAAAATAGTATATGGTAAAGAAACAATAAAATATTTTAAGATCAAGAAAAATATTTCTTGAAGTAAATAGCCAATAAACCGCGATAAATAAGCGTTTTTATCCTTTGTTACGCAAAGTGACAGCGATGTTATAGATAGTGAATGTTCTTTGAAAGGGTTTTGATTTACAATGAGTGCAACAAATTTAAGCAAGGGGGTCATCAAACAAAAATGACACTAGGAGAAAAAATTAAGAAGGCAAGAATAGAGGCAGGACTTTCTCAAGAACAGCTATCTGAAAAATTAGGGGTTTCTCGTTCTGCAGTTGCGAAATGGGAATCGGGCAAAGGTTTACCGGATATAGATAATTTAAAAAATTTATCCAAATTATTGAATGCGAGCATTGATTATCTGCTTGATGATGGAGAGACTTTGGACGAAATGGTTATGCGTGAGCCGTACAACTTATCAGAGTATGGCAAGGGTCTTAAATCTTCAAAGAAAAATCGTGTTATTCGTGATAAATTCCCAAATGCAGAAATCTACTCGCTTCTTGCTTACCAGAAACTCACAAAAGGAGAAAAGATCGTTGACAATGCACTTGGGTTCTTCACAGACGCACCATTTGGAACACCTGAGTTTCTCAATTATTTGAAAAATAATGATAAACGATTCTATTTGGTCGAAAAGGATGGAAAACAGTTTTTTGTGACGGTGACGGACGAATTTATAGAAACTCGTCAGCTTGCGAATCGAATAGACAGCAAAAAATTTGAAATCGGAAATTGGAAATTTAAAAAGACCGGCAAAATTTAAATCGCTACATGACTTCTGACTGTCCGTATCCAATAGGACATGTTAGTAAAAGTATCTGATCATATAGTTAACGAAGTTAAAGGTATTAAGTACGTTCTATACGACATTACATCTAATCCGCCAGCTCCGATTCAGTGGGAGTAATTCTTGGGATAAAAAACGAATGAAAGGTGAACATTTCCTTTGGAATGTTCGCTTGTTTTCTTGACAGCGGTTGTCCATATTGATACAATGGTCATGGATTGTGAATATTGTCGAATTCCGTCGTATAATCTCGGGAATATGGCTCGGGAGTTTCTACCAAGCTACCGTAAATAGCTTGACTACGAGGGATGTGAAGTAGAGGGTCAATGTCCTCTCTATATTCGTCATTCCTCCTTGGTCAACGCTTCTGGTAGCTGCAGAGGCGTTTTTATTTTTTATAGGGGGGACAAACGTGAGAAAATATTTTCAGTTTGATGAGCTCGGTACAAACTATCGGACAGAGATCATTGCCGGGCTGACTACATTTTTGTCGATGGCGTATATTTTGTTCGTCAACCCGTTTACGTTGTCATTAGGGGCAGTGGGAGATTTCCCGGACGAACTGCGCATTGACCAAGGAGCGGTATTTGTCGCCACCGCTTTGGCAGCGGCGTACGGGTCAATTTTGATGGGGGTGCTCGCCCGCTATCCGATCGCCTTGGCACCAGGAATGGGGCTAAACGCCTTTTTCGCTTTCACTGTCGTATTGCATATGGGGGTTCCGTGGCAAACGGCGCTTGCGGGAGTTTTTGTCTCTGGGGTCATTTTTACGATTTTAACGCTGACGGGTATTCGGGAAAAAATTATTGATGCCATTCCTGTTGAGTTGAAATATGCTGTTGGTGCCGGAATCGGTCTGTTTATTACGTTCATCGGCCTGCAAAATGCCGGCATCATTGTGAATAACGATGCGACGCTAGTCGGGTTGAGTAATTTAAGAGATGGTAATACGCTGCTTGCTATTTTCGGGTTGTTTATCACTGTCATTTTGATGGTGAAAAAAGTGAATGGCGGCGTTTTTTACGGCATGGTCATTACGGCTGTCGTCGGCATGATTTTCGGTTTAATTGAAGTGCCAAAGCAAATTGTTGGTGCTATTCCAGACATTTCGCCGACGTTCGGCGTTGCGATTGAACACTTGCCAGACATTTTCTCTCTCAAAATGCTCGGTGTTGTTTTGACGTTCTTTATCGTTGACTTTTTCGATGCGACCGGCACGCTTTTGGCGGTTGCCAACCAAGCGGGATTGTTGAAAAACAATAAACTGCCGCGCGCCGGCAAAGCGTTGCTTGTTGACGCAACGGCAGTAATGGTCGGGGCGGTATTCGGCACATCGACGACGACATCTTACATTGAATCATCCGCCGGTGTCGCTGCTGGGGGACGCTCTGGATTTTCAGCGGTTGTCACAGGAATTTTGTTCTTGCTCGCCTTGTTTTTCTCACCGCTGTTAAGCGTCATTACCGCACCGGTTACCGCGCCTGCTTTGATCATCGTCGGGGTATTGATGGCCTCGTCGATTGGCGAGATTGATTGGAAGAAGTTCGAAATCGCTGTGCCAGCGTTCTTTACACTCATCACAATGCCGCTTTCCTATAGTATTGCGACCGGCATCGCCGTTGGCTTCATCTTTTACCCGATCACAATGATTTTAAGAGGCCGCGGCAAAGAAGTGCATCCATTATTGTATGTGCTGTTTGTTATCTTTATCTGTTATTTCATCTTCTTGCGAGAATAGAAAAAGAGAAAAGGACTGTTCCTAGGATAAGTTTGACCATCTTGGGAACAGTCTTTTTTTGTATCTATGGATAAATTTTTTCGCATGAGGAGTCGGATGATCTGAATATGGTATAATGGTAAAAAGTTGGAGGGGGAGTTATTGGTGTTTATCCGTTACGTGGAGAAAGATGTGTGGTTAAAGTTGCTGACGCAGGAAGATGCGGAGCCGCTTTTTGCGTTGGTTGATTCGTGCCGTGCGCACCTGCGTCAATGGCTTCCATGGGTCGATTCCACAAAGACGGTGGAGGATTCGAAGGCGTTCATTTCTCAAGGACTGCAAAAGTTTGCGACTGGCAATGGATTTGAGGCGGGGATTTTTTATCAAGGACAATTAGCCGGGGTGATTGGCGTCCATTACATCGACTGGGCCAACAGAAAGGCGAGTATCGGCTATTGGCTTGGTGAATCGTTTCAAGGAAAAGGATTGATGACGAAAGCATGCAAAGCTTGCATTGACGATTTGTTCGTTGAGCAGGGAGTGAATCGAGTTGAAATTCGCTGTGCGGTGGGAAACCAGCGGAGCAGGGCAATCCCGGAACGGCTAGGTTTTGTCATGGAAGGAACGATTCGTGATGCGGAGTGGCTTTACGACCACTTTGTTGATCATGTGGTGTACGGAATGTTGGCCAGAGAGTGGAAGAGATAAAAACAAAAAAACTTTGAATGGACAGTTGACACATTAAAATAGAGGTGCTATATTAATAAAGTCGCTTCGATGCGACGAAAAAAAGATAAAAAATGTATTGACAAGAACAAAAAGAAATTATAAAATATAAGAGTCGCTTTTGATGAGAGTGAATTCATCGAGCGAAAGAATAAAATTTGTTCCTTGAAAACTGAACGAAACGAAGCGCAAGCCAATCAACTTTCTTTTGGAGAGTTTGATCCTGGCTCAGGACGAACGCTGGCGGCGTGCCTAATACATGCAAGTCGAGCGGACCGAACGAGAGCTTGCTCTTGTTTGGTCAGCGGCGGACGGGTGAGTAACACGTGGGCAACCTGCCCGCAAGACCGGGATAACTCCGGGAAACCGGAGCTAATACCGGATAACACCAAAGACCGCATGGTCTTTGGTTGAAAGGCGGCTTCGGCTGCCACTTGCGGATGGGCCCGCGGCGCATTAGCTAGTTGGTGAGGTAACGGCTCACCAAGGCGACGATGCGTAGCCGGCCTGAGAGGGTGACCGGCCACACTGGGACTGAGACACGGCCCAGACTCCTACGGGAGGCAGCAGTAGGGAATCTTCCGCAATGGACGAAAGTCTGACGGAGCGACGCCGCGTGAGCGAAGAAGGCCTTCGGGTCGTAAAGCTCTGTTGTGAGGGACGAAGGAGCGCCGTTTGAATAAGGCGGCGCGGTGACGGTACCTCACGAGAAAGCCCCGGCTAACTACGTGCCAGCAGCCGCGGTAATACGTAGGGGGCGAGCGTTGTCCGGAATTATTGGGCGTAAAGCGCGCGCAGGCGGTCCTTTAAGTCTGATGTGAAAGCCCACGGCTCAACCGTGGAGGGTCATTGGAAACTGGGGGACTTGAGTGCAGGAGAGGAGAGCGGAATTCCACGTGTAGCGGTGAAATGCGTAGAGATGTGGAGGAACACCAGTGGCGAAGGCGGCTCTCTGGCCTGTAACTGACGCTGAGGCGCGAAAGCGTGGGGAGCAAACAGGATTAGATACCCTGGTAGTCCACGCCGTAAACGATGAGTGCTAAGTGTTAGAGGGGTCACACCCTTTAGTGCTGTAGCTAACGCGATAAGCACTCCGCCTGGGGAGTACGGCCGCAAGGCTGAAACTCAAAGGAATTGACGGGGGCCCGCACAAGCGGTGGAGCATGTGGTTTAATTCGAAGCAACGCGAAGAACCTTACCAGGTCTTGACATCCCCTGACAACCCAAGAGATTGGGCGTTCCCCCTTCGGGGGGACAGGGTGACAGGTGGTGCATGGTTGTCGTCAGCTCGTGTCGTGAGATGTTGGGTTAAGTCCCGCAACGAGCGCAACCCTTGCCTCTAGTTGCCAGCATTCAGTTGGGCACTCTAGAGGGACTGCCGGCTAAAAGTCGGAGGAAGGTGGGGATGACGTCAAATCATCATGCCCCTTATGACCTGGGCTACACACGTGCTACAATGGGCGGTACAAAGGGCTGCGAACCCGCGAGGGGGAGCGAATCCCAAAAAGCCGCTCTCAGTTCGGATTGCAGGCTGCAACTCGCCTGCATGAAGCCGGAATCGCTAGTAATCGCGGATCAGCATGCCGCGGTGAATACGTTCCCGGGCCTTGTACACACCGCCCGTCACACCACGAGAGCTTGCAACACCCGAAGTCGGTGAGGTAACCCTTACGGGAGCCAGCCGCCGAAGGTGGGGCAAGTGATTGGGGTGAAGTCGTAACAAGGTAGCCGTACCGGAAGGTGCGGCTGGATCACCTCCTTTCTAAGGACGAAAAGCGGAAGCGCCGCGGTCGGCTCTCGAAGCCAAATGTTCTTCACCCGTAGGGGTGCTTGCACCCCGAGGGGGGGAAGGTTATTTGGCAGAAGAGAGCCAGGCGCTGGAGCTAGACATCACGAAAAGCGGAGGCCGTTAATGGCCAATCATTAACAAATCGCGCTTTTGTTTCGTTCAGTTTTGAAGGAATGAGAATTCCTTCAAATCGTTCCTTGAAAACTAGATAACCGGAAAAGCTGAGGTGCCGCGGTCAGTTCTCGAAGCCAAATGTTCTTCACCCGCAGGGGTGCTTGCACCCCAAGGGGGAAGGTTATTTGGCGGAAGAGAGCTAGGCGCCGAAGCTAGACAATAAGGAAGAAGCCGAAACGCGCTGTAGGTTAAGCTAGAAAGGGCGCACGGTGGATGCCTTGGCACTAGGAGCCGATGAAGGACGGGGCAAACGCCGAAACGCTTCGGGGAGCTGTAAGCAAGCGTTGATCCGGAGATGTCCGAATGGGGAAACCCCCTGCCCGTAATGGGGCAGGATCCATGCCTGAATCCATAGGGCATGGAGGGCACACCCGGGGAACTGAAACATCTTAGTACCCGGAGGAGAAGAAAGCAAATGCGATTCCCTGAGTAGCGGCGAGCGAAACGGGAACAGCCCAAACCAAGAGGCGTGCCTCTTGGGGTTGTAGGACCGCTCAGATGGGAGTGAGAAAGGAACGGGGTAGACGAACCGGTCTGGAACGGCCGGCCAGAGAAGGTGACAGCCCTGTAGTCGAAACTTCGTTCCCTCCCGAGCGGCTCCTGAGTACGGCGGGACACGGGAAATCCCGTCGGAAGCAGGGAGGACCATCTCCCAAGGCTAAATACTCCCTAGTGACCGATAGTGAACCAGTACCGTGAGGGAAAGGTGAAAAGCACCCCGGAAGGGGAGTGAAAGAGAACCTGAAACCGTGTGCCTACAAGTAGTCAGAGCCCGTTCATGGGTGATGGCGTGCCTTTTGTAGAATGAACCGGCGAGTGACGATGGCGTGCGAGGTTAAGCCGAAGAGGCGGAGCCGCAGCGAAAGCGAGTCTGAATAGGGCGTTTGAGTACGTCGTCGTCGACCCGAAACCAGGTGATCTACCCATGTCCAGGGTGAAGGCCGGGTAACACCGGCTGGAGGCCCGAACCCACGTACGTTGAAAAGTGCGGGGATGAGGTGTGGGTAGGGGTGAAATGCCAATCGAACTTGGAGATAGCTGGTTCTCCCCGAAATAGCTTTAGGGCTAGCCTCAAGGTGAGAGTCTTGGAGGTAGAGCACTGATTGGGCTAGGGGCCCTCATCGGGTTACCGAACCCAGTCAAACTCCGAATGCCAATGACTTATCCTTGGGAGTCAGACTACGAGTGATAAGATCCGTGGTCAAGAGGGAAACAGCCCAGATCGCCAGCTAAGGCCCCCAAGTGCACGTTCAGTGGAAAAGGATGTGGAGTTGCGAAGACAACCAGGATGTTGGCTTAGAAGCAGCCACCATTTAAAGAGTGCGTAATAGCTCACTGGTCGAGTGACTCTGCGCCGAAAATGTACCGGGGCTAAACGTGCCGCCGAAGCTGCGGGATGACCGTTGGTCATCGGTAGGGGAGCGTTCTAAGGGCATCGAAGCCAGACCGGAAGGACTGGTGGAGCGCTTAGAAGTGAGAATGCCGGTATGAGTAGCGAAAACAGAGGTGAGAATCCTCTGCGCCGAAAGCCTAAGGGTTCCTGAGGAAGGTTCGTCCGCTCAGGGTTAGTCGGGACCTAAGCCGAGGCCGAAAGGCGTAGGTGATGGACAACAGGTTGAGATTCCTGTACCACCTCCTTCCCGTTTGAGCGATGGGGGGACGCAGGAGGATAGGGTGAGCAGGCGGCTGGAAGAGCCTGTCCAAGCAGTAAGGCTGGCCAGTAGGCAAATCCGCTGGCCGTAAAGGCTGAGCTGTGATGGCGACGGATTTGATCCGGAAGTCCCTGATTCCACACTGCCAAGAAAAGCCTCTAGCGAGGGAAGAGGTGCCCGTACCGCAAACCGACACAGGTAGGCGAGGAGAGAATCCTAAGGCGCGCGGGAGAACTCTCGTTAAGGAACTCGGCAAAATGACCCCGTAACTTCGGGAGAAGGGGTGCTCTTTGGGGTGATGAGCCCCGAAGAGCCGCAGTGAAAAGGCCCAAGCGACTGTTTATCAAAAACACAGGTCTCTGCGAAGCCGAAAGGCGAAGTATAGGGGCTGACACCTGCCCGGTGCTGGAAGGTTAAGGGGAGCGCTTAGCGCAAGCGAAGGTGCGAACCGAAGCCCCAGTAAACGGCGGCCGTAACTATAACGGTCCTAAGGTAGCGAAATTCCTTGTCGGGTAAGTTCCGACCCGCACGAAAGGTGTAACGACTTGGGCACTGTCTCAACGAGAGACCCGGTGAAATTATACTACCTGTGAAGATGCAGGTTACCCGCGACAGGACGGAAAGACCCCGTGGAGCTTTACTGCAGCCTGATATGGAATTTTGGTATCGCTTGTACAGGATAGGTGGGAGCCAGGGAAGCCGGAGCGCCAGCTTCGGTGGAGGCGTCGGTGGGATACCACCCTGGCGGTATTGAAATTCTAACCCGCACCCCTTATCGGGGTGGGAGACAGTGTCAGGTGGGCAGTTTGACTGGGGCGGTCGCCTCCCAAAAGGTAACGGAGGCGCCCAAAGGTTCCCTCAGAATGGTTGGAAATCATTCGGAGAGTGCAAAGGCACAAGGGAGCTTGACTGCGAGACGGACAGGTCGAGCAGGGACGAAAGTCGGGCTTAGTGATCCGGTGGTTCCGCATGGAAGGGCCATCGCTCAACGGATAAAAGCTACCCCGGGGATAACAGGCTGATCTCCCCCAAGAGTCCACATCGACGGGGAGGTTTGGCACCTCGATGTCGGCTCATCGCATCCTGGGGCTGTAGTCGGTCCCAAGGGTTGGGCTGTTCGCCCATTAAAGCGGTACGCGAGCTGGGTTCAGAACGTCGTGAGACAGTTCGGTCCCTATCCGTCGTGGGCGTAGGAAATTTGAGAGGAGCTGTCCTTAGTACGAGAGGACCGGGATGGACGCACCGCTGGTGTACCAGTTGTCCCGCCAGGGGCACCGCTGGGTAGCTATGTGCGGAAGGGATAAGCGCTGAAAGCATCTAAGCGTGAAGCCCCCCTCAAGATGAGATTTCCCATCGCGTTAAGCGAGTAAGATCCCTCGAAGATGACGAGGTCGATAGGTCCGAGGTGGAAGCGTGGCGACACGTGGAGCTGACGGATACTAATCGATCGAGGGCTTAACCTAGAAAAGCGGAGGCCGCCCACCTATCGGCGAGACGCGCTGGAGGGCCTGCGAGGAGGCTCGAACCAAGCAAAGCTTGGTTCTGCGTGGGTGGTGCCACAGGAGCGTATGCAATGTGTTGCCGCCACAGCAGGACCGAAGCGTCGCGAGCCGATGGCGGCCGGAGCTAGACAGTACGAAAAGCGGAGGCTTCTTCCCACCAAACGGTTATCTAGTTTTGAGGGAATGAATTTCCTGTTGACATTATTTATTTTTTCAGTATAATAAATGGTGTCAAAACTAAATCGCTTGCCTAGTGGTGATAGCGGAGAGGAAACACCCGTTCCCATCCCGAACACGGAAGTTAAGCTCTCCAGCGCCGATGGTAGTTGGGGCCAGCGCCCCTGCAAGAGTAGGTCGCTGCTAGGCAGGCAAAAATGAGGGAGCTATATAGTTCTCTCATTTTTTTGCCTATTTCTAAATGAGTCATTTCTAATGACGCCATTTTAAATCCTCTCCCCCAAAATGTAAAGCGTGATCATCGTTTCCTAGACCCCCTTTTTCATAAAACGATAGGAAACGGAAACTCGCTAAAGGGTGTCCTGCACGGCATGGGACACCCTCTTTTTTTATCTCACGGTAATAGGAACAAAGCGACGACTGCTCTATTTTGATTGGGAGGGGCGTTACTTGCTTTTTTTAATGATAATTTTCTTTTTCTGCTCTTCTGGGATGAGCCGATGCAGGTGGATGAACAAGAGGCCGTTATGGTATGTTGCTTCAATGCGGTCTGCCTTGACAGGAAATGGCAAGGGGATCATTTTTTCGAATTGACCTTGAAAAATGCCTTCTTCCACTAAATCAAATCCTTGAAAATTCAAGTTGATCATCGCTTTTACTTCCAGCGTTTTGTACGATACATACACTTCGGCATCTTCGATTTTTTCTAGCCCCGGGAGGCTGATGACAATGAGCAGTTCGTTGTCTTTTTTGTAAATGTTCATACCCGAAGATGATTTATTGGATGATGGCAAAAACGGTTGGATGTTTCCCCAAAAGTCGTTTTGGAAAAATTGCTGCCAATGTTTTGTCCAATCGGAAAACGGTGTGAACGGGTTTTCATTGGCCATAGCGTCTCCCTCCTCCGCTCATTCATCATATGCCTTCCCATTCGTTTGGTGATTCGGAAAACACGAACATTCATGTTTTTATAATATAGAATGTTCGATTTTACCTTGACATTTTGTCAAAAATCCTGCTAATATAAAATTAACTTTATAGCGTACAAAAAAATCCCTCATATAATTTTGGGAATATGGCCCAAAAGTCTCTACCCAATAACCGTAAATTATTGGACTATGAGGGAAAGGATCTGTTTTGGCTTTTTTCTCATCGACAAATTGTGAAAGCCCAGAACGATGCTTTCCCTCGCTTAAGATTGGGAATGTATGTTCTGGGTTTTATTGTGTTTATTAAAGTTAAGGAGTGGAACGTAATGAACCCACTAGTTGGGGTGGTCATGGGAAGCCGTTCAGATTGGGAGACGATGAAGCACGCTTGTGACATTCTTGAAGAATTGGGCGTTCCGTTTGAAAAAAAAGTTGTGTCGGCGCATCGGACACCGGATGAGATGTTTCGTTATGCGGAAACGGCAGAGGAGCGGGGCATAAAAGTGATTATTGCCGGAGCCGGTGGAGCGGCTCATTTGCCGGGGATGATTGCAGCGAAAACGACACTGCCGGTAATCGGAGTGCCGGTGCAGTCAAAAGCATTGAACGGGTTGGATTCGTTACTGTCGATCGTGCAAATGCCTGGCGGGGTGCCGGTGGCAACAGTGGCGATTGGCAAAGCAGGAGCGACCAACGCAGGGTTGCTCGCGGTATCGATCGTTGGGCTGTTTGAGCCGCGCTATATGGAAGCGCTCAAGGCGCGGAGAGAAGCGATTCGAAAACAAGTAGTGGAAAGCAGTGATCAACTTGACTAAGCGACGGATTGTTCCGGGGCAGATGATCGGCATTATTGGCGGTGGACAACTGGGACGGATGATGGCTCTCGCGGCGCGCGAGATGGGGTTTCGCATTGCGGTTCTCGATCCAACGCCCGGCTCCCCGTGCGGACAGGTGGCTGATGTGGAAATCACCGCACCGTACCACGATTTGAATGCTATTGCCGAACTGGCACGCGTTAGCCATATCATTACGTACGAGTTTGAAAACATCGATGCACGGGCGCTTGAGTGGCTTGAGGAAAACGCCTATGTCCCGCAAGGAAGCCGATTGCTTGCAGTGACGCAAGATCGGGCGCTCGAGAAGGCGGCGATTGTGGAAGCTGGCTTGCCGGTGGCACCGTATGCCGAAGTGAATGGATGGGATGAGTTGGAACAGGCCGTTACGACGATCGGTTTTCCGTGCGTGTTAAAAACGCGACGCGGTGGTTATGACGGCAAAGGGCAATATGTGCTGCGGGGAGAAAGGGATTTAGCCAAAGCAGCAGAGCTATTTGACTTTGGTCCGTGTATTTTAGAAGGTTGGGTGCCGTTTGTGAAGGAAATGTCAGTCATTGTCGCCCGCAATGGCGATGGGGAGACGGCCGTTTTTCCGGTGGCAGAAAACATTCATGTCGAGAACATTTTGCATCAAACGATCGTTCCAGCTCGCATCCCGGAACATGTCGAGGAACGGGCGATCCGTTACGCAAAGACATTGGCAACATCGTTTTCACTCGTCGGGACGTTGGCGGTGGAAATGTTTTTGACAGAAGATGGGGAAATTTATATTAATGAGCTAGCCCCTAGACCGCACAACTCGGGTCATTATACAATCAATGCATGTGCCACGTCTCAATTCGCTCAGCACATCCGTGCTGTCTGCAACTGGCCGCTTGGGTCGACCGAATTGTTGAAGCCGGCCGTAATGGTCAATATTTTAGGCGAGCACGTCGAGTCGATTATTCGACAAATTGATGCGTTTGCTGGCGCGACCTATGTCCATCTTTACGGCAAACACGAAGCGAAGCCGAAGCGAAAGATGGGCCATGTGACCGTGTTGGCGGACAATGTGGATGAGGCGCTGGCGAGATTGGAGTCGTGGCAAATTTGGCATGATCGGAGGCTAGAACGAGTATGATTGAACGCTACACAAGACCCGAAATGGGAGCCATTTGGACAGAGGAAAACCGCTTTAAGGCGTGGCTTGAGGTGGAATTGCTTGCGTGCGAGGCGTGGGCCGAGCTTGGTGTCATTCCGAAAGAAGATGTCCGCCGCCTACGGGAAAACGCGTCATTTGACATTCATCGCATTAAAGAAATCGAGGAAGAAACGCGCCATGATGTTGTCGCGTTCACCCGCGCTGTTTCTGAGACGCTTGGCGAAGAGCGCAAGTGGGTACACTACGGGCTTACATCGACAGACGTCGTCGACACGGCGCTCGGCTATTTATTAAAGCAGGCGAACACGATTTTGAGGCGCGATTTAGAAAACTTTATCCAAGTGCTGAAAGAAAAAGCGCTTGAACATAAATATACGGTCATGATGGGGCGCACGCATGGCGTTCATGCGGAACCGACGACGTTCGGATTAAAACTGGCGCTCTGGTATGCGGAAATGAAACGGAATTTGGAGCGGTTCGAGCAAGCAGCGAAGATGGTCGAAGTCGGGAAAATTTCCGGCGCTGTTGGAACGTATGCCAACATTGATCCATTTGTCGAACAATATGTGTGCGAGAAGCTCGGGTTAACGCCAGCGCCAATTTCGACGCAAACGCTCCAGCGCGACCGCCACGCTTACTACATGGCTACGCTCGCACTCATTGCGACATCGATTGAAAAATTCGCCGTTGAGATTCGCGGTTTGCAAAAAAGCGAAGTGCGCGAAGTCGAGGAGTTTTTCGCCAAGGGGCAAAAAGGCTCATCAGCGATGCCGCATAAGCGCAACCCGATCGGCTCGGAAAACATGACCGGCATGGCACGCGTCATTCGTGGGTATATGGTGACGGCTTATGAAAATGTGCCGCTTTGGCATGAACGTGACATTTCCCACTCGTCAGCTGAGCGCATCATTTTACCGGATGCGACGATCGCACTGAACTATATGTTGAACCGATTCGCTAACATTGTGAAAAACTTGCTTGTGTATCCGGAAAATATGAAGAAAAATATGGAGCGCACATTCGGCCTCATTTACTCACAACGCGTCTTGCTCGCTTTGATCGACAAAGGGATGACGCGTGAAGCAGCGTACGATTTAGTGCAGCCGAAGGCGATGGAAGCGTGGGAAAAGCAAGTTCCGTTCCGCTCTCTTCTCGAAGCGGATGAGCGGATTACAAGCCAGTTGACGAAAGAAGAACTCGACGATTGCTTTGATTACCGCCACCATTTGAAACATGTTGATACGATTTTTGCCCGCTTAGGATTAGAGTAAGTGACAACCGGCTGGTTCTAATGCCGGCCGGTTACACAAAAAATTTTCAATATTCTGTACCACGGAGGCTTGGATGATGCCGACAAAACAACAGCTGCTGTATGAAGGGAAAGCGAAAAAAATTTACGCGACTGACGAGGCAGATGTACTTTGGGTTGAGTACAAAGACAGCGCCACCGCATTTAACGGAGAGAAAAAGGCGACGATCACCGGCAAAGGGCGGCTCAATAACGAGATTTCTAGTTTATTGTTTATGAAATTGCAAGAAGCAGGCGTTGCCAACCATTTTATTCAAAAGCTGTCGCCCACCGAGCAGCTTGTCAAAAGCGTGACGATTATTCCTCTTGAAGTCGTCGTCCGTAACGTCGTGGCCGGGAGTTTGGCGAAGCGGATTGGCTTGGCGGAAGGGACGCCTCTCGAAGTGCCGCTTGTCGAGTTTTACTACAAAAACGATGACCTTGGCGACCCATTACTGTTAGAAGACCATATCACGATTTTGAAGCTTGCCAGCCGCGAGGAGATCGCCCAACTGAAAAGTGAAGCGCTGAAAGTGAACGACGTATTGCGCGCCCATTTTGCCGAGCGAAAAGTGAGATTAATTGATTTTAAGCTTGAGTTCGGCCGCACGACGGACGGTGCCATCCTCTTAGCGGATGAGGTTTCGCCGGATACGTGCCGGCTTTGGGACGCCGAGACGAATGAGAAACTGGATAAAGACGTGTTCCGTCGCGATCTTGGTAGTTTAACAGAGGCGTACGAAGTCATTTTACAACGGTTAGGGGGAGAATCGGCATGTATAAAGTAAAAGTGTATGTGACGTTGCGTGAGAGTGTGTTAGATCCGCAAGGGACAGCGGTGAAAGGGGCGCTGCACAGCTTGTCGTATACGGAGGTGAAAGACGTAAGGATCGGCAAGTTTATGGAGCTTGTCATTGAAGATACCAGTCGCGATATCGATAAGCTTGTTCGTGAGATGTGTGAAAAATTGTTGTCTAACCCGGTCATTGAAGACTATCGCTATGAAATTGAGGAGGCCGTCGCCCGATGAAGTTTGCCGTCATTGTGTTTCCTGGATCGAATTGTGATGTCGATATGTACCATGCGATCGCCGATGAACTCGGTGAAGAAGTGGAATACGTTTGGCATGATGAAGAGAATCTCGAGCGTTTTGACGCCATTTTGCTTCCAGGCGGTTTTTCGTACGGAGATTACTTGCGTTCGGGGGCGATCGCCCGTTTTTCCAAGGTGATGGCCGCCGTGAAACAAGCCGCGGAAGCCGGGAAACCCGTGCTTGGGGTGTGCAACGGATTTCAAATTTTGCTTGAAGCCGGCTTGCTTCCTGGGGCGATGCGCCGCAACCAAGGACTGAAATTCATTTGCCGGCCGGTGCAGCTTGTGGTGGAAAACAATGAAACGATGTTTACCTCTGCCTACGGAAAAGACGAAGTGATCACCATTCCGATCGCCCATGGCGAAGGGAACTATTATTGCGACGAGCAAACGCTCAATCGCCTCGTCGAAAACCGGCAAATCGTCTTCCGCTATCATGGGGAAAACCCGAACGGTAGCTTGGCGGATATTGCTGGCATCGTCAATGAGCGCGGTAATGTACTTGGTATGATGCCGCATCCGGAGCGGGCCGTCGACGCCTTGCTCGGCAGCGCGGACGGACTGAAACTATTCCGATCGATCGTCAACTATTGGAGGGAGACGCATGTCGTTACTGCTTGAGCCGAATGCGGCAATGATTAAAGAACAAAAATTGTATCGTGAAATGGGATTAACGGATGAGGAGTTTGCGCGCATTGAAGCGATTTTGGGAAGACTGCCGAACTATACGGAAACGGGTATTTTTTCCGTTATGTGGTCAGAGCATTGCAGCTATAAAAACTCCAAACCAGTGTTAAAAAAATTCCCGACCGATGGTCCGCATGTGCTGCAAGGACCAGGTGAAGGTGCGGGGATTGTAGATATCGGCGATGGGTTGGCGGTGGCGTTTAAAATCGAAAGCCACAACCATCCGTCAGCGATCGAGCCGTATCAGGGGGCGGCGACTGGGGTCGGTGGCATCATCCGCGACGTCTTTTCGATGGGGGCTCGGCCGATTGCGCTCCTTAACTCGCTTCGATTTGGCGAGTTGACGTCGCCGCGCGTCAAATATTTGTTTGAGCATGTCGTTGCTGGTATTGCCGGATACGGCAACTGCATCGGTATTCCGACCGTCGGCGGTGAAGTGCAGTTTGATCCGGCGTATGAAGGCAACCCGTTGGTTAACGCCATGTGTGTCGGCATCATCCGCCATGAAGACATTCAACGTGGTGTCGCGACAGGTGTTGGCAATACAGTTATGTACGTCGGGGCGAAAACGGGTCGCGATGGCATCCACGGGGCGACGTTTGCATCCGAAGAATTAAGTGAGCAATCGGAAGCAAAACGCCCGGCCGTGCAAGTTGGCGATCCGTTTATGGAGAAACTGCTGCTTGAAGCGTGTCTAGAAGCGGTTAAGTCCGACGCGCTAGTCGGCATTCAAGATATGGGCGCCGCTGGATTGACGAGCTCGTCCGCTGAGATGGCAAGCAAAGGCGGCTTCGGCATTGAAATGAATTTAGATCTCGTTCCGCAGCGCGAGACGGGCATGACGCCATACGAAATGATGTTGTCCGAATCACAGGAACGGATGCTGCTTGTTGTCGAGCAAGGACGGGAAGAGGAGATCGCAGCGATTTTTGCGAAATACGGTTTGGAAGCAAAAGCGATCGGTAAAGTGACTGATGATAAAATGCTCCGCCTGTTTTTCCACGGTGAAGTGGTGGCAGAAATTCCGGTTGATGCGTTGGCAAAAGACGCACCGGTATATCATAAGCCGTCGGCAGAGCCGGATTATTATCGCGAATTTCAAGCGATGCCGACATATATTCCGCAAATTGAGGATTACAACCGGACGTTGCTTGGGCTGTTGGCGCAACCGACCATCGCTAGCAAGGAATGGGTGTATGACCAGTATGACTACATGGTGCGGACGAACACAGTCGTTGCACCAGGGTCGGACGCGGCAGTCGTGCGCATTCGCGGCACGAACAAGGCGCTTGCGCTCACCACGGACTGCAACTCGCGCTATTTGTACTTGGATCCGGAAATGGGCGGGAAAATTGCCGTCGCCGAGGCGGCGCGCAACGTCGTTTGCTCCGGGGCGAAACCGCTCGCCATTACAGATTGCCTCAACTTCGGCAATCCGGAAAAGCCGGACATCTTTTGGCAGCTCGAAAAGGCGGTTGACGGAATGAGCGAAGCGTGCCGAACGCTCGGAACACCGGTTGTGAGCGGCAACGTCTCGCTTTACAACGAAACGAACGGCGAAGCCGTATATCCGACACCGGTCGTCGGTATGGTTGGGCTCGTTGATGACCTTTCTCATGTAACGACCCAGCCGTTTAAGCAAGCGGGCGATTTGATTTATGTGATCGGTGAGGCGAAGCCGGAGTTTGGCGGCAGTGAGTTGCAAAAATGGCTGGAAGGTCGCATTTTTGGAAAAGCGCCAGAACTCGATTTGGCGGTCGAAGCAAGCCGCCAGCGTCAGTTGCTAACCGCGATTCGCGCTGGGGTCGTGGCGTCAGCACATGATGTCGCTGAAGGCGGATTGGCGGTTGCGCTCGCTGAATGTGTCATCGGCGCTTCTGGGTTAGGTGCGAACGTGACGGTCAGCGGCGATCTTGTGAGTGAACTATTCAGCGAAACGCAGTCTCGCTTTGTGGTTTCGGTGAAAAAAGAACATCAGGAAGCATTTGAGCAGCTCGTAGAAGCGAAATTAATCGGTGAGGTGACCAATGACAGCATACTGACAGTAAACGGGGAACATGGGGGAACGGTTATTCGCCTTTCGGTCGACGAAATGCGAAACGTCTGGAAAGGGGCTATTCCATGCTTGCTGAAATCAAAGGATTGAACGAGGAGTGCGGCATTTTCGGCATTTGGGGGCATGAGGACGCCGCTAGGCTTACCTATTACGGGCTCCACAGCTTGCAGCACCGCGGCCAAGAAGGAGCGGGCATCGTGGTGGCGAGCGGCGGAAACTTATTCGGTCATAAAGGACTCGGTTTGGTGACAGAGGTGTTTCAAAGCGACACGTTTGATGCGCTTCACGGGTCGGCGGCGATCGGCCATGTCCGCTATTCGACGGCAGGCGGGGGCGGCTATGAGAACGTCCAGCCGCTCCTGTTCCGCTCACAGACTGGCTCGATGGCGCTCGCCCATAACGGCAACTTGACGAACGCTATCGATCTGAAGCTCTCGCTCGAAGCGCAAGGAAGCATTTTTCAGACGACATCGGATACGGAAGTGTTCGCCCATCTTATCCGTCGCAGCCAAGCGCCAACGTTTGTCGGACAAATGAAAGAGGCGCTCAGCCAGATTGAAGGAGCGTTTGCGTTTTTATTGCTGACGGAAACGGCGCTTTATGTGGCGCTCGATCCGCACGGATTCCGGCCATTGTCACTCGGCCGGCTCGGATCAGCGTATGTCGTCGCCTCGGAAACGTGCGCGTTTGATGTCATCGGGGCGACGTACGAGCGCGAAGTGGCTCCGGGGGAACTGCTTATCATCAGCGGCGAAGGGGTGCGTTCGGAACGATTTGCCCCGGAGCAGCCGCGATCCATTTGCAGCATGGAATACATTTATTTTGCTCGTCCGGACAGCCATGTTGATGGCATCAACATCCATACAGCCCGGAAAAATTTAGGGAAACAGTTGGCACTTGAGGCGCCAGCTGAAGCCGATATTGTCACTGGGGTGCCGGACTCAAGCATTTCCGTCGCTATCGGTTATGCCGAAGCGAGTGGCATTCCGTACGAATTGGGGCTCATTAAAAACCGTTATGTAGGTCGGACGTTTATTCAGCCGTCACAAGCGTTGCGTGAACAAGGGGTAAAAATGAAGCTGTCGCCGGTGCGCGGTGTTGTCGCTGGCAAGCGGGTTGTCATGGTCGACGATTCGATCGTGCGCGGGACGACGAGCCGCCGCATTGTCACAATGCTTCGCGAAGCGGGAGCTTTGGAAGTGCATGTGCGTATCAGTGCGCCGCCGATCACCCATCCTTGCTTTTACGGCATTGATACGTCGTCAAAGGAAGAACTGATTGCGGCGAAACATACGGTTGAAGACATCTGCCGCTTAATCGGCGCCGATTCGTTGGCGTTTATTAGCCAGGAAGGGCTGCTGTCAGCGATCGGTCGTCCTGAAGGCATTCCGCATCGCGGACAATGTTTGGCTTGCTTTACCGGCCAATACCCAACCCGGGTCAACCAAACTACTCGGCCTTGCATGACAGTCAAATGATCAATGATCAGCGTGCTTCAAGTTGGAAGGGGACAACGGACAGCAAGGTGCTTGTCGCATGCTTGGGTGCAGCGGGCGAAGAAAAGGGGGATTTAGCGTGGTAAAAGCATACAAACAAGCAGGGGTTGACATTGAGGCCGGCTATCAGGCGGTCGCCCTGATGAAACAGCATGTGCAGAAGACGATGCGTCCGGAAGTGTTAGGCGGGATCGGTGGGTTTGGCGGCTTGTTTGATTTATCGTCGCTTGACTACCGCCAGCCGGTGCTTGTTTCCGGTACGGATGGCGTCGGGACGAAGCTGAAATTGGCATTTTTGCTTGACCGACACGATACGATCGGCATTGACTGTGTGGCGATGTGCGTGAATGACATCGTTGTACAAGGGGCGGAACCGCTCTTTTTCCTTGATTATATCGCTTGCGGCAAGGCGGTGCCGGAAAAAATCGCTGCTATCGTCAAAGGGGTGGCTGACGGCTGCGTCGAAGCTGGCTGTGCCTTGATTGGCGGAGAAACGGCGGAAATGCCGGGAATGTATGCGGAAGACGAGTACGATTTAGCCGGGTTTGTTGTCGGCATTGCTGAAAAAGAACGGTTGGTGACGGGACAAACGATCCAAGCGGGGGATGTGTTGATTGGACTTCCGTCAAGCGGTCTGCATAGCAACGGCTACTCGCTGGTACGCCGTATCATTTTCGAACAAGCAAAGCTGTCGCTTGATGAGATTTATGAGCCGCTTGATGTTCCGCTTGGCGAGGAGCTACTAAAGCCGACACGCATTTATGCGAAACTGTTGCGTTCGGTGCTTGGACGATTTACGATCAAAGGGATGGCGCATATTACCGGTGGCGGGTTTATCGAAAACATTCCACGCATGTTGCCACAAGGGCTTGGCGTCCGCATTCAGCGCGGTTCGTGGCCGGTGCTGCCGATTTTTGACTTCCTGCGCGCCAAAGGCAACCTTGAGGAAGAAGAGATGTTTTCGGTATTTAATATGGGCATTGGCCTCGTGCTCGCTGTCAGCCCAGAAACAGCGGCGCCGCTTGTGCAATGGTTGGACGAACAAAACGAGCCGGCCTACATCATTGGAGAAGTGGTGGAAGGAGCAGGCGTGTCGTTTACCGGAGGGAACGAAGCATGAAGCGGTTGGCCGTGTTTGCTTCTGGAAGCGGAACGAATTTTCAGGCGATCGTCGATGCGGTGAAGCGCGGTGAGTTGCCGGCCGATCTTGCCCTTCTTGTGTGCGACCGTCCAGGTGCGAAGGTGATCGAACGAGCAGAACGCGAAAATGTGCCGACGTTCGTGTTTTCTCCAAAAGACTATCCGTCCAAAGCGGCGTTTGAGAGCGAGATTTTGCGTGAATTAAGCGAACGTCAAATTGAGTGGATCGCGTTAGCTGGCTATATGCGCTTAATTGGACCGACATTGCTTTCCGCTTATGAAGGGAAAATCGTCAACATTCATCCGTCGCTATTGCCGGCGTTTCCGGGTAAAGACGCCATTGGCCAAGCGTATCGGGCTGGCGTTTTGGAAACAGGCGTCACCATCCATTATGTTGATGAAGGGATGGACACCGGGCCGGTCATCGCCCAGCGCGCTGTCCCGATTGTACCCGGCGAACCGATCGAAGCGCTTGAGGCACGCATCCATGCGGTTGAACATGAGTTATACCCGGCGGTGTTGCGCATGCTGTTAGGGGAAACGGAACAACAAGAAGAAAGGATCGAGAAGAATGGCAGTCAAACGAGCATTAATCAGCGTGTCTAATAAAGAAGGGATCATTCCGTTTGCAAAACAACTAACCGAACTCGGCATCGAAATCATTTCGACTGGCGGGACGAAACGGGCACTCGAGGACGCTGGGATTTCGGTGATCTCGATTTCCAATGTCACCGGGTTTCCGGAAATTTTAGACGGGCGTGTGAAAACGTTGCATCCGGCCATTCATGGCGGTATTTTGGCGATTCGTAGCGATGAGCGCCATCAAGCAGCGCTAGCGGAGCATGGCATCCGCCCGATCGATTTGGTCGTCGTCAACTTGTACCCGTTCCAGCAAACGATCGCGAAACCGGACGTAACGCTTGCTGAGGCGATTGAGAATATCGATATTGGCGGTCCGACTATGGTGCGCGCGGCAGCGAAAAACTATGCCGATGTCGCCATCGTTGTCGATCCGGCTGATTACCCGACGATAATTGAGGAGCTGAAAACAAACGGATCGATCCAAGCGGAAACGCGGCAAAAATTGGCGGCGAAAGCGTTCCGCCATACGGCAGCGTATGATGCGATGATTGCCGAGTATTTGACCAATCTCACCGGAGAGGAGTACCCGGAAACGTTCACCGTCACCTACACGAAAAAGCAATCGTTGCGCTATGGCGAAAATCCGCATCAATCAGCGTCGTTTTATGCCAAACCGCTCGGTGCGGCTTTCTCGATTGCGCAAGCGAAACAGTTGCACGGAAAAGAGCTATCGTATAACAACATTAACGATGCCAATGCGGCCATCAACCTTGTTCGTGAGTTTCAGGAGCCAGCCGTAGCGGCGATCAAACATATGAATCCGTGCGGCGTTGGTGTCGGTGCGACGCTTCTTGAGGCGTTTACAAAAGCGTACGAGGCCGATCCGGTGTCCATTTTCGGTGGAATTATTGCGGTGAACCGTGAAGTGGACAAAGAAACGGCCGAGCGAATGCATGACATCTTTTTGGAAATCGTCATCGCTCCATCATTTAGTGACGAGGCGCTCGCCATTTTGACGAAAAAGAAAAATATCCGTCTGTTGACACTTGATTTTGCGGCGGCAGACGTCAAGGAAAAAACGCTTGTTTCGGTAAGCGGTGGCTTGCTCGTTCAAGATGCGGATACGTACACGCTTGAGGACGCTGAGTGGAATGTTGTCACGAAGCGCCAACCGACCGAAGCGGAATGCGAACAGCTTCGCTTTGCTTGGAACGTTGTGAAACATGTGAAATCCAACGCCATCGTGCTGGCGAAAAACGGCATGACCGTTGGCGTTGGCGCCGGGCAAATGAACCGGGTTGGCGCAGCGAAGATTGCGATTGAACAAGCGGGAGAGCAGGCGGCAGGCGCGGTGCTTGCATCAGACGCCTTTTTCCCGATGGACGACACTGTTGAAGCGGCAGCGAAAGCCGGCATTACGGCCATCATCCAGCCGGGCGGCTCGATTCGTGACGCTGATTCGATCCGCAAAGCAGATGAGTACGGCATTGCCATGGTGTTTACTGGTGTTCGCCATTTCAAACATTAAACGGCGGCAAAAAGGGGAGGAAGATGATGAACATTCTCGTAGTCGGACGCGGCGGGCGTGAGCATGCGATCGCCTGGAAGGTGGCGCAAAGCCCGCTTGCTGGCAAGCTGTATGCGGCGCCAGGCAACCCGGGCATCGGGGAAGTGGCGGAGTTGGTAAACATCGATGAACTCGATATTGATGCGCTCGTGCAGTTTGCGAAACAAAACGCGATTGATTTGACGATTGTCGGGCCGGAGGCGCCGCTTGCCGCCGGCATTGCCGACCGTTTTATGGCTGAGGGGCTGCGCATTTTTGGACCGAACCAAGCAGCGGCACTCATTGAAGGGAGCAAAGCGTTCGCGAAAGAGCTCATGAAAACATACGGCATTCCGACGGCGGAACATGCTACCTTTTCTTCGTACGAAGAAGCCAAAGCGTATATTGAGGAAAAAGGAGCGCCGATCGTCATTAAAGCGGACGGGTTGGCCGCTGGAAAAGGAGTCACTGTCGCCCAAACGGTGGAAGAGGCGCTTGCCGCAGCAAAAGCAGCACTGGTGGACGGGCAATTCGGCACAGCCGGCAGCCAAGTCGTGATCGAGGAGTATTTGGAAGGCGAAGAATTTTCATTTATGGCGTTCGTGAACGGTGAGAAGGTGTATCCTCTTGCTATTGCCCAAGACCATAAACGAGCCTATGACGGGGACGAAGGGCCAAACACTGGTGGAATGGGAGCCTATTCGCCAGTGCCGCAAATTTCCGCTGATATGGTTCAACGGGCGTTGGAGACGATTTTGCGTCCGACCGCCAAAGCGTTAGCTTCCGAAGGCCGGCCGTTTACCGGTGTGCTGTATGCCGGGTTGATTGCCACTGCGGAAGGACCGAAAGTGATCGAATTTAACGCCCGATTCGGTGACCCAGAGGCGCAAGTCGTGTTGCCGCGCCTAAAAACCGATTTGCTTGAAGCGATATTGGCGGTGATGGAAGGAAAAGAGCTGGAGTTGGAGTGGACGAATGAAGCAGTGCTTGGCGTCGTGCTGGCAGCTAAAGGTTATCCGGGTGCTTACGAGCGCGGAGTGGCCATCCGCGGACTTGACCGGCTCGCTCCGGATGCGTTGTTGTTCCATGCTGGTACGAAGCGGGAAGGCGGAACGCTCTATACAAACGGCGGCCGTGTCCTTTTGTTAGCAGCCAAAGGAGGAACGCTTGCTGAAGCAAAGGAAAAAGCGTACCAGCAGCTTGCGGCGATCGAATGTGATGGCCTGTTTTACCGCCGTGACATTGGCCGGCGCGCTATCGAACGCGCCTCCGCCGTAGATACACGTATGAAAGGGCGATAATACCGCCGATCAATGTTGCTAATACAAACGACATATCGGTCATATATTCAAGCAACATCATCATTCACTCCTTTGTATCGAAGGTGTCCCAACCAAACGTGGGACACCTTTTTTGATGAAACGAAGCGACTCAGCCGAGCGGGAACATAACGATTCGTTCAGCGTTGTTCGAAGGGAGTTCTTTATGTCCCGACAGAGCTGGACGCCGATTTATGGTTATGTCGGATTGACGACGGTTTCTTTTTGTTCATTAAGCAGCCGCTCGCGCTGCATATTCTCGAACAAGGCTGTTACCGGACAAAACCGGGTAATCCCTTCGCCGACTTTCATGGCTCCAAGCAAGATGGCAAGCAAATACGATGTGCACCACGGCCGCCGGGCGAACCGAGCTGTCGCCCATGCGACGACAGTTAAGCCAAACGTAATGCGGATCAGCGCGTTCACAATGCCGATATTCGCCATTGGCATGTCCCTCCTCATATTTTTATTGTGAAAATCGCTTTCGTGCGTTAAAATGATTATATGGAACGATTAGGAAACAAGGGACGGGGTGTCAATGGGCGAACAACGCTACCGATGGAAGAGCAGTGAATTGCGCGAACAAGCAGCGGTGATTGATGGCAAACGATCGCCGACAAAAGTATTGGTGAACGCAACGTATTTGCATTCTTATTTCCGTGAATGGGTAAAAGGGAATATATGGATACATGGCGACCGTATTGTGTACGCCGGAGAGCGGCTTCCTGATCGCATCGATGAGTCATGCGAAATCATCGACTGCCGTGGGTATGTGCTCGTCCCCGGCTACATTGAGCCGCATGTTCATCCATTTCAATTATATAATCCCCATTCATTTGCACGTTATGCAGCAATGTACGGGACGACGACGCTGCTCAACGATAATTTATTTTTCCTTTTGCAGCTTGACGATGAAGAGGCGCTTTTATTTTTGCAAGAAATGAATGCGCTTCCAACATCCATGTATTGGTGGTGCCGATTTGACGGGCAAACGGAGCTAGAGCGCGAAGATGAGCAGATATCGAACGCCCGGATCAAACGGTGGTTGGATCAAGAAACGGTCCTTCAAGGCGGTGAGCTGACGTCATGGCCTAAGCTCGCAAGTGGCGACGATATCGTCCTTTACTGGATGCAAGAGGCGAAACGGCGGCGCCGTAAAATCGAGGGGCACTTTCCCGGTGCTTCAGAGAAAACGCTGGTGAAAATGGCGCTGTTTGGTGTAGACGGAGATCATGAGGCGATGACAGGAAAAGAAGTGCGTCTTCGCCTTTGGCACGGCTATACAGTCACGCTTCGCCATTCATCGATCCGTCCGGATTTGCCGGTGCTGCTTGAGGAAATGAAAGCGCTTGGCATTCGGTATTATGACAAGTGCTTATTGACGACCGACGGCTCGCCACCGGCCTTTTATGAAAACGGGGTAATGGATCAGCTGCTTCGCATCGTCATCGAGCATGGTGTGCCAGTTATCGATGCATACGCCATGGCGACGATTAATGCCGCCCGTCATTACGGCATTGAGCATCTTCACGGCAGCATCGCTACCGGCCGGATCGCGCACATCAACTTCTTGCGTTCGGCCCATGATCCAACGCCAGTACAGGTGCTCGCCAAGGGCGAATGGGTGAAGCGGGAAGGGGATTCGTCAGGCTCATGGCCGGCGCTGAAGTGGGAACAGTTTGGCATTCGTCCGCTTTCAGTGTCATGGGAGCTTGAATGGGACGATTTGCAATTTTCGATGCCGATGGGGTTGCGACTGGAAAATGCGGTGATTGTAAAGCCGTACTCCGTGTCGATTGATACGTCGCGCGACCGTTTAGGGCATGATCATGACGAATGCTTTTTAATGCTGCTTGACCGAAACGGCTGCTGGCGCGTCAACACAATGCTCAAAGGATTTTCATCAGCGCTCGGCGGGCTGGCGAGTTCGTATTCGAACACTGGCGATTTCATCTTAATTGGCAAACATAAAGAAGATATGATGCTTGCCTTCCGACGGATGAAGGATATCGGCGGCGGCATCGTACTCGTGGAGGACGGAAACGTTTTATTTGAGCTTCCGCTTCCGCTTAGCGGCATGACGTCTACCTTGGAGATGGAAACATTAATCAATGAGGAAAAGACATTTGTCCGCCTTTTGCGGGAGCGCGGGTATTATTTTGAGGATCCGGTATACTCGTTGTTCTTTTTACAGTCGACCCATTTGCCATACGTGCGCATCACCCAGCGCGGCATTTATGATGTCATGCACAAAACGGTACTCTTTCCTTCGATAATGCGGTAAAATAAAAAAGGAAAAGGTTGTGTGTCCATTGAAACATTGGCTGTTTGTCATCAGTTGCGCAGTGCTGTTACTAGGCGGCTGCACCGCCAAAAGCGAGCCGAAACCAACTGAACCGGCCAAGCCGAGTCCGGAGCAGCCATCCGAGTCTCCGGCAGAGGAGAAACAAATGTTTCCGCTGACCGGATTGCCAACGGAAGGAGATATCGATCAGCGGGTCGTCAGCGTGATGATCAACAACCATCCGAAGGCGCGTCCGCAGTCAGGCCTCCATCAGGCCGATATCGTATATGAGGTACTTGCCGAGGGGGACATCACCCGCTTTTTAGCGCTGTATCAAAGCGAGTTGCCTGAACGGGTTGGGCCGGTGCGGAGTGCACGTGAGTATTATATTGACTTGAGCGACGGCTACCATGCGCTTTACGTCTGCCACGGCTGGAGCCCGGAGGCAAAAACGCGGCTCGAGCAGGGGAACACCGATTATTTGAACGGGCTGTTTTACGACGGAACACTGTTTCAGCGCGTCTCATTCCGCAAGGCGCCGCACAACTCATACATTACATTTGCCAACATTGAAAAAGGGGCCGAACAAAACGGATACGTATGGACAGATGATATTGACCCGTTGCTGTTTCGCGACGATGAGCCGAGCGGAGAGCAGGTCGAGACGGTTCGTATTACCTATTCACATCGTGCGTATGCCCAAGTGGAATACCGATATGCACCGGAACAAAAAGGGTATTACCGATACAGCGGTGGTGAGCAAACGGTGGATTACGATACACATGAACCCGTCGTGGTGCAAAACGTTATGATCATCGCCGCTCGCCATCAAGTGATCGACAGCTACGGACGACGTGACATTGATTTCACTTCCGGTGGTCAGGGCTACTTGTTACAAAACGGCGTTATGCAGCCGATCGAATGGAAAAACGTCGATGGTCGGCTGTTGCCGTACCGCGACGGGGTTCCGGTCGGATTCGTGCCAGGAAAGACATGGATTAACATCGTTCCCGAACTGACGATTGTGGAATCAAAATAACAAAAAGTTGGATCAGACTGAAAACAATGGGCGAGGAACACGTCCTGAGTCGGCTTTCGGTGAAAGAGACACGGCCGCCCGACGGAGGGGACGTCCTCGTCCCAATGCAAGGGAAATGTAATAATATCTCCTGTATGTTTATCATTTTCTGTCAATAGGAAGATGATTCGAACGTATAAAGTCATGTTTCTGCTAAACAAAACAATTGGAATGCGCAGATGTCGCCAGATGGGCATACAACTTTTGCTTTATCGGAGGAACAAAAACATTACCAACAAGGTAGAACGTTTCTTGGTGATGAGGACATTTGAAAACGAATGACCCGACTCAAACAAGCGAAGGAATGTGCATGGCTCCGTCAATATTCAAGCAACATGAGGAAGCAGGGCAGCAAAGATGCGGCGACCGCCTACAAACACTTCTTTGGTAGGGGAGCGAAACATCCCAAATTCAAGAAGAAAAACAAACAAAGCAGCGGCTGATCAAGACACAGACATAATCACAAACAACCACGTCAAATGAGAGGAACAAATGTCTCCGAAGAAGTGAACGAACAAAAAGTTCGCTTAGATTCGGTTGGCGAAACGAGAAAGAATTTCGCAATACGAATCCGCGAACAGTGTTTGATAGATTGAAGAGATTTTTACGATTAGCGTGGAAGAAACCTAATAAAACACACCAACCATGTAGCGATGGAATCGAAATGGATTTCACTGCAGGTAGCAATGGGATGGTGTTTCCAAAGATCCATCAATCCACAAAGGCCACAAAGAGTGAAAAACGAATGAAGCGATAGCAAAGGAAGCTGTCGCGGAAATATGAAAGATAAAATTCAACAAGAAGGAGGTGCAATCCGTTACAGAAAACCGAAACACATAAAAACCTGACTTCCTTGTTCAGAAAGAGCGAAGAAGGCGGAAACAGATCCGACACAATGCCATCCACGTTAGCGAAAGCTAGGCTAGCGCATGTGGTCATGGAAGAATGGAACATAAGCGGATGCTGGAAAACAAGAAGTTGTCGGTATCCATTTGGACAGGCATTCCATTAGTTCAAACGACCAAATGGATACAAGTACGAATGGAACAGTATCCCTTTTCTGCTTGTCGGCTGCTTTGATCCGTCATCGAGAACATGCAGTCACTGCAGGGGTGTCAAAGTGAAGTAGTTTCTGTCTGAAAGAGTCTTTCGGTGCGATGATTGCGGATACGAAATCGACAAGGATTCAACGCAAATAGAAACTGAAAAAATGAGTGGAATCGATCACTGAGCACCGAACGTGGGTTGATTCATTGAGTGAGGAGTTGAAGCCTTCGGAGCGTCGCACCCACGAGAGTCGTTTCGGCAACATCGGGGCCATGAACAAGGAAGGAATAGAAGGGTTATACGTTTTCTGTAACGGAAACAAGCATGCAAATCGATAAACTGCGCGGCAAAGAGCTCGATCAACTGTTTAAAGCCATTTTGTCGCTGCGCGATATAGAGGAGTGCTACCGATTTTTCGATGATTTATGCACGGTGAATGAAATCCAAGCACTCGCTCAGCGCCTTGAGGTGGCGCGCATGTTGCGCGAAGGGTATACGTACCATAAAATCGAAACGGAAACCGGGGCGAGCACAGCGACGATTTCGCGCGTTAAGCGATGCCTCAATTACGGCAATGACGCGTACGCGATGGCACTTGACCGCATTAAAGAAGAAGAACGCCAGGCGGCTAACGAAGCATAACGCTTGGTGCTGCAAGGAGATTCCTTCCATCGGAAAAGGAACTCCTTTTCTTTTTGCGGATTTGTTATAATGGAACAATGGAGTAATGAGTGGAGGGATATTGTCATGGAAGAGATTCGCGCTTGGCGCCATGTGTTTAAACTAGACCCGAACAAGCCGATCGATGATGAGCGCCTTGAGCGCCTTTGTGAGTCTGGAACGGATGCTGTCATCGTTGGTGGAACGGATGGGGTGACGCTTGATGGTGTGCTCGATTTATTGGCTCGCATCCGTCGCTTCTCGGTGCCATGCGCGCTCGAAGTGACCGATATAGAAGCGTTGACGCCGGGATTTGATGCGTATCTCATCCCGATGGTGTTAAACAGTTGCCGTGTCGATTGGGTGATCGGCCGTCATCATGAGGCGGTGAAACAGTATGGCGATGTCATGAACTGGGATGAGATTTTCGCTGAGGGCTATTGCATTTTAAATGGAGAATGCAAAGCGGCAAAGCTGACAGAGGCTAATACAGCGCTTGATGACGATGATGTCGTGGCGTATGCTCGCCTCGCTGAGCATCTGTATAAGCTGCCGATCTTTTATCTTGAATATAGCGGTACGTACGGCAATCCGTCGTTAGTGGAAAAAGTGAAACGGGCGCTCAGCCGAACACAGCTCGTGTACGGCGGCGGCATCATGACGCCAGAACAAGCGGCCGAAATGGCTCGCTATGCCGATACGGTCGTCGTCGGCAACGCCGTTTACGATTCGTTTGAAAGCGCGTTGGCAACGGTGGAGGCGGTTAAGCGGATCGATGGCGAAAATGAGATCAGTGGTGTAAAATAGAACATATGTTTTATTGGTGGTGGAAACGATGAATTTTTTATCTGAAAAGTTGCTCGCTCATTTAAACAAGGAGCAGCAGGAGGCGGTCAAAACGACGGAAGGTCCGCTGCTCATTATGGCCGGGGCCGGGAGCGGGAAAACGCGTGTGTTGACACACCGAATCGCCTATTTAATGGCGGAAAAGCATGTTGCGCCGTGGAACATTTTGGCCATTACGTTTACGAACAAGGCGGCGCGCGAAATGCGAGAGCGTGTGCAGGCGCTCTTAGGTGGAGCGGCGGAAGACGTTTGGATTTCAACATTCCATTCGATGTGTGTCCGCATTTTACGCCGCGACATTGATCGCATCGGCATTAACCGCAATTTTTCGATCCTCGATCCAACCGACCAGCTTTCGGTGATCAAAGCAATTTTAAAAGAAAAGAACATCGATCCGAAAAAATTTGAGCCGCGGACGATTTTGGGCACGATTAGCGGGGCAAAAAACGATTTGCTCACGCCGGAGCAATTTGCGAAACGGGCGTCGACGTATTACGAAAAAATCGTCAGCGATGTGTATCAAGAATACCAGCAACGTCTTCTCCGCAATCATTCGCTTGACTTTGATGATTTGATCATGACGACGCTTCAGCTGTTTGACCGCGTGCCGGATGTGCTTCAATATTACCAATATAAATTCCAGTACATTCACATTGATGAGTATCAAGATACGAACCGTGCTCAATACACACTCGTGAAAAAACTTGCCGAACGGTTCCAAAACATTTGTGCCGTCGGAGACGCTGACCAGTCGATTTATCGGTGGCGCGGGGCAGATATCCAAAACATTTTATCGTTTGAGCGCGATTACCCGAACGCGAAAGTGATTTTACTCGAACAAAACTACCGTTCGACAAAGCGGATTTTACAAGCGGCGAACGAAGTGATCGAGCATAACGTCAACCGGAAGCCGAAACGGCTTTGGACAGAAAATCCGGAAGGGAAGCCAATCACCTATTACGAAGCGATGAACGAAGCAGATGAAGCGCAGTTTGTCGCTGGTCGCATTCAAGAGGCGATTGAGAGCGGGGCTCGCCGCTACAGTGATTTTGCGGTGTTATACCGCACGAACGCCCAGTCGCGTGTCATTGAGGAAATGTTGTTAAAAGCGAACATTCCGTACCAAATCGTCGGTGGCTTAAAGTTCTATGACCGGAAAGAAATTAAAGATATCCTTGCGTATTTGCGTGTCATTGCCAATCCGGATGACGATTTAAGTTTGCTTCGTATCATTAACGTGCCGAAGCGCGGCATTGGGGCCTCGACGATCGACAAACTCGTCCGCTATGCGGCTGAGCATGAGCTGTCGCTGTTTGAAGCGCTTGGGGAGCTCGAGATGATCGGCCTGAGCGCTAAGGCGACCGGGGCGCTCGCGGCGTTCCGCGGCCAGCTCGAGCAATGGACACAGCTGCAAGAATACGTCTCCGTTACCGAACTTGTTGAAGAAGTGCTCGACAAATCCGGCTATCGCGACATGCTGAAGGCGGAGCGGACGATTGAGGCACAAAGCCGCCTCGAGAACCTTGATGAGTTTCTATCGGTGACAAAGCATTTTGAAAACGCAAGTGATGATAAATCGCTCATCGCCTTTTTAACTGACTTGGCGCTTATCTCTGATTTGGACGAGCTAAACGGCAACGACCAAACGGAAGAGGGGGATGCGGTCGTTTTAATGACGCTTCACGCCGCCAAAGGGCTCGAGTTTCCGGTCGTCTTTTTGATTGGTATGGAGGAAGGCATCTTTCCACACAACCGTTCGCTCGATGACGAAGACGAGATGGAAGAAGAGCGACGGCTGGCGTACGTCGGCATCACCCGCGCGGAAGAAGAACTTGTGTTAACAAGCGCACAAATGCGGACGTTGTTTGGCAACATTCAAATGAACCCGCCGTCGCGCTTTTTAAATGAAATTCCGGCGCATTTGCTCGAGACGGTTTCACGCCGTCAAATGACCGCTTCACGTCCGGTCGTTTCACGCCCACAGGTAAACGGTGCTGTTGGGGTGTGGAAAGTTGGTGACCGGGCGAATCACCGGAAATGGGGAATCGGCACGGTCGTCAGTGTCCGTGGTGAAGGCGACGACCAAGAACTCGATATCGCTTTTCCGAGTCCGATCGGAATTAAGCGGCTGCTCGCTAAATTTGCGCCGATTGAGAAAGTGTAAGAAAGGAGAACGAGTGAACGTATGGACCGCCAACAAGCCAAACGGCGCGCGACCGAGCTGCGCGAGCTGTTAAACCGCTACGGGTATGAATATTATGTGCTCGACCGGCCGTCCGTCCCGGATGCGGAGTATGACCGGCTTATGCAAGAGCTCATCGCTATTGAAAAACAGTATCCGGAGCTCAAAACGAGCGATTCGCCGACTCAGCGAATCGGCGGCCCGCCGCTTGAGGCGTTTCGCAAGGTGACGCATCGCGTCCCGATGATGAGCTTAGCAAACGCGTTTAACGAAGGCGATTTGCGTGATTTTGACCGCCGCGTTCGTCAAGAAGTGGGAGAGGCGGCGTATGTGTGTGAATTGAAAATCGACGGTCTTGCCGTCTCAGTTCGTTATGAAGACGGCTATTTCGTCCAAGGAGCGACGCGTGGCGACGGAACGACAGGGGAGGACATTACAGAAAATTTGAAGACGATCCGCTCGCTGCCGCTGCGCCTCAACGAGCCGGTGTCGCTGGAGGCGCGCGGCGAGGCGTTCATGCCGAAAGCGTCATTTTTACGCTTGAATGAAGAGCGCCAAGCGCGTGGTGAAGAACTGTTTGCCAATCCGCGCAACGCCGCGGCCGGTTCGCTCCGCCAGCTCGATCCGAAAGTGGCAGCTTCGCGCCAGCTCGATCTGTTTGTCTACGGCTTAGCCAATGCTGAGGAGCTGGGCATTGAGTCACATAGCGCGGCGCTCAGCTATTTGCAGTCGCTCGGGTTCAAAGTGAACCCGGAGCGACGGCGCTGTGCCACGATTGATGAAGTGATCGCATTTGTCAACGAGTGGAAAGAGAAGCGGCCGCAACTGCCGTATGAGATCGACGGCATCGTCATTAAAGTCGATTCGTTTGCCCAACAGCGGCAGCTCGGGGCGACAGCGAAAAGCCCACGTTGGGCGATCGCCTACAAATTCCCAGCCGAAGAAGTGGTCACCACGCTCATCGGCATCGAGGTGAATGTGGGTCGCACCGGCGCTGTCACTCCGACGGCAATCTTAGAGCCGGTTCGTGTCGCCGGCACGACCGTGCAGCGCGCCACTCTTCATAACGAAGATTTTATTCGTGAGAAAGATATTCGCATCGGCGATGCCGTCATTATTAAAAAGGCGGGCGATATCATCCCGGAAGTCGTCGGTGTCGTCGTCGATCGGCGCGACGGGGACGAAGTGCCGTTTACAATGCCGACGCATTGTCCGGAATGTGAAAGCGAACTCGTTCGTCTTGACGGGGAAGTGGCGCTCCGTTGCTTAAACCCGAAATGCCCGGCTCAGCTGCGTGAACGGCTCATTCACTTTGCGTCAAGGTCGGCAATGAACATAGAAGGGTTAGGAGAAAAAGTTGTTACCCAACTGTTTAACGCTGGCCTTGTCCATGATGTCGCCGATTTGTACCAGTTGACGAAAGAACAGCTTGTCGGGCTAGAACGGATGGGTGAAAAGTCGGCAGCGAATTTGCTTGCAGCGATTGAAGCGTCAAAGCAAAACTCGCTTGAGCGGCTGTTATTCGGCCTTGGTATCCGTTATGTCGGGGCGAAGGCGGCCCAGCTGTTGGCCGAACATTTCGAAACGATGGAGCGTCTCGAGGCAGCGACAAAAGACGAATTGATGGCCGTGCCGGAGATCGGGGAAAAAATGGCCGACTCGATTACCACTTATTTTTCCCAGCCGGAAGCGGTTGAGTTGTTGAATGAGCTGCGCACCTATGGTGTCAATATGGCATACAAAGGACGGAAACGGACGGCTGAAACGCCAGCCTCATCGGTGCTGGCCGGCAAAACGGTCGTCCTGACCGGCAAACTTGCGTCGATGTCACGAAATGAAGCGAAAGAACAAATCGAGCGGCTCGGCGGTCGTGTCACCGGCAGCGTCAGCCGCAGCACCGACATCGTCATCGCCGGTGAAGATGCCGGTTCAAAGCTCGATAAAGCTCAGCAGCTTGGCATTGAGATTTGGGATGAAACACGATTTTTGCAAGAGATAAGCAGGGAGGAACAATGAAACGAATCTCGATCATTAGCAGCTTGGTTGCCTGCCGTTGGATAAAGCGGGCCCGAAAGCGGCTCGCCGTCCTCGGGCTCGCCTCCTTCTGTTTGTTGTCTGCGTGTGCGCCAAAATTTGACCAAGGCGAAGAAGTTGTGCAAAACAAAGGAAGCAAAGAGCAAGAAGCCGTCATTCCGAAATACAACATTTCTGACTCGTATTACCGTGTTGTCTTGCCGTTTAAACCGTCTGGGGCGCGTGGACAGGTTGTCGGCGATTTAAATACGCGACTGGATGTCGATGAATTTGAAACGGGACTCATGCGCTTGGCCTCTGAACAATTCCCCACGGACGATTACTTGTTCCAAGAGGGGCAATATTTGGACGGTAAAACGGTGAACAAGTGGCTCGAACGTAAGCGGACGAGCAACCAGCTAAAAGAAGAAAAAATGAAACCGGAAGACAACATCGGCTTAAACCCGCCGATTAGCGATACCGGAACGAACGAGCAAAAAAATAAACAAAGTCCGATTTATTTGGCGAGCATTTTGGAGCACGACTATTTGGTAAAAGTGGACAACGATAAGGTGAAACTCGGCGGTGTTGCCATTGGATTGGCGCTCAACTCCGTTCACTATTACTCGACTGAGCAAGGCTACCCACGCGAGGTGAAAATCAAAGATGATGTCATTGAACGGGAAGGAAAACAGATTGCCGCCGAGGTGCTAAAACGGCTGCGAAATATAAAAGGACTCGGCAGTGTACCGATCACGATTGCTTTATACAAGCAAGCACCGCGCTCGTCCGTTACTCCAGGACATTTTTTCGCTGTCACTCATGTGGATGAAGGGAGCAACACGATTGACAAGTGGGAAGCGGTGAACGAGGAATATTACTTATTCCCGTCCGATGAAGCGGAAAAAAATCACCGCGACGACTGGCTGAAATTCAATAATTTTAAATCAGACGTTGAGGACTTTTTCCCGAATTACACCGGCATCGTCGGCAAAGGGCTGTATGTCAACGATCAGCTCCAGAAGCTGACGATCAACATAACGATTCCGTTTTATGGTAAAACGGAAGTGATCGGTTTTACGCAATATGTCACCGGCTTAGTAATGGAGAAGTTCCCGGATTACATCACTGTCAACGTTTACATCTCTTCAACCGGCCAGCCAGAAAGTCTTATTGTACGTCAAGCGAAAGTAAACGAGCCGTTTGTGCATATTTATCGATGACGAACCAACCAGGGCACGACATCCTCTCCAGATCAGCTGGGGAGGATGTTTTGTTCATGTGAAGTTTTCGGATGATTGCTCAGGAACAGGGTGTGGCTTATTTAGCCGATAAACAATTCGAAACGGCTAAGGGGCTTTAGGTATGTAGGAATGACTGTGCGGTATCATGCAATGGTTCTGTTCCATCACGGTGTGATCCAATCCCGTCGCTTACCGATTGCGACGAATATGGGGGAAATTAGTGGAATTGGCACTTGGTTGGATGGATGACCAATTGGTAAAATGATGGTTAGAAGACGGTTTTTGGCATTGGAAGGCAACAGCTGCCTTTGTCATGCTTGTGTCAAAAAGGGGCGATCGCTTGTCCCGAAAATACGCGGGTAAAGGTGTGGATATAAAATGAAAGCAATTTGTGTATTTTGTGGATCAAGCTATGGACAGAACAGCAAATATAAAGAAGCAGCGCAGGAGCTTGGGATGTTTTTAGCTCGCCGCGGCATTACGCTGATTTACGGCGGAGGAAAGGCTGGGCTGATGGGAGAGGTGGCCGAGGCAGTGCTAGGCCATCAAGGGCATGTCGTCGGGATCATTCCACAGTTTTTGAAAGATCGAGAAGTAGCTCATGATCGGTTGAGCGAGTTGGTCGTCGTCGATACAATGCATACGCGCAAGGCGAAAATGAACGAAGCAGCCGACGGGTTTATCGCCCTGCCTGGAGGATATGGAACGTACGAAGAGCTGTTTGAAGTGCTGTCGTGGTCTCGCGTCGGCCTTCACCAAAAACCGATCGGCCTGCTCAATGTGGACGGCTTTTTTGACCCGCTCCTCGACTTGCTTCGGCACACGGTTCAACAAGGATTTGCCGCCCCACAAGATCTCGAGCTGATCGTGAGTGCCGGGGATGTTCCGACGCTATATGAGCGGATGAGCATGTTCCGCCATCGTCGTGGGCAGCGATGATGGCGGGGTGGTTTGCCGCTAAGTCTTTAAGCCGGCGAATTGTTTACTTCATATGCGGCGCAGATGCCGGATTCAATGGCTCCTTGAATCCAGCCATGGTGCGTGGAAGTATGTTCCCCAGCAAAATGAACCCTTCCTTCGGGGGTAGCAATATAGGGGGAAATCTCTGTTATTTGATTCGGCTTCATCAGTGTAAAGGCGCCGCCCGAGTATGGATAGCGTACCCAGCTATGACTTGTTCCGGTTTCAAATTCGCGGTACACTTGTTCACCATGGAGGACGGCTAAGTTTTTTAACGTGTATTCGAGCCGCTCTTCAGCGCTTAAGCTGTCCCACGGGATCGTATCGTCTTCCCACGTATAGCTGGCCAATACGACGCCTGGTCCAGTCGTGCCGATGCCTTGGCTTGGATATTGGGTGTAGCGAATTGGCAAATCGGACACTGTTCGTCCCCCGAACAAGCCTTCTTTTTCCCAAAAACGTGTTTTAAACTGGATGCCGGTTTTCGTTGAACCGACATAATGAAGTTCGCGAATGGCTTTTCGTTTATTCTCGGAAAACGAATGGCGTGGTTCAATGTCGACAAATTGCAAAATCGAAAACGGGATGGTGACGATCACTCGATCGGCTGTGATTTGAAATGGCTGAAGAATTTTTGTATGGATCGCATGAATGGTGACACTGTTTTTGTTTTGGACAATTTTTTGCACTTTATGGCTAAAGAGCAGCTCATCCTTCAGTTGCGGCAAAAAGGCCTTTGGAAGCCGATCGTTGCCGCCAACAATTTTATAAAAGCGCATGTTCGGTGTAAACAATGTCATCAGTTCGCGCAACAGCCCAAGAAACGACAATTCCGGGAATCCTTCGAGCGAGAGGACCGCTTTGATCATATCGATAGCACCTACCGATAGCCTTAGGCCGAACGGGTTGTAACGCAAATAGGTGTCAAACGAGTAGCGGTCGAGCTGTTCGATGACAATCGGCCAATGTTTCTCTGGGTTTTGTTCAATGAATTGAATGACTGGGCGAACCGCCATTTGCAATAGTTCGGAAGCCGTTTTGCCTCGTTCATAGGAAGCGATGGGAAAGCCAAAGAGGTCGGGATGTCGTTCGTATTCGCTAAGGCGCGCTTTGATACCGCGAAAATACAAAATGTCGCGCGGAGTGCTGTTGACAAAAGGGTGGATCGGCAAGTTGAACTTTTGGATGTATTCCAACGTCAAGCGGTGGGTGTGTGGAATGCGCATCGCGCCCGCTTCGAAATACTGGTCATCGCGAAAGTCGGATCGGATCGTGTAGATTCGGCCGCCGACCCGCTCAGATGCCTCAAGAATGGTGACGAGATGGCCCGCCTGTTTCAGCAGTGATGCCGCCACAAGCCCGGCCATGCCAGCACCGATAACGACGATCTTTTTCGGTATGGATGTTTTCTTTAACCCGTTTCGAATAATCGAGATCATCGTCTCCATGGGCAGTCTCGGAGAAATATAGGGATGCGCCACGTGTCAATCCCCCTTTGCCATTTTCACTACATTTGGATGAAACTACGGTTATTCCATCCTATTCAGCAGCAAAGGGGGATATGTGAAAAGCATCTGTCACGATTCAGAAACGATATACGTCCCTCCAGCTAGCTCGAAGCGGCGCCTTGGCTGAATGCCGGCGATCCGACATAAAAATGGCCTTGTTGACGGGCGATCGTCGGCTTTGTAAAAGCGGAGAGCGATGCCGCCAACGGTTAGCTCCGCATATGTTCCCTCTTCATCGTGCCTAACCTCGGGTACCGGCAAGCCAAACAGCCGGCGGTAGCCGTCGATGGCGCGATCGAGATCGAGCGTATAGAGGCTAATCGACGACAAAGAAGGGGAACCGATCGGGTGGCGCATCAGCGGCGCCAATTCATTCATCCGCATGTCGTCGCTGTCGCCCCATTCGATGAAAAACGGGTAACGGAACGCGCCGCCTGTGTCGTCTTCAAGAAACAGCATTGACCACGTGAGCAACTTGCCGTCATCGCGCTGGCGACTGCCAGGGAACGGCCCGATTGGGGTGAATCCTTTGTTCCGTAGCTGCTTTGTCAATGATTCGATATCGTTCGTCCGGAACGCTAATTGAGAAAAGCCACTTCCCTCTTGGCTGTCGGCGACAAGCTGGGTGATGAGCGGATTTCCGCATGTGTTCGCCGTCTGCATGTCAGCGATGCCGATCCATTCAATGTAGCAGAGCGGTTTGAAATAGCACAATGCGTTATACGTTCCCCATGACAAATGGCGGCCGCCATGGGAGGCCGTAAACCCTAATTGCTCAAACGCTGCTTTCGCTTGTTCGGGGCGCTCGGTTAAATGAACGAGATGGTCAAACGCGATATTCATGGCATTGGGCTCCTTTCCTATATGAAAATGGATCAGTAGGACAGCACTTCTTTTCGTTTGACAGATGATGCATTCGTTATCGACCGTACGGTGGGCGATGAAATCTAAGTCCAACTGGATGTCTTCGATTTGAGGCCAATGATTCGGCACGGGAATCTATGTTTTGTTCGAGGTGGTTTCTAAACCGAGAAGGTTCCCACCTTCACGCATGAGCACAAGTGGAAGATGAATCGGAGCCTTTCACCAAGCGTGGAACGTATAAGGATGTCTTGGTTGACAGCCTGCTGTGGCGAGCATTCTCAAGCATCTCCCATCTTTAAGTGTAAACGTAGGTGGGAGAGTGTTCAATTCTAATGAAGCGCTTTCTCGTAAGGCGATGTGCATCAGCTGCAAGAGCATCGGTTCCCTCTTGGCGATGAAGAAAGGGCGGAAACGATGCTGTGCCATTCTTTTCCCCAGCGTGAAGCAAACCTTGGTGTTGACGCCGTTATTATTCCAAGCGGATCTCTTGTTGTTTCTCACGCATTTCTGACTGTTCCGGCTGAATGGCGATTTATTGCCGCTCGAGTTGTTTTTGTTGATAAACTGACGCAATGGGACGTCCATCGTGTTCAGGCTGTCGAGCGCTTAGGCAAAAGCGATGTTTCGTTCATCGTTACAAGTTCCTTTTTATCAGTTATGGCGTATATGTTCGTGTATGTCCCATTGACAACCACTCAAATTGGTCCGGAATGTTGCTTTATTTCCTTAAATTTTGGTATCATCATAGTATTGTGGAAGGTCGACCATGTCGGAGGTGAATACGATGTCGCGAATTTCGATTGAACAAGTAAAACATGTCGCGGATTTAGCGCGGTTAGCGATGACGGATGAGGAGGCAGAACTGTTTACGAAACAGCTTGACGCCATCATTACGTTTGCCGAGCAGTTGAATGAGCTGGATACGGAAAATGTACCGCCGACATCGCACGTGCTCGATATGAGAAACGTGATGCGCGAAGATGAGCCGGAGCCTGGACTGCCGCGCGAAGAAGTGTTGAAAAACGCGCCGGATCAGCAAGACGGCCAATTCCGTGTACCAGCCATTTTAGAGTAAGGAGGGGGATTTATGTCGCTCTTTGACCATACGGTGTCCGAATTACATACGTTATTGCAGAAAAAAGAAGTGTCCATTTCGGATTTAGTTGATGAATCATACCGCCGCATCGGCGAAGTGGAAGAAAAAGTACAAGCGTTTTTAACGTTAAACGAAGAACAAGCGCGGGCGAAAGCGAAAGAGCTTGACGACAAGCTGGCGAAAGGCGAGGAAACAAACCCGCTGTTTGGCTTGCCGATCGGCATTAAAGACAACATTGTCACCAAAGGACTGCGCACGACATGTGCCAGCAAAATTTTATATAACTTTGATCCGATTTATGATGCGACCGTTATGGAACGGCTGAATGCTGCGGGCGCGATTACGATCGGGAAGCTGAACATGGACGAGTTTGCCATGGGTTCGTCGACGGAAAACTCCGGGTTCCAGCTGACGCGCAACCCATGGGATTTGGAGCGCGTTCCAGGCGGTTCAAGCGGCGGTTCGGCCGCGGCAGTGGCGGCAGGCGAAGTGCCGTTTTCGCTAGGATCAGATACGGGTGGTTCGATCCGCCAGCCAGCAGCGTTTTGCGGAGTTGTCGGATTGAAGCCGACGTACGGTCGCGTGTCGCGTTTCGGGCTCGTCGCGTTTGCGTCGTCGCTTGACCAAATTGGTCCGATTACGCGCACGGTAGAAGATAATGCATATTTGTTGCAAGTGATCGCTGGCGTTGACCCGATGGATTCGACGTCGGCGAATATTGACGTGCCAAACTACGTTGAGGCGTTAACAGGCGATATCAAAGGGTTGAAAATCGCTGTGCCAAAAGAATATTTAGGCGAAGGCGTCGCCGAAGAAGTACGCCAGTCGGTGCTTGCGGCACTCAGTGTGCTGGAGAAGCTTGGAGCGACATGGGAAGAAGTGTCGCTGCCACATTCGAAATATGCCTTGGCGACGTACTATTTGCTTGCTTCGTCGGAAGCATCTGCCAACCTTGCCCGCTTTGACGGTGTCCGCTACGGCTACCGGACGGACAATGCGAAAAACTTGATCGATATGTACAAACAAACGCGGAGCGAAGGGTTCGGCAGCGAAGTCAAACGCCGTATTATGCTTGGGACGTTTGCCTTAAGCTCGGGCTATTACGATGCGTATTACAAAAAGGCACAAAAAGTGCGGACGTTAATTAAACGCGACTTTGAAAATGTCTTTGAACAATACGATGTCATCATCGGTCCGACGACGCCGACGCCAGCGTTTAAAATCGGCGAGAAAACGAGCGATCCGCTGACCATGTATATGAACGATATTTTAACGATTCCGGTCAACCTTGCGGGTGTACCGGCGATTTCTGTGCCGTGCGGCTTTGTTGATGGCTTGCCGGTCGGCTTGCAAATTATCGGCAAGCATTTTGATGAAAGCACGGTCTACCGTGTCGCTCACGCCTTTGAACAAGCGACCGATTACCATAAGCAAAAACCGGTGTTATAAGGGGGGATAGACGATGAATTTTGAAACGGTCATCGGACTTGAGGTGCACGTCGAGCTGAAAACAAAATCGAAAATTTTCTCAAGCAGCCCGAACGCATTCGGTGCGCCCCCGAATACGCAAACGAACGTCATCGATTTAGGGTATCCGGGTGTGCTGCCGGTCTTGAACCGGCAAGCGGTCGAGTTTGCGATGAAGGCGGCGATGGCGTTAAACTGCGAAATCGCGACCGAGACAAAATTTGACCGCAAAAACTATTTTTATCCGGACAACCCGAAGGCGTACCAAATTTCGCAATACGACCAACCGCTTGGCAAAAACGGTTGGATTGAAATTGAAGTGAACGGGAAAAAGAAAAAAATCGGCATCACCCGCATCCATCTCGAGGAAGATGCCGGTAAATTGATGCATACAGGCGACGGCTATTCGCTTGTTGACTTTAACCGTCAAGGGACGCCACTTATTGAGATCGTCTCCGAGCCGGACATCCGCTCGCCGGAAGAAGCGTACGCCTACTTGGAAAAATTAAAAGCGATCATCCAATATACCGGCGTTTCCGACTGCAAAATGGAAGAAGGGTCGCTTCGCTGCGACGCCAATATTTCGCTTCGCCCGCTCGGTTCGGACAAGTTCGGTACAAAAACGGAATTGAAAAACCTCAACTCATTCAACTTCGTCCGCATGGGGCTCGAGTACGAGGCGAAACGGCAAGAGAAAATTTTGCTCTCCGGTGGCGTCATCCGTCAAGAAACGCGGCGGTTTGACGAAGCGACGAAAACGACCGTTTTGATGCGCGTCAAAGAAGGTTCGGAAGACTACCGTTACTTCCCAGAGCCGGATTTGGTCATGCTTTACATTGACGACGAATGGAAAGAGCGCGTCCGCGCCTCGATTCCGGAGCTGCCGGACGCCCGCCGGAAGCGGTATGTCGAAGAGTGGGGCTTGCCAGAATATGACGCCAAAGTGCTCACACTGACAAAAGAAATGGCCGACTTCTTTGAAGCGACCGTTGCGAACGGCGCTGATCCGAAACTGGCGTCGAACTGGCTCATGGTAGAAGTATCCGGTTACTTAAACTCCGAACAAAAAGAGCTTCATGACATCGCCTTGACGCCGGAAAGTCTAGCTGGGATGATCAAGCTCATCCAAAACGGCACGATTTCGTCGAAAATCGCGAAAAAAGTGTTTAAAGAGCTCGTTGAACACGGCGGCGATCCAGAGAAAATCGTCAAAGAAAAAGGGCTTGTGCAAATTTCCGACGAAGGAGCGCTGCGCAAAATCGTGCTAGAAGTGCTAGATGCCAACCCGCAGTCGGTGGAAGACTATAAAAACGGTAAAGACCGTGCGCTCGGCTTCCTCGTTGGCCAAGTGATGAAAGCAACGAAAGGGCAAGCGAACCCGCCGCTTGTCAACAAGCTGCTTGTTGAAGAAATCAATAAGCGATAAATCAAAAGACAAGGCTGCTGACCGGCAGCCTTGTCTTTTTATTTTATTTTTTAGACTTTTAAAAAAATACAATTGACATCCCTCAATGGAAATGATAGATTTTTAGACAAAACCAACTGAATTAGTTGGATATAGACATCAAGAGGAGCGAGAGAGGAAGAATCAAAACAGAGAGGGATGAGAACGATGAGTGAAGAACGTGCATTCCGCCCAGAGACGCTCGCCATTCATGCGGGGCAACAACCGGATGCAGAAACAGGTTCGCGAGCGGTACCGATTTATCAAACGAGTTCGTATGTATTCCGTGACAGTGAGCACGCGGCCAATTTGTTTGGATTGAAAGAGGAAGGATACATTTATACGCGTATTATGAACCCGACGAACGATGTGCTTGAAAAGCGAATCGCGGCGTTAGAAGGCGGCGTTGGAGCGCTGGCGCTGTCATCGGGGCAGGCGGCAGTGTTTTATTCGCTCATCAACATCGCCTCGGCGGGTGATGAAATTGTATCGTCTTCGTCCATTTACGGCGGCACATACAACTTGTTCGCCCATACGCTGCGCAAATTTGGCATTACGGTGAAGTTTGTTGACTCGTCTGATCCGGAAAACTTTGAGAAGGCCATTACTGGCAAAACGAAAGCAGTGTTTGCTGAAACGATCGGCAACCCGAAAAACGATGTGCTCGACATTGAAGCGGTAGCTGATATCGCTCATCGCCACGGTATTCCGCTCATCGTTGATAACACGGTTGCCAGCCCGTACCTGCTGCGGCCGATTGAGTTTGGCGCTGATATCGTTGTCCATTCGGCGACAAAGTTTATCGGCGGGCACGGCAATTCGATCGGCGGTGTCATTGTCGACAGCGGCAAGTTTGACTGGAAAGGAAGCGGCAAGTTTCCGGAGTTCACCGAACCTGATCCGAGTTATCATGGTTTGGTGTATGTCGATGCTGTTGGGGAAGCAGCGTATATCACGAAAGCGCGTATTCAGCTGTTGCGCGACTTAGGGGCAGCGCTGTCGCCGTTTAATGCGTTTTTGCTTTTGCAAGGATTAGAGACGCTTCATTTACGGATGCAGCGTCATAGCGAAAATGCGCTCGCTGTTGCTAAGTTTTTGGAAGAGGAAGAAGCCGTCGAATCCGTCAGCTATCCAGGGCTTCCAAGCCATCCGTCACATGAACTCGCGAAAAAGTATTTGCCAAACGGGCAAGGTGCGATCGTTACGTTTGAAATCAAAGGTGGCGTCGAAGCCGGGAAAAAATTGATCGACTCGGTGAAGCTGTTCTCGCATTTGGCCAACATCGGTGATTCGAAATCGCTCATCATCCACCCAGCCAGCACGACGCACGAGCAGCTGACCCCGGAAGAACAGCTGTCCGCCGGTGTCACCCCAGGTCTTGTTCGCCTGTCTGTCGGCACGGAGTCGATCGACGACATTTTAGAAGACTTACGCCAAGCCATTCGCCAAAGCCAAACCGTGGCGGTGAAGTAGTGGGCATCAACAGATGCGTATACAACACTACCATGAAATTTAGGGATTGAGAAGTGAGGGCTGAACTAAAACGCACGCGCGTTTTGGATCAGCCCTGCTTTTTTACTCCCAAAGAAGAATTGAGCTCATTCTAGTCGGATAGCGACTGCCATCAAAAGAAAGATGCCTTTTTTATATGGAAAGAGGATAGATCATTGACACACTTGTGGTGTAGAAATTCGTGAGGGGTGTGCTCATTTTAAACGTGCAACTGTACGAAGTGCAGATCTAATGTTCATTGAATAATCAAATGGAAGTGATTGAGCGAACCGAATAGTGCCCTGTATTTGAAAAGAATGAGGAGCGCTTTCGTGTAGCGGTCTTCCTCGTTACGTCAACTGCACCATCCTGATCTTGAACAAGCAAGTCGTCATGTAGAAGATGTTGTGTATTTTGCCAATAACCTTTTGAGATAGTCTCGTATACACAATAAATTTAAAGAACATTATAAAAAATATATACAAATACACCCGTGGTGCTAGATAAAATCTCAAGACATAAAAACAGCCCTTGCATGAGGATCTCCTTTAAAATGAAAGTGCGAACAAACATCCAAAAGGAGAAGTCCCATGCAAGAGCACTTTCATTTTACAATAGACCAAGCAAAAATTCAAAAGCAATATGCCGCGATCTTATTCTTTGTATCAGAACAATTGCCTTGTATCCAGATGTATTTACAACGTCGAAATTGTCATTTGTTGAAGCAAGAGGATGAGGTCATCATCGCCGTCCATGTTCTTGGAAAGTTGTTAGGTTTTACATCCGAACGAGCTTGGCACCGATTTGTGATCGGAAACTTATTTTCGAAAGATTTATTTCCTGAACGCTCTCGATATAACCGTCGTTGTCGAAATCTTGGCTTTGCCGTCAAATGGATCCGATATCAACTAGCCAAACGTGGACAACATCACGCTTATGCGGTGGTGGATAGCTTACCCATTGAACTCTGCCACCACGCACGAATGTATCGCGTCAAACGATTTCAAGGAATCGCAGATATTGGGTATTGTGCATCCAAAAAGATGGCTTACTATGGATTTAAGCTTCATCTTCAGATTACCGACCAAGCGCTTCCGATGGGATATGTCCTGACCGAAGCATCCTGCCACGACCGGACAGCTGCGGAAACCGTGATGGCCCAACTTCCTCATCCGTATACACTTGGCGACAAAGGATATGTGAGCCAAGCCTTGCAAAAGAAACTATACGATGAATACAAAATCGCTTTTTGGACGCCTGCTCGGAAAAATCAACGAGTTGCGCAATCAAAAAAATGGAAACAATGGATGAAGCAAAAACGCAAAATCGTCGAAACTGCGTTCTCGGTTTTAGTGGATTCATTTCGGATTACGGAAATTCGTGCCAATTCGGTTTCTGGATTTGAAACAGCGCTTGATGGCATTTTATTGGCCCATTCTCTCGTTGTTCTTGGGCTAGTGGAGCGTTGACGCTCAACTAGCACCACGGGTATTATAGATTTATCTCAAGATAAACAAATGGAGGATATCAACGTTCCTGGCTGGTATATTCCTCCAATGAATGCTTTTTCAGACACCGAAAGGAGAAAATGGCCATCGGGTTTCTTTAACATTGGGTTGTCTCACGGTATACCTGCTTTACTCATTGTCTTGTGCAATGCCAAAAAACTGAATATTTACGTAGATGGGCAAGATGAATGCATTCAAAGAATAGCTGATTTTCTTATGAAGTTTCAAATTAAAGATGAAAATGGCTCTTATTGGGGGACTCATGTTTCTCTAGAGGAATACAAAAATGGCTCTGTCCTAAACAAAGATACAAGGGATGCCTGGTGTTATGGCACGCCTGGTGTTGCTTATTCGTTACTTATAGCAGGTAAAACTCTAAATAATCAATCATACATTGATTGTGCTGTCAGCGGAATGAAACTGGCAAGCAAACGGCTTTACAACATTTTTTCTCCTTCCTTCTGTCATGGTTTATCGGGAGTTGCGTATATATGCAACAGATTTTATGAAGAAACGAATATCAGCGATTTTAAGGAAGCCGCCTGCAAATTAGTCGATGATATAATAAAATTTTATAATGAGGAATTCCCTTTTGGCTTTAAAAATATTGAGGAGAGCGAAGGAAGCACGAAATATTATGATTATGTGGGACTAATCGATGGAACAGCGGGAATTTTATTGACGATATTAGCTATACAAAACTCGAAAAAAACGCCTTGGGATTGTGCATTTTTATTATCTGAAGTTTAAATGTTGTTTATATACAATGGAAAAGCCGACTGATCGATGGTTAGAGGCAAGCCGCAGAGGGGGCTCCATCATACCTTGGCGTACCGATCGGTCGAACAACTCCCTAAAAAGGGGGTTGTTCGATCGACCGGTCATCGATCAAATATGTTGGAAAAGGTTCATAGACAAGAGGTGTCTTTCACCCGGGCGTCACTCAAGACGTGCGCATTTTTTAGTAAAAAGCAACAAAGAGTAAAGCTTCACATTGCACCTATGAACAATGCAACGGTGTTATGAGATTACCCCATGATATGGGGATGGAATAGGTTAAAATGCGATTCAACTGTATGGGGGATCAAAAGATGAATAACAAGAAAATTTTGGTCGTTGATGATGATGAAGATATTTGCTGCACCATTAAACAATATTTGGAGCTTCATCATTATCAGGTAGAAACGGTCCACAGCGGCGTAGAAGCGTTGAAGATGATAAACGACGATTTTGATTTGATTGTGTTGGATATCATGATGGAAGGAATTGACGGAATGGAGCTGTGTACAATCATTCGTGATCGGGTTGATTACCCTATTGTATTTGTTAGTGCTAAAACGCTGGAGGAAGATAAGGTTCAAGCTCTGGCGATCGGTGGGGATGATTACATCACCAAACCGTTCAGCTTAAAGGAGTTAAAGGCGAGAATTGATTCTCATTTAAGAAGGGAAGAACGGATTCGTTCAAACGAGAGATATCTTTTGAGTTCTAAAAATATTACGATTGATCTTTTGGCTAACGAAGTCTTTTGTAAAGGAAAGAAATTACCGTTAACAAAAAAAGAATATGAGATTGTTAAGTTGTTGATGCTCAATAAAAAGGTCGTTTTCTCCAAAGAAAGAATCTTTGAACGAGTATGGGGGATTGACTCCGACAGCCAGTTAGACACTGTTACAGAAAGCATTAAAAATATTCGAAAGAAAATCAAGGCCGTCGATCCAGAAACCTCTTATATTCAAACATTATATGGGCTCGGTTATAAATGGGATGTGACCGATGAAAAGAATAAAACGATTAAACGAGATTTTTATTTGTTAGTTGTGAAAGTCGTGTTGGCAACGGCAATCTCTTCGGCCGTTACTTATTTATGCTTAATCTATTTGATTATTACATTAGCCACGAACGATGTGGTGAAACCGACCAATTATTTCGTGAAGGATTTGGATTTGATTGAAAAAAAGGTGAAAGAAAACGAAGAGGCGATTTTCAAGGGGAGATTAATTCCCATTCATCGTTACAGTGAAAAGATACAGGGAGAAGTTGTAGACATCAGCGGTAAGCATCTGTATGGTGATCGAGAAATTATAGACGATCAAGTGGATATTAGTCAATCGATCAACCGTGAGATTGTAAAAGGAAGCTATGTGTATCGGTTCATTCCCTTGAAGCATGATAACGCCATTCAGGCGGTATATGTGTTGAAAGCGCCTTTTGGGTTCATCATTAACAATCAAAATCGCTTCGAAGCCGTGTTGATTTATGCTGTGATGTTTATTTCTCCGTTGATCTTTTTTATTGTCTATTTGATTTTCTTTACATCTAGGCTGTACAAATCATTGTTTCATAATGTCAAATTGTTGCTCCAGGCTTCGGATCACATTGCAAGCGGGAATTTTGATTTTCAAGTCTCGGGGTTGAAAAGAAAAGAGTTTATCAAGATCCAGGATTCCTTTAATACCATGATCAGTGCACTGAAAGAAATGGTGGAACGTTTAGCAAAGACCGATGACGAACGAAAAATGATGGTATCATCGATCGCACATGATATCAGAACCCCGTTAACGGTCATCCAAGGACAAATTGATTTGATTCAAGATTTGAGAAAGTTGGACCACTTTGATGTCACTCCCCATTTAGAGATTATTCGCAAAAACTGTGGGAAGATGACCATGTTGACAGATAATTTGTCGTTGCTCTATAAAGTAGAGAATGACCACTTCTCATTGAATGGAAAAGAAGTGGATGTAAGGCAAATCCTTGAGGAGAAAAAACTAGAGATCTCAACAATGGTTTACCATCAAAAATCGATAAACATTTGCTTTGATGTGAATTTGCAAAAATCATCTTACATACTTGATGAAGCGATGTTAATGAGAGTGTTGGACAATATTTTATACAACAGCCTGAGGTTTACAAAAAGCGGAGAAATTAAGTTGGAAGTACATGATGAAAAAGAGGGGAATGAGTGGAAAATCTATTTTCGCTGTTCAGATACAGGAACGGGATTTAAAGAAAACGATACGTCTTTGTTGTTCCAGCCTTTTTACCAGGATAAGCAGTATAAAAATCATGTTGGATTAGGACTGTATATTGCCAAACGAATTGTGAATCATCATGGCGGTGAAATTTGGGCCTACAACAATGAAAAAGGTGGAGCGACGGTTGAATTTTATATTAAGGAGCTATCTGATTAATCATCCAATCTTATGGGCTTTCCGCCGTTATAGAGAGTGGAGAATGCAGCTAGGGAGGAATTTCTCTTTCCCTAGCTGACAGTCTCTAAGCCTTTATTTTCTTTTAGCAATCAAAAATTGGTGGTTCACCGTAACAGCTACTTCTTCATCTGGGTTTACGCCTTTGATGCTGTATACCCAGCCAAAGTTCAAGTGAGTTCGTTTTTCATCCGTTTGATCGGGAATGACTTCGATCTTTCGCAGCTCTTTTTTACTCAAGATTTGATGATGCTCATTGATGGTAATCGTCTCCGCTACTTTCCCGATCGGTTTGTTCAATTGATTCCGATCGACTTTTGCTGCTTGAATCATGTACGTTCGGCCTTGATAGTGAATTTCTTGCAAATTTTCTTTGTTCAACTCGTATTTTGGTAATTTCCGATCGATCTCCATATTTTGTGTGGCTGTCTTTTTTAAGTCACTGACAAGTGAACAACCTCCTATAAAGAGGATTCCAATCAACATGAGGAGTAAGATGAAGTTTTTCATCGTTACTCTGAAACCTCCTTTTTTACCATCCCATTGAGAGGGAGCAGTGAACTTTCATTCATGTGGTTGATTTCCTTCCCAACGATGAAACCAGATCGAACCGATGATGGTGACGATGATGAAGCTTAGAAGGGCATAGGCTATTCCTTCCCATAATGATAGCGAAAAGGAACTTAATAACTGCACCCCCAAGGCTTGCTTTACTTCGGGCATCATAAGAATCGGAAATTGTGAGAGACGAACAGCCCAAGCCCAAGGAATATAGCTCCATACGTGATCGCCTAAGGAAGTTGCGCCAATCAGGGCAGAAATGAGAAATCCGCCGCTTCCTACTGCGATCGAGGCTCCCATTCCAAAGGCAAAGCTGATGAACAGATGCAAAGAAAAAAGGATGAGTGAGCCCACGATGGAGAGCATGGCTCCTTGCAAAAATAACTGATAATGAATGTGCGCCACTTTGAGTACGTATTTCATTCCAAAGAGCATGAGAATCGTCGCTAGCAAGATGTCCGCGCATGCAATAAAGATGAGCAGCGTGAGTTTGCCAACATACCATTGAACTTTGGATACAGGACCGGCCAAGATGTTCATGAAACTTCCTGCTTTTTCTTCTTGATAGGACATCAGCCCAGTCAGTAGGGAGATAATGATCGGTAAGGAAACGGCCATTACTTCAAAAAATCCTTGATAGATTTTCATCTGCCAAAACGTAGAGGTACGGTAGTGCGAAAAATACCATACCATAAAGAGAGAATAAATGATTGGCGTGATGATGACCATCATCCGAATCGCTGTGCGTTTTGTTTTTATCCATTCGGATGACAGAAGGCGAAGAAACGACATGTCAATACACTTCCTTTCGCGCAAACCAAACAGCGGTTAAAAAAGATAACAATAGAAACATGACAAGGGCAATCGCCAGGCCTATTGGAATGACAGAAGGATCCAATAGCGGACTCCCTTTTTCCAAAGGAACACCGTTCGGATGAACCCCGACGATCGGGCACATCATCCTCATTCCCCAGCTCCATGGGATGAACAGCCAATACGGTTGTGCGGCCATGACTACCCCTAAGGCGAGGCCAATGACACTGACAATGATCGAGACTACCATCCCGAACCGCTCGGCCACAAATAATCCGATCGGGATATAGGCTAAAGAGGTCAACCAAATGACCAAGCTGGCGAATACGGCAACCGTAGCTGATGAGAGGCTGTTGGGAAAAAGCCATTTCAATAAAACAAGTAAGATGATCAGCTCTATTGTTGAGAGCAACATGTAATAGGCGATGACGGTGATTTTGCTCCACCATAGACGCACGATGCTAATGTCGTGACAACGCAACACTTTATCGTTTCCTGACTTTTTCTCCCTTACCGTTGACAAGGAAGCGATCAAGGCTGTTCCAATCGGAACAAAAATCAATGGCCACCAATTAAATACGGCATATTCAAAATAATTGTGTGTGGAATTTATAGTTGGCATGGTGATGATGGCGTACAGGACAAAGAAAAGCGGAGCGATGAATACAAGTTTTTTCGCAAACGTCCGCTTATATTTTAAACGTTCTGACTCGAACATATTGAGCATGATTTCCATCCTCCTTCATTACTCGTTCACTACATCGACAAAGAGTTTTTCGAGATCTTGACTTTCGTCTATTTTCCCTTCGTACCTGAGTTTTCCGTTTTGGATAATGCCAATATAATCGGCTAATTGCTTAACTTCGGACAAAATATGGCTCGATAGAATGACGGTGATCCCGTTTTCGGTAAACGATTGAATGAGTTTTCGCAAGTCCTGTATGCCTAATGGGTCCAAGCCGTTTGTTGGTTCGTCGAGAATGAGCAGCTTTGGATGGTTTAAAAGCGCTTTGGCAATTCCTAATCGCTGTTTCATTCCGAGGGAAAATTGAGATGCTTTCTTTTTCCCTGTATTTTCTAAGCCGACGATGTTCAAAACTTCTTGGATCCGCGACTCAGGCAAATGAAGCAATTTAGCGTGAACAAGCAAGTTTTCATGAGCCGTTAGATTGCCGTAAAGAGCAGGGGATTCGATCAGCACACCGATATCTTTTAAGTCTTTTCTGCTCCAAGGATGGCCGTTGATCATGATTTCCCCTTTCGTAGGACGCAAAAGCCCTGTCAGCATTTTTAAAAGGGTTGACTTTCCGGCTCCATTTGGTCCAAGCAATCCATAAACCGTCTGTTTCTTGACTTTAATGGATACATCATCTACGACGAGTTGTTTCCCAAACGCTTTGCTTACATGATGGGTCTCTAACATATACTCTCCCATGTTCATTCTCCTCCTATATATAGAAAATTGGGTGGTGATGTTGCTTTTAGCTGGCATTAGCGAAAGGAGCGATGGCGATATCCGTGCTGTGTTTCATATTAATGGCTCAATGTAATGTTTTTATAAGAAAATGAGCACATGGATGATGTTTTTTACAGATTGGGCTTCGTACCTTGGTTTATCGTTTGCTGTTGCCGTGATCAGCGCTCTTCATTGACCAGTGAATGAAAATGATTGGAAATATCGATGGATTTGAGCGGTTAAGTTGATGTCACATGTGGTGAGGAAACAGAATGGTCAAGGGGGCTGTTGTAGTTCGTACATAGGGAGTGGGAGGCGGATGAATCATCATAAGGGGTAGTGTCCATTTTCATGGTGAGGCGGTTGACTAATGAACAAAACATATCATTTGTGGGGTGGGAATCACCCAACCCACAATGATTTTCAAATCTTATTTATGGCAGCAAAAACTGGACTGAACTTCCTCCGTTTTGTATCCTTACTCAAATAATCATTGACAAGCATTCATTTTGATTAATACGAACGTCAGGGGTTATATCTATATAAATATTCTCGCCCGCTCCGGGGCGAGTAAGCAGGGGAGAGTGGTGTTCGAATTCTTGTTGGGGTGGCGCCAAAGGGCTGATTACAGCTACAGCCCTTTTGGCGTCACTTTCTTTTCCACTTTGCGCAGCAACCAGTCAAACACAATCGCCAAAATGGCAGCTGGGATGGCGCCGGCTAAAATCAAGTTTTTATCGGCGATACGCAAACCGCGGTCGATCAAGTCACCAAGCCCGCCAGCGCCGATAAACGTCGCTAAGGCGGCGACACCGATCGTCAACACCGTTGCTGTGCGCACGCCGGCCATAATGACCGGAAGAGAGAGAGGAAGCTCGACCATCCATAAAATTTGTCGCGATGTCATCCCCATCCCTCGTCCGGCATCAACGAGCGCCGGGTCAACGCCGAGAATGCCCGTGTACGTGTTACGCAAAATCGGCAATAGGGCATAAAGCGTCAAGGCGATGATCGCCGGCAGTTTGCCAATGCCGAAAATCGGCAACATAAACCCAAGCAATGCTAAGCTTGGAATCGTTTGGATGATGGCGGCAATGCCGATAATCGGCTCAGCGAGTTTGCGATACCGCGTCAACACCACACCGAGCGGCACAGCAACCGCAATGGCGATGCCCATGGCAATAGCAGATAACAGTACGTGCTCTTGAAAAGCGATCCAAATCTCTTCTTGTCGTTCGATAAACGTTTGCAATAATTCCATTGTACCCCTCCTTGGTGGAAAAACAGCGGCAGATGGATAGCCGCTTGGTCATCGTGTTATTCCTTCCTTGGTGAAACAATCGTTGGCAGATGGACTAGTTTTCCCCCTTTGGGGAAAAGCGACGGGAAATGAGCCGCGACTTCATCATGGTATGCCATTCGGCAGAAAGGCGGCGGGTCAGCCGCCACTTCGTCCTCGGCTGAAACCGGCCGCCAACCGGATGAGTGATTTCAGCGGCTACTTTTCAAACAAGCAGTCGCATCCCCTTGTCCATAAACCACTTATCAGCAGTTCAACCCTTATTTTAATCGAGCCATCGTTTCAAGCGGTTTGCCAACAAGATGGACAGAAACGGGACATTCCTCTCCACCTATATCTCATTCATTTTTTTATGCATGTTGTTGAAATGTCCACTCAGCAAGCGCGCGCATCATGCTTGAGCGCGTAATACCGCCAACAAGACGGTCGCCGTCGAGCACCGGAATGATGCGCACATCCGAGTCTTGGAACAAAGCAGCGACGTCGGTGACACCCGCTTCTTTTTGTAATGTCGTCACATCGTAATCAGCGATGTCCGCAACAAGCAAATGTTCCTCATTGTATCGTTGTTCGATTTGTTTGAGTGTCACGATGCCGAGAAACGAGTGCTTTTTATCGACGACAACCAAACTGTCTACTTTTCTCGCTTTCATTAGCCGGAACGCTTCGGCTAAGCCACGCCGTGGCGAAATCGTTGCGACGTCATCGGACATTAAATCTTCCGCTGTTGGCACGGCTGTTTGGCGAGTTCGCATTTGCAGCCGATCTTCACCAATAAATTCGCGGACAAACGAGTTCGCTGGTCGCCGAAGCATTTGGTCTGGCGTCGCAAACTGGACGATTTCACCATCTTTCATCAGCGCAATCCGATCGGCAATTTTAATCGCTTCGTCCATATCATGGGTGACAAAGACAATCGTTTTGTGAATCTCCTCTTGCAGACGGATGATGTCATCTTGCAGCTGTTCACGGCTGATCGGGTCGAGAGCGCTAAATGGCTCGTCCATCAAAATGATGTCCGGTTCAGCAGCCAAGGCGCGGACGACACCGACACGTTGCTGTTGGCCGCCGCTGAGCTCCGACGGATAGCGATGCTTGAATGTCGCTGGATCTAAGCCGACGAGCTCAAGCAACTCATCGACCCGCTTTTCATAGGCGTGTTTTTCCCATTTTTTCAGCTTCGGCACGAGCGCAATGTTTTCCGCGATCGTCATATGTGGAAACAAGCCGATTTGCTGGATGACATAGCCGATGTTACGCCGCAGTTCGACCGGATCAAGCTCAGAAATGTCTTGTCCATCGATATACACTTTTCCCGATGTCGGCTCGATTAAGCGGTTGATCATCCGCATCGTTGTCGTTTTCCCGCAACCGCTCGGCCCGATGAGGGCAACCAGCTCTCCTTTACGGATTTCAAGATTGATATTTTTTAAGGCAACGAACCCATCTTCATACTGTTTTGTTACGTTTTCAAACCGAATCATCCACATTCCTCACTTTCTAGTCGATCAGTCCTTCCGATTTCAAGAAGTCAATCGCCACCTTGCGCGGCTGTTTCCCTTCCAAGTTCACTTCGCCGTTGAGTTCCATCATTTTTTCGTCAGTTAAAATATTCGCTAGTTGATTGAGTTTTTCTTCCAATCCCGGGTTGGCATCCAACACTTCTTGGCGGATGATCGGTACGGCGTAGTATGGTGGGAAGTACTGTTTATCGTCTTTGAGCACAACGAGGTCATATTTCTTAATACGGGCATCCGTCGTGTAGGCTGTGATGACATCAATCTTTCCATTTTTCGCTGCTTCGTATTGCAAGTCTGGATCGATGTTGACCGTTTTCTTGAAGTGGAATCCGTACGTATCGACAAGCCCATCATAGCCGTCGCTTCGCTCAAAAAACTCGGCGTCTGACCCAAATGTGAGGGAAGATGAATGGTTCACTAAATCGGAGTACGTTTTAACTCCGAGCTTTTCAGCAAGGTCTCTCCGCATCGCTAATGCATACGTATTGTTAAATCCGAGTGATTTGAGCCAAGCGATGTTGTATTTTTCCTTATATAATTTCTTCGTTTCATTGTAGATTTGTTCGGGCGTTTTCGTTGGATCGTACGGCTGTTTTAAAATGTTTAAATACCCTGTCCCTGTATATTCAACATACATGTCGATGTCCCCGTTTTCAATGGCTTGCTGCAACATAAAGGCACCGCCTAAACTTTCCTTCACCTCGACATCCAAATCGGTGTTGGCTTTCACATATTCAGCTAGTACATGCGTCAAAATCATCTGTTCGGTAAACTTCTTTCCGGTAATTACGATTTTCCCTTTCGCATCACTTTTTCCGCTGCAGGCGGCCAATCCTAAAACAAGCCCGACAGCGAGCAAAGACATGAACCATTTTCGCAACATAATTCCTCCTTTTTCTGCTAGTATCATAGGGGAGAAGAGAATAAAAAAGCGGCAAAATGACGCGGAGGGGTGAAAAGCGTCATAATAAAAGGGTAACGTAATATGGGGGTAGCTGGCAAATTTGGTATCGGCCGATCTGTCCGTCTGTCGCTTGCTCTTGTAGTGATCAGTGTTCTCTCCTCCTTGATGCTTATAAATGCTCGGGAATGCTCTCAGATCCTCCCGAATACTCCGAACTCAAGATATTCTGGTTGACCCCAATGTTACCGCCGCCCCGTCAGTTTACCGGTCTCCCGAGCGGGCTCGCTAAGCTCGCCTTCGTCATCGCCGAAAGCTTGCGGCCCATGGCCAAGGAGATGAAGCAGCGCCAAACAGCAGGCGGCCAAGAGGTGGCCCTCGGGCGGCTGTTGTTCGGATGTTTCGAGACATAGTTTGCGATTGTGTGAAGAAGAGGAGCTCCAATTGCGAAATGAGGTGAGCGAAATAATGAATAGAATGGATGGCCTCGTACGAACAGTGGGGAATGGTGAAAGAAAAGATACATATTGCGAAGCGAATGCTGACGCAAGAGATATAACGTGAAGGCGATTAGTGAACTGACCCGATTGTCGGTGGCAGTGGTGGGAAAACTGAAAAAGTAGAAGATCCATGTGAGGACACTAAGAAGCAAGATTCGTTTGTCGTCGACCTCCAATCGTGCAAAAACCCCAGGGGGTCGACGACATTTGTGTTTGTCACTGGGTTCCTACAGCTATCACGAGCGAGCATGATTGACAGAATTTTTCGACCGTGTTATTCTGAAGGCAACAAGGGATGAAAAAGCTTGATATAACAGCACTTTTTGGGGTTTGTATCGTACCTATGAGGGATTGAAACTCTGTCGATGAACTGAATTTTTATTTCGCCTGCGGTTTTTATCGTACCTATGAGGGATCGAAACGCCTCTGCTTATAAATAAAGAAAGAAGGAATTATAGAAAGCAGGGTATTCTCATGAGACTGACCATTACCATGAATGGGCGGCAGGGTCCTGTGTCGCTGCCGCTTCATTATCAGCATTTGTTGCAAGGGCTATTGTATCGATCACTAGAAAGTAAACAACTCGCGACGTTTTTACATGAGATTGGATTCCGCCATGAGAAGCGGTCTTTCAAACTGTTTACGTTTAGCCGCCTTTTTGGACGACATGAAGTGGACCGGATGAAGAAAACGATACGGTTTTTGGACGAATTCCAATGGCATATCGATACGATCCTTCCAGAGTTGACCGAGCAACTCGGGCAGCAGTTGTTGCTGCGGCGGGAGATTTGGCTTTACGATCAGCCGGTTGAAGTCAAAAGTGTGAAAATGGACAAGGTTGAGATCCGTCAAAGCACAATCGAGGTGGCTATGCTTTCTCCGCTAACTGTATACAGCACATATGAGACGATCGATAGAAGAAAGAAAACTCATTTTTTCGGGCCGGATGATGAGGTATTTCCCCATCTCATTGAGCTGAATTTTCGCCATAAATATCAAGCGTACTATGGTGTCCCGCCGGTGGAGAGATTGTCAATTCAACCCGTTCATGTCCACCAACGCCATCGCGTTGTGACACTATTCAAAGATATGTATATTACAGGGTGGTTGGGGCATTACCGTCTCTCCTCTTCTCCCGAGCAGTTGACGTTTTTATACCACGTTGGCCTGGGCAGCCGAAATTCCCAAGGGTTCGGCATGTTCTGCCTAACGGGTAAGTAATTCGATTCCTCTATTGTCGTCGACCTCCAATCGTGCAAAAACCCCAGGGGGTCGACGACATTTGTTTTTGTCACTTGGTTCCTACAGCTATCACGGGTGAGCGTGATTGACAGAATTTTTTGACCGTGTTATTCTGAAGGTAACATGGGATGAAAAAGCTTGATATAACAGCACTTTTTGGGGGTTTGTATCGTACCTATGAGGGATTGAAACCTTTACGCAAACGCTCAGCCAGATCCTCGCTACACAGTTTGTATCGTACCTATGAGGGATTGAAACTATTTTGAAACGGAAGAGCGTAAACGCTATATTCCGTTTTTATCGTACCTATGAGGGGCGAAATAAGATATATATTACGTAAAAAATCACTTTAATCAACTATGTAGAAACTTACAAGTACCTGGAGGAAAAGTATGCACATCAGTCATAGTTCCCCTGAGATTATCGCTGTGGTATAATAAACTGCAAGTAATTGAGGTGGTGGAAAGTGTCATAGTTCCCCTGAGATTATCGCTGTGGTATAATAAACTGCAAGTAATTGAGGTGGTGGAAAGTGTCATAGTTCCCCTGAGATTATCGCTGTGGTATAATGTAACCGCTCTGCTATCTCTGCTTGCTCGAGTCATAGTTCCCCTGAGATTATCGCTGTGGTATAATAAAAGACTGGTGTTATGTCAAGAAAACGGACACGTTAAACAGAGAGAAATAGCTGAATTTATACAGCTACCTTTCTCTGATTAGCGTAGTAAGCAGCTTCAAATTCACATGGCGATACATATTCAAGAGCGGAATGACTTCTCTTACGGTTGTAGAAACATTCGATGTACTCAAAAATGGCTTGTTTCGCTTCTTTTCGCGTACGGAATCGATTCGGATAGATACATTCTTTCTTGATTAAGCTATGAAACGACTCGATACAAGCGTTATCGTAACAGTTCCCACGTCTCGACATGCTCACTTGAAAATGGTGTTCCTGTAAGAGCTGCTGATAGTCATTTGAAGCATATTGGCTCCCACGATCCGAGTGATGGAGGACTCTCCCTGTTGGTTTCTCGTTGTTTAACGCTCGTTGTAAGGCTTTAATGACTAACTCTTTCGTCATTTGGTTATCGATATACCATCCTACGATTTTACGGGTATATAAATCCATGATGCTCGCTAAATACAACCATCCTTCATCAGTAGGAATGTACGTGATATCGGCCATCCATACTTCATTTGGAGCCGTTGCTTGGAAGTTCTGTTCTAACAGATTCACATACACGTTGTAAGGATGATTACTATTCGTCGTTGCCTTGTATTTACGTACCGTAATGGATCTTAATCCTTCTTCACTCATGATGCGAGCGACTGTCTTTTGGGACACACCAATTCCTTGTTTGCGTAGTTCTTGCGTAATTTTCGGACTACCGTAAATCTTGCGTGACTTGAGATACTCATTTCGAATCTGTTGGGTCAGTTGTTCTTTTTTCTCTTTTTGGTTGCTTTTTGGTCGTTTCAGCCATGCATAATACCCACTTTTAGAAACACCGAGAACTTGGCACATCTTCACCACGCGAAATTCATTTCGATGTTGAAAAATGAACGCGTAAATCACTTCTGGTTTCTGGTGAAGATGCCTAACGCCTTTTTTAGGATCGCTAATTCCTCCTCCAGCTCTTGATTGCGACGGCGCAATTCGATGATTTCTTGGTTTTGTGGCTTGATATTTCCTGAACCTACAAAGCTTGTACCATTGCTTTCTTTGTATTCTTTGACCCAACGGTGAAGAGTGTTGTATGCCAAACCTAACTCTTTTGCCACTTGGGCGATGGACTTATCCCCCTCCAAGCATAACTCAACGGCTTGAATCTTGTATTCTTGATCAAATGTTCTCTTTTTCATGATTGGACACCTCGAACTGATTGTAATTAAGTTTATTATAATCTCTCTGTTCTCCGTGTCCACTTTTTAGACTAACATCACATGAACGTAAACGGGTTGCATGTCAGTCATAGTTCCCCTGAGATTATCGCTGTGGTATAATCAGCCACTAAATCAATATCTTGTCTAATTGGTCATAGTTCCCCTGAGATTATCGCTGTGGTATAATTCATCACGATAGAACATATACGGTGTTCCTGTCATAGTTCCCCTGAGATTATCGCTGTGGTATAATCAGCCACTAAATCAAGATCTTGTCTAATTGGTCATAGTTCCCCTGAGATTATCGCTGTGGTATAATAGCTTGGCAGACGTACAGCTTGAGAACGGAGTCATAGTTCCCCTGAGATTATCGCTGTGGTATAATAAAAGAGGAGGAATCGAAATGAGCGAAGTTGTCATAGTTCCCCTGAGATTATCGCTGTGGTATAATTGTAGCTTTCTCGTCGAATACTCGTTAAGAGTCATAGTTCCCCTGAGATTATCGCTGTGGTATAATCGTTTTCTTGAGTTATCAGAACGCGCGGCAGTCATAGTTCCCCTGAGATTATCGCTGTGGTATAATGCGAAAGGCTTGCTTGCTTACATGCTTTCTGTCATAGTTCCCCTGAGATTATCGCTGTGGTATAATACATGTCCAAAAAAGCCTGCAATCTCAAGGATCGCAGGCTTTTTTGTTTTAAAAAAACGAAACGGTGTTGCTTGAAAAAGGGGAACTGTTGTTGTTTTTTTAAAAAAGCGTCAGTTGTGTGGATGTGAGTTTCTTTTCTTGCACTGTTGGTTCCCCGAGAAGCAGTTGCATTTTTGCATATTGCTTTTCCGTTACGACCATTGCCCTTATGGATCCTTGAGGTGGTAGATTCTGCTTCAATCTCGCCAAATGTTTGTCTGTTGCTTCATGTCCATGGCAAACACGGCTGTAAACCGAAAATTGCAACATATCATATCCTTCGCTTAGTAGGAATGTACGAAATCGCCGGTATTCGCGCTTCTCCCGTTTGGTCACAACGGGTAGGTCAAAAAAGACGAGCAATCTCATAAATTTACTCATAAACATGCAATTGCAACGGAAGAAGTTCCGGCAATTTCAAAAGCGAAGGATCTTGGCTTCGGCTTGCAGTGACGAAACTTTTTGCCATTTCCTCTACTGCGTTTACCACGGTCAGTTTTTCTTCATTCAATAGTATATCCATATTGACTAAATTATATAAGTCTGCCCGAATTGAAGAAGAAAATTCATCATCTGGCTGGACATGATGAGCAACGTATAGGTCTACGAGCGGACGCAGTACTTCCATAAAATCGTCGGCAAGATTAAATTTGTTTAATTCATTGTCGTGATAAATCCCTAGACATGGGAAAAATCCATACCCGACGAGGGAACGGGCGACGAGTCCACGCATGATGGCATATCCATAGTTTAAAGCTGCATTTATGACTGAATCGCTTCGACGTGTAAACTCATTGCCGAATAAATATTGGAAATACTTTTTTGCCCCATATGCTTCACGGTTATTGCTATCTCCGGAGTCGACGGTTTTGCTGATGCGGTATAGTTCATCAGCTCCTTGTTTATTAAGGAATTCTAGACATTTTCCTTGATTGATCAACTTTTGAATGACAATTCGCTGCCAAATTCTTTTTTTAAAAGGTTTGGAGTAGGCGTACTGCATATGCAATACGCCTACTTGCCGCGAATGTTTTTGGAACGGTTGCCATATCCCGTTTGGAAGCCGCTTTTGGTCGCAAGTAAACAAGGCGATGTTATACTCTGCCATTTTGCTTAGAGCGACTGCAGTCACGCTTACGGCTTGTTCCTCGATGACAATGGAACAAATGTCTTCCAATGGAATCGAGATTTTTTCTTCCTGTTCAATCACGAGTTGATTATAACGGACGGATAGTTTCCCCGGCTTTCGAATGAGAAGATGACGCCACCCCAACTCTCTTTTCCCCTCTCACTTTGTAGATGTTGCCTAGCACATCTACTTGGTATTTCTCGAATCGTTTGAGGGTTCTTGAACCGATGCTGCGGAGCGAAAAGCTGTTATCATGGCTAACCAAACTTAACCCTCCATTGGAGGAGTCGATGGTTTGATAATAGGCGAACAGATCCTTAATTTTGATTTCTTCCCCCACAGCAGTCTTTATTGTTTTTTCTCGGGGAAATTCGATACGGATAAGATCATTTGGGTATAGACTGAATCGGAATGTATAGTCCTCCGTCATTTCCTTCCACTCAGAGTACGGTTTGTTCGGCTCGATCGCCTTGTTTGGCAAGATCCCTTTCATCATATCTATTGTATAGATAGGGACACAATAATATTTGCCATCTTTCTCAAAGACGTCGACCCGCACGATGTTGCTGTTGTAGGCGACTGTTTTGCCATCGTTGAGCGGAATAACTTGATTTGTCGTATCGATGATTTTGATTGTTCGGATGATAGGACCTAGTTCTCCGTTCTTCTTCGGTTTATACAGAGGCTCTTGAAACGCCTTTTTTGGGTCATTGTTATGTTCAAGCAACCGTTGGCGAATGGCTTCATATGTCCTTGGATCGCTTTCTTTCCCGTACATTGGGAAATGACCTGTTTTATCCAGTTGGATCTCGGATAGTTTCTTTTTGACGACCGTCTGTATTTTTCCGCTCCGTTCGTCGATGCCGATATAACGCCGCAATGTTTCTTGATGAGCCGCTCCTGTTATGCTCCGCTTCGGCATTCGGGAGACAAAAACCGGCTGCAACGATTCGAGTTTCTCGTTATCATAATTTCCAAGATTGAGAGCTTTTATACTCTCCTTTGGATTTTTTGATAAACGCGCCTGCAGTTCATCAGCAAAGTGCGGCCAAGGCTGCGGAAACTGCGGATCCGTCTTTTTGGACAGTTCTTTGTTTTGTTCGCGCCGTTGATAGAAGGCGGTGACTCGGGCGATATCGCTCGGCGTTGTGCAGGCGACGATGGCAGCATCGACGGCATGATGCAAATTCGATTCTTCCCGGTTTTTGTTAAAATTCCAACGGCTGCGTAAATGGGCGGTAATACGGCCGTTGACCGTGTATACTTTTTGTTTGTCATCGCTGTCGGCGAATTTGAGATGTTCACGAATAAAGTTAGCCAAGAAGCGTGAGATATAACGGGTATCATTTAGATTACGATTTTTAAACTCATTTTCTTCGTTTTCATCGTAATGAAGCCGAAGGAGTCGATCCCGCTTCTTTTTCGAAAACTGCTTATTTGTCAAGACAAACGTCTCGAACTGTTGCCAACGTTCTGAGCCTAATCCTAAATATTCAGCTGGGGTGCGGTTTCCTTTTTCACGGTTCTCCTTTGTCAACACAAGAACTTTATTGGTATAGCTATCGTCCAAGCTTCGGCTGTATGGAATCACATGGTCGACTTCTGTATAGCCTGGTTCGAGCAACCGCTCGATTTCGATCGGTTGGAGTGAATAGGCACATTTTCCGTTTTGTTCGCTCCATAGTTTGAATTTCACAATGTCAAGCCCAGTTGGATTGAGCGTCAGCCCATATTCAACAAGTTGGCGAATGGCAGTTTCGTTTTTCTTTCGGTTTCCTTCCTGTTCTTTCTGCATTTTACGTCGTTCATCAAAGGATTGTGATAGTTCCCGGGCCAGTTCGATATGGATGGAGACCGGTGAGCCGTACTTTTTGATAATGGCATTGACCACTTTGCGTGCCTGTGTCAGTGCGCGCATGACGACCGGATTGGCGATCGGCGGAATGTTCGGCAGCAATACCGTTTTCTGTTTTTTCTTTGGCCCTGTAAATGTATATCCTGCTCGTTCACAAGCGGTTGAGTAGACTTCGCCTTGTTCCATATATGGAAGGATGTTGCGAAGCGCTTTAAGGGATAGATGACCAAACTTAGAAAACGATAAGTTTAAAAGTTCTTCAATCAATTCTTCATCATAGACTTTATCCGCTAGATTTTCCATTCGTTTTCCATTTTGTTCGTATTCGTTTCGCAAGTAACTGCGAATGTCGGTGTCGTCTTTAAACATCGTTAATGCGTAGCCAAATGTATCAAAATCAATCGGACGAAATGATTTTGCTGCTCCTTTGCCATAGACGCTGTCGATCGCTTTCCGTATTTTATGATAGGCGCCGAGTTCAAGGAAGCGAACTTTCTCATTTTCCTTCAGCGTGGTGTTTCGGTCATATAAAAGACCTTTAAAACGGGTGTCGTCAGGCAAGTTAAGCAATGTTCGAACATCATGGAAGGTGATTTTATTTTTATGAAATGCTTGCTTGTATATAAGACGACGTTCATCATCGGTTAGTGCCCGGATGCCTCCCGGGGAGACAAGACGAAGTTTGTTAATATGTTCCCAGACGGTGAAGGACTGGAATGTGTATGTTGCTTTTGGCGCGCGTTTTTCTTTAGGCTCAAACGTACAGAAACCGACTTTTTTCTCGATATCATCCTTAGAAGCAAAAGGGCGTTGCGATGCCCAAATGGAAATATACTCGTGTTCAAATGCTTCTGTGCAAACGATGTTCCCATATTCGCGCTGTTTGGCGAAAATCAGTTTGATTTCCCGTTCAAGATCGTCGCGGGCAACAGTGTTGGTGTAATTATCCTCTTTATTACGCTTGTGCAGGGAAAATTTCGGATCCTTGACAACCATTTCTGCAACCGTTCGGTAACTTGAAAGAATGGATTGGTTTTCTTCAATATGTTTGAGCATCGTACTGTTTTCTTTGTTGGTGCGCTCACTCTTGCGGTTGGATCTAAATCCACGCCGTTTAGCCAGATGAAGAAGGATGCGGGCTAATTCATCGTTATTTAGTTTTCGATCCAGTGCTTCAACACGAAGCTGCCAGACGTCGATTTCGTGCTTTTTTTCAAACAGCTTGTTCAGCTCTTCCTTCGTTAAAATTCCTTCGCGGATGAACAGGCGGCGAATGCGCTCCAGTCGATGTTTGCGACGCCGCAGACGACGTCGGGCGGAGCGGGCGAGGCGACGTGGAAGAGCTAGTGACTCCCCGGTTTTCGGGTTTTCCGCTCTGTCAAAAATGCGGACACCTAAATCTTCGATGCGAGGAATGTCCAAATTAATGACAGCCCAACCGATAGACGTAATGCCGATATCAAGACCGATTTTATACTTCATATTGTTTTCCCCTCCCATGCACAATAGTTTTATAGTAAAAAAGACCTTGACGTTTTCCGCCAAGGTCTTCGTTCGCCTAAGAGTGGGGAATGCCCGAAGAAAGCGGGCGATAGGCGATCCCCAACGCCACGGGTCAGTCTGCCTATAGGCAGAAAGCCCTTATCATAGTAACCCTGAGATCATTGCTGTGGTATAACCCTATTACTATAATAATGTTTATATTTGGGAAAATCAAGTCCTTTTTTCGTGAAAATCCCCACCACTTGGTGAGTGCGGTATACGCTCCTGATCCGTGCGGGTATACTGAAAATGGCCAAAAAAGGCAATAGGAAAGCAGAGGTGCCCGATTTTAGGCATCTCGTATAACCTGTCTGCCTTTTGGCTAGACTAAATAAGTTGTGGTTGGCGGAACGGCTCTTTGCGGGAGATCATGCAAAAGATGATCACCAACATCCGCCGAGCAATGGCGATGAGGGCTTTTTTCTTCCCGCACCGGGCCGCCAACGACCAAAACTTTCGGGACAAGGGATGCGTCTTGGATCGAGCTGCTGACCATGCCGCCTCGCATAACGCCGATCGGAGATGGGGATTGCCTTTTGTCGTGCGCGTGCTCTTTCGCTTTCCGGCGCTTTCATGGTTGCCGGGGGACAATCCAGTCCATGAAGCCGCCCGTTCCGGCGTTTCAAAGACGCTCATGTCGGTTCCCATCTCGGCTATGATGACGGCGGCGGTTTGTTTTTTCACTCCGGGCATGGTCATCAGCAATTCGACTTCCTCGCGATACGGCTCGAGCAGGCGGTCGATGTGCTGGTCGACTTCTTCGATTAACTGCTCCAATTCCTCAACGTGTTTCCACAAGAGGCGAAGGAGACGGAGCTCGTGTTCGGTCAAGGTGCCGAGCAGCGAATCGTACACCGCTTGCTTTTTCTTTTTGAGCCTTCCGCGCAGGCATTGATCCAACTCGTCCTTGTCCACGTATCCCTTCTCAAGCAGCCGGGCGAGGATGTCTTTTCCGGAAACGCCGAAGAGATCGGAGAGGACCGAGCCGAGTTTGACATTGGAAGACTCGAGCACTTTTTGAATCCGGTTTTTCTCCGAAGTCAGCTGTCCGACCCACTTTTTGCGGAGGCGGGTAAAATCCCGCAATTCGCGAATATCCGCTGGGGGGACGAAACTTTTTTCAACGAGTCCATGGCGGAGCAGCTTGGCGATCCACTCGGCGTCAGAGACATCGGTTTTTCTTCCCGGGACATTTTTGATCCGCTGCGGATTGGCCAGTGTCAAGTCGACATAGCCCTCGAGGAAGGCGAAGACCGGTTTCCAATACACGCCGGTGGATTCCATGGCGACATGGGTAACGCCATGTTCTTCGAGCCACTCAAGCAGGTCGCCAAGTCCCTTCGAGAACGTGGAGAAGGTTTGAATGTCCTTTTGAATGTGTCCATCTTCTTCCCATAGCGCGCAGGCGACGATGGTTTCGGCATGAACATCCAATCCTGCGCAGCGAGGATAGATGACATCCATGATGAAAATCCTCCTTTTCGATGATCGAGTGCGCAAACAGCGAATCCACGGGAGAAATGCGGCAGTTTTCCGTTCGTCGTCACCTTTCCTCCGCATCGGGAAAGGGCGGACAATGGGTGGTGCACCCAGTGGATTCGAACGCTTTTCTGTACAGGGTCCAAGCCACCATTAAGTATAACGTCCTATTGAGCTGTTTGCGCCTACTCTTCATTATGGGAAGAAAAGGGGGATTTTCATGCCCGGGTGGAGAGCAAAAATTGCTCATGGAACTTTTCTGTGAAAGTGTGTGCCCCTTAGTTCCTCATTTCCATGCCTAGGTAAGGAGCAAACCTTGCTCATGGGTTTTTTTATTTTTTCATAGAAAAATCCCCTCCATAGTAAACAGATCCGCGGGCTTTCTTTTTCTGTCTACTATAAGGGGATCATCTCATTTCTTTACGGACACCTTCTTTGCGTTCGATTCCGACAAGACGCTTAGTGCCGACTATGAAGGCGATGTGTCCAAGTGGTGAGTTTTTCTTTCATCTCTTTGCGCCACACGCTTGATGAACGACGATGGGCATAGCCGACTAAGGCGCCGGTGACAATGAGCAAGAGGCTGGAGAAGGCAAAAATGTAGGCGATGGAAAATAGACTGGCGATGGAACCTGCAGCGGTAGGACCGGTCAAGTTGCCAAGAAAGCGGCTGCTGGCGGTGACGCCGAACACCCGCCCTTGAATGCGGCGTGGGCTTTGCACATTGATGAGTGCCTGAATGGCTGGCCATACGCCGCCGACTACCAGCCCTTGCAAGAAGCGCCACACGTACAGGGCGTAAATATTGTCTGTCCATACTTGCGGCAAGGCGAACAAACCGGACAGCACAAGCAGTATCGGTAATGTTTTCTCCTGCCCGATCCGGTCGCCGAGTTTTCCTAAGTACGGCGCGCCGATGATCGTCGCAATGCCGGTGATGGATGAGGCGAGGCCGGACAGAAATGCAAGATTGCTTGTGTTGCCGACTAACGATTGGACAAAAATGGTCATCATCGAATTGACGCCAAGAACGGCGATTTGTACAAGAAACGTAGCGATAAACAAGATGATGAGCGGCCGATGTTCGAACACTTCCTTGAAGCTCGCTTTGTTCTTTTTCGTCTGCGGCACGACCGGATCTTTTTCGAGCCAAAACATTACAGGCAAGAGCGTAAGCAAGATGCAAAGCCCGGTCACCAAAAACACCGGACGGAAGCCAAATAGGTCGGATAAAGCGCCGCCGATGAGCGGTCCGATAATGTTGCCGGCGATACTTCCGGTTTGCAGTGTTCCGAGTGCCTCGCCGCTATGGTCTTTTGGAACGATGCGGGCCAAATAGGAAAACGAGACGGTGATGAATCCCGAGAAAAAGCCAACAAGAAATCGGAGCACAAGCAGTGCCATCGGCGATGCGGCAAACGCCATGCAGGCGGTGAGGAGGCCCATGCCGATTCCAGCGCGAATCAAATTGGCGCGCTGGCCGTATTTATCGGCAAACATGCCCCAAATCGGTGCCATAATCGCAGCCGATAAAAAGGTGGCGGAAAAGACGAGCCCTGTCCACATGCTTAAGGCATGATGTTCAGTGACACCCATTTGCCATAGGAAGAGCGATAAAAAGGGAATGACCATGGTCATTCCAGCCGAAACCATAAAATTGCACAGCCATAAAATGCGGACGCTTCGCTTCCAGTCCATGGGAGGTCATCTCCTGAATTATTTCGTTTCTCTAATCATTCTACTACAATGGAAAAATAGAGGAAATGATTTTGCTCATCCATGGCGGGAAATCAACTAGAGCGGAACAAACCAATCCCCCTTGCCAGGTGGGGCAAGGGGGTCATCTATGTGAAAAGGGGGGGAGGGGGAGATTAGGCGTTCGTCGATTGGGCTTCCTTCCATTTCGCTAATTCACGTTCCACTTCTTCCTCAAACGGCACAGGGGACAACACAGCGTTCGTTCCGAATCGAGCAGCGGACGCTTCGGCTTCTAACGCGATGACGCGTTCTTCCATGCGGGCGAAGCCGCGCAGCGCCTCATCGGCAGAAAACGAAGCGAGTGTCGTGTCGATTTGTTTTAACGCTTTGGCAGCATTGACGCGTGCGGTGAGCTCTAGCTGTTTGGCGGCAAGCTCGTCATATCGTTCGCGCAGCTGATTGAGGCGGCGGACGATTTCGGCTGTTTTTGCTTTGATCGTTTCATATTGTTGCTTGTAGGTTTCTAGTTTCTTCTCATACAGCAGTTTGTCGCCCAATGCCAACTTGGCGACGGCTTCTTCGTTGCGTTCGAGCGCCAACTTGGCTTGACGATTCCGCTTTTCCACCGTTTCTTCCGCTTGCGCGATGAGCGTTGCATAACGCTGTTCGGTGACCCATTGTTGGGCGAGCGCTTGGCGCCCTTGTTCGAGTTGTTGTTCGAGTTCGCGTAAATATTGTTTCGTCATGGCGATCGGATCTTCCCATTGATCGATTTGTTCGTTCACTTCAGCGAGAACGATTGTTTTGATCCGGCGGAACACACCCATTTGTTTTGCCCTCCTTTTGTACAATTTTTTCCCATTCATCGAGCCAGTCGGTGGAAATGGGTGCGGTTGTTGGTTTCCATGTTTCCGCGGCTACTGATTTTCGCGTTTGATGGCGTCCGAAGGCATATACGGCGGCCAGCGCCAATCCGAGTAACACCCATTTCGGCAACAGGGCGGCGATCCCTAAGGTGATAAGCGCCCAGCCAATCCAGCGCTTCGATCGCTTCGCCACAAGCCATATCGCGCCAACGCCGACAAGCAGCAGTGGGATGAACCACATGAGCAAGCCGGGAATCAACCAGCCTGCGCGCGGCTCTACACGAAAGATCAGGTGGTGATGCCCAAAGCCGCCGTGCATGCCGTCAAACAGAACACTTAGGCGCCTGTACACGATCACTTCATGTGGCGTGAGCACATGAAATAGGCTGACCCCGGCGAGCACAATAAGGGCGAGCAGAGCGAGCGCTCGAAGTTTCTTCAATATCGACACCTCCTTTTTCGGTGGTGGACTAGCTTACAGTTTGCATTGTAGTAGGCGAAGGAGAAAATTAGGTGAAAAGCGAAATCTTTTTAAACTGATTGTGGATAGAGAATGAAAGGTGTCCCGTTCTATAGGGGACACCTTTTGTTGTGATAAAAAAAGCTGTGGGTTAAGCGGGCAGGAGGACAAGAAATTCTGTCCCTTGGCCGAGTTGGCTTTGAACGTGGATCGTACCACCATGGGCGTCAACGATCCATTTGGCGATCGATAGTCCCAGACCGTGGCCACCTTGTTGGCGGGAGCGCGCTTTGTCGACACGGTAGAAGCGGTCGAAAATCCGGCCCATATCTTCCGGCGGAATGCCGATGCCGGTGTCTTTGACGGAAAGGACAAATTGTTTCGGTTCGGTGCGGATCGACAGCGTCACATTCCCGCCTTCTGGGGTGTATTTGATGGCGTTATCAAGCAAAATGTATAGCAGTTGCGTCAACTTGTCCGGATCGGCTGTCACCATCGCCTGCTCCGGGGCGTGAAAATTCATTGTGATCTGTTTTTTCGCTGCCAGCTCCGAGATGAGCTGGAATGTTCGCTCAGCGTGCGGGCGGAAGTCAAACGTTTGTTTCGCCAGCTCCAACGCGGCATGTTTTGCATCCGCGCGGGCGAGCGTCAAGAGGTCGTTCATCAACTTCGTGATCCGCTTCAACTCTTCACGAAGGCGATCGAGCAGACGGTGGGCCAATTCGTTTTTCATCACATCTTCTTCCAGTGTGAGCGCCTCAACGGATGAAAAGACGACACTAAGCGGCGTGCGCAACTCATGCGAGGCGTCGGCGACAAACTGGCGCTGCCGCTCGTACGCTTCTTCAATCGGCACGAGAGCTCGCTTGGACATAAAGAAACTAAGCGCCACCCCGACGGCGAGAAACAGAATGGCAAGACCGATGAGCACGATCAGCAGCCAATGAAACACTCCAAAAAACGATGTCACGTCCATCCCGATATAAAGCATGCCGACGACATCTCCCCGAATGACGAGCGGGTGGGCGGCGGTGAGCACTCGCCAATCACGCGCAGCGTCGCGGGCTAGGCCTGGCATATGTTTAGGCAATGATACGGTCAGATAGACTGGGGTCTGTTCGTTCGTGTCCAGATGAGACAAGGCGCTTAAAAAATACGGGCGCAGGCGCCGGTGGACTTCATCCCCGGCGAGCAGACGGCCGGTTGGGCTGATGACGTAAAAAAAGAGTTGATCTTCGCTGAACAGCACGAGACTTTGGTCATCGAACAAGTCAAAATTGCTTTGTTTTAACAAAAACTGTTCAATGGTATTGGCCTCCTGTTCGGCGAGGCGAGTGATGCGCTGCTCTTGCTCGGATGTCGTGATCCAATAAAACAAGGCGGCGGCAATAACGACAAACAAAGCGAGAAATAAGGTGAAAATGCCGCTATAAAGCGCGGTCAGCCGCCAATGAGTGCGGCGGAACAAGTCCGCGTTACCTAAACGGCGCAGCCATTGGCGCCACTCGTTCCAGTTATTTATCAATTTTATATCCCACTCCCCGCACCGTTTGGATGACATCGTCTTTCAACTTTTTACGAAGCAATTTAATCGTCGCGTCAATCGTTTTCATGGATACATCAGCGTCCCATCCCCAGACGCGGTCTAGGATCGTCTCGCGCGGCACAACTTGGCCTTGGTTTTGGACGAGAAGATCGAGAAGCTGAAACTCGCGCGGGGTAAGGGAAATTTCCTCATTATTGCGATGCAGCGTATGGCTTGTTCGATTCAACGTGAAGCCGTGAAAAGTTACTGTTTCCTCTTGAAGCGGGACGAACGTGCGCCGAGCGAGCGCTTTTAAGCGGGCAACAAGTTCATCAATTTCAAACGGCTTAACCAAATAATCATCCGCCCCAGCTTCAAGCCCGGTGACGCGGTCTTGCACTGCGTCTTTTGCCGTCAGTATCAAAATGGCGCCCGTATAACCATTTTGCCTCAATCGTCGGCAAATATCGACTCCATCGCCGTTTGGGAGCATCCAATCGAGCACGACGACATCGTAAAACTCCGCCATCGCGTAGTCGTACGCGTCTTCTCCTTCTTGTACCCAGTCGATATGGTCAATCCCTTTTTTCTTTAACAAATGGACGATTAGTTCCCCTAAGTGGAGATCATCTTCGGCGAGCAATACTTTCATGGCCGTTCCTCCCGTTTCCCATCATTTCTTTTATCATAACAAAGATGCGTGAAAAAAAGGTGAAAATCAGAAGGGAAGGGAGGAGTCACTCCGAAGAGATGGTTTCTTTCACTATTTTTTCACTTTTCTTGACTATGATGATGGGGGAAGAGGAAATGGGAGGAACAGAAGATGCGATTGAGCTCTAGTATGACGCCGACAGCTAAGTGTCGGACTGGGTGGTCTTCGCTATGCGTGCGACCGATAGATGTCGGCGATAGGATGGTGTTTCATCCGCCTTTTCGCTGTTTCGCCAGAATGCGAGCCAATCTGTCTAATGCTTGGTTATCGATGACGATTCATCATCAAGGAGGAGAAGAGCTATGGACATGATGACATTCGAACCAACACCACCCCCACAACCGAAACGACGCGGTCGTTTCGTGTCATGGCTGGCGGCTTCTGTCGCGGGAGCGGTGATCGGCAGCGTGGCGACATGGTATGTGGCGCCCAAATGGCTGAATCAAGGAAACGTCGCCCAAACCCAATTGACCCAAACGAATGGGAAAAAAAGTGAAACATTGCCGTTGCAGCCGACTGCGAGCACAAACACGAATATGATCGCGGCGATCAACGAAGTGGCTGATGCTGTCGTTGGGGTCATCAACATCCAGAAGCAAGCGGATTTTTTCTCTAACCAAGTGCAAAATACAGAAGCGGGAACAGGTTCGGGCGTGATTTTCAAAAAAGATGGCAATACGGCATACATTGTGACGAACAACCATGTCATTGAAGGAGCGAACGAAGTCGAAGTGGCACTTGCGAACGGAAAAAAAGTGAAAGCGGACATCGTTGGCGCCGATGCGTTAACCGATTTGGCCGTCTTGAAAATTCCGGCCAATGGCGTAACGAAAGTAGCGAGTTTCGGCGACTCGTCAAATGTACCAATCGGCGAACCAGTCGCGGCAATCGGCAATCCGCTTGGCCTTGACTTGTCGCGGACGGTGACGGAAGGGATCGTCAGCGGCAAACGGACGATGCCCGTATCCACCTCAGCGGGTAATTGGGAAATCGATGTCATCCAAACCGACGCGGCGATCAATCCGGGCAACAGCGGCGGTGCGCTCATTAACAGCGCCGGGCAAGTCATTGGCATCAACAGCATGAAAATTGCCCAAACGGGTGTTGAAGGACTCGGCTTTGCCATCCCGAGCGAAAACGCCCAACCGATCGTCGAGCAGCTCATGAAAGATGGAACAGTCAAGCGCCCGTACCTTGGTGTCCAACTCGTCGATGTCGCTGATTTGTCTGCCGACGTACGCAACGACGAACTGAAACTTCCATCAAGCGTGACACAAGGCGCTGCTGTCACCGCAGTCGAACCGTTCTCGCCTGCGGCCGAGGCCGGGTTGAAGTCGAAAGATGTCATCGTGGCAATCAATGGGGATAAAATCGACAGCGTCAGCACCTTGCGCAAATATTTGTATACAAAAACATCGGTAGATGAACGCATCAAACTGACCATTTATCGCGATGGATTCGAGACAACCGTTTCGGTGACGCTCAAAACCAAACAAAACAATCAATCATAAGAAAATAACGCCTCTTTTCGGCTGTATCAGCTGGGAAGGGGCGGTTTTTTATTTGAAAAGCCCCCCTGCGAATACAATCGACTTGACGGTGGTGATCACGCATCTTTACTGCAGGATCGACGAAAAGACTCTGAATAGCGCGGAGGAACCACTACAGCACTTAGGATGTGTAGGATGACGGCTTCGATTCCCTTCTGGTACATACAGCAACGAGGTGAGAAGGAGAATGGGAAGCAGATGAAGGCAGCTGAGATTCCATCCAATGTGGTGAGATGCTCAAATCCTCGGTCGGCGTCCGGTTATATTGCTGATCTGAAAAGGAGTGTGTGGTAGACTTGGTAGGTAGTTTGACGTTGTTTCAAAGAGTTTCTCTTTGAAGCGAAGACAAGGGGAGATGAATCAGGAGGTGTCTTATTCACAAAAACGAGCTTACATTCTATAACAAGATTATCCTATCAAGTAGAGAAGGAGGGAATATCATACCCTTATAGCCAAAAAATATTTCTCTGAGTATCAAAGGAGAATTGGGGACGTTTGATGTCTGTGACTAGGAAGCTATCCGTGTAAGGTTTTCATGAGTTTCAACATAACAACAGTGTTCGAACAGCATATTTTTACATAATGAAAAACAAATCTGTCTGTTTATTTAACAGAATGTATAATGAAATTAACGATCTGATAATATAGAATATTTTTTGAATTTTGTCTTTATTAAATATTCTATAAATGGATGGGGGTTCTATGAGTGAAACATGACATTTTTTCAAAAGACCCACGCTATAAAATAGCTCGCAAGGAAGTTTGGATTGGGATAGGTTTGGTGATTTTCAATTTTATTTGGTGGTATGGTTTTGCTTATGGATTAGGATCTGTACCGGCTAACCAATACAGCTATATCTTTGGATTTCCTGCTTGGTTTTTTTACAGCTGTATCCTTGGTTTAATTGTTATGTCCTTGCTTGTTTTCACTGTTGTTAAATTCTTTTTTAAAGAAGTTCCGTTTGACGAGGACGAAATCGATGGAGAAGGGAGGGGGGTAAAATGAATCGGGAAGTAATTATACCATTAATCATATTCCTTTTGATCACTTTTAGCGTTGGGGTCTGGGCGAATAAATATGTCAGTAAAACTAATTCCTTCCTTCAGGAATATTTTTTAGGGAGCAGGGAATTAGGTGGGTTTATTTTAGCCATGACTATGATGGCTACATATGGTAGTGCCAGTAGTTTTATTGGAGGACCGGGTGTTGCTTATACGACGGGATTAGGTTGGGTTTTGTTGTCAATGGCACAACTACCAGCAGGATACTTTGTGTTAATGATTCTTGGAAAGAAGTTTGCTATTGCAGCAAGAAAGTATCAAGCAATTACCTTAATCGATTTTTTGAAATCAAGATATGAAAGTAAATGGGTTGTGCTACTCTCCGCTTTAAGCATCATTATCTTCTTATTTTCAGCAATGGCTGCTCAATGGGTAGGGGGAGCTAGATTAATTGAATCGTTAACAGGTTTGTCCTATACAACAGCACTATTTATTTTTGCTGTTTCTGTGTTGGTCTATGTTATAATTGGTGGTTTTCGGGCTGTGGCTATGACGGATGCTATTCAGGGAACCGTTATGTTTATTGGTACTTTCATTCTACTCATTGCCACCATCGTTGCCGGTGGAGGAGTATCAAACATTATCTCAGAGCTAGCGACAGAAAATCCAAATTTAATAACGCCATTTGGTGCGGAAGGAGAACTTACTCCATTATATGTATCTTCATTTTGGATTTTAGTAGGTGTTGGAGTTGTCGGATTGCCACAGATCACAGTTCGAGCCATGTCTTATAAAAACGCTAAGGCGATGCATCGAGCAATTATTATTAGTACCGTATTTGTTGGTTTTATTATGCTTGCTATGCATCTAATTGGAGTTTTTGCACGAGTAATTATACCAGGTGTAGAGATAGGCGATAAGGTAATGCCATTGCTTACCCTTCATGTTCTGCCTGCTTGGTTAGCAGGGATTGTATTGACTGCTCCATTGGCTGCTATTATGTCTACAGTAGACTCTTTGTTAATATTGGTTAGTTCTTCTATAGTGAAGGATGTTTATCTAAACTACATCAAACCGGAAGCAACGGAGAAACAAATTAAAACAGCAAGTTTTGGAGTAACAACGATTATTGGAATACTAGTTTTTCTGATGGCATTAAGTCCTCCAGATTTGTTGATTTGGCTAAATCTTTTCTCTTTTGGCGGTTTAGAGGCTGCGTTTATTTGGCCAGTTATTCTAGGACTGTATTGGAAAAAGGGGAATAAATACGGAGCCATTGCTTCCATGATTGTTGGTGTTGGCTCGTATATTGTCATTCACACATACTTTGGTAATTTATTCGGTTTACACACCGTAGTAGTGCCTGTTCTTTTATCATGCATTGTTTATGTGCTTACTAGTCTAATTACAAATAAAACGATGGGAATGAAAGTAGACTATGGGTTAAGTCATCAAACAAAGGAGGTTTAATTCATGAATAATTATGTTACGGATTCTACCCTTCGCCTTCTTCGAGATAGGGAGGAAGTAGTTAAGCTTACACAGGCACTTGTGCGAATTCCAAGTGTGTATCGGCCAGGAGATCCTGAGGGGAATGAACAAAAAGTGGCTCAATATGTAGCGAATTATTTAAAACAGATGGGAGTTGAGGTGCATATAGAAGAAGTAGAACCGGGACGCCCTAATGTTATCGGTATTATCGACTCTGGAAAGCCGGGGAAAACCATTCTTTTTGAGTGACATACGGATGTAGTAACAGAAGGGGATAGAAGTGCATGGACTTATGACCCTTTCGGAGCGGAAATTGTTAATGGGAGAATTTATGGAAGGGGCACAAATGACACAAAAGGAAATTTAGCTTGTATGATCACCGCTGTTCATTCTTTATTGAGGGAGAAAGAACAATGGAAAGGAAAAATTATACTTTGTATTCCTTGTGATGAAGAAGGAATGATGATCGGGATTAAGCACTTTATCCAAAGAGGTTGGGCGAAGGGGGTTGATGGTGCGATTATTTGTGAGCCGGAAGAAAATCAAGTATGTATTGCGCAAAAAGGAGCGATGAGGATTGTTATTCGTGTATATGGAAAGATGGCACATGGGGCGATTCCTTTAAGTGGTATAAATCCAAACACAAGAATGGCGAAATTAATATGTGAGTTAGAACAACTAGAGAAACGAGAAAAAGAAAGATTAGGGAAACATCCGTTGCTTGGCTGGCCAAGTATTACTCCAACCATTTTGAAAGCACCTGTGCATGGGGATGCCCAAATAAATGTAATTCCTGATCAATGTATGACGACGCTGGATATACGAACGATTCCGGGACAGGATCACGAAGAGCTCTGTGAAGAAATTCAGCGTATCTTTGAACGGTTAGCCAAGGAAGATCCAGATTTTAAAGGGGAATTTGAAGTCATTGAAAACAGACCATGGACGAAAACGAGTAAAGATGAGCCAATTGTAAAGGCAGTGGCAGAAGCAGTGAGGAGAGTAACGAAAAAAGAACCTTATTACAATGGTGTACCCGGAGCGACGGATGGTACCTTTTTACACCTGGAAGGCATACCTATTGTAACTATTGGAGCAGGAGATCGTGAAATTCCTCATCAAGTTGATGAGTACGTAGAGATTGATGAACTCGCTGAAACGACTGAAATCTATAGAACAGCAGCTTTGCTGTTCTTAAATGAAGAGGTTTAGAGAATGAGGGAGTTTCGGATAGCAGTTCTTCCAGGTGATGGAATAGGTCCTGAAGTAATGAATGAGGCGTTAAAAGTTTTACGGATACTCAAATATAAAGATTACACATTTCAATTTCATGCAGATATGTTTTTGTGGAATTCAGAGTATTACTTGCAGCATGGGAGAATGATGCCAGAAAACGGTCTAGATATATTAAAGAATTACGATGCCATCTTGTTCGGTGCTATCGGAGACCCACGTGTGCCTGATGATATATCTGTGTGGGAATTGATTATGCCAATACGGAAAAGGTTTTGTCAATATGTGAATCTTCGACCTGTGAAAAAACTGAAGGGAATTCCTGAACAATTTATCCATCAAGAACGCCCTATCAATTTTGTAATAGTAAGAGAAAATGCAGAGGGTGAATATTCTAATAGTGGAGGAAGAATATATCAGGGAACTGATCAAGAAATAGCTGTTCAAAATACAATCATCACAAGGAAGGGAACAGAGAGAATAGCAAGATATGCATTTCAATATGCTAAAAAACATGGTTATCAAAAAGTTATAAATGCAACAAAGTCAAATGCGGTAGTCCACTCGATGAAATTGTGGGACGAGGTGATTGAGCATGTTGCCAGCGAATATCCAGATATTCAATTAGAAAAGTACTATATTGATGCTTTAGCTGCATACTTTGTTCAAAGACCTGATACACTTCAAGTTATTGTCGCCTCTAATTTATTCGGTGATATCCTTTCAGATTTAGGCTCTGCTTTAGTAGGGGGACTAGGTATATCGCCTTCCGCTAACATCAACCCGGAAGGGGTATTTCCATCGATGTTTGAGCCGGTACATGGGTCAGCCCCAGACATTGCGGGAAAGGGAAAAGCGAATCCGATTGCCCAAATTTGGTCAGCAGCGCTAATGCTTCAATCTTTAGGTAGAGAGGATTTAGCTAGTATTATCTTAAAAGCAATTGAAAAGGTAACCGAGCACGGAGAAAAATTGACAGAGGATCTTGGTGGCAATTCAACAACCGCTGAAATGGGAGAAGAAATCGTTCGACAAATAGTCAAAATAATGGGCTAAAGGTAGAGAGGTGAGATCAATTGTGTATGCGCTTTCTAGACAAAGTCGTTATCGTAACAGGAGCAGCAGGAGGTATGGGGAAAGCAGCCGTAAAGCGTTTTTTAGATGAGGGGGCACATGTTGTGGCCCTCGACCTTTATCCTAGAGGGATACCGGAGACAGCCGATCACTTTTATCCATTGGCTGTAGACGTAACAAATGAAGAAAAAGTAAAGCAAGTATTTCAGGAGATTCGAAATCAGTTTGGCAAAATAGATGCACTTGTCAACTTTGTAGGGATAGCACAACAAGCTGAACCGATTGAACAAGTGTCTTTAAATAAATGGATGAAGATTTTAAATACAAATGTTACTTCTTTATTTTTGCTTTGTAAAGAAGCGGTTCAGATTATGAAAGATACACGAAACAAAGGGGCAATTGTTAATGTTGCTTCCATTTCTGTCGTCCGACCAAGACCGGGATTGCAATCCTATATCGCTTCTAAAGGTGCAGTTGTGTCCTTTTCTCAAGCTCTAGCTCTTGAACTGGCCCCTTACCAAATTAGAGTCAATGTGATTCATCCAGGACCGTGTGATACTGATATGTTAGGAGAATTTGCAGCTCTCGGATCTGATGTGAATGTGGTGAAGGAGGAAATATTCAAAAAAAGCATTCCGTTAGGGGAATTAATCCAACCAGAGGATGTAGCGAGTACCGCTTTATATCTTTGCTCAGACGAGGCACATATGATTACAGGGAGTGTTATTCATGTCGACGGTGGACGCGGTATATGAGGAATCCATGTTTTGTTGATTTATATCCAGCAGGGTCATAACAAGATATAAAACTGTTGCAGATAGGGAGTAGATACTCCAAGAAAAAATTTTAATAGGGGCGAAAGTATCATCATCGCCCTTTCTTATGATGGGTTGAGATAATCACTCATTATATACAGGCGCATTGAAAAATCAACATTTGTCCTCGCCTGCACAGAACTTCTTGCCCTGCAACCTAGTTTGCAGATGGCATCTACGGGATCTTTGGAGCAATTGCTATTTGGATTGCAGGATGATGCGGGAGGTTAACTCTTCATCTTGCATATGTATATAGCAGTGAGATGCATATAAGGGGTTTTGCGATGATCATTATTTAAAGTAAGGGGATGGGCATGAAAAAACGAAAAATGTATGTAGATGGAAAATGGATCGATAGTAAATCAGGAGAGGCAATCACCGTTTTCAACCCTGCAAACTATGAGCCGATTGCTCAAGTTCCTCGTGGTAATAGCGAAGATGTAAATGATGCAGTTGAAGCTGCACGAAGAACATTTGAGTCACAGCAATGGAGGAACGTGAAACCGCATGAACGAGGTTATATTTTGCTTGAGATGGCTAAAAGAATACGAGAGTGTAAAGATGAGTTGGCACGATTAGAAACATTAGATGTCGGAAAGCCTTTGTCTCAGTCATATGCAGATGTGGAGGCAGCGGCACGATATTTTGAGTTTTACGGAGGGGTTGCCGATAAAATAATGGGGGAAACCATTCCAGTTGAGCCGGGAATATTAGATTATACTATTCGTGAACCGCTCGGTGTCACAGCACATATTATTCCATGGAATTATCCTATTCAAATTTCTTCAAGAAGTGCCGCAGCAGCAATCGCGGCAGGAAATGCTGTTGTCATGAAACCAGCTGAAGATGCTCCTTTAACTACGTTAAAGTTGGCAGAGTTTTTCGACGAACTAAACCTTCCAAACGGAATATTCAACGTAGTGACAGGATTTGGACATGAAGCAGGAGCAGCTTTGGCATCGCATCCAGATATTGACCATGTGACATTTACTGGATCGGTAGAAACAGGAATATCTGTTATGCAGGCTGCAGCTAAGAACGTCGTTCCTGTTACGTTAGAACTAGGAGGGAAATCTCCAAATATTGTATTTTCAGATTGTGATAAAGAGAAAGCTTTACATTGGATAGTAAAGTCAATTATACAAAACGCTGGTCAAACCTGTTCGGCTGGTTCTAGGCTCATTATTGAAAAATCGATCAAAGATTCGTTTGTAGAAGCTTTAGTAGAAAGATTTAAAAACATGACAATTGGTCCGGGTATAGAGGATGTTGATATTGGACCTATTATTTCAAAAAAGCAGTTTGACATCATACAGAATTTCCTCTCGATTGCAGAGAGAGAAGGGAAGATACTTGTAGGTGGACGGCGAGTAATGATTCCAGGAAATGAGAAAGGATATTATGTACAGCCCACTATTGTTGATGAAGTGGATGCAAATAGTCCATTAGCTCAGGAAGAAATTTTTGGACCTGTGTTAACGGTACTTACGTTTGAATCGGAAGAGGAAGCCATTCAAATGGCTAACGGGACTAAATTTGGGCTTGTGACAGGCATTTGGACATCAGATGTAAAGAGAGCTCATCGTGTTGCAGAAAGGGTTCAATCTGGACAGGTCTTTATCAATAATTATGGGGCAGGCGGAGGTATTCAAATGCCTTTCGGCGGATATAAACGAAGTGGGTTCGGGAGAGAAAAAGGACTAGAAGCATTGAGAAATTACACACAATTAAAAAATATAGCTTTGAAATACTCTGACTAGGCTTAATCGTTACTAGTTTTGTATTTGTGGCGATGATAAAGTCTTCATTATTTAACGTGGCGTTTGAATGGATTGAAAAGAGGGTGTCCTCAAATTCGTGCAATTTAGGAAAGTTTCTATAACAATAAATAAGCCAATTATCTAATTGATTGACGACCAAAAAAGAGACACGAACCGAACTCCTTGATTACAATAGGCGTATGCCCATCACGAGTCACAAGGAGGTTCGTGTCTCATGTGTATAACGACGAGATCTCACGAGGAGAGCTCAGTTGACCATTGAGATGAGTAAGTCTGCTCACCTACAGTTTCAATTGGGCAACGACTCCCGGAAGCGGCTGCACCACCATAATTTAATTTTTCCGATGCTCCATCCGGTTTCTGTTGTTTGAAGTGAATGAACACGCCAATACATGGGTGGATGGGACATAAACTGGAATTCCAAAAATCTGAAAAACCAAGAATCTCTTTCTAAGGAAGAGATTTTTTTGTCCTTTTTATTCGCTTCTTGCTCTTTTTCAAAAGTAACGTAGTATCCTGCAGACTTTTCCAATGCTCGATCTTGATATTCACACAGGATCGTCAAGCTGTTAGCCATTTGAGCATTCCCACCGTCCAACAGCGTTGCTCCTAAATGATCTGCCCGTACTTCCATCCACTGTGTGAATAGAGATTGGAAAGCAGGAAGCAGAAAAATCAAGAGCCAAAGGCTGAGAAAAACAAAGATTTGAGCATGTTCCAGCCAATTTTGGAAAGCTTTATAGAAAAGGAAAACACCAGCCAAAACCAACCCAATCAACAAAAATCGCAATAACTGTCCCATCAAGACATCTCGCTTTTTCACATGAATCGCCTCATGAGCCAAAATGCCTTCAATGGCTTCATGGGGAAGTTTCAGCGTTTCTGAAGTCAACGCTACCAATGATCGACCAATATTCGCGCCTATCGCAAAACCGTTATATTCGGCCGATTCCGTGACATAAATATCGACATGGGAAAGGCCGGCACGTGAAAAGACTTTCTCGATGATTGGCAGCAAATCGGGATCGTCTATTTTCTTCATATCTAAAGCGATTTTTAATACGCGATCAGAAATCCATAGATTGAATATCCAAAATAGTACCATAACAATGGTTGTTACGATCGGTCCGATCCCCATCAAAGTAAACAGTGTGATGAGAGCTGCATAAGCTCCCACCCCTTTCACCGTGGCTGCAAAATACCATTTTCCTAAAAGACGTTTCCAATTGTTTTGATGATAGAAAGGCTTTACTTCGACCTCTTCCATTTTATGTATTTCTTCTTTGAGGAGAAATGCCATTGATTCCGATGGATCCGGAGTGAAATAGACTTTTTCACCGGAAAAAGATAGCTTCCACGTTTTCCCCATGCTGGTCGTATAGTCCATGTTAGGAGAGAATAAAGAAAAAAGCTGGAATAGTTGCAACACATCCGGCCGGGTTTGAACGCTGACTTCTGAAAGTTCCTCCAATGGATACTTTTTTGTTTCAAACAAAGATACAGCATATAGTACTTCTTCGTGTTCTGCGTAAAAAAGGCGGAGAGAGCGAAACAACTCCACTCTTTTGTCAGTCCAACGACAAGAGAGACGAAGCTATATAAAAGTATGAGCGTGATCGGGGAATCCGGTCCGAAAAGGAAGTAAAGAACAGCGATGACTATAAACAATCCGGAAAATAAGAAATCCACTAGAAGGCGCTCTTTATTTTTAGACAAGACAATTTCTCTCGCGCCTTGTTCTTTTAGTTGATCGATGATCTCCTGCAATTGGACCTTGCTTCTTTCTGGTACCGGAGAGCTAAAAAAGCTAAATACAAATATAAAAAAAATAGGCACCGTTTTTATAAACCCTTGATCTAAGAACACATAGACGATCCATCCGATTCCGAGTATAGCAGTGAGGATATATACATATAAAGAAGGACACCATTTTTTAAAAAAAGTATGCCAAGAAACTGAGAAAAAAGCCGACCACAGCAGTCCAAATCGATATAGTCACATCTGGCATCTGTTGCTCCCCCTGTCTAGTTGAAAAAAGTGCAAGAAAACCCCCAGTCATTATTTATCACTTAAGTAAATCCACTAATACCCATTGGTAACGAAACTCCTCCCTCTAGAAATGTTGATTTATCAAGGCTTTTCGGCCTCTCAGGGGTGTCCAAAAAATATTTTTCGACAAAATCCCTTACATCCTTTTTCAGTTTTGTGGATATCTTACAGACCTAGGGTGCGCTTCGCGGCCATGGCTGGTTATATTTTCCTGACGTGGGGAGAAGCATATTCGATGCACCCTTTGGATCTCCGCGTCGCTGATGAGGACGAACCCTCCCATGTCTCCGGGCGTCTTCGCGCCAACATTCCCTCGTTCGGTCTCGTCATCAGGCGGAGGCCGGCCAAGCTCCTTTAGGGACTCAAGGTCGAATGGATGAAATCACGCCAGCTTCTCCGGTGTCATCTCGTTGTCCAACGATTCTTCCGTTCGCAGGGGGAGGCCTTAGGCCGCCCGTTGCACTTGGGACAAGACGTCCTGCTTCATTCGCTCCGCGTCAAACGCTTGTTTCTTCGTACAAATCGCAAACAGCACATTCAACAGCTTCCGGCACAAGGCGACGATGGACTGCTTTCCGGTCAGCGGGTTGACGGGGCGGGTTGTGTAATATTCATGCAGCTCGCGAAACGCCTCGTTGTGCCGGATCAGCGGAATCACCGCCCGAAACAGCACCGAGCGCAACCGTTTCCGTCCCCGTTTGGAGATGTGCTTTTGCCCTTTGCGCTGGCCGGAGGAGTTCTCCTTGAGCGTCAGGCCCGCCAACTTCACCAATTGGCGCGGGTCCCGATAATGGGCGAAGCTGCCGATCTCCGCCAGCAGATCGATGATCGTGGCGTCTCCCAACCCGTCGACCGTTTTCAACCATTGGTACTCCATCGTCGTTTGAACCAATGCCTTCAACTCGGCGTCCAGTGCGGCGATCTCCGCCTCCAATTGGCGGTATCGGCGGACGAGCGCGGCGATCTCAAACCGGGCCATCGTCGTCCCTTCCGTCACCCCAATGGAGTCCTTCGCGGCGTTGATCAACGCCTGAATTTTGGCCTTCTGCGGGCATTTCAGCCCTTCGCTTTGCCGGTACACCTCGATGAGCTCCTCGGCGGTCCGACCCGCCATATCAGCCGGAAGCGGCGTCCACTCCAACACCGAAAGCGCCGTTTTCCCCAAGTCACGAAACACGGTCCAAAACTCTGGAAAATACCGATCCGTCCAGCGGACGATCGCGTTTTTCACCGCCGTCTGTTCCTTGCGGAGCTTTCTCTTTGAGCGTGCTCCCCACGCGCAAATCGGCTTCAATCTCGTGCAGCAGCCGGGGAACGAGGAATCGTCCGTCTTTTGCCAGTCTGGCAATGACCAGGGCGTCTTTGGCGTCGTGTTTCGTCGGCAGGTTGTCATCAAGTTCTTTCGACCGGCACACATGCGCCGGGTTGACCATGACCAACGGGATCCCGTGCTCCTCGAGGAAGTAGGCCAGGTTCAACCAGTAGTGCCCGGTCGGCTCCACGGCGACGATCACCTCTGACTTCCCGAACGCTTGCATCGCCCCCTGAATCGCTTTATACAGCTGTTGAAACCCCTCTTTCGACTGGAAGATCGGGAACGATTTGCGAAGCACGCGCCCCCGGTCATCCACGAAGCAGGCGTAGTGGGTTCGTTTCGCGATATCAATACCCACGACAAGCGTTTGTTCGGTGACTTGATCAATTTTATAGTTTTGTGTACAATTCATCTGAAGTCCTCCTTGGTATGGTGAGTGATGTGGTTGACACCCCTGCATCATACCAAGAGGGCTTTTTTTGATCAAGTCCCCGGAAAAGCTCCTAACGGGAATGCTCCTTTCTACATGTAGGTAGGTTGACAATGACATATTGTTGAACGTTCATGAACGTTTTCTTCTAATCTTGGTTTTTTTTTCTAATTAGCATTATAGCAGGGATAGGTCCTTTTTGTATATCTTTTTCTTTTTTCACTCCACTGCGCTTGTTGGGGAACCTGAATGTGACCTACAATATTTTCATCACATGTAACGGATAACGATCATTCATGTAGGAGAGGAACCGTATGATTAAGAGCACCGTTTTTGTATGACTCATGTTGTTGCCTTCCTCATGATTCGGGATTCACGCTTACGAAAGCGAGCGGTCAGTGCCCTGATATGTTCTTTGCATGGGTGGATCAGCAGATTGTTGCTGATGTTTTGGCCATTCATTGTAGTAAAGGTGGGGCGAGCATGTCATGACGGAAGGGCATCGGCATCGCCACGCTCATTGCTGGCATCATTACAAACACATTCTGTCGTTCGTATTTGTTTGTTGTTGTACTCTTGGTTCCAGTATTTGTTCTGAACAACTCAATGGATGGGTCAGCCAATTTTTTTGGACTTGATTTTCTGAACCTAGGAACAATCGTTTGTGAACAGAATGTATGTTTTTTCTCTGGAGACAGGAAACATGAGGAATGTTGTCGAATATTGATGGAGGTGGAAAAATCATGAAACCTCTAACGGCTTCGGTCGTATGAATAGGTGAGGGGAAAGGAGGGAGGGAGAAGTTGTTTGGCTATCCGCCTGAAGTCGTATACGGAGCGGTGCTGGTGGTCAGCGCACTATTGACGGTTTTGTATTTTTTCTTCAGCGATGTGCTTGACGGTTTGTTCGATGTGGCCGCTCATCCGCTGTTTAGCCCGCAGCTGGTTTTATCGTTTTTCATCGTCGCAAGTGCGGTTGGACTGTTGGCGGAATGGTATACGGATTGGGCGTCTCATTGGATCATTTGGCTGAGCGTTGGAGTGGCACTTATTGTTGTACTGCTTTTGCACTTTTTCGTCTTTTTGCCGCTTCGGTCGGCTGAGGCTTCGCTTGGGTATACGGACGCCGAATTGGAAGGGTCGCTAGCGAAGGTGATCGTGTCCGTGCCGCCGGATGGGTTTGGTGAAATTCTCATCTCCCGTAAAAGCGGTGCAGTGGCCAAAGCGGCGAAGAGCATGAACAATGAAGCCATTCCGTCAGGGGAAGAGGTCATCATCGTGCGAATGGAAAACGGCATCGCTGTGGTGGCGAGGCACGATCCGTATCAGCTTTCCATCTAACATAACGAAAGGGGAAATGTCATGACTGTTGAACCATGGTTGATTGTAGTTGGTGTCGTTGTCTTGCTTCTCATCGGACTCATTGCTATTTTTATTGCTCGTTACCGTACAGTCGGTCCGGATGAGGCGCTTATTGTCACAGGCAGCTACTTAGGAAACAAAAACGTCCATGTTGATGAGTCAGGAAACAAAATTAAAATCGTCCGCGGCGGCGGTACGTTTGTTGTGCCGATTTTCCAACAGGCTGAGCCGCTCAGTTTATTGTCGATTAAGCTGGACGTGCAAACGCCGGAAGTGTATACGGAGCAAGGGGTGCCCGTGATGGCGGACGGGGTGGCGCTCATTAAAGTCGGCAGTTCGATCGGCGAAATTGCGACCGCAGCCGAGCAGTTTTTAGGCAAAACGCGCCAAGACATGGAAAACGAAGCGCGTGAAGTGCTTGAAGGCCATCTTCGCTCCATCCTCGGGTCGATGACGGTTGAAGAAATTTATAAAAACCGCGACAAATTTTCTCAAGAAGTACAGCGTGTCGCCTCACAAGATCTCGCAAAAATGGGGCTTGTCATCGTCTCGTTCACGATCAAAGATGTGCGCGACAAAAACGGCTACCTTGACGCGCTCGGGAAGCCGCGCATCGCTCAGGTGAAACGTGACGCCGATATCGCGACAGCAGAGGCAGAAAAAGAGACGCGCATCAAGCGGGCTGAAGCTGACAAGGAAGCGCGCAAAGCAGAGTTAGAGCGGATGACGGAAATCGCCGAGGCGGAAAAAATCAATCAGCTGAAACTCGCCGAATTCCGCCAAGAGCAAGATATCGCCAAAGCGCGTGCCGACCAAGCGTACCATCTCGAAGAAGCGAAAGCAAAACAAGAAGTTATGGCTCAACAAATGCAAATTAAAATCATCGAGCGGCAAAAACAAATCGAGCTCGAAGAAAAAGAAATTTTACGCCGCGAACGGCAATACGATTCAGAAGTGAAGAAAAAAGCCGATGCCGAGCGCTATGCGATCGAGCAAAAAGCGGCAGCGGAAAAAGCGAAACAAATCGCCGAAGCCGATGCGCAAAAATACCGCGTCGAAACGCTCGCCAAAGCGGAAGCCGAGCGCATCCGCCTCGACGGGTTGGCGAAAGCTGAGGCTGAGAAAGCAAAAGGGGAAGCAGAAGCGGAAATTATCCGCCTGAAAGGTCTCGCCGAAGCGGAAGCGAAACAAAAAATCGCCGAAGCGTTCGAACGCTATGGCCAAGCAGCCGTGCTCGACATGATCATCAAGATGCTTCCGGAATATGCGAAACAAGTGGCGAGCCCGCTGTCCAATATCGAGAAGTTGACGATTGTCGACACTGGCTCAGGAGCGGGAGGCGGTGCCAACCGCGTCACCGGTTATGCGACGAACTTAATGGCGAGCTTGCAGGAGACGTTAAAAGCGTCAACTGGCATCGATGTCAAGCAGCTGCTTGAAAATATCGCCCAAGGCGGGACACCAGCCTCACCCGTGAACCCACCTACTGCTTCGGGGCAACAAACGAACACGAACGAATAATTCAGCTGTCTCTAGCGCCTTTGGTCGATCCAAGGGCGCTTTTTCTGCTTCATAGTTGCGCAGGGAGCGCCGTTTCGCTATGATGTGGAATAGTGGAAGGTTCCTTTTCAAGGATGGAAAAAGAGGAAGTAGGTTGATGATGAATGAAACGAGCTCGAGTGATTTATAATCCGACATCGGGACGGGAGCTGTTTAAGCGCCATTTGCCCGATGTGCTCGTCCGATTAGAAAAGGCTGGATATGAAACGTCATGCCACGCCACTGAAGGGCCGGGGGATGCGACGAAAGCAGCGAGGCAAGCAGCCGAGAGGGAATTTGACCTCGTTGTGGCGGCAGGCGGCGATGGAACGATTAACGAGGTGGTCAATGGCATTGCGAATCAGCCATACCGCCCGAAGCTCGGCGTGATCCCTGTTGGGACGACGAACGATTTCGCCCGTGCTATCGGTGTGCCGCGTTCGATCGAAGGGGCGTGCGAGGTGATCGCCACGGGTGAACCTGTCGCGATTGACATCGGCTCTGTCACCAATGAAGACCAGACACGTTATTTCATCAATATCGCGGGCGGCGGGCGCCTGACCGAGCTCACCTATGAAGTGCCAAGTAAGTTGAAAACGATGCTCGGCCAGCTGGCCTATTACTTAAAAGGGATTGAAATGCTTCCGTCGATTAAGGCAACGGAGGCGCAAATTGAGTATGACGGCAAACTATTTGAAGGCGAAATCATGATGTTTTTAGTCTCGCTGACCAACTCGGTCGGCGGCTTTGAAAAATTAGCGCCTGATTCGTCACTCAATGACGGCCTGTTTGACTTCATCATTGTCAAGAAAACGAATTTGGCTGAGTTTATCCGTCTCGTCACGCTAGCGGCGCGCGGGGAGCACATTAACGACCCGCATGTCATTTACACGAAAGCCAATCGGGTGAAAGTACGCTCTTCGATGCAGCTGAACTTAGACGGCGAATTCGGCGGCATGCTTCCGGGCGAGTTTGTCAACTTATACCGCCATCTCGAAGTATTCATGCCAAAAGAAAAAGCAGCACAAGTGAGAACAGGGCCATAAGCCTGTTCTTTTCTTATGTCCTCACGCTAGAAGGGGCACGCTAAACATACACGATGGTCAGAAAGGGGAACGACATGGCGAAACAACAAGCACCGGTCGCCAAAAACGACTACTATGACGTGACATTCACAGATTTGACTCACGACGGTCTTGGCGTCGCGAAAGTGGATGGCTTTCCGTTGTTTGTGAAAAACGCGCTTCCAGGCGAGCGGGCGAAAGTGAAAGTGATCAAGGTGAAAAAAGGGTACGGGTACGGCCGCCTCATCGAGCTGTACGAACCGAGCCCGGACCGCGTCGAGCCGCCCTGTCCCGTTTATCGCCAATGCGGTGGCTGTCAGCTGCAACATCTAAGCTACGAAGGACAGCTGAAGGCGAAAGAAAAACAAGTGAAAGAAGTGCTCGCCCGCATCGGCAAGCTAGAACACGTCACCGTCCATCCGGTCATCGGGATGAAGAACCCATGGCGCTACCGAAATAAGGCACAAGTGCCAGTCGGTGAGCGCGAAGGGGGACTGATCGCCGGATTTTACAAAGAGCGAAGTCACGAGATCATCGACATGGACGCTTGTTTCATCCAACAGGAGAAAAATGATGTCGTCGTCCAAGCAGTGAAACGGATCGCCGAGCGCTATGGTGTCCGACCGTACGATGAACTCACCCACCGCGGCGTGCTCCGTCATATTGTCGCCCGCTACGGAGCGGCAACAGGTGAGGTGATGGTCGTGCTCGTCACCCGCACCGAACGTTTGCCGCACGAACAAGAGATTGTCCGCGACATCATCCGCGACATCCCTGACGTCAAATCGATCGTGCAAAATATCAACCCTGAGCGGACGAACGTCATTTTCGGAGCGAAAACGCGGGTATTATGGGGAAGTGAGTTCATCACCGACCGAATTGGCGACATCCAATTCGCCATCTCGGCTCGTTCATTTTACCAGGTCAACCCGGAACAGACGAAAGTGCTGTACGACAAAGCGCTTGAATACGCTGAGCTAACCGGAACGGAGACAGTCATTGACGCCTACTGCGGCATCGGCACGATCTCGCTCTTTTTAGCCAAAAAGGCTAAACATGTCTACGGCGTTGAAATCGTCCCCGAAGCGATCGAAGACGCCAAACGCAACGCGGCGCTCAACGGCATCACAAACGTCACGTTCGCTGTCGGCGCTGCTGAAGACGTCATCCCGCGTTGGTACGAAGAAGGCATTCGTGCCGACTGTCTCGTCGTTGACCCTCCGCGTAAAGGCTGTGACGCGGCGCTGCTCGAGACGATCATGGCCATGAAACCGCCGCGCGTCGTCTATGTCTCGTGCAACCCAGCCACCTTGGCCCGCGACTTGCGCATCTTAGAGGATGGGGGTTACGAAACGATCGAAGTCCAGCCTGTTGATATGTTTCCTCATACGGCTCATGTAGAAAGTGTAGCTCGATTAGCGTTAAAGATAAGAGCGTAAATAAACTCTTGTTAAAAACTCTTCTTGCCAAAAACCGAAGGAAAGTTTTGCTCATATAACAAGAACATCCTTCTCTATCCAGTTGACTGAACGGGTTAGGATGAAAAAGCAACCATTTTTCCAGAGAAACGGGACAGGTTCCTGTTTCTCTTTTTTGTTAGGGAGTAAAGGCGCAGGGGAAGAAGCATTCACTCGAATAAGGTAGACTGGTTCACGTTGAATGTTCAACGCTGAGCAGTTTCATCGTTTTAGCACAGGATCCCCCTACTTCCACGAATGAGAAAGGCGGAGCCCGATGAGTAAGTGGGGGAGGAAGGCGTCTTCCTCCTCTCTCTTCTAGTATGCTATTCACTAAATAATTGCTCATTTTTAGCGGGTGTTTATACAGGATGGAATTGAAAAATGGGAGCGATTGCTTACTCCCGTCGAAGAACAGAATTTTTTTCTATAATCTGTGGTGCCAGGACATGTTTCCGTTTCGCTGCAAATGGTTGAAGAAGCACAAACGAATACGGCATGGGTTCTCGTGAATACTGAACCCATGCCGTATTTCATTTACACGTATCTATTTAGCCGATACCTGTTTGCCATATTTATTTTTTCTTTCATTTACCGCGTGCAAGTGCAACTAGGTGTTTTGGCGTGCGTGAAAGTGAGAAACCTAAACCTTATGCTTCTAGTTTTTGCGTTTCTTCGTTATAGACATTTACATCCAATTCTTTAGTGATGCGGCTGGTGACTACACCAGCGGTCATGCTTCCGCTGACGTTCAAGGCAGTTCTTCCCATGTCAATCAGCGGCTCTATGGAAATGAGCAATCCTGCTAATGCTACTGGCAGATTCATCGTTGATAGCACTAAAATCGCCGCAAACGTAGCCCCACCGCCAACGCCTGCAACCCCAAATGAACTGATGGTGACGACTAGAATCAGCGTCAAAATAAAGGAAGGGGAAGTTGGATCGATGTTGACGGTTGGCGCGATCATCACGGCAAGCATGGCAGGATAAATGCCAGCACAGCCATTTTGCCCAATTGACAGCCCAAATGAGCCGGCAAAGTTGGCAATGCCTTCCGGAACGCCAAGCGCGGTTGTTTGTGCTTTCACATTCAATGGAAGAGTGGCTGCGCTTGAACGGGAAGTGAATGCAAACGACAGTACCGGAAGCACTTTTTTCACGTAAGTAATAGGGTTGAGTCCGGCCAACGCTAAAATGATCAAATGAATGGCAAACATAACGAAAAGTGCAATATAAGAAGCGACAACAAATTTTCCTAGTTTTGCGATTGTGTTTATATCGCTTGTCGCAGTGACCCGGGACATAATGGCTAAAATTCCATAAGGCGTTAAGCGGAGCACCAACGTGACGATACGCATGACAATAGCGTATAAGGCATCCACTATTTTTTTGAACATTTCCGCTTGTTCAGGCTGTTTTCTGGCAACCCCTAAATAAGCAATGCCGACAAAGGCCGCAAAAATAACAACCGCTATAGTGGATGTGCTGCGTTGTCCCGTGAAATCTAAAAATGGATTGGCCGGAAGCAGTTCGATAATTTTTTGCGGGAAAGACAGGTTTTGAATTTGTTCATATTTTTGTTCTAACTCCTGTCCGCGCGTTTGTTCCGCTTCTCCTGAAGGAATTTCCATCGCCTCTAATTGAAATCCTAATGAGGACATGATGCCGATCGAAGCGGCGATCGCCGTAGTACCCAATAATAGACCAATAATGAGCGTGGCAATTTTCCCTAAATGATTAGAGACAGAAAGTTTAGTAAACGCCATAACGATAGAAATGAAAACTAATGGCATAACAATCATTTGCAATAGCTTGACATATCCTGTGCCGACAATGTCAAACCATTGGGTGGACTGCTGGACGATAGCGGAACCAGCCCCATACACTCCCTGCAATGCAAACCCAAAGACGATTCCTAGTCCAAGAGCAGTAAACACCCGTTTGGAGAAGGAAACATGTTTCTTTTGCATGTAGACCAAAACACCAATCAATAACAGCAATATAGCAATGTTAAAAATAATTAGGTAAATATTCATCGTCAATCCCTCCTGACACGTAAAATTACTATAATGATTAAAAACCGATATGTCAAGTAAGCTTTATTTATTGTATGAAAGAGTTTATTAAGATAATCTTGGAAAATAAACCACTGTTTATTGAGGGGAAAATTTTTTCGAAAACAACTTTTCCAGAAAAAGGGCTCTTCGAACAGACCGTAATGAGAATCAAAACCTTACCTCACCCATTTTGAGGTGAGGTTTTTAATATGTTTTCTTACAAAAGTGTAAGACAGGTGTAAGGAAAGATCTATGTTTCTCAGTTTATATCCCTTGTACAATGAACATGCAAAGTCAGTTGCTGGAGGGAATTCAAATGGAAGAAGTGTTACAAGTAAAAGAAATAAACAAAATTTATCAAGGAAAGGTAGCATTCCAAGCTTTAACCAATGTATCGTTCAGTGTAGAAAAAGGAGAATTTATTGGAATTATGGGGCCGTCGGGGTCAGGAAAAACAACATTATTAAATCTCATTTCTACAATTGATAAACCCACATCAGGAAAAGTCCTGATTAACGGGCAGGATCCGCATCAGTTAAAAAAAGAAAGGTTAGCCGAATTCAGGCGGAAAGAATTAGGATTTGTATTTCAAGACTTTAATTTGTTAGACACATTAACATTAGAGGAAAATATTATGCTGCCTCTAACATTGGAAAATGTTGACCCGGAGTTGATTGAGGAGAAAGTAAAAACCATATCAAAAAAATTAGGGATTGATGCCATCTTAACGAAACGGACATATGAGGTATCTGGCGGACAGAAACAACGTACGGCGATTGCCAGAGCAATCATTCATCAACCTAAGTTACTATTAGCGGATGAGCCGACTGGAAATTTAGACTCGAAAGCATCAAAAGACGTGATGCAGACCTTGCAAATGATTAACGAAAACGATCAAACAACGATGTTGATGGTCACTCACGACCCATATGCTGCAAGTTATTGTCATCGAGTCATTTTTATTAAAGATGGTAAATTGTACAACGAAATTTATAGAGGAACGGATCAAAAGGCATTTTTCCAACAGATTATGGATGTTTTATCAATGTTAGGTGGGGATAGAGATGACTTTTCCACAGTTCGCTTATAAAAATATTACACGTAATTTAAGGGCGTACATGGCTTTTTATTTAAGCAGCTCGTTTGCAGTAATGATTTTCTTTATGTTTGCCATGTTTATCTTCCACCCTGCGCTCGAAACAGGTTATATGAACAACATTGCCAAAAAAGGCATGAAATTTGCGGAGTGGATTATTTTTGGCTTTTCCATTTTCTTTATTCTTTATTCTTTAAGTACTTTTTTAAAGACACGGAAAAAGGAATTTGGAATTCTCACCATTCATGGAGCATCTCCTAAACAACTTCGATGGCTCATTACATTGGAGAATGTATTCATTGGTCTTGCTTCCATCATCACAGGTATATTAGGTGGAACGGTGCTTGCTAAATTCTTTTTTATCGCAGGAGCATATATGGTCAAAATGGAGCCGCTGCAACTCTATTTTCCTTTAGAAGCACTGGGGATAACAGTCGGCGTATTTCTTCTTCTGTTTATCCTTATTTCACAATTTATGTTATTTACTATTCACTCTGAGGAGGTCATTTCTTTACTAAAGGGGTCAGAAAAGCCTAAAAAAGAACCGAAGCCATCTATCCTTTTCTCTGTTCTCGGCATCTTATTTTTAGGAACAGGATTTGGCATGTCTTTATTTGCGGGCATCGATATGGGAAGTGCCGTGGTTATTACTTTGTGTACGGTGATCGGAACGTACTTGTTTTATAGTCAGTTAAGCGTCTGGATGATACAACTATTGAAAAGAAATAAGAAAATGTATAGAAAAGGAATCAATCTGCTATGGATTTCAGATTTAACGTACCGCATCAAAGATAACGCTCGTCTATTTTTTTATCGTAAGTATTGTTTCGGCTGTAGCTTTTACCGCAACCGGTACATTAGCAACATACAAATTGATGTTTTCCACAGCAGAAACATCATATGCAATGGAATTTCTGTCTTATGCAACGAATCAGGATGAAAAGAAGCAGTTGGAATTTATTAAGGAAAAACTAGAACAAGAAAATATTGATTACCAACAAACCATATTCAAAGCGATTGAAGCCCGGCAAGGACCAATGAGCTATCCGGTTTTAGTCGTTTCACATCAAGATTGGGTAAAACAATTCCCTGAGTTACAAGCTCCGAATATTCATGATGGAGAAGGGATATATTATGGGGAGGCAAAACGGGGAGGTTATACCATTGTAAATGGTAATAAGACGAAATTGCTAACAGACGACCAGCAAATGTCGATTACGTTACAGTCCATTGAAGAGCCGGTATTTTACCTTAGCGATATATTGGTTGTAGATCATAACACGTTTAGACAGCTGGAACAGAATCATGAGTTAAGTACGATGTACGGTTTTCAATTCGAAAATTGGAAAGAAAGTTTGGAAATCAGTCAAGAGATTCAAAGCCAAATCGTAGGTGAAACATTCAATCCTAATGCCCAGTACTTTTCAAAAGCTGTTCGATATTTTGAGACGGTCCAATTGCCAAGTTTAAGCTTATTTATCGGCTTGTTTATCGCTATCATTTTCTTCTTGGCGGCTGGGAGCTTCTTGTATTTTAGATTATTTGCTGATCTATACGAGGAAAGAAAAAAATACAAATCACTTGCAAAGATTGGGTTAAGCGAAAAAGAAATGGTGAAAATCTCGACGATTCAGATGGCCATTCTTTTCTTCCTTCCCTTCTTGTTAGCGATTATTGAAACAGGTTTCGCTCTACATGTGTTACAGAGGGAAGGTGGATATTTTCATGTATTCCAATCAGGCGTTATCACCATTTTAGGGTTTTTGGGCTTGCAAATCATATATTTTATCATTATGAGTCATAGTTACAATAAACATTTAAAAGAATACGTATTTCGATAATGGACAAATAAGGAGAGGTAGAACATGAAAAAAATCATAGGGATGATCATTGCTCTTGTTGTCGTATTCGTTGGATTTTTTACGATTGTTCCGGAAGAAGATAGAGATCACATCAATCCTTTTATTCCGAAAGAAGTCATTTATGTCCAAATTTATGAAGACCCTGCCCCGCATGGTCAAAGATATAAATACACTCTTACTGGCTATACAGAAGATGGGGAAGAAAAGGAAATTACATTTACTGCAGGAAAAGTGTTAAAAGAAAAGGCCATTTTAAAAGTGAATGCCAAAGGATCTTTTGTAGAAAAGTGGGAAGAAGTTCAGCCTGAAGAATTGCCTGAAAAAGTAAGAGGAAAAATGGATTCTGTACCATCCAATTGAGTACAAAAAGACAAACACTGCTCCATCAAATATGTCCGCGATGACCATTTAAGCCACGGAGAATGTGTGGCCAAGCGAAAATTACGGATGTGATTCCGCCTCAATCAAAAATAAATGTCCGATTCAGGTCCGGAGCTCGGGAAAACATCATTTTCCGATTTCCGGGCCTGTTTCATTTCACCCCCTTGATGATCAGCGCGCTTGCTTTATCTCCTACCAACGCTCGCAATGTGTAACGAAGAAATGACCATCCCCTTTCAGCAAAAGATAAGGCAGATTATCATTTTCAAGCATAGAGCACAAGAAAACCGCATTCTGTAAAATCAGGCGATTACATGACAAGCAATGGTATAATTAAATGATAAGTTATTGCGAATATTAAAATGATGGGGGATGTATGATGACCACACATAAAATTTATAAAATGAGTTTTTCAAAAGTTTATCCAAACTATATAGCGAAAGCAGAGAAAAAAGGGCGTACGAAATCAGAAGTGGATGAAATTATCCGTTGGTTGACAGGATATACCCAGGATGAGTTGGAAGCTCAGTTGGAAAAACAGGTAGACTTTGAGACATTTTTTGCTGAAGCTCCGCAATTAAATCCGAACCGGGTTTTGATTAAAGGAGTAATATGTGGTGTTCGAGTAGAGGAGATTGAAGATCCGTTGATGCAGAACATTCGTTATCTGGATAAGTTAATAGATGAGCTAGCAAAGGGAAAGTCTATGGAGAAAATCTTGAGAAAATAATCATGAAAAAAGAGGAAAACAAGAGCAATATTCTGGATATCCAATCAAATAAAACGGGAAAAATTTATTATTTATGTGTAGGATGAACCAACAACGGGACTTGACGAGGCGAGGCAGCGGCGGTTGTTCGGACTGTTCGAGACGTATTTGTGATTATTTGAGGAAGAGGAGCGCCAATTACGAAACGAGGTGAACCAATGGAGACGAAGGAAGCGAAACAAGGAATGGAGTGGATCATCTCCGTACGAGCGGCAAGGAATCGAGAAAGAAAAGGTGGACACCGCGAAACGGATGGTGGCGAAATGATGCGACGTGACGGTGATGGGTGAGCTGCTCGGATTGCTGATGGAAGTAGTGGAAAACAGCAAAAGGAAAAGGCTCATGTGAGGGCTCGAGAAAGCAAGAAGCGAACTTCGTTTGTCGTCGACCTCCAATCGTGCAAAAATCCCAGGGGGTCGACGACACTTATTTTTGTTGCTGATTCCCTACAGCCATCATGGACGAACATGATTGACGGAATTTTTCGACCGTGTTATTCTGAAGGTAACATGGGATGAAAAAGCTTGATATAACAGCACTTTTTGGGGTTTGTATCGTACCTATGAGGGATTGAAACATTCAAAATGGTGTGAATGCGGAAGAACTTGATAACGTTTGTATCGTACCTATGAGGGATTGAAACTTCACTAGGCAGGTGAACTACGGACTGATCACCCGTAGTTTGTATCGTACCTATGAGGGATTGAAACAAAACACCGAGTTCAAGCATTTTACGGTACTTGGTGTTTGTATCGTACCTATGAGGGATTGAAACATATCGACAACATCATTGCGGAGCATGTCCACGTCGTTTGTATCGTACCTATGAGGGATTGAAACCATCAAACGCCACGCGGCATATGAAAGCAATATTCTAGGTTTGTATCGTACCTATGAGGGATTGAAACATATATAAATAGGCAATAAAATTCTAATAAAACTCGTTTGTATCGTACCTATGAGGGATTGAAACACGAGGCAATCGGCTAACCCGCCTGGGTTGGCGTTTTGTTTGTATCGTACCTATGAGGGATTGAAACGTGAAAAAACTCAAGGCGCTCGGGTTTGACGCGTTCAGTTTGTATCGTACCTATGAGGGATTGAAACATCGGTCCGTCAAAATAGACGACTTTTTCAACGTTTGAGAGTTTGTATCGTACCTATGAGGGATTGAAACATCGGTCCGTCAAAATAGACGACTTTTTCAACGTTTGAGAGTTTGTATCGTACCTATGAGGGATTGAAACTCCGGGTTGGTCGCGTCGTTGTCATCTCGCAGCCGCTTGTTTGTATCGTACCTATGAGGGATTGAAACCAAGCGCATTGCTGCGTGGGTTAATCGGCAGAATCCGTTTGTATCGTACCTATGAGGGATTGAAACTTGATATATACACGGCTATCTTCTTCGCTCGTGGAAGTTTGTATCGTACCTATGAGGGATTGAAACTCCTCGAAATACAGGCGACCACTTTGTATAGACGCGTTTGTATCGTACCTATGAGGGATTGAAACCTCTTTGTCCGTCCCTCGTCCGCGTGAAGATCACGCGTTTGTATCGTACCTATGAGGGATTGAAACTTTATCGCACCGTTAGCGATCTTATCGGTAGTCACTGCGTTTGTATCGTACCTATGAGGGATTGAAACCGAACCCGGACGAGAATTTATACAGCGTGACCAACGTTTGTATCGTACCTATGAGGGATTGAAACAAACGTGGGCTTGTCGATGTAAATATGCCGTTGCGAGTTTGTATCGTACCTATGAGGGATTGAAACATGCATACGGCGTTCGATACACGACCACTGGCGGTCGTTTGTATCGTACCTATGAGGGATTGAAACAGCGCCTGGACATTATTGACGCTCACCCAAACAATCGTTTGTATCGTACCTATGAGGGATTGAAACTGTGAAGATCATCGACAATGGTCATGTAATTGAGGGTTTGTATCGTACCTATGAGGGATTGAAACATGATTGTGATATTGTATCTGTATTTGGGGGGATAAGTTTGTATCGTACCTATGAGGGATTGAAACCCTCGTTTCCGTACCCTACCCGATGCCCCTTCTGAAGTTTGTATCGTACCTATGAGGGATTGAAACCTTTTCTTCCCTGCATAAATCTCGCCAGTAAAATTCGTTTGTATCGTACCTATGAGGGATTGAAACTAGAAACTCCTGCCGTTGGTGAGACTCCAGCGGCAGGTTTGTATCGTACCTATGAGGGATTGAAACTTCAACAGAAGATAGAGGAGCGCAAGCAAAGCAAGGCGGGGTTGTATCGTACCTATGAGGGATTGAAACTAAATGGTTCACCGTACATGCTGATAACATCATACAAGTTTGTATCGTACCTATGAGGGATTGAAACTCCCTTCATCACCGTATAGGAAAAGGATGCGTTGTGTTTGTATCGTACCTATGAGGGATTGAAACTATCGGCACGTCAACAAAACACCTTGCCGCGCAGTTTTGTTTGTATCGTACCTATGAGGGATTGAAACGGGAACTGATCGAATCTTTAGTTGAGTTTCAAAAGGGTTTGTATCGTACCTATGAGGAATTGAAACATCCGAGCCACACGAATTTCGATGTTATGGCCGGCTTGTTTTTATCGTACCTATAAGGGATTGAAACGATACTGTAAGAGTATACAGTTTATCGCCATGCCTTGATTGACGAAGTGGTGGCGGAAATCCGTCGGCTAAACGAAGAAAACTTCCGCGTACGCCAACATATCCCATATGTACACAAGTTCCAAAACCGGGAAGCATGGAACTGTTTAACGGCGATGGATGTCAATGAAATCAAAGAACATATTGCACCGCTCATTGTTCCGCTCAACGATGATGAACTGGCCAAGCGCTTTGATTTGCTGATGTATACAGTTGAGTTGGCGAAGTTGCAAACAAAAAATGCGACGAAGCCAATTCGGAGCATGATTCGCACCACAGAAGCGTTATCTAAGCTCGGATCGATTCCGCAAGTGCAGGAACAAAAATGCATCATCGAAAAGGTGTAGACGGAAGAGTTTTGGAGCGAAGCCGATAGTTTTGAATTGGAAGCTGTTCGCGAAGCGTTGCGCGATTTAGTGAAATTCCTTGAAAAAGAAACGCAAAAAATTTACTATACGAACTTTAAAGACCAAGTGCTAGAAGTCAAAGAAAACGGTCCAATGTTTACTGTCAATGATCTGAAAAGTTATCGGAAAAGGTGGAGCATTATCTGCACGAACATCGCGACCAGATGGCCATTTAAAAGCTACGAAACAACAAAAAGTTAACGGTGCAAGATTTGAAAACGCTCGAGCATATCCTTTGGAACGAGCTTGGCACAAAAGACGATTATCAAAGAGAATTCGGCGATACACCGATTACAAAGCTCGTCCGCCAAATCGTCGGCCTTGACCCGCAGGCTGCCAACGAAGCGTTTTCCGAATTTTTATCAAGCGAGCGGTTGAACATCCAGCAAAGCCGTTTTGTCAAACTGATTGTCGATTATTTTGTGAAAAACGGAGTCATGGACAAGCGGATGCTGCAGGAAGAACCGTTTAAAACCGTCAGCAGCATTGTCGAGCTTTTTAAAGACAACATGGACGACGCGCGGAAGATTATTAGTATTATCGATGAGATGAATAAGAATTCTGAAGATATTGTTGGGGCGTAACTATATCATAAAATCTTTCCACTTTAATGGTAAAAGAACAGGCATCTTAGGGCGCTCATCTATTGCTCCTGAGATGCCTGTTTCAGTTAGATATGTTGAGTAAAAATATTTAAATAAAAAACAGTACCTTGTAATAAACAATACTGTATGGTATATTGTTTGTTGAAAGGGATTTGTTTATCACAGTACTGTGCAATAAATAGTAGTGAGAGTGAGGTAACACCCCAATGAACACGCAGTTTAAAAAAGGAGTATTAGAGCTATGTGTACTTGCACTATTGAATAAGCAGGATCGTTACGGTTATGAGATCGTTCAAAAAATTTCGGAGCAAATGGTTATTTCAGAAGGATCGGTATATCCCTTATTAAGGAGACTGAAAAAAGAGGATTATTTGACAACGTATTTGCAGGAGTCGAATGAAGGTCCTCCTCGAAAATATTACAAGCTCACGGAAAAAGGGAGAAACCATCTTCGGAATCTTCATGAAGAGTGGATGCAATTTTCTGAAGGGGTCAATCAAATCATAAAGGACGGTGGATTACATGAATAAACAACAATTTCTAACGGCTCTTGAAAAGGAGTTGAAAAAGCTTCCTCACGAAGAACGTGAAGAAATTATACAAGATTTTGAAGAGCATTTTTACATTGGAATGGCTAATGGAAAATCTGAAGAGGAAATTTCTCAATCACTTGGTTCCCCGAAACAGATCGCCAAAGAGATCGCTGCTGTTTCCCGTATCGAAAAGATCGAGACAAGCGCCACGGCCGGAAATGTTTTACGTGCAGTATGGGCTGTGATCGGATTGGGGTTTTTTAACTTTGTAACTGTGTTTGGACCATTTTTGGCATTGCTGGCAGTGGTATTTGTCGGGTGGTTTATAGGGGTAGCTTTTATTGCCTCTCCATTAATACTGCTGGTTTCTGCAATCAACCATCCTGGAATGTTCGATCTGTTCAGTCTTTTCTTTTCGATAATGCTTTGTGGAAGCGGTTGGTTCATTGTTAGGGGCATGTTGTACGTCACAAAGGGATTGACTGATCTGTTGGTGCGTTATTTAAGATATAATGTTTCACTGGTCAAGGGAGGCTTAAAGCATGATTAACACTAGACATATATCTTTTCTCGCGCTCATTCTATTGGTAGTTGGAGCAATCGGGAGTTTGATCACATTTAAGCCTGCAAGTAAGCCATTTTCCGTATCGGAAGAGAGAATATTGACTGATAAAATCATCACAGACATTGAAATCAGAGCGAATGATGAAAATGTGAACATCTTTTCTACCAAGGATTCAAAGACAAAAGTACAATTGACTGGGACCAGCGTAGAAAAAATGGATCACTATTTTTCAGTTGAAGTGGAAGATGGCACCTTATTGATCAAACTAAAGGATGATAAACCATTTTTTGATTTCTTTCATTTTAGGGGAACATCCCTAACTTTGGATGTATACTTACCTGAAAAGGTATACGAGTCATTACACGTAGACATGAACAATGGAGAGATTCAGGCTGAGAAGTTACGTATAAACAATATTGAAGCGAAATTGGCAAATGGTTACTTAGAAATGAAAGATATCGTTGCAACGATGTTAAAGGCTGATTCAGATAATGGGGAAATTCATCTTGAGAATATTGAAGGCGAAATTTACGGTAACGTCAATAACGGACAAATTTATCTGAAAACCAATCACTTGGATCGCTCATTAACATTTGAATCCGACAATGGTGATATTGAAATTAAAACAGATCAAAAGCCAACAAATGCAGTCCTAGATATCAAAACAAAAAATGGTGAAGTGACTGTTTTCGGGAATTCTAACTGGGACACTGTGATTGGTAACGGAGAAAACCAAATCAAATTAACAACTAATAATGGAGATATAAGAATTGTGAAATAAAGAAAAACAGATAAAAAAACAAACAGTCCATCTCCCGCTCCTTATTGGATGAAGCAGGAGAGAGGGATAGAGAAAAAACATTGATCGATCAAAGAAAGTTGAATACACATATGGCGAAACCAAGAGGGAAGAAACATCCACGTTCTTCCCTTTTTCTTCTTCTAAAAACCGAAAAACAAGTTTATTTCGAATAGGGACGTGAGAAGAGGAACGAGGTTATTGAAAATGGACAGCAGGTGTGATCCCAAAAATAAAATTCCGATTTCCAGATTTGAAGCCATCTAGACTTTTATGAGGTATAATGGAAAAAGATTTGATGGGAATTTTATGGAAGGTCATTGACGAAAGGTGCGGGCTTGGATGGTCAATCATATGATTCAATCAGTAGCAGAAAAGTTATCCTGTCTTCCTTTTATTGAAGGCGTTGTGTTGGGGGGCTCTCGTGCAAGGGGGACTCATGAAGAGGATTCGGATATTGATTTCGGTATCTATTACAACGCAGAATTATTTGATCTCAATGCGATGAACCAGGTTGCTGCAGAATTGGACGACGAGCGTAGAAGCAACCTTGTTTTCCCTCCTGGAGCATGGGGAAAGTGGGTGAATGGAGGTGGGTGGCTGGTCATCAATGGGTATCATGTCGATTTCATTTTACGTGATATCAAACGTGTGGAACAAATCATCAAAGAAACCGAGCAAGGAATGGTCACTGCCGATTATCAGACTGGGCATCCCCATGGTTATATCAGTGCCATGTATCGGGGGGAATTGGCGATCAGCAAAATACTATATGCGAAAGATGAAACCTTCTGCCAATTAAAAAAACGGGCGGAAACTTATCCCGCTGCCTTGCGGAAAAGTTTAATTGACTTTTTTATGTTTGAAGCAGAATTTTCTTTATTGTTTGTAAAGAAAAATGTAAAAGCAAATGATAAATATTATATTGCAGGCCATGTTTTTCGTATGATTTCATGTTTAAATCAAGTAATATTTGCATGCAATCATGCTTATTGCATTAACGAAAAGAAGGCAATCAAGCTGATTGAAACATTTGAGCATAAACCTGAGAACTATGCGCAAAAGGTGAATCGCATTTTTGAACTACTTGGTTCTTCGCTTATGGAATGCTGCGACATGACGGAGAAGCTTTACAATGAAGTGAAACAACTTGTATCGGAGATAAATCACTTTTAAGACGAGAGGAATTTACGGTTGAACATCTTGTTTTTACTGCTGATGGAACATAAGACTGGATCATCATGAGTGATCGCTTCAGTCTGTCCCCTCAACAATAAACAGCAAAGGAGTGTGGCACGATGCGATCGGAAAATCGCTTTACACCTAGGAGTGATGAGGAACTCCAGAAGCTTACGGTGGGTGAACTGAAACCGCACAATGCACCGATTACTCTTGTCGAATACGATCCGCGTTGGCCTGAATTGTTTGAAAGGGAAGCAAAACGGATTCGTTCCGTACTCGGCAGCAAAGCATTACAAATCGAACATGTTGGCTCAACTTCGGTGCCAGGACTTTGTGCCAAGCCAATCATTGATATGCTGCTGGTTGTGGAGGATTCTGCAGACGAGCCATCATATGTCCCGGCATTGGAAGCAGCTGGCTATCGACTGCGAATTCGAGAACCTGAATGGTTCGAGCATCGTTTATTTAAAGGACCGGATACTGACATTAACTTACATGTGTTCAGCAAGGGAACGTCTGAAATCGATAAAATGTTACGCTTTCGAGATTGGTTGCGCTCGAACGAGAGCGACCGTGACAAATATGCGCAAGTGAAGCGAAGCTTGGCAAAGAATAAGTGGCGGCACGTTCAGCACTATGCAGATGCGAAAACATCAATCGTGCAGGAAATCTTAGCACGGGCGAACGATTCAAATGCTAAATAAGAAGAAAAGGTGATCTTCTAAAATTTGAGTTGTTTCTATGAACAGACAAGTTCTCGAAAATGAGAAAAAACCATTGCTATGTTCCCGCAAACGCAATGTTTAAGAGATAATCCATTAGCTCGTGACACGTTGAGTTTGTGGCGAAGATCCGTGAGGTAAGGAACGTGGGGCGGCTTGTCCGGCCCTGTTATTCATTTATTTCAATCCATTGCTAACGATCCTTAATTGTACCAACTGCCGTGGCGCTAGTATATTTATTAAAATCATCGGTGGCTGCTGTTTTGTTAAGTGCAATGGAAGGGGAAAAGGGTTTTTGCGCATGCTCATGCGCCTTGAGCTTAATGAGAGAAGACAGCGGCTAAAGAAGCCTAGCACAAAAAGGGCGTTTCTAGACGGAATATGCTCTATTGTTTCGTCCATCAACAGTAGACACCAAACGTTTTGTTCGTGTTTCATGAGTGTGGGTACGATGTTTCGCTAGATTGTGCCCGAACTATTTTCTTCGCCTTTCATCATATGAAGATCTCGTTCCTCTTATGAGGCTGAATAGTTGCAACATCTATTTATCCAAGTATACCCGTGGTGCTAGATAAAATCTCAAGACATAAAAACAGCCCTTGCATGAGGATCTCCTTTAAAATGAAAGTGCGAACAAACATCCAAAAGGAGAAGTCCCATGCAAGAGCACTTTCATTTTACAATAGACCAAGCAAAAATTCAAAAGCAATATGCCGCGATCTTATTCTTTGTATCAGAACAATTGCCTTGTATCCAGATGTATTTACAACGTCGAAATTGTCATTTGTTGAAGCAAGAGGATGAGGTCATCATCGCCATTCACATTCTTGGAAAATTGCTGGGGTTTACTTCGGAACGGGCTTGGCATCGATTTGTCATTGGAAACCTGTTCACAAAGGAAATGTTCCCAGAGCGCTCTCGATACAACCGTCGATGCCGGTCGTTGCGTTGGGCGATCAAATGGATTCGTCACCAACTCGCCAAACGTGGACAACATCACGCTTATGCGGTGGTGGATAGCTTACCCATTGAACTCTGCCACCACGCACGAATGTATCGCGTCAAACGATTTCAAGGAATCGCAGATATTGGGTATTGTGCATCCAAAAAGATGGCTTACTATGGATTTAAGCTTCATCTTCAGATTACCGACCAAGCGCTTCCGATGGGATATGTCCTGACCGAAGCATCCTGCCACGACCGGACAGCTGCGGAAACCGTGATGGCCCAACTTCCTCATCCGTATACACTTGGCGACAAAGGATATGTGAGCCAAGCCTTGCAAAAGAAACTATACGATGAATACAAAATCGCTTTTTGGACGCCTGCTCGGAAAAATCAACGAGTTGCGCAATCAAAAAAATGGAAACAATGGATGAAGCAAAAACGCAAAATCGTCGAAACTGCGTTCTCGGTTTTAGTGGATTCATTTCGGATTACGGAAATTCGTGCCAATTCGGTTTCTGGATTTGAAACAACGCTTGATGGCATTTTATTGGCCCATTCTCTCGTTGTTCTTGGGCTAGTGGAGCGTTGACGCTCAACTAGCACCACGGGTTATCCAAGTATATATAAACTTACAAAAAAAAAGGGTTGTATATGATAAAGAAAGGAAAAAGAGGAAAGAACTATTCTGTTTCCGATCACATCTTTGCAATAACTGTTGTATCTTTCATGTGCTTAGCTATTATTTCATTTCCTTTCCTGCTTTTTTATGCAGTCATGCATCTTATTTCGTTGACAACTGATGTGCGTATTCATTCGCTTGGAACCTTCTCTTCGCTCAAAATTATCCTGAGATTTTTTATAACGACTGTAGTCACCACAGGGATGGTAGATACGATTTTTTCGATTATCTTGAAGCGTTCGAAAGGAATGTTTGGTTTTCTTTCCGAAGCGCTTTTGATGCTTGCTTTCTTCTATCTTTATGTTTTGGTTTATTCTCTTGTGTCTGATGACATTGTAATGACCGATAAAGGTCGTCTTTATGTTTCTTTCTTTTTGTTTCTTATGTATGTATCGATTCATCTAGTATATATTGGTGCAAAACGGCTTTATGAATTAATCACCCGTCATGCTAGTTGAGCGTTAGTGCTCAACTAGCTCAAGTGTCACTAATGAACATACGTAATCAGGCGCCAACTAACGCTACTTCAAATTCAGTCATCGAATGAACGCACATCTCCGTGATCCGATCGAATGTTAGGTCACACTTTCATTTTATAGCACATCCACCAGCAAGGACTGTTTGTATGTTTTCCGATTTTATCTAGCATTACGGGGGATAAGGATAATTGAAAGCCTAGAAGTAGAATGTTACGGGAGAACCATTGAATGATATTGAGCTGCACAATATCGCTAAATCATTTGATGATAAACATTACATACTAAAAGATATCAACTTGTCGTTACACGAAGGGGACCGTGTAGGCATTATTGGGGCAATTGGTTCGAGGAAAACCAATTTGTTAAGAATAATCTTGGGATTGTATACTCCAACATCTAGGAAACATATCCAATCATGACATTGGGTATTTGCCTTCTACTAAAGGGATTATAGAAGAGTTTACCGTGAGAGAAAACCTCATATTTTGGGTTCAAACTTATCAATCTCCTCTCTATGTGGTTTATTTTTCTAAATCAAAAATAGACATAAAGGGGCTTTTCATTAAAATCATCACTGCTATTCTTATATTATCGGCATTAGCATGGATAAGCAGGTGATGCCTAAAATTTCGTATAATGCAAGATCGTATCTCTGATTCAAAATTCCTTCTCTCTCAATGAAAAGAAGGAAGATTTTTCTGTTGTGATGTTAAATAGGTCCTTGGTACGTAAGGGAACCAAAGGAGTTTTCATCCCACGAATGTTCGAATTCGTTTGATTTGTGGAAATCATTATTTAAATATAATAAATATCATCTGTAAATGTCTTGGTCCCTAGCTGATGGATCGACTGGGTTCCGGCCGATCTTTAAGACCACTCCGAGTCAGTGATGTTGTCTAGCTGCTCCTTCTCAATATCTTAAGCAGCTGTCAAGCATTTGTTCACTTGGAATAATGAGAGCATAACATAGAGCCGTCCAAGCTCAATCGGCCGACTAGGGTCGATTTTTTCATTGTTCTAACATGTGAAAGTTGTTCTATTGGAGTCGCGAGATAGGGCAATCCACTGCTCGCTGGGGCAATCGTTCGTCCCAGCAGAGAAGGATTTGGAAAGGTTTGGGCCTGAATGAAAGTATTTACGTTGAACCAAATAAAAAACGACCGGCGACGATAAAAAAGCTTGACGTCGCTAGTGGTGTTGGCTCAAAATTTATTCTAAAAAAACAAATAAAAATGTCTTGCTTCTGCGCTCATAAAACAAGAGATGTAAAGTTTATTCCGAAAATACCAAAAAAAACTATTATAAAAAATTATTGAAACATTAGTGTGTGATATTTATAATAAACTTAGCTGCGTGTTATACAACAAAAGTAACTGATTAGCCGAGGAGGGATTTATTTGATTGAAAAATTTGTCGAAACAGTCAACGGATTATTATGGAGCCCTCTATTAATCGTTTTTATTGTTTTTTGTGGTTTGTATTTTAGTATTAGGACTAGATTCCTGCAGATTCGTCACTTTAAAGAAATGGTTAAGCTTGTGACGACCGGGAAGGGCTCTGATGCGGGAGTATCTTCATTCCAAGCGTTGACAATGTCGTTATCAGGCCGCATTGGTGTAGGGAATGTGGCTGGAACGGCAACGGGGATTGCGTATGGGGGACCAGGGGCCGTATTTTGGATGTGGGTGATTACCTTTATCGGCGCAGCGACGGCTTATGTTGAGTCCACGCTGGCACAAATTTATAAAGAAGAACAGGATGGACAGTACCGAGGCGGCCCAGCTTTCTATATTGAAAAAGGGCTTGGTTGGAAATGGTTTGCGATCGTTATTGCCGTAGCTATCCTTCTTGCGATGGCGGTGTTAATGCCGGGAATTCAGGCGAACTCTATTGCAGATAGCGTTTATAACGCGTTTGGCATTAATAAACTGGTTACGGGAATTATTGTTATTTCTATTCTTGGTTTTACCATTTTCGGAGGAGTTAAGCGGATCGCCAGAACGGCTGAAATTGTTGTTCCTTTTATGGCTGCTGGATATTTGTTAATCGCCATTGCGATCATTGGTGTGAACTTTGACAAAATCCCAGAAGTATTTGCTCTTATTTTTAAAAGTGCGTTTGGTGCTGAACAAGTGTTTGGTGGCATTATCGGATCGGCTGTTATGTGGGGCGTAAAACGTGGTCTTTATGCTAATGAAGCTGGTCAAGGTACAGGTGCTCACCCGGCAGCGGCTGCTGAAGTATCTCACCCGGCGAAGCAGGGGTTAGTGCAAGCGTTTTCAATTTATTTAGATGTATTCTTAGTCGTAACGGCGACTGCACTGATGATTTTATTTACAAATCAATACAATGTCATTAATGAAAAAACAGGAGAACCGATCGTTGTCAACCTTGAAGGTGTAGAACCGGGTGCTGGTTATACGCAAGCGGCTGTTGATACGCTCCTACCAGGATTTGGTTCAGCATTTATCGCGATTGCGCTATTCTTCTTCGCTTTTACAACGATGTACGCCTATTACTATATTGCTGAGACAAACCTCGCCTATCTCGTACGTGGTAAAAATAAGGGAATTGCTTTTTTGGGACTAAAAATCATCTTTTTGGCTGCCACGTTCTATGGAACGGTAAAAACAGCAACAACGGCGTGGGCAATGGGCGATATCGGGCTTGGCATTATGGTTTGGTTAAACTTGATCGCAATCTTATTACTATTTAAACCAGCCTATATTGCTTTAAAAGATTACGAAGAACAGTTGAAACAAGGCAAAGACCCAGAGTTCAATTCATCGAAATATAAAATCAAAAACGCGACATTCTGGGAAAACGGATATAAGAAATCTGAAGAGAATCAAAAGAAAGCCTTATAAGAGACGGTTGCTTTGTCGCAACAATCCGTGTCTAGGTTGCCCAGTACATGAATAGCAATGATCTGACGTCGAGGGTGTCCTAAAAGCAACAGGACACCCTTTTTCGTTTCGTTGAAACAATCGTACGCACATAACAAATGACGAGGCAGTTCCTATAAGGAATATGTGACGTTTCCTGAACAAGGTGAGGAGTGATGAATGTGACGAACGTGAGTATTTCTTCTGTTATTCTATTTTTGTTTGTTGTCTCAGTCATTTTGTTTGTGTATGGCTTTGTGCGAAAGAGAAAAGCTGTGAAATGGATGGCGCTCTGTTTTTTTAGCGCGTCTATCGGATTAGCTGTCTTTGTCATTTTGTTAATGCGTTATATGTAAATGAACATCAAGTCCACATTTTGAGGATGATGGGCATTATTTACTTTTATTAGCATTTGTTGAGTGGAATGTAGAGAAGGGAAAACCGGCCGTACAAAATAAGCAAACGGCCGGTTTTCTATGAATATTAGTGGTTGATTCCACCGATTTCGAAAACGATTTGCGTCAGCACTTCGTTGATCAGCGCCAAGGTCTGTCGAGCAGTTTTTCAACATCGTTGTTTTCCACTTTTAAGGAGCCTTCGCGGATGCCGTGTTGGACGTTAACGAGAAACGAACGAACCCCAGTCAGACAGCGTTTTTCATGATGCCGGCATGGGTGTCATCGGCGGCTTGTTGCGCTGATGCGTCTTTGCCCAAGACAGTGCCGAGAGCGGCTGCGAGTTCATGGGTAGGCCGAAACGTTCGTAAATCGCGTTTTCATGGCTGGCCCCGGTCGGGACAGTTTGAATGGCCCTGCTTTCGCTTTTCAGACACCATGCAAAGGGGGATGCCGTTATGCTTTGATGGCCACTTGTTTTCCTTCTTTGCGTCTTTTCGCATATTCTGCTGTGGCGGTAAAAAGGACATCCGAGGATGAGTTTAGGGCAGTTTCGCATGAATCTTGCAAAACGCCAATGATGAAACCGACCCCTACGACTTGCATGGCGATATCATTCGGGATACCAAACAAACTGCATGCTAATGGGATAAGGAGGAGCGACCCCCCAGCGACACCGGATGCCCCCGCGGCGGCGATGGCGGAAAGAACGCTAAGAATGAGTGCAGTGCCTAGGTCAACTTCAATTTCCAACGTATGAACCGCAGCGAGCGTTAAGACGGAAATCGTCACAGCGGCGCCAGCCATATTAATCGTTGCGCCGAGTGGGATCGAAATAGAATACGTATTTTTATTGAGCCCAAGCATTTCGGATAACCGCAAGTTTACAGGAATGTTTGCGGCCGAGCTGCGTGTAAAGAACGCTGTAACCCCGCTTTCCCGAATGCATCTCCAAACGAGCGGATACGGATTTTGCCGAATGTTAAGAAAGACAATGAGTGGATTCATAACGAATGCCACAAAACACATCGTCCCAAGAAGAACTGCTAATAATTTTCCATAATCAATCAAAGCGGAAAGCCCGTTAGTGACAATGGCATCGAAAACAAGCCCCATGATGCCGATGGGCGCGAAATTGATAACCCATGTAACAATTTGCGAGATGGCGTCAGAGAAATGAGCGATGACATTTTTGGTTGTCTCCGGCGCCGTCCTTAATGCGATGCCAAGCAATACAGCCCATGTCAAAATGCCGATATAGTTCGCATTCAGTAAGGCGTGAACAGGGTTATCGACAATATTAAACAGCAATGATTGAATCACTTCCGTTATGTTGCTAGGAGGAGAAACCTCTTTTGCGCTTTCGGTTAACGATAAATGAACCGGAAAGAGAAAGCTGGCTACGACGGCAGTGAGACTGGCTAGGAACGTGCTAAACCCGTATAGAATCAGAATATGTTGAATATTTGTTTTTTGTCCGCTTTGATGCCGAGAAATGGCTGAGATCACGAGAAAGAACACTAATACAGGCGCGACCGCCTTTAGAGCGCCAACAAATAACGAACCGAAAATGGAAATCCATTTTGTCGATTCCGGAACGGTAACTGCAAGTGTAATCCCGATGATGATGCCGATAATGATACGTTTGACGAGGCTGACTCGATTCCATTTGGCAATGAGTTGCTTCATAACACGTTCCTCCTGATCATTCATGATGAGCGTATGAGAATAAATTCCACTGTACGTATACAAATGTTTTCTGTAGGTGAACACTCATTAGTTTAACATGAATATTAGTAATTGATAAATAGATTGTTATATCTGAATTATTTTAACTATAGAAAAATAAGGTGAATATTTAATGAGGTGGTCATGGCAGGCTGTTGCTTTGTATTCGCCCGCCCATCGTGTACAATACATAAAGAGTGACAACACACCGCTCATCTTGGAAGGAGGAAAGCCATTGATAGACGGCGCAAAACAATCGTTCATTACGGACATTGAGCAGTTAGATAAAAAAGGGGCCGGACAAGCGGTCGTTTGGCAGGAAGAGGAGGGGAAGAGAAAAAAGCTCAAACTCACCATTCCATCCACTCTTCCTGGTGAAAAGGTGCGGGTTTTGATTGATCGTCCGAAACGACGGAAGGCCAATGCTCGATTGGAAGAAGTGATCGAGGCACATCCAGAGCGGCTCGAGCCGCCGTGTCCGCACTTTGACCGCTGTGGCGGCTGTGTCTGGCAGCACTGGCAATATGAAGGGCAATTGCGGCATAAAACAGAGCACGTGAAGGCGCTCTTGGAGCAACATGGATTTGATCCGAACATTGTGCGCGAGACGATCGGAATGGAACATCCGTGGCATTACCGCAATAAAATGGAGTTTACGTTCTCTCCTGAGGGACTGCTTGGACTGCATGAGCAAGGGAATTTTCGGCAAATCATCTCATTGGAGACATGTCTCATTGCGGGTGAACGGATCGTTAAAGCTGCCATGGAGGTGGCGCGTTGGGCTCGCGATCACCAGCTGCCTGGATATCACAAAGATACCCATGAAGGGTTGCTTCGCCACGTCATGGTGCGTGAATCGTTTGCGACCGGGGAAGTCATGGTGGCGCTTTTCGCGACTGAGGCACCAGAAGGGGAGTTAAAGCAGGCCGCCGATGATTTGACGGAACGGATCACAAAGGCGCTTCCGGAAGTGAAGAGCTTGCTTTGGCTCGAGAATCGGGCGTGGGCGGATCGCATCCAGGCGGAACAAACGCACGTGTTGGCCGGTCGTGATTTCATTTATGACGAATTGTGCGGGTTCCGTTATCGCCTCTGGTTCGATACGTTTTTCCAAACGAACCCCGTGCAGGCAGCCAAACTAGTCGAACTGGCGTTGGAAATGGGGAAACCGCAGCCTCACGAAAAAATGATTGACCTCTTCTGCGGAGTAGGCACGTTTTCCTTGCCATTCGCCAAACGAGTAAAGGCGTTAGCTGGCATTGAAATTGTGGAAACATCAATCGAATCAGCCAAACGCAACGCGAAAGACAACGGCATTGACAATACGTACTTTTTGGCGCGAGACGCCCGGCGTGGCATCGATGAGGTGCTCGAACAATTCGGAAGACCGGAGCTGTTGCTTTTGGATCCTCCGCGTTCGGGTGCAGGCGGAAAAGTGATGCGAAAAATCGGCCGGTCCCAGCCGGAGCGGATCGTTTACGTCTCGTGCAACCCAGAAACGTTTGCCGCAGATATTGCAGAATTAGTTCCATTTGGATATACATTAAAAACCGTCCAACCGGTTGACATGTTCCCGCATACAGCACACGTTGAGTTGGTAGCATTGATGTCTAGGGTGGATAAATAAGAAGGGTTGAAGTATTGATAACTTTATTATCAAGATGTCGATAGTCTGGTTTATTGGGCAAATGAAGCTGCTTACCGATGGAAATTACGAGGCATTGCCATTTGGTCATTAGGGCAGGAAGATATGCGGGTGTGGGAAGCATTGCCTAAACAAATATAAATAATTCAAGGGTGTCTACAAAATGTAGGCACTCTTTTTATATGGATTATTTTAAAAACTAAAGAAGGAAACTTACTGTGAAGGATATATGGAATTGGATACAAATGATTGTTACAGCACTAGGTGGTTTCATGGGTTGGTTTTTAGGAGGGTTAGATGGCTTTTTGTATGCATTGATTATATTAGTTGTTGCTGATTATATCACAGGAATTATGTGTGCAATTGTCGATAAAGAACTATCTAGTGAAATTGGTTACCGAGGGATATTTAAAAAAGTGTTAATTTTTATATTGGTTGGTGTCGGGCATATGATTGACACTCATTTGATAGGAGATGGCAGCGTTCTTAGAACAGCGGTCATCTTTTTTATTGTTCAAATAAAGGTATTTCTATGCTAGAAAACGCTTCACGATTAGGTTTACCAATACCAGAGAAGTTAAAAAATGTACTTGCTCAGTTACACAATAAAGGGGGAAATGAATCATGAATTTAAAAAAGTTATATTTAACAAAGAATGAGTGCTATAAAGCGGGAAGAAAGATTACACCAAAAGGAATTATGGTTCACAGCACAGGAGCAAACAATTCAAATTGAAAGCGCTATGTTGGTTCGGATGATGGTTTACTAGGGAAAAATCAATACAACAATCACTGGAATCAGCCAAGACCAGATGGTAGGCAGGTGTGTGTTCATGCATTTATCGGAAAGTTAAAAGATGGATCAATTGCGACATATCAAACGTTACCTTGGAATCATCGTGGTTGGCATGCGGGTGGAGATGCGAATAATACACATATTGGCTTTGAAATTTGTGAAGATAATTTAACGGATAAAACTTACTTTAATAAAGTTTATAAAGAAGCGGTTGAATTGTGCGCGTATCTTTGTAAACAATACAAATTAACTGAGAAAAATATTATCGGTCATTATGAAGGGTATCATAAAGAAGATTGCTAGTAATCATGGTGACCCGCGTCATTGGTTTTCTAAATTTGGCAAATCAATGGCTACGTTCCGAGCAGATGTGAAGAAAGAATTAGCAGAAGGAACAACAACTTCTAAACCATCAACTGGCGCTAAAAAACTGTATCATGTGCAGATTGGTGCTTATAGTGTTAAAAAGAATGCAGACAAGCAGTTAGCAAAAGCGAAGAAAGCTGGATTTAAGGATGCGTTTGTGAAGTATGAGTAAATGGAAGTAACCGAGGAGTATATTATTCCTCGGTTGTATTCATTGCTTAGAATTGGTATTACTTTTGAAATCGATTTTGTATGCTCCTAATACTCATCAAACTTCTTCTTTATTTTTTGTTTTAATTTAAAACTAAGGCGATTTGTATGCTCATTATTTTTTACTAATAATTGATATGCTGAAATAATAGTGATAGTACGAACAGATAAAGCAAGGCCAACAGCTATCAAAAAAACAAAAATCGGATAATAAGGAACTAAGATACCCATTTCTAACTTTTTCTCCAAAGCAAAAGCTAGAAAACCTACTGCTAATAAAGAACCTCCAACTATTGTTGTTCCTAAATGTTTTCTTTTAAATCCTTCATATCTTGTTCTTAATTCTTTAATATAATTTGAATCAAACAATAACACTTCTTTTTTTAGAACTGTATATTGTCCTTGATCAAAGCCTAACGTAGCAAAAGAAATAATACCTAATGTTGCGATGATAATAATTAATAGAACACCTAGAAGTGAGGTGGTTCCTAAAATAAAATATGGTTCAAACGCTAGTGCAAACAGTCCGAAGCCTATACCAACATGGTTAGCAATTTTTTTTGAACTTAATAAAAAACCTTCTGCCATTTCTCTACTAACATAATAACCATCTTCTTTATCATCATTATTTTCGGCAGACTCTTTCAATAAGTAATCAATAGATACCTCAAAGATATTCGCAATCATCAATAGTTTTTCAGTTTCGGGGAATCCTTGACCATTTTCCCATTTACTTATTGCTTGTCGAGTGGTGTTTAATTTTTCCGCTAGAGCCTCTTGAGACAGTCCTTTCTCTTTTCGTAACTTAACAAGTTTTTCTCCAAAATTCATTTGTTGTAACTCCTTTCATGTTATTAACTATATTGTATAAAACATCGATATTTTTTCTATCCTATTCTAGTTGCACTTTGTCAACTTCTAGTTGCACTTTGTCAACTTGTGGTTGCATTGTTGTTATTCCGCACTTTAAAGCTTATTTTATTAAGTCTATACAAATTATATTTATTATATTTAATAAATAAAACTAAAGTTTTTTAGAAATTTCGGTACCGTCAAGAATTTTGTGTAATGTAATGGGGTAGGGTTTCTCTGAAATGGATTTGAATTGATAGGGGACTGATTTTCTCCACACAGAGGATGTCCCAAAAGTGTTCGCATAGCGTTCGCTTTTGGGGCACTTTTTTGGGCAAAAAAAGAAGAAAACCGTTCCTTTTTTGGTATAATAGAGTCACCACAACCCTACCAAGAAAGGACGGTTTTCTTATGTACATTTATTATAACCGAGATCAACTCATTTTGCCAATGGATCTTGAAATTCTCATTCCCAAACATCATCTTTGCCGGATCGTGGATCTAGCCGTGGAAAAAATGGATCCAGCTCTGCTCGTTTCCCTCTATCCCGGCGGAGGCCGCCCAGCCTATCATCCGAAAATGATGTTGAAAGTCATCCTGTATGCCTACGCCAATCGGATCTATTCCTCTCGCCAAATCGCCAAGCAATTGAAAGAAAACATTTATTTTATGTGGCTATCCGGCCATCAAACACCGGATTTCCGCACCATCAACCGATTTCGGTCGGAACGGATGAAGGACATCATTTACGAAACGTTTTTCTCCATTGTCGATCTTCTGCGTCAAGAAGGGTTGGTCAAACTAGAGGATTACTTTCTGGATGGAACGAAAATCGAGGCCAGCGCCAACAAGTACACGTTCGTTTGGCGCAAATCAACGGAAAAGTACGATCAGAAGTTGGAGGAGAAATTCCGGAAAATCGTAGCCTCGATCGAACAGGTGGTAAAAGAGGATGAAGAGTCGGAACAAGAAGGAGATTTTCAAGAAAAGCTGGAAGCTTCACCGATCACGTCTGAAAAGATCGAAGCCGTGATCGAACAAGTGGAAGAACATCTAAAGAAAGAGCCGAAGAATCGCACGTTAAAGAAAGCAAAACAGCAATTGGAACAAGACATTCTCCCCCGTAAGAAAAAATATGAAGAATACAAAAAAGTGTTAGGCGAACGAAACAGTTTTTCGAAAACGGACCCCGATGCGACGTTTATGCGGATGAAAGACGACCATATGAAAAACGGCCAGCTCAAACCGGGATATAATGTGCAGATAGGGACAGAGAACCAATTCATCACTGGATTTAGCGTGCATCAACGGGCGGGGGATGCCGGATGCTTCATTCCACATTTGGAGCAATTGGCCGCCTATGGGCGTCCCATGCCTAAACGAGCGATTGCGGATTCCGCCTATGGGAGTGAGGAGAACTACACGTACTGCGAGAAAAAAGCAGATCGTCGCGCTGATCAAGTACAACACATTGGACCGGGAACAAACGAAAGCGTGGGCGAAAGAGATCGGCCGAATCGAGAACATGACGTACGATGAGGAATTGGATGAGTGGATTTGCGCGAAAGGGGAACGGCTGGTGTTTGTGTATAAACGGAAGGAAACGACCGACAACGGGTACGTCATCGTCAAACGGACGTATCGTTGTACAGCATGTGCCGGATGCCCGTTTCAAGCAGCATGTGCCAAAGGCAAAGACACGAAAACCATCCGCGTTTCCTTGAAAAATCAACAACAACGGCAAGAAATCCGGAAACGGCTGTCCACGGAAGAAGGGGCGACGACATATCGAAGACGGCAAATCGAAAACGAGCCGGTGTTTGGGCAAATCAAGCATAATCAGCAATTTCATCGGTTTTCATTGAGAGGCCTCCCAAAAATTACCTTGGAGTGGGGTCTAGTTTGTGCTGCCCACAATTTGAGAAAGTGGGCCACAACGACCGACCCAACAAGGAAAAAATAGGATAAAATTCGGAAATAAGGAGAAATTCCTGCCTCAAAAAAGGAATAAATAACCAAATGGTAAGAAAAAGAAACAGAGGCTACTCTCAAAAGGTCGGTTTAGACGACCTTTTGAGACAGCCTCTGTGTGGAAAGGGAGAATCCCCCTATTTTGTTTATTTACAGTATTTGGTTAATGATAACGTTCTTCAAACATTCGTTGAAGGGCTTCATGCGCTTCGGCAAATCCTCGCAACTTTCGCCCTGCCCATTTCTCATTAAAATCTTGAATGGTCAAATACACGATTTTTTCAGCGGCTGCTAAACTATTCAAACTGTTCATCGGTTTTAGGCGTTTCCGAATCTCCTTGATCGTTCGTTCGATGGCATTGGTCGTGTAAATCACACTTCGAATACTGCTTGGATCATCCATAAATGTAAGGAGGACATCCAACTCATTGGCCCAAGATTGAACTTCTCTTGGATATTTGCTGGACCATTTCGACTCAAACTGTTGAAACATTTGTAACGCCATCTCTTATTCGGCGCGCGATAAATCAGCTTGAGATCCTCGGCCACTTCGAATTGGTCTTTTTTCCGAACACGATGGAGCGTGTTGCGGACTTTGTGAACGACACAACGCTGCACATCGGCTTTCGGATAAACCGCCTTAAAGGCCTCCTCCAACCCCGGTAGTCCATCGAATACGCCCAGAAGCACTTCCTTTACGCCCCTGTTGTATAGTTGTTGAAGAATCTCCTGCCATACATAGGCGCTTTCCTGTCCTCCCACAAAGAAATCAAGAATTTCGCGATATCCTTCTTCATTCACCCCTAACACCACATAAATGGCTTCTTTCTCCACGGTTTCGCGACGAAGTTTTACGTATAAACCATCCAAATATAAGACAGAATAACGCTTGTGCAGTGGACGAGTGTGCCATTTCTCGATGCCTTCCTTCACTACATCGGTAATACGGCTGATCGTTGCAGGAAAATAGGCATTGCCTAAAATTCGTTCAATAAACGTGCCAATTTCACGTGTGCTCATGCCACTTTGATACATCCTGATGATGGCTTCCTCAAGCCAGCCCGTGTGGCGTTGGTAAGGGGCAAACAGCTGCGTTTGAAATTCTCCGTTTCGGTCTCTAGGGACCAAAAGACCTTCAATCCGGCCATATTGCGTATCTAGATTTCGTTGATAGTAGCCGTTTCTCATATTCGATGTTCCGGCTTGTTCTATTTCGAGGAAATTCTTGATTTCTTCCCGCATGATCAGTTCTAATTTTTTCTTTACAAACTGACGAATGACGCTTTCCAGTTGAGTTGTCCAGTCGACATTCGGTATACTTTTAGACATAGGTAGGGTTCTCCTTTCTCTGGAATGTGTTGGTCCAAATCAGAGAATACCCTACCTTTTTTCTTTTGTTCTAGCAAAATGCTTTACACAAAATTTTATACATCATCCATTAGGGCGTCTTAAAAAAGGATGAAAATTTATCTTTATAGATTTGTTTCAAGATCCTAAATATTATCCAGATCCTAGCAAGATAGATATAGCTATCGAATCCCGAAATGGTATGATTACTGAGCGAGTTCGCTTAGATAAAATCATTGAGTTACCATTTCCACTGAAGCATAAAAAGGTTCTGGGTTATGCGGAAATCATTACCGGACGAATCGTTGAAAAAGATTCGCGTTAAAGAAAGGGGTTCCTGACCTTGAGCTTTTCCTTCAGGTGACTTTGCCGGAGGCCGCAAACTTAAACAACCCATCCCCATGAACGCAAGATTCAATTGGCTCATTCCATGACGATTGTTTTGTATTGCTTGTGAAATTGTCATCGTAAGGAAAAGCCCGTTCCCTAGATGAGAAGGGAACGGGCTTTATTATCTTGAATCAAGAAGTTGGTGTAGGGCGTTCAATGGTGAAAAGACGGCCCGTGTTCAAGGTTGCTTAGGAGGCCGATGAAAATCACTGGCTTTGGGGGAACTCTAAACAGCAAGTCTTATGTATGAAAAAACCATCTTTTTGCGGTATGATTTTGGCTCAATCCCCCCACTTTTCGATGAGGAGGGTGTAAGAAAAGGGTGCATTTTTAAATCAAACTAATGTATAATATACTATACAGAATATACAGAAAAATAGTAAATTATTAATGGGCGGGATGAACGATGGATTATTCCATTTCCATTGACGACAACGCTAGGAAGTGGTTAAGGGAGGAGGGGAGTGTATTGACCATTTCGAAGTTCCAAGCGACCCATTGTTGTGTCCCGGCATCAGAAGTGTGGGTTGAATTTCAGAGGCCTGAAAATGAAAGCCTTTACAAAAAAGATTGTTCAACACGGGATTACGTGTTTTATAGAAAAAGGTCTGGAGTTTAAACAAAACCATCTGAAGGTGAAACTGACTGGTCCACCCTTTTTTAAAACGATTCGGGTGGAAGGGCTCAAATATTTTTAAAGGGGGGAGAACGAATGGTGGGAGATCGGTTGACCCGCTTTGCCCATGAGTTAGCTAACAAATTCACTTTATATTTTGATGTATACCGCGATGAACAAATCAGCGATTTCCCCCTCGCGTTTATTGCCCACTACAAGCGGAGAGACGAACGGTATATGGTAACAAAAAAGATTAAAGTATACGGTGTGGAAAACCAACAACTTGTTTTTGCTACTGTCGCAAATGAACCCGTCTCGTTACCATTTGTCAGGCGATTTCGGGATGTCATCGATCAACATAAACATCAATTTATTCAAGAACATACAGAACATATGTCTACGATTGTACTCGGCCTTATCATTGCGGATGGCAAACTCGATGAAGTGGTTTTGAAGGAGGTGAGGAAGTATCGAAAAGTAAAGTTTTTAAAATTCGGCTGGCACGGGTGGGTTGAGATGTATATGGCCGTCCTCCATCCTACTCAAAAAACCGTTCATATCCACCCGAAGGGAAGGTCGTTCGTCAAGTCGATCGAAACTCTAATGAGGGAGGATAAAATTAGCCTATGAGCGCGGTGACCTTATTGCTGATTTCGGCTATTGCCTTTATTGTTGCTTATTTTACGTATGGCAAGTATCTTGACCGCAAGCTCGGCGTGGACCCAAACCGGCCGACGCCGGCGGTGGAGATGGCGGACGGGAAGGACTATGTTTCCACCAATCGACCCGTTTTGCTTGGTCACCATTTCGCTACGATTGCGGGCGGCGGTCCGATTGTTGGTCCGATTTCTGCGGCGGTATTCGGTTGGATTCCGGCTGTGTTGTGGATTGTGTTAGGAAGCATTTTCTTTGGCGGGGTGCATGACTATGCCTCGCTGCAAGCATCGATCCGCCATAAAGCCCAGTCGATTGGCACGGTCATTAAAGAGTATATCGGCAAGCGCGGCCAAACATTGTTTTTATCGTTCTCTATCGCGACCATTATTCTTATTGTTGGCGTGTTTATCGTGTTGGTTGCCGATACGTTTGCTAACGTTCCGGCGGCAGCGACTGCTTCCATATTGTTTATTTTCGTGGCGATGTTGTTCGGCTTTTTCGTCAACCAAATGCGCGTCAATTTTGTGTTGGCGAGCATCATCGGCGTCATTGTCATGTTTGCTTGCGTTTGGATCGGCATCGTGTTCCCGATTAAAATGAGCGCGACGTTTTGGGTGTTTTTCTTGATCATTTATTCTTATGTAGCCTCCGTGTTGCCGGTTTGGTTGCTTTTGCAGCCGCGCGATTATTTGAACTCGTATTTGTTGTACGGTATGATGCTCGGTGGGTTTATCGGCATTCTTTTTGCGAATCCGACGCTTCAACTCGCCGGCTTCACCGGCTTTTACAATGAAAATTTAGGTCCGTTGTTCCCGATTCTCTTTATTACGATTGCCTGTGGCGCGATTTCTGGTTTCCATTCCTTGGTGGCGAGCGGCACGACAGCCAAACAGTTGGACAACGAACGAAGCGGCCGTTTCATCGCCTACGGTGGGATGCTGATTGAAGGGTTTTTGGCGGTGATTGTTGTCTGCTCGGTAGCGTATTTGACGACGGAGCAGTTCACGCAGCGACTCGCTGAGTTAGGCGGGCCGATCCCCGCTTTCTCTGCTGGTCTCGGGTATTTTATGAGCCATTTTGGCATTCCGGAAACGGTAGGCACAACCTTTGTTGCTCTGGCTGCCTCGGCTTTTCTCATGACAACGTTAGATTCAGCGACACGGCTCGGGAGATACGGTGTGCAAGAGTTTGCGGAAGGAAGATCCAAGACGTTTGCCAATCCTCATGTAGCAACAGGAGTGATCGTCGTCGGTGCGGCGGCGCTGGCGCTCTCGGGAACGTGGAGCGATTTATGGCCGCTATTCGGTTCTGCCAACCAAATGCTTGGCGCGTTGGCGTTGTTGGCCGTCAGCGTCTGGCTTGTTAAAAGAGGGACGAAGTCGTGGTTTGCGATCATCCCGATGATATTTATGTTTATTGTGACGCTTTCCGCGTTGCTTGTCTTCATGAGAACGAATTTCTTGAGCGGCAATATCTTCCTTGTGGTTTGTGGGTTTATCTTGTTTGTCTTGTGTATCTTCCTCGTCCTTGAAGCGTATCGTTCCTTTACAAAACCGAAAGATAAAGATACGACGGTCAAAGCGTAATAGGTTAAGGCGATACTAGAGTTGCTGAACATCCCCTTTTGGTAGACTTCTGTCTATTGAAAGGGGATTTTGTTATGCATGACAGTATTTTTTACATTCTAGAAAGTTGGTGAAACACGAGCGTTTTCCATTGTGCAGCGGTCTTCTAGGTGGAGTAAGGTTTGTAAAGCTTTTCTATTTTGATAAGTTTCGTCGTTGCACCGTGTTCCTCAATAAATCCTCCTTTCTAAGGCTCTGCTTCATAATGGAATTGGCCTAAAAGGTCGATGATTGCGTCGTAAACACGGCGCCAGAGAGGGCTTTTTTACATAGAGAAACTTTGTGACTCTGCTCTTACATGCATTTGAGAATTGTGAAGTAACGGAAACGCTTGCGGTTCACTAGCTTCCTAGGTAATACGTATATTTTCTTTCTCATAAGTATATATGGACTACGTTTTATCATCTCCAATGAAGGGAGGAAGTCTCCCTATGCTCCCCGCTCATGATACATGTACGGTTTATCATGGAACGAATCTGTTCGCCGCAAGGATCATTAGAAAGATCGGGATACGGCTTGATGTGCAGAGAGAGCTTACTGATTTCGGAAAAGGCTTTTATGTTACGTTAAACCCTCAACAAGCAAAAAACTGGGCGCAGATTAGGGCCATGCATCCGCAAATTTCTCCCGACTTACTGGCCCAACTTAATATGAGCCAGTCTCAGTATTTCAATCACCCGGAGATTAAAATTCCAGCTTGTTTAGTGTACGAGCTGAATGTAAGCCAGCTGCGGCAATTAAACGGAAAAGAGTTTTCCTTGCCTCATGAGCCGGGATGGGAGCGCCATCAGCGGTCATGGGAACGGTTTGTGTTAGATTGTCGTACGGGGAAGAGACATCATTACGACTATGTGTATGGACCGGTAGCTAAGGGGCATTTGACTAATATTGAGAAAATCAAAGTTTCCCGTACAAAAGATCAGCTTTCTCTAAATAGCATGCGGGCCGTAAAATGTTTATCCACATTAGATATTGTGGCTTTCAAACCGGAAGACATATATATGAAAACGTTCTTGTTAAAGCAGCTGTGGAATCATATACAGAACTCGGAAAATGCTAGAAACTATAGATTTTTACACGAAATCCGCAATGAGTTGATGATGATTGGCAACCTGACTAGCCGTCAGGCCGATAAGATGTTGCGCCAGTCTTTAACGTCTCTTCCATTCAGTTCAATTATCATGCACGAACCGGCTGCTTATTGGGCTTTTTCCGTTTTGTACGGGATGCGGAAGCTTTGGTATAAAGAGTATGAAGTGTACATGAAAAAGAAACATGGAGCACGTAAGTAAGAAAAGCGGCTGCAGCGTGGTCGCCCGACGCGGTTTGCCGCCATTTTTATTATGTTTTTCCTTTTTTTAAAAAATTGTTGTATAAGACAGGCTCTATGTAATCGTTAGAGGCAATAAGTACGAGTTTGTCTTGATTGTCGTATACATAGTAACGATCAGCGAAGTCTTTAATGGCTTGAAACGTTCGTGGGACTAGCTTGTGTGTATTTTCGATTACTTGATAAGGAATTTTTCTTCCGGTCATCTTTGCTCTTTCCTTGGCTCGTTGTTTCGCTAATTCGAGAGGAATGTCAACGATATAAATATGCACTTTATAACCGGCTTTTTTTAGCTTCTTCATCAACTGTTTGTATGCCCTCGTTCTAGCCATGGTTCCTTCGTAAATGAAATGTTTGCGATGGCGAATCAGCTGTTTCAATAATAAATTGCTAATGTCGCGGGATTCTTGATGAACGAGACGGGCGGCGTCATTTGGATGAGTTTTTTGCAGCGAGTGATATTCGGGAATGTAGGTTTTTATGTCATCAGGATCTACGATGATTGCCTGTACACCTTCTTCAGCTAATTGTTTTTCAATCACCGTTTTTCGCATCATCGTCTTTCCAGAGGCTGTTCCGCCGCCAATAAGAATGGCTATGGGCCTTTCCGTTTTTGGGGGAGAAGGGGCTTGTTTCATGATCGCATGAACGATCCTCATATGCATGGCGTGACGTTTCGGACTGTATTTATAGCCTTTCACCGAATACATTTCTTTTGTGCTCTTTATTTTTGCGTGATTCCGGTTGAATTTTTTTGTGAATATCCATTTTAAGCGTTCTAGTGGCCTTATGAATTTCATGGGGGTCACCTTCCTTTTGCAGAAAGCTCTTGCCTTTGAACAGTGAAGAAGATGGCTTAGCCCCCTTTAGAGGAGCGGTATTTCTTCATGCCAGTGGTTTTGGAAAGTTTCAAATATCAAGGTTTATGTAGTAGAGAAACGTCTTTTGGCATCGTATAATTCATTAAAATAAACACTCTTTTCAGCGCCCGCGCAGGAGATAGGAATATGTCATCTATTCATATCCAATGTATGCACCAAAAAGCGAAGGTAACATAAAATGAATGGAAACTTTTGCTTTAGTTTCAGCATTCGGAAATGGAAGGTGGAGCAAGGGGGACAGTATTTCCTGCTGTTGTCATCGTATAACATTGTCTTCAACGAAAGAGGGGGCTGGGTGATGAAGAAGACGTCGGTATTCGGGTTGCTTTTTTTATTGCTGATTTCTGGTTGCGTGAACGAGTCGGGCGACAAAGTCAAACTAAACCAGCAAATACAAGAACAGGCGCAGCTCATTGATCAGCTGAAACAGCAGAACAAAGAATTGGCCAAAAAAGCGGCAGAGTGGCAAACAATGAACGAGAAAAAGGTATTGTCCGCTGCATTGGCGATTGTCGAGGCGCTGAAGGCGAAGGATATGGATCGGCTTGCGATGTACGTCCATCCAGACAAAGGGGTGCGTTTCAGTCCGTATGGCCATGTCGATATCGCCAACGATGTCGTGTTTGCGAAAGACGAGCTCCCTTCACTTATGAAAAGCAACCGTATTTATCGATTTGGTACGTTTGACGGGTCTGGGGAGCCCATCATGATGACGTTTAGCGATTATTTTCAGAAGTTTGTTTATGATGTGGATTTTGCTAATCCACATATGATTGGAAACAACATCGTGATCGGGAAAGGCAATACACTAGAAAACATTCATGAAGTATATCCTGATGGAGTATTTGTGGAGTTTCATTTTACCGGGTTTGACGAGCAATATGACGGTATGGATTGGAAGAGCTTGCGCCTTGTCTTTGAACAAGATGGCGGCTCATGGAGATTGGTTGGGATTGTTCATGATCAATGGACGACCTAAGTACTGCTGGCATTTTCGCTGAAAGAAACCATGCTGTTTCGTCTGTAGAGCAGCGATAGGGGGACATAGGGGTAAGATGTCGATGTGCTTCATTATGGGACAAAAGAGGCCGATGGCCCCTTTTGTTTTTTAGCTTTAGCTATGGCGTTGAATCACATTGGCCAACAGTTGCGGCAATGATGCGATATCGTTCGGTCCATAGGTAAACCGGACGAGCGTTTCGTCCATATCAAGCGCTTCGGCGAGCAATCCAGCGAATCCGCGCGCTTTGCGGTCAATTTCTAAAATGGTTTCCACTCCATGTTCAGAAACAAAAAAGACAGCTTCCAATTCGTCAAGGCGCCCTCTAAATGCTCCCCTTGTCGGTCGAAATTCAAACTCTTGGACAAACGGCAGCCGCCGTTGCCAATAGCGCGGCGCTTGTTCGCATTGCACATGGCGGAGACGGAATCCTAGCTGGTGGGCGGCCTCGAGAAATGCTGCGACGAGCGGGTGCGGTTCGATTGTGAGGTAGTCTCGGTCTTGTGGATCAAGCGCCATTTTAATGTCAAGGCCGGTTTGCAGCCATACTTTTGAAGAGCCGAGCGTAATTGGCACGTCATATGGCAAGGCGAATTGAAACGGAATCGTTTTGGTTTCATTCGGCTGGATCGTCATGGAGTCGGACACCCGGTACCGGGCGAGTACGGCTTTTTCTTCGACTTTCTTATCATCGATCTCGCGAATATACGTTGTCACTAAAGCGAGATAAATTTCATCAATGCGCTGTTCAACACTGCCGCCGCGAACCTCGACGACTCCTTCGACCGTTTCCCCTTGGGCGTATTGCGCTTTGGCAAGTTTCGTATCGACGGTGGCCGCCCCAATGCCGATGGAGCTTAACAGTTTTTTGAACAATCGACTCTCCCCCTTGTCGGTGATGGTTCTTATTCGGGAATACGCAATTCCTAGTAAAAAGGTTCCACATTTGTTATAGCACAATGTTTGAATAAATTCCACTATTTTGGAAAACGAAACGTTTTTTGCTAAAATGGCGTATATCGATGAGAGAGGTAGGTCAGCAATGAAACGGGTTATCCACGTGGTCGGGGCAGCCATCTGCAATGAACAGGGGGACGTCTTATGCGCGTTGCGTGGGCCGCAGATGTCGTTGCCGAACGTTTGGGAGTTTCCAGGCGGCAAAGTGGAAGAAGGAGAGAGTTCGGAAGCGGCCTTAGTTCGAGAAATTCGTGAGGAACTTGGCTGTACCATTTCGGTCGGCAAGCTGTTAGCTGATGTGTTCCATAAGTATGAACACGCCATCGTTCATTTGCAGACATATGAAGCTCGCCTCATCGATGGGGAGCCGCGGGCACGGGAGCATGCCGAGCTCCGGTGGGTGCCGTTCTCTCAGCTTCGTACCCTGGCATGGGCGCCCGCTGATCTCCCTACCGTTGAGGCACTGTTGGCAAAGAGCTGTTCATAGGCAAACGAGGCATTGATTCCGATGAAGGAAAACGGAATTGGCCCACAGTCATTCAATGAAGCCTTGGAGCCAACTGCTCCAAGGCTTCACTCTTCACCGTTGCAAGAGGTGACCGCGGGAAGTACAATTCCGCATGAGAAGATTTGTTTATGGTATGAGTTGGTGATGTTTTGCGCTACTTTAAGGTCAGCCTTTTTCCGTCAATAGTTAAGAAAAGTAATGGAAAACGTCGTACCTTTTCCGAGTTCGCTCTTCGCTTCAATCATGCCGCCATGCGCTTCGATGATCGATTTCGCTAAAGCCAATCCGATGCCGATCGAGTCAGGTTTTTTCGACGTTTTGGCCTTGTAAAAGCGTTTGAAAATGTGAGGGAGATCATCTTGGCTGATGCCTTCTCCCGTGTCGGCGATCACCACCCTTGTATAAAGCGGATGGGAGACGATGGTGATATCGATGTTCCCTCCCGGTGGGGTGTGTTCGATGCTGTTTTTTATGATATTGATGAACGCTTCTTTCAACCAAAGACGGTCATGGTTGAATTCAACTTCTTCACTGTTTTCAAAGCGAATATGAACATTTGCTTCGACCGCTTGCTCACGCAAATCGTCGATCGATTGCCAAACGGTTTCGTTTAAGCTTTGCTGTTGGCGATCCATTTGCAATGCTTTTGCGTCGAGTTTTGCGAGTTTGAGGAGGCTTTGAATGAGCCATTTCATTCGCTCGAGTTGTTTTTCGTTTTGCAATAAAAACATGCGTTGCTGTTCTTCCGACAGCTGTTTCCCTAACATAATTTCATTGTAGATGATCATGGAAGAGAGTGGTGTTTTGAGCTGATGGGAAATGTCGGACAATAAATCGGCTAAAAACCGTTTTTCCTTTTTCAGTTCATCTAATTGATTCCGGATCGTATTCCGCATGCCGTTAAAGGCGACCGCTAGTTTTGAAAAGTCACCTTCCCTTGTTTCGCTCATAATGATATTGAAGTCGCCTTCCACCACCTTTTCTGCGGCGAGCGCAAGTTGCCTAATGCGACTGTAAAGCGTTCGATATTGTGAGTAATTAAGGAGAAAAAGCGACAATGCCATCAATAGAAACAACAACACGACTGCACGCTCGTTTTTTTGAATCGCCGTGTGGACATAAGGAAATAATTCGTCGTTCAATTGCTCCGTTAATCCGTATTGCGCTAGGATCTCCTTCCCTTTTTCCTCTTCTTCACGCGAGATTTCTGTTGTCATGAACGGGACGATATCTTGCTCGAGTTCGGGGTGTTCCTCGACAATTCGTGAAGCAATGGAACCGAAGACGGCTATATAGTCACTTTTTAATTGCTCATGGTGAAGCTTTAACATGATGAAAGCAACGAGGAAAAAGAAAGCCATTAATGACAATAACACACCAGAGCTAAGACGCAGTTCAGGGTTCATAAAGTCGCGGCTCATCACAGTATCTTCTCCCTCGTCACTTCTTTATTCCATTTGTACCCGAGGCCTCTTTGCGTTACGATATATTGAGGCTCTTTAGGGTCATCTTCGATTTTTTCCCTTAGCCGTCGAATATAGACGGCTAACGTGTTTTCATCGAAAAATGCTTCCGTTCCTTCGGCAAGTTCGCGTAAGATTTCGTCGCGGCTCATGACGGTGCAAGGGCGATCCATCAATGTGAGCAGCAGCTTATATTCTTGAGCAGAAAGAGAGATTTTTTGTCCGTTTTTCTCGACGGTGGCCGCGAGCGGGTCGACGGTGATGGTGCCGCTTTTTAATATCATTCCCGTGGCTCGATGTCCTGCGCTTCTTCGGAGCAGCGCTTTAATTCTTGATAAAAACACGCCGACGCCAAACGGCTTCGTGATGTAATCGTCCCCGCCGAGCTCCAAGCCGAGAATGATGTTCACTTCTTCATCGAGCGCGGTCAAGAACAAGATCGGCACGTCGCTTGTGGCGCGAATATGTTTGCATAAATCATAGCCGCTTCCATCGGGCAAATTGATGTCTAAAATGATTAAATCAAACGATTGCGAGGCAAATAGCGCTTTTCCTTCTTCGAGAGTGGAAGCGCGACACACTTCATAGCCCTCGTCTTGCAAGGCGAATTCAATACCGAGTGCGAGCGATTCATCATCCTCGACTAGCAGTAGTTTGCTCATTCGTGTTCCTCCTTTGTGTACTCTAGCCGTTCGTTTCCTCCCTTTTATGATAGCTTGCCGAATTAGAAAAATAAAGGATGCGGATTATGGCGATCCGCATCCTTACCGTGTTCGTTTAATACTCTTCCCGAATCGCTTCAATAAGATGTTCTTTCTTCATTCTTGCCAAAGGTGGCAATACGGATAAATAAGCGATCACAACAGCGGCCGCTCCAGCGATGAGCATCGCTGTCCACGGAGGTTGCCATGAAAATTGTTTCACGTCAATGAAAAACATGTACATGAGATAGGACAGGCCGCATCCAATGATCGAACCGTACAGTGTCCCCATCGTTCCGTACATCACGCCTTCAAGCACAATCATTTTCTTTAATCCTTTGTTCGTTAAGCCGATCGCTTGCAAGGAAGCGAGCTCTCTTTTTCGTAAAAGGATATTGGTCGTTAAGGTGTTGATAATGTTGACGCTGCCAATGAAAGAGACGACGATGATAAAACCGTACACTAATATTTGCAGCATAAGAATGCTTGACTTCGCTTTTCGGTTTGTATCGATATGGTTGATGAGCATGACAGAAGGGTAGGGACGAATCACCGCTTCGATTTGTTTTTCTGCCTCCTTTTCACTCTCTGCCGTTTTCAGTTTAATATTCCATTGCACCGGTTGCAGTTTTTGTTGCGACAGCAAACGCTCCGCGACTGTCTTTGTTGTGATTAGTTTTAATCTGCTTGGATTGCTGCTGCGAAAGTGAAACGGATCGTCCTCGACAACGGCGGCCACTTTCACTTTTTGCATCGCATCTTTATAGGAAACGGGCGCGCGTTGGCCAACATCTTTTTCTAGATAGATTTCATCCCCCGGTTGCAGATGGGCGATTGGGCCGTTGTAAAATTTTTTTGTTTTGTCATTATAAAATTCGTTGTTCTTAATGACAATGACCGCGTTTTCTTTTGTCAGCTGTTGTTCATCAATATTTCCTGCTTCCAAATAGCGACGGGCTGCTTTGAGTGATTCGCTGTCATAAATGTTGATCGTGGCTTCTACCATTATTTTTTCGCCGTCAGGCCAATCGATCGGTTGGTAAATTCCTTCGAACGGTTGCACTGCCTTCAGCTCGCTCTCTTTGTCGATAATGGCATAAAAATCATGTGATTCGTAAGCTTCGTATACTTTATCAACTGTCGGCAATGCTCTAAGGGCAGCAGAGATGGATGCGGCCGTCCCTTTCGCCTCTGGCGTGTCTTTTACGATGGAGAAATGAATGTTTCTCGACTCGTTGGGATGTTCGCTGATCGTAAAAGCCATGTCCATGAATGATTTAAACACAATAAAGAGCATGACGCTAATGGTAATTGAAAAGACGGTAATGCGGTATCGTTTGCGATCTCGCTTCATATTTTTCGCTGCCAACATACCTTCAAAGCCGAGCCACTTGCTGATCCACCTGTTTTTGCGCTTTTTTATTCGTTCTTTTACGATCAGCGCGCGACTGCTGATCGCTGCTAACGGCGAGATGCTGCCAGCGAAACGAGCTGGAAGCCAAGCGGAGAAATAAATGGATGTGAGCCCGATGGCTGCGCTCAAGAGCAAGATGTTGCGAGAGATGATCGGCGGTGTGGCGAACAGCGCTTCGTTCGCAATCAGCTTAGATGCGAAAAAGATGCCGTAAATGGCGACAAGGCCGCACAGGAGGCCGAGAGGGATCCCGATCAATGATAAAAAGGTCGCTTCTCTTATCACAACAGCTCGGATTTGTTTTGGTGTCGCCCCGATCGCTCGTAATAAGCCGAATTGTTTGATCCGTTCAACAATACCAATTTGGAACGAGTTATAAATGATGGCGATCGTAGAGATCACAACGATTCCGATGATAATGGCGACCGCTGCATACAGTCCGATGGCCTGTTCATTGTCACCGCCGGCTCCTTGCAAAATAAGCAACTTCGTGTTTAGTTGAACATATCGGTCGTCGGACAACTTCTTCAGCTCGTTAACGGTTTTCTCCAAGTCCGCCTTTTCACTAATTTCAACAAGAAGAGAGGCTTTCGTTTCATCGATTTTGTTCGTTTTTGACAATAAGATGCCTTTGTTGCTTATTTGATTTTCCACATCGTTTCCTAATATGCCGGAAACGGTGTATTGTTTATGTTGCAGTGTGATGCGGCTTCCAACCGTTGCCTGAGGATCGATTTGTTTTAGCAACCATTCCTCTAAAGCCGCTTCTGTTTCATTCTTGGGAAGCCGGCCTTTTTTCACATGCGTCGGAAGCAGCTCTAATGCACGGTTTGTGGCGATATATTCCGTCACCATCACCTTTTCGTTAATGCTCATTGTTTCGCCGATGGTGAAAAATCCGTATCTTGAAACGTTTGGATTATGAATGACTTTGTTGACCGTATCGCTGTCCAATTTTGTGAACATGACATGGTATGCGCCTTTGGTTTGTTTTGTTTCTTCAATTTCTGCCTGCTGTATCCAAAAGAGGAACAGACCGATCGCTGAGATTAAGGAAATAGATAACGTAATTCCTAATATGGTGAGTGCTGTTCTTTTTTTGCTTGCTTTTAAGTACTTCCATGTAAGTTGCTTATAGCTCCTCATCCTCTTGTTCTCTCCTTTGTCGGCCAGAGTGTTAGCTTCGCTGTAAATATTGGTCGGAAATGATTTCGCCGTCTTGGATGGTCACAATGCGATCGGCCATCTCGGCGATTTGAATGTCGTGCGTAATTAAGAGGATCGTTTGGTTATACTTTTTCGCTGTAAACTTTAACAACTCTATGATGTCTTTTGAATGTTTACTGTCGAGATTACCGGTTGGTTCATCCGCGAGTATAATGGATGGTTTGTTTAACAGCGCTCGACCGATGGCGACGCGTTGTTGCTGTCCGCCTGATAATTCAGAAGGGAGATGGTTGCGTCGATTCGAAAGTCCTAATATGTCAATCAGCTCATTTAAATACGCTTTATCGACTTTGTCGTGATCGATCAATGCCGGCAGCGAAATATTTTCTTCAACCGTTAATACGGGGATAAGGTTGAAGAATTGGAAAATAAATCCGATTTTCCGTCTGCGAAAAATCGCCAGCTTTTCTTCGTTGTAATCGTAAATATTTTCACCGTCGATGAAGACATTGCCGCTTGTTGGTCGATCTAGTCCGCCGATCAAATGCAATAACGTACTTTTCCCGGAACCAGATGCACCGACAATCGCTACAAATTCCCCTTTTTCTACGGACAAATTAACATATTTCAATGCTTCCACTTTGTTTTCTCCTGTTCCGTAAGCTTTATATAAGCGTTCCACTCGCAAAAGTTCCATTTTTGTGACCCCCAATCATTTGTTCACTGTGCCTTCATTGTAGAAAATGGAATAGGGCTTTTCCATGCATGGAAGCTTACGGTCATCTTACAATTTTGTAAGGGAACGAGAACGGATGAGTAGTTGTGCGTATACGGTTTCATATAAAGCAAGGAGAGTGTGCTGACGATTTTAGGGAATAACGGCTAGGGAACGATGTCTTTTTTAGTATGTCCGGTTCTGTTGATGGTTCAGGGGTTTTGGTGAAAATATATATTTTTGCATGATTGATATCCTATTTATTATCGTTGCGAAAGAAGGCTCCTGTTTCCAATGCGTGAAGAGTACTGTTCGGTGAGTAGAGGAAGGCAAATGTCGGGTAGCTTAATGGGGAAATGAAAACGAACAAGCCTGTTGACAGCTGCCTTCACGGCAGCCCAACAGGCTTGTTTTGTTGCCCGTGCTTAGCGGGCAGGAGATAGTTTTTCTGCGACGGTGCATGATTCAGCTAAAGCGATGTCGGCGATGGCGTCTTCCATGGTGACAAGGCCGCGCTCATTTGGATTTTCGATCAAGCGGCAAAAGTCAAGAAAGCGCGCTTGAGCGCTCGCCTCGTACCAGCCGTGGCGGTCTGAGAGGGCAACCGTGCGTTCGTACAGGATACGCGGGGCGTCTGATGGTGCAGTTGATGACAACAGCCGGTTGGCTGCTTGCCCAATTTGTTCGATGGCGCTAGCGGACGGTTGTTTTGGAATGGCATCGAGCAGATTGTCAATGCAGGCCGCTTCATCGGCCGAGACGAGACCGGAGACGGACAGCTGCATCGGAATCCAGCCGTCAAGCGTAATGCGCCCTCGTGTTGTATGAATGTCCCAATGCGTTGATTCTGGGGCGGCTGGGTCCATTGTAAAGCCGTGGTAATAGTGAACCGGAATGTGGCGACCGCCCTGCTCGTGGATGACAGTGGCTCCGACGCGCGGTCGTGTGCCGTCCGTATTCGTTAAGGCGAATCCCCGTGCTTCAGCCGCCTCACCGAACCAGTGGCGTCCGACTTCGAAAAAGTGGACACCGTGCTCGATGAAAATACCGCCGCTTTGCCGTTCATCCCAAAACCAATGGCCTTGAGCGACGCGGTGGGCCGCATTGTGTAGGCTCGCATAATCTACAGTCCCAAGCAGGGCATGGTGGATGAGTTGTTTGACGGCCTCCACAAGCGGGTGATAGCGCAAGACGAGATTGACGGCCAGCGCCCGTTGTCGGCGATTGGCAAGTTCCATGTTGGCGTGGAGCTTCTCGGCAGCAAGGGCGCCAGGCTTTTCGAGCAGCACATGTTTTCCTTTCTCAAGCGCTTGTTTGGCGAGCGGAGCGTGCAAGTGCGGTGGAGTGGTAAGAATAACAATATCGACATGCGGGTCAGCGATCAGTTCTTCTGCTTCACGATATTCGCGCACATCATCTGACTTTGGCTTTCGGCGAAGATAAGCGTCGAGGACACGTCGGCGTTTGGCATCCGTCCGCCCAGCGACAGCGGCAAGATGAAAGGAAGGAAGCGGGGCGAGCGCACCGGCGAGAAATTCTGCGAACGCACCGGCGCCGGCGATACCGACGCGGTAATAGAAAGATGAAGAAATCATGGCGTATTCTCCTCCTTCCCCACATATATATATCATTACTAATCTTCATTATACCGCAAAGAAAGAGGGGGGATTTCAAGTTTTTAAACTTGTAAACAATGAATAATTATTCATCGACAGTATCTGACAATCATTTTGCTTGCGTAACAGAAGGAATATTATGTATATTATTACTAGCAACCGTTGCAGCTGAGTGCTAGCAATCTATGAATCACTTTCATTTTCTCGTTCATCCGTCAAGATGATTGTCTGTTTTTTGCGAAAAAATCATATGGAGGGATGACGAAATGAAAGCATTGTTGCTGGCTGGAGGATTAGGTACACGTCTTCGTCCATTGACCGAAAACATCCCCAAACCGATGGCCCCAATTGCAAATCGGCCGTGGCTTGAGCACCTCATTATTCATCTTCGCGATCAAGGAGTCAATGAATTTGTCATCGCTGCTCACCATTGTTCAGAAGTGATCCGCCGTTATTTCGGCGACGGGAAGAGTTGGAACGTCAACATTACATACGCGCTTGAACCATTCCCGCTTGGAACGGCCGGGGCAATTAAAAATGCCGAACGTTGGCTTGATGAGCGATTCCTCGTGTTTAACGCCGATATTGTACATTTGCCGCAATTGATTCCTCTGCTTGATTTTCACCGACAGCACGGCGGCATCGCGACGATTGTTTTAACGGAAGTCGACGATCCGTCCTCCTATGGAGTAGTTGAACAAGATGACCAAGGACAAATTTTGCGCTTTATCGAGAAGCCGCGCCGTGAGGAAGCGCCGTCCAACCGGATCAATGCCGGTATGTATATTTTGGAACCGGACGTAATGCGCTACATTCCGGCTGAGCAGGAAGTGTCGATCGAACGTGAAACATTCCCGCGCTTAATCGAAGAAAACACTGGCGTTTATGGTATTGTCAGCAGCGGATATTGGCGCGATATGGGAACGCCGGCCCGTTATCGCCAAGTGCATTGGGATGCCTTGAACCGAGAGTTTCCGCTCCCGATCAAAGGGCGTGAGATTCAGCCGGGCGTGTTTGTCGGTGAAAATGTCAAAATTAGTTCGGGTGTGCTGTTTGTACCCCCTGTACTAATTGGTCATAATGTGAAAATCGGGCATCAAGCAGTCATCGGCCCGTATGCCGTCATCGGTGACGATTGTCAAATCGGCTCCCGCGTCCATTGCGCGCATACGATTGTCTGGGATCGTTCCCTCATTCGTGATCGCAGCCGTTTGCAAAACAGCATTTTTGGCTACCGGACGGTGACACCGGCTGGAGAAGTATTCGAAGATTCGATTATTAATCAGTTTAAGGAGGCGGTGCAAGCATGACCCGAATTGCGTACGTCAGTACATATCCGCCGCGCAGGTGCGGATTGGCTACGTTTACGGAACATCTTCGTCAAAGCATTGATAGCGTCCGCGGAAAGGTAGAGGGGGATCGGGTGATTGTCCTCTATAACGAAATTGATGGTGATGACGCCTATCGCGGCAATCCTGCGTATTGGCCGCTTCCAGCGCAAAATCGTGCCGCTTATGAGAAGATGGCCAGACGGGTGAATGAAAGTGATATTGATGTGGTCGTCCTGCAGCACGAATTTGGGATTTTTGGCGGCGAGGCCGGTGAATACATTCTCGATTTCATCGCGGCGCTCCAAAAACCGCTCATAACGACATTCCATACGGTGTTTGCTGCTCCTGAGCCGCCGTATCGCCCGATTCAGGAGAAGATCGCAGCGGCAAGCGATGCAATTATCGTCATGAACCGGCAGGCTATCGGGTATTTAGTAAAGGCGTTCGGTCTCCCAGAGGAAAAAATCGTCTACATTCCGCACGGCGCTCCGGGGCCAAGCAGCGAGGAACGCCAATCTCTACGCTCCCGCCTCGGATTTCACGGCCGTAAAGTGATGTTTACGTTCGGTCTGCTCAGCCGCGGCAAAGGCATTGAATCAGTGCTCACCGCGCTGCCGGGCGTCGTCCGCAAGGTGCCGGAAACGTTGTATGTCATCGCTGGCCAAACGCATCCGGAAGTGAAGAAACGGGAAGGTGAAGCGTACCGTGAGGAGCTGAAAGCATTGATTCATCGGCTCGGACTCGACGATCATGTTCGCATGGAAGATCGGTATTTCAGTGAGGAAGAGTTGATTGATTACTTGACGGCGTGCGATTTGTATGTCACTCCATACCCTGGTATGCAACAAATCACAAGCGGTACACTCGCTTATGCGGTCGGCGTCGGACGTCCGGTTGTTTCAACACCGTATGAGCATGCACGTGACTTGTTGCAAGGTTGTGAAGAACTGTTGTTGCCATATGGGAATACGTCTGTCTGGGAAGAGCGGCTCGTGCAGCTGTTGGCCGATGAGGCGGCGTTGGAGCGATGGGAGAGAATTGTGCGCCAAATTGGGGCAAACACGCATTGGCCGCGTGTCGGCGAACAGCATATCGCCTTATTTGAACGTGTATGCACCGCCGCCAACAGCGGGGAGGTGAAGGCGGTTGACTTCGTCAGTCATTAAGTTCGACCATCTAGAGCGCATGACTGACGACACCGGGCTGCTCGAACATAGCCTCGGCCGCATTCCGCGTCGGCGCGAGGGCTATTCGACTGACGATAACGCCCGTGCGATATGGGCATGTTTAGAGTGGCTTGCCCTGCTTAAAAATCGAGAGATGGAGAAACGTCTGTATCGCTTGCTTGATCGATATTTGGCATTTCTGCTTTGGGCGCAAAACGACGATGGAACATTTCATAATAATTTTTTCTTCGATCGGACGAAAGAAGAAGAGACGCCGTCAGACGACTGCCTCGGGCGGTCGTTTTGGGCGGTGGCGTCGGCGTATATTCAGTTGAATGATCCAGCTCGGTGCGAGGCAGCTGCAGATATGTTGCGGCGGGGGATGCCGGCGGCGTGGAAGCTTCACTCGCTGCGCGGCATCGCCTGGGGGTTGGCAGCTTGCGGCCTCTTGCTTGAGAAAGCAAGCCCACCCGGTGTCGACAAGGAAGAATTAGCGACGCTGGCCGGACGATTTGAGCGGCGGTTGCTTGAGGCGTATTGGACGCACACAGACGATGGTTGGCGTTGGTATGAGCCGGAGCTGACCTATGGGAATGGCGTGCTGCCGTGGGCACTTTGGACGGCGTATCGGCGCGCACCGAGGCAAGAGGTGAGGGAGGTAGCGGAAGAAAGCCTTGCCTTTTTAATAGAAATGATGAGCGGACCGGAGGGAACGATCCGTCCGGTCGGCAACCGCGGCTGGTGCAGCCGCCGCTACCGCGCTGACTGGGATCAGCAGCCGATTGATGTGATGAAGCTTGCTTTAGCGGCGCGCGAAGCATATTGGGCAACGGAGGACGGGCGGTATCGCGACGTTGTCCGCCGCTGTCTCGCTTGGTTTTACGGGAAAAATGATGGCAACGTTCCGTTAGCCGATCGAAGCGACGGTAGTTGTTGCGACGGGCTTGGTCCGAACGGTCCGAACCCAAATCGAGGGGCGGAGTCAACACTATCATACTTATTAACAGCAGCAATCGCTCAATCGATTTCGGTGGAGGTGGTTTTCGATGAATACGTCGATAACGAAACCGTTCGCATGGCCAACACACGTATTTAAAGAGTATGACATTCGCGGGCGTGCCGGCGAGGAACTTGATGAGTCGTTTGCTTATTGGCTGGGACGGGCCTTTGCTGAAATGATGCAAAATGAGGGCGAACGGAAGGCGGTTGTTGCCCATGACAACCGCCTGTCGTCGCCGGCGCTGCATCGATCGTTGAAAAACGGGTTGCTTGATGGCGGCTGTGATGTCATCGATATTGGGCTTTCGACGACACCGATGTTTTACTACAGCTTATACAACACGGACATTTCATGTGGCATGATCGTTACCGCAAGCCACAACCCAGGCGATGAGAACGGATTTAAAATCGCCATGGGAAAAACAACGATTTATGGCGAACGCATTCAAGCGCTGCGAAAGGCGATGGAGCGGCTAAGCCAACAACAGGCACAACCCGAAGTGACGCGGGGGCGTGAGGAAACGCTTGACCTGGTCCCGGCATATATCAAGATGTTGAAGGAGAAAATTCAGCTCGGTCCACGTCAGCTGAAAGTCGTTGTCGACTGCGGCAACGGCACCCCGTCGATCATTGCGCCAAAAGTGCTCAAAGAATGGGGCTGTGATGTCATCCCGCTCTATTGTGAATCCGATCCGACGTTCCCGAATCACCATCCTGACCCGGTTGTGCCGGAAAACTTAGCTGATTTGATCAAAACGGTGCGCAAGGAGCAGGCGGATCTAGGCATCGCATTTGACGGTGACGGCGACCGGATCGGTATCGTGGATGAAACGGGCACGATCCGCTGGGGCGACCAACTGATGGTATTGTTCTGGCGTGATATTCTCAAGCGCCATCCGGGAGCTGAGGCGCCGGTTGAGGTAAAATGTTCGCAAGCGCTCGTAGAAGAAATTGAGCGGCTCGGCGGCCGGCCGTTTTTCCACCGTACCGGTCATTCACACGTAAAAGCGACGTTGCGCCGCCGACCGGCCATTCCGTTTGCCGGCGAGATGTCCGGGCACTTATTCTTCAATGATGAATTTTATGGTTACGATGACGCCTTGTACGCTGCGGGACGGCTGCTTCGCCTCTTGTCGCATGACAAGCGCCCACTCTCTGAGTGGTTTGCTGATGTGCCGTATTATGTGGCGACGCCGGAAACGCGTGTCACCTGCCCAGAGGAGAAAAAACCGGTGGCCATCGACGCTGTGAAAAAACGGTTTGCCAGCCGTTATCCGGTCGTCGATGTCGACGGTGCTCGTATTCAATTCCGTGAAGGCTGGGGATTGGTGCGTCCTTCGAACACGCAACCGATTCTTGTCTTGCGCGCTGAAGCGAAGACGGAAGAAGCGTTGGCGGAGATTAAACGGCAGTTGGCTGATTGTTTGCATACGCTCGAGCTTCACGTCAATTGGTAACTTTGCTTTTGTCCAGATCGATGTGCCTACTTGTTTGTTATCTTGGATAGCAGCTATTTTTCCGGCGTCGGCCGCCCGTTCCATAGGGCGCCGCGCCGGATTGTTTTGCTTTCGGTTAAAGCAGAAACTTGATATCTTGCAGTTCATTTGTTCATAATAGATAAGGAAAAAACATAGTTTGGGAGAGTTGAGGGTGAATTGACGATTAATGATTTGTTGCAATATGTCCAAGATGCGTATGCGGCATTAACGGGGTTAAGCATGATTATTGTGGATTATGACGGCAATCCGGTAACGAAAGTATCGAATATGACCGAGCTGGCAGAGCTCGTTTTATTTGTCGAGAAAAAGGGAGTCGCCTCGTTTTTTTGCCCTCGGGAGTTAGCGATTGATGGGCGACAACGGACGACTGTTGTACCAGCTGGGCATTTCGGATTGAAAAGCATCATTGCTCCCGTGCTTGTCGACGGGAGGGCAGAATATTGGGTTTGGGCTGGTGTGTTTGTTGAGGAAGAAACGAAAGAGCTGATTGGCGATAATGCCCAGAAGTGGACGGCGGCCATCAAACAGGCAGATGCACTGCCCGTTGGCGCGGTCGAAGCAAAGTTGAACGAAATTGAAAAGATGGCAGCCATATGTGGAGAATTAATCGGCAGCGAGCGCCGCAAGCAAAAATACCATGAGTACGGACAGCTACTTAAAACAGCGGTAACCGATCATTCGGCTGTAAATCGTATGGACAAGCTGCTTCACGAGCTGCGCAAGATGAATGAGTGCCTTGATATGGCGTTGTATATCGAAAAGCGCCAGCAAGGATGGGTGGTGGCGGCAACGAACGGCGAAAAAGCCGGGCGGCTATATGGCAAAATGGTCGATGAACTGTTTCCACCGCTCTCCTTCCCTGAAATGCCGCTCTGTCCTTCTTATTTTCAAAATGTTGCGTTAGATCCACGCTTTTCGTTTTTTGTCCGTCATGGCATCCGCCCGAAAGCGATGATCATATATCCGGCGATATATGAGCAAAAAGTGGAAGGATGGGTCATTGTTGGCAGTGAGACAGCATCCTCATTGCCAGCAGCGATGAAGCCGCTTGGCGCTGCGCTCGTTCAATATGAGCATTTGCTTGTGAAATGCGCGGCCGCTGATATGAAAATGAACCGTCATTTCATGCGGTTGACAATGTTAATGGAAATTGGTCGGGCGATGCACGTCGTGCAAAATGACGAAGAAATCGTTCGCATGATGACCCAGTTTGCGCTCGAGCTTGCCTACGGCGATTTCGTTTGTACCATATTGTATGTTAATGGCAAGGCAGTCACCGTTCATGAAGGAGCGATTTCCGCTGAAATGGCGTCTTGTTACCAAGAGGATGTGCTTCGCCACTATGGACGTAGTATTAAACAGGTGGCGAAAAGTCAAGTCCCGTCTTTGCGCCAAGTAGGAGACAAAACCGTGATGGAAGTGCCGTTTTTTGTCCGTGATGGCTATTATGGCGTTCTTGCGGTTCATTTAAAAGAAACGGACGAGGCGAAAGAAGCCGAAGTGTACGTGACAGCGTTAGTGGCTGTTGGAGTGATGATGATGAATAGCGCAGCTCAAGATGGGAGCGGGCAGACAGTTAATGTTCAGATGTTGTCCGAACAGCTGACATCTCGAGAGATGGATGTGCTTGAACTGCTCGTCCAAGGTTGTAGCAACCGCGAAATTTCAGAGCGTTTGTTCATTAGTGTACATACAGTAAAAAATCACATCACGAATATTTTTCAAAAGATAGGTGTCAACGACCGGTCACAGCTGATTGCCCTTGTGTATCAGTTAAGTCATCGTCGTCATGAAGGGAGCATCATCGGACGATAAGATCCATGATGTTCCTTTTTTATCATCCTAGCCGAGGAGATTTTGTACTCAAAAGTGAAATTAAGGACTAAAAGCATAGGAAATTGGAATGTGATATGTTTTTTATTATAATGTTATTGTGGTAAATAAGAACTATTTTTGTGTAGATGGAATAATTAAGAAAGAAGAAAGCATAGCATTCCAACCTGTTTTTCCCGGCGCTAGAGTGTGCAATAGTGAAAAAGATGATATACTGCGTTTGACTGCGCGTGCAAGCACAGAAAGATAGGGGAATGCCGATGAAGCATATGATCATGATTCGAACGATGACGATCATGAAAACGGTGGACATTTTAAAAGCGATGGACATTACTGAGCAGTTGGCAAACGAGATAGGCTTTTTGCCACGCGACTGTCTCTTTCTTCGCTTGGCGACGGAGGAAGCGTGTACGAACGCATATGAATATTGTCAAAAAACAGGGAGACTACCATTTAGAATATTTTGGAAAATTGATACAAGCCAGTTTACGATTATTGTTAAGCAGCGAGGGGGATGCTTTTCTGTCGCCAAAACCGACAACGTGAACACTGGGGCGCGCGGCAGAGGGCTGCAGCTGATCGCCCATATTGTCGACGAGGTATTCGTGAAGCGAACGGGAAATAACGTCTTGCTTTGCATGTGCAAATGCAAAAAAAAATGAGTGACCATTGGAGGAAGCTAGGATGGAGACGAGACAAGGGGCAATTCGCACACTGACATGGACGGAAGATATTACATTAAATCTCACATTTCGCACCCTAACAAGGTCAAAACAAAGGATTTTTTATTTAGTTTTTCAGAATAACTTTTTGACCAACACAACGAGCGATGGCAATCCCTTTTTTTACCATCGCTGGTCGTTCCGTATCACGTTACACGTAGATGCTCTCATCCATGCCCAATCCCTGCAGAATCCTTCGCTGATCAGGGGTAAGGGAGCGATCCAGTGAGCGTTGGATGCGCCCATCCGGCAGCTTGAACAGGACGACGTTCACATATTGAAACAGCTGAAAAATCGCCTGTCCCGTCGGCCGGGTCAGCTTGCGGCCTCCAGGACCCTTCAACGGGTGTTCTGGAGTAATAAACTGACGCACTCGGCGCTGAAAAACGCGGTAAATAGCCAAGGCCAACAGAAACAAATAGCCTAATACTGCGACCCGTTCTGGTTTTTTGACGTAAATCTCATCCGTGAAAAACGGATCTTTCAAAAAAGCGAAGTTCATTTCCACCGAGATCTGCCCTTTATACAGCTTCAAGATCTCTTGGGCATCCATGGGTTGGCCCTTCCATTCCTTCGGAACGGTCGTGACAAGGACAAACCGGGACGCTTTCCGTCTCGCCTGTTCCCACGCGTCTTGGTCGAATTCGACGTCAAGGTGCAAGAAATACAGCGTCTCCACCTCGGGTTCCGCCCCTTTTTTCGGCCGTCCGCGCCGTTTTTTCAGGCGTACGATCTCTTCGACCGCGGCCTCAACCCGATGAAACCGGGGGCGAAGGGACGCCTTGAGGGACGCCAAGGCTTGTTCGGCATCTTCCCGGCAGGAGAAGGGGTGACGCTCCCAACGGGCTTGTTCTCGCGAAGAAGCTCCGCTTCTTTGGTTCGTTCTTTTCAAGCGTCTTTCCTTTTCGCTGGTCGAGCGCGCTCGATTCAACAACGATCAGCCGAACGGGGTGGCCTTCATACGTCGAGGCCGTTTCCCATACCCGGTACGTGGCGCCGTTTCTCTCCGCCAACGTAAAGGGATCGCTCCACGTCGTGTCCTCAGCATCCGCTTCGGCCAGCGCGGTTTTCACGATCCGGAGCGACGAAGGGCCTCTGGTGATCAAAAAGGCGTTGGCCGCTTTGGTTTGCGCCAGGGTCTCTTTCGTCATCGCGGCGGAATCGGCCACGTAAATCCATTCGTCTTCGATTTTGGCCTGCTTCAGCTGTTCATGGACACGAGACAGCACCTCGGGATTCCATGTTTTATCGGGCAGGTTGCCATCGTGCACATCGCCGTAAAACGGGATGCCGTCCTCGTTGCCGACCAGTCCGAAACCGATCTGTTTTTGCCAACGATGATGGCGGTTGTAGCCATGTGTGATTTGTAAGGCCTCTAACGAGGCCGATTCATACGCGCCGTAAACGGTCTTGTCCGTCGTATCGGCGTGGAAGGCTCGGAGGAAAGGCCTTCTTTTCGATAAATATGAATCAAGCAAGTGCTGATGACGTTGTGAATGCCAGCCTCATACAGGCGATCGAGATGACGGGCCAACGCATCGTCGTTCAACCAGGAAGGATGGAGATCGGGACGGATGAGTTTCTCACAATCGACCTCCTGAGCCCAATGTTCCAAGTGAACAAGGGCTTGCCGGCCGTCAAACACATTGTAGAGGATGGCCTGAACGGCATCGCTGACTCGCGTTTGGCACTGCGGATCGACGGGCACGAGATGGTCAATCAATTGAGGCAGACCCAGTTTCTTGAATAGGGCACTTATTATATTCAAATAAGAATTGCGATAGACCTTTTTGACTTGAACGTTCATAAGAGAAAAACTCCTTTACGTTCCTTGTGTGTCAAGGATTCATTCGACATCGGAACGAAAAAATCCTCCCGATTTTCGTCGAGAGGGTGCGAAATGTGAGTTAAATAATGTTGAATCGTTTCGTCAAGCGCTTGAACAGTTGCTGGCCGAACGGGCTGACCAGTTGATTGTTAACATGGAAGCGGTCAACTACATCAACAGCGCCGGGCTCGGCATGATTGCCGACAGCGTGATGGCGGCCAGAGCCCAGCAAAAAGAACTGGTCGTTGCCGGAGTGAAAGGGTCGCTCGCAGAAATTTTCCGTATTGTAAAATTTTATTCGTTTATGAAATTATTCGCCACGGAGAAAGAAGCAATTGATTATTTAAGCGGAGAATGACGTTTTATGATTGATGAGTTTTTGGAATATCTGCGACATCACAAAAACTTTACATGGCGGGAGTTGTTCGACAGACTTGAAAAAATGAACATGCTGTTCGGGTCGAATGATTATGTATACTGGTTGGCAGCACCGGATAAAAGAAAAATATTGTTCATTTCTTCGTCGTGTGAGCAGCTATACGGCCTGCCTCCGGCTGCCTTTTATCATGATGAGGATATATGGATGAAAATATCCTACCCCGACGACCATGCCAAAGCGGAGGCAAAATGGGCACTCCCTTGGGAATCTAAGGTGAGTACACAAACATACCGCATCGTTAATCAGCGGGACGGGTCTGTGCGTTGGGTGCTTGAGCGGATGGTTCCTGTGCTTAGTGAGGCAGAGGAAGGAAACCTGATCAGCGGCTTTGTCATGGACATCACGGAGACGAAAAGAAACAGGGACGAGATTCGGCTCGCTGAGCAAGTGTATGCGTCCATCGAACAGGCGATGCTTGTGACTGACGATGAGTTTGCCGTTCGGTTCGTCAACTCGGCGTTTACGAAAATCACCGGCCATAGTACGGAAGTCGTCGGCCAGCCGCTGCATACGCTCTATGCTGGTTATTACGCTGCCTGGTTTTACGAAGTGATCAAAAACGGAATTGTGGAAAGCGGGCAATGGCAGGGACGGGTGCGCTGGCGGCGGAAAAACGGATCGGTGTCTGTTAGGCGAACAACGGTGCGGGCTGTTCACAATCAAGAAGGGAACATTTCCTTTTACTTATTTTTGTTTTCCGGCCTGCATGAGACGCCTTATGCGGAGGCAATGAAGGATGATTTAAAGCTGGCCCGCGAAGTGCAGAAGCGTGTATTAAGCAAACCGTTGTCAGCCAATGGAATCGACATCGCTGGCACATACATTCCGTCGCAGGAGTTGGGCGGCGACATGTATGCATGGTATCAGATCGACAACCAGCGGTACGGCATTTTTTTAATGGACGTGATGGGGCATGGAGCGGCGGCTTCACTCATTTGCATGTCAGTTCGCTCGCTCCTTAACGGCATCATCCGCAAAGCGATCGTCCCACAAGCCGTGTTCTACGAGTTGAACCGTCATATGCGCCAGCTGTATCATGAAAACGGGCAGATGACGTATTATTTTACTGCTGTGTATGTCCTTGTTGATGTGAAGAAACGGATGATCGAGTATGCATCGGCCGGCCATCCGCCCGGATTTTTATTCCAACCGGACGGCACGGTATTCGAATTGGATCGCGGGTGTGCGCCGATCGGGTTGCTCCCTGGGCTTTTCGTTGATAGCGGCCAGTTGCGCTATGAGTCTGGGGCGACGCTTGTCCTGTATTCCGATGGGGCTATTGAAGGGGAGGCGGGTTCTGTCCGCCAAAATATTGAGACGTTCCGTGATACGCTAGCGCCGTATGTTTCTCTCGATGAGCGTGCGCTGTTAGCCTGCTTACGCCGTCATTTTATCCAAAAAGGATCGCTTCGGGACGATTTCTCAGCGGTGGTTGCTAAGCTTAGATAGGGGGAAAGTCGCCAATGTCAGCCGACTTGGCAGGGCTGTCATGTTGGGACTCTCCATTTGTGAGTAAAAGGATGCCCATTTTTTCGGGCATCCTTTTACATGCTATGAAAAGGCCAACAAGTTTACTCCCGCCGCAAACACAATGAAAGAAGCCAATGTTTTAATCCGTGTATGCGGCAGGCGTTCAAACCATTTCAGCCCTATGTGTACACCAGCCAATACAGCGACGGCCCCAAGCAAAAAGTACAGAACGAATGAATCGGTAAAGTCTCCATGAATCCCGTGCAAAACGATCGTAAAACTATTCATGATGACAAAGGACGCTTGAAGATTGGCATTATAGCTTTCTTTTTCTTTATAACGCATCAGAAAGTAAAAGACGAAAAAGGGGCCGCCTACGGCAAAGATCCCTCCGATTATTCCGCCGATCAAACCGATCAACATAGGAAAGATCGGCTTTTTAAACGATGGGGCATAGGCGTTTTTTTCACTCATATAAAGATAAATAACCATCCCAATGAGTACAAGGCCCAACAGTTTTCTCATGATCTCCGTCTCGCCATAGAAGGTTAGGATAAAGAATGACAATATGCGGCCTGCTAAGGCGAAACTTAAAATAGAAAGAAGGTCTTTGCCTCGAATGTGTTTTCTGAACTTGACCGCCACGTGGAACGATATGATGAGCGTCAAAGCCAACACTAATAGTGTGCTATTCTTAAAGGTTAATACCATCGGCAAAAGCCCCATAGAAAACAACCCGAAGCCAAATCCGCTTGCTCCTTGAATCAAACTGCCGACAAAAAGAATGGCAAATACGAAAATAAGTTCCCACATATGTTGTCAAGCCTTTCATAAAAAATGGCGTTGTCTACCCATGACCTCTTGCTGCTGGCCATTACGCAAAGGGAATCTTTCTAAGTTTACTATATACGAATTTTTCACCAATACTACTTTTATGAGAAACTTTTCGCCGTAGTTGGTCCGAAGCGGGCTGGGAGCTCCTGGCTCTTGGCCGGCCTTGATCGTATGGACGTCTCCCTGAGATTTAGGCTAAAATAAAGACAATTGTACTGTAGGTGATGAATACAATATAGAAAAGGTAGAAGGGGGAAAGATACATGGCAGTGACAAACCCGGCTGGATTTTGGAGGCGGCTGTTGGCAAACTTGTTAGACGCTATTGTCATCGGCATTCCGATTTCAATCATCGGCTATTTGATTACAGGTAGTGCGGAAGAGAACTGGTTTACGAATTTGGTAGAGTTGTTGTACGCCCTAATTGTTCCTGCTGTCTGGTATGGGTATACGGTCGGTAAGCGGATGATTGGCATCCGGATTGCGAAAGTGAATGGCGGCAAGGTTGGCATCGGCACGATGTTTTTGCGCTTGTTCGTTGGCGGACTTGTTTATGTTATCACGTTAGGCATCGGTCTGATCGTTAGCGCCATTATGGTGGCTGCAAGGGAAGACAAACGGTCGATTCACGATTTTATCGCCGGAACGTATGTCACAACCGAAAAGCCGACGGTGTAAATAAGGAAAAAGCGGTCTTCCAACTGGAAGCCCGCTTTTTATGTTGATGTTCAAGATAGATAAACTTCGGGGGGCAGGCGGCTTAGAAGGTCATGTGGGGAAATATCCCAGTTCTATGCCACCGGTAGCCAGAGATGGTGGGTGTCGTCGTGGAGAATCGCAAAATACGTTTCATTATAATTTTTTGGGCTAAGCATCTCCGCAATGTAATATCGGCAAAATGTTTGGATGTTCGATTAGGCACAAAGAAGGAAAACCTATGCACATTGCCGAATATGTCAATGCTGTATAAAACATTTTTAGGCGATAGAAAAAGGGGGAGAAAGGTTTGTCGTTAATGAGCTATATCATCCGCACGATGTTCGTCGTGATTCCGAGCACGGCGGTAATCGGCCTTGCGATATGTCTAGCTAACAGCATTCGCGGGGCGGCGTTTTGGTGGACGTTAGCCGCTACGTTGCTGCTTGGTGCGATTGTTGGCTTCATTTCGGCAACGCTGAATTATCGGCGGTTTGTTGCTCCAATTGCCGTCATTAACAAATACTTAAGCAAGATGACAAGTGGGGACTTAACAGTGCGCGTACCGCTCAACAGCGTGCGGCAGTTGCGGCCGATTGCCACATCGTTAAACAATATGGCGGATGCTTGGCAAGAGGTGATAGGCCGCATTCAACACCATGCGGACGAAGTGTCGCAGTTTTCCAACCAGTTAGCTACTGTTGCCGAACAGACGACGAGGGCGACAGAACAAATTGCGGCAACGATGGACGGACTTGCTTCCCATGCGGAAGAGCAGGCGAGTGCAGCCCGCGGCACAGCGGAATCCGTCAATGATATTTCCCGAACGCTCAGTGATGTTGCCCGTCAAACAAAAGAAGTGGCACACAGCGCCCAAGAAACGGCAACAAAAGCAGGGGATGGCAAGCAATCTGTGATGCAAATGTCTGAGCAAATGCAATTTATTTATGACCACGTTCAATCGCTCGGCCAAGTCGTTAAAGGGCTCGGGGAGCGATCGAACGAGATTGGACAAATTACTGAAGCGATTACGAGCATCGCGTCACAGACGAATTTACTGGCGCTCAATGCGGCGATCGAAGCGGCGCGTGCCGGTGAGCAAGGGAAAGGATTTGCCGTTGTCGCGGACGAGGTGCGGAAGTTGGCGGAGCAGTCAGCGCACTCAGCGCAGCAAATTTCCGATCTGATTAGCTACATCCAGGAAGAGACGAAGCAGGCAATCGCCTCCACGGAACGGGTCGTCGCTGAAGTGGCGCAAGGGTTGGACGTCGTCGCTGTTGCCGGTCAGTCGTTTGCCGATATTCGTGAGGCGGTCGGTCAAGTAAGCGAACAAATTGGACAAGTATCGTCTGCGATTGAACAAATGACGGGCCATGCCCGCCAGGTGGATGAGGCGTTCCAACAGATGACCAAAATTGTCGAACAGTCAGCAGCTAGTGCTGCCAATGTATCGGCAGCGACTCAAGAACAAATGGCTTCTGTTGAAGAAATTGCTTCTTCGTCGGCATCGCTCGGTCAGATGGCGGACGAGATGCGGACGATGTTAAAGCAATTTTCGGTGTGAAGCGGAAAAAAAGCGCGTTTACTGAGGAAAGAAACACGGTACATCAGTTGTGATATGGAATAAAATGGTTTGTTTATTTTCTCATTATGTAGTAAAATAAAAAAAAGTCAGTCATCATTGTTATACGCTTATCTGCTAGGGGAGTCCGAGAGCCGGGCTGAGAAAAGAACGCGATGAAGTTCTTTGACCCTTTGAACCTGATCTGGGTCATGCCAGCGTAGGGAAGCAGGCAGCGGGAACAGATGGACGCTTAGACTGTTCATTTGGCCTTTTTGCCTTGATCGGGTTCCGTGTTGCGGGACCCGTTTTTATTTTTCACGGCAAAGAGCGGCTCGTTTTTGCCTTTGCTTCGGCTGGCTTGGCCTCGGATCCTAAACCATCGTTGATTTAGAGGGGGAATCCGTATGGAAAACATTCGCTCGTTTATGTCATTTCCAGCCAGCCGGAAAGTGTACGTCGAAGGATCACGGCCGGACGTGCGCGTGCCGATGAGAGAAATCGCGTTATCACCGACGAAGACACCGCAAGGAGAGGTGGAAAACAAACCGGTGCGCGTCTATGACACAACCGGTCCATACACAGATCCTGATTTTGAGCCGAATGTAGAAAAAGGATTGCCGCTTCTTCGCCGCAACTGGATTGTTGAGCGAGGCGATGTCGAAGAAACGGAGCCACAGTCCACCGCCGGCCGTGCGGCGTCGCTTCCGTTTGCACGACGTCCGCTGCGGGCGAAGCCGGGGAAAGTGGTCACGCAAATGCATTACGCCAAAAAAGGAATCATTACACCGGAAATGGAATTTGTCGCGATTCGCGAACAAATCGACCCGGAAATCGTCCGCCAGGAGGTTGCCGCTGGCCGAGCGATCATCCCTTCGAATATTAATCATCCAGAAAGCGAACCGATGATCATCGGCCGCCGTTTTCATGTAAAAATTAACGCCAACATCGGCAACTCGGCTGTTTCTTCCTCGATTGAGAATGAAGTGGAAAAACTGCTGTGGGCGGTACGCTGGGGTGCTGATACGGTGATGGATTTGTCGACCGGCAAACAAATTCACGAAACGCGTGAATACATTATCCGCAATTCGCCAGTTCCAATCGGAACAGTGCCGATTTATCAGGCGCTTGAGAAAGTAGGCGGCGTACCAGAGAAGTTGACATGGGACGTGTACCGCGAGACATTGATTGAGCAGGCTGAACAAGGGGTTGACTACATGACGATCCACGCTGGTGTGCGGCTTCATTACATTCCGCTCACCGTCAATCGGACGACCGGCATCGTCTCACGTGGCGGCTCAATCATCGCGCAATGGTGTTTGGCCCACCATGAAGAAAACTTCTTATATACGCATTTTGAAGAAATATGCGAGATTTTAAAACAATACGATGTTGCCATTTCGCTTGGTGACGGCTTGCGCCCGGGGTCCATTGCTGATGCAAACGACGAGGCACAGTTTGCTGAACTTGAGACGCTCGGTGAGCTGACGAAAATCGCTTGGGAGCATGACGTGCAAGTCATGATTGAAGGACCGGGGCATATTCCGATGCAGAAAATCCGCGAAAACGTCGAGCGAGAACAAGAGCTTTGTCATGGTGCACCGTTTTATACGTTAGGGCCGCTTGTCACCGACATTGCGCCGGGATACGACCACATCACGTCGGCGATTGGCGCCGCGATCATCGGTGCCTACGGGACGTCCATGCTTTGCTATGTGACGCCGAAAGAACATTTAGGGTTACCAAATAAAGAGGATGTGCGCGTCGGGGTCGTTACATATAAAATCGCCGCCCACGCCGCCGATTTGGCGAAAGGTCACCCAGCCGCCCAGCAGCGCGACGATGCGCTCTCGAAAGCGCGCTTTGAGTTTCGCTGGAATGACCAGTTCAACTTATCGCTCGATCCGGAGCGGGCTCGTGAGTATCATGATGAAACATTGCCGGCTGAGGCGGCGAAAACCGCTCATTTTTGCTCGATGTGCGGGCCGAAATTTTGCTCGATGAACATCTCACACGAGCTGCAACGGAAAATCAAAGAAGAAGGAATGAAAGAAAAGGCGAACGAATTTGTGCGCGGCGGTTCATCGCTGTATCGGTAAGGAGAGGATACGTTTTGTATACCGGACGTTAACTAGGCGTCCGGTTTTTCTTTTATGCTTATAAAGCGGTAGTGTAGATGGGGGTGAGAAAAGCAACGAAAGGGAGCTCCTTCCATTCGATCGATATTCTAATTATTTGAAATGAATAATAAAATGATTTACGAGAGGAGATGAGCTAGACGAGACAAATGATACATGTTCACCAAAGCAACAGTTCCATCGTTCAGAGAGGGCAGTTGCCAAACAACGGTGAGTGATGATCCGGCTCCAGCCAGCATCGAACACCCTGTCGTTTGCTTGTTCCGCGCCTCAAACAATCGAATCGAAGGGGGAGAGGCCGCGATGAAGATGGCTTCCGACCTTGTGAGAAGAATGCCGCCGTATTTATTTTCGGACTTTGAGCGAAAAAAGGTCGAGCTTGCGAAAAAAGGGGTTGATGTCATCGATTTAGGCATCGGGGCGCCAGATTTGCCGCCGCCGTCGTTTCTTATTGAGACGCTGAAACGCGAGCTGGATGACCCACGCAATTATACGTATTCTCCGTACGCCGGCTGCCGCGAATATCGCGAAGCCGTTGCTGACTTTTATGAGCGGCAGTATGGTGTCAAGCTTGACCCAGACACTGAAGTGCTCGCTTTGATTGGCTCAAAAGAAGGCATTGTCCATCTATTGCAGGCGCTGATTGATCCGGGGGATGCAGTGCTTGTTCCGAACCCGGGCTATCCGGTGTATCGAACTGCTATTCACCTTGCCCGAGGCACGCCGATCGACTTGCCGCTGGATGCAGCCCGTGACTACGCACCACAATTTTCCGCTATTACTCCATCCACTTATGATCGAGTCAATATCATGCTATTAAACTATCCAAGCAATCCAACAGCATCATTAGCCACCATCGATGTTTTCATAGAAGCAGTCATGCTTGCAAAAAAACATCGTTTTCTTATCGCCCATGATTCAGCCTATTCATTATTGACATTCGGTGATGCCTTTGCTCCGAGCGTGCTGCAAGTTGACGGTGCCAAAGAAGTAGCCATCGAATTTGGATCTTTATCGAAAAGCTATAACATGGCTGGTTGCCGCATCGGTTATATCGTCGGCAATAAGGAGGTCATTCGGGCGCTCTCCATCTTGAAAAGCAATATTGATACGTGTCAATTTTTGGCGGTGCAAAAAGCAGCGGCCGTTGCATTGCGGAGCGGAGATGAAGCCGCAAAGGAGAACAACCGCATTTATGAAGAGCGGATGAAGGCAATGACGGTTGCACTTTGGCAAATAGGCGTGCCCGTTCAGCCGCCTCGAGCGACGTTTTTTCTTTGGGTGCCAACGGCGGTCGGTTACTCTTCCGCTCAGTTCGCCGCTCGGTTGCTTGATGAGGCCGGGGTGATCGTTACACCAGGGACGGCGTTTGGTTCAGCAGGGGAAGGGTATGTGCGCATATCACTCGCCGCTCCGAAGGAACGGCTGCTCGAAGCCGTTCGGCGCTGGAAAGCGATTGAATGGGAGGGACGGCCATGAAAAAGCGGGTGATGCGTGGCCTTTCTGTCCCGCAAGCGATTGTCGAATGCTTAAAACAAGAGCGTATTTCTCATTTGTTTGGCGTGCCGGGAGAAAGTTATTTGCCGCTGTTGGATGCGTTGTACGATGAACCAACCCTTCAGTTCATTTCTGCCCGCCATGAAGGAGGGGCGGCGTTTATGGCTGAAGCGTATGCGAAAGCGTCCGGCAAACCAGGTGTCGTCTTAGCGACGCGCGGAGTCGGAGCGTCTAATTTGGCCATCGGGGTTCATACAGCACGTCAAGATTCGACCCCGCTTGTCGTCCTGTTAGGACAAGTGCATCGCCGATTCCGTGGTCGTGAGGGATTTCAAGAAGTAGAACTAGACGAATGGTTTCGGCCGCTTGCGAAATGGGCAGTCGAAATCACCGACCCCGAGCGCGTTCCAGAACTCGTGCAACGGGCATTTCGGGTGGCGAAAACGGGACGACCTGGTCCGGTTGTCGTCTCTATTCCTGAGGATGTGTTTGCGTCAACGGTTGCTGAGGCGGTGTTGATGACGATGGATGTGCCGCGCCCAGCCCCAGCGGATGATGAGGTGAAGCGGATTGAAGCGGCACTCGCTGCTGCCCGTCGGCCGCTCATTGTCGCCGGTGGCGGGGTGAAGCGGGGGCGCGCTGAGCAGGCGCTGCGTCGCGTCGCTGAACAATATTCCCTTCCGGTTGTTGCCGCATTCCGCCGCCATGACGTGTTTCCGCATGACCATCCGCTTTATGTCGGCCATCTCGGTCTTGGCGCACCGGCAGCTGTCGTTGAGACGGCCAAGCAGGCGGATGTTATTTTGGCGGTTGGAACGCGGTTGGCGGAAGTAACAACGCAAGATTATACATGGCCGCTGCCGCATCAGATGCTCATCCATATCGATATCGACGAGGAGGCGCTTGGCAAAGTGTTTTCAGCGGACATCGCCGTTGCGGCCGATGCCCACGAGGCGTTGTGTGCACTGTTAGGGCGGCATATCGTCCCGACGTGGAATGAATGGGTCTTGGAGCGCCGACAAGCTTATGAAGAAACAGCGAGGCTGCCGCAGCCGCCAAGAAACGTGCAAGAAGCCATCATCGCTCAGCTACAAGCGCAGTTGCCGGACGATGGAATGATTACGAACGATGCCGGCAATTTTGCCGGCTGGCTGCACACCTTTTTCTCCTTCAAGGAACAGCATATGTATATTGGCCCAACATCAGGAGCGATGGGATACGGGCTGCCGGCGGCCATCGGCGCGAAGCTCGCCCATCCGGAACGGCCGGCCGTTTCGTTGTCAGGAGATGGTGGGTTTCTCATGACGGCGGCCGAACTCGAGACGGCGTCCCGTTATGGCGTCCCGGTCATCAGTCTCGTGTTTAACAACCGGATGTATGGGACTATTCGTATGTATCAAGAGCTTCAGTTCCCAGGACGAGTGGTCGGCAGCGGACTAGGTGAAGTGTCGTTTGCCAGATTGGCTAGGGCATTAGGTGCCAACGGTGTTACGGTGGAGACAGCCGATGAGTTTGCCGCTGCCTTTAAGCAGGCGCTCACTGCGACGAAACCAACCGTGATTGAGGTGATGACGGAGCCGGAACAACTGTCTGTGACGATGAGACTGTCAGACAGATGAAAACATTGGAGAAGAGTTTCCGCATTGAGACCGAGATAGCCCATGAATCATGCAATGAAAAGGACAGCTGTAGCAAAGTAACAGCGAAACGACATCTACTCGTACAGCGAATCAATAGACAAAGGAGGATGACGATGAAGGCGTTGAACTTTATTAATGGAAAATGGCAACCGGCTTTGAGCGGCCAATGGGCGCCGGTGATCAATCCGGCAAATGGGGAAACGATCGGTGAAGTAGCATTATCTGCAGCGGCTGATGTCGATGCTGCTGTCAAAGCGGCAAAAGCGGCGCAAAAAAAATGGGCGCTCGTGCCGGCTCCGAAACGAGCGGACGTATTATATAAAGTCGGTTTGTTGCTGAAGGAGCGGAAAGAACAGCTTGCTCGGCTGCTGACAATGGAAATGGGGAAAGTGATCGAAGAGGCGCGCGGCGAAGTGCAAGAAGGCATCGATATGGCGTTTTACATGGCGGGGGAGGGACGACGGTTATTCGGCGATACGACCCCGTCTGAGCTAAAAGACAAGTTTGCCATGAGCGTTCGGGTGCCGGTCGGGGTTGTCGGCATCATCACCCCATGGAATTTTCCGATTGCTATCGCGACATGGAAATCGTTCCCGGCCATTGTCGCCGGCAACGCTGTCGTCTGGAAACCGGCACTTGAAACACCGTTTATGGCGCGCGAGCTGGCAGCGATTTTCACCGAAGCCGGTCTGCCGGATGGGGTGTTTAACGTTGTTCACGGCGACGGCCCGACGGCAGGGAACGCGCTTGTTGAGCATCCGGACGTTCCGGTCATTTCATTTACGGGCTCGAATGAAGTCGGCCGTCAGATTGCCGAGAAGTGCGGGCGCCTGTTGAAAAAAGTGTCGCTCGAAATGGGTGGGAAAAACGCTGTGATCGTCATGGATGACGCAGATTTGACGTTGGCGGTTGACGGTATTGTTTGGAGTGCGTTCGGCACATCGGGGCAGCGGTGCACGGCGTGCAGCCGAGTTATTGTCCATGAGCGGGTGAAACAAGAGCTCGAGTGGCGTCTGCTTGAAGCGGTGAAGACGTTGAAAATCGGTGACGGGCTGGATGAAACGGTCAAAGTTGGTCCGGTTATCCATGAAGAAGCGCTGCAAAAAATCGAACGCTATGTGCACATCGGCCGAGAAGAAGGAGCGAAACTGCTTGTTGGCGGCCATATATTGAGCGATGGAGACTATGCACGCGGCTTTTATTACGCACCGACGATTTTCACTGACGTCACGCCCGACATGCGTATCGCCCGCGAAGAAATTTTCGGCCCGGTTGTGTCGATCATTTCCGTCCGCAGTTTGGATGAAGCGATCGCTGTTAACAATTGTGTCGACTACGGATTGTCCAGCGCTATTTTCACTCGTGATGTCAACAATGTGTTCCGGGCGATGCGCGATTTGGATACCGGCATTGTGTATGTCAATGCAGGGACAACGGGTGCAGAAATTCATTTGCCGTTTGGCGGCACAAAGGGGACAGGAAACGGTCACCGTGATTCCGGCGTCGCTGCGCTTGATGTATTCACTGAATGGAGAAGCATTTATGTCGATTTCAGTGGCAAGCTGCAACGGGCACAAATCGATACGGATGATTGAACTGTTCAGTCGTCTTTATAGTTAGTGAAAGAGAAGTGAGCATCAACGCCAAACATTGATGGTGAATGAAAGCAGTAGCTGCGATAAAGACGAACAAAAGCAGCAGTCATGTAAGCAGATGGAAAAGAATCCGTGATAGAGGAGGGAATGAATGGTGAAGGTGCTCGTGCTTGGTGCGGGGCTGATGGGGAAAGAAGCTGCACGCGATTTAGTGCAAAGTGAAGACGTTGAGGCAGTGACGCTGGCTGATGTCGATTTGGCCAAGGCAGAGCAGACGGTACGCCACCTTCAGTCTGAGAAACTTGTTGCCTTGCGGGTGGATGCTGGGGATCAACAGCAGCTGTCCACCTTAATGAAAGGACATGATGTGGTCGTCAACGCCTTGTTTTACCGGTTTAACGAAACAGTGGCGAAAACGGCGATTGCCACAGGCGTCCATTCTGTCGATTTAGGGGGGCATATCGGCCATATTACCGACCGGGTGCTTGAACTCCATGACCAAGCCCAGAAAGCTGGGGTGACGATCATCCCCGATCTGGGCGTCGCCCCAGGAATGATCAACATTTTATCCGGTTACGGGGCAAATCAGCTCGATGAGGTTGAATCCATCCAACTGTACGTCGGCGGCATTCCCGTTCAGCCCGAACCGCCGCTTGAGTATAACCATGTGTTTTCGTTAGAAGGGCTTCTCGACCATTACACCGATCCGTCTTTAATTATTCGCGATGGTAAAAAGCAAGAAGTGCCATCTCTGTCTGAGGTTGAACCGATTTATTTCGAACGGTTCGGCCCGCTTGAAGCGTTTCATACATCAGGAGGGACGTCGACGCTGTCACGCTCGTTTCCGAATTTGAAACGGCTTGAATATAAAACGATCCGCTATCGTGGCCATGCGGAAAAATTCAAGCTCCTCGTTGACTTGAATTTGACGCGCAACGATGTCGAGGTGGAAGTAGGCGGCCACAAAGTTAAACCGCGTGACGTGCTGCTTGCGGTATTGACTCCGATGCTTGATTTAAGAGGTAAAGATGATGTCGTCTTGCTTCGGGTGATTGTCGGTGGACGGAAAGACGGAAAAGAAACGGTGTTTGAATATGAAACGATCACGTTCAACGATAGCGAACGTAAGGTGACGGCGATGGCGCGCACGACCGCTTATACGATTTCCGTCGTCGCCCAGCTTATCGGCCGAGGGCTGATTACGAAACGCGGCGTCTATCCGCCTGAGCAAATCGTTCCCGGGAATGTGTACATCGACGAAATGAAAAAACGAGGAGTGGTGATTAACGAGAAGAAAACGGTTCGCTTATGAAAAAAGCATCATAGAGTGATGATAAGAGATGATGACAATGATCCGAATAAAAACACGCCTGTTTCTCACCGAGAAACGGGCGTGTTTTCGTTTTGTCCGCAACGGTTGCTTTTATACAGTTTTCGTTGCCGATGGCTCCCGTTTGCGCCAGGCAAGGAAAAGGAATGCAACAAGCGACAGCGCCATGGCGATCATAAACGGCGCCTTTGCGGAAACGGCGTGACCGATGACGCCAGATAGCACCGGAGCGATGGCCGCCCCCATCCAGCGAACGAAGTTGTACATGCCGGAAGTGACGCCGCGTTCATACGGCGATGTTTCCATCACATAGCCTGTAAACAAGGCGTTGTTTAAGCCGGATACAAGGCCCGACAAAATGATAAGGACGATCATGAACCATGTTTGTTCAGCGACCGCTAAAAGCAGCAATAAAACGGCAAACAGCAATAAGCTGTAAGGCAATATTTGTTTCGGTTCGTATTTTGTTTCAAGTCGGTGGGCCAACGCTGCCGATCCGTAGGCGAGGCAAAGCCCCCAGCCGAAAAAGACAAGACCGATTTGAATCGCCGATAACTTAATGACCAGAGGCGAATAGGCCAAAACAACGAAAAAGCCGTAATAATAAAGCATCCCGCCGATCGCCCCTTTTAAAAACGGCGGAAAGGCGAGCAGATGCCGCATTTCCTGCCATCCGACTGCTTTTTTCGGTTTTCCTTTGTTTGGATCATACACAAAAAATGCGACAAGCAAAAAGGCGATAAAAATGAGCACGCTTGTGCCGATAAACGGGTAGCGCCATGAATGTTGGCCCAGCAGTCCACCGATGAGCGGACCACCGGCCATGCCGAGGCCGATCGCCGCCTCATACAAGCCGACAGCGGTGCTTGCCTGCGGCGTCAAAGCGATTAACAGTGTCATAGCCGTTGCAAAAAAGGTGGCATTGCCAAGCCCCCAACCGGCGCGGAAGATCGACAGTTGTGGGATGTCGGCGGCAAAACCGCACAATAATGAGAAAATCGTGACAAGGCCAAGTCCGATCACCATCATTTGTTTATCACCAACGCGGCTGACGACAAGTCCAACGGGAATCATCATGACCGCCATCGTAAAAATATAGGCGGTAAACAACATTTCCACTTGCCAGTGGGTCGCGCCGATGCTTTCGGCGATGACCGGCAAAATCGGATCGACGACCCCGATACCCATAAACGCCAAAAAGGCGGCGGCAACGGTAATCCAGCGCGCCCGTGTTTGTTTTCTTTCCTCCACTATTCTTCTCTCCTCTCTTCTAGAATGGCGTCTATTTGCTCTGCCATTTGTTTCAGTTCTTGTTTCAGTGTCGCCATTTTCTTCATTTTGTCATCAAGCATGGCAATTTGTTGGTGCAACCCGGCGGCCATTTGTTCGAGTTCACGCTGCTGTTCGCTGCTAACGATGGCTTGGCGGTATTCTGCTCGATGCGTCTCAATTTTTTCTTTCAATGTTAAAAAGTGCTGTAACTCCTGCAGCGAAAAACCGAGCACTTCGCGGGCGGCGACGATGTTTTTCAGCTGCTCGATATCTTCCTGCGTATAAAGGCGTGTGCCGCCCTCACTCCGTGCCGGCGGCTTGATCAAGCCGATTTCTTCATAATAGCGGATCGCCCGCTTTGTTAAGCCGGTCGCTTTGGCGACGTCATCAATTTTCAATCGTTCCATCCTGGGCCCTCACTTTCGCGTGATCGCGATACACGGTGTTTTCTACAGATATAACGTTAACGTGAACGTTATATTTTTGTCAATAGGTATTTGGAATGGGATGGAAAAATCATCGCACAAAAAAGGATATCCCTGCTAGACTCGGGATATCCGGTTATGTGAGGGCTGTATGTCCGTTTTTTTGGCTTGAAGCGCTTCTTTCACCGCCGCCTCGATTTCTTGATAGCTCGTGCAGCGACAAATATTTGACTGCAGCCATTCTTGAATCGTTGACTGATCAGCGTTTGGATGCTGCTCGATGAGCGCATGGATGTTCATAATAAAGCCAGGCGTGCAATAGCCGCATTGAAAGGCGAAGTGACGGACAAAGGCGTGCTGAATAGGAGTATCGCGGAGCCCCTCGATTGTGGTAATTTCTTTACCAACAGTCTCAATAGCAAGCATCATGCACGATTTGATTGGTGTGCCGTTGACTAAGACAGTACAGGCACCGCAGTCGCCATTTAAACAGCCGGGTTTGGTCCCGGTCAGTCCGAGCTCGTCCCGCAAGACGAATAGTAGTGTTTCGGCTTGACGGGTGATGACCGTTCGTTGTTCTCCGTTAATGTGCAACACGAGCTCACATTTGGTCGTTTCTTCCATGTCCGTATGTTGACCTCCCGTCTAGATGGTTTCCCCTAACTCGCGAAGTGCGTCTTCAAGTAGCTGAGCGGCAACAAACAGTCGATAGTCTGCTGAGCCTTCAATATCATGCAAAATCGGGCGTGGGAAGGCGTTGACTGCCGCCTGAATCCGTTCTGTCGCGGGGCGTCTTCGGTCATTTAGATGAGCCTCAACTTTAGCCGAACGGAACGGGAACGGACAGACGCCGCTAAAGGCAGCGTGAATGGTTTCGTCTTTTTTTAGCGCCGCAATGGTGACAAGCGGATAGCCGATTTCACCTTGCTTGCGGCGCTTGTGGTGAAAGTGAGGAAGTTCCACAGCGAAGCGGCGCACTTTTATTTGAACGACAAATTCGCCGCGACTTAGCTGCAGATGTTGATGAAACAAGTCATTGATACGGGACTGACGGACGCCGTTTGGGCCAGCGATGACGATGTCTGCCTCAGCGACGAGCAGCGCGAGCGCTGTTTCGCGGTAAAAAATTTGCCCGCATAGGTTGCCGCCGAGCGTAATTTGGTTGCGCGCCGTCCGGTCAGCGACTTCTTTCGCTGCTTTGGTCAACAAAGGAAACGGGTTCGCTTCCACGAGTTCGGTGAGCGACAGCGCCGCCCCGAGCACGAGAGGATCGCTGTCGGCGTCAAGCACACGGCATTCAGGAATGGCTTTCATGTCAATGACGGCGGCGGTAGAAACGAGACCGAGGCGGGATAGGGTGATGATTTCCGTGCCCCCGCCATAATATAGTGGTCGTTTCCCTTTTTGTTCCAGTTCTATAAACATCGCCACCGCTTCAGCGATCGACTGTGGACGATAGTAGGCAAATTCAAAGGGAACCATAGCTGTCTCCTTTCTGTTTCCGCCAAATGAGTTCGGGAACAAGCGGCAGTTCGTTTAGCGGCACACCAGCAGCAAGCGATAAGGCGTTTGCCAAAGCAGCGGGCATGCCGAGCAAGCCATGTTCACCGATGCCGCGCGCACCGTACGGAGCGTCGATTTGTGGGGTCTCGATAAACTCCACGATGTATGTGGGATGTTCTCCGAAGTGGATCGGCCGGTACGTGCGCAGCTGCGGATTTAAGACACGCTGCGCTTCATCAAAAAGAAATCCTTCTCGGCTGGCAAAGCTCAGACCCATGCTCATCGCTCCCATCGCTTGACCGAGTGCCGCTTTCGGGTTGAGCACTTTGCCGGCATCGATGACCGCGTACGCTTTCACAATGCGGTACGTGTAGTCGCGACGGTTGAACTCCACTTCGACCCCTTCAGCGCATACGCCCCACTCCGGTCCCGGTTTTCCGGCGCCGGTTTCCGGGTCAAGCGGAGTCAAGCGGCGTAAAATATAATGGCCGCGCCCGATCACTTGTCCGCCGATGGCGTTGCCGTTCGGAAACTTGTAGCCGTAGGCAATGTCTTTCACTGGAATGAAAATGGCCGGATCATCGCGTAAAAAGACACGTCCGAAGCCAACTTCTAAATCGTCAGGAGTAACCCGCAGTACGCAGGCGGCGATCTCTTTCAGCTGGCGAATGGCATCATCGGCGGCGGCTAAGGCTGCACGCCCGGCCATAAATGTCCCACGGCTAGCGACCGTTTTCCAATGTTCTGGTGTCGTTTGTGTATCGATGTCCATTTTGACATGAACGTCGTCCACATTCATTTTTAGCCGCTCGGCCACGATTTGCGCGAGCACTGTTTTCGTGCCTGTGCCGATTTCGACGACGCCGGAGATGACGTTGACGCTGCCGTCGGAATTGAATGTTAAAATGACGCCGGAGCTTGAGTCCGTGTCGATCGTTGACGTTTTCCAACCACCGCTGATGCCTTTTGCTCGTACGGTATAGGCGTCAAGCTCGATGCGCTGCCATTCATCCCAGCGCATCAACTCCCGTAGTCGATCGAGGCAAGCGGGCATATCCCCTACATTGCTTTTTGTGAGCCGTACTTGTGTCGGGGTCGTATGCCCCGGGCGGATGGCGTTTTTGCGTCGCACGTCCCATGGGTCAAGCTGAAGAACTTTTGCCAATTCGTCGATGGCTCGTTCAACGGCAAACGACTGCTCACAATGGCCGAAACTGCGGAACGGTGTTGCATACGGCCGGTTCGTATAGACACAAAGTGAGTCGCACCAGACATGTTCGACGTGGTATGGGCCAGTACAATCGACAGCTGCGGCACGGCTGACGTCGATCGCTTTGTCGGAGTAAGCACCTCCGTCAAACAAAAAGACAATTTCCATCGCTTTGAAAACACCGTCTTTTGTCGCGCCGATTTTGACCGTTGCTTCTAAGCCGATATGGACAGGCGAGGTGACCATGTCACATTCGCGGTTGTTCCAGACGCTCACTTTCCGGCCGCCGACCGCTTTTGTGGCGAGGTAGGCGAGCAGTTCAAGCTGCACGGGCGCCTTGCCGCCGTAGGCACCGCCGACAAGCGGCGTATGAACGACGATTTTGCCGGCTTCTTCGCCAAAATACGTATGAATGAGCCTCTTGATCATAAATGGTGACTGCGAGGAGGCAGAGATATGGATCGAGCCGTCCGGCCAAATTTCTGCTGTGGCGCAACGCGTTTCCATTGCCACGTGGTCGGACGGGGCGAATGATACACTCGTTTCGATGATGACGTCGCTTTCGGCAAACCCTTGTTTAATGTCGCCTTTGCGGATTTTGGTCCGATGGGCGATGTTTGTCCCTGGCTCAGGGTAGGTCGTCTTATTTCTTTCATAACGGTCGAGCTCTTCGTGAAGCAAGGGAGCGCCTTCTTTCAGTGCTTCGCGCGGCGAGCCGACTGCTGGCAACGGCTCATAAACGACGCGGATGAGGCGGGCCGCCTGTTCGGCCTGCACGAGTGTATCGGCGACCACAACGGCGACAACTTCTCCGTAGTATCGCACTTTATCGGCAGCGATCGGCGGGCGGTCGCGCATGTCTTCGCCTGTGAGCGGCAATCCTTTGCCGGTCAGGACGGCGCGAACGCCGGGAGCGGCAAGCGCTTCGTGCGTTTCGATGGAGATGATGCGCGCATGAGCGTACGGACTGGTGACGAGCTTGGCATGAAGCATTCCTTGTTCTTTGAAATCGTTCGTATATTTCGCTCGGCCGGTCACCTTATCCCATGCTTCTTTGCGGATGATGCTTTTACCGACGGCCACGAGAATGTCCCTCCTTTACTTCTCGATAGATGACAGCACGCTCATAGTCCTCTTTTGTGTCGATGTCCATGCCGATTGACTCGTCGCCTTCGTATAAGAGACCGCGCCAATGGGGCTCACAAAACAGCCTGCGCCCGCCAGCATCTCCCCTAAGTGCCAATAAGGCAGGAAACATCTGTTTTCCCCAGATGACTGGAGGCATGGGGGTGCCGAAGCGGGAAAAGGCGGCGTAATCAGGATGGTGCTGGCGATAAAAACGGGCAAGAGCATCGATCGTTTCTGTCGTGACAAACGGCTGATCCGCCAATAATACTGCGGCAGCGTCCGCCCCTACAACAATCGTCTCTTGTAAGCCGCAGGCAAGCGAGTGTGCCTGCCCCCGGTGGCAGGCGGCGCAACGGACAAGACGGCATTTGTCGTGGTTTAGCAGCGCGTCAGGAAGCCAAACGAGCGCATCGGTTGGTGGAACGACAACGATGATAGGTGAGAGGCAGGAATGAAGCGCTGCCTTGAGACCGGCCGTCCCAAGCGTCCCATCCCCCCAAGGCAAGGCGCGTTTATCCGTTCCCATCCGCCGACTCTGCCCAGCGGCCAAGTAAATGCCTGCAATCGTGAGTTCACTCATCGTGCAGTCTCCATCGGCCCTCCGCGCAGCACGTTAATTAGTTCGGCGGTGATGCTTATAGCAATTTCATGCGGGCTGCGCGCTCCAATTGGCAGTCCAATTGGTGAACGGACAAACGGCGGGGCCGTTCCAGAAGGAAAGAGTCGGTCTGTGCGCCGCCGCGGTCCAAGCACGCCGAGGTAGGCGAGCGGTATGTCGGCTAACCATCTCATAAGTTCCCGGTCGCGCTCAAACTGGTGAGTCATAATAACGACAAAGTCGCGCTCGGTAAGGTGAAGTTTCGGAATGGTTTCATGCGGAAAGCCGACGACCCAAGCGTCCGCGTCCGGCACGTGCGACGGTTGACAAAACGCCGGGCGCCAGTCGCTGACCGTGACGGAAAACCCAGCGGCTTTAGCTGCCGAGACGAGTGGCGGAGCGTCGGGACCGGCGCCGAAAATCGTAAGACGCGGTTTTGGCCAAAAATGCTGAATGAAAAACGTGTCCTCTTCCGTTTCATACACACCGTTCCGGCCACGGAAAAACGGTGTGCCATGCAACTCTTTCAGCCATTCCGGCCTCGGCGGCGAAGAATAGCCGCCGAAGCGCTCCCCCGTTTCGCTTTGGAAAAACGGCTGCTCCCTCGGATCGGTAATGCTTCGAGCCATAAACACATGTTCACCGCGGTCAAGGCAGCGTTTCAATGCCAGCCAATCAGGTTTGGTGTTGCTTGTCACCGGTTCAAGCCAAATGCGGACAAGGCCGTTGCAACCAGCCCCTTGTCCCCAAGACCAATCATCTTCGGCGCGCAAGTCAAACGATATGGACGTCGCCTGACGGTTTGACAGCACGTCGAGGGCGTGCGCGGCCACCGCTTCCTCAAAGCAGCCTCCGCTTAATAAGCCAGTTGTCTTTCCATCCGCTTCGATCCACATCCATGTGCCTTCCTTTTGATAGGCTGAACCTTCGACGTCAATAATGATGGCGAATACACCATCGCCCGGCGCAGCGGCCATGGCATCGAGCACGGCATAGTAGCTTTCCATGCTTATCCTCCTTCCGCGTTGCACCAAAGGCGGCTAAGCTGATGAAAGTAAAGCGTGACGATCAATAAACGTTCGTAATGGTAGCTGTCTTTGGCACAAGCGTTTCACTCCGAGTGCGGATGAGCAGGCGCGTTAACTGTTCAAGGTTGTTGTTTGCCCACCATTGGTTTTCTCCTTTCGAGATGAGCCGGACTGCAGTTGGCGAGATTGGGGCCATTGCCCTTAATGACAACGATGTGATTGCTTTTTGCCGTGATGAAGCCGCAGCCGTTCGAGCAAATGTCGCAAAGTGGAATCCACCTATTTGTTGCTCTCGTCTTGCACATATCTGTTTATGTCTTTGTGTGGTATCTCCATATGAAGGAGAAATGATCGGCGGTGATGATCGTTTGTAACGGCTAGTGCGATGGATAGCTGGCGGAACAGTACGGCAAAAATGGGGAGGTGCGGCCGTAGTTGCGGCGTAGACGGGAAGATGTGACAGCAATACGTTTGTTTCAGCGCGAAATGGCGGCATCGGTTCGTCCCTCCCTTTCAAAAAAGGCTCTGCTATCATTATATTTATGTAAAAAATGACCATGACTGAAAAACAAAAGAAGCCAGCCGGCGTTGGCTAGCTTCTTTGTTGATCCGTTTTCTTTTTCCCGAGCCGTCCTGCTCGCTTTGCTGCTTCCCGCAGCAAAAACTCGATATGACTGTTGACACTACGAAACTCGTCTTGCGCCCATTGCTCCAACACAGCATATAAATCATGGTCAATGCGTAAAGGAAATTGTTTTTTCTTTGTCATCGCACTCCACAACCGTTAATATAGGCTGCCCGTGTTGATCACCGGCTGGGTGGCGCGTTCGGAGACGATCGCCACCATTAAGTTATTCACCATCGCTGCCTTTCGTTCATCATCTAACTCTAAAATGTTTTCTTTGTCAAGCTGTTCAATCGCCATTTGCGCCATGGAGACGGCTCCCTGGACGATTTTTTTCCTCGCTGCCAAAATGGCAGCTGCTTGCTGGCGTTGGAGCATAGCGCCCGCAATTTCTGGGGAGTAGGCTAAGTGGGTGAGGCGTGCTTCAACCACTTCGACCCCAGCAACGCGCAGACGTTCTTGCAGTTCCGCAGCAAGCACATCAGAAATGACATCCGCGTTGCCGCGCAACGTGACTTCGTTATCGTCCTCAAACGTATCGTACGGATATTTCGTGGCGACATGGCGGATGGCCGCTTCGCTTTGAATTTCGACGAACTGTTCATAATCGTCCACATCAAACACTGCTTTGGCTGAGTCAATGACGCGGAAGACAACGACGGCGGCGATTTCGATCGGATTGCCTTGGATGTCGTTGACTTTCAGTTTGCTGCTGGTGAAGTTGCGCACGCGCAGCGACACGTTTTTCCGGACTGTGAGCGGTACGGTGAGAAACAACCCGCTGTCGCGAATTGTGCCAAAATAGCGGCCGAAAAAGGTGAGCACTTTCGCTTGATTGGGATGGACGATTGTGATGCCGGTGGCGAGCAAAACAGCAATGATGAAAAACAAAATGGCGGGCAAAAACAGCTCTTGAACGAGGAAGAAAAACCCGACAATGAGAAGCAAAACGATGCCACCGATGCCGATAAAACCATTGATATACCATGATTTCTGTTCCCTCATGATTGTCCCCCTCAACTCATATTAATTTGATATTTTAATGATATCACATATTCAATAAAATGTAAATTATGTGTTGTTGTGGATTTTTACCAAAACGATGTTTGACTGTTTCAATTAAACGTTCTTCTTCATCTGTAAGGAAAAATCAATCGAGCGTTGGCATACTCCTAATCTCTAGAAAATAGTCTCACTTGTGACGCACATGTTATGTTGATGGACCTTTATTATGATAATAAGTTAATGTGTTAAAATTTGGAAAAAGCGTTGACTCGGTTTTCCTTGCCGTCATACAATAGAAAAAAAGAGGAAATTAGGGGCAGCAACCAAATGGGGAAAGAAAAATCGGTGCGCATTGGTCGTCAGGCGCTTTTGCTGGCGATGCTTGACGAAGGAGAGGAAGGAGCAATTCTCGACGAGCTTCGGGCGAGCAACTGGCGCTATTGCCAAGGACGCGTTGGGGCGATGGAGCCGCAAAAAATCGTCGCAGCGATCGAAACGGCGGCGAAACGTCATGAAGTGGTTGACGGCAGTTTATACCGCGACATGCATGCTTTGTATCATGCCATTTTAGAGGCGGTGCACGGCGTGACGAGGGGGCAGGTTGAGTTAGGAGATTTGTTGAGAACGGCTGGCCTTCGTTTCGCTGTTGTGCGAGGAACACCGTATGAACAGCCAAAAGAAGGGGAATGGATCGCCGTCGCATTGTACGGGACGATCGGCGCTCCGGTGCGCGGGCTTGAGCACGAAGCGGTCGGGCTCGGAATCAATCATATATAGGATTGCAGGAAAGGGAGACGTGCGGCGGCTCGGACAATGAGATAGAGTAGGATCAGCCTAGAGCGATGAGTCATGAGGAGGCGAATACTGCCTGAAACGGCGGGGCGCCTCCTTTTTGTTTTTTGATATGAACGAAGGGAGATGGGTTCATGATTGTGTTGACTGGGCATTCATTAACGATTGCCGAGGCAAGACGCGTCATTTATGATAGAGAACCGGTGGCAGCTGCTTTGGAGAGCATGGAAGCGGTTCGGAAAAGTCGAGCAGCTGTGGAACAGGCGATTGCGAGCGGCAGGACGATTTATGGCGTGAATACCGGCTTTGGCAAACTTGCCGATGTGCGCATTGATGGAAGTGATCTTGAGCAGTTGCAAATCAATCTTCTCCGATCGCACGCTTGCGCAGTTGGTGAGCCGTTTGCCGAGGAAGTGGTGCGGGCGATGCTTCTTTTACGGGCGAATGCTTTATTAAAGGGATATTCCGGCATAAGGCCGGTGGTGATTGAGCGGCTGCTCGCGTTTCTTAATTCCGGTATCCATCCGATTGTTCCGCAGCAAGGTTCCCTCGGCGCCAGCGGCGATTTAGCGCCGCTTGCCCATTTGGCGTTGGCGCTTGTCGGTGAAGGGGAGGTGATGTACCAAGGGCAGCGGATGCCTGCCATCCAAGCGCTTTCGCAAGCGGGAATTCCTCCGCTCTCTCTGAAAGAGAAGGAGGGGTTGGCGCTTATTAACGGTACGCAGGCGATGACAGCTATGGGGGTGATCGCTTATCTTGAGGCGGAACAGCTTGCTTACGACAGCGAGTGGATCGCCGCGTTAACAATCGAGGCGCTTTATGGCGTGATCGATGCGTTTGATGCCCGCATCCACGAAGCCCGTGGATTTTTAGAGCAGGCGGAGGTGGCCGAGCGGCTGCGTCGCTATCTAGATGGCAGTCAGCTTATCACAAGGCAAGGAGAGCGGCGCGTGCAAGATGCGTACTCGATCCGTTGCATTCCGCAAGTGCATGGAGCATCGCTCAGAGCGCTTCGCTATGTAAAGGAAACACTTGAAATCGAAATGAACGCTGCTACGGACAATCCGCTTATTTTTGCGGACGGAGCCGTGCTCTCGGGCGGCAATTTTCACGGCCAACCTGTTGCGATCGCCATGGATTTGTTAAAAATCGCGGTGGCGGAACTGGCCAATATGAGCGAGCGGCGTATTGAGCGGCTTGTCAATCCGCAGCTTAGCGAAGGCTTGCCGCCGTTTTTAAGCCCAGAGCCAGGCCTACAGTCGGGGGCGATGATCATGCAGTACGTTGCCGCTTCGCTCGTATCAGAAAACAAGACGCTGGCCCATCCAGCAAGCGTTGATTCCATCCCGTCATCGGCCAACCAAGAAGACCATGTCAGCATGGGAACGACTGCTGCCCGTCATGCGTATCTGATCGTGCAGAATGTGAGAAAAGTATTGGCCATCGAGCTCATTTGCGCTTTACAGGCGGTAGAGGAGCGCGGCATTGATCAGCTGGCACCGTCAACAAGTCAGCTTTACCATCAGGCGCGCCGCATTGTTCCTTCCATTGTGGCGGATCGCGTGTTTTCCCGTGATATTGAAGCGGTGGATGCTTGGTTGAAGCAGCAGGCGATAAGAGACCGTTTGGCCGGCGGAGCGAGCGTGTAAAACAAGTCATAGGACAACATACGTCCTCCGGTTTGGAGCATATAGTAATATCGTCAGCCATTTTTCGCATCTAGTCATAATGGAGGCGATACAAAATGTTTACTCATACAGTCCAGCCGGGGGATACGCTGTTTTCCATCGGCCGCCGGTACGGTTATTCATTGGAAGATCTTCGTCTTGTCAACGGGATGGTGGAACCGAACATCGTCCCTGGCCAGGCGTTGCTCATCCCACTTTACACCTATACGGTGCAACCAGGGGACACGCTGACAGCCATTGCCCGGCGGTCGTTTGTCACGCTTGAACAATTGCGTGCGGCCAATCCTAATGTCAATCCAAATGCCCTGCGCCCAGGAATGAAAATCGTCATTCCCGATATCTCATGGTATCAGGCGACGACGTTCGGCTACTACGTCGTTCGCGAACCGAGTGCCGACAGGGCGATTATTCGTGATTTTGCTCCGTATTCATCGTATATCACCCTTTTTGAATATCACTTTGCCCCAAGCGGCGATATAGTGAATGAATTGAATGATGCGGCTGCTGTTGAGGAAGCATGGCGAAACCGGGTGACGCCGCTTGTTGCCATCACGAATTTAACGCCGGAGGGGTTCAGCCCAACGCTTGTCAGCCAAGTGTTGAACAATCGAGAGGCTAGGGCGAACCTCGTTGAAAACATTTTTTATTTAGTGTCGCGAAAAGGATATGGTGGGGTCAATATTGATTTTGAGCAAATTCGTGGCGAAGACCGCGATTTGTTCACTGGTTTTCTGCGCCAGCTGCGCGATCGGCTCAAGCCGGCTGGATACGTCGTAACGATCGCTGTTCCAGCGAAAACAAGCGAAGACATTCCATGGCTAAAGGGGTACGATTATGGCGGCATTGGCACGGTTGTTGATTATATGTTTATTATGGCATACGATTGGCACCATTCGGCAAGCGAGCCTGGCCCGGTGGCACCGATTGGTGGGGTGAGGGCGACGTTGCAGTTTGCTGTTGAGCGTGTCCCCCGCCAAAAAATTTTGCTAGGGCTCCCGCTGTACGGATATGACTGGATCATCCCGTATCAGCCTGGAATGCTCGCTACAGCGCGTTCCAACCAGGAAGCACTGCTTACGGCCATGCGCTATCAATCCCCTATTCAGTATTCATTGGCGGATGAATCCCCATTTTTCCGGTATACCGATGCACTCGGAAACGTTCACGAAGTATGGTTTGAAGATGTTCGAAGCATGGGACAGAAAATGAAGTTGGCTCGGCAATTTCAACTTGCCGGCGTTGGAGCATGGCAGCTCACACTTGGATTTGCCCCAGGGCCGTGGCTGCTGCGTAAGTTTTTTACGGTTCGAAAAGTTTGATTTGATGGTCTAGCACCGCCAAGCCAGTGAAAATGATAGAAGGCTGGCAGTGCATATATCTTTGTCACTTTGAATCAACTTTTCTCGCTTTCTTGGCAAACAGCTACCCCTGGAGCTGTTGCCATTTTTTTGAGGATGTATCGGCCAAGCCATCCTATTCCTCGAAGTTGGTGAACCGAAAAAAGCTGCAATGTCTTGCCCCCGCTCGTAGCATGGCATATTGTACGGTTGTCCCTTTCACCGATTTGCGGTAAGATGAAAAAGAAAGAAAGGGGAAAGGGTGGACAGACCATTGACAATTTCTGCCGCGGCATTATTGGCGTTATGGAAGATTATTGCGATTGATATTATTTTGTCGGGGGATAATGCGGTCGTCATTGCAATGGCGACGCGCCGGCTGCCGAAAGACCAACGGAACAAGGCGATCATTTGGGGAACGGCAGGGGCGGTGTTGCTGCGCATTTTGTTTGCGGCCATCATTGTCTTTTTGCTCAACATCCCATTCGTTCACTTCATTGGCGGGGTGCTGCTCGTATGGATTGCCTATAAAGTGCTCGTGGAGCGGGAAGAGGAGGCGAATGTCCAAGCGTCAGATCGATTGTTGAAAGCAATCATGACCATTATTATCGCCGATGCGGTGATGAGCCTAGACAATGTTGTCGCTGTCGCTGGGGCGGCTGAAGGGCACATTGGCATGCTCGCGCTCGGGGTAGCTATCAGCATCCCCATTATGATTTTTGGTTCTAAAGCGATCGTCCGGGTGATGGAAAAACACCGGTGGATTGCTTACGTTGGGTCAGGCATTTTGGCATGGACGGCCGGAAAGATGATGGTGGAGGATGAAGGAGTGCTTCACCTTCTCCATCTTTCGCACGGTCCGTTCGTTTATGCTGTTGCGGCCGGCGTGACGATTTTTGTTTTGGCTGCCGGTTACATTGCGAATAAAAAGGCAGAGCGTGAAGAGGGGACGCTCATTTAAGCAAACATGTTTTCTTCGTAGCGCAAGAGGTGGTGGGAAGCGATGGACATCCGACGCATTCTCGTGACAGGACGGCTTTATGATGAACTCGCTGCCCTTCTTCCGGACAAGCGGCCGGATAAGGAGTATCGTTTTGTGGCCGAGGAGGAGCTGAAAGCAGATGATTTTGTCTGGGCGGATGCGTACATTGGCTTTCAGCCGGCCGGGCCGTTTTCGCTGGCCAATTTACGTTGGGTGCATTCACTCGGCGCCGGGGTCGATGCGTTTTTATGGGGGCGCGAGTGGAATCGAAACGTCCTGTTGACAAGGACAATCGGCACGTTTGGGGAGCAGATCGCGGAATATTGCCTCAGCTACTTGCTGCGTGATGCTCAATGCCATGACGTTTATGCGTGGTATCAAGAGCAGCGGCAATGGAAGCCGATCGCACCGAAGCGGCTCGGTGAACAGCGGATCGTCATTTACGGGACGGGAGAAATCGGCCGGCGCATTGCCGAAACGCTGCGGCTGTTTGGCGTTTCTCCCATTGGTATCTCGCAAAGCGGGAAAGCGTCAGCGCCGTTCTCTGCCGTTTATCGTCCTGAGGAGGCCGAGGAAGCGCTGGCGGTGGCGGATTGGGTGATCGCCGCGCTTCCGCTAACAGCGGAAACACATCACCTCTTTGACGAAACGTTTTTTTCCCGTCTCCACAATGCGGGCTTTATCAATGTCGGGCGTGGGGCGACGGTCGATGAAACGGCGCTTGTCGGCGCGTTGGAGAACCGAAATATCCGTCTCGCTGTGCTCGATGTGTTCGAAGAAGAGCCGCTGCCACCGCATTCGCCGCTATGGGAGCATCCGAACGTCCTCATCACGCCTCATATCGCGGCGCTTACATCGACCGAAGATGCTGTCCGCAGCATTTTAGACACGCTTCGTTGCATCGAAGCGGGTACACCGCTTAACAATGTGGTCGATGTCAGCCGACAATATTGAAGGAAAGAACGGTGCCCGATTCAAAAGGGGCACCGTTTCGTTTTGGTCAACGGTCGGTGACGACGATATACGCCGCTTTCATTGGCCCGTGGACGCCAACGACCAAGTTCATTTCAATGTCGGCTGAATTGCTCGGGCCGGTGATGAAGTTGATGCATGATGGAACGACGGCGCCTTTTTCGATTTGCTCGTGAATGTAGGCTGCAGCTTGCGTCATGCGCGGCACGACAGAGCTTTTTGGAACGATGGCGATATACGTCTTTGGCAAAAAGTGAATGGTCCGTCCTTGCTCATTACGGGAAAACAACACGACCGTCCCCGATTCGGCGAGGGTGATTTCGCTAAAAGCGATGCCGACGTTTGCCTGTTCAGCCGCATCAATATTTTGGCGCCCAAGCGACGAATTCCAAACGTGAACGGCGGTTTGTTCGGCTGGCCATTCGTCGTGAAGCAAGGCGGATAGCCCGTACTCGGCAAAGCGCGGGTCATCGGGAACGATGACTGGACCGCCACCATAGGCCGCCACTTGTTGTTTGAGTGCACCGGCCAGTTCGCTGCTTGTCGTCTCGATATAATCCGTATGAATCAGTTTGCACTGTTCACGGAGTGCTGACAATAAGTCGTCCTGGCTATAGCCGGCGAACACTGTCCATTGCGGCGCATAATCCCATTGTGGTTGGGAGACGCCGGACAGGCGCGGGCTTCTCCCAAGGCGTTTGGCGATATTTTGTAAAAACGCGTCACGGTTTTGAATCGTACCACGCGTCATGATGGATTTCCTCCTTTTTGACGATTGCGGAACCAGTCACGGAATCGTTCGTTGTTCGGTGCGGGAAACACGCGGCTTTCCGTCCATGCTTTCAGCGGGCCGGGGCCTTTCGTGATACGCCCGTCTTCAGCAAACGGGGCGAAGGCGCTTGGCGCCAATTTCGTGCCGAAACGGTACAATGACGGTGAAGCGGTTCCGAGGCGAAACGCCTTCATTGCCAATTTTTCTGCGACCGGCGCTTTTCCTTCCCTCTCGACGATGATTTGGCGATGTTTGATCAACAGTTCATGAAGTGGAATTTTCACCGGGCACACTTCCGTACAGGCGGCGCAAAGGGAGGACGCGTATGGAAGCTCTTTGTAGTCGTCATACCCCCCTAAAAGTGGTGACAAGACCGCGCCGATCGGGCCGGAGTAAATCGAGCCGTATGAATGGCCACCAATATGGCGGTATACTGGACAGACGTTGACACAGGCGGCGCAACGGATGCATTGCAGCACCGGCTGAAACTCCGTACCTAAGATCGATGAGCGTCCGTTGTCAACGATGACAAGATGGAACTCTTCAGGTCCGTCGGCGTCGCCTTGCTCGCGTGGACCGGTGAGGACAGTGATGTAGCTTGTCAATTTTTGCCCGACGGCGCTGCGCGTCAACATGCTGACGAGTACTTCCATTTCCTTGAATGTCGGAACGATCCGCTCCATTCCCATCACTGTGATTTGTGTTTTGGGCAAAGACGTCACCAAATCAGCGTTGCCTTCGTTTGTGACGAGCGTGATCGAGCCCGATTCGGCGATGGCGAAGTTGCAGCCGGTGATGCCGATGTCAGCGGTTAAATAGTCGCGCCGCAGCGTTTCACGAGCATGACGCGCAAGTTCAACTGGATCGGACGACTTATTGTAGCCGAGCTTGCGGTGGAAGACGTCACGAATTTGCTCTTTGTTTTTATGAAGCGCCGGGCCGACGATATGTGACGGTGGGTCATGGTCGTCAATTTGTAAAATGTACTCACCGAGATCTGTTTCGACGACGTCACAGCCGATGGCTTCAAGCACCGGGTTTAAGTTGATTTCTTCGGTCACCATCGATTTTGATTTGACAATTTTTTTCGCTTGTTTTTCCAAAGCGATGCGTCGGATGTAATCGTTCGCCTCTTCGGCTGTCTGGGCGAAAAAGACATGCCCGCCCCGTTTGGCAACGTTTTCACTGAGCTGCATTAAATAATAGTCCAAGTTTTCGAGAGTATGCTTTCGAATTTGTTCAGCGAGCGAGCGCCACTCCTCCCAATGGCCGAGTTCTTCGATGACGCCAAGCCGCCGCACATAGCCGCGGTCTTGCATGCCAGCGACTGCCCCGCGCATAAAGTCATTTTGTAAATTTTCTTCGACCCGTTTCCAAAACGGCCCGTTTTCGATTTTCATTGGCATCTTCGTTCCCCCCCTTTTTTAGTTGCGATGATTTAATACTTCGGCGATATGCATGACGCGAATCGGTTTGCCGACCCGTCCGATGCGTCCCCCGATGTTCATTAAACAGCCGCAGTCGGCGCCGATTAAGTAGTCGGCCTTCACTTCTTCGATATGCTCGATTTTTTCATCAACCATTTGTTCAGAAATCGGACCCATTTTAACGGAAAAGGTGCCGCCGAATCCACAGCATTGATGAGCGTTAGGCAGCGGAACAAGTTCAAGTCCTTTGACATGTTCTAACAGGCGGAGTGGGGCTTCTTTTTCGCCAAGGAGCCGCGTCATATGACAAGACGTATGGTATGTCGCCCGCCCAGGAAGTGAGGCACCGACATCTTCAACTCTCAACACGTTGACGAGAAATTGCGTCAGCTCGTATGTTTTCGCCGCTAGGCGCTTTGCTTCCTCTTCCCATTCCGGATCACCACGGAAGATGTGTGGATATTCTTTTAACATTGCTGCACACGAACCGGACGGGGTGACGACGTAGTCCGCATCGGCGAACGCACGCATCATTTGTTTCATCGCTTCTTTTGCATCTTTGATATAGCCGCTGTTATACGCCGGCTGCCCACAGCACGTTTGCGCCTCCGGAAAGTCAATCTCACAACCGAGCCGTTCAAGCAGTTCGACGGTCGCCTTGCCGACATTCGTATAAAAAAGATCAATGAGGCATGTGACGAATAACGATACTTTCACTTACTCTCCCTCCTATTTTATCTAGCAGAGTGAACAGGTCATCTGATGACTATATGTCTATTATAAATGATTTTTTCAGATTTGTAGTTCTTTTTTGTAAAAAATGCACTCAGTTTGACTGCTGAGTGCGAATGTAGCGATACAACACGTTTTCGACATTAGTCAAATGCTCAAGCATGCGCGTCCGAGCTTCGTCTGGATTTTGTTCGCGAATGGCTTCGAAAATGGCTTGGTGTTCAGCAAGTAGCTTTTCGGTCGTCGTTTGTTTCGAAAACAGCCAAATGCGGCGCGTTTCTCGCATCGTTTCGACGATCATGCCCGATACGCTGTTCATGATGCTTGTGAGCATCGGATTTTGTGACGCGGCCGCAATGGCCATATGGAATGCGAAATCTGCTTTCTCGCCAAGCTCATCGCTGCCAATCCCTTCTTTCATTTGCCGAAGGGCTTCCATCATCGCTTTAAGATCACGGTCTGTCCGCTTCGTAGCAGCGAGCGAGGCGGCGCCTGCCTCAAGAAGCTTGCGTACTTCAAGCAAATGCCAAATATCTTCCTTGTTCATTAAGACGGCAATCGATAACGGAAACGTCATCATTGTCGGATCGAACTCACGTACGTACGTTCCTTCTCCTTGTTTGAGTTCGATTAGCCCCATCGCTTTCAAAGCAGTGAGTGCCTCGCGAATGGCGGCCCGTCCGACTTGAAACTGTTCGGCCAGCTGTTGGACGGAATCGAGTTTATCGCCAGGCTTTAGCACGCCGTTTTTAATCATGTCGAAAATAGCTTCGGCCACTTCTTCATAAATTTTTTTTGTTTTAATCTGCTTAAACATCAATGGATCCACCTCAATACGATAAAGTAGATTCCCGATTGTAGGGAAGACATATTCTGCACTGTCTATTATGATATAGCATCATGGTAAGAGACAAGCGCTATTTGTTGCTAGCAGAAGAGCACAACGAATAGAAAGTTCAAAAAATTTAAAAACAACTATTGTCTTTTAAAGAAAACGCTTTTATAATTTGAGACAGACGACGTTTCTTATCTGGTCATCTGATGACTGGAAGAGTGAAATAAAAAGATGAGAGGCCGATCATTGATAAACGTCGTTAAGCCAGTCGCAAAGGGGAGGGGAAAACCGCATGCAGTGGAAGCAAGATTTTACACCGATTGCTGACCAGTTATGGTTGTCGGCCATTGTCGCACTCATTCCGATTTTGTATTTCTTTTGGGCGTTGGCTGTCAAACGGATGAAAGGGCATGTTGCAGGGCTGACGACGTTGCTGCTTGCAGTTGTTCTGGCTGTAATCGCTTACAGAATGCCGGCTGGAAAGGCAGTCATGTCGGTGACGCAAGGCGCGGTGTACGGATTGTTGCCGATCGGTTGGATCATCATTACGTCTGTCTTTTTATATAAGCTGACAGTGAAAACCGGCCATTTTGACATTATTCGTAACTCCGTCGTTTCGCTTACCGAAGACCGACGACTGCAGGCGTTGCTCATCGCTTTTTCGTTTGGAGCATTTTTGGAAGGGGCAGCCGGGTTTGGTGCACCGGTAGCGATTTCGGCAGCACTTCTTGCCGGGTTAGGGTTTAATCCGCTTTACGCTGCGGGCATCTGTTTGATTGCCAATACGGCACCGGTCGCGTTCGGGGCGGTCGGGATTCCGATCATCTCGATGGAAGGGCCGACCGGCGTGCCGGCGATGGAAATTTCGAAAATGGTTGGGCGACAGCTCCCGTTTTTATCGGTGTTCATTCCGTTCTACCTTGTACTGATTATGGCGGGATGGAAAAGAACCATTGAGGTGTTGCCAGCGATTATCGTTTCTGGTGTTTCGTTTGCGTTGACGCAATACTTATCGTCAAACTTTTTAGGGCCGGAGCTGCCGGACATTTTGTCTTCGCTCGTTTCGATCGTCGCGTTGGCTGTTTTTTTGAAATATTGGAAGCCGCGAAGCACATTCCGCTTTGCGACGGAATCGGAGGTAGCGGTCGCCGGCCAAGTGGCTCGTGCGACGCACAGCAGCGGAGAGGTGTTCCGGGCGTGGTCGCCGTTTCTCGTGCTGACGGCGTTGATCTCGCTTTGGGGCATTCCGCAAGTGAAGGCGGCTCTTACCGGTCATTATGAAGGGACAAACAGCTTGCTGAAGTTTGTCAACATCATCGGCTCGCATTTGACATTTGCGCCGCCGGTACCGGGCTTGAACAACCAAATTTTAGATGCGAATGGCCAACCAATTGCCGCTGTGTATAAGCTGGAGTTGCTCGGTGCAGCGGGAACGGCTATTTTGCTGGCGGCGGTTGTGACGAAGTTTATTGTTAACATTTCGTGGAAAGACTGGGCGCAAACGTTTGTGGAAACGCTGAGTGAGCTGAAATATCCGATTGTCACCATCGCTTCGGTCGTTGGCTTTGCCTATATTGCCAACTCATCGGGCATGAGTACGACACTTGGGATGGCGCTGGCGAAAACAGGTCCGCTCTTTCCTTTCTTCTCACCATTTTTAGGTTGGCTAGGCGTGTTTATTACCGGTTCCGATACGTCGTCGAACTTATTGTTCGGCAACTTGCAAAAAGTGACGGCGACATCGATTGGCATGGAACCCGTACTGGCGTTGGCAGCCAACTCGTCCGGCGGGGTCGTCGGGAAAATGATTTCGCCGCAGTCGATCGCTGTTGCCTGTGCAGCCGTTGGCTTGACTGGCAAAGAATCCGACTTATTCCGCTTCACAGTCAAACATAGCTTATTCTTAATCATCTTGATTGGCATTATTGTTTACTTGCAATCGACGGTATTGTCATGGATGATTCCATAACGGTAACGGAGGGGGACGAGGCTTGGCGAAGGTGGGCAAGAGGCGCCAAGCCCGGCCCCTTTTCCGCTGTCCATGAGCATCAACCACTTTGGAAGAGGTGAGACAGTTGATTCCAAACGAAGCGAAAAAACGGTTGATTCAAATTGTCGGAGCGGAAAATTACGATGATACGAAGGCTGGGCGGCTCGTTTATTCCTACGATGCGACGCCACAGTTCCAATCGCTTCCCGATGCAGTTGTTGCACCCCGAAATACACAAGAGGTGGCGGAAATTGCGAAAATTTGCAATGAATATCGAATTCCGATCGTACCGCGTGGATCGGGAACGAACCTTTGTGCGGGTACATGTCCAGTTGAAGGCGGTATCGTCCTGCTGTTTAAACATATGAACCGCATTTTAGAAATTGATGAAGAAAACTTGACGGCGACTGTTCAACCAGGGGTGATCACGCTCGACCTCATGAGAGCCGTTGAGGAAAAAGGGTTGTTTTATCCACCAGATCCCGGGTCGATGAAAATCTCGACGATCGGCGGCAACATTAGTGAAAATTCCGGCGGCTTGCGAGGTCTCAAATATGGAGTGACACGCGATTATGTACTCGGATTAGAAGTCGTCTTGGCAAATGGCGATGTCATCCGCACGGGCGGCAAGCTGGCAAAAGATGTGGCTGGCTATGACTTAACTCGTCTGCTTGTCGGAGCGGAAGGGACGCTTGGCATTGTTACCGAAGCAACGTTGAAACTGATCCCCATGCCAGAGACGAAACAGACGATGCTTGCTCTTTACCAAGATTTAGAGGCAGCTGCCCGTTCTGTATCGAAAATCATTGCCAATCAAATCATCCCCGCAACGCTTGAGTTTTTAGACCAACCGACGTTGGAAGTTGTTGAGGACTACGCTCGCATCGGTTTGCCGACCGATGTGAAAGCCGTTTTGCTCATTGAACAGGATGGGCCAAAAGAAGTCGTGGAACGCGATATGAAAAAGATGGCTGATATTTGCCGCTCAGAGCAAGCTGTGTCTGTTGAACTTGCCCGCTCAGAGGAAGAGGCTGAGGCGCTGCGGACAGCGAGACGAGCGGCGTTATCGGCACTGGCTCGCTTGAAACCGACGACGATTTTAGAAGATGCGACCGTGCCACGTTCGGAAATTGCAAAAATGGTGAAAGCCATCAATGAGATCGCAGCGAAATATCAACTCAAAATTTGTACGTTCGGACATGCTGGCGATGGCAACTTGCATCCAACCTGTCCGACCGATGCCCGCAACCGCGAGGAAATGGAGCGGGTAGAAAAAGCGTTTGAAGAAATTTTCGCCAAAGCGATTGAATTAGGAGGAACGATCACTGGTGAACACGGTGTCGGAGCGATGAAAGCACCGTATCTGGAATGGAAGCTTGGACCGGCTGGCATTGCTGCCATGAAAGCGATCAAACAGGCGCTCGACCCGAACAACATTATGAATCCAGGCAAAGTGTTCGCTAAAAGCACGAGAAAACGGGTGGTGGTGACACGATGACAACGAAGACAGAACAAGCGCACATTCAAAAAGCGTTTCAAGAACGGATGGATGAGGATGAATTAATGAACTGCATGCGCTGTGGTTTTTGTTTGCCGTCGTGTCCAACATACATTGAATCCGGACAGCAAGAAACCCAGTCGCCGCGCGGCCGGATCGCCTTAATGAAAGCAGTTGTGGATGGGCTGATCGAGCCGGATGAGGAAGTCGAGCGGTCGCTTAGCTTATGTTTAGGCTGCCGGGCATGTGAACAAGTTTGTCCGTCTGGCGTCCGCTATGGCCATTTGCTTGAAGAGGCGCGCAATATTATCGCGCAGCACAAGCGAATGCCGCTTCACGTCCGTCTTGTGCGCAAGCTTGTATTTGCCGGGCTGTTTCCATATCAAGAGCGAATGCGAAAGGCGACCGCATTTCTCGGTTGGTATCAGCGTTCCGGCTTGCGGGCAATTGTCCGCAAAACTGGTCTGCTTCGCCTGTTGCCGGCATCGTTCCGGCAAATGGAGCGCGTGCTGCCGGACGTGCCGACGGCAAAAGAGATGAAAAATCGGCCACATCGCCTGAATCCGGATGAGCCAGCAAAAAAACGAGTCGCTTTTTTCACCGGCTGTTTGATGGATACGATGTTTATGACAACAAACGATGCGACGATGCGTCTATTGCAGCTCGCCGGCTGTGAAGTCATCATTCCGCCATCTCAAGGTTGCTGTGGAGCGTTGCACGGTCATGGGGGGGAAAAAGAGATGGCGAAAGAGTTAGCGAAACGAAATATTGCTGCTTTTGAACAGTTGGACGTCGACTATATTGTGACGAACGCAGGCGGTTGTGGTGCGTTTTTGCTTGAATACGATCACTTGCTGAAGGACGATCCAGAATGGTGCGATCGGGCGGCGGCGTTTGCCGCGAAGATCAAAGATGTCTCTGAAGTGCTTGTCGAACTCGAGTTTCATCAACTGCCGCTTCGCGTTGCGCCGCAAACGATCACCTACCAAGATTCGTGCCATTTGCGAAACGTGATGAAAACAGCATCAGCTCCGCGCCGCCTGCTGCGAGCGATTGAAGGGGCTGAGTTTCGTGAAATGAAAGATGCCGATCGCTGCTGTGGTTCGGCCGGCATTTACAATCTCGTTGAGCCAGAAATGTCGATGCAAATTTTAGATTATAAAATGGAAATGGCGAAACAAACGAAAGCCACGACGATCGTCACCGCGAATCCAGGGTGTTTGCTGCAAATGAAGCTTGGCATCGAGCGAGCCGGGTTGACAGAAAGCGTCCGTGCGGTCCATATTGTGGATTTGTTGCTTGAGGCGGCTGAAGGAGCACAAGCAGTAAGAGAGGAAGAACGCATCCGGCAAACGTCGTAATGCGAGGTCGGTGTAAACCTTTCCGTGTGGATCGGCGGCTCCAACGCGACGAAAGCACGAAGGCAACTGTTCATTCATATGAAAATGAAAACCCCCGCGTCCATGGCGGGGGTTTTCATGATGAATGGTAAAGTATCCATCCGTACAAGTGGTCGACCATTTGTTTTTTGTCGATGGCTAGAGGGAGCCTAGCTCGTTACAGCGCTGTGCTGAGCCGTTTCGGTATCGCCTGCAACGCTTTTCCGGTGCCGATGGCGACCGCCTCAGCTGGGTTTGGCGCCACATGCACCGGCACGTGCAGTGTAGCACTTAGCCATTGCTCAATGCCGTGAAGCAAGGCTCCTCCTCCAGTGAGAACAATGCCGCGGTCGATAATATCGCCGCTTAGTTCGGCCGGGCACTCTTCAAGGACAGAACGAATGGCTTCGGCAATTTGCAGAAGCGATTCTTTGATGGCCTGTTGTACTTCAGCCGGATCAAGGGAAACGGCTTTAAGAAATCCAGTAACAAAATCACGGCCGTGAATGGTCATCGGTTGCGTCAAGCTAGTTCCCGGAGCACTGCCAATTTCGATTTTCACTTGTTCAGCTGTTTGTTCGCCAATTAACAAATTGTAGCGTTGGCGAACATATTGCATAATGTCTTCGTCAAGCTGGTTGCCGCCGATACGAAGCGACTGACAAGCAACAACGCCGCCAAACGAGATAATCGCAGCTTCCGTTTTGCCGGCTCCTAAATGTACGATGACGTTGGCGACAGGTTCGCCCACCGGCAAATCAGCTCCAATAGCCGCTGCGACTGGCTCTTCGATGAAATGAATATGCTTCGCTCCACAATGTTTGGCGATTTCATAAAAAGAGCGGCGTTCGACGGAGGTGGCGTGAAACGGAACGCTCATAACGATGCTCGGTTTTTTGAAGGAGAGGCCGAGCTGTCTGCTGGATTGTTTGAAGACTTGTTGCAACAACGCTTTTGCTTGGTCAAAATCAGCGATAACGCCATTTCGCAGTGGATAGGTGACCTCGACATGAGCCGGAGCTTTGCCGATCATTTGCTTTGCTTTTTGGCCGATCGCCATCAGCTTGTCCGCTTGACGGTTATAGGCGATCGCTGCCGGTTCGTCAAAAAGAAGCCCCTTCGTTTGACTAAACAGCCGGACATTCATTGTCCCTAAATCGATGCCCAGCTCTGAGGAAGCGAACAATGAAAACACCTGCCTTTATCAAAAATCGATGAACGGACAACAAATCATCATCTATAAACATTCGACATATGTCGTTGATTTATGACGGTTATGTTAGATGCATACAAGAGAATTGCTTATGTGGCATATTTATGATTCTTCGAAAAGCATCGTTGCGGGCACATGCAAGGTTCGTGAATTAGCCGGTCTCTGTTTTTGGATGAATTCACTTCACTTATCAGACGATAGGGAAAGGAATGCAAAAAAATTTTTATTTTCATGTATAAAAAACGAAAAGGGAGGAAATGAATAATAGCGTAACGTTTTCCAAGTATTCCCCCGATCCCCTATGAATATATATTGGGCTCTCCGATTGTGGAGAGCCGCTTTTTTTGGCCATAATAAAACTCCCTGCCTATTAGGCGAGCCTAATAGGACAGAGAGCTCTTCGTTCACTGAAACCATTACAACCGTTTAGCTCCGACATATTTCGTTTTCCAGTAGGAGCTGTTTAAATTATCAATTTTAACACCGCGCGAAACGGCATGGATGACTCGGTTGTTTCCAATGTAAATCGCAACATGGGAAACGCCTTTTGTTCGTTTCGAAGTGTTAAAGAACACTAAATCTCCCGGTTTTAAATTCGACTTATGTACATACTTACCTTTTTTATACATTTCTTTGGAAGAACGGGGCAAAGTAACGCCCACTTTTTTATGTGTGTAATAAACAAACCCGGAGCAATCGAATCCTTTTGGTGTTGTGCCGCCATACCGATAAGGAGTGCCGATGAGCTTTTTGGCTTCAGCGATCAGGCGTGTTTTATTAGCTGCTGCACTGGTGTCAGAAACGTTTACAAACAAGGAGGAAAATAGGACAATCATAGACAGAGACAAAAGAGTAAGCCATTTTTTCATTTTCCCTAAACCCCCGACAAGATCTCTTTCGATTCGACATCATTTGACTATAGTATAACAGAGGAAAACAGTCTTGTTTTTTACAGTTGAATTAAATAATGTTACAATGAGATTACAAACATAAGACCTAGTAATAATGGTTTATGTTAATCTTTTTTCTGTGTTCTTTTCGAGATATGGTGCTTATATATCCATATTTTTTTGGTTCTATAGTCCTATGGTAAGCTTGAGTGTATGTCGGAAGTTGTCGAACGAATAGGAACGGCGGAGGGAAGCGAGTTGGGAGAACTAACTTTATAATGAAAGAAGCGCGTCGAAAAATCTATGACGGTGATGATTGATGTCGAATAAATTCGAATATCTTGTATACATATTAGGAGTTCTCTTGACAGCTAGTGCTGTTTATATGTATGCCCATCGGATGGCAAAGCAGCACGGGGCATTGTCACCATGGAGCGCAGCACCGAAGCTGACTGCCGCCTTCTTTATATGTTCACTCTTTCTTTTAGGCGGCGGAATAGCCTGGATTGATGAAGCGGAGAACCGCGAATATGGTGAATACAAGGAAAGCGCGAAGCAAATCGCCGGCATGATTGCCAGTGATTTGGCCGCCAGGGGACATGAGCAGCTTGATGAAAACGCGGATCGTCTGCCTGTGTATCATTCGATCCTAGCTGCACTTGGACGATGGCAGCAACACGGCCTCGTGCGTAGTGTATATACGTTAAAAAAGAACGAGCACGGCGAGTTGTATGTTGTTGTGGCTCCAGCGGTCGATGGCAGCCGGAGCGGCCGCATCGACGGAAAACATGAGCAGGCTGTTCCGCCCGGGACGATTTACCGTCATGCTTTTGCAGAAATAGAGGAAGCGTTTCGCGGCCGATTTGCAATGGAAAAGCATCCGAGGGCGGACGGATCCGGGAAAAGCATCAGCACATTTATGCCGATTCATGGGCTTGACGGGACAGTAAACGCAGTCGTCGGCATCGATTATGATGCGAAGGTATATGAGCGGCGCTTGAAAAAAGAGCGGCAAAAGGCAGCAGCAATCATGATGATGATTTATTTCATTGCCGTCTCCATTTATTTGTTGGTGCTGCATCGACAAATAGGACGGAAGGTGTTGGCCGCCCATAAAAAAACGCTAGCGGCGAACGAGCAGCGATTGCGGCAGTTGGCAGAAATGACGATGGAAGGAGTCATCGTGTGTGCCTCCGGGAAAATTGTCGAGGTCAACGAAGCGGCATGCCGTCTGCTTGGTTATAGGGAAAGCGAACTCGTTCACTTGCCAATCAATGATGTAGTTGTCGACGGATCAATGAGGCCGAGTTGTTCGAACAACGGGGTGGAGCGATTTGAAATCGAGCTGCGCCGAAAAGATGGAGCGGTGTTTCCGGCGGAAATCGTTCAGCATTGCTACGATGATGAAGGGCAAAAAGTAACGGTCGTCGCCGTCCGCGATTTAACGGCGCAAAAACAAAACGAAGAGCCTATGCACGATATCGTCAGCCATGACGAATTGACCGGGCTGGCGAACAAAGAGGCGATGTATAAGGTAGTGGAGCGCCGTCTTGCTGATGCAAAAAGATTTCATCGAGAAGCAGCAGTTATGCTTTTAGAGGTGACTAGCATTAAGACGATTAACGATTTTTACGGCTATGCCGTTGGAGATGAAGTGTTGCTCCATTTGGCACGTCGTTGGAGTGAGCAAGAAGGAATAACGGTCGGACGTTGGAGCGGGAATGAATTTATCGCTGTGCTGCCAGATAGCTCAAATGAAAAAGCAGAGGAAGCTGCAAAACGGTTGATTGAAGTTGCAGACGAACCGATTGCTGTTAACGGCCTTGAATTATATGTGACTGTAAACGTTGGCATCAGCGTCTATCCAAAGGATGGAGAGGAGACAAAAACGTTAATCCGCAAGGCAGATATTGCTCGCTATGAGGCGAGGGAAAAAGTGGTGAGTGATTTTCTCTTTTTCAACGAACCGATGGCTGACCGGCTGCATGAAAAGATGGCCATGGAACGTGATTTACGGCGTGCGCTTGAAAGGGAAGAGTTCGAGCTGTACTACCAGCCGCAGATTCGGCTTTATGATCGACAAGTCATTGGTATGGAAGCGCTTATTCGTTGGCGCCACCCGGAAAAAGGATTCATTCCGCCATCCCTATTTATTCCAATCGCTGAACAAACAGGAATGATTATTCGAATCAACGAATGGGTGATTCGCACCGCCTGCCAGCAAACGAAACAGCTGATCGATCAGTTTCCCCATTTGTCTGTCTCTGTCAATTTGTCGCCGTACGAATTTGAAAGCCGACGGTTTGTCGATAAGCTCGCCCGCCTGCTCGCTGACACCGGGCTGCCGCCGCACCATTTAGATCTTGAAATTACAGAGCGAATGACGATGGATACAGAGCATGCATTCGATATTTTGTCGAAACTGAAGTCGCTCGGCGTGACGATCAGCATGGACGATTTCGGCACCGGTTACAGCTCGCTCAGCTACTTGACTGATTTGCCGATCGATCGGCTGAAAATTGACCGTTCATTTGTCCAGCATATTCAAGGAAAAAAAGATGTCATCTTGCCGTCCATTATCCGCCTCGGGCATAATATAGGTGTAAAAGTATTAGCCGAAGGAGTAGAAACAGAGACCGAAGCGGCCTATTTACAAGGAAAACGGTGTGATGAAGCGCAAGGATATTACTTTTCCCCGCCGCTTCCGTATGGCGAATTTGTTCGTTTTTTAACTGAACAGCATGCGAGGCGGCAGGCACAGGAGCTGACGTAAAATGGATGGGTTTTGGCGCATTGCCGAAGAGAAAATTCGTGAAGCGATGAAAAACGGAGAGTTTGACGAGTTGCCTGGTTTTGGGAAGCCGCTTGAGCTCGAGGATGTTTCCCACATTCCGGAAGAGTTACGGATCGGGTATTTATTGCTGAAAAACGCTGGGTATGTGACGGAAGAGACGGAATTGCGAAAAGAACTGATGACGCTTGAAGATTTGCTTCGCTGTTGCGAGGATGACGAGAAAAAGAAAGAACTGATGAAAAAATGGACAGAAAAACAGCTCCGCTTTGCTGAATTAATGAAAAAACGGCAACAAACAAACTCAAAGGCACTGCGCGATTACGGGCGGCGCATTGAGGAAAAATTTCGCTAAACGTTTTCGCTCAATAAACATAGGGAGGTTCGATTTTTTGCGAGCCTCCTTATTTTTTATGCAATGATGACCAAAAAACGGGGAAAAATAGGAAGGAACGATCGTGGGAAAGGAGAGGTAGCAGCATACGCGAGGAAACTGTTAACTAAGCGAGTCTAAGTTGCCGTGAAGAAAAAACGAAAAAGAAAAGGAGTGAAAAAACGTGAAAAGCGTATGGATGGCATTTTTTGCTTCTCTTGTGCTGGCGATGCCGTCATGGGTAACTGCCGGTCATCATGAAGCCGTCAACGTTCATTTGCCGGTCGGGCATATGTGGAAGCACGGAGCGCTTGATGAACAAAAGTGGATGGAAATGGTTCAAACATATACGCCGGAGCAAGCTGGCGAGTGGAAAAAAGTACTCGACGAACGGAAAGCGCTGCGCCAACAGTTCGAGGATGAAAAAGTAAAGAAGGCAATGAAAGAAAAGTACAAGCAAATGAAAAAAGAGCGTGAAGCGGCGCTTGATCGGCTCATCGATCAGCTCGCGAACAAAAAAATAACGAAAGAACAGTTTAAGCAAGAACTGAAACAGTTACATAAAAAGAAACATTGGATGACAAAAGAAGAGAAACAGCGACTCCATATGCTTCACGAGCAAACAAGACAGGCCATGGAGAACAATGACCAAGAGGCAATGAAAAAACTGCTTCCACAATGGCTCGAGCATATGAAAAAGGAAAACGAGCGGTTGGCGAAATGTCTTCAAGAAGTCAAAGAAGGGTGATATAATGAAAGAAAAGCCGTGTTCCATGCACGGCTTCTTTTTTTATCATTGAATTGGCTGATGGAAGGGAACGAGGCTCATCGCGAGGGGAGGGGTATGTCATGGGATACCCGGTCATTCTCCATTTACGCGGCCGACGGGCGGTCGTTGTCGGCGGGGGGAAGGTGGCGGCGCGGAAAATCCGAGGACTGCTAGAGGCAGGAGCAGATGTTGTGATGGTCGCCCCTGAAGCGGAACCGGAGCTTCAAGCGTTAGCAGCAGCGGGAACGATTGTCTGGCGTATCAAGACATTTGCCCCTAGTGATTTGGAAGGGGCGTTTCTCGTCATCGCTGCGACGAACGATGACAAGGTGAACGAGGCAGTGGCACAGGCGGCAGCGCCGGGGCAACTGCTCAATGTCGTTGATGCCCCACAACGGTGTGATTTTCATGTTCCGGCGGTCATCCGCCGCGGCCCATTAACGATCGCGGTTTCGACCGAAGGAGCAAGCCCAGCGGTCGCCCGCCGCATCCGCCGCGAACTTGAAGATCAATACGGAGAAGAGTACGGGCCGTATCTCGAGTTTTTGCAGCAAGCCCGCGATATCGTGTTGCGCGAAGTCGCGGACCCCGAGGGACGAAAGCGGCTGTTTCAGGCGCTCGCTGCTGATTCGTTCCGGCAAAGCGGTCGTTGGGGCGAGGAATTTTCTCACTTATTGGCAAAGGAAAAAGAACGAAGCAGCAAGAAGGGGAGAGAACGCTGAACCTCTCGATATACACATTGTGGATGGCTTCGGTTTGCTTGCTTCCTAGCAGTCGTGAAACAAACGAGAAGAGGGTGTCCTAAAAGCAGCGGAGCACCCTTTTCAGCACTGTATAAAGCGTTGAACATCTCCGTAAGAGAATGTCTATCTCTCTTGAAAAAAGGCGACCTTTTCAACGGCTCCTTTCTGTTAATCGTCCCACCGGTACGTCCAAAACCGCTCTGTTTTCAGCCAGGCGAGCGCGTCGCCGCGCTTAGAGGCTGCCTGCATCAGCCCTTCCGTTTGGGAGCGGTGAGCGCGAATGGCGGCGAGTTTCGTATCAATCACTGAGCTAACATCGCGGACAATATCCGGCTGACCGAGGTCTTGTTCGCAGTTTTTGGAAAAGGCGACACAATAAACGGTCGGCCGTTGCTCTTTTGGCCACCGCTTCAAAGCGCGGATGACAGCAGCCCCGCATGCATCATGATCGGGGTGGACACTGTAGCCAGGATAAAATGTAATGACAAGCGACGGGTTTGTTTCTGCGACGATGGCTGCAATCCGGTCGGCAAGTTCTTCTTCATCTTCGAATTCGACGGTTTTGTCGCGATAGCCGAGCAAGCGCAAATCGTGAATACCGAGAACGCGGCATGCTTCCTCTAATTCTTGTCTGCGAATCAATGGCAATGTTTCACGATTGGCGAACGGGGGCACGCCCATATTTCTTCCCATTTCGCCAAGCGTCAAGCAAGCGTATGTCACCGGTGTGCCGCTTTGCACATACTGGGCGATTGTTCCCGAGACGCCGAACGCTTCATCGTCCGGGTGGGGAAAGACAACGAGTACATGTTGTTCGTTCATCGGACTCCCCTCCTTAGGCAAATGGCTTGTCACTCAGCTCAAGAGCGACCGCCAGTTTCCCTTCATAATCATGTCCTGCTAACAGCAATTGTCCTTCTTTCGTCCATTCCCAATGGGTTAACCCTTCAGCATACACCCAGCCGATGTCCAGCTTCAGCCCGACGCGATATGGACCTGGACCGGTGATTTTGCCGCGGGTGAAGCGGATGAGGGCGTTGCGGATGTAAGCGCCAGCGGAAAAAAAACCTTCGTTATGATGAGAAGCGTATGCTCCGTTCGTTGTTTCTAAATGAATATATATGTCGCGGTTAGCCAAGCGGTTCAGTGCCTCTTGTACAGCGGTGGTGTCGATCGGCTGCATGCAGGTCCCTCCTTTAGTTGCTTTCTATATATTGTACATGACGAGAGCATAAGAACGGAAATATTTCGTCTCTCATTGTATAATAGAAAAGGCTACATCTTGGACTCATCCACACCTTAGAGGCGTTGAATAATGATTCAGCGGAAGGAAAGGGTGAGGAGAAATGGGGTTTCAAGGTAACGGTGTCACTGTGCTCAATTTTGACGGTACGTACCGGCCACAAAAGCGGCTGTTTTGTTTTCCACACGAGTGGATTGATCTCGCTGACGTACCGGAGACAAATTTGTATTGCAGCGAAGCGGCGCTTGCCGAGATTGAAAGACGGTTACGCCGGCGGCGAACCCGTGGGGCGGTGCTGATCGGGAGCGGCAACTACCATTATGTCACGTATTTGTTGTTAAGGGAAATAAGCGAACCGTTTACGCTTGTGCTGTTTGACCACCATACGGACGCTGAACAGGACGAAAGCAGCCTCATTTCATGCGGATCGTGGGTGGCTCATGCGCTTCAGTACGCGCAGCTGCGAAAAGTTGTGATTGTTGGCCCATCATTTTCTCCGCGTAATCTCCGTTTATCTCCAAACATCACTGTTTTTCCATTTGCTGATCATGATGAATGGCCGAATGAGCTTCTGAAGGCCATCCCGACCGGAAGCGTGTATATAAGCATCGATAAAGACGTGCTTCGTCGCGAAGACGCAGTTACGAACTGGGATCAAGGAATGATGACGCTTTCTCGATTGCTCGCTTGCTTGCGTCTGCTACTATTCTATAAAAAAGTGTTGGGTGTAGACATATGCGGTGAATACCCGAAAGCCGTCATCGATGTGTTTCATCCGCTTTGCCTTGAGGCACAGTGGAAAAATGAACAGGCGAATAGTGCCATTTTAGAGACGTGTTTTCGTTACGCTACTTCCCATTTGCGTCCGGCTTAACAGGGGAATGCCTAAAAGGCCGATGAAAATCGCGGGTTCCAATCATCGATGATGGTTAAGTGTTCCAAAAATCAAAACCGCTATAGTAAGCTTTTGATAACATCATCCATCTTCTAAAGTTGCTTTCATCTTAAGTTAAAGGGAGCAAGTGGACATGCAGCCATCAGGGCTGCCTTTTGTCTGCAGGGAAAGGTGGCTTCTTTGGGCGGTCAGTGACCAATCGTACAAACTGTACTGAACATGGCGCTGGTGTTAAAGCCCGCCGCCGTACATAATGCGAAATTGTTTTTCATCCGGTCGGACGTCGCGCTGCTCAATGTGCATACGAGAGACTTTAGCAAACATCGTTCCGGCTTCAATCGTATCCAAAAAGAGCTGGACGGCACTTTCATGGCCTTGGGCTTCCATTTCCACCGTCCCATCGTCATTGTTTTTTACCCAGCCGGTCAGCTGTCGCTTCAGTGCCTCGTGCTGGACGAAATAGCGAAAGCCAACACCTTGTACACGTCCTTCGACAATGACATGAACCCGTTTCATATGGTAAAGCCTCCTTCATTGGGACCGTTCTGCTTCCATCATATAATAGATACGGCCTAATGTACATGAAAAAAGGAGCTTGTCTTTTCAAGCTCCTTTTTTCGCCAACGATAGCGACAATACTTGCTCTTGAATAAGTGTTACGAGACGCGGATGATAGCCTAAGTAAGAGCATAAATGCCACTGTTGGTGTGAAACAGGCAGCGCCTCTAGTTTCCGTTCGATCGTTTTCATTAAGACGCCGGTAAATAATAAATACGGAACGACAAACACATGCCGATATATGGATGCGTTCGCCTGCTCAAGCCCTTCGTCAAGCGTCGGATGGATAGCAGCGAGAAAGCAAATGTCAACGTGCGGCACGTTCGTTTTTTCTTTCAGGAGCCGAGCGATAGCGGTGATGTCGCGCTTTGTATCCGGGTCGCTGCTGCCGCGGCCGATGAGAAGAATCATCGATTCGTTATCAAGTGGCGTCGGATGTTCACCGATGCGGTCGATGATGATATCGATCATCGATTCATGGACGCCAAACGGGGTGCCGCAGACGATTTCAAGAGATGGATGACGCTGTTTCGCGAGCTCGAGCGCCGCTGGAATGTCGTGCTTCGCGTGTCCCGCGGATAGAAGCAGCAGTGGAACGACGATGATGCGCGTTGCTCCTTGGGCGACGCAACGGTCAACGCCAGTCACAATGTCCGGTTCTGCCAGTTCAACGAAGCAAAGTTCCTGAATCGGGATGTCGATGGCTGCTTTGCATTGTTCGACGAAACGAGCCGCCTCATAGCAGGCTGCAGCGAAGCGGCTGCCGTGACTGACATATAGAATGGCTTCCATCACGACCGCCTCACGATGTTGCACCAGCAGCTGCAGATGACGCCAACAGCCGTTCGAACCATTGAATGTTGGCGCGTAGCCGGACGACATCCCCGATGATGATCATGCTTGGATTTTCAATGTTTTCTTTAGCAACGATCCCGGCGATCGTCGTCAGCGTGCCGGTGACTGTTCGTTGAGCCGCTGTTGTTCCCCATTGGATAACCGCTACCGGCGTCTCTGGCATTTTGCCATATTTGATTAGCTGTTCGCAAATATATGGCAAATTGTGGACACCCATGTAAATGGCGATCGTATCAATGCCCTTGGCAAGGCTCTCCCATTTGATATCTTCACGGATTCCGTCGCGCCGATGTCCGGTGACAAAGGCAACGCTTGAGCTGAACTCGCGATGGGTGACGGGGATGCCGGCATAAGCCGTCGCAGCGATAGCAGCGGTGACACCAGGAACGATCTCAAACTCAATCCCATGTTTGACGAGCGCCTCAGCCTCTTCGCCGCCGCGCCCGAATACGAACGGGTCGCCGCCTTTTAGACGGACGACGTTTTTTCCTTTTTTGGCGTGCAGGACGAGCGAATGGTTGATCGTTTCTTGTTGCATGACGTGGTAGCCGGGCAGCTTGCCGCAAAAGATGAGCTCAGCGCCCGGTTTGGCATACGACAACAGCTCTTCGTTAATGAGGCGGTCATATAAAATGACATCCGCCTGCTGAATGCATTTTAATCCTTTGACAGTGATGAGTTCCGGATCGCCGGGACCGGCGCCGACAAGATACACTTTGCCCATCGTTGTTTCAGCCCTTTCTTGTATGATCCCAGCTGGCCATCTAAAGGCGGTGCTTTTATTGTGAACGGCTTAATTTGGCATGAAAACGACTTTGTTCAATGGTCTCCCACTCTTTTTTAGTGGGAGACAAGAAATGGCGGTCAGTTTGTTTCGGCGGCCGGAATGAACCCGCGCTCGCGCAGATAGGCGAGCACTTGCTCGACGCACTCGTCGACAGAGTAGCGGTGTGTTTCAACCGTCAACTCAGGCGCTTCCGGCGCTTCATACGGTGAATCAATGCCAGTAAATTCGCGGATTTCGCCGCGGCGCGCTTTTTTGTACAGTCCTTTTGGATCGCGTTTTTCACATTCTTCAAGCGGGCAATTAACATAAATTTCGATAAACTCGTCTTCTTCGACGAGACGGCGGACAAGTGCCCGGTCTTCGGCAAACGGAGAGATAAATGCGGTGAGAACAAACTGTCCGCTGTCGACAAACAGCTTTGCCACTTCGCCAATGCGGCGAATGTTTTCCGTCCGGTCGGCCGCAGAGAAGCCGAGGTCTTTATTGAGCCCATGGCGGATGTTGTCCCCGTCTAATACGTAGTTTTGAATGCCGAGCTCAAACAGCCGTCTTGAGACGGCATTTGCTACGGTTGATTTGCCGGAGCCGGACAACCCGGTGAACCAAAGGATGGCGCTATGATGACCGTTACGCTCGCGCCGATCTGTTTTTGTGACCGATGTATGATGCCAAACAATGTTCGTGCTCATGATGCTCCCCCTTTAGCGAGCTGATGGAGTGACCGCTTCACGTTTTTGTAGTCCTTTGATCAAGACGGCAGCCACTTCCGGACGGCTGAACGTGCTTGGCGGTACTTGCCCGTTGCGCAGCATTTCACGGACTTTCGTGCCAGAAAGGACGACGTGATGTTCAGCGTCATGCGGGCACGTTTTCGTCGACGCCATGCCTTCGCATTTGGTGCAATAAAAGCTATGTTCGAAAAAGAGCGGCGTAATCCCGAGTTCTTCAGCCGTAAAGTTCGAGAAGATTTTTTGTGCGTCATAGGTGCCATAATAATTGCCGACACCGGCATGGTCACGGCCGACAATGAAGTGTGTACAGCCGAAGTTTTTGCGCACCATGGCATGGAAAATGGCCTCACGCGGTCCGGCATAGCGCATAGCCGCTTGGAAGACACCCAAGAAGACACGATCTTTCGGGTAATAGTTTTCAAGCAGTACTTGGTAGCTTTCCATCCGGATGTCAGCCGGAATGTCATCTGCTTTCGTTTCGCCAACGAGCGGATTTAAAAACAAACCATCGACAATCTCAAGCGCACATTTTTGAATGTATTCATGGGCGCGATGAACCGGATTACGTGTTTGGAAGCCGACAACGGTGTTCCATCCAAGTTCGGCAAACCGTTTCCGCGTTTCTGTCGGATCGAAATAAAACGCGGCGAACTGTCCTTTATCAGTTCGTTTGACAAGCGTGATCTCTCCACCGACGTACACATCCGGTTTTTCAAACAGTTTGCGCACGCCAGGGTGGGCGAGTTCGTCTGTTTTGTAAACGAGCGTTGCTTCCTTCGTTTTGTCCGGACGGTAAATATCGGCAATTTCGATGACACCGTAGACGTCGCCGCCATAAACGAGTTTGGCTTTATCGCCGATGGCGAGCTCTTTTGCCTTTTCTTCCGTCACTGCGAGTGTGATCGGAATGCTCCAGACGGTGCCGTCAGCGAGGCGCATCGTTTCCACGACCGCATCGTAGTCTGCTTTCGTTAAAAAGCCAGTAAGAGGGCTGTACGCTCCCGTGCCGATCAACTCCAAATCGCTTAATTCTGCATTCGACAGTTCGATCGTTTTAGTTACTTCATTGAGCGGATAGTCCGGATTCCAACGGTTAATTAATGTACCGCCATGCGGGATGCTTAAACTCATGTTTGTAACCTCCTAGGATGATAGATTTTAAGATTTAATATTTAAGATTAAATGCCACCGCCATGTTCATGAAGCGAGCGTTCTTCTTCGACAGCCGTTTTTTTCAAGCTGATAACGCCGAGCGTCGCTAAACAAACGCTGAAAATGGCGATGACAGTATAAACATCGCTGTCGAGCAATAGTTTAATAAGGCTGTATGAAATGACAAGAGAAAAAATCGGCGAAACAAGCCATACTTTTAAGAGCTGCACAACAATTCGCTTCTGCCAGATGGATAAACCGCTCTTTGCCGTGCCAATGCCGATAATGGCCGATGTCGTAATTTGGGTGAGCGGTACGGGCAAGCCAAACAGTGATGAGATGATGACAAGCAACGCCCCAGTACCCGATATGGCGCTCCCTTCAAATGGAGAAAAATTTGTAATTTTCTTTCCGTTCGTTTCCAACACACGGCGTCCAAGCAGGAGCGCTCCAGCAGCGACGGACAAACCGCCGAGAATCGTTGCTGGCCCAACCGAGATCAATCCGGCACCGACAAGCGGCCCGACGGCATTGGCGACATTGTTCATGCCGGCGGAGAACGCCTCGAAGCAGCCAGTGACAATCAGCAAGGTCATAAACGTTTTTTGCCAACGGCCTTGCTCAAGCTGTGGATATTTCCGCTTGAGCGCTAAAAACCACTTGCCGACGGCGAGTGTAAACGCAAAGGCAATGATCGGAATGACGATCCACACCGAGACAATGAATAGCAATTTATTGAAGTATACCGCTTGGTAGGCAATACCGACACCGACGACCGCTCCCACGGTGATCTCGCTCGTCGATAACGGGATGCCCATGATGTTGGCAGCAAACAGCGAAATGGTTGCCGCTGTTAAAATAATGACAACGATTTTGACGGTAAGGATCGAAGAAGGAATAATTCCCGAGCCGATCGTTTTCACCACTTCTCCGCCACCAAGGCTGCCAAGAAAAACGCTGATGCCACAAAGAAGGAGGGCGACCGATTTTCGGGGAATGGCACCCGATCCGTAAGCGACGCCCATCGAGGCGGCCGCACCGCTCGCCCCAATGTTCATGGCGAAGAAAAAGGAGACAATAAAGGCAATCGCAAGGAGCATATGTGTTCCCCCTATGTGAGATGGAGCCCGCACTCTGTCTTCCCTTGGCCGGCCCAGCGTCCGGAACGCAAATCGTTCGGATCTAATGCCGGCGCTGTACACGGGGCACAGCCAATGCTCGGGTAGCCGCGGTCATGGAGTACATTGTACGGAAGACTATGTTTATACACATAGTTCCATACGTCTTTCCATGTCCAATGGATGAGCGGACAGACTTTAATGGAGCGGAACTTATCATCTTTATTGACATATTCGACATGGCGCCGTGTCGGCGATTGTTCGCGGCGCAAGCCGGAAATCCAAGCGGTTACTCCAGTCAACACTTCGCGCAGTGGAATGACTTTGCGCAGCTCGCAACATTTGTTTGGATCACGTTTCCATAACTCGTCGCCAAACTGCGCGGCTTGTTCTTCCAGCGTCAGGTGCGGCTGTTTCATGATGATGCGGAGGGAAGGATATGTTTCTTTCACCTTCGCGATTGTATCGTACGTCTCTTGAAAGTGCAGCCCGGTATCTAAAAAGACGATTTCCGCATCCGGCTTTACTTGGGAGATCAAATCGATCAGCACAATCCCTTCGATGCCAAAGCTGCATGCGTACACGATTTCGTCACCATATTCGCGGTACGCCCAAGCGAGGACGTCAAGCGCCCCTTTTGTTTCATTGTCAGACGGAAAAGACGGTTTTTCTACCGTTTCCCACCGATCATACGTGAGCATCGTTTCCCCTCCTTATAAATCAAAGAAAATCCACGCAATTAGTCGGATATTTACTTAGTAAACGGCAGCCCGGTGACAAAAATGCCCTTTCCATTTTGGAAAGGGCAAGAAGAACGAGTGACGTCTTATCTTCCAAAATGGAATCCATTTTGCTGGAATTGGCACCTTGCTAAATGAAGCAGGTTGCCGGAGTTCATCGGGCCAGTCCCTCCCTCGCTCTTGATAAGCGTTTGTAATGGATGTAATTGATTAAAATTTTAGCACAATTCTCGCTGGTGTCAATCTCAGTTTTTCGATGGGAATTATTTTTTTATCATTCTAAAGCGAGAAACCCCAGTTGAATGTAGGTGGGAGAACGTTCAAATATGGATGGTGGTCTAAGCATATCATTTTAGAGAAAGGCGCGAAACTATTTTTTACGTAAGTTCCCAAGCTCTTCAACAATCGCCTGCATTTCGCTTGGACTAAACGTCTCGCGCTTCATGACCATCTCATAAATGTCTTTCAATTCATCATACCATTCTTCGGAAAAATGGGACGGTTTAAGGGCGTCAAAGTTCATCACTTTCAATTTTTGCTTCAGCTGCTCGATCATATATTCGACGTTTTCCGCCGACCGTTTCGATAAATCCATTGTTTGGCCCCTTTCATGGCAAGATATCATGTATTGTACCATACAGGCGGGGGAAATAGGGAGGGGTTATATGGCTGGTTTACCTGCTGAAAAACGGACAATGTAGTAAAATATAGATGAATGTGCACCATATGCCGGAAAGCAGCATAAAAAGTCTAGACGAAAGGAAAAGAAGAAAAACTAATGATCGGAGACGTGCCGTAGAAATAGCGAAAGGGGTTGTTGTTCGGATGGTCAAAGTGTTGTTTGTTTGCCTTGGAAACATTTGCCGTTCACCGATGGCCGAAGCGATATTCCGCCATTTAGTGAAAGAGCGGGGGCTCGATAGGGTTATTGCCGTTGATTCGGCGGGGACGGGCAGTTGGCATGTCGGCGAACCGCCACATGAAGGGACAAGACGCATCTTAAACGAAAACGACATTGATTATTCCGGCATCCGTGCCCGGCAAGTCGAACGCCGCGATTTGGAGGAATTTGATTATATTATCGCCATGGATGCCGCCAACTTGAACGATTTACGCCGACTAGCTGGATCCAATTCATCGGCCGTAATCGCCCGCTTGCTCGATTTTGTGCCGGATCGGGAAAAAGACGATGTGCCGGATCCATATTATACTGGGAATTTCGTGGAAGTATATCACCTTGTCCGTTCTGGATGCGAGCATTTGCTTGAGGCGATTATCCGTGATCATCGGCTTGTTGCGGGCGAATAAAGAGGAGCAAAAAGGGATGCACTCGCTTTGAAAAAACGGGAAAGGAGGGCAGCCCGTGTTAGTGAATATGATGTTCGTCCGCGAGTTGGCGCGGCGCTTTACAGAGGACGAAATTCCACGGTTGTCAGCGGAACTGGCTTATTACTTTCTTCTATCGCTGTTTCCGTTTTTGCTGTTTTTAATGACCCTGTTGGCGTATTTGCCTATTCCGCATGAAGATGTGCTCGCTCTTGTGCGGCAATACGCGCCAAAAGAGGCACTTCATCTCATCGAAACAAATGTGCATCACTTGATGGACGTGCAAAATGGGAAACTATTGTCATTAAGCATCATTGGTGCTGTTTGGTCCGCCTCAAACGGGATGCGCGCTATCATGCGGGCGTTCAACCGCGCTTATGATGTGGAGGAAAATCGTCCATTTTGGGTGGCGCGCGGATTGTCGGTCGCGCTGACGCTCGGGATGATCGCCGTGATTATCGTCGCGCTCGTGCTGCCGGTATTCGGACGAACGATCGGGCTGTTTTTGTTTTCTGCTTTAGGGTTATCGGAACAGTTTTTAACCGTATGGAATGCATTCCGCTGGACGACAAGCTCGCTGTTATTGTTTGCTGTCTTCACCGCCCTTTATTATTTCGCCCCGAACAAACAGTTGCGCTGCGTCAATGTCGTGCGCGGCGCCTTATTCGCCACCGCCGGCTGGATTGCGACGTCGCTGGCGTTTGCCTATTATGTCAACCATTTTGCCAACTACACAGCCATGTACGGAAGTCTCGGCGGGTTGATCGTCTTGATGATTTGGCTTTATTTATCCGGCATGATCCTCGTTTTAGGTGGAGAAATGAACGCAATTTTCGATTGTGAACGTGAAGGGAGAAAGCGGATGCGTTAACGTGTATAAATGGCTCGAAAACCGGATAACGTAACGGTGTGGGGGATTTTCATACAGGGGGGATAACGATGGCTAAGCATACGAAAAAAGACGGGGGAACGAAACAAAAAGGAAAAAACAGGCCAAAACATAAAACGAGCAGCAGTGCCAACGGTCAAAACGGTTATCATTGAAAAAGGGTGATCTCTTGAGATCACCCTTTTTCACGCGGGTACAGGCGATTCAGCAACAATCTCTTTACTCGACACTTTCTTCGTGATAGTGGTAGTAACGCTCGTAAATATACTCGATTTCTGCATCCGTCATATAGGCAAGTTGTTCTCGCGATAACCCCCGTACTTTTTCGATAAACTCGATCATATTTTTCCGTTCCGCTCTGCTCATTATCGCCACTCCTTTACTCTGTTTTAAAACAGAAACTAAATATCTTGGTTTTATTATATAACAGAGGAAACAGAGTGGTCAATGAATTTTTTAAAAAAATAGAAAAATAAAAAATGCGGTCAAGCCGCTTTTTCTCGTTCCCGTCGTCTGGCAAGGCAAACGGCTGGAATGAGGAGAACAGCGCTGACCGCAAGGAAAAAAGCGTCCGCTGTCACATCAACAGCGCTGCCGGCAAGTGGCGGACCGATGATGCTGCCGAGGCTGTATAGCATGCCGGACAACAAATTGCCGGCTGGAAGGAGCGTTTTCGGCAACAGGTCGGTCATATAGGCAATGCCAAGCGAGAAGAGTGACCCCGTAAACATTCCCGCCGCAAACAAGCAGGTAGCAAGCCCAACTGTCGATGTGTCAACAACGAGCGCGGTCAAAAAACAGCTGATGCCGGCCAGCAGCGCGCCCGTGATGGCAACACGACGCCCGAACCGGTCGCTAAGAGCTCCGAGCGGAAGCTGAAAGATGATGCCACCGAATGAGAAAAACGGCAAAATCAACGTAATCTGTTCGGCGCTCATCCGTTTATGCAAGGCGTACAGTGGGAAAACGGAATGAATGGCCGCTTCCAAAAAGCCATAAGCAAGCGGCAGCAAGAGCGCCGGCCACGCATATTTCCATGCACCGATCCATCGCCCGGCAGCGGAGGAAGAGCGTTCAAATGCTTTTGGTTTTTCATTTGGCAGACAAAAGACGGCAATCCACCCGATGAAGCTGAGGAGAGCGGCCAAATAAAACGGCAGCGCCTCGTTAATCGAGGCGAGTGAAGCGAGAAGCGGGCCAGCCGTAAAACCAAGGCCAAACGCTAGGCCGTACAGCGACAGCCGCCGCCCGCGCTCAGCCGGCGGTGAAAAGTCGGTAATCCATGTTTGGGTCGCAAAATGAAGCATATGATCGCCCATTCCGATGAAAAAACGAATAACCAACCAAAGGAAAAATGAAGAAAAAAGTGGAAAAAGGATGAGCGAACATATTACAATAAAACCACCCATGATAATCATGGGCTTGTATCCATATTTGCCTAGTGGATGCTCCAAAAACGGTGAAATGGCAAGCACTCCTATATAAAGTGCGGCAGCGTGCGCTCCGTTAACGGTTGAAGAGACACCGCTTTCGTCAAGCAACATGGCTAACAACGGAAGCAGCATCCCCTGAGATAAGCCGGAGATGGCGACAATTCCGGTTAAAATGGCAAAACGCATCGTTGCACCCTCATTTCTGTAAAATGGCGGACAATGAAACGAACAGGGCCGCGCTTTTTTACGGACCAATGTATCGTTCGTATTCATCGTACATATGAATGATGGCCAATGCAACGAAAAACGTTTCGAAGAAAGGTGGAATGAAAACGAATGAACAAGTTGTTTGCGTGGATGACATGGATCGGCGTGCCAGTATCCGTCATCGGTGGCTTTCTCCACTGGCCGACCGTTTTGATGTTTGTGTTGTACTGTTTAACGATTGTCGCTCTGGCCAGCTATATGGGGAGAGCGACAGAGAGTTTAGCGATCGTCTCTGGACCGCGCATCGGCGGACTTTTGAACGCTACGTTTGGCAACGCAGTGGAGCTTATTATCTCCATTTTTGCCTTGCGGGCCGGGCTCGTTGATGTGGTGCTTGCTTCCTTGACTGGTTCAGTGCTCGGGAACTTGCTTTTAGTGGCGGGGTTATCGTTTTTTGTCGGCGGCCTGAAATACAAACGGCAAGAGTTCAATATCTATGATGCTCGTCATAACGCGGGCCTGCTCACCTTTGCCATTTTTGTTGCGTTCGTTATCCCCGAAGTGTTCACGGCGGAGATGGCACCTGACGAACGGCTTGTATTAAGCGTCGGCATTTCAATCATTATGATTTTGCTTTATCTAGCCGCCCTTTACTTCCGGCTCGTCACTCACCGCGGTGTTTATCAGCATAAATCGGATGAAGTGGAAGAACATGAGGAACCGGAATGGGGAAGAGGAAAAGCGACTATTATTTTAGCGCTGGCGACGGCGGCAGTTGCTTACTTATCGGAGCGGCTTGTCCATACATTTGAAACAGTTGCTGAATCGTTCGGCTGGAGCGAGTTGTTTATTGGGGTGATTATCGTCGCGATCGTCGGTAATGCGGCTGAGCACGCTTCCGCCATTATTATGGCGTATAAAAACAAAATGAATGTCGCTGTGGAAATCGCGGTCGGATCGACATTGCAAATCGCCATGTTCGTCGCTCCTGTGCTTGTGCTTGTCTCACTTTTGTTTCCGGAAAAAATGCCGCTTGTCTTTTCGCTTCCTGAGCTTATCGCGATGGGGGCTGCAGTCCTTTTGACGATCGTGATCTCTAATGATGGGGATACGAACTGGTTTGAGGGAGCAACACTGTTAGCGGCATATACGATTATGGGAATCGGCTTTTACTTGCTGTAGTCATTGCACCCGGGCATTCGCTGCCCGGGTGTTTTTTTGGCGGATGCGGGGAAATAAGGTGCCAAAGTAGGATGAAATTTTCACCGCGACGGATAAAGGACGTATTTTGAAAGAAAATAACAGTGAATACGGAAAAGAAAGGAGCGAATGTAATGAAAAAATGGGCCGTTTCCTTATTGACGGGCGTGCTTCTTCTCTATGCGGCGACGGTTCCGACAATGGCAGCTTCCGGCAAACCGGCGCCTGGCACGGTGATCGATATATCAAAAGAAAATACGTATCCGAACCCGACGCAAGATTTGCCGCATTTAGAGCCAAGTTCGTTTACGAAACAGCTGTTGAAATCAGCGAACGTAAAAATTGAGAATCCGGAATTGATCCATCTCTTTAACGAATCCTCAGCGGCGAATACCCCTTGGGCTGTCGGCTACCGGGCGACGATTTATTTAGGCCAATGGCCACTCAATTACCAGTCGCTTGAGACATCCACGAATTGGGAATATCAAAAGGTCAACACGAATTTTCTCGATAACCGCAGCGGTGAGGCTGCGCAAAAGTTATATTATAGACAAGAAATGCAAAAGCACATCCGCGGCGGATTGACGGCAAAAGTGCCGAACGAAGAGGCGGTGAAGCGGATGATGTTAAATAAGGCGATGGAAAAAACGAAGCTGCCGCTATCATTCAGCACGGTTGTTGGAATTGGTACGAAAAAAGACCAGTCATACAATGTGCCGGCCAAAAAAATGGGCTATTTGTATGCATATGCTCCGGCCGTGAATGAAAAAGGAAAAGTGACGTATGGCGAAGTGTACATCGTTTTGAAAGGGAACAAAAAGAAAATCGTTGTCAAAAACGTGACGACAAGAGGGGTCGGGGCATGGATTCCGGTGCAAGACCGTCTATACATGTCTTATGTTATCAGCGACCAACCAAGATAACGAAGGTGTCCCAGAGGTAATGGGACACCTTCTCTTATGCCGCTATATGCACGTGAATGACACCTATCGGCCGCACTTTGTTTGTTCGAAGTTTCTTTTACCGTGCAACGCGTGCCGAACGTTTTGTAAAATCGACATTGCGGTAATAGGTTTGTTTGACAAGCACGTTTGGTCCGAGGCAACGCGCGGCCGGACAATGGCAAAGAAGTTCGTTAGCGAGTTTCGAACGGCGCCATTGGCGATACACGTCCGGCAACGAATCATGAATGATGTTGCCAAGTGGCGGTTCATCACCGAAATCGGTAACGATGACATCACCGGTAAAAATGTTGATGTTAAGCCGCGAGCGGCCGTCCGGGTCGTTGCGCACGGTGACGTTTTTGCTTTCATACAGCCGCTTTAATAGGCGAAGATCGTCTTCATTATCACTGCATGGATAAAACGGCAACGTGCCAAACAACATCCACACATTTTCATCACGAATATCGAGTAAATGATGGATCGCTTGGCGCAACTCCTCTAAGCTTAACGTCTCAAGCGCACCCGCAAAATCGCTCGGGTACATCGGATGAATTTCATGCCGCCGGCAGCCCATTTCCTCGACGACTTGGCGGTGGATCGTTTCCAAATGACGAACCGTCCGCTTGTTGATCATTGTTTCTGCGGACACCATTACCCCTGATTTCGCCAGCGCTTTCGCGTTATCGAGCATACGCTGGAAATATTTTTCACGCTGGGCACGCGTCGGTTTCCGTTCCATCATGGCAAAGCCGCCGTCGACAAAATCGTCGATCGTCCCCCAGTTGTGGGAGATGTGGAGCACATCCAAATACGGAATGATTCGTTCATAGCGAGCTAAATCAAGCGTTAAATTCGAATTGAGCTGCGTCCGCACCCCGCGTTCGTGTGCATAGCGAAGCAGAGGAACGACGTATCGTTCCACCGATGTTAACGACAGCATCGGTTCGCCGCCGGTGATGCTTAAGGAACGCAAATGCGGAATTTCTTCGAGACGACGGATCAATAAATCAAGCGGCAACGCATCCGGATCTTTCGTTGCCAATGTATAGCCTACGGCGCAATGTTCACAGCGCATATTGCAAAGTGTCGTTGTGGTCAACTCAATATTGGTCAACTCAAGTTTCCCGTATTCTTCAATATCGACATATGCCTCCCACGGGTCATATGCCGGTGTAATCGCCGGCATTGTCGATGAACGCATGGCCTTCTTCTCCTTTTTCCATTTAAAATCCCACCGTCCATTATCAGCCTCCGTCTTCACGCTTGTCAATCGTTTTGGCTCGTTTCTTATACATTCCATTTGTATGACGATGGTGCGGCCATCATGTTGTGGAAAATAAAGATTTTTTACACAACAAGGAAAAAGGGAGTATAATAAAGGAAGATTGGACAATTGGATGAACAGGGGAAGGGGCGTTGAACGGAAATGGACAAATTCCAGCAAAGCATGTATGACTTAATCGTCGAGACGTCGACGAAGTTGCCTAAAGACGTTCGTCGAGCAATCGCTCAGGCAAAAGTGCGTGAAAATCTGGGGACACGTGCAGCTATGGCGCTCGATACAATCGTTGAGAACATTCAAATGGCTGATGAAAACGTTTCACCGATCTGTCAAGACACCGGTTTGCCCACATTTAAAATCAAAGTTCCAGTCGGCGTGAATCAAATTGAAATGAAAAAAGCGATCCGTGCCGCCGTTGTCGAAGCGACGAAAAACGGCAAGCTGCGTCCGAACTCGGTCGATTCGCTCACTGGCAAAAACAGCGGCGACAACTTAGGAGAAGGCGTACCAGTCATTAAATTTGAACAATGGGAAAACGATTACATTGACGTCCGCTTAATTTTGAAAGGCGGCGGCTGTGAAAACAAAAACATTCAATACAGCCTTCCGTGTGAACTCGAAGGCCTCGGCCGCGCCGGACGCGACCTTGACGGCATTCGCAAATGCATTTTGCATGCGGTGTACCAAGCACAAGGGCAAGGATGCAGCGCTGGTTTTATCGGTGTCGGCATTGGCGGCGACCGCTCATCCGGCTATGAGCTTGCCAAAGAGCAGCTGTTCCGTCCGGTCGATGATGTCAACCCGATTGAAGAGCTGCGCCAACTTGAAGAATACATTATGGAAAACGCCAATAAGCTCGGCATCGGTACGATGGGATTTGGCGGTGAATCGACATTGCTTGGCTGTAAAATCGGCGTTATGCACCGCATCCCGGCGAGCTTCTTCGTGTCCGTTGCCTACAACTGTTGGGCGTTCCGCCGTATGGGCGTGAAAATCGACCCGCAAACCGGCGAAATCATGGAATGGCTATACCAAGATGGCGAGGATATTGATTTGACCAAAGAACTTGAAAAAGCAGAAGCCGCTGCGGCGCTTGAACAAGGGGAGACGCGCGTCATCGATCTTGTTCCGCCGCTATCTGAAGAACAAGTGCGCCAGCTTCGTGTCGGCGATGTTGTCCGCATCAGCGGCATGATTTATACGGGACGCGACGCCATTCATAAATATTTAATGGACCATGATGCTCCGGTCGATTTGAATGGGCAAATCATTTACCATTGCGGTCCGGTCATGTTAAAAGATGAAGAAGGCCGTTGGCATGTCAAAGCGGCAGGTCCAACGACAAGCATCCGTGAGGAGCCGTACCAAGGTGACATTATGAAAAAATTCGGCGTTCGCGCTGTCATTGGCAAAGGCGGCATGGGTGCGAAAACATTGCAGGCCTTAAAAGAGCATGGCGGTGTCTACTTAAATGCCATCGGCGGTGCAGCTCAATATTACGCTGACTGTATCCAATCGGTAGAAGGCGTCGATTTGATGGAATTCGGCATTCCAGAAGCCATGTGGCATTTGCGCGTTGAAAATTTCACTGCTGTCGTCACGATGGACTCGCACGGCAACAGCTTGCACGAGGATGTTGAAAAATCATCGTTGGAAAAGCTGGCCCAATTCAAAGAGCCGGTGTTCAAATAAACGTGAAGAAGCAACTGCAACCGAATGGCTAGTGAAAAGATGGCTTGGCCCCAAAAGCGTGTTTTGTATGCGCTTTTGGGGCTTTTTTGTAAAAAATGGCGCGCGTAAAGCGTTGGCGAGGGAAAACAATAAGAAAAAGGAAAAAGACGGTGGCTAAGGAGGAACTCTGCGCATGAAATGGCTTCTTTCCCTCGTGTTCATAATCGCACTCGTTCCCACCCCCGCTTTAGCGGCAAGCAATGCGCCGATCCATTGGGGATTCAAGCGGAGTGAAAACCATGAACCCCCGTCAGCGGGGAAAGAGCTTGATGAACTGTTGGCGAAGTACGATGCTTTTTATTTAGGCGATACGAGTGAAAAAACAGTGTATTTAACGTTTGATAACGGCTATGAAAACGGCTATACGGCAAAAATTTTAGATGTGTTAAAAGAAAAACAAGTGCCGGCTACTTTTTTTGTCACGGGCCATTACTTGCAAACCGCACCTGATTTGGTGAAACGAATGGCTGCGGAAGGGCACATCATCGGCAACCATTCGTGGCATCACCCTGATTTGACGACAGTAAGTGATGAGCGGCTGCGTGAGGAGCTGGAAAAAGTCAAAGAAAAGACAGAGGAATTGACCGGGCAAAAAGGGATGGTGTACCTTCGTCCGCCGCGCGGCATTTTTAGTGAACGGACGTTGTCCCTCGCCCGCGACCTAGGCTATTATCATGTTTTTTGGTCGCTTGCCTTCGTCGATTGGCAAACCGATCGCCAGCGAGGGTGGCGATATGCGTACGACCAAATGATGAAACAAATCCATCCAGGTGCGATTGTGCTTTTGCACTCTGTCTCGAAAGATAACGCCGACGCGCTGCCCAAAGTGATCGATGACTTGCGCAAACAAGGGTATACGTTTGCCAGCTTAGATGAGCTGATGGGGAAAAAGATGGGACTCCATCCGTGGCTGTTTCGCCCATAAGGCGCTTTATAATCACATATGGAGCGAAGTGTTTGGAGATGAGGCGTTTGTCCCTGCCTTTCCAACTGAATCGTATGCGGCTGCTTTGTCCGATTCGTTGGTTTGGCGGGGCGTTTTTCGTTATAATAAGGGCACGGACCAACGAAAAAGGTGAGGACAATGTGGAAACGAACGATCACCGTGCCTGCGCCGTATGATTTTGCCCATGTGCTCGACCGGCTTTCGTTAGATCCGCTGATGGCGGTTGACGTAGAGCGACAGCGCATCACCGTGCCGCTTCATCTTGACGGCTTAAAGATACCGGTCGTAATTGAAAGCATCGGCACAAAAGAAGCCCCCCGTTTTGTTGTTTTGGCACCGCATTCCAATCGGCAAGAAGACATTCTTGAGCGCGTCTCCCATTTATTCCAATGGCAGACGCCGCTTGCCCCGGTGTACGATCATTTCCGCACGACCGAGCTGGCGCCGCTGTTTGCCCGTTATGAGGGGCTGCCATTAGTGCTTGATTTCGATTTGTATTTTTGCCTGATGAAATGTTTCATCCATCAGCAACTTCATCTCAAAGTGGGCTATCGACTTACAGAACGGTTTGTCAAAACGTTCGGTGAGGAACGGGACGGCGTTTGGTTTTACCCGCGCCCAGAAGATATCGCCGCCCGCTCGTATGATGACTTGCGCGCCTTACAGCTGAGCAGGCGGAAGGCGGAGTATATCGTTGATGTGTCGCGTCTGATTGCCGACGGAACGCTGCGACTTGATGACCTCGAGCAAATGGAAGACGGTGAAGTGATGGAGCGGTTGACCGCCATACGAGGCATCGGGCCATGGACCGTGCAAAATTTTCTCCTGTTTGGGCTTGGCCGTCCGAACGTCTTTCCGCCGGCTGATATTGGCTTGCAGCGGGCGGTTGAACGACTTTTTCAGCTTCCGAAGCGGCCGACTGCTAGCGAGCTGGCATTGCTCGGCGAACGATGGAAGCCGTACACGAGTTATGCGGCTCTTTATTTGTGGAGAAGTATTGAATGAGAGGGACTGATATGACAAAGCAACAAACGAAGGTAAAGATTCAAAAAGGCGATCAATTTCCGCTGACGATTCAGCGCATCGGCATTAACGGTGAAGGGGTCGGTTATTTTCAAAAACAAGTTGTCTTTGTCCCCGGCGCCTTGCCAGGTGAGGAAGTGATCGTTGAGGCGACAGACATTCACCCTACCTATGCTGAGGCGAAAATCAAACGCATCCGAAAGCGCTCGTCTCACCGCGTCACGCCGTCATGCCCGCTCTATAACCAGTGCGGCGGCTGCCAGCTGCAGCACTTGTCGTACGAGGCGCAGCTTGAAGCGAAGCGTGACATTGTCATCCAAGCGTTGCGTCGTCACGTCCGTCGTCTCGATGTCGACAAAATTGACATCCGCCCGACGATCGGGATGAACGATCCGTGGCATTACCGAAACAAAAGCCAGTTTCAAGTCGGAGTGAAAAAAGGAAAGGTGCTCGCCGGGCTGTACGGCCTGAACTCACACCGGCTCATCGACTTGTCGGAATGTCGCGTCCAACACCCACAAACGACGCGCGTGACCAACATTGTCAAAACGATTTTGCAAGATTTGCGCATCCCCATTTACAATGAGCGGACAAGAACAGGCGTCGTACGGACGATCGTCGCCCGCGTTGGCTTTCATACGGGGGACATCCAGATCGTTCTTGTCACGGCGACGAAAGATATTCCGCGCAAAGAGCTGCTCATTGACGAAATTCGTCGCCGTCTTCCAGAAGTGAAATCGATCGTGCAAAACATAAACGGCGAAAAAACCTCGCTCATTTTCGGCGACGAGACAGAAGTGCTAGCAGGAGATGAATACATTCAAGAAACGCTCGGCGATTTGTCATTTGAGCTCTCCGCGCGCGCCTTTTTCCAGCTTAATCCCATCCAAACGGTGAAATTGTACGATGAAGTGAAAAAGGCATCCGCTCTCACCGGAACAGAGAGGATCGTTGATGCCTATTGCGGCGTCGGCACGATCGGTCTTTGGCTCGCTCGCGACGCCAAAGAAGTGCGCGGCATGGATACGATTCCGGAAGCAATCGAAGATGCAAAGAAAAACGCCAAAAAACACGGCTTTGAGAACACGCATTATGTGGTCGGAAAAGCGGAATATTGGCTGCCAAAATGGGTGAAACAAGGATGGAAGCCGGACGTCGTCATCGTCGACCCGCCCCGCGTCGGCTGCGACCGAGCGCTGCTTGAGACGATCCTTCGCGTCCGCCCGCAAACGGTCGTCTACGTCTCATGCAACCCATCCAGCCTTGCCCGTGATCTTGATACCTTGGCTAGGGCGTATCGCGTCGACTACATTCAACCGGTCGACATGTTCCCGCATACGGCGCATGTGGAGACGGTTGCGAAGTTGATTTTAACAAGATATTCATAAATGGAAACAAGGATAATGGTTGTTCATCAAAATCTGTATGAAAAAGGTCCCTTTTATGGTACCTGTGTCACTGCTTGATCTTCCTTATTTAGGGATTTTTATTAAAGTAAAAAGTGCCTGATCAGACGAAAAATTAGATTCCTTCGTTTCAGGCACTTTGATATTTGTTTAGCTCTGCCGGTCTTTCTGGATAGAGATATCAAGTGGGCCATCGTCAGTGCACTTTGGTTCTTGAGGTAACCTGTAATGACATAACGGTTTGTTTCATTAGGCAAGAGGTAGACATTCGACCCATACATGGTCACGGATCAAAAAACTTTTACTAAAGGCAACTGATTTTTATTATAATTCACTGACTCCCTTGATTTCATAAAACAGCAATCATATTTTCGTTAAGCAAGAAAAACCGGAAGCAATATTTCATCAACCAATAACTCAAGACGTTTTGCATCCATAGTCTCTCTGCGCAGGAGATTTTCTACTCGGATGAGGTCAAAAGGCAAGGTCAGTGTCGCGTCGCTGACCTCTTTTATTTTTTCTCCCCGGTTTTTTGCGAACCCAAGCAGTTTACGCATGACCAAGATATTTTTATTTCTAGCGTTAGTTTCAATCTTCGACAATTTTTCGCTGTCTTGTCCTATCTCAAATAAAATCGCATTCATTATTTCAAGCCCACCCTCTGTATAAATGCTTTGATAGAGGGTAAGCAACTGCAACAAGTCACCACGCAGGCTTCCTGTGTCCTCGATCTTATCAATCAATTCCCCGCCGAGCGCGTTCTTCGTTTTATATTCCATGATTTCATGGATTAGGTCAAATTTTGTATTCCATCGCCGGTATAAGACAGTACGGCTGGTTTTCGCAGCATGTGCGATTTGCTGAAAAGTAAGATTGGTATAACCGACTTTTTTGATCAACTCTATCGTGGCGTTATAAATGCTTTCGATCAGTGCGTCTCCTCGTCTACGCACATTCTTGCTCGCATCGTTCATTTCATTCACCATCTCTCCGCAAAGTGTTTGCCAACACGAGTTTTTCAAGCTTATATTTCAGCAAAAATCGGAAAACATTATATCATAATTTAAAAAAAATTTTAAGGTACATATTGAACCTTATTTTTAAATCATTTATACTAATTAAGGTACAATATGTACCTTAATTAAAAATAGGAGATGGAAATATGGGAAAAGAAAAATTACCAAAAGGAATGATTAGCATCGCGTGGATTTTGGTGCTTGGTGCAATTCTGCCTATGTTGGACTCCACGATCATCAATATTGCGGTGAACGATTTAGCCAAAGCGTTCTCAACCACCTTTGCGGTTACGCAATGGGTGGTGACTGGATATGTTCTCGCTTTGGGGATGGCAGTCCCGCTTTCCGGTTGGCTGATGCAAAAATATGATGGCAAGAAAGTATACATGGTTGCATTGGGACTGTTCTTAATCAGCTCGCTTCTTTGCGGTCTTGCATGGGATATGCAGAGCTTAATCGCATTTCGTATGCTGCAGGGGCTCGCTTCCGGCATCATAATCCCAGCGCTGACGACTTTGGTTGTACAAGCTGCTGGCAGTGAAAACCTGGGCCGTGTCATGTCCGTTGTCGGTATTCCGGTGGTTTTTGGCCCTATTGCCGGACCGGTTATCGGAGGATTCATTTTACAGCACTTATCGTGGCATTGGTTGTTTTTTGTAAACCTTCCTATAGGGGGCATAGCATTACTCATCGCACAATGGAAATTGCCGAAGTTCGAGGCAATGAATAAATCTGCAAAACTGGACTGGATAGGGATTCTGTTGCTGGCCATGTTATCTGGAATGGTTGTCTTTGGCGTGACGGAGATTAGGGCACAGAACACGCGAGCAACTGGCATCCTGGCATTCGGCATTGGCGCTATCTCGTTGGTGGCATACTTGCTTTATGCGTCGAAGAGAAAGGATCAAGCATTGATACCACTGGATCTGTTCAAATCAAAAAATTTCAGTGCTGCGTTTCTTTCACTGTTTTTAGCCGGATTTGCCACCAATGGGCCTATGCTTCTCTTCCCGATGTTTTTTCAAAATGTACTTGAGCTCAACGTCATTACAGCGGCACTTTGGCTGATTCCCCAAGGTGTGGGAATGCTGGTCACACGGCCTTTGATCGGTAAAATGACGGATAAGCTCGGGGCACGGTATGTAGTACTGCCTTCCATTGCCATAACCATCATCGGGACACTTCCATTTGTATTCTTTGATGCCGACACGTCGCAATGGCTCATATGGTTGGTACTGTTTGTACGAGGAATAGGCGTCGGAGGGATCACGGTCCCTGTGATGAGTGATTCTTACGTAGGGCTCCAAAAGCTGCAAGTCCCAGCAGCCAGCGTTGCCACCCGCATCATCCAAAACGTTGGAGCCGCCTTTGGTTCCGCCATTTTGGCAACGGTGGTCAGCAACGCTCTAAATGTGAAGGAGGCTACAGCAGCCAACTTTGCCGGCGCTTATCACGCAGGTTTTATCACAAGCTTAATCTTCATGGTAATTAGCATTCTGCCTGCACTGTTTTTGACAAACAAGATGAGCATAGCGAGGGTCGAAGGACAGTAATCTGCATCTAAGGCTTTGATTGTGAAATATATGAGTTGCTACTCTCATTAGAAATCAGAATGGCCTCTTGTCGGTGATCATTGACAAGAGGCAATCAGACTGTTGAAAAACGATTTTGTCAAGGGACAAAACCGTTTTTTTTATGATATATGTTGAGAAAACAACTGATGAGGAGAAACCACTTATGTACTACTACCAATCGAACGTAGAGATTCAACAAAATCGTCAAACTTATGAATCCATGTATGATCCGAGGTACCGTCAAGAATTTTGTGTAATGTAATGGGGTAGGGTTTCTCTGAAATGGATTTGAATTGATAGGGGACTGATTTTCTCCACACAGGAGACTGAATATTCAGTCTCTTGTGCGGAAAGGGAAAATCCCCTTATTTTGTTTATTTACAATATTTGGTTAACAATAACGTTCTTCAAACATTCGTTGAAGGGCTTCTTGCGCTTCGGCAAATCCTCGCAACTTTCGCCCTGCCCATTTCTCGTTAAAGTCCTGTATCGTCAAATATACGACTTTTTCAGCGGCTTCTAAACTGCTCAAACTGTTCATCGGTTTTAGGCGTTTCCGAATCTCCTTGATCGTTCGTTCGATGGCATTGGTCGTATAAATCACACTTCGAATACTGCTTGGATAGTCCATAAAGGTGAGAAGGACATCCAACTCATTTGCCCACGATTGGACTTCCCTTGGGTATTTGTGAGACCATTTGGATTGAAACTGTTGAAACATCTCCAATGCGATTTCTTTATTCGGAGAACGATAAATGAGTTTCAGGTCCTCCGCCATTTCGAATTGATCTTTTTTCCGAACACGGCTGAGGGTGTTGCGGACTTTGTGCACGACACAGCGCTGCACATCGGCTTTCGGATACACCGCCTTAAAGGCTTCCTCCAACCCCGGAAGGCCATCGAAGACGCCAAGAAGCACTTCCTTGACGCCTCTTTTGTAGAGCTGTTGGAGAATCTCCTGCCATACATAGGCGCTTTCTTGTCCTCCTACGAAGAAATCAAGAATTTCACGATACCCTTCTTCGTTCACCCCCAATACCACATAAATAACTTCTTTCTCTACCGTATCCCGGCGAAGTTTCACGCACAAGCCGTCCAAATATAAGACCGAATAACGCTGGTGTAGTGGACGAGCGTGCCATTTCTCGATGTCTTCCTTCACGACATCGGTAATCCGGCTGATCGTCGCAGGAGAATAGGTGCTTCCTAGAATTCGTTCGATAAACTTGCCAATTTCACGCGTGCTCATGCCACTTTGGTACATCCTGATGATGGCTTCCTCCAGCCAGCCCGTGTGGCGTTGGTAAGGGGCAAACAGCTGCGTTTGAAATTCTCCGTTTCGGTCTCTAGGGACCAAAAGACCTTCAATCCGACCGTATTGCGTATCTAGATTTCTCTGATAGTAGCCGTTTCTCATATTCGACGTTCCAGCCTGTTCAATTTCGAGGAAATTTTTAATTTCTTCCCGCATGATCAGTTCTAATTTTTCCTTTACAAACTGACGAATAACACTTTCCAGTTGATTTGCCCAGTCTACATTCGGTATACTTCTTTTAGACATAGGTAGGGTTCTCCTTTCTCTGGAATGTTTTGGTCCAAATCAGAGAATACCCTACCTTTTTTCTTTTGGTCTAGCAAAATGCTTTACACAAAATTTTATACATCATCTGATCCGAACCATATCTTGGTTCCCATCGATAAATGGATGGATTGAAACAGTGTATATCAGTTACTTGAACCGTTTTATCCAAGTACCATTGGTCGCTCCACGATGGATCCGTTGATTTTTGTAAAAATCCTCATGATTCAATATCTAGAAGGGTTTCGATCCGTTCGGTTTACCTGTAAACAAATCCAGCAACACGCCACGTATCGCTGGTTTTTAAGCATTTCCGCCACCGAGAAAGTCTCTTGCCACTCCAGCGTTTCCAAGTTTCTTCGCCATCGGGTCGATCCTGGTGTATGGGAAGCGTTATTTGGTCATGTCCTTCAATGGATTCAAGAAGATGGTTTCTTGTCTCCGGATACGTGGGCAGCGGATGAAACAGAGTGAAAAAGCGAATACCAATAAACAAAAACGCATCCAAGTGATTCAGACGATGGTGGTGAAAGAAGATGAGGGCGTGTTACAACTGGTCAATGAAAAACGACAACATCATGGAAAAAAACCGTTCGCTCCCAAAGCAGAGAAGCTGGCAACCAAAAGGATGATCTGTAGCACCACAGATCCAGATGCTGAGTTATCGGTTAAACACGATCCGCGCGGTCTCTTTGCGTTCCACGATCATCGAATCGTTGACACCTTGCATCATTTTATTTTGGACGCTTACGTAACGGCCGCCACCGTGCCTGGCCATCGGATTTTGATGGGGCGAATCGAGCGGGTTGAACATCAAGTAGGATATTCTCTCAAGGAAATCGTGTTAGACGCTGGCTATGATAACGCCCGACTAGCAAGAGAATGAGAGAAAAAAGGGATTTTGGCGTATATATCGTATCGACGTTTTCACCGAAAGGAACATCCCGATTGTCGTTCCGCAAAGTTCCAACAAGTCACAGACAGACGATGTGGATGCGTGTCCCTTTGGCGTAAAGTTCACCTATTCGACGTCCACCCGTTCTGGATATCATGAGTACAAACCAGCCGTAAAAGGAAGTTGTGTGGGATGTCCTGACGCAACAGGCGCAAAGGATCGTGTATTTCGAGTTTCCGTTCATCAAGATATCTACGAACAGATGCGGAAACAACGATGATCGATGAGAGGAAAAGTGTTGCGATCGGTACGTCCATCGACCATTGAGCGAAGTTTCGCCGAAAGCAAAGAACTCCACGGTCTTCGTTTCACACGATACCGTGGAGTCCAGCAAGTACAAATTCAGGTTTGGATCACCGCCATGATCCAAAACCTCAAAAAGTGGACCAAATTGCGATCAATCCAACAATATGGTCACCTACCAAATGGAAGAGAAAAAGAAAAGAAAAAGTTCACCCTCCTCATGAGCTTTTTCTTGACGTCTGACTTTTTCAACACCTTGAAAAGCTAAGCAACACGTTGCTTAGCTTCAGCTTGTCGACAAAGTCGACAAGCTGTTTTATTATGAAGGTAAGACGAGGGAGAAATGGAGGAAAGGAACGATGCTTCGGCCACACCAAGAAGATGGGCGCTATACCGAAACCACGGTGAAACTGGATGATCTGGTTCCAGAGGATCACTTGGTAAGAAAGCTGGATGCGGCCATTGATTTTTCTTTTATCTATGATGTGGTGAAAGATCTCTACTCTCCTGATCATGGACGTCCGAGCATTGATCCAGTGATGTTGTTTAAAATGTATTTGATTCAGTATGTATTTGGGATTCGCTCCATGCGTGAAACCGTCGAACAAATCCGAACCAACGTCGCCTACCGTTGGTTTTTAGGACTTAGTCTTCATGATCCCGTTCCTCATCACTCGACGCCAAGTAAAAACTATGCGCGTCGTTTCGCTGGAACGGATGTATTCCATCAAATTTTTTCACGGATTTTAAAAGAAGCCTTTGAACACGGATTGGTAGATTCGAGTGTCTTGTACGTAGACTCCACTCATGTCAAAGCAAGCGCCAATAAAAAGAAGTTTACAACGGAAATGGCAGAAGTCGAAGCCAAAGCCTACCAACAGGAACTCGAAAAAGAAATCGAACGGGATCGGATCGCTCATGGAAAATCGCCGTTGCCATCTGAGAAAAAAAAAAACGGGAAGTAAAAGTAAGCAAAACGGATCCGGAGAGCGGACTGTTGGTGAAAAATGAACGGGAGCGAGTGTTTGCCTATTCGTATCATACAGCTTGTGATCGCAACGGATGGATTCTACAGACCTACGTGACGGCAGCCAACGTCCATGACAGTCAAGCGTTTTTTGTGCTGTTCGAACGAGTGAAACGGGAAATCCAATCATGTCCGGAAGCCGTGTGTGTAGACGCAGGATATAAAACTCCTGCCATTGCCAAGTATTTACTCGAACAAGGGGTAAAGCCGATTTGGCCGTACACTCGCCCGAAAACAAAAGATGGATTCTTTCGGAAATCAGATTTTGTGTATGACGAATATTTTGATTGTTATCTATGCCCCAATGATCAAGTTCTATCTTACTCTACTACGAATCGGGAAGGGTACCGGGAATACAAATCGGACCCGGCGGTGTGCCGAAGCTGTCCGTATCTTCATCAGTGCACGCAAAGCAAGAGCTACACCAAAGTAGTCACTCGCCACGTATGGCAGGACTACTATGAAGAAGCAGAGCATTTGCGGTATGTTCCGGAATACCGGGAACTCTATGCCCTCCGAAAAGAGACGATTGAACGGGATTTCGCCGATATGAAAGAGAAGCATGGTCTGCGCTGGACGCATTACCGGGGATTGGAAAAAAATGAGGCGCAGGCGATGCTTGTTTGTGCTGCCATGAATTTAAAAAAACTGGCGAATTACCTATGGAAGGCGAAGCACCGCCCTTTCTTTTCCTTTGCATGGCTTCCCATCCTACCCACTTTTTTTGAAAACATAGTCTATTTATGGAACAAAATGGGTTTCAGACATTCGTCTGAAACCCATTTTGTCAACAGTCTGAAAGCACCAAAGGTGCTTAAAAAATATATTTCGAAAGATGCTCCTTATCGGAAGCATTGGTCTATTTTAGATAATGAATGGAGGGGGATTCTTGAGATCTTTGAGTAACACCCGAGTTCGACAGTGACTAGGCAAACAAATCGCCTCCCAGCCCTTGATACAGAAGGGCTGAGAGGCAATTGGGCATACTTCTAGCGTGTATCTAGGAGCGAGGATGAATGTCTAGGATCTTCAGAGGAGGCTCCAGCCCTAGAGCCACAGAGGTTTTCCTTTGTTTGGTCGTGATCTTTGTACACTGATAGAGGTCACGATATTTTGAAGAAAAATGTCCTAACGTGGAGCGCTGACATTTGTCTCTTACTTTCGGCCACGATTTTACTCTCGATTCGGATCAAGAGGAGGATTAGACCGTGGAGAAGCACGTGAGCATAGATGCAATCCTCCAATTGATGGTACATTGACAGTAACCACGGTTACCCATCGAATGTACATGTCTATATTATAAACAAAAAAACTTTATATTAAAAGGATTAAATTATAAAGCGTGTGCCTATGAAATTCGGCGTTTTTTCCTAGGTTAACCACCGCTAAACCCTTGATATAACGGCATTTCTGGCATTTTCATTTGCCTAAAATGGGCCTCAAACTGTCGAACTCGGGTAACAATGACCAAAGGAAACAAGAATCCCCACTTCCACCGGCATTAGCCGGTAAGTGGGGGTAGTTCAATCTTTTTGTATAGGCGGATGATTGAATATTAATGTGTTCCTAAAAATCCGTACATAAATAGAAAAATAAAGATAAAGGTTAATACGGCACCTAGTATTGTTTGATTAAGTGTGTTTCCATTACTGTTTAAATTTTTTAAAAAGCTTGCTAAATTTAAAAACCACAAAACACCTATTATTGGTAAAACAAGTAAGTATATATATTCCATTTAAAAAACTCCTTTTACTTGTAAAGTTTGAACTCCCCCGGATTGACCCCCCTAAATTTGGACACATCCTATCTTAATTTTAGGTTATTCTCAAAATTTCTCGTTTTTTCTTGGCAAGAAGACAAAATCCTCTTGCCTTATACGCGAACTTCTTTGATGATTAACGATTCCGTTTGCGCTTTTTTGTAAAATTCATGCGGTGGAAGATCGAGAATACTCGAATGAATCCTTCGCTCGTTATAAAATTTCATGTACTCCATCACGGCTTGATAAGCTTCTTCATAGCTGTCAAACGCCATTCTTCCTAGACATTCCTCCTCCAGTAAACGATGAAACGCTTCCATATGCGCATTCATATTCGGCGTCCGTGGTGGAATCCGTTCATGTTCGATTCCAAATCGCTCACAGGCAGCTTCAAAGGCATGAGAAATAAATTGCGGGCCGTTGTCTGTCCGAATCACAGGTTTATTTGCCTGTTCAAATTGCTGACGCTTGAATAACGCTCTTTGAAGCGTCTTTACGGCATCGCTTCCTGAACAACTCAACCCAATATGGTAATCAATTACCGAACGGTCATACACATCGATGAGCGACAAAACAAAGAAAAAGCGTTCTTCTCCTTCGATATATCCATATTTCACATCCATTTCCCATAACTGATTCGAGCCTGTAATAATGCGATTTCGAGCGAGTTTCTTCGGATATGGAATCCGTTTCTCTCGCTGCGGACGTAGTAAGTCCATCGCTTTACACAATCGATATACTTTTTTCTTACTGATCACAAGCTGATGGTCTCTTCTTAACTGAATGGTCAGCTTTCGATATCCGTAGGCAAATCCTTCTCCCATCACAAGCTCAGAGAGCCATTCTTGGATTTGTTCGTCTGACACTTTTTCGCCAGTTGCCGTTAGAGAGTAGCCGGGTGTTGGACGTCCCCCACCTACTGTTTTCTTCTCGACTTTTCCGTTCTGCTGATAATAGTAGGTTGAGCGATTGATTTCTAGAATCTCCAATACTTTTGTAATCGGATATCTTTTCTTGATCCACTGCTCGGCTACTTCCAATTTTTCAGTAAGTGAAGGTTCTTCTTTTTTATCAAATCACGCAAAATCGCGATTTCTAAATCTTTTTCCCCTAATAGCTTCTTGAGCTGCTCGTTTTCTTCCTCCAGCCGTTTGATTTCAGCTGAAGAGGGAGAGGAAACCATTTCTTGTCCTAGTTTTCCTTCTTCATATGCCTTCACCCATCTTTGTACAAGATTCGGGCTAAGCTCGTATCTTCTAGCTACCAATGCTTTATTTCCGACTTCTAATGCTTCTTTCACCACTTGTAGCTTAAATTCCTTCGAATGTTTTCTTCGTTTCATGTAATATCAAAAGCCCCCTTCATTTGGTCACTTCGATTATAAAAAACACCTTATCGAGTGTCCAAATTCATTAGGGGGCTAATGAGCAATGACCTGCTTCGCATCAAGTGTAATACTGTGCTGGATAGAAAGTGTTGTGCTAAAAGGCAAATCGGATTGCCATCTATGACAAAGGTGGATCTCTTTCATCTTCAATAGGACTTCATTGATCACGCGGATAGAAGGTACCCGTATCACAATTTGGAGAAACAAGGTAAGACAAAACAATCTTCATATGAGAGGGTTTTTATATGAAAAAGAAAATTTTTGCATATGTAGGGACAAGGAATGAAAACTCTCAACTTATCCATTATATTAATAATCTAAAAAAAGACGTACTAAAATATAAAAATGATGATATTGAAATAGAGTTTAATATTTTTACAGCTTATAATACAAACATATATAATTCCCTAGGATGTAAAAACTGTTTCAATAAAGGATTTTGTAATCAGGATAAAATAGAAAACGATGATATGGCTTTATTAAAAGCTAAGATGCTGGAAGCTGATTTTCTAATATTATCAAGTCCTGTATACTCTCATAATGTTTCAGGAGATACAAAAACATTCATTGATAGAATAAGTTATTGGTGTCATCTTCTTAGACTAGCTGGTAAACCAGGTTTAGTTATTGCTTCAGCATCTAGCAATGGAGCACATTTCGTTATTGACTATTTGGAAAAGATTTTTAGATATTTAGGGGTATTAGTAGTTGGAAGAATAAGTATCTTTAGTGTTAAAGAACCTGATATTTATGAACGTGAGAAATGCGCTAAAATTATAAATGAATATCTCACTGGTAATCTTAAAGTAAAAAGTAACGAAGATTTGGAAGCTGTTTTTCAGACAATGAAATATATTATTAGTAACCAATCAGAAAACCATGCAGAATTTTTATATTGGAAAAATAGCGGAATGTATAACTGCAACACTTTCCAAGAATACCTAGATAAATTGGAGTATAATCTTGTATGAGATTTTATAATTGTACTTTAATAATTTTATTTATCCACTAGGAGATTGAATATTCAGTCTCCTAGTGGAAAACACGAACATTTTTTAATAGAGTGATTGAAAAGCTACGCAACTTTCTATAAGAACATCTTTTATTAAAGTTTTGGTTTATCGCTCTTTATATTTAATTACAAAATTTACATAGGCCCCCATAACAGAAAAATTCGTTACCATCGAAAGGATGAAAACGAATCCAGTCGAAGTATCTCCTTGCAACTGTAATCTGTTGGAAAATAAATCTATCGAGATGTTGGTGTCAATACTCAACATATTAAAATGTTTCCAGGACGAAAGACCGGTGTCAAAGATGCGGAATGGATCGTGGACTTATTACGTCAATGGATATTAAGAGGAAGTTGCATTCCCAACCATGCGCATGGGAGTGGCAGGAATGGATCCGCTATCGTCGCAGTTCCATCGAGGAACGGACACGACAACTCCATCGCATTCAAAAAGTACTCGAAGGAGCGAAAATCAAGTTATCCTCAGTGGTGTCAGAAATCAGTGGGGTTTCCGCACAGAAGATGATTCGGGCACTGATTCAAGGCACCGATGATCCAAAAGTGTTGGCTCAATTGGTTAAAAGGCGGCTGAAAAAAAGCGAAGAGCTCCAGAGCGTGTGGAAAGGACTCCTCTCTTCCCATCAGCGAATGATGTTAGCTGAACAACTGCGACAGTGGAATATTTGGATGAAGCGATTGCCTGATTCGATCAAAAGATTGAGGAGTGAATGCGCCCTTTTGATAAAGATCTGGAGCTCATCGATAAGATTCCAGGAGTAAACCGGCAGAGTGCGGGACAAATTCTTGCGGAAATCGACACCGATATGAGTCGTTCTTTTCCGCGGACGATCTCGTTTTATGGGCTGGGCTGGCTTCGGGAAACCATGAAAGTGCAGGAAAATGAATATCGACACGAACGAAAAAGTTGAGGGCTTGTTTGGTTGATTGTGCTCGAGCCATGCACTACAAAAGGACATGTATTTGTCTGCCAAGTATTCATCGCATTGCCGCCTGGAGTGGGAAAAAACGAGCCGCCTTTTCATGAATAACTTGTTAATCAGAATATGTTAGGGAGGATTTCAATGCAAAATATAATTTATAGACCTAGTATTTTACTTCTAATTATATTCTTTATTTCCTTGATAGTTACTAAATTATTTCCATCATTAGCATCGACTATTTTCGATATATGGATTTTGGGCATTTGTTTGATTATTGCTATTTTTTTGCACGAATTAGGACATGTGATATTTGCGTTATTGTGTAGATTTAATTTCCATTTTTTTACTTTTGGTCCCTTTTTAATTGAAAAAGTGCAAGGAAAATTAAGAATACGTGAAAATAAACATTGGATTTATTTCGGTGGAGTTTCTTTTGTAACCCCTACCGTTGCAATTTTTTCTACAATAAAAGCAAAATGGGGATTATTTTTGCTGGGAGGCCCTTTGTTTAGTTTGATAGCATTTCTTGTATTTTTTATGATTGGGAAGATTTATCAGAACGATTTTATGCTATGGTGTTCCATTTTAAACATTATGATATTTATAGCCACCTCATTTCCGATTACAAAAGGGGAAGTAAACGACGGAGGAAATATATTTTTATTATTTAAAGACAGGGAACAAGCGGGTTTACAGATTTTAAAATTTCAAATACTTAGTGAAATGTTTAGTTCAAAAAGACCTATGGAATGGGATAAAGATCTGATTGAAAAGTGTAAGGAAATCATTAAAGAAAAAAATCCGCTAGAAAATCATATGATCTATACATTTCTTTTTTATTATTATTTTGACATTGGTCATGTGGAACAGGTTTTTTCAAGTATACAGCCAATCATAAATGAACCACTTACAAAGGAAAATAAATTTATCAAAGGTAATTTTAACAGTTTATACATACTCTATAAATTTTTATATGAAAACAATGAAAAAAACTTAGAAGAAATAGATAAATTATTTAAAGGAGTATCAAAATTAGATTCATATGCTTATAATCGTTCCCTTGCCATCATTAAGTATTTAAAGGGGGATGTGAAAGGAGCAAAAAGTTTGATAAACAAATTAGAACATGAATTAAGCTATACTAATGGTCAAGGTGTGTATCATGTTGAAAAAGATATCTTACAAAAATTAAGATTAAAAATGATGATATAATTAGCACATTATTTTGGACTACCTTTTTCAAATTATTATTTCAGTTCAAAATCTATATACATGCAACATGAAGAGTTAACTTCTCAGTCATCCTGCACACCCTAAGCGCTGCAGCACTTCCTCCGGACGTTCGTGGATGTAGTTGACAAACCGAGTAATGGCTTGAATGATATCGTTGCGATCCTTGTGAAATACATTGGCAATCACCGTATCTTTCAGCCATTTCCATAAGCGTTCGATCGGGTTCAGCTGTGGCGAATAGGGAGGAAGGTAAATAAAGTGAAAACACTGCCCTTCTTCCCGCAAAAACTCCTTGACCATTTTGGCATGGTGAATGCGGGCGTTATCCAACACCAAGACCATGAGACGGTCCGGATAGCGCTCTTTGAGCATTCTCAAGAAATCCAAGAACGTCGCGGCATTGGCAGCGGTCGTTTGATGAAGCACCGTTTCGCCATCGTGGATGTTGACCGCGCCAAACAGCGATACGTGGGCATGATGGCCGAACGTCGGCACTTGTTTTTGGCGGCCGACTGCCGACCATGTGGACCGCAAGACATGGTAAGAGCGGATATGTGTTTCATCAAGGTACAACAAGACCGAATCAGGATCCATTAAGTTTTTTTTATGAAGTCGATCTGTTTCTCAAAATTCTTTTGTCGATCCGGATCGCCTTTGGCCAATGTGTAGGTCGGCCGTGTCCACGACAGCCCTTTGCGGTGCAGGAGTTTTCGCAACGCTTCGCGGGAAATGCAAACACCGAAGTGCTTTTCGACATAGGATTGCAGGAGTTTGGTGTTCCACGCCGAAGCGACGTCCCAGCCCAGTTCTACGGGAGTGGTGGTCAACACAAGCTGTTTGATCTCTTCCTGCTGTTCTTCGGTGAGAAACGGCTCCCGCCCGGGGGCGAAATCCCGATGAAGCAAGAGCTCCAGACCGCCTTCGTTGAACAGCGACACATAATGGGAAACGGTTTGTCGGCACACGTTGACCATGGAGGCCACCTCTTTGCCCAAATAGCCTTCCATGACCAGGCGAACCGCCATCACCCGTTGGCGAAGAAGGGTGTTTTTGATTTTCCGTTCCTGTTTGCGAAGTGTCCGAGGTGTCCATCCGTGATCGTTGGTGATTTTGAGACGTTTCATGCAGAATTCCGCTCCTTTTCCATGCTTTTCCTTAGGAGCAGTATAACCGGAGTGGGAACCACTTATACGAAGGTTAACTTTTCAATGAGCATATATATAAAAATAGCGCGCAATCTTTGCGAGTTATTTTAGATTTTGCACAGTATCTCGTATGATTTGCACATTCTTTTGAAACGAAAGGAAGCTACTATTCGCCCACTTCCTTAGTAAAAATGTTCTTCTGTTGCTATACGGACAATTTCCTCGTCGATCTGCTGGCAGCTGTACAAAAACATTTTCCGTTCGATATACGCTCCGACTTCCTTTTTGGTTAGTAGCTTCATGTAATACTGTATGATGATTCGCTGGCTCAATGGCCGATGGTGGTTCAGCCCAAGTCTCGTTTGTAAATGGGGGAGTCTGGATAAAATCCAATAACATAGGGATTCGTCGAATCCATTTGAAAATTGAACAAAATCGTGATACCCTACAGGAACAGGAACGCATCTTTGGCCAGATGCATTTCATACAAAATGAAGACGGGAGCAATCCTTCTTTCGCTGTACATGAGCTTAATACCTTATTGAATTTGATAAAATAGGCCGATCTTTCGGTATTTTGGTTCTTTTTCCTAATCCAAGGGCAAGTCCACGATAAAAATCCGTGACTCCCTTAGTGGGTAAAGGAAAATAGAAGACGTGATACATTGAGCGTAAGTTTCTACGTTCACCTCAAAGTCATGAATGTGAATCATGGTCATGTCTCTCCACCGTAACTAAAAAATTTAGAATATTTTTTTGGGTAAGGGGAGAGAGGGATTCCGAAGGAATTTGCAAAAATAAAGTATTTTAATGCAGAAATACAATGATAATTTACATTACATCTGAAAACTTGTCTTGACCCGCGGCTGAAGCCGTATTTGCTTCAGCTGAAAAAAGAATTCACGACATATCGCTTGAAAATTGTGATGGAATTGAAAAGCGGCTATTCGATCCGCATCTATGAAATTTTGAAAAGATGGCAATTTATAAACGACGTGGAAATTCCGCTCGATGATCTGCGGAAAATGGTAGGCGCGACCGACAAGTATCTCGAATACCATAATTTCAAAAAAAGAGTCCTTGCTCCGGCGCAAAAGGAAATCTCGGCGAAGACGGACCTGGCGTTTGCGTATAAAGAAGTGAAAAGCGGCAGGAAAGTCGTGGCGATCCGCTTTTTCATCCGCGAGCGGCGGGTGGGCGGAAAAGGTGTTGTTCCGGAAATTCCGCATGAAACAGGCGGCGTCGATGCGCTATATTCCCAATGTCTTGCCCGCTTTGCGGAGCGCGGCCAGCCGCTGCCGCCAAAGGCATTCGCAAGGATAGCGCTGCTGTCGCAAAAAGTGTTCGGCGAGGACTGGATTGATGAATTAACGAAAATGATCGATGACGTTGTAGAGCGAACCGATATTCGCGAGCCGTTGTTTTTATTATACGAATAAAGGAATCAACGTTTATTTCTTCTTTTCTTCCTAACCATATTCCTCTTCCATTAGCCAAGGAGACTTGGGATTGTCCATGCGAAGCGCGTCCAAGAGACCGTTAGCTGCACTAAAAAACATTTTGTGAAACGCAAAAAGAAAAAAACGGCACTTACAGGCGTTTTTTCTTTTTGGAGAAATTCATGCCCGATCGGTTCAAACGCGTTGACGGGCGAATTTTGAACGCTTATAAACGCTTTTTTATCCGTTGGCTTGGCGTAGAGAAAAAAGTTGGCATATTGATGGAATCATCTTGTATTTGCCACCGCATCCGCTTCTTTTGCTTCGAATCGTGCCCTTCTCTCCGTCTGGAAAATAAATCCGCTTTTTGCTGTTTTTTATGCGATTTCGGCGACTCATCGTTTAACTTTATCGTTAACTCCATTTTTGTCAAAACAGAATTTTCAAGGCTCAAATTTTCGAAAAAAATCATTTTCGACAGCCTAGCCTGATAGGAAAATATTCTCTCTGACAGTTTGATTTCTTCCCGCATGATCATTTTCCTTCACAAACTGACGAATGACACTTTCCAGTTGATTTGCCCAGTCGATATTCGATACACTTTTAGACATAGGTAGGGTTCTCCTTTCTCTGGAATGTTTTTCGTCCAATCAGAGAATACCCTACCTTTTTTCTTTTGTTCTAGGCAAAATGCTTTTACACAAATCCATTTTTTCCAAAGTAACACCTGAAATACGGGGTTTTTTACTATTATCGCCACTGTTGACATACGTATCATGGATCTCCACAAGAGGATACTCTTCCCAACCATTTTTAACAGCATGAAAAGTGCTGTTCTTTTGCACTTTCACATAATAACAGCCAATATTCCTTCATAAAAAAGAATTTCTGCTGCATTGGCATATCCTCATAAGAAAACTCTTCAAATCTGTAAATCGGAGTAGTTAGAGTATAATCTTCGACTGATACAGAGAAAGCCATAAAATTCCTCCTAACAGTCACAGACACTATTAACAATGCAAAGACATCCAATCCAATCATAGCGGTTTAAAGTGACACACCATTTCACAAAAACGTATGTTACTATCATTCCCTTTTTTACTGTTGAACGCGCTTGATTAAAACATCAAGCGAAACGGAAACATATTTCCCTGCAAAGGGGATAAATGGTCACTCATTTTGTTAACGATGGCCTTATGACCGATATTTTTTGGTTCATCACCAAATTTTGTGATTTAGTGACAAAAAAGAGAACCCGAGTTCGACAGTTTTGAGGCCATTTTAGGCAAATGAAAATGGCCAAAATGCTGTTATATCAAAGATTTCGCGATGCGGATCCTAGAAAAAAACACTGAATTTCATAGGCACACGACTTGTTTATTTTAACTTTTAAAACAGCTGAATATCGGTTATAATATAGGCATGTACATGCGGCGAGTAACACGCAAAAACAAAGATGGAACGACCGTGGCGTATCTCCAGCTTGCTCACAACGAATGGGATCCGAAGGCCAAATATGCGAAAGCGAAGGTGATTTATTCGTTTGGGCGCGAAGACGAGGTGGATCGCGCTGTCTTGGAGCGTCTGGCCAAAAGCATTTCGCGATTCCTTTCTCCTGAGCAGGCTTGGGAAATCGAGACGTTGACAGGAGAAGTGTCGGATGACTTTCAGTTTCAATCAAGCAAACGCCTTGGTGGCGCTTGGCTTTTGGATCAGCTCTGGAGACAACTGGGATTGGGAGAGATTCTCCACTCCTTGTTTGCCTCCCGACATCATCAGATTCCGTTGGAACGGCTGATTTTTGCCATGGTGGCGAATCGTGCCCTTCATCCGTCAAGCAAGTTGGCGATGGAGGAGTGGGTGGAGAAAGACGTGCATATCCCTCATCTTCCCCAAGTCGCCAGCCACCAGTTGTACCGGGCGATGGATGAGCTGCTGGCTGTGCAGCCGGAATTGGAACGCCAAGTGTTCCATGCCGTGGCCGATTTATTGAACCTGGAAGTCGATTTGATTTACTTTGATACGACTTCGTCGTACTTCGAAGTGGATCCATCCGAAACACCAGAAGGAGAATCGCTTCGAAAGCAGGGGTTTTCCAAAGATAAGCGTCCCGATTTGGTCCAAATCGTCATTGGACTGGCCGTTACCCGGGAAGGAGTCCCCATTCGCGCTTGGGTATGGCCTGGCAATACGATGGATATGACGGTCATCAAACAGGTGAAACAAGACTTGATTGGCTGGAAGCTTGGGCGTGTGATCAGCGTGATGGACCGCGGATTTTCGTCTGAAGAGAATTTGCGAATCTTGCAACAGGCCGGGGGACACTACATTGTCGGCGAAAAAATGCGGTCCGGCAAAGCCGCCGTCGAAGAGGCCCTAAACCGTCGCGGGCGCTACCAACAAGTTCGCGAGAACTTGCATATCAAAGAAATCATCGTGGGCGACGGAGAAGCGCGTCAGCGCTATGTTCTCGTGTACAATCCCAGCGAAGCCGAACGCCAACGCAAGGAACGGGAAACGCTGCTCGAATCGCTGAAAGAGGAGTTGGAGGGCTTCGCCAACTCCCCAATGAAGCTCATCATAAGGCCACCTGCCGGCTGCGTTCCCATCCGTCCTACGGAAAATACTTGCGTCAATTGAAGGATGGAACGCTTCGCATCGACAAGCAAGCGGTTCGTGAAGCGGAAACGTACGATGGCAAATATCTCATCCGAACCTCCGATGACACCTTGTCTGCCGAGGATGTCGCGCTCGGGTATAAGCAACTGGTGGATATCGAGCAGGCCTTTCGGACGTTGAAATCAACACTCGAGCTGCGCCCCATGTATCATCGCTTGGAAGACCGTATCCGGGCGCATGTGCTGCTCAGTTGGCTGGCTCTCTTGCTGGTTCGGATCGTGGAGATCCGAACTCATGAATCGTGGCCGAAAGTAAGAGACGAATGCGAGCGTCTCATGCTTGGACATTTTTCTTCAAAAAACGGCGACCTTTATCAACGAACCGAACTGACGGCCAAACAAGCGCTATTCCTTGCGGCTCTAGGGCTGGAACCTCCTCCAAAGATTCTAGGCATCCACCCTCGCACCTAGATACACGCCCGAAGTGTGCCCAAATGCCTCCGATCCCTTTTGTATCAAGGGGCGAGAGGCATTTTGTTTGCCTAGTGACTGTCGAACTCGGGGAGAAAGCACTAACGAGATCCTGGCAATAATGTTAGTGGTGAAATAAACATTAAGGAGGTCTCGTAAGTGCTTTCTATATCACTAGGATTGCCAGAATTTAAAGTGATTAAACAAGAACTTCTTTCCTATGGTTATGCGATTCATGTAGAGAAAACAGAGACACAGGAACGTTGCCCTCATTGTGGGTTTGCCACTTCCTCTGTCCACGACAGACGGACAAGAAAAGTACGGGATTTGGCGATTTTCCATCAACCGGTGAACTTGTTCGTAAAGGTAAAGCGCTATCGGTGCTGGAATGGTTCCCAAGTGTTTTCCGCCTCTTTGGAATCGATTTCACCCAATCAACACTACACCAATCGATTTTGTGAGTACTTGTATGAACTTTGCGAAGGTTCCACCATTCAAGAGGTTAGCCGAACAGAGCCCTTTTGCTTCTTTTCAGGAAGCAGCCAACACGCTTGAAAGGTGGAAGGAGCCTATTCTTTCCTACTTTTTGTGCCCATATACGAATGCCCGAATTGAGGGGACGAATCACAAGATCAAAAACATCAAACGCCGGGCATATGGCTATCGAAATCTAGAACGGTTTCGTTTGCGTGTATTTCTGGAGTGTACAGGGAACACTACAGGCAGTCAGGCTGCTTAAGCGCTCCCTTCTTCCGCTATCGGTATGATAGTTGATAGAATGGAACCCGTCAAGGAAAGCACTTGACTGTTTCCATTCTACCAACTTCGTGGTCTGTATGCGGAAGAAGGATCCTGACTGATGAACCTATTTCATCCAGCTAACATGTCTCTAGGATTGAGTAGAAATCACAGAAAATGGTGAAGACCCAAAAAATGAAAGGAGATAAGGTGACGATTTATTTCGCTAAAAACGAACAGCATACATCGATCGATGGGAAACAGGACGTTGTCTACAAGTTTTTTGCCTCTATTAAATCGAATCATAGTCATCAAGCAGTGCAATTTATATATTCGATTACTTGTGAGGATATAAATAAGAAATGTCACATCGACGTGGCCAAAGAAGAAGAACGAGCGAAAATGTTAATGCACTCTATTAAATTTCAAGATTGAGGGAGAGAGCATCATGCCGCAAAACTTAGTGTTGGATACCGATCTGTTACGCGCGAGAATCATGGCGTTAGAATATGATCATTTGACGGAAGCGGAAATTCGCCGTATTTATATGGAAGAAGCGGGAAAGGCCCCTCGCCTACATTAAAGTCTATCATTCAGACGATTTTAAAGAGGGGCAGGATTTTGGCTTTGACGACACGATTATTCATTTTTACGATGAGAAACAAGGGATTAATCAAAAATATACAATCACTCGTGGAAGTGAAATGTCGGAACATGATACGTGGAAGTCACTTGATCGGGGGCAACAAAGTGATGATAGAGAGCTTTTAGAGTTTGGTGCTAAAGCCATATAAACAATAAATGGGGACTTGCATACCAAGTCGGGTTTTCTTTTTTCTCCCTCGCTTATTCTCGCTTTTTATTCGTCAGCAACGATTGAATTCCCCTGCTGTCCTCAAAAAACGGACAAAATTCCTCGTTCTTTTTATCTAAAAATGGATAAAATAGCACTTTTTATTAAAAAGGGCATTGTTATATGATACGTATGGATAGAATGGAACAGAGTGGAAAGGAATGGGTGGCCTTGAAAAGATATTGGCAAGCGTTATGGTTATCGGCACTTGTATTGATGGGAGGATGTCACATGGAGGAACAGAAAGAACAGCCGAAGGAATGGCCGGACACGGTCGCGTTTCAGGATGAGTATACCCGAAAGTTTCTCGTGTCGCCGAAGGAAGTAAAGGACGGATATTATTTGTTCCGTTCACAAACAGGTGGTTTTACAATGTTGTTTCCAGAAGAAGCGAGAATGGACGAAGGGTTGTATGAAAAGCATGAAAAAGAGTACGAACGTTCATTTATAAGGGGAAGTCGACAAAAGGAAAATGTCGCATATACTATCCATGTCATTTATGAAAATGACGAAATAACGGAAGATATAGATACGAATCTATTTCTATTATCGTCAAGAGCTTATGCGAATTATGATGGAGAATATAAAAAAATGAAAGGAGATAAGGTGACGATTTATTTCGCCAAAAAAGAACGGCATACATCGAACAATGGAAAACAGAACGTTGTCTACAAGTTTTTTGCCTCTATTAAATCGAATCATAGTCATCAAGCAGTGCAATTTATATATACAATTGGTTGTGATGATATAAATAAGAAATGTCACATCGACGTGGCCAAAGAAGAAGAACGAGCGAAAATGTTAATGCACTCTATTAAATTTCAAGATTGAAAGGAGGGGGGATGATGCCGCAAAAATTAGTGTTGGATACCGATCTGTTACGCGCGAGAATCATGGCGTTAGAATATGATCATTTGACGGAAGCGGAAATTCGCCGTATTTATATGGAAGAAACGGGAAAGGAACCTCCCGCCTATATTAAAGTCTATCATTCAGACGATTTTAAAAGGGGAGGGATTTCGGCTTTGATGGAACGATTATTCATTTTACGATGAGAAACAAGGGATTAATCAAAAATATACAATCACTCGTGGAAGTGAAATGTCGGAACATGATACGTGGAAGTCACTTGATCGGGGGCAACAAAGTGATGATAGAGAGCTTTTAGAGTTTGGTGCTAAAGCCATATAAACAATAAATGGGGACTTGCATACCAAGTCGGGTTTTCTTTTTTCTCCCTCGCTTATTCTCGCTTTTTATTCGTCAGCAGCGATTGAATTCCCCTGCTGTCCTCAAAAAACGGACAAAATTCCTCGTTATTTCTATCTAAAAATGGATAAAATAGCACTTTTTATTAAAAAGACCATTGTCATATGATACGTATGGATAGAATGGAACAGAGTGGAAAGGAATGGATGCCGTTGAAAAAATATTGGCAAGCGTTATGGTTATCAGCACTTGTATTGATGGGAGGATGTCACATGGATGAACAGAAAGAACAGCCGAAGAAATGGCCGGACACGGTAGCGTTTCAGGATGAATTTACTCGTGAGTTTATGGCATCAACGAAAGAAGTCAAAGAAGGGTACTATTTGTTTCAATCGAAAACAGATGGGTATACGATGTTATTTCCTAAAGACGCTGTAGTGGCAAAATGGCTGTATGAAAGAGATGGAAAGGATTTCGAATCATTAGCTATCGGATGGGACAATGAGGAGGAAAATTTAGACTATTCTATAGATCTTCAATATGAACAAGGTGAGCACATGGAGGATATTGAAACCAATTTATATTTATTATCCTCTCGGGCTTATGCGGATTATAACGGTTCATATATGAAACAAGAATATAATGACAAAACTATTTATTTTGCCAAAAGCCAAAAAGACATTTCGGTGGATGATAAACATGATACGGAATATTTGTTTTTTAGTTATATTAAATCAAACAATAGCCATCAAGGAGTTTTATTTATATATTCAGTAAATTGCAATGATGCTAGGAAAAGTTGCCAAGTAAAGGTGGAGGAAGAAGAAAAAACAGCCAAAATGTTGATGAGGTCTATTACGTTTTATGATTAAGGAAGGGATACGCTGTGTCGCAAAAACTTGTGTTAGATACGGATCTGTTGCGTGCGAGAATCATGGCGTTAGAATATGATCGTTTGACGGAAGCGGAAATTCGCCGTATTTATATAGAAGAAACGGGAAAGGAACCTCCCGCCTACATTAAAGTCTATCGTTCAGACGATTTTAAAAAGGGGAAGGATTTCGGATTTGACGGCACGATTATTCATTTTTACGATGAGAAACAAGGTATTAATCAAAAATATACAATCACTCGTGGAAGTGAAATGTCGGAACATGATACGTGGAAGCCACTTGATTGGGCCTATAATCTCTTTGGGATCTTTGTGGGGAAAAGTCACAAACAATATAGCCACGCATTTCGTTTCGATAAAATAGTGACCGAAAAAATTAACGAGGAATTAAATCAGAGAGGAGCGACTATAAAACTCCAGGCAATAGGGCTTGGTCATTCGTTAGGTGGCAATCATGCACAAATGTTCCAGCTCATTGAGAAAGTGTTTGATCAAGTCTATGTGATCAATGATGCACCACCAAGTGTTTATCATTTGGCGTATATAGATCGTGGTTTTCGAAAAGAAATAGAGAAAAAATTTGATATTGAGTCTATACAAAATGACAACGCCATCTACTCTCTCCCCCCTGCGGAGTTGAAGGCGTTTGCGGAGGAATATTATAAGAAGCGCGTAGATGAACATTCGATCCATCATTTGACTGCTCAGGAGGATCTGCTGTATGCGGTGAGCGGGGTGCGGGGATTTATTGATATAGGCAGCCGTGACTGGATCGATACGAACAACCAATTTACGAGCCTCAAGGGCTTGATTGAGAAGATCCCTGATCAAGATGTAAAGGCGATTCAACTGTATTTCTCGCAATATGCGGATGTATACAATGAAAAGGGCTTGGACGGGGTCGTCCAAGCGATGACAGGGGTCGATCTCGAGTGGATCGAATCGCTTACACAATATGATGTGGGCGATTATGTATGGAACATGCCTGACATCGTGGAAAAAGTAAGCGATATGTTCAAGGACATGAGAGAGAAAATCCCGGAATTGTTAAAACATATAAAAATATTGCAGCGACATAAAGAGGCGATTCTGCAGGCATTCGTCGACTCCGGTTTTCTCACCATGGAACAAAAAGAAGCGATTTCGCAGGAAGTGAAGCATATTGAGCAAGATGTCAAGAAGCTGGATCAGATATTGAGCGATGTGCGGAACAACGCGGTTTGGTTCATGGCGCTCGGGGGGCTTTCATCGGGGATCGCACTATTTGTCGTGTTCAAACAGATCAAACATTATGTGACGGATATCCTCGCCCGGCTTCAGACGATTAACCGACATATGGCTGATGTGAGAGAAGCTGCGGTTACGAGTGTCGACGCGCATTCGCTGCATAAGGTGATCAACACCCTCGCACGCGCAAAAGGAAGAGAGTATGACAAGCAAGGGAATATGATCTTAGTAGGGTGGATCGAGACGGAAAAGGGGACGAAAAAGATTCGCCTGAACATATCGTCAGCGGTACGTCTATATCAGAAGGGGCTGCGCATTACGGAGGAGAAAGAAGCGGTGTTGCGTCAGATAAAGCGGCTTTATATCCAAGAGTATGTCGAAGATTTTGAGGGGAGAAAGCGACAGCTCATAAGAAAGATCGAAGACATGGAACAAAACCCAAGCGCCTACCAGCACTTGTTGGGCTCGTTTTCGTATGACGCGCAACAAGTGTATGTATTGCGTCGAATTGATGTGCATGAGTCGATTCCTACGATGGATCCGTCCATTCCTGATGCGTTTGAAGGAATGTTTGCGTCCTACGAACAAGAGATTGCCAAAGGGAGGGAGCTCATCGCCAACATCAAACAGGCGTTTGAGCAGTTTTTTGAGAAAGACAAGCAGTTAGCCAATCTTTTTGATTTGCGCTATGAGTAAAGAGGGATGTTACGTATGAGACAATTGAATATGCTTTACCATTTTGATGTGGAGCAAGATTTGATGGACAAGGCAACGGGATTTATTCAACTGTTGCATCGAATGCAGGAATGCGACAGGGATTTAGTGCAAGTGGTCCGTGACGCCATGAAGGACATGCAGGGAAAAATAGCTGATAAAACCAATGAAGCGATCGAGCAATATCAAAAGAGGAACGAATGGCAGTGTGAAATGTATCAAAACAGCATGAAGACAGCTGCCCTGCGCTATACGAATATGATCAACGATATGAGGGGACAGAACATCACTTTGTATTACGATGTAATCGTACGAGAGATGAAGGGATAAAAATTCTCATCGGAGATAAACAGGGGGACAGCCGGAAGAGAACAAGATAAAAAGTGCCTTCGAATGGTCGGAGCCTAGTGACATAGGTCTATATTCACCATTTTTTTTATTTTCAGTCGTTTTTATTAAGGTGGATATGAAAAAAGTAGATACTGAGATTAATAAAATATGGTATAAAATACTTATTTTTATATAAATGTATTTATATTGTTGCTTGATGGTAATTTTCTTGTTTAAAATTGTAGGGGAAAAATCTGGTTAAAGGGGGACTGGAAAATGGCAGGCGTGATTCGTCTCACACCGGAAGAACTGCGTGGTGTTGCCAGACAATATAACGTTGAGAGTTCTAATGTCACCGAACTCATTGCAAGGCTCGATCAAATGAGTCATACGCTTCAAGGGATTTGGGAAGGTGCTTCGAGCGAAGCGTTTATCCAACAGTATCAAGAGTTGCGCCCATCATTTGAAAAAATGGCTGTTCTATTGAACGAAGTGGGGCAACAATTGCACAATTCCGCTACCATTTTGGAAGACACGGATCAACAAATTGCCAGCCAAATTCGCGGATAAAGGGAGACATTCGGAAAAAAGCGCTACAAATCTTACAAAAGATTATGGCGCTTTTTTCTGTATGCATGTTAGATAAAGAGTTCAATGCTGTTCCTCTTGAACACCGTGAGTGTTGCGACCATTCCTTCCAAGCCCATGTAGGTGCCGCCTATCGGATGGGGAGGTCGCCGCAGGCAACAATGAAGCTTCATTTTTCAATGAGCATGTATATAATCGGAGGATTCCCAACCATGTATATTCAGGTCACGATTGACCTTCGCCATTATACGCACGATGTACTAGATCTTCGTTTATCCGATCTGTATTCGATTAAGAAGATGGTGGAGATTGTTTGGCAGTTAAAAAACATATCGACGCCACCGAGGGAAGGCTGCTGGGTGCGGGTTGAAAATAAACAAGCGGTCTTCCCTGGTTGTGCGACATTACAGGCGAGCGGTATTACCAATGGGGACCGCATTGTGATTTTGTAACCATCGAGAATGGGATAAGGAGCATTATTTTATTATGAGTGAAAAAAAGACGTATTTGGAAACGCAACTAGATGCTGTCATGATCAATGATCAGCCATATACGGTCATCTTTCAGCGCGCCAAATTGAAAATGCAGGATCCGTTGGAATTAGAGGTGCTAAAGGAAGTTGACCCTTGCATCGTGCGGGACATCGATGTATCCGAAGATGAGGTAAAAGTGGTGATCAAACCGCCTTCATCGTTTTTGACGTTTGCGGCGATAAGAAAGACCACATTACTTTCTCGCATCAGAGCCGCTCTCCATCTTGTTTCCAAGGTGAAGCATCATTCCGCTCGCCGATTGATTTTCATCGTCTGTCCGGAAAACCTGATGTTTAACCGGGCATTGGAGCCGTTTTTTCTACATGTGGGCGTGAAAGAAAGTTTGCCCCCTGATGAGTGGGATGACGAGCGCCTTCTTCGTGAAGTGAAAGCGACGGTGCTTGCTTTGACGGAAGGCGAATATCGCTTTGACGAATACTTGAAGTTTCATGAAACGTTGAAATGTTCCCCGATTGCGAAGGAATTATGGCAAGCGGATCATTTGGATGCGGTGTTAGCAGTTTTAGAGAAATGGGTGGATGAAGAAGAGGCAAAAGAACGGGCTAAAGTGCACATTCCCAAAAAAAGATGGAACATGCAAAGGTACATATTTTTTTCGGTCATCGGATTGTTAATCCCTGCAATCATCTATGTATTTTATTCTTTCTTTTTTGCGCAGCCGAAGCAAGAGGCCTATATCCAAAGTACAGAGTTGTTTTTGCAAAATAAATATAGCGATGTCATTACCACGTTGGAAGATTATGCGCCCGAAGACATGCCATATGTCATTCAGTACGAGCTTGCTTCTTCTTATGTCATGACGGAATCTCTCACAGAAGAGCAGCGTCAAACGGTATCGAACAATATTACGCTCAAAACAGATGAGCAATATATGTTGTATTGGATTTACATCGGCCGTGGTCAAAGTGAAGAGGCGCTTGAATTGGCGCGGACGATAGAGGATCGGGATTTAATTGTGTACGCGCTTTTAAAATATCGAGAACAAATAAAGGGCGATGCAGATTTGTCAGGGGACGAAAAACAGAAAAAATTGGATGAAATTGATCAGGAAATAAAGGAATACGAGAGGGAACGAAAAGAGAGCGAAGCTCAATTAGAGGAAGAACAACAAAGCGAACAACAGCCGCCGGCCTCCACGCCAGCCGCTGATTCATCTAGTGAGACAACGCAATCGTCGCATGAACCGTCTGCTACTAACAATCAAAAGTCCCAAAAGTAAAAAAGCGCAGCTGTGGGCATCTTAGGAGAGGATTGTATGAGCCAACTATGGGTTTTGTATGAAACGTATTGCCAACTGTTTTCGCTGACAAACGAAGAGAAGGTCATTGTCATTGGCAATCAGTTAGAACACCACGTGACCGTTTCATCTTTTTCATTTCGCAACGGATATATCCAAATCGAAAAGAAATCGGACGGCTCGACGCTTGCGGTATTGCAAGGAGGCCGACAGATCGGCGAGCTAAAGCCCGGATGTTCCATTACGGTTGACGTTGATGGGCAACAAATGACGATCGCATGGAGCGGTGAAGAACAGAGAAAATATGTTTATTATGTCGGGCAACAAAGCGAGGTGCTTGTCTCCAATGATCCTCAAGCAGATATTGAGACAACGAATGCCCGCTTTTCGTTGCGAAAGCATCGGGGACAATGGGTCGTCATCCCAGACGATGATGCTCCATTGTTTTTAAATGGGGTGCAGCTATCCGATGCTGTGTCGCTGCGAAACGGCGATGTTCTTTTATGTCCATATATGCAGTTTGTGTTTATCGAAGAAGATTTGCTTGCGGTGACCAGTAGCGAAGAGGTGGTTTCATCGCTGACCGAAACGATGCCGCCTCTTTCCGAGATGAAGAAAAAATATCCGATGTACCGTCGGACGCCGCGTATGATTTATGAGTTGCCGAGCGACAAAGTGAGCATTTCATTCCCGAGTCAGGAAGGGGACGGTGACCCGCGTGGTTTATGGTTGATGGTGTTGCCGCCGGTTATGATGTTGCTAGTGATTGGCGCGGTGGCTCTCATACAGCCTCGGGGCGTTTTCATTATGATTTCGATTGCCATGTTTGCAACGACGATCGTAACATCGACAGCGCAATATATGCGGGAAAAAAAGGCACGCCAAATGAGAAAAGAAAAACGTCGGCGCATTTATACAAATTACTTGGAGCAAAAGAGGGAAGAGCTTCAAGCGTTATCCGAAAAACAAAGAAACGTATTATACTATCATTTTCCGTCCTTTGAGCAGATGAAATCATTCGTCATGCAAGTGAACAGCCGCATTTGGGAAAGAACGGCGGAGAGCGCCGATTTTCTTCATGTGCGAATCGGAACGGCGGACGTGCCGGCCACTTATGAGGTGTCAGTGAGCATGGGCGATTTGGCCAACCGGGAAATCGATGATTTGTTGGAGCAGGCACAACATATAGCCAAGGTGTATCAAACCGTAAAACATGTGCCGCTTCCAATTGATGTGTCACACGGAGCGATCGGAATGGTTGGGAAACGATCCATTGTGAACGGTGAAATTGAGCAGTTGGTGGGTCAAATCGCGTTTTTCCACAGCTATCATGATGTGCGGTTTGTGGCGATTTTCTCAGAGGATGATTATAAGCATTGGGAATGGATGAAATGGCTCCCGCATTTTCAATTGCCGAATTCATTCGCCAAAGGGCTCATTTATAACGAGCAGACGCGTGATCAATTGCTGTCATCGATATACGAGATGTTGCGGGAGCGTGCCTTGGACGAAGAGAAAGACAAAAAACGGTTCTCCCCACATTTTGTGTTTATTGTAGCCGACCGTTCGTTAATTGCGGAACATGTGATTTTAGAGTATTTGGAAGAAAAAAATGAAGACATTGGCATTTCCGTTATTTTTGCTTCAGAGACGAAGGAGAGCTTAACGGAAAACGTTCATACGCTCGTGCAATACATTAACGAGCGGGAAGGTGAGATTGTCATTCAGCATCGGAAGGCGGCACATATTCCGTTTCAGCTGGATGAGCATTCAACAGAAGGAAATGAATCATTTGCCCGAATGCTACGCTCATTGAATCATCAAAAAGGAATGAGCAATTCAATACCAGAAAAAGTAACTTTCTTAGAAATGATGCAAACACGCCGGGCAAATGAGCTGCAGATCGTCCAAAACTGGTTGTCATGTCAAACGTCCCGTTCGTTGGCCGTCCCAATTGGATTGAAGGGGCGAAACGACGTTGTCGAATTAAATTTGCATGAAAAAGCGCACGGGCCGCACGGGTTAGTCGCTGGAACGACGGGATCGGGGAAAAGTGAACTGCTGCAAACGTACATTTTGTCATTAGCAGTACATTTCCATCCGCATGAAGTCGCCTTTTTAATTATTGACTACAAAGGGGGCGGCATGGCGCAACCGTTTAAGAACATGCCGCATTTACTCGGCACGATCACAAACATTCATGGCAGCAAAAACTTCAGCGCTCGGGCGCTCGCGTCCATCAACAGCGAATTGAAAAAACGGCAGCGCCTTTTTGATCGTTATGAAGTCAACCATATTAATGACTACATGGAATTGTACAAACAAGGCAAAGCAGAACAGCCTTTACCACACTTATTTTTAATCGCCGATGAATTTGCGGAATTGAAAAGCGAAGAGCCGGACTTTATTCGTGAATTAGTAAGCGCCGCTCGCATCGGCCGGAGCTTGGGCGTCCATCTCATTTTGGCAACGCAAAAGCCACGGGGTGTCATTGACGAACAAATTTGGAGCAATGCTCGCTTTCGGATCAGCTTAAAAATGCAAGATGTAAATGACAGCAAAGAGATTTTGAGAAATGGTGACGCCGCAGCGATCACAGTGCCGGGAAGAGCTTATCTGCAAGTTGGGAATAATGAAGTATACGAACTGTTTCAATCCGCATGGAGCGGTGCACCATATGTGGAGGAAGGAGTCGAGGCGGAGGATGAAATTCATATCGTGACCGATTTAGGTCTTGTGCCGGTGTCGAATGTGGCGACGGATCGGAAGCGAAGCCGCCAAAAGCCAAAAACGGAAATTGAAATGGTAGTCGAGCAAATCATTGAGACACAAAAACAATTAAACATCGAAAAATTACCAAGCCCATGGCTTCCGCCGCTTCCTCCACGTTTAGCGCGCCCAGCCTCAGTGACAGCGGAGGCCAATGCCTTTCCGATCGGCTTAAAAGACGAGCCAGAACTGCAAAGTCAGTCTGATTATTTCTATCAATGGCTTGAAGATGGGAATATTGGTATTTTTGGTTCGGCAGGATACGGAAAATCAACGACGATGATGACGCTACTTCTAAGTTTTGCGGGTGCCTACAACCCGGCGCAGCTTCATTATTACATCTTTGATTTTGGAAACAGCGCGTTATTGCCGTTGCGCCAGTTGCCGCATACAGCTGACTACTTTCGGTTAGACGATGAAAAGAAAATAGAAAAGTTCATCAAGTTCATGAAAGAGGAAATGGAGCAGCGCAAACAACGGTTTATGGAAAAAGAAGTGAGCACGATTAAATTATATAATGCGCTGTCAGAAGAGAAGCTTCCCATTATTATAGTGGCACTTGACAATTTTGATGTTGTAAAAGAGGAAATGCCTGACTTTGAAACGCAGTTGATTCAATATGCCCGCGACGGGCAATCCCTTGGAATCTTTTTCATCATGACAGCGACAAGAGTGAGTGGAATTCGCCCGCCGCTTATGAACAATTTAAAAACAAAAATTGTTCATTACTTCATTGACAGTTCGGAAAAGTTTTCGCTGATTGGGCGAACGCCGTACGATGTTGATCCGATTCCGGGCAGGGCGCTGGTAAAAAAAGATAATGCAGCTTTAACGCAAATCTATCTTCCGGCTGACGGGGAAGACGATATCGAAGTGCTCGAGAATGTCAAACGAGAAATGGAACGATTAAAAGAAGTATATCAACACATACCGAAGCCAAAACCGATTCCAATGCTTCCACCGCGGCTGTCAATGTCCGTCTTTACAAACACGTATGTTCAACACCGAGCTTCAGGATTCATTCCTGTTGGGCTCGATGAGCAAACGGTTCGCCCAGTGGCGATCAACATGCGGACGGATCCGCACTGCTTGATTGTCGGGCAATCAAGAAAAGGAAAAACAAACGTGGTCAAGGTCATTTTAGAGTCCTTACTTGTGCAAGAACCGGAAAGCATCGGCTTATTGGATGGAATCGACCGGGGACTCGCCGGCTACGCGAATCGGGACGACATTACTTATATAGAAGCAAAAGAGAGACTAGCGCAGTGGTTGAACGAAGCGGATGCTGTGTTGCAACAACGAGAGAGGGAGTATATTCAAGCAGTCAACGAAAATCGTGCGACAACGTTGGCGTGGCCGCCGGTTGTATTCGTCGTTGACAGCCTCTTGCGCCTTCAGCAAGAAACCGACAGCATCATGCAAGGCCGGATTGCCAACATGATGAAGCAGTACAGCCATCTTGGATTCCATGTGTTTGTTGCTGGAAATGCCAATGAATTTGTGAAAGGGTTTGACGCATTGACAGCGGAGTTGAAACAAATTCGTCAGGCCATTCTCGTAACGAAAAAATCTGAGCAAAGCTTGTTTGCATTGCCTTTTACAAGAAACGAACAAGAAATTGAACCGGGATTTGGCTATTTTGTCGTTGGTGGAAAAGACCAAAAAATCCAAATTCCAAAAGTCGAATAAATCAAAGGATCGGGAGAACGGATATGAATGGAAAATGGAAAATCGCGAAATTGATTGGATTGATCATCTTCATTGTCAGCCTTCCCGTACTGTTTTTTGCTTTCATTGGCCAAAACCCAATGAAACAAACAAACAAGGCGACCAATCATATTGCCGTTGTCAATGAAGATATGGGGGCGAAATACGATCAGAAAACCTATTTCTTTGGCAAGGAGATCGTCCCCGCCCTTGCCGACCGTTCAAGTTACCATTGGTCGGTAGTGAACCGCAGTCAGGCGGAGAACGGGTTGAAAAACAATGAATACGATGCAGTCGTGTATTTGCCTTCTGATTTTTCTCGAAACATTTTATCGTTTAATGACAAGCAACCATTAAAAGCCACAGTGCAATATAAAATCCAGCCGAATTTGGATGCGAAGCATAGGGAACGGGTGCAAAGAGAACTTGAAGCATCCAAAAACATGATCAATCAAAAAATGTCCACCCTCTATTGGAGTTACGTGGCGCAAGAGATAGCGGCGATTCGGAAGAAATTTAACGACATCTTAGAAAAAGAAATCGCGTTCCAGAAGGCGATGTACGCTTTTTATACCCCTAGCTCAGCCAAACTCGCCGAAGAGATTAAAAGGCAAAAAGATATGCTGCAGGAGCTGCTTGAGGCATCGAACAATGCGAAAGATTCTTCCGCTGGCACTTTGCAAGGAATCGAAGAGGCGGAAGCAGAAATCACCGCTTTTGTTGACAGCCTGAGCCAATACAGGGAATATCAACAACGGCAAAACGAACTTCTGCAAGAGGGGATTCATGAATACAAAAAGAGATTTAACGAACGAATGGATTTGATGCTCGGGAAGCCATGGGAGGTGAAGCCGGACGTTCGCCATCAAGAGCAAAATTTACTTGAATCAATCACCACTTTGCGAAACACGGTGGCAGAAAGCCACACATCACTAATGACCTTCAATGAGCAGCTGAAACAATCAACGGTTCAGGAACAATTTGAACAGTTGCTCACATGGAAGAAAGAGTTTGTTCGTCAGTATCAGATAGAAGTCAACAATCAAACGCTCGATCGTTTGCAGCAGTCGCTCATTGAGTTTCGACAAAAACTGCAATCTCCTTCCCCGGGCCAAACAGACGAAGAGCAACCGGCACCAATTGAAGCGCCACCGCAACCTGCCGATGAGAATTTGTTGGATGCATTGCAGCAACAACTTGCCAATTTGAAAGCACAATGGCAAGCGTTCAAACCGCAGAGTCCGCAGGAAAGCTGGGAGCATATTGAAGGTTCGATAAGCCAACTTGAGACGGAAATGGAAAAGACGAAACAAGCGTGGCAACAACAACTCGCTTTGCAACAGCAATGGCAGCAAAAATATGCACAACTCGTCGAACAGCTGAACAAACAATTAACTGAAGGAAAAGCCGATTCGATCGACGATATTGTGCAGCAAATCAAGGAAAAGGAACAGGCGGTTCTCGCGTCGCCGGCGCTGCCAGAAAGCCGCAAACAAGTGTTGTCATCTCATTTTGAAGCGGTGATTCAAAATCGAAATACAGCCGATCTTCTAGACTATTTTGCATGGTTATCGATTTTCGACGAGGCAGTGCAGCAAACAACTCGTTTTGATGAAGAGTTAGTTGATCAGCTCTTGATGAATTGGAATCAAAGAGATGCTATTTTCCAGATGCTATCGGATGTGCGAGGGTATTTTGAGGAGCTGGAGCAACACTCAGCGTCTTCGCTGAAAGAAGTGGAAGCGGCTGAAGAAAGTACAGAATCATTTATAGAGACAACGCTTGGGTATATACAGGAATACGATGAAAACGTGCAAAAAATGCAAGAGACGATCACAGGCCAGTTGCAGGAGCTCAGCGATGCGGTGAGCGAAGTGACGATGCAACTGCAAGAGGCGGTAAATGAAGGACAACAAACAGAAGAGATTTGGAGAGGAAACGATGGGGAATTTGTCATAACGATCCAACAAAACACGATGCAAGATGTACAACAAATTTCCGATCTCATCGCCTCGATTGCCGAAGATCAAGATCACATTGTTGATTATACAAATGAACTGCATGAAAAAATAGATTCAGTTCAAACGAAAGCAGACGAATTGAATGATAAATGGGCGGCCAATGTGAATACGACAAAGCAAATTCGCAATGACGTATATCGCCTTTTAAACAACACGATGATCGATCAACAGGCCAATGGCTATGTGTACGATTATTTAACAAACCCTGTGCAAGTAAGGGGCGATTTACCAGAGGAACAAACGACGTATACGCCGCCGGTTGTAGTGTTGATCATTGTTTTGCTGTGCGGCATGCTCATCGGTTTCTTCCTTCATTATTATTCTAATAGCCCATTCATGTTGCAGCTTGCTCTATTGCTCCTGATGAATGTGGTGGTTGGGTTAATCATCAATATCTATAGCTTGAAAATTTATCCGATGCAAGATGTGCGAGCCATCAAGTGGAGCGTGTTGACGATCGTTTTGTTATTCTTCTGTTCTTCGATGGTTCGATTGGCATTTTTGATCGGACCGTTTACCGGTTGGATTCTTGGAGTCGGGCTTGTACTTTTCTTCATCACTCCATTGCTCGATTTAGTGTTGCCTAACTTCCATTTTGAGCATCCGATTGCAGAAACGTATATATCGATTCAATACGGAGATCAACAAATCTTTTATTCGACCGTCGTAATGATGGGGGTTCTGTCATTATTGATGGCGGCTGTCCCGTTTTTGAAACATCGCCTTGCCGACCAACAAGAGGAGGGGGAAATGTATGAAGGATAAGGGGCGTTTTTCGTTCCTTTTCCTTCTTGTCCTGTTGTTGTTAATGACAGTGGCGAAGGAGGTAAAGGCGGATGAAGGGCCATCAGTGGAACCAAACCAATATGAGAGGAACCCCGTTGAATTGCGCACAGACTATATTCGGGAGCAGTCACTTTTAAACGGGAAAAAAGAGCTTCCAAAAGAACAGTTGACATTGACATTTCAGCGATCGACTCCTTCTGTTTTGGAGCGGACAAAAGCGCAATTGTTTTTATCTTCAGAGCGAAACACCAATACGATCACCACGAAAGCCGAAAAGTTAAAGCTGTTTTCATCAGCGAAGGAAATAACCACCTCGTCTCGTCCCGCATCGAATGAGGAGGAAGCAACGAATTCGTCCCATTTGCTTTGGGTGTTTGGGATTCTCATTTTCGCACTGCTTGCAGCGATGTTTGCGATCGTCGTCCCCCGAATGAAACAGTTTGTCCGTTAAGGAGTTTAACGGGGGATGCAAGGGGGCATTGCGGACAGGTGAGACGATGAGTGAGGAACATGAAATTGGGGAGGGAATCCAAGTGTCATCGACGTTAGAGTCAATTGAAAAGGAAATAAAGAGGAGAGCATACGAAACAGCGATCTCCATTTTACGGTCTTACCAAGGGCAAGTGCATGAAGCAATGGGAGAATTCCGAGATGGCATTCGCAGCTTTCATCGCGCCAACGATGAATATATTCCGCACTGGCAAGGAGAGGCGCGGGAAGCGTATGAGTGGATTTATGCTGATTTAAAGCAACTCGAGACACGAATTGGGACGACGGCGGATGAATTGGTTGACGAAATCAGCAGGGAAATCGCCCGTCTTCGTCGAAAGATAGAGGAGTTGTAATCCACTATGATTCGATTGAAGCCTGATGAGTTGGAAACGGTCGCCGGACATATTCCCGAAGCGGAAGATGCGTGCCAACGGGCACGGACGACGTTATCGTGGGAGCTCTCCTCCCTTGTGATGAATCTCCCGGGCGTCAGCACACCCGCGATCGAAGAGCTGAGGGATGAACTCGTTCATTGGCTGAAGCGTTATGAAGACAAACTGAACGAAGCCGAAGAACTTCTGTATCGCACCGCCGCCGCGATGCGCCAAGCGGACCAAACGCTCGCCGACAATATGAAGGAATTGGGGTTGGAGTTTCTCGGATGGTACGACGTGCAACGACTATTCGGCGAGTACGATCCGGTCACTGGGGAGCGCCTGTCAGCGGGAGATCGGCTGCTGGCAGGCGGGATGTTGCTATTGTCGGTTGTTCCACCGGCCAAAGGCGCCGGCATAGCCGGAAAAGCAGCGATCAAGGGAGCGAAGGCGCTCGACACCGCTTCCACCTTGTCGAAAGTGAAACATGTCGTGCACGGTGATAAAATAAAAGGGTTCTTCCAAACAATCTACCATCAAGTCGTCAAAGCGCCGTTGACGGAAACCGCCCGCCTGTTTAAGAAGCAGTGGGATGAATTCGTCGAAAGCATTGCCTCCGTTTCCTGGCAGCCGGCATATGCCGGCGATGTGGGCTTAGCATTTCAGGGAGGGATGAATGAAGCGAAAGATGTATCCCTCAACATGATAAAGAACGTTGAGGGGGGAGCGATTGGGAAGAGTGCTAAGGGTACGGGTAAATTTAGTAAGTATGATGTAGGATTATATAAAGAAATAAAAGGTGTACCGGGGTTAGATGCACATCATGTTGGACAAAAAGTAATTATGAAAAAATTCATTCGAAATTATGATCCAAATAATGCACCAGCAATATTAGTACCAAAAGCTGGACATACAAGAAAAGGTCCTAGGGGAATAGTTTCGAGAAGTTCAAAAGGAATTGAGAGTGCAAGACAATTATTAGCAAGAGATATAATGGAGTTAAGAAGAGTATATCCAGACATTCCTAATTCTCAACTTCGAAAATTAATTGAATTAAATAAACAATTGTATCCAGAGATGAGAAGGAGATGAGATATATGAATAAAGAAGAGTTTGTTAAACTTTTACATCAGTCAATTATAAAAGAAAATCGTAATTTTTATCGAGATATATTCAATAATACTGATATTAATGAAGTTACAGACCCCTATTGGAAAGAAGCATTGATGTTTTATTCGGAACTATCAGATAAAAATAAAGAAATATTATTTAAAATAATCGAACAAGTAGAAGTGGATGCTGTATCTAATATTTTAGGGGTGTTAGATGGGGTAGTATCAATAGGAGAAGAGGATATTGAGTTTAAAGTGACAATTAACAACAATAATGAACCAATTAATGGAGATTTACAAGACCTATTTTTGGAGTATGATGAAGAGAATAGATAACAAGTTTAGGAATACATTTTATATTTACTGATATACCATTTATAACTTTCTTTTAAAGCAATTTTTGAATTTTGAGATCTAAGTGTTATCAATAGAAATCAAAAGCTTCTATACTAACCTTCAGTGACTATAGCTTCTCAAGGTTTTTTCATTTTATAACAGAGCTAAGTAGCGATGCATCAAACAGACCAAACGCTCGCCGACAATATGAAGGAATTGGGGTTGGAGTTTCTTGGATGGTGCGCCTATTCGGCGAGTACGATCCGGTCACTGGGGAGCGCCTGTCGTTTGGGGATCGGCTGCTGGCAGTTGGGATGTTGGTTATTATCGGTTGTTCTACCGGCCAAAGGCGCCGGCATAGCCGGAAAAGCAGCGATCAAGGGAGCGAAGGCGCTCGACACCGCTTCCACCTTGTCGAAAGTGAAACATGTCGTGCACGGTGATAAAATAAAAGGGTTCTTCCAAACAATCTACCATCAAGTCGTCAAAGCGCCGTTGACGGAAACCGCCCGCCTGTTTAAGAAGCAGTGGGATGAATTCGTCGAAAGCATTGCCTCCGTTTCCTGGCAGCCGGCGTATGCCGGAGTAGGCCCGGCGTCTCGGGTGTGGATGAGTGGGTCCAAGAATGAAGTTAAAGATGCCACTTTCCACATGATAAAGAAAGCTGAAGGAGAGGCGGTTGGACGGGGGACGAATAAACTTTATAGAGGAGATAGTTTGTTGCACTCATCTAAAAGACCTAATGGAATTGGTAAACCGTTTATATCAGATTCAGGTAATTTAGTTCCTGCAAATAGTAAAGGCATATATAAAAATCGGCAAGTTACTGTTATAGAGCATATTCTCGGAGGTTACAGAAGGAAAGCAAAATCAAATAGTCCCTATATTAGTTTTACCGGTAACAAACTCGTTGTTGGAAATTACGGAGATTATTTAATAGAGTTAGATATTTCTTCTTTGAGAAAAGCCATTAGGTCAGGAGAAGTTAAGAATGTAGCTATTTTATCTCCGAAACAGATTCGAAAATTAATCGAACGAGATAGATCTTTTTCTGATTTTTGGAAGAAAAGGGCATTAAATTGGACTGAGAGAGATAATGAGTATTTGATAAGAGGTGAAGTACCTAGCAAATTCATAAAAATTTATCCTAGGGAGTGAGTATTAAATATGTTTCTATATTTTCAAAATGAATGTCTAGGTGAAATACAGGATATTAACACTGAAGGTATGTGGGTATACGGTAAACTTATAGCGAATCAAAATATGGTGAAGTTTAGGAAGTTTTTTGAGGATCTAACGAATGAGGAAAATCATTTTAAAGAAAGTGAATATAATGAGGAATGGTTGAATGATGATAATTGGTTTGTTGTAGATAGTCATGGAGATAAAAAGGGAATTTATTTACCTGCTGTGTATGAGGATGGAGAAATAAATTGGAGATGGAGATAAAGCTTAGGGTTAAGAAAAAACCTTGAAAGGTAACATGCCTTTCAAGGTTTTTTTCTATTGTACCTGCCATCGTGACTGTATTACAAGCATTGCCTCTGTTTCGTGGCAGTCGGTGTATGGGGTGTTCAGTGTCTCTGGTGTGGATGAGTGAGGCAAGAGACGCGTCCCTCAACATGATAAAGAACGTTGAGAGGGAGTAGTTGTAACTGCTAAACTAAAATGGACAGAATCCGACAAATAAAATTGAACACTCATTTACCAATTTTACTCCGAACAGCTATGATAGATGTTGAATGCTATCTAGCTGTTGGAGGGATGGAAAGGTGGATAAGTGGGAAGTGTACATGGAAATTTATCAGCTCTTAAAGCAAGGATTTAGTAAAGCCACTATCGCTAAAAAATTAAACATATCCAGAACGACATTATATAACTATTTAAAACGTTCACCAGAGGAAATGACGATATGGCTGGCTTCTACGAAGCAGCGAAGAAAAAAGTTAGACCCTTACCGAGAGATTATTTTACATTGGATTCAGAAGCATCCAGATCTATCAGCGTCTCAAGTACAAGATTGGCTGGAGGAACAATATCCCGATCTCCGTGTGGGAGAAAGTACGGTCCGCAGCTATGTGAGGAATTTACGAGAGGAGTGGAACATCCCAAAAGAAACTTCTGTCCGCCAATATCAAGCAGTGCCAGATCCACCAATGGGTCACCAAGCGCAAGTCGATTTTGGAAAAGTCAAAGTAAAAAATCAACAAGGAAAGGATATCGTGTTATATTTTATCGCCTTTGTTCTTTCGCACTCCCGTTATAAATACATGGAGTGGCTGAATCGTCCTTTACGACGAGAGATGTCATCCAAGCGCACGAGAATGCGTTCCAATGGTTTGGGGGAATCCCAAACGAACTGGTTTACGATCAGGACAACCTGATTGTGGTCAGCGAAAATGCCGGGGATCTCATTCTCACGGCCGAATTTGAAGCCTATCGGAGACAACGAAACTTGACTCTTCATGTATGTCGAAAGGCAGATCCGGAAAGTAAGGGGAAAATCGAAAACGTCGTAGGATTTATCAAACATAACTTTGCCAAACATCGGATCTTTACTACTATCGATGCATGGAATGAACAAGGATGGAATTGGCTGCGCCGAACAGGAAACGGCAGAGTTCATAATACGACAAAAAAGAGACCGGCCGATGTGTTCGAACTCGAAAAAGCACACTTACGACCGATCTCTCCATCATTGGACGTGACTGGTGTCCCCAAAACAAACCTTACCAACAGTATAACAAGGACGGTGAGAAAGGACAATACCATTCTGTACAAATCCAATCGATACACGGTTCCGTGCGGAACCTATACATCGTTTGGGAAAACGGTGCAAATCGTCATTCAAGAGGCAGAACAAGAACTCCTGATCTATGATTTGGAAACCGGGGAATACTTAGGGAAACACCCGATCACTCACGGCAAAGGGAAACTCATTCAAAACCGGAATCATCTGCGTGATCGAGCGAAAGGGATCGATGTGTATCTCGAGAGGATTGCCCATGAATTTGAAAATCCGGATGCGGCCAAGGAGTATCTCGAACGTATACGAAAAAACTATCCACGATATATACGGGATCAATTACAGCTCATTCAAAAGCAGCTGGCTCAATCTCCACTCTCTCTGTGCAGCCAAGCGCTGCAAAAATGTATGGAATTACAGTTGTATAGCGCCTCTGCATTTACAGATATGGTCGGTTACTTACAACGACAACATAGATGGAACACTTCCGACAAAGTCGTTTCAGTGAACCGAATTCAACCATTACGTGAGGGGAACCTTTCGGTTTTGGAAGCTCAACCAGCTGTCAGAAGCATCGAAGAATATATTGAGATTTTGGAGGGAAGAACGAAATGAGCCAGCTGGCGAAAGTACAAGAGTTATTGCGAACGTTGCGTTTGACAGAAACGGCTTTTCACCTGCCTGTACTAGTGAAACAAGCAGAAACAAACGAGATGACCTATCTTCGTTTTTTTGTCCATAGTATTACAGTATGAACAAGATTGTCGGGAGAAAAAAGCACGGGAAAGGCGTCTAAAATGGGCAGCTTTCCCGTATTACAAGACATTGGACGAGTTTCAGCTGGATGAACAGCCATCACTGACAAAACGGCAATTTCATCAATTGCGGGAACTCGCATGGTTAGACCAACTTTTTAACTTAATTTTATTAGGACCGCCAGGTGTAGGGAAAACCCATTTAGCGATTGGACTTGGGATGGAGGCGATTGATCAAGGGTATAAAGTGACGTTTATTACCATGGGAGAGTTGATTCAAGCGTTAAAAACAGAAGAAATCACTCGCAAATCTCGAATTCGTCTTCAGCGTCTAAGAGAATCCAACCTCGTGATTATCGATGATCTCATGTTTATGGCGATGGATCAACGAGAAGCCAATTTGTTTTTCCATTTGATCAATGACTTGTACAATCAATCATCCATTATTTTAACGTCCAACAAGGGACCAAGTGAATGGGGAGAACTACTGGGGGATCCAGCGATCACTACAGCCGTATTAGATAGAATTATTCATCGGGCAGAGGTGATTCATTTAAACGGAGACAGCTATCGCATGAAGCATAGAATTTCCATTTTCAGCGATGAAACTGTTCAAAATTAATGAGCAAAAAGTGTTCAATTTTACTTGACGGTTACAGTAGTTGAGAAGAGTGCTATGGGGTACGGGTAAACCTTTACAAAAACATCATTATGCTACTAATAAAAGTAAAAAATATACTTCACAAATAGAGGCTATAACCAAAAAATATGGACTAGATTTGGATGGCGTTTGGAATATAGAAATTACTACCTCATCAGGGAAGACATCCAAATGCTTATCATGAGTATGTGTTAAGTAATATTAGGAATTTTGATAAAATAGCTAAGGGGGATAAAAGGAAATTTTTAATATTATTTGAACAACTAAAAGAGGAAATTAGAAAGAACCCAGAGATGCTTTATAAAGATTATTGGAGGAAGAAATAATGAGGTTTTATAAGTTGCTAATGGATGATAGTGACGATAGAGATGTAGTAGCACACTGTATAGATACAAAGGGATTTGAACAATATGAATTATCGGAAGGTAAGTACATTCATAATTGGAATAGCGAAATCACCTTTTACTTTGACCCTAAAGAAGCAGAAAAGTTAACAGATTATTTAGCAAATAATTTAGGATGGTTTATAGTTTCTGAAAGATTTAAAGCGATTTTAGAAGAAGTAGATAGTGGTATACAATATCTTCCTGTAAATGTAGTAAATAAAGGTGAAAATAAAATTTTAAAAGGTTTTTCTGTAGCTAACATTTTGAATGTTGTTGATGCATTAAACTTAGAACATTCAGATTACAGTGTGTTTGAGCTTGATGGTGAAAGAATATATAGTATTAAAAAATATGCTTTATGTAAAGAGGCAATACAATCAAAGCATATTATTAAACTCAAGGGTGATGAAATTCCAATATTCATATCAGAAGAACTTAGAGAATTAATAGAGAAAAATAATATAACAGGATTTGACTTCTTAGAGGTTAAAGTAATCTGATTTTATACAGTAATATGGCTCTGAATCATAAGGATCTGACTTCCTTAAAAGAACCAAAAATATCACGAGTGTTGATTATCCAAAATTAGACATACGCCTTCCATAAATTTGGGCATACTCAAACAAAGCAGCGGCCATCCCGGATTTCCAATCGAGAGGAAGCTGCCCAGAGAAAAAACGGCGAACGAACGAAATGAAGGAAAGAGAGACGTTCGTCTGTTTTTTGGTTTGATCATACAGCCATCGCAGCAACACATACGCGATGAACGCCGCAAACAGTTGGTTGTATACCGCATTTTCCGTCGTGCCAAACAAGGTCGGGACATTCAGATATTGCTTCACCCAACGGAAAAAGACCTCAACAGTCCAACGTTGTTGGTACATGTCGGCAATGGTTTCCGCAGACGCATGGAAGAGGTTCGTCACGACCCGAATGTCGCGGCCATTCGCATCTCGAAAGATCACCACCCGGTGACGCTTGGTGGAGCGGCATTGTTTCGTCCCCAACTGGCACGTGAAGTCGGCTTGAACCGATGAGGATGTGCTGGAAAGGCGTTTCAAGCTTTTTTTCTGATGAAGTTCGATGTTGTCCTTCATCCGAATGACAAAGAGCTGATGCTGCTCCACAAATCGATCGAGGCGTTCGATTTTGAAATACGCCCGGTCTTCCACCAGCACTTGTTGAGCGTTCGTCAACTGTTCTCCCACCGGGCCATCATGACGCAGTCCGATGGTTTCCACCACGTCTGCCGGCAACGAGGATTCCGGCGAATACGCGACGTGCAGCTTCACTCCGGCGCGTTCGCCGTGATACGGCGCCCATGGCAGGCGGTTTTTCCCGACCGTGACGGTCGTCGAATCCACCACCCGAAGCGGTTTGGGAAACCGAAGCGAACGGCGGGTTTGGCGGTTGCACTTGGAAATGATCAACGCCAACAAGCGTTTCATGATGTCATAGGGAACTTCTTTCGCTTTCTTGGATACAGTTGAATAATGGAATCGCGGCAATCCATACAGAGGCCCCACATCGGCTCCGTGGCGAAAGCTTTTCCATTGATGCATGGCGGCCAGCAGGAAGAAGTGAATCAACTCGCGCAACGTAAAGGTTCGAGACGAATCACGATACCCAACCGCTTCGGCAATCAGTTGAATCTCTTCATCCGAAACAAGTTTTTGCATCAAATTCGGGAGTGTGGTATGCTTGTTCATAGAGAGCACCTCCTGGGTTTGTTTGTGTCGCTACTCACATTCTACAGGAAAGGTGCTCTTTTTTCTATACCCTTTGGATTTTATTGGATAATCAACACGCCTGCAAAAATATCATATAAAAATTTTTCACTTTCTACTTTGGAATTGCTTAATTGAAATTAAAAAGGACAGCACCAAAATTATTGGTCACTATAGTGTGAGTAATGTTTAAGAGCAACACTTAAAGCTAAAATCGCAGAACTTATAGATAAGAAATATGAAAAATGATACCTTGATTGGCCACAAGCTTTTCAAGGTTTTTGTTTTAAAAACGAAGTTCACTGCTCGTGTGTCCTCGAAAATCTCATAAAAACAAAGAACTGATCTAGCGTACTACCGCCGCGATGCGCCAAGCGGACCAAATGCTCGCTGGAAATATAGAGGAATTGGGTTTGGAGTTTCTTGGATGGTGCGCCTATTCGGCGAGTACGATCCGGTCACTGGGGAGCGCCTGTCGTTTGGGGATCGGCTGCTGGCAGTTGGGATGTTGGTTATTATCGGTTGTTCTACCGGCCAAAGGCGCCGGCATAGCCGGAAAAGCGGCGATCAAGGGAGCAAAGGCGCTCGACACCGCCTCTACCCTATTATCGAAAGTGAAACATGTCGTGCGCAGCGATCAAATCAAAGGGTTCTTCCAAACGATCTACCATCAAGTCGTCAGAGCGCCGTTGTTGGAAACCGCCCGCCTGTTTAAGAAGCAGTGGGATGAATTCGTCGAAAGTGTCGCCTCCGTTTCCTGGCAGCCGGCGTATGCCGGAGTAGGCCCGGCGTCTCGGGGATGGATGAGTGGGTTCAAGAATGAAGTTAAAGATGCTACTTTCCACATGATAAAGAGAGTTGAAGGGGAAACGGTTGGAAAAGGGATAATTAGTAGTACAACGAAGTAGAAAGTAACTATAAGACTAAAAGCTACTAAGCTATCTTCAGAAAAAATCCAATTGGATTGGTTACCTGATAAATATTCTGTTGTAGAAGTAAAAGGAACAGTTAAGGTTGCGGGCAAGGAAGTAGATGTGTCAAGAAGAGTTTACCAAATAGAGATTGAGAAAAATTATGTGCCGAAAGATCCTGCAGCAGCCGGGGTGACTAATAAAGAACTGATGTTGAAAGGAAAATCCCCTTATGTTGTTAAAGACAGGAAAGAAAGTAAAGTCGAACTTCACAAGCTGATTCAAAAAGAGCCTAGGGGAATGGTTGAGATTGCTGAATCTATACATAATAAGTTCAGCAGAGAATTACATGGCTTGGTAGAGGACGGAAATAGTTTTAGAAATGATTCGTTGCTTGAAAAACAATGTAATAATTTTAGGAGCAACTATTGGAAAATGCGTGCAAATGAAGATTAGAAGGGAGGAAAAATGTGATGAATGAGAAAATAAAAAAAATGATCGAAGAGTATGGAGAGGAAAGGGATTTTTTCGGAGGCGCATCAGAGCAGGAGATCCGAAAAGCTGAAGAAATACTCGGTTTACAGTTCCCTGAAAGTTATCGTGCTTTTCTAAAGGAATATGGCTCAGGCGGTATATGCGGGGTTGAAATCTTAGGTATTGAAGGAAATCTTGGGGCTTCTGTAGTAAAAGCAACAGAAAGATGGCGAAAGTTAGGGCTAGATAAGAAACTAATTGTTATCGAAGATTCAGGAGAATTTGTTCGATGTATGTATTCGGCGGATGTTCGTGACGAAAAAGTGTATAGTTGGGTTAGAGGAGGGAAAGAACTTTCCGTTCGCTATGATACATTTGATGATTATATAATGGATATGTTTCAAGAAGGAATTGATAACTTGTAGGTATATGAGAAAATGAATGGATAAAATTCTGGGTTGAATTGGAAAACGCAAATAAAAATAAATCTTGATTGGCGACAAGCCTTTCAAGGTTTTTGTTTTAAAAAACGAAGTTCACTGCTCGTGTGCCCTCGAAAATCTCATAAAAACAAAGAACTGATCTAGCGTACTACCGTTGCGATGCGCCAAGCGGATCAAATGTTCGCTGACAATATGAAGGAATTGGGGTTGGAGTTTCTCAAGTGGTACGACGTGTAGCGCCTATTTGGCGAGTACGATCCGATCACTGGGGAGCGCCTGTCAGCGGGAGATCGGCTGCTGGCAGGCGGGATGTTGCTATTGTCGGTTGTTCCACCGGCCAAAGGCGCTGGCATAGCCGGAAAAGCAGCGATCAAGGGAGCGAAGGCGCTCGACACCGCTTCCACCTTGTCGAAAGTGAAACATGTCGTGCACGGTGATAAAATAAAAGGGTTCTTCCAAACAATCTACCATCAAGTCGTCAAAGCGCCGTTGACGGAAACCGCCCGCCTGTTTAAGAAGCAGTGGGATGAATTCGTCAAAAGTGTCGCCTCCGTTTCCTGGCAGCCGGCATATGCCGGCGATGTGGGCTTAGCACTTCAGGGAGGGATGAATGAAGCGAAAGATGTATCCCTCAACATGATAAAGAACGTTGAGGGGGGAGCGATTGGGAAGAGTGCTAAGGGTACAGGAAAAGGTTTATTGCCGGGCGAAGGGAAAGTAGGAACTTACAAACAATTAATAAAACAAGGCAAAGCGTTTGATAACCTTACTCCACACCATATGCCATCTGCTGAAAAAAGCCGGTATAAAGCGAAATGATGGTGTTAGCATGAATATGGAACAACCACATCCTGGTACTGGGGGAAGACACCGTAGGACTTATACTTATGGACTTTCTGGAGAAAAATTAAACGATTATTTAAATCTTAGCTACCGAGATGCACTAGCACATGATATTTGGGATGCTCGAAGAATTTATATGAAGGATGGGCTATACACTCCGAAAATAAGAAAAAGTTTAAGAGATGTAATTCAATTGAATAAGGAATTGTACCCAGAATTATTTAAGAAGTAATTATTTATAAGGAGGGAATATTTTTGGATATTAAGTCGGAAATAAAAAAGGTATACGATAACCGTCTGCTTAAGACAGAAAAACAAGTGGAAGAATTTGAGCAAGCTTTAAAAAATATATATGAATATGGTGAGGTTTCAATTATTAAAGATTTAATTTTAGCTTTTGATGATAATACTGAACACCATGAGGTAATGTTTAACTTGGTGCATACTATTGAGCATTTATATAAGAATAAAATAGAGGAAGGGTTAAAACTAATTGCTACTTCTGTGCCAACGGTTATAAGTTATGGGAGGGAATGGATAGAAATTTTACATTACAGAATATTAAATCACCCCCATGTGCGTACAATTTATGCAAAAGTTTTGGAGAATATCGACATCAAAACAAGAAATATTATTAAAGATTTGTTAGGAGATATAAAGAAAGAAGATCCAGAATTGTTTGGTGAGTCAGTAGATGAGGTATTAGATAATATTTAAGAACTAATTATGAAAACCTTGATTGGCAATATGCTTTTCAAGGGTTTTCTATTTTCAATCTAACAGCTATATCAAATAATAAAGTGTGTTTACGAGAGAATTTAAGTATGTTTTTTACCAACATTTTAATTCAGAGCTCATAATGGTTCACCTACAACGAGCTTGGCTGCAATGCATGGTAAAGCGACTAACGCCACGAATACCCTTCGAGTACACTTTAAAACACGAGAGAACGCTTTCTCGTGGCGAGAAATAGGGTATAAACTTTTAACTTTTAACCGACTATGACAATAATAATAAACTGGCAAATTATTTTTGTATTGTATTTTCACTAGAGACGGTCGTATAATACTCGTCATTATTAAAAAGCGTTACATAAATTGTAATTTTTGTAACGGGAGGGCGACACATTGAACGTTGTCGGGTATATACGAGTCTCAACGCAAGGACAAGCAAGAGATGGTTACAGCTTGAAATATCAAGAAGAGGAAATCAAAGCATATTGTGAGAAAAACGGCTGGAACTTGATCCATATTTTTAGAGATGAAGGCATTAGCGGGGCAAAAATGAATGAAGAAGCGTTCGAAGTAGACAGGGTGGGTTTACAGGAGATGTTGGCCCACCTTTCTTCTCTCCAAATTAAGTATGGCGTGGTGTTAAACACAAGCCGGTTGTGGCGCTCTGACATGGTGAGAGTGTTGATTCATCGAGAGTTACAGAAGTATGGGGTGGATATTAAAAGTATTGAACAGCCATCCTACAGTATCTACAAAAAAGACCCAAGCGATGTATTGGTCAATGGACTAATGGAGTTATTAGACCAATATCAGCGATTGGAAATTGCTTTAAAACTAAAGAAAGGTCAGCATAAAAAAGCAAAAGAAGGAGGATATGCCGGAGGAAGGGTGATCTTTGGCTATACGAAACCAAAAGGGGAAAAGGAACTCAAGGTACATCATGAACAAGCTAAAGTGGTCAAACGGGTCTTTGAACTAAAACGAAAACATCCTCAAGGGTCTTTAGCTCACATTGCCAGGGTGTTAAATGATGAAGGGTACAAAACCGCTCAAGGAAAACCATTTACAAAAGTACAAGTAAAGCGAATTTTAGACCGAAAGAGCTTTTATCAAGGGATGTATACCTACGGCCCCATACAAGCCCATGGCAAACACGAAGCCATTCTTTCAAACGTCACTTAAAAAATTCATGAGTTTTCTTATATATCGATATAGATGATGCCTCCATGGACAGGCTGATGTACCAATGCGCACCGGAAGGTGAACGCTCGAACTAACGGATTGACCCCCTAAATTTGGACACATCCTATCTTATTTTAGGTTATTCTCAAAATTTCTCGTTTTTTCTTGGCAAGAAGACAAAATCCTCTTGCCTTATACGCGAACTTCTTTGATGATTAACGATTCCGTTTGCGCTTTTTTGTGAAATTCATGCGGTGGAAGATCAAGAATACTCGAATGAATCCTTCGCTCGTTATAAAATTTCATGTACTCCATCACGGCTTGATAAGCTTCTTCATAGCTGTCAAACGCCATTCTTCCTAGACATTCCTCCTCCAGTAAACGATGAAACGCTTCCATATGCGCATTCATATTCGGCGTCCGTGGTGGAATCCGTTCATGTTCGATTCCAAATCGCTCACAGGCAGCTTCAAAGGCATGAGAAATAAATTGCGGGCCGTTGTCTGTCCGAATCACAGGTTTATTTGCCTGTTCAAATTGCTGACGCTTGAATAACGCTCTTTGAAGCGTCTTTACGGCATCGCTTCCTGAACAACTCAACCCAATATGGTAATCAATTACCGAACGGTCATACACATCGATGAGCGACAAAACAAGGAAAAAGCGTTCTTCTCCTTCGATATATCCATATTTCACATCCATTTCCCATAACTGATTCGAGCCTGTAATAATGCGATTTCGAGCGTGTTTCTTCGGATATGGAATCCGTTTCTCTCGCTGCGGACGTAGCAAGTCCATCGCTTTACACAATCGATATACTTTTTTCTTACTGATCACAAGCTGATGGTCTCTTCTTAACTGAATGGTCAGCTTGTGATATCCGTAGGCAAATCCTTCTCCCATCACAAGCTCAGAGAGCCATTCTTGGATTTGTTCGTCTGGCACTTTTTCGCCAGTTGCCGTTAGAGAGCAGCCGGGTGTTGGACGTCCCCCATCTACTGTTTTCTTCTCGACTTTTCCGTTCTGCTGATAATAGTAGGTTGAGCGATTGATTTCTAGAATCTCCAATACTTTTGTAATCGGATATCCTTTCTTGATCCACTGCTCGGCTACTTCCAATTTTTCAGTAAGTGAGGGTTCTTCTTTTTTATCAAATCACGCAAAATCGCGATTTCTAAATCTTTTTCCCCTAATAGCTTCTTGAGCTGCTCGTTTTCTTCCTCCAGCCGTTTGATTTCAGCTGAAGAGGGAGAGGAAACCATTTCTTGTCCTAGTTTTCCTTCTTCATATGCCTTCACCCATCTTTGCACAAGATTCGGGCTAAGCTCGTATCTTCTAGCTACCAATGCTTTATTTCCGACTTCTAATGCTTCTTTCACTACTTGTAGCTTAAATTCCTTCGAATGTTTTCTTCGTTTCATGTACATCAAAAGCCCCCTTCATTTGGTCACTTCGATTATAAAAAACACCTTATCGAGTGTCCAAATTCATTAGGGGGCTAATGAGATCTTATATTGGATAAACAGTTTGAATAAATGAAGATTTTTACTTTGAAGATAAATCACGATAATCAATAGTTGAACTGATACAAAACGTAAAGTCGATACATACTGTTTTTGAAGTTTGGATTGACCTATTGTAAAATGAGAGTGCTCTTACAATTTAGAGAGATTCTCATACAAGGGCTATTTTATGCTCATCTAATTTTATCTAGCATCACGGGGATTATATCTTATTTAATGAATGTAGCGGGATTGTTTAAAAGCTAACAGTAAAATTACGAAGGAAAACAGGATGAGTGGTAAATGAAAAAAGTGATAAACATAATTTGGAATATTAGTTTTATATTTTATTTATTAGCACTGGTCATGCTGTTGTTTGTAGGAGTTATGTTTGTGGGAGCTAGAGGGCATGTATGGACAGACTTATCGTTAATCGAATATTTAAGGCGTTCTTCAAATTTCGTTCCATTTAAAACGATTAGTATATATATTAAGGCGATGTTTAACGGAAGTTTGAATATAAGTATACCGATAAAAAACCTCTTGGGTAACTTAATTATGTTTTTACCAATGGGAATTTATCTGCCTTACTATATTAAAAAGATAAACAAGGTAGGTAGGTTTACATTCTCGATGATTATATTGTTATTTGTGATTGAAGTAACACAATTAGTGACAAGAAGAGGAAGTTTTGATATTCAGGCGTGTTGATTATCCAATAAAATCCAAAGGGTATAGAAAAAAGAGCACCTTTCCTGTAGAATGTGAGTAGCGACACAAACAAACCCAGGAGGTGCTCTCTATGAACAAGCATACCACACTCCCGAATTTGATGCAAAAACTTGTTTCGGATGAAGAGATTCAACTGATTGCCGAAGCGGTTGGGTATCGTGATTCGTCTCGAACCTTTACGTTGCGCGAGTTGATTCACTTCTTCCTGCTGGCCGCCATGCATCAATGGAAAAGCTTTCGCCACGGAGCCGATGTGGGGCCTCTGTATGGATTGCCGCGATTCCATTATTCAACTGTATCCAAGAAAGCGAAAGAAGTTCCCTATGACATCATGAAACGCTTGTTGGCGTTGATCATTTCCAAGTGCAACCGCCAAACCCGCCGTTCGCTTCGGTTTCCCAAACCGCTTCGGGTGGTGGATTCGACGACCGTCACGGTCGGGAAAAACCGCCTGCCATGGGCGCCGTATCACGGCGAACGCGCCGGAGTGAAGCTGCACGTCGCGTATTCGCCGGAATCCTCGTTGCCGGCAGACGTGGTGGAAACCATCGGACTGCGTCATGATGGCCCGGTGGGAGAACAGTTGACGAACGCTCAACAAGTGCTGGTGGAAGACCGGGCGTATTTCAAAATCGAACGCCTCGATCGATTTGTGGAGCAGCATCAGCTCTTTGTCATTCGGATGAAGGACAACATCGAACTTCATCAGAAAAAAAGCTTGAAACGCCTTTCCAGCACATCCTCATCGGTTCAAGCCGACTTCACGTGCCAGTTGGGGACGAAACAATGCCGCTCCACCAAGCGTCACCGGGTGGTGATCTTTCGAGATGCGAATGGCCGCGACATTCGGGTCGTGACGAACCTCTTCCATGCGTCTGCGGAAACCATTGCCGACATGTACCAACAACGTTGGACTGTTGAGGTCTTTTTCCGTTGGGTGAAGCAATATCTGAATGTCCCGACCTTGTTTGGCACGACGGAAAATGCGGTATACAACCAACTGTTTGCGGCGTTCATCGCGTATGTGTTGCTGCGATGGCTGTATGATCAAACCAAAAAACAGACGAACGTCTCTCTTTCCTTCATTTCGTTCGTTCGCCGTTTTTTCTCTGGGCAGCTTCCTCTCGATTGGAAATCCGGGATGGCCGCTGCTTTGTTTGAGTATGCCCAAATTTATGGAAGGCGTATGTCTAATTTTGGATAATCAACACTCGTGTTTGATATTGATGATTTTATACTTAATATCGTAGGTGCTTGGATAGGTTTTATTATTTGGAAAACAAAAACCGTTCAGAGGTTACTTAAATTAGATGTTTCTTACTCTTCAGCTAAAGAGGGCTTTAGATGAATAAGACTAAACTCAGATACAGAACTTCCGGTTGATTGGAAGTTCTGCTTTTTTATATAAAATCAGCAATAAACTTTAACAGAGCCTATTCTAAAATAAAACAGCGCTTATTCCCTACACTGCTTAAACATCTAACAAGGCCGAAGAATTGGTTTATCGAATCGTCGAAAAAACGCTACTCACCAGAGTTAGGGAGATGGATGATGTATCTGCTCTTGTTCACTCGATCCTGCTTTTGTTCCACCATGATGAGATGGAATCAGTTGATTCAATGCGGTGGGGAAACTGTGTATGAGACATGAACCTCCTTTCAGGTAGTTAACAGCACGTTGATGTTAACTAAGGAGTTTGGTTCATGTCTTTTTATTTGTCTGATTGTAAGTTTGCTTATCTGGGGAGTGTGGCCTTCGATATGTGCATATGACAGGTTTACGGCATTTTTATTTGGACAGTAGTTTAGCCACAGGCTGGGCTGTGTGGGTGATGGCGCATCTACCAATGCTCACATTCTTTTTTCTGCTCCATCAAACGAAAAATACGCCTCGAGTCGTAGTCAAAATATATCTTCGGAACATGATGGGAGGCAGGGAGTGTGCGGTACGATAGAAAGCGAAGGGAGGCGAAAGGATGGCAAAAAAGATCGGGTTGTTCATTGCCGGCGCGGCCGCGTTGATGGTGCTCTTGTTTCACCTCGGGCCGCTTGTCGGATTGGCGATCACGCTGGCGATCTTGTACTATGCGTTCAAAAAGTATTTGAAAGCTCCATCGACGTTTGGAAAAATCGCATGGGCGTTGATTGGCTGTGCGGCGTTAGTTATCAGCGTTTCGAATGTGCCGGCGCTGATTGCGCTTGTCGCGGCATATGTCTTGTATGTCGTGTATAAAAAATGGAACAGTGCGAAAGGTGAGCGTACCGTTCCAGGAACCGATGACCCGTTTGTCAATTTTGAAAAACAATGGGCTGAGCTGCAAAAGCATCATTAATCATATGGATGGAAAAGGAGTGGATCAATGATGGGATTGTTCTCACGTTTGAAAACGATCATTGAGGCTGATCTTCATGAATGGCTCGATGAAAAAGAAAAGAAAAATCCAATTGCGTTACTCAATCATTATTTGCGCCAATGTGAGCAGGAAGTTGAGCGGGTACGGCAGTTGCTTGAGCGCCAATATGTGTTGAAAGAGAAGTTTGCCCGCGAACATCACGAGGCAGAACAGATGGCGGAAAAGCGGGCCAAGCAGGCGGAGGTAGCCGAACGAGCTGGAGAAGAGGGATTGGCCGAGTTTGCGCGGCGTGAGCAGGCGCAATATACCGAACGGGCGGCCCGCTTAAAGCAACTGCTCGAACAAGCAAGCCACGAGCTGTTTGAGTTGGAAGCGAAATATGAGGACATGAAGCATAAGCTGAAGGATATGCAGATGCGGCGTATGGAGTTGATGGGGCGCGAAAATGCGGCGCGGGCACATTACCGGATTCATCGGGTGATCAATGGGGACACCGGTCCTGCTCAGGCAGCGTTTGCGGATGCTGAAGTTTATCTTGATCGCCTTGAACGGCAAGTCCAGTCCGATTATTATCGGAACACGATCGATGCGCGCATCGCTCAGTTAGAAAAGCAGTTGCAAGAAGGGAAATAACCGGATATGCTAAAGGCGTACATAGTTACGCCTTTTTCATTTTGGACAACAGGGGGCTCCCCACATGCTTGATCAGCAGAAGAAAACCGATTATGTCAGCTGGGCTGTCTTGCTCATCTTTTTGCTTTTTGTTGTCGAAATTGCATTTTTCCATCCTGGGTTGCTGTTTTCCATCGGATTAGCGATCGCTTTGCTTTATATCGGAAAACAGTCATGGCCACGCAAACGGGGGAAAGTGCTTTTTTGGATCGGTGGCATTAGCCTTGTGTTTCATGTGTTTACGATGGTGACGGCCCGGTTGGTCATTGTTGCTGGCTTATTTTATGTTCTGTGGAAATTCTTTCAATCCAAGCAGCAACCGACTGTCATTCGGCCAGTCATCATTGAAGCGAAGGACAGTCAAGGGGAAGTCATCGACCGAAAGCCGCTGTTTCATAATGTGCTGTTTGGACGGCAAACGACTCCCGAACATGTGTATGAATGGGATGATGTGAATATTCAAACCGGCATTGGCGATACGGTGATCGATGTCAGTAACACCGTCTTGCCAAAGGGAGAAGCAGTCATTGTTGTGCGCGGCTTGATCGGTCATGTGCGCGTGCTTGTCCCGTATGAAGTAGAGACAAAGGTCGTCCATTCAGCTATCTTTGGTGGGGGAACAGTGTTTGGGCAAGAAGCAAGGCATTTGCTTAACCAAACGCTCATTTATCAAACCCCTTCATATCAAGCGGCCGAGAGAAAACTGAAAATTGTCACCTCACTGATGATTGGTCACCTTGAGGTGAAGCGGTTATGAGCCGACCGTTGATGGTTTCTGTTTTGTCAGCGCTGATTCTTTTCATTTTGTTATCCCTTTCCTTTGTTTACGTGTTTCCGCCGGAGACGTGGGCGGAGTTGTGGGACAAAACGGTGATGGGCGTACCGTTTTTGCTGTTTGTGTCGGTTGTCAGCTTATTGATCGGGATCGCGAGCGGACTTGTGTTAGATTTCGTTTGGCGTAAGCAGCGGCAAGTTGTTATGCAGGCGCTCGAGCAAATTGAACACGGTGAAATGGGGGAACTTTGGCGGGAAGAGCCGTCACCGGAACTTCAGGACCTTTGGCGGCAAATCGAGAAGCTGCAAACGCAATGGCTCGAGCAAACGAAACGCGTTCAAAAATTAGCGGCAGAAAAGGTCGAACAGGAAGAACGGCTCGTTGAACGCATTCTTTCCGAAGAACGCACGCGGTTGGCGCGGGAGCTGCATGACTCTGTCAGCCAACAATTGTTTGCCGCTTCCATGATGATGTCAGCGATTACAGAAACAATGCCACCCGATGATGAACGACAACGCAAACAATTGAAAATGGTTGAGCAAATGATTCACCAGTCCCAATTGGAAATGCGGGCGCTGCTTTTGCATTTGCGGCCGGTTCAGCTAAAAGGAAAGTCACTGCAAGAAGGGATGGAAGAACTGCTGACAGAATTGACGGGCAAAGTGCCGCTCGAGATGAAATGGAAAATCGAAGATGTTCCCTTGGATAAAGGGGTGGAAGATCATCTGTTCCGCATTTTGCAAGAGTCGCTTTCCAACACGTTGCGCCATGCAAAAGCGAAAACGGTTGAAGTGTTGCTGATTGAACGGGACGGGTTTGCAATTTTGCGCGTCACAGACGATGGTGTTGGCTTTGATGTGGAACGTTCGAAAAGCGGTTCGTACGGGTTGCAGCATATGTATGAACGGGCGGCGGAAATCGGTGGAACATTGAAAGTAGTCAGCTTAAAAGGCCAAGGAACAAGGTTGGAAGTGAAGGTGCCGCTTGTGTATAAGGGGGGATGACCGTGATAAAGGTGTTGCTTGTCGATGATCATGAAATGGTGCGGCTTGGCGTATCCGCGTATTTATCCGCTCAACCGGACATGGAGGTGATCGGCGAGGCGGAGGACGGGCAAAAGGGAGTTGAGCTTGCTCTCACATTGCGCCCTGATGTCATTTTGATGGACCTTGTGATGGAACCGATAGACGGCATTGCGGCAACGCAGGAAATCATGAGTGCATGGCCGGAGGCGAAAATTATTGTTGTGACGAGTTTTTTGGATGATGAAAAGGTGTTCGCAGCGCTCGAAGCAGGGGCGACGAGCTATTTGTTGAAAACATCGAAAGCAAGTGAAATTGCCGACGCCATTCGGGCCACGTTCCATGGACAATCGGTGCTCGAGCCGGAAGTAGCGGGAAAAGTCATGCAAAACCGGAGAAGACAGAGGGCGCGTCTGCCACACGAACAGCTTACGAGCCGAGAGATGGAAGTACTTTTATTAATGGCGCAAGGAAAAACGAACCAAGAAATGGCCGATGAATTGTTCATTTCACTCAAAACGGTGAAGGTGCATGTGAGCAACATTCTCGCCAAACTTGGTGTCCAAGATCGGACGCAAGCGGTCATTTATGCTTTTCGTCATGGGTTGGTGAAATGATGCGTGCATCATTTAGTTGACATGTGTAAGAATATCGCCATGTTCATACGAAAACCGCTCCACTTCATCAAGACGAACAAGAAGATGAAACGGGAGCGGTTTTGTTGTTTGCGGTGGATCAGAACGGTTGATCTGCTGAGAGAAATCTCGTTTGTTTGACCAATTTGCGAAGATTTCGGTCACGGTGAAGCACTTCCGTTTGTGAACACTTCGACAGAGGATGGGATGTCTGCGAGTTTTTCTTCAAGATGATCGATTCATTCAGTTGTTTGTTCATCCTTACCTTTCCTCACGAAGCGGTTTATAATGCCGCCAACTTTGCCGTACAATAAACTCATACAATAAAGAGCATTGGGTAGAAAAAGAAGGTGACCATGTTGGAAGCAAGGTGGAAGTTCGATAATAGTTATGCAAGGCTGCCAGAACGCTTGTTTAGCAACGTTCTCCCTACGCCAGTGCGTGCGCCGAAATTGGTGGTGCTCAACCGTTCGCTCACAGCCGAGCTTGGACTGAATGAGGAAGCTTTACGAAGCGAAGAAGGGGTGGAAGTGTTAGCGGGAAATCGGATTCCGGACGGGGCTAGGCCGTTAGCGCAGGCGTATGCTGGTCATCAGTTCGGTTATTTCACCATGCTTGGGGACGGACGGGCAGTGTTGCTTGGCGAGCACATCACTCCAAGCGGCAAGCGGGTCGACATTCAACTAAAAGGATCTGGGCGGACGCCGTACTCTCGTGGCGGAGATGGGCGTGCGGCGCTCGGGCCGATGCTGAGGGAGTATATCGTGAGCGAGGCAATGCATGCCCTCGGCATTCCGACGACCCGAAGCTTGGCGGTCGTGACAACAGGAGAGACCATTATACGCGAAACTGAACTGCCTGGGGCGATTTTAACCCGCGTTGCGTCGAGCCATTTGCGTGTCGGCACATTTCAATATGCAGCGCAGTGGGGGACGAGAGAAGAGCTGTGCGCGTTAGCTGATTATGCGCTTGAGCGGCATTTCCCTGAGTTTGAGGCGGTTGCGAACCGCTATTTGTTTTTACTTGAACAAGTCATCAAGCGCCAAGCGGAATTGATCGCAAAATGGCAGCTTGTTGGCTTTGTCCATGGGGTGATGAACACCGACAATATGACGATCAGCGGGGAAACAATCGATTACGGGCCGTGCGCGTTTATGGACACGTATGACTTGAAGACAGTGTTTAGCTCAATCGATACGGAAGGACGGTACACGTACGGTCATCAGCCGTATATCGGAGGCTGGAACTTGGCTCGTTTTGCGGAGAGCTTGTTGCCGCTGTTGGATGATAAGAAGGAAAAAGCGGTGGAGTTGGCTGAAGAAGCGCTTGGCCAATATTCAAAATGGTATGAGTACTATTGGCTTGGCGGGATGAGAGCAAAATTGGGACTTGCCGAGGAACAGGAACACGATGCAGAGTTGATCACCGAGTTGTTGCGGTTGATGGAAGAATACCGTGCAGACTATACGAACACATTCCGAGCATTGACATTAGGTGAGTACACTGGAATGGAGCTGTTTGACACTTCTGAGTTTCGTGAGTGGCACGAGCGGTGGCAAACGAGGCTTAGCAAGGAATCAGTCTCGCGAGAAGAAGCGTATGAACGGATGCGCCGTCACAATCCAGCGGTCATTCCGCGCAATCATCGGGTTGAAGAGGCGTTGGCTGCTGCAGTCAATTGTGGAGACTATCAGGTCATGGCTCGACTCCTTAAAGCGTTGGCCGATCCGTACGCTTACTCGCCGGAACAAGCGGAATACGCCGAACTGCCGCCGCCATCTGACCAGCCGTATCGGACGTTTTGCGGGACGTAATAAAAGGGACTTAGCAGCTCTTTTTTACTGTCAGTCCGGTGATGCTTTAATTCAATCATAAAGGTGAAACGAAACAATACGAAAACAAGAAAAGGAACTTTCCTATATCCAGAAAAAGGGACGAATGTTAGGAGCCCTTTTTTCTTTTTTCCTCTTTACTTTTACGTTACGTCAAGGTGTATCGTCATGAATAGGGAGGTGAGGAACATCGAATACACCGTGCATGAACTGGCCAAATTGGCAGGAGTGACAAGCCGGACGCTTCGGTATTACGATGAGATTGGTTTGCTCAAGCCGGCACGGTTGAGCGATGCCGGGTATCGGCTATACGGACCGCGTGAAGTCGATCTTTTGCAGCAAATTCTCTTTTACCGTGAACTTGGCGTGGATTTGGAAACGATCAAACAAATCGTTCATTCCCCGGAATTTGACGAACTTGAAGCGTTGCGGCAGCATCGCCAACAGCTATTGGAAAAAAGACGCCATCTTGATGCATTGATTGCGAGCGTTGAAAAAACGATTATTGCCAAAGAAGGAGGAATCACGATGAGTGACAAAGAAAAGTTTGCCGCGTTCAAGGAGCGGTTGATTGAAGAAAACGAGCGGAAATATGGAGAAGAAATTCGCCAGAAGTATGGCGACGAACAGGTCGATCGTTCCAACAATAGACTGCGGAATATGACAAAGGAACAGTTTGATGAGGCGGAACGGCTCGGCAAGGAAGTGCTAGAGGTGTTGAAAGAAGCGATGCAAGATGGTGACCCGGCCGGAGAGAAGGCGCAACGGGCGGCTGATTTGCACCGTCAATGGCTTTGCTTCTGGTGGGATCATTATTCCAAAGAAGCTCATGCCGGGTTGGCGCACATGTATGTTGAGGATGAACGGTTCAAAGCGCACTATGACCAAGTGCATCCGGGAGCGGCTGAATTTCTTAAAGAAGCGATTTTGATTTATACGGGAATGAAGAAGTAAGCCGGGCGCAGCCTGTTTCCTATCGGGAAGCAGGCTGCATTTTTTGTGGGGAGGAGTGGATGATGGCCAGCGCGCACAAAAAGTACATAGATAATCTAATTGCAATCGCTGTTTGTTATCATTAAAATGGAGGCACAAAGAGAGTCGTAGTAAGATGGGGGATGCAGTGTCGTTTGTTTCTGAAGAAAACAGAAAAGATTTGCATTCCCGTCTATAGCACACGCTGAACGAATTGTACTTTATTCAACGAGCGCTGGATGAATCGACGATTGTCGTGATTACTGACAAAACAGGAAAAATTACTTATGTGAATGAGGCGTTTTGCTGCATCTCCCAATATAGTCGGGAAGAATTGAGCAGCAATCCCCATCGTTTAGTTGAATTCAGGGCACCATAGCCCTGAGTTTTTTGGGAATATATGGAGGAAAATTGAGAAAGGGAAAATACGGAGGGGAGAGATGAAGAATAAGGAGGAAGATGGAAGTTATTATTGGGTTCAGTCGACGATTGTTCTTTTTTAGATGAACAAGGAAAGTCATATAAAATATGTTTCCATTCGTACAGATATTACCCGTTTATAACAAATTGAATATATGGCGAAACACGATGATTTAACGGGCCTTCCCAATCGACGGTTGTTAAAAGAACAGTTTCCACAAATGGTCGAGGAGACGAAAGCGAAGGGACATCTATTGGCTGTCTATTTTATTTATTAAAAACTTGCCACATTCAGCGGATGACCAAGCGATTATTGCTGCAGACATCAAGATGGCTCGCCAATTAGGCATTGACACCCTTGCGGAAGGAATTGAAAATAAAGAGCAAATTCAACAGTTAAAAGAAATGGGGGCAACAGCGGGCAAGAATATTTTTGGAGTCCGCCTGTACCGGAAACGGACTCGTTTTTGGACCGCACGAAGTGAGCAGTTTCAATATACATAACGAGAAAAACGAATGAAAGGAGTGGATGACATGGAAACGCTCAGAAAGCAACTGAGAGCCATTGACCAAAAGGGATATAAAGCGTACAAAGCGATTGAAGGGACCTATTCTTTTCCGGCGTTTACCCTTGCCATTGACCATGTGCAAGGAGACCCGTTCGCTGAACCATCGAAAATTCGAGTGATCGTGCCGCGGGCAAAGACAGTGTTAGCGGCAGAATGGACCAATACGACGCCGCGCCGCATCCGCTGCGAAGATGTGGTTGCGCGCCGTGTTCACTACGAATTACGGCAATGGCCATCGCGGGCGCGTGGGTCAGGAAAAAGCGGGCTTGTGTTGATCGACGCTCCAGGGCAAAAAGTGCTGGAGCGTACGGCGGTGCTAATTGGTGATGAGACGATTACTGTTTGTTTATCGGTTGGCTTGCCGGCCAATGGGCGGCGCATTTTAGCGAAAGAAGCGGAGAGTATTTTTTTCGAACAGATTCCGGCCGTGATCGAGCGGGCGGTGTATGGCCTGCGCGAAGGTGACATTCGACCCGCAGTCGAGTTGGCCGATCAGCAGCACACTATTCGGCGTTATTTGCATGAGCACGGATTGGTGGCGTTTATCGCTAACGGCTCCATATTGCCTCGTGAAAGCGGAGTGAGCGATAAGCCGCTGCGGCAAGGGGCGGTACCGTTTCAAAGCCCGCCGGAGCTCGAGGTGGCGATCCCTGTGCCTCACCGCACTGAGCCTGTGAAAGGCATGGGCATCCCGAAAGGAATTACACTCATTGTCGGCGGCGGTTACCATGGAAAATCAACACTGCTTCAGGCGTTAGAGCATGGTGTGTATGACCATATCTCCGGTGATGGACGGGAGTTTGTCATCACGGACAGCAGGGCAGTGAAAATTCGCGCCGAGGATGGACGCAGCGTTGCGCATGTTGATATTTCCCCATTTATCGGCATGCTGCCATATGGAAAGGAAACGACGCGTTTTTCGACGGAAAACGCGAGTGGCAGCACCTCGCAAGCCGCGAGCATGATCGAAATGATCGAAGCTGGGGCATCGGCGTTTTTGATTGATGAAGATACAAGCGCCACCAATTTGTTCATGCGCGATGCACGCATGCAGGCACTCATTGCGAAAGAGGCCGAACCGATCACTCCTTATATCGACAAAGCTCGCCAACTGTTTCATGACTATGGCATTTCGACGGTGCTTGTCGTCGGTGGTTTAGGAGACTATTTCGAGATTGCTGATGTTGTGATTAAAATGGAACAATATGTTCCGTCTGATGTGACCGTTGAAGCGAAACGGATCGCCGCAAACATGCCATCGGGGAGGAAGGCGGAAGGCGGGGAGTCGTTCGGCCACATTCGTGAGCGTATCCCGCGCCCGGAAAGTTTAAACAGCCAAAAAGGAAAAAAAGCAAAGGTCACAGCGAGAGGGCGGCATGTGATTCAATACGGGCAGACAGATGTGCTTCTTTATGCGCTTGAACAGCTCGTTGACGACAGCCAAACAAGGGCGATAGCTGCCGCGTTGTTCCATATCGAGCGGAAAGGATGGCTGGATGGAAAGAAGACAGTTCGTCAATTGCTTGATGCCATCGAGGAACAGTGGGACCGGCATGGGCTTGGCTCTGTTTCTTTCCGAAACGGTCATCCTGGTGAACTCGCTCGCCCGCGTCGTTTCGAATTGGCGGCGGCACTCAATCGGCTTCGGACGCTTCGGTGCAGCCAATAATAGCAGGCTGGCAGGAGAAAGGGGGCTCGTTTTCTCCTGTCAGCCAAACGAAATAGAGAACTAGGGACTTGTTTGTCTTATCAATCAAAACAGAAGCAACAGTTTCGAGAATGGTAACAGCTTGTGGGCACAAACAAGACAGCCCTTCGATCATTTCGTTTCGACTTCATAAAAAACAAGATAATCCTCATGCTGATAGTGATGCAACCAAAAAATAGCTGACAAAATGTGCTTGAATCCGTCTTTCTGACGGCGTTCCTATGATTTTGCTCTAGCGCTATCTGTCGATTATCGTTATAATTATGTTTATCAGTTCAACGCGGTGGAGGGCGGCAACGAAGTCGCCGGTTGGTGAGAGAGGGATCGGGGCATGAACAAATCCAAAGGCTGGATCGAATCTGAAATCAGCAAAGCCTTAACAAAGTGGGAGAAGGATTTTCTCGGCCGCGGTTCGTTGTCTGTCAAAACCGACATTTTGCGCGATATGATTATCGTTTCCTTGCATGGTATTTTGACGCCTGCCGAATACGCCCTTTGTGAGTCAAAGGAAGGAATGCTGGCAGTGAAGCGATCGCGGACGAGTTTGGTTGAATCCGGAGTCAATGACTTAAAAGAGATGATTTTCGAAATTACCGGTGAACAGGTGAAAAGCTTTCATACCGATTTAAGCACCCAGACAGGTGAGCGAATTATCGTCTTTAAACTGTTCAACAATTTGGAAAAACAACTGGTCAAATAAATGTTTTAGATGACAGGTTAACAAAATTGTTTTATAATTAAAATAATTTTTATCATCCTTAACTGAGAAACCTCTACGCGTGAGCGTAAGTGGGGGTGAATTGGTATCCTTCACCAACTGTGGAACGCATGCAGTTGGGGGGCTAAGAATCACCTACGTTTAAGTGTAAACGTAGGTGGGGGAGCGTTCAAATGAATAAAGAGGACGTTATGGTCAGGAGTCCTTCAAAAAACCTACATCTGCTTAGGTTCGTTGAAGGAAAACTGACCGGCGTCTGTTGCACAACCGACGACGGGAGATCTTCAAACAATCAATGAGTGATTGGCTGAAGGTAAACCGGCTATGGGCAATCTATGGGCAATGGAAAGGCCTTTTTTGGCCTCCTTTGCTTGATTGACATAGCCGGTTTTTTCTTTTTCTCCCGAACAACAGGAAGAGAACGGGGAGGAGATGTGAATGGGGATGGAATGGTTCGTATGGGGCTGGTTAGTAGCGGTGGGGATCGTTTTTGCCAGTGCGATTATATGGCTATTTCCACGCATGCCGGAGCAGTATGTGCGTATACACGTCTGGTTATTGCTTTTGCCGGGAGCGGCAGCGCTGGCTGGATGGATCAGCGCTGGAACCGTGGAAGTCGGGATGTGGCGGTTCGATACAGTCAGCTGGTTGGTCGGTATCTATATCTCGCTCCTTAGCTGGGTCATTCAACGGTTTGCCCTCCGTTATTTATATGGTGACCGTGCTTACCGGTTTTATTTTTCATTGTTGACTTGGACGGCATTTGCCGCCTCACTCACATGGGCGGGCGGTGATTTGCGGTTGATGGCCATATGCTGGGGGATGCCATTGATCGGTCTTGTGGCATTAACCGCGTTGAAAAAAGAGTGGGGGCCAGCTCGGTTTGTCGCCCGGCAGATGGCATTGGTATTTGGCATCAGTTGGCTTGCTGTTACCGTCGTAGCCGTTTGGCTCGGAACAGCGACTGGCGAATGGCAGCTTGCTTCTGCGTTGTCGGTGGAACCCCTTGCTCGTCTAGACGCTTGGGAGAAAGCGGTGATGAACGGGTTGCTTATTTTGGCGGCTATCATTCCGGCTGGGCAATGGCCATTTCACCGCTGGCTGATGGAATCGGCAGTGACACCGACACCGGTATCGGCGATCATGCATGCCGGGATCGTGAATGCCGGTGGGTTATTGCTTTGGTGCTTTTCTCCCCTCTTTAGCGGGACAGGGGCGCATGCGGCGCTGTTTCTCATCGCCTTTTTCTCGATTTTGATCGGGACAGGGATTAGTCTTGTGCATGTTGATTATAAGCGCCAGCTTGTCGCGTCAACGATGGCGCAAATGGGCGTCATGTTTGTGCAATGTGCCCTTGGTTCTTACGGAGGAGCGGTGGCGCATTTAATGCTGCACGGGTTGTTTAAAGCGACGCTTTTTCTGCAGTCCGGTTCTGTCGTTCCACAAGTGGGCCGGGCGGGATATCGAAAGGCGGGCGGTTCATGGCGAAGCGGCATGATCGTTGGAGCACTGCTTGGGACGGCTTTTTGGCTTTTTGCTTCCGGTGAACCAGCTCGATTGTTAAGTGCGCTTCTGTTTGGCGCTTCGGCATCAGTTGCTTGGGGACGGCTCGCTGACTTTCGCGAAGGCCGCTGGTTTGGCTTCGCTGTGGTCGCCACTTTGGCATTTGTCTCGGAAACGGTGCGTCATCAGTTTATGGTGCTCTTCAATGAAGAGAGGGTGTTCTCGTTTGTTCCGTCTGCTTCATTTGAATGGATGGTAGGCATGTTATTCGCCGCCGCAGCGCTCGCTGCCGTATGGATTGCAAACCGGCGCACGTCGATGCTTGCCGTTCGTCTGTATATGCGGTTTGTGCACTTTGGAGAACCGCGTCCAGCGGCGATGGAGACGCATCCACATTATTTGACAACCTATATGAAGGAGGGAATGGCCCGTGAGTAAAAGTGCAATGTCGCTTGAGCGAACGGTTGTAATGTTGAATGAAGATGACACGCAAGGCCGCCCGCTTGCTGACCTTGTCAAGGAAGCGGCAAAGGCGATTGCTCCGCTTTGGCCAATTTCGTCATTTATCGCCCGCCATCCATGGATGGGATTAGAAGGGGAGCTGTTTGCCGATGCAGCCGACCGATGGCAACAAGTTTATGGGATTGACTTGTATCCGCCGATGACCGTGTTCTATACAGCATTGGAAAAAGGGGAGATTGATCCTGTGTTCATTGAGCGGCGGCTGCAGAGCTGGCTTGACAAACAGTCACTCCCGGTGCCACGTCACGAAGCGGAACGGCTTTGCCGCTCCCTCCTTTGGAACGACACCGTGCCGGAAGAAGCGTTCAGTCTCCCAGAGATGGCTCAGTTAGCGGAAGGAACGCAACTGCGTCCGATGGCTGTCCAGCCGATTAGCAAGCGGTTGGATCAAATTGCTAAACGGCTCGATCAACAAATGATCAAGTGGTGCAAGTTATTTTACGATGAAAGTGGAGGAACATGGACGCTTCCTCAACGTGAACAAGGTTTTTATCAGGCATGGCGCCAGCTTGTAGTCACGGACCCGTCGCTTTCAAAAGATGAGCGGAAACGTTTTTCCGGTTGGCCGCATGATAAACATGAAGCACTGAACTACGCGCTCGAAAAGCTAGGGATACGGGACGAAGACGTGGTTGCGTATTTGGAAGCTCATTTGTTGGCATTGCCCGGATGGGCCGGTATGGCAGTATGGAGATCGCATCGAGCAGGCGATGAGGTGGGCGGATTGATCGATTATTTAGCTGTCCGGCTCTCGCTCGAGTGGGTACTTACGGCCCCGCATTTGCCGTTACACGGGGAAGAAAATGGAGAGCGCCGCGATGTTCTTCCACTGTTGGCAGCCTGGTTTTATTGGACCGGAATGACGCCGGAAGACTGGCGGCGCTTGCGGACGAACGAACAACAAGCCCGCCTGGCTTTTGCGGATCGCTTTTGGCGGATTGACCGCCATCACCTTTGGCTTGAGGCGTGGGAAGATACAGATGAAGCAAAGCTAAAAGAGGCGGTGTCCACACGTCATCGGATGAGCGAACCGGAGCAGGTCGCGGCTCAGTTATTGTTTTGTATTGACGTTCGTTCCGAGCCGTTTCGCCGTCATTTGGAAGCAGCTGGGCCGTTTGAAACATACGGATGTGCGGGATTTTTCGGCTTGCCGATTCAAACACGCGTGCTTGACAGCGAAGACGTCCATCCGTCATGTCCGGCAATTGTCGATCCCCGGCATGAAATTCGCGAAGTGGCGCCCCCTGAAGAAGTGGAGCCATATCGCTTCCGGCGTGATATGTTTCGCTTTGTCAGCAAGACGTTTAAAAAAATGAAGCAGCATGTGTTGGCTGGATTATTGCTTCCGGAAATGAGCGGGCCATGGCTTGGCTTACATACGCTCGCCCGGAGTGCGGCTCCGGCTTGGGCTGGGCAGGTCATTCGCTATACTAAAAAGTCGGTGGAACAAAAACCAAAGACGACGTTGTCGCTTCACTACCATGAAGGGGATGAAACGACCGGCCTGCCGATCGGTTTGACAAATGAAGAGCAAGTCGAATATGTGAAGCAGCTGCTTGTCACCATCGGTCTAACGTCCTCGTTTGCCCCGCTTGTTGTCGTTTGCGGTCATGGAAGCGAAACGACAAACAATCCGTACGCCTCGGCGCTTGACTGCGGGGCGTGCGGCGGTGTTGCAGGAGCGTTTAATGCTCGAGTGTTTGCCGCACTGGCGAATTTACCTAGTGTGCGAGCTGAGCTAGCAAAAGAGGGAATCGTCATTCCGGATGAGACCGTGTTTGTCGCTGCTGAACATATCACGACGGTTGATGAATTGCGCTGGTTGGAGGTGCCGCCGTTATCGGAAGCAGCCCAACAGTCGTTTGATCGGCTCAAGCAAGCACTTCACGATGTGAGCCGCCAGGCAAATGCTGAACGGATGATGAAGTTGCCGCATGTTGGCGGCAAGCCGCGCGATCCGGTAGCAGAAGCACAGCGCCGCGCGGTTGACTGGAGCGAAATCCGTCCGGAATGGGGATTGGCAGGAAATACTGCTTTTTTCATCGGACGTCGGGCATTAACGAAGGGTGTTCATTTGGATGGAAGAGTGTTTTTGCATAGCTACGATTGGCGCGACGACCCGACCGGTGAAGCGTTAGCCCGCATTATTGCCGGACCGGCGACTGTCGGGCAGTGGATTAATTTGCAATACTATGCGTCAACAGTCGCTCCACACTATTATGGAAGTGGCGATAAAACGACCCAGACGGTCACAGGCGGCATCGGTGTCATGCAAGGGAATGGAAGCGATCTGCTGGCCGGCTTGCCGTGGCAGTCAGTCGTGTCCTCCGACCGCGAGCTGTTCCATTTCCCGCTCCGGCTGCTCGTCATTATTGAAGCGCCGTCCTATTATATCGAGCGATTGCTCAATGAAAACAGCGAATTTCGGCGCAAAGTCGAGAATGGTTGGCTCCGTCTGTCCTCCATTGATCCAAATAGCGGGGCATGGATGAAATGGGGGGACACCCATTCCTTATCAGTGTGGTCACGTGAAATGGGAATAGGAAAATAATTGCCGCTTGCTCGGTTTACGTAGCAAGCGATTTTTTTATTAAAAATAAAAACGATTTGCTGTTATCGCGGGTATATAAAGTGAAAACTCCTTTCAGGAGGTGGAGAGATGGAAAGGGAGCTAATTGAGCGAATCCAGCACGGCGATGAAGCGGCGTTCGCTGAATTGTATGAGCTTTATGGAGAATATGCTCTGCGCGTAGCGGCAGCGGTGACTGGCAGCAGTGCGAACGCGGCGGATGCTGTACAAGAAACGTTTATCCGCGTGTATGACCATATCGGGCGCTTTGACCCTGCGAAGCCGTTTCGACCATGGTTTTATCGCATTTTAATCAATGAATGCCGGCGGTTAATGAAAAAGCAGCGAGCCGTGACGATCTTGAGCGAGGAGATGGGGGCTGCCGATCTGCTGACGTATGAAGACCGTTACACGTTTGCACAGTATGAAGAGTTATATAAGGCGATCGGGCGATTGAAGGAAAAGCAGCGCATTCCTGTCGTGTTGAAATATTTGCAAGGATTTACCACTGAGGAAATTGCTGATATTCTCGATTTAAACGTCAATACAGTAAAATCACGTCTGTTTAAAGCACGAAACCAACTAATGAAATGGATGGAAATGGAGGGAGAAAGGGGTGCGACAAATGGATGAACGGAAATGGGATGAAATGATTCAAGAGGCGTTGTTGTACGGAACTGATAAGGCAGCTGAGCAGAAAGAAGAGGTCTGGATGCATATTCGCTCTCGGATGGTAAAGCAGCAACGGAAACGTCGCCGAGGAGGCAAGTGGATATGGACGATGGCTTCGGCGGCCGCAGCAGTCATGCTGGCGTTTTTATTCACTCCTCCTGGCCAAGCAGCGATCGACCAAGTGAAGCAATGGTTTGTCCCGAAAAAAGTGGTCACAGAAGAAATTGAAGGACAAAAAGAACAAAAAGAAGTGACATTAAAAGAAGGGAAAGCCGGTTATGTCATTTACATTGATGAAAGCATGTACCGGCTGGAAAAAGGGGATGGATATGATCGGATTGTGCCGCTTCATCAAGGGAACGCCAACATTCCACCGGTATATATGGAAATTCGTCAAGTGACAGACCAATCCCCAGAAACAGTTGCCGCTGAGCTAGAACAGGAAGTGAAGGGAAAATATCCGATCATTATTCAAAATGGCAAGGTAAACGAACCAGTGGCTGGCTATGTGATTCAGGGAGAAGCTGGGTATCAGTGGAATGACGAAGTCGTTAGATATTATGTCGTTCCGAACGGCAAAGGCGGCGCGTTCATTATCGAACAACGGTATTTTCTTGAAGCAAGCGAAGGTCATGGCGCCCGGTTTGACCATATGTTAAAGCAGTTTCACATTGTCGATAAGCAACAAGGAAAATAAACGGTCTTCTGTCAGTCGGCACACAAAGGCAGGGAAAACAGTAGCGGGCAACGAAATAAAGTAGTAGATGATGTAGTAAACATTAGGCGCGAAGGAAAGAGGGAAAGCGGATGAAAACGCAGTTTATTGCTGGTCATGCACGACTGCCGGCTGGAATGGCGGCGAAAAGCCTTTACGATACGTTGACGATTACCGCGGAAATTGATAAAAAGTACGGGGTGATCGTGGAAGCGTCGTGCACGCTCGCGACTGAACACGGCCGTGACTATGTTGCTCGTCTGCTTCGCGGTCATTCGCTGCGTGATGGCATTGACGGGCTGTTAGCTGAGCTTGACGCGGGGTATTTAGGCAAAGCGCATTCCGCTCTCTGTGCGGCGCTGAAAGATTTGTACAAGCAATATTGTAAAATGGACGAGAAAGAACAATAAGCGGCTGTTCCTCATCGGCGGATGAGGACAGCCGCGTTTTTGCACAGAGCGGCGATTTGGACAACTGCCGTTTCGCTGTTGTTTTAGTTCTCGTCTGGCCGCCATGCCGGCAATGTTTTGCGCAACGGTTTGTCCTTACGGTAGCCAAGCACGTACTCAGCCTGCATAATCGTATGAATTTCCCGTGTACCTTCGTAAATGACCGGTGCTTTCGAGTTGCGTAAGTAACGCTCGACTGGATATTCGTTCGAGTAGCCATAAGCGCCATGGACTTGAACCGCATCATCGGCTGCTTGGTTGGCATAGTCACAAGCGATCCATTTGGCGAGCGACGTTTCCCGCGTGCAGCGTCGACCTTCATTTTTCAGAAATCCGACTTTGTAGACAAGCAGGCGGCTGATTTGCAAGCCGGCTTCCATGCGGGCGATCATTTGCTGAACAAGCTGGTGGCGACCGATTTCTTTACCAAACGTTTTTCGTTCATGGCAATATTTGACGCTCGCCTCTAAACACGCCATAATGAGGCCGACGGCGCCGGCAGCGACGGTGAAGCGGCCATTGTCGAGTGCTGACATGGCGATCTTGAACCCTTCTCCTTCCTCACCGAGCAAGTTTTCTTTTGGGACGCGGACGTTGTCAAAAAACAGCTCGCCCGTGTTGCCGGAGCGGATGCCGAGCTTCCCTTTAATCGGGCGCGACGAAAACCCGGGCATTGTCCGTTCGACGATGAAGGCGGAAATGCCGCGATGTTTTTTCGATTTATCCGTGTAGGCGAATACAAGGAAATGGTCGGCGATGTCAGCAAGGGAAATCCACGTTTTTTGCCCGTTTAAAATATAGTCATCGCCATCACGGACAGCGGTCGTTTGAATCGAAGCAACGTCTGAGCCGGCGTTTGGTTCGGTTAGGCCAAAGGCGCCGATTTTTTCCCCGCGGGCTTGCGGGATGAGATATTTTTGTTTTTGTTCTTCCGTCCCCCATTGCAATAGCGTCAAGCTGTTCAGACCGGTGTGAACCGAGACAGCGGTGCGGAAGGCGGTGTCACCGCGCTCGAGCTCTTCGCAGACGATGGCGAGCGAGTTGTAGTCCATGCCCATGCCGCCATATTGTTCTGGAATGCAGACACCCATTAAATTGAGCTCGGCGAGCCGTTTGAAAATGTTGCGGTCAAATTCGCCGCGCTCATCCCATTCTTTGATATACGGCATAATTTCTTTGTCGACAAACTTGCGAACCGTTTGCCGCAACATCTCTTGTTCTGGTGTAAAGTCGAAGTTCATCATCGTTTTACTCCTCCTATGCATCTATTGTATATGTCCGCGTTTGCTTGGCGCTTGCGGGCGCCGAGCCGTTGCGGGAAGCCATGTCTCTTGCGTTGGTCAGGACGATTCGTTTCGGTCGCTTTGGAGCGTTTGTTCGTTTCGCCATCCGATATCGGATTCGTTGTTATGCTCGCCAGCGAGCGGCGGTGGAAGCCGATAGGATACCGGCGTTTCAGATAGCTTGAGCGGGCTGGCGACAAGCGGGAGAGAGCCGACGGTCGGATGATGCATGATGACCATCATTTCACGCGCTGCCGTTTGTGGGTGGCGAAACAGTTCATCTAGCGTCTGTACCGGGCCGCACGGAATGCCTTTTTCAGCAAGAAGGCGTTGCCATTCCGCTCTCGTCCGTTGTTTGATCTCTTCGTTCAGCCGCCGGTTGAGTTCATCGCGATGGGCAACGCGGCCCGGATTTGTCTGAAAGCGAGGATCAGTTCCGATCGAACGATCAGATAACAACGAACAAAGCGCTTGAAACTGTCGGTCATTACCGACGGCGATGACGATCGGCCCGTCGCTCGCTTCGTATGTTGAATACGGAACGATGTTCGGGTGTTCATTGCCGAGCGGTTTTGGAATGTTGCCGGATAATAAGTAATTAGCGGCAACATTGACTAGTGCGCCGATAGCGCAGTCAAAGAGCGATAGATCGATTTTTTGTCCGCACCCCGTTTTTTCACGGGCGAGCAATGCCGCTTCAATAGCGATGGCCGCGTACAAGCCAGTAAATACATCTGTAACGGCCACGCCGACTTTGAGCGGGCCGGTGTCAGGGGTGCCATTAATGCTCATCCAGCCGCTCATCGCTTGAATGATGTAGTCGTAGCCGGCAAGTGGAGCGAGCGGTCCGGTTTCGCCGAACCCGGTGATCGAACAATAGATGAGGCGAGGATTCAAACGGGACAGCTCTTCATAGCCAAGTCCCCATTTTTCCATCGTCCCGGTTTTGAAGTTGTGAATGACAACATCAGCCGTTTCCGCCAAGCGGCAGACCGTTTTTCGCCCTTCCTCCGTTTTTAAATCGGCGGTTATGCTCCGCTTGTTGCGATTGACGGCCGTATAGTAGGCGCTCATGCCGTTTTTAAACGGCGGTCCCCAAAACCGGGTATCATCCGATCCACCCGGTGCCTCGACTTTGATGACATCGGCACCTAAATCGCCTAAAATCATCGTCGCATACGGACCTGCCAACACGCGGGACAAGTCGAGCACACGCACACCATCGAGTGCTCCTCCCATCGGGTTTTTTTCCTCCTTTCCCTTTCACATGCAAAAAGCCGGTTCCCTGCCAAATGTGCGAAACAGGAACCGGCTCAAGCGGACTGAGGGGGGCATTCCGGCACGGAGATGCCGTCAGGCCGCACAGTTCTTTTTCGGTGACGAGTATATGAAAATCAATGTTGTCTACCAAGCAGCAGGACAAATGAGCAGATGGTGCGTCCGTCTGGTCTGCACAACCGGCCAAGCTGACAGGAGACGGCTCGCTATATTTATTATAAAATTTTGATAGATAATTGTAAATAGTCTAAACATTACTCGCAAAAAATACTCGAGAGCTAAAGTCAGCTAAAGAGTGAAGCAAACATCCGTTTTGTTGCATTAACAATGTAGCGATTGCCGCCGCCGTTTCCCACTTTTTAAGCAAAGACCAAGCAGCTGATTACGATAGTCGGCAGGAAAACATCGCAGTCTGAGACCAAAAGCGCGCAACATTCGTCTATATCCATATATAATTGTAAAGAAAGGGGAAACGCTGACGTAAAGGAAGTGATGGTGCATGTTCCGCATTTTAGTGACGACAGACGCCAATTATCTTCCACCGTTGAAAGTACTCATGCATTCGTTATTTTGCAATAACCGGCGCCCGTTTACGTTTTATTTACTTTATTCGCGCATTGCGGAGGAGGAGATCCGGGCGCTTAGTGATTTTGTTCGCAAGCAAGGGCACGAGCTTGTGCCGATTTATGTGGATCCACAACTGTTTCATGATGCTCCGGTGTTTCGTCACTATACGGCTGAAATGTATTACCGGCTGGCGGCGCATATGTTTTTGCCTTCGGATGTCGAGCGCGTGTTGTATCTTGATCCGGATATTGTCGCTATCAACCCGATCGATGAGCTGTATGAGATGGATTTTGAGGGCAATTGGTTTATCGCCGCTGAGCATACACATTCCACGAAAGTAGCCAACTTGTTCAACAAACTCCGACTGAAGACACCGAATGCCAAGGGCTATTTCAACACAGGCGTAATGATGATGAATATAGCGATGATGCGGCAACACGTTCAGCTAGAGGAGATTTATCAGTTCATTCGCGACAACCGGTTTAAACTCGTCCTTCCCGATCAAGATGTGCTTAACGGACTGTATTGGGACAAAATTAAACCAGTCGACGGGTATCGCTACAACTACGATGCTCGTTACTATGATTTTTTACAGCTGCTGCCGAATCCAAAGCATGATTTATCGTGGATTGAGAAAAATACGGTTTTCATTCATTATTGCGGCAAAGAAAAACCATGGAAACAAAATTATAAAGGGGAACTCGGCCTGTTTTACAAGCGGTACAGCCAAATGCTTGAACTGGAAGGAGAGGCGATGGTGTAACCCGGTCGAGACAAAGGGAATTAGCCGCTTGTAAGCAAGAGCAGAAAAGCAATGTCAGTTAGGTCAATCAAAAACAAACGAATCAGCAAGGAGAAGAGAGCACTCGACTTGCTTTCTGTTATGGGAGGCATAACCCGCGACATTGCAGCTTGGAAGTGAGGGAGGCAAGCAAAAGGTGTCCCGTTAAGCGGGACACCCTTGTTCGACTATCGTTTGCGTTCTTGCCGGCGGATGCCAGCCGCTGCAGCGCGCGCTTGCGCTTCGAGGTCTTCGTGGTCGGCAAATTCTTCGGAATACTCGACATCAATGTTGTCTTTCAGCTGCTTCGGCACCTGTGGTAAAGTCGCCTTATTTTTATCACGTGCCCGTTGTCCGCGAGATCGGCCCATTGTCCATGCCCCCTATAGAAAAGTGGTGAATCGTACGATTCATTCTTTAGGATGGCAAGGACAGAGCGGTTGTATAAATAGCAATCGTTTCTAATGGCGCGCTTTTTTAGCCGTATAACCGCCCGCTTGGTCGGCCATTTTAAAATCGCGGGCATAGCTCACTTCTTGGGCGCTTGTCAGTGTATGTTTTACTTTTTCACGTTTTCGTTTTTCCGCCATCACTCGTTCCCTCACTTTGCATCAAGATTCATTCAGTTCCATTTTGGACGACACGAGCCGTTTTTATGCATAAAAAGAGGATGTCTGGACGGACATCCTCTTTTTGGATCGTCATGCGTTCTCCCGTGTTTACGCTTCTTTCCGTTGTTCCTCTTCAAGCGTGAAGGAGGGATGGCGCATCGTATAAAGCGTGTAGTTGTCTTTCGTAATTTCATACAAATTGTACACATCCGCACCGATTTGTTCGAGCAGCGTCCGCCGCGTTTCATTGGCCGATGTCACATACGGTAGCTTTTCCACTGCCTTAATCGAGCGGACATTGACTTTACGGATGCGTAAAAATACTGTTTCGATGGAAAGTTCATAAAACAGTTCATGGAAAAATGCTTCTTTGGCGCGCCGGTTGTAGCCGAGTCCGTGGTATGGTTTGCCGAGCCATGTTCCTAAAAAACCGGCACCATCTTGTATATCAAAGAGGCTGATCGTGCCGATCGAGTTTCCCCATTCATCCAAAATCGTGCGTGAAATGACCTCTCCTCGTTCTTCGGCCTCAATGAGCTGTTTTGTCATAAACAAAAACTCTTCGTACGAGCTGGCTTTTTGGCGCACAAAAGGGAAGACGTCCGGGTGCACCATCAGCTCGTATAGCGCATGGCAGTCTTGCAACTCGCGTTTTTTCAGCATGGCCAATCCCTCCTTTTAAATGCCGAGGGCAGCCTCCCAACGCGAGTAGGACCCACCCTCGAAATTTTTTTATTAAAACTTCGTTAAAAAAATTTCGGGGTGGGAATCGAACCCACTAGAACCAGCGCGAGCGCTGGTGGCGCACCATTTGCCTTCCCCTTATTCCTGTTTGTATGCGATTATGAACAACAACTGTTCTGAAGTCTTCTTTATCATACACGATTAGATGGAAAAAAGAAATTGCTTTTTTGTTAATTTTTTTTGGATATTTTTTGTTCGTCTTGCGACAAAACTAAATCCTTGAGACAATCTTCTAACGTTGGAAATGAAAAGCGGAACCCGGCTTGCAGCAACTTTTCCGGGATGACGCGTTGTCCTTCCGTAATAAGCATGCTCATTTCACCGAGGAGGAGGCGAAGCGCTGCTGCAGGGACCGGAAGCCAGTGCGGACGGCGAAGCAGGCGGGAAACCGTACGGCCGAACTCATCCATTTGTACCGGATGAGGCGCCGTGAAGTTGACGGGCCCTGCCAGCTCATCATGTTCGATGATATAGGCGATTGCACGGGTGACGTCCTCAAGATGAATCCATGACAGCCACTGATGTCCGCTGCCGATCCGGCCGCCGATAAATAAACGATATGGTATGACCATCATCGGCAAGGCGCCACCGTGGCGAGCGAAGACAACACCAAACCGGGCATAAACGGTGCGGATGCCGCTCTGTTCGATTGGATGAGCCGCCGCTTCCCACGCTCGAACAGTTTTAGCGAGAAAATCAGCGCCATAATCGGTCGTCTGCTCGGTAAAGGTAGCGGAGTCGGAAGTGCCGTAAACACCGATGGCACTCGCGTTGATAAACAGTGACGGACGCTTAGATAGCGAGTGGATATAGTTGACCATTGCTTCGGTAGCTCGAAGACGGCTGTCAACAATCACAGTTTTTTGCTTCGTCGTCCAACGCTTTCGATTGAGCGGCTCGCCGGCCAAATTTAGCGCCACATCGATGGCGGTTGGTTTTTGGCTGTCGTTGAAGGAAAGATAATGAATGTTTCCTTCAGAAGGCTTGGGTGAGCGAGTGAAAATATAAACGTCATGCCCTTGTTTAGAAAAAGAGTGGGCGAGCGCCTGGCCGATTAGTCCAGTTCCACCATTTATGGCAATGCGCACAGTTCTTCCCTCCTTTTATTTTATGCATAAGGAAGCGGGAAATCATCGCATGCGGGTGACACGTTCCCTTCCCATTTCGCCGTTTATGTCGAGAATTCCTCTCTATGGTAAGATAAAGGAGAGGGGGAACGAGGCATGGGAACGATTGTTGACATTACGGTGACGAAAGAAAACGCTGAGCGGTTTTGGATCGTCATTCACCGCGACAACGAGTCAGCGTTAAAGCTGACAGTCGACCAAGACGTATTGCTTAAATTCCGTTTGAAAAAAGGGATGATCATCGACGATGCCCTTCTTCGTGATATCGTCTATGCCGATGGGATAAAAAAAGCGTACCAACAAGCGCTCTATTTTTTGGCGCATCGGATGCGATCGGAGCAAGAGATTGTTGAACACTTGAGAAAAAAAGGTGTTGTCGATCCGGTCATCGAAGAAGTGCTTGAAAAACTTCGCGCCGAGCGGTATGTCGATGATGAGGCGTTCGCTGCTGCTTATGTGCGTACGCAAAAGAACACATCTACCAAAGGACCGCGTCTCATTCAGGCTGAACTTGAGCGGCTCGGCGTACCTGCGAGTGTGATTGAACAAAGCTTAGTCGAATACTCGTTTAATGAACAAGTGATTGCAGCCCGCTCGCTTTACGAAAAGGCAAAAAAACAACGGCGGGCAGAGTCGGCGCGCGCTTTTTTGGAGCGAGTAAAGCAACAGTTGATGCGCAAAGGGTTTTCGCATGAAGTGATCGCTATCGTCCTAGCGGATGGGAGCGGCCATACCGAGGAGGAAGAGAGAGAAGCGCTACATGTTCAGGCAGAAAAGATTCGTCGCCGCTATGCGCATCACCCGCGCCCGCTTTATGAACAAAAAATGCGTCAAGCTCTTTACCGGAAAGGGTTTTCGCTTGCTTTGATCGACGAGTGGCTGCGCAGGCAAGATGACGATGGATGACCATCGCAACTAAAAACGGGAAAAGAAATGGTGCTGCCGGTTAAAAAAGAAAAAGGAGATGGCCAAAAATGCTCAAAGAGGAACAAAAACGATATAGTGAAATGACAAAAGAAGAATTACAGCAAGAAATCGCTGTCTTAACGGAAAAAGCTCGCAAGGCGGAACAGATGGGCATGGTGAACGAATATGCCGTTTATGAGCGGAAAATTGCTATGGCAAGAGCGTATATGATGAATCCAGCTGATTTTCAGCCTGGGGAGATATACGAGATTGAAGGGGCGCCAGGGGAGTATTTTAAAGTGCGATATTTAAAAGGGGTGTTTGCTTGGGGATGGCGGCTGAAAGGAAACGGAGAGGAGGAAGCGCTGCCGATCTCATTGCTGCGAAAGCCTAACTTGCCGTAAGTAAAAGCATGCAAGGGAGGCTTGACAATCGAAAACACGCCCCTTCCTCTATCTTTATCCGGTGAGCGGCACAGAGAGCCATTTGATGTTTGAAAGAAAACCTAGGGGATTGCCCCTAGGTTTTGTTACGACCGCTTGCGCGTTTCTCGCTCTAAAATGATCAAGTTAAGCGGTTGCCGCGTTTCACCGTTTACTTGCGCGTGGGCATGCTTGCGGTTAGCCCATGGCTGCGGGAACGGATTCGAATACAAGTTGTCATAAAACGCCTTGCGCCGATGGTGACCCATGACTGTTCACCTCGCTGCGGAATATGCTGGGGAACATGGCGGATAGCACCATGCTCCCACGTTTTTGCTCACTATTAAAAGAAGTCGCTTCGTTCACCTGAGGCGCGCATCCGTTCTTGCGGGTGGGTGTTGGTCGTACCGTCAGCCCGCTTTGATGCATACTCGGATTTGGCGCGTGGCTCTCCCTCAAACTTGTTGTTGTTTTGGTTTGGGAAGTTGTGCTCCTTATTCCGCACCGCACATTCCCCCTTAATGGAGTGCTCGTGTTGGGATGGCCAACACGTATTTTTATTATGGGATAATCGAGTGTGCTTATGTGTGCAAATTGTTGGGACAAACATGGGCGCTGGTGACCACTGTCAGTTTGGTGCGAGTTCGAGTTTTTTTCGTAGTCTTCCTTCGCTGAAAATCCATCCGGTGTATGAGCTGACAATGTTGAGGTTCCGGTCAAGCTGAACGACAGCGACGAACGAATAATATCCTTTACTCCGGTAGCGCAAGTCGGTAAAGCGTACTTCGTAATGGTCATCGTATTCGTTCATTTCCCAACGGTATACCGGGGAAAAGGATAAAAAAGCAGCAACATTTTCATCGCGTTTGGCCGCATTCATGACTGGGTGGTCTGGAAGCGGCCGCTTTTGGAAACGGTCGAGAATGAGAAGACGACCGCGTTTGATGCGGGCGACATAAAATTCGTCGCTCGTCGAAATGGCTAAGTGCCATTCACGGGGGCGCCACGTCGGTACGGTAATGATCTCGGTCACGCCATCGATCGTGGAGCGAACGAGCTGTTTTATGTTGGCCTGTTGGCGGAAGCGAAGCACGTAATATGCGGCGATGATTACATAGATGGTGAAAAATGTATAACCTGGGTGGGCGCCGAGAAGCAGTCCACCAATCCCGAGCAAATGGAGCACAAAAATGATCGGATCAAACGTATGAACGACGCCAAGAGCGATCCATTTTTTCGTAAACGGGCGCAACGCTTGTGTCCCGTAAGCATTAAAAATATCGACAAACACGTGAAAGGCAACGGCAATAAACGTCCAGAGCCAAACGCGGAACCAATCTGTCTCCGGATAGACGGCGGTCATCACGCCAACGATTAATAACGGCCAAAGAATGACGCTCGGAATCGAGTGGGTAATACCGCGATGGTTGCGAATATATTTGGCATTATTGTGCAATTTTAAAATCGTATCGATATCTGGCGCCTGTGAGCCGGCAAGCGTGCCGATCAACACAGCGCGCGATAAGAGCGGATCGTGGGCGATGGCGGGATCGAGCGAAGCAAGGCTGCCGAGCGCCACTCCCATTAAAACGTGTGTGCCTGTATCCAACGTCAAGGCACCTCCTTTATTAGCGTCGTTTGTTAGTATATCCCGCATGGAGCCCGGCCAATAACCGCTCCGTTTCAGAGCGGTTGGTCGGTGAGGTAAATAATAGTATCGGTAGTGTACCACATGATGCTGTCAGTCAGCGAGGGACAGAATGACTAAATCGGTGTCTATTTGTTGTTGGGGACATCTAGCAGGGAAGGAAAAAGGCTTGATCGGGGACGGTTTTACTCGAATAAAAAGCGCCCGCGCAATCGGCGGGACGCCTCATTCGTTTTGCTAGTCGCTTGGATTGCTGTCCATTTTTTTGAAAGTCTATTTGCTTGCTGCTATTTTGTCCGCTAACCAACTGGTTAGCTATCATTTCCAAGACGTTGGCCGATCGCCTTAAGTGCGGAAAGGAAAAATCGAACGGCGCGGTTGATATCCGGGTCGTTGAGCGCCTTAAACAAGTCGAACAGCCCGACTTTTGTCGGTTCGACAGAGGTCTGTTCGTACGCCTCGATAGCACCGGAGGCGATATGTTCAAGCAGTTTGGCTGTCCGTTCCGGATCAAGAGAAGAGGCGAGGCTGGCCCAGGCGAACGCGTGATTGACCATCGTTGTTACGGGTTTTTGATTGAGCTGGCCGACGACGATTTTTGCTACGTCTTCCCGCGCTTTTAATAAAGCGTTAGCTGCCTCAAGCAAACCGCTTTCGTGCAGCTGTTCGATGAACTCGAGGAGTTCGTGAACTGCTTCTTCACTGTCACCGACAGCCGCTTTTAGTTTCGTCAGCGCTTCGGCCCGTTTTTCCTCTTCGGTCATCTCATGTTTTTGAATGGTGGTAATCGGTTTAGCCACCGATTTTCACCTCCTTTTCCGCTTCCGTGAGCGGTACGTAATCGCGGCGTCGCCATTTTCGTTCGACCTCGACGCCGTTTTGCGGATGCCGCTTTTGAAAGCGTGGGTTTGTACGCGGCAGCGGCGTCTCTCCTGATCGTTCAAGCACTTCCATACGCACTCGGGCTTGCTTATACGCCGGTGTATTTGTGCGATGGTCGGTCTGTGGACCGGTTAAAATGTTAATAGCGCTCTCATTGGCGGTTGAATGCATCGGCAAGAACAGCTCATTGCCTCTGACCCGGTCGGTGACGAGCACGCGCACTTTGACACGGCCGTATGGTGAGATGAGCCGGACGAGCGCCCCGTCACTAATGCCGCGCTCTTTGGCGAGTTCTGGCGACACCTCAACGAAAATGTCCGGAAACTTGCGCTGGATGCCTTTTGATTTGTACGTCAAGTTTCCTTCGTGGAAATGCTCAAGCAGCCGGCCGTTGTTGACGAGCAAATCGTACTCTTCCGGGTATTGCACCGGTTCGACCCAGTCAGCTAGCGCAAAGCGAGCTTTGCCGTCCGGGAAGTTGAACCGCTCTTTGTACAAAAGTGGTGTGTCGGCGCCGTCATAGCTGCCCCAGCATAAGCTGTTCCAGCCTTCGAGCCGGTCATAATGCGCCTGCGAATAGAGTGGAGCCAAGCTGGCGATTTCGTCCATAATTTCGCTCGGACCGGCGTAATTCCAGTCGGCGCCAAGCCGTTTTGCGATTTCTTGAATGATCCACCAATCCGGTTTGGAGTCGCCAAGCGGCTCGAGCGCTTGGTAAAACCGTTGGATGCGGCGTTCGGTGTTTGTGAATGTTCCTTCCTTTTCTAAGCTCGGCGCTGCCGGCAAGATCACATCAGCAAATTGCGCCGTTTTTGATAAGAAAATGTCTTGGACGACGACAAAGTCGAGTTTCGCTAACGTGTCTTGCACGTGGTTGGCGTTACAGTCGACAAGCGCCATATCTTCACCGATGATATACATCGCTTTTAGATCACCGCGTTCAGCAGCTTCAATCATTTGAATGTTGTCAAGACCAGGTTTGGCATCGATGCGGACGCCGTACGCTTTTTCAAATTTCGTGCGCGCTGCGTCATCGGTCACATGTTGGTAGCCAGGCAGCCAGGAAGGGAGCGATCCCATGTCACAGGCGCCTTGGACGTTGTTATGGCCGCGCAATGGGAACGCACCGGCGCCCGGACGCCCGTAGTTTCCGGTTGCGAGCAGCAAGTTGGAAATCGCCGCCGATGTGTCGCTGCCGCCTGTATTTTGCGTCACGCCCATGCCCCAGAGGACGCATGTGCCGTCTGCTTTGTGAATCATTTCAGCAATGCGGATGAGATCGGTTTTGGCGATGCCGGTTATTTGTTCAGCATAATCGAGTGTGTATTTTTCTAGCAACTGTTTAAATTCATCAAAGAAATGGACGCGTTCGCGAATGAACGATTCATCATGCCAGCCTTGGTCAATGATATATTTCGTTACTGCCATGAGCCACACTTGGTCGGTGCCTTGTTTCGGACGGATGAACAAATCGGCACGCTCGGCCATTTCGTTGCGGCGCAAGTCCGCGACGATCAGTTTTTGACCGAACAGTTTATGCGCCCGTTTTACGCGAGTCGCAATGACGGGATGTCCCTCAGCGGGGTTGGCGCCGATGATGATAACCAAGCCGGCGGAAGCGATATCATAAATCGTGCCGGAATCGCCGCCCATGCCGACCGTGCGGAACAAGCCGTCAGTAGCTGGCGATTGGCAATAACGTGAACAATTGTCGACGTTGTTCGTTTCAAACACTTGCCGAGCCAGCTTTTGCATTAAATAGTTTTCTTCATTGGAAATTTTCGATGATGAAATAAAGCCGATGGCGTTGCCTCCGTATTGTTGCTTGATGGCGCCGAGCTTTTCTGCGACCAAGTCAAGCGCTTCCTCCCATGTCGATTCGACGAAAGTGTCCCCTTTACGGATGAGCGGTTTTGTTAAACGCTCTTCGCTGTTGATAAAATCCCAGCCGAATTTCCCTTTGACACACGTTGAAATGGCGTTGACAGGCGCTTCGGAAACAGGTTGGATTTTTAAAATCTTGCGTCCTTTTGTCCATACTTCAAACGAACAGCCAACACCGCAGAACGTACAAACCGTTTTCGTTTTTTTGATTCGCTGTTGGCGCATAGCGGCTTCAATTTCGGAAATGGCGAAGATGCTCGTGTAATTCGGCTCAACTTCTTTGACAAAATCGATCATTGGTTTGAGCACATCTTGGTCTAAACCGGTCATAAATCCGGCTTCGCCGAGCATCGATTTTTCCATTAAAGCGTTGCACGGGCAGACGGTGACGCAGTGTCCACAGCTGACGCACGACGATTCGTTGATCGGCACGCCGCCATCCCAAACGACGCGCGGCCGTTCCGCTTCCCAGTCAATGGAGAGTGTTTCATTGACTTGTAAGTTTTGGCATGCCTCAACGCACTGCCCACAGGCGATGCATTGGTTCGGATCATAGCGGTAAAAGGGGTGTGACATATCTACCTCGGACGGGTCGACTTTCGGACGGTACGGATATGTTTGATGTTCAATTTGCATCATTTCCGCTGTGTTATGCAGCTTGCAGTTGCCATTGTTGTTGTCACATACCGTACAATACAAGAGATGGTTTTCCAAAAGGCGATCCATCGCTTCTTTTTGTGCCACTTTCGCCCGCGGTGAGCTAAGTTCGACGACCATTCCGTCTTCCACTAGCGTTGAGCAGGCGCGAAGAAGCGAGCCGTTAACTTCAGCGATGCACGTGTCGCACGTTTGAATAGCGCCAAGCTCCGGCGTGTAACAAACTTGCGGGTGAGGGAGACCGTGTTCATTGACAGTTTCTAAAATGGTCATCCCTTGTTTGACGTGATACGGGCGTCCATTGATGGTGACTGTTACCGTTCGTGTTTCCATCATCACTCCTCCTTTGCAAAATAAAAACTCCACCAGCGATGAGAAGCGTGTTTCATCGTGGTGGAGTAGTTCTTTAGCATGGCGATACTAAACAACCAATCCAATATTCACTAGATTCGTAGAAAAATAACAAGAGAAACCTTATTATTTTTCCACTATATACACATCTGTTATAGTTTATTATAGTATGGAGAAACATAGAACACAATGGATGAACAGGAAGTTTTTCAAACGTTGGCGAAAGGAGAGGGGATGGAGATGTCGAGAAAAGAAGCCGCGTTTAATGATATTGTGCGCAAAGTGCGTAAACAGTTGTTTGGCAAAGGACCGGAACGGATTAAAACGTATTTTGTCGACAACTTGGCGATCTCCATTTTGCATGGCAATTTAACGCCGACGGAAAAATTTATCGCCCGCACGCCGGAAGGGCGGGACATGGTGCATGCAGCAAGAACGAAAATGATTCAAGATGTGTATGCCCAACATGTGCCTGATGGTATGGAAGAACTTGCTGGATCGAAACTGCTTTACTTGTTCAGTGATATTAAAGTAGAAGAAGATATGGCCGTTTCCGTGTTTGTGTTTGAAAAACCGATTGAATTGTGACAAATTTGTGAACAATTTTGGTTGTGTTTCGCGATTGTTCATGGTATGCTTATGAATGTAAGTAATGTGAAAATAGGGAGAAGCCTTGTCGGCTAACGGGGGGTGTCCGGTTGGCAGAAAGGTTTCGAAAACGGATGTGCGTTGGTTTCGCTGCAGATCGTACTGGGTGTAAACTACCGCCGCCTTTCGTAAGCAGAAGGATGATTGGCCTTCTGTATCGAAAGGCGGCGGTTTTATTTTGAACAAGGGAGGAGGGGGGACTTGTTGGACGGGTTTGTGGCCAAAAGACGGTATATCGTTAAATATCGAAATGGGCAGCTGGCCGAGGAAGAAGATGAGATCGCGCTCGAGTTTCCGCTGACGGTGGTAGTCAACGGGCAAGAGTTTGCGACAATCGTCTGCACACCGGGTCATATCAATGAACTTGTCATTGGTTTTCTGGCGTCAGAAGGAGTGATTCGTGTAATCGATGACATTAAGGCGATGACGATTGACGGGGAGCGGGGCTTCGTGTATGTGGAGCTCACCTCAGACGAGCTCCCGGCAAAACAGTTTTACGCGAAGCGATTCATCGGCTCGTGCTGTGGAAAAAGCCGGCAATTTTATTTTTACAATGATGCGAAAACCGCCAAAACGATTGTCGGCGGCATTACTGTCAAAGCGGATGATTGTGTGTGTTTAATGAAAACGTTACACGAACAGTCAATTGATTTTGCGGCAACCGGTGGCCTTCATAACGCTGCGCTTGCCACGCCGGATAGAATTGTCGTCATCCGCTCTGACATCGGCCGCCATAATGCGCTTGATAAATTGTACGGTTACTGCTTGCGCCATCAAGTGGCGATGAAAGACAAGCTTATTGTATTCAGCGGTCGCGTCTCGTCAGAAGTGCTCTTGAAGGCGGCGAAAATGGGCATAAGCATCCTGTTGTCGAAATCAGCGCCGACGACGCTAGCCTTAGATTTGGCGGAAGAACTTGGAATTACCGTTGTCGGTTTTTTACGTGGACAGGATTTTAATGTGTATACGCATGAGAAGCGTATTATTATCGAATGAAAGGGGAGAAAATGCCTTGAAAAACCGCTGGCTGATTGCTTTATCCGCTGTCGGCATCCATATCTCCATTGGATCGGTTTACGCATGGAGCAACTTTACGAATCCATTGAAACAATTGTTTGGTTGGTCGGATCAAGAAGTCGCTCTCACATTCAGTATTGCGATCTTATTTTTAGGATTATCCGCCGCATTTCTCGGCCATTTTGTTGAAAAGCATGGACCACGGAAATCTGGACTATTGGCTGCCATCTTCTTTGGTCTCGGGGTGACTGGGTCCGGATTAGCGGTAGCACTTGGATCGAAGTACTTGCTGTATTTGTTTTACGGTGTGTTGGGAGGAATAGGGCTTGGTGTCGGTTACATTGCGCCCGTGTCGACGCTCGTCAAATGGTTTCCGGACCGTCGAGGGCTAGCGACAGGACTGGCGATTATGGGATTTGGGTTTGCCGCGGCAATCGCGAGTCCTGTGATGAATAGTTTGATTGATTCCGTTGGTGTACAAAATACGTTTTTTATTTTAGGTATCACGTATTTTGTCATTATGACGGTATCTTCCCTTTACTTAGAAAAACCGCCGGAAGGATGGCTGCCGGAAGGATTTCAAGAAAAAGTGAAGGCCGGAAAAGCCAAGCCTTCGCTTGACTTGGCGCAATTGACGGCCAATGAAGCTGTTAAAACAAGACGGTTTTGGTATTTGTGGTTTATGCTGTTTATTAACGTCACATGCGGCATTGCTGTTTTAGCGGTGGCCAAGCCGTTAGCGGTAGAAAGCATCGGCATCAGCCAAACGGCAGCGGCGGCACTGGTTGGCGCCATTGGGGTATTTAACGGGCTAGGGCGCATCGGTTGGGCGTCAGCTTCCGATTATATTGGGCGGCCGAATACATACACGACATTTTTCGTTTTGCAAATTTTGATTTTCTTCTTGTTGCCGAATGTATCCATTAAATGGCTGTTTGTTGTGATGCTGACGATTGTGTATACGTGTTATGGCGGCGGGTTCGCCTGTATTCCAGCATATATCGGTGATTTGTTCGGAACAAAACAGCTTGGCGCCATCCATGGTTATATTTTAACTGCTTGGGCAGCCGCCGGGTTGGTCGGACCCATGTTTGCGGCATATATTAAAGACACAACTGGCTCTTATGAAGGAAGTTTAGCCTTTTTTGGCGGATTGTTTGTCATCGCTCTCGTTTTGTCTTTGCTTGTTCGCATTGATATTCGTCAAATGCGTGCTCAATATGAACAGACAGCCTATGTTTCCACGACAAAAGAACAATCCCATCACGTATGAGTCAACTATTTTTCGGTGAAATCTAACGTAGATTCTTGATGAGAATCACGGACGTTTGTCTGTTGTGTTTGTGAGGAATGCCAGACAAAGCGTAGTAGGAAGGAAGCTACATTCCTATCAAAAGGACTCTCTCCCTGCTAGGATAGTGATTGATCCAAACAGCGGAGGGAGTCCTTCACTAGTTATAAACCTTTCATCCTGCAAAATGGTCTATGCTGTTTCCCCATTCTCATGTTGTCACGTTTTCAGCCTCTGTGTTTTTCCAACTGCCGATGCCGTGATGTGCATCGTTTTTACGTCATATCTTGAGCAAGATCTTCGTCTCTCCATGTTCTGTAGTGGATCACCCAGCCGTTTGTCTTCCTGCATGCTGCAAGTCATGTTGGGGGTTTTTTGGTATAATGGGATGGACAATAGACACCATGGGGGACATAATGAATATGACAACGTGGACAAAACGGTTTCCTGCCCGCGAGTTTCAGCGCGATTTGCTTGATTGGTTTGCCCGTGAGCGCCGCGATTTACCGTGGCGCCAAGACCGCGATCCGTATAAGGTTTGGGTATCGGAAGTCATGTTGCAGCAGACGCGCGTCGAGACAGTGATTCCGTATTTTGAAAAGTTTATCAGGCAATTTCCGACGCTAGAGGCGCTCGCTGACGCCGATGAAGACGAAGTGCTGAAAGCGTGGGAAGGGCTCGGCTATTACTCGCGTGTGCGCAACTTGCATGCAGCGGTAAAAGAAGTGAAAGAGCGCTACGGAGGAAAAGTGCCGGATAATCCGGATGAGTTTTCGAAGTTGAAAGGAGTCGGTCCGTATACGGTCGGGGCTGTATTGAGCCTCGCCTACGGCGTGCCAGAGCCAGCGGTCGATGGTAACGTCATGCGTGTGTTGTCTCGTTTGTTTTTGGTGACGGATGACATTGCTAAGGCGTCAACACGAAAGCGGTTTGAACAGATTGTCCGTGAAATTATGGCGTATGAACAGCCTGGGGCATTTAATGAAGCGTTGATTGAGCTGGGTGCTCTTGTTTGTACGCCGCGCCGCCCATCGTGCCTTCTTTGCCCGGTGCAAGCTCATTGCCGGGCGTTCGCGGAAGGGGTGCCAGAGGAACTGCCGGTGAAAACGAAAAAAACAGCGGTGAAACAAGTGCCCCTTGCGGTCGCGGTGCTGACTGACCAAGATGGGCGCATTCTGATTCGCAAACGTGATCATACCGGTCTGCTGGCAAACTTGTGGGAATTTCCAAGCTGTGAAATGAAGGGCGAAGGTGAGACAGAGAATTTGGAAAGGGCGTTTTTGAACGAGCAAGGTCTCGACGTCAAGCTTGGTGAACCTATCGCTTCGTTTGATCATGTTTTTTCCCACTTAGTTTGGAAGCTGACGGTGTTTTATGGACGATTGCTTGATGGCGAGCGGCTGGAGGAACCGTATCGATTGGTGTCAGAGAGGGAGCTAGAGACATACGCATTTCCTGTGTCACATCAGCGCGTTTGGCGGGAATATCAAGAGCACGCAGGCGAAGTGCGCCGCCTGCGTTAATCGGGAACTGGCATCGTGCCATGCGTGTACGTCGCTTCGCGGCGCCCAAGGCCGCCGCGCGCTTCAATTTCTTCAATAATTTCCCGATGAATCGTTTGCCCTTCGATGTTTAAATACGGAGCAATTTGCTGGAATGAATGGTGGAAATAAGCGAGTTCATCATCGGTCCATTCCGTTTTTGGAATCATTGACAGTTCAGTCATATCGCGGCCGACATACATAGGCTGCGCCTCCTTTGTTTGCGGAATTCGGCTATATTATACGTAAAGGAGTGGAAAAACATGAGTGAAAAAGTGGCGGTCGTTACGGGAAGCAGCCGCGGCATTGGTAAAGCGATTGCTTTGCGACTGGCGCAAGAAGGATATGATATTGTCGTTAATTATGCTCGCAGCAAAACAGCAGCTGAAGAAACAGCACGTGAAATCGAAGCGCTCGGCAGAAGAGCGCTTGTCGTCAAAGCGAACGTTGGCGACGTCGAGAAAATTCGTGACATGTTTGCCCATATAGACGAAGCGTTCGGGCGGGTCGATGTGCTGGTGAATAATGCCGCATCCGGCGTGTTGCGACCGGCGATGGAGCTGGAAGAAACGCATTGGAATTGGACAATGAATATCAACAGTAAGGCACTTTTATTTTGCGCCCAAGAAGCAGCAAAACGGATGGAAAAAGTCGGCGGTGGAAAAATCGTCAGCATCAGCTCACTCGGCTCGATCCGCTATTTGGAAAACTATACGGCTGTCGGCGTGTCGAAGGCGGCACTTGAGGCTCTTACGCGCTACTTGGCCGTCGAGCTGGCACCAAAAAATATCGCCGTCAACGCCGTTTCTGGCGGAGCGGTTGATACGGATGCGTTGAAACATTTCCCGAACCGCGATGAGCTACTCGCTGATGCGGCGGCGAACACCCCAGCCGGGCGCCCGGTGAAACCGGAAGATATCGTTAACGCCGTCTTGTTTTTGTTATCCGATGCAGCTGAAATGATTCGCGGACAGACGATCATTGTTGATGGTGGAAGATCTTTACTTTTATAATGTTGGCGGATAGAACGGCCACCTCCGGGGCATAGTAAGGTACGTGGAGGTGAGAGCAATGGCCAAACAACCGAACAAAACATCTGCTGGCACGAACATTCAAGAAGTAAGACAACAAAATGCACAATCGTCGCAAGCTGCTCAAGCTGGCCAATTCGGCACTGAGTTTGCGGCTGAGACGAATGTACAACATGTCAAACAACAAAATGCGCAAGCAGAAGCCCGCAAAGCACAAAACGCTAATCAGTAACCGATCATTATAAAGGCCGATGCCATCGAGCGCTAATGTCGGCGTATGTTGCCAAGAGAGCGCAGGCAAGAGGCCGGATAGGAAAGTCAAAAAGCGGAGGCAGTACGCCTCTGCTTTTTTGTCGACAAAAGCTGCTAAGGCTCTACATAATTAGCTAGAGGATTTGAAAGTCGGGTCGCGAAATGATAAAGCAGATGGTAGGACAAAGGGGAAGGGAGAATAGGAGGAGCATGGAACAGATTTGGGTGGATGAACGGGAAGAAACGTTGTTTTTGTGGCATGAAATGGAGCGCTGTCAGGAGATTACCCGCCAGTTGGAGGAACTCGAACGCGAAGCGCCGACCATTGCTCTTCGTGAAGAAGTACGGCAAATGAAACAGCAAGTCGAAGCCATTCGCCGCGTGTTTGAGAGACAGATGTCATCTAGCGCTTGAAGCAGGCCGCATCCTTCAGCGCTGCACCGCTAGGCCGCTTTTGCTTCGGCAAGGCGGCTTTCTTTTCATTTGCGAAGTAAACAAGGTATAATGAAAAGAAGAAGCTCCCATCGGAAAGTAGGGAAGAGTGATGCCAGCATACCCACGGGAAGGGAAAATCATTCAAATCCATAGCTACAAACATAATGGGACGATCCATCGCATTTGGCAGGAAACGGTCGTGTTAAAAGGAACATCAGCGTACGTAATCGGCGGCAACGACAAAACGCTTGTCATGGAAGCGGACGGCCGGACGTGGGTGACGCGCGAGCCGGCAATTTGTTTTTTTCACGCCAAGCATTGGTTTAACATTATCGCTATGATTCGCGAGGACGGAGTATATTATTATTGCAATTTAAGCTCCCCGTTTGTCTGGGATGACGAGGCGCTGAAATATATCGATTACGATTTGGATATTAAAGTGTTTCCTGATATGACGTACATGCTTCTTGATGAAGACGAATACGAGCGGCATCGCCGCGAGATGAACTACCCGGATGTGATTGACCGTATTTTAAAAAATAACGTCCAGAAGCTCATTGGTTGGATCCAAGAGCGGAAAGGACCGTTCGCGCCCGAGTTTATTGACAAATGGTACGGAGTGTTTCAGGCGTACCAAAAATAGCGGCATGAAAAAAGCCTGTTCGGCACCGCTGACAGGTTTTTTCTGCTTTTTCAGGGGGGATCTCCATGGGAAGTATCCGTCGTTACTGGCAGTTTGTCCGTCCTTACCGTTGGCATATCGCTGCCACAATGGTTATTGGCATCATAAAATTTTCTATTCCGTTACTCATTCCATTGTTGTTGAAATTCGTCGTTGATGACGTGATCGCCAATCACGCACTTTCACTTGAAGAGAAAACAAACCGCCTTTGGCAGGCGCTCGCCTTTATGCTGATCGTCTTTCTCGTCATTCGGCCGTTTGTCGAATATTACCGGCAATATTTCGCGCAATGGACAGCAAGCAAAGTGTTATACGATATTCGTCAGCAACTATTTCATCATATGCAAAAGTTGAGTGTTTCGTATTATGCGAACCACCGGACGGGTGAGGTGATCTCGCGCGTTATCAATGATGTTGAGCAGACAAAAGAATTTATTATTACTGGGTTGATGAATTTATGGATCGATATGGCAACGATCTTGATCGCCCTCGTGATTATGGTGAACATGGATGTCAAAATGACGCTTATTTCTGTCAGTACGCTGCCGCTTTACGCGTTTGCGGTCAAATATTTTTTTGGCCGCCTGCGTCAGCGCACCCGTCAGCGTTCGCAGGCGCTCGCTGAATTGCAGGCATATTTGCACGAGCGAGTGCAAGGGATGCCGGTCGTGAAAAGCTTTGCGATTGAAGACGAAGAACAGCGGCGTTTTTCAAAGCAAAACGGTCATTTTTTAACGAAGGCGCTTATACATACGAGTTGGAATGCTAAATCGTTTGCGGCGGTCAATACGATTACCGACATCGCGCCGATCGTGGTCATCATCTATGCGGGGTATGAAGTGATCACTGGACAGATGACCGTCGGTACCATGGTGGCCTTTGTCGGTTATATCGAGCGGCTGTATACACCGCTTCGTCGCTTGGTTAATGCCTCGACGACGTTGACGCAGTCGTTTGCCTCGATGGATCGCGTGTTTGAATTTTTGGATGAGCGGTATGATATTGATGATGCGCCACAGGCGATTGAGTGTCGCTGTGTGAAAGGCGATATCGTCTTTGACCGCGTCACGTTCGCCTATCACGACGGTGGGCCGCTGGTGCTTCGCGATGTGTCGTTTTCCGTCAAAGCGGGGGAAACGGTCGCCTTAGTAGGTCCAAGCGGTGGTGGCAAATCAACGCTTGTTAGCTTAATTCCGCGTTTTTACGATGTGACCGATGGCCGCATTTTGCTTGATGGCATGGACATTCGCTCGTTTCGCGTCCGCAGCTTGCGCGATCAAATTGGCCTTGTGTTTCAAGACAACTTTTTGTTCAGTGATTCAGTGAAAGAGAATATTTTGCTCGGCAAGCCGGACGCGACGGATGAGGAAGTCATCGCTGCGACGAAAGCAGCGAACGCTCACGAGTTTATTATGAGTTTGCCCGACGGCTATGACACGAAAGTCGGTGAGCGCGGCGTCAAGCTTTCCGGCGGGCAAAAACAGCGGATTGCCATCGCTCGCGTGTTTTTGAAAAATCCACCGATTTTCATTTTTGACGAGGCGACGTCGGCGCTCGATTTGGAAAATGAGCAATACATTCAAGAAGCGCTTGATCGTTTGGCGAAAAACCGCACGACGTTTGTCGTCGCCCATCGTTTGTCGACGATCACCCATGCTGATCGCATTTTGTTCATCGAAAACGGGCAAATTGTCGAAAGCGGCACGCATGAGGAACTCATGGCGAAGCGAGGGAGCTATTACGAGTTGTTTATGGTTCAACACTTATGATAGTAAACAAAAATATTAATATTATTGAAAAACATAAAAAAAGCGGTTTTGCCTTAGGCAAAGCCGTTTTTTATTGTTTTATTTCTTTTTCGATAATTTTAATTTTTTATAATATTATATTGTATTTATGATGCATGTCATAATTTTGTTGAGAGAGAAAAAGTTTCATGAAATGGGGTTATGAGGGGGGAGGGGGAGGATGGAAGCACCTTTATTGGAAGTTCGGGGGCTTCGAACCTCTTTTTTTACAGATGACGGGGAGATTCCCGCTGTCGATGGTGTTGACTTTTCTGCTCGTGAGGGTGAAGTGCTCGGTATCGTCGGGGAGTCTGGATGCGGAAAAAGCGTCACATCGCTGTCAATCATGGGATTATTGCCAAAAGGAATCGGCAAGGTGGTCGGCGGTGAGATTTGGTTTAAAGGTGAGAATTTAGTCGAAGCCTCAGAGCGACGGATGAAGCAAATCCGTGGGAATGAGATCGCCATGATTTTTCAAGAGCCGATGACGTCATTAAACCCATTATTCACCATTGGCGATCAGCTAGTTGAGGCGATTCGTCTTCATACAAAAATAAGGAAAAAAGAAGCGAGAGCACGGGCGGCAGAAATGCTCAAACTTGTCGGATTGCCGCGCGCCGAACAAATGCTGGATGAATATCCGCATCAGTTGTCAGGCGGTATGCGTCAGCGGGTGATGATTGCCATGGCGATGGCGTGCCAACCGGCGCTTTTGATCGCTGATGAACCGACGACAGCGCTTGATGTGACGATTCAAGCACAAATTTTAGCGTTGATGAAAGAATTAAACCGGACGTTCGGCACAGCGATTATGATGATTACTCATGATTTGGGAGTTGTGGCTGAAATATGTGATCGTGTGATCGTGATGTATGCCGGTCAAATTGTTGAAGAGGGAAGTGTTCAGGCGATTTTTCGACGGCCACAGCACCCGTACACCGCCGGTTTAATTCGCTCGATTCCCGATATCCGTGGTAAAAAGGAGCGTCTGTACTCCATTCCTGGACAAGTGCCGAAGCCGGGGAGCGTTCGCTGTGGTTGCCGGTTCGCTGAGCGGTGTGAATATGTGTTTGACCGCTGTCGTCAAGAGGATCCGCAGCTATATGAAACGGGCGAACAAGGACATCGCACCCGTTGCTTTTTGGCGCTAGAGAAGGGAGGGGGAGTCGATGAGCGACCTGTTGCTCGAAGTGAAAGGGCTTAAAAAATATTTTCCGATTACCGGTGGCATTTTTGGCAAACAAATCGGAATGGTGAAAGCGGTTGATGATGTGACATTTACCGTATATCGCGGCGAGACACTTGGGATCGTCGGTGAGTCCGGTTGTGGCAAGTCGACGACAGGACGAATGCTGATGAGACTGATTGAGCCGACGGATGGTTCGATCACTTTTGAAGGAAAAGAGGTAACGGCTTTATCCAAAACAGAGTTGCGTCGGTTGCGGCGCGATATGCAAATGATTTTCCAAGATCCGTTTGCCTCCCTCAATCCGCGCCATACGGTGGAAAAAATTTTAGAGGAGCCGTTGATTGTTCATGGCATCGGGTCGAAAGAAGAGCGGAAGCGTCGGGTGCGTGAGATGCTTGAAGTTGTCGGGCTCGGTTCGTATCATGCGAAACGTTACCCGCACCAATTTAGCGGCGGTCAGCGCCAACGCATCGGCATCGCGCGGGCACTGATGACCAATCCGAAGCTGATTATCGCCGATGAGCCGGTCTCAGCGCTCGATGTGTCGATTCAAGCACAAGTGCTTAATTTGCTTGAAGATTTGCAGAAACAGTTTGGCCTTACATATATTTTCATTGCTCATGATTTGGGAGTGGTACGGCATATTAGCGACCGAGTCGGCGTCATGTATCTAGGAAGGATGGTCGAACTAGCGGACAGTGAGTCGCTATATGAAGCGCCGAAACATCCGTATACGAAGGCGCTTTTGTCTGCTGTGCCGATTCCCGATCCGGACCATAAAGCGGAGCGTCAGCTACTCTCCGGTGATTTGCCGAGCCCGGCCAATCCACCGCAAGGGTGCGCATTCCATACGCGCTGCTCGGCTTGTATGGACATTTGTCGTGCTCAACGTCCAGCATTAAAAGAAGTAGCGACTGGACATTACGTCGCCTGCCATTTATATGAATAAACAGCAGGCGGTGTGATGATAGACAAAACAAGTAAGGGGGAGAAACGATGAGAAGAAACAAATGGTTTACCTGGCTGGCCATGCTGCTTGCCGTTGTGCTTGTCTTTGCCGGCTGTAGCAAGCCGAAGGAAAGCACAGGGGGCAGCAGCGAAAAACCATCGGCCCAAGACACTCTTGTCTATGGCCGCGGTGGCGATTCGGTATCGCTTGACCCGGCGACAGTGACGGATGGTGAGTCGCTCAAAGTCACGAAAAACATTTTTGACACACTGCTTGACTACAACGACAACGACACATCCGTTAAGCCAGCATTGGCGACGAAGTGGACGGTTTCTGAGGATGGACTGACGTACACTTTCGAGTTGCGTCAAGGTGTAAAGTTTCATGATGGCACGGATTTTAACGCTGAAGCAGTTGTATTCAACTTTGAGCGTTGGGCAAACGGCAATGAAGACAAGTTCCCATACTATGGCTCGATGTTTGGCGGCTATAAAAATGATGAAGGCCATGTCATTAAAGAGGTGAAAGCGATTGATGACTATACCGTACAGTTTGTGCTGAAGCGTCCGCAAGCGCCGTTCTTGAAAAATATCGCCATGCCGCCGTTTGCCATTGCCAGCCCAGAAGCTGTGAAAAAATACGGTGACAAATTTGGCGAACATCCGGTTGGCACCGGACCGTTTATCTTTAAAGAGTGGAAACGAAACGAACGGATCATGCTTGAGAAAAATAAAGAATATTGGGAAAAAGGTTATCCGAAGTTGAATCAGCTTATTTTCGTTTCCATTCCGGACAACTCAGCGCGCCTCAATGCCCTTTTAAAAGGGGAAATCGATATCATGGAAGACTTGAACCCGACGGACTTAAAACAAGTGGAAGGAAACAAAGAGTTTCAAATTTTTAAGCGTCCGTCGATGAACGTCGCCTATGTTGGACTGACAGCGACGAGAGGCCCTCTGAAAAACAAACTGGTGCGCCAAGCGTTGAACCATGCAGTCGATAAGAAAGCAATCATCGATGCGTTTTACGCCGGACAGGCGGAAGTGGCAAAAAATCCGATGCCACCGAGCATTCCAGGGTATAACGATGCCATTCAAGACTACCCGTTTGATCTAGAAAAAGCCAAACAATTGCTCGCGGAGGCCGGATACCCGAACGGCTTTGAAATCGAACTTTGGGCGATGCCGGTGCCACGTCCGTATATGCCAGATGGGCAAAAAATCGCTGAAGCCATTCAAGCAAACTTTGCCAAAATCGGTGTCAAAGCGAAAATTGTGTCATATGAATGGGCGACTTACTTAGAGAAGCTCGCTAAAGGGGAAGCGGATACCTTCATGCTCGGTTGGACCGGCGACAACGGTGATGCGGATAACTTCCTATACGCGCTCCTTGACAAAGACAGCATTGGCAGCAACAACTACACGTATTTTGCGAACGATGAGCTTCATAACATTTTAGTTGAGGCGCAAACAGTCAGCGATGAAAATAAACGCAATGAGCTGTATAAACAGGCACAAGAAATTATTAAAGAAGAGGCACCGTGGATTCCGCTCGTTCACTCGACTCCGCTGTTAGCCGGCAAGACAAATATTCAAGGGTTTCATCCGCATCCGACTGGCTCAGACAAATTTACAAAAGTGGAATTTCAATAATCAGTTGGGAGAGGGGAAGGAGCGCATCTTCCCCTCTTTGTTTACCGCACGTTAAGGGAGGGATACTTGGGTGCTGTCGTATATAGTGAGAAGGGTGCTGATGATTATTCCCGTCTTATTTGGCATGTCGTTAGTTGTGTTTTTTATGATCCGAGCGATTCCTGGCAACCCCGCACAAGTCATTTTAGGACAAAAGGCGACGAAGGAAGCAGTGGCGGCTTTGACCCATAAACTTGGATTGGACGAGCCTTGGTATGTCCAATATGTCAAATATATTGGCGGGTTGCTGCGTGGCGACTTAGGGGAGTCTATTCGCACCGGCGCTCCCATCGCCGAAGAAATTTGGCCGTATTTGGCGGCAACGCTCGAGCTGTCGTTAGCAGCAATGTTGATTGCTGTTGTGATTGGTGTCAACGCCGGCATTATTAGCGCTTGGTTTCAGCATTCATGGTTCGATTATATTGCGATGGTATTAGCGTTAATCGGCGTTTCGATGCCCATTTTTTGGCTTGGGTTGATGGAGCAGTGGTTGTTTTCGATTCAGCTCGACTGGCTGCCGACGTCAGGTCGGGAGGACGTGCGTAACCCCATTGAGCCGATTACCCATCTCTACTTGATCGATACACTGCTCAGTGGAAATACGGAGCAGTTTTGGCAAGTCGTCCAACATCTCGTGTTGCCGAGTATGGCGTTAGCGACGATTCCGATGGCGATTATTGCCCGCATGACACGCTCTAGCATGCTCGAAGTGATGAAATCGGATTATATCCGCACCGCAAGAGCGAAAGGGGTAAGCATGTTTTGGGTTGTGTATAAGCATTCGTTAAAAAACGCCATTATTCCCGTATTGACTGTCATCGGCTTGCAAACAGGGCTATTGCTTGGCGGAGCAATTTTGACGGAAACGATTTTCAGCTGGCCTGGCATTGGACGTTATATTTATGATGCAATCGGTTACCGAGATTATCCAGTTATTCAATCAGGAATTTTAATTATTGCTGCCATTTTCATTTTCATTAATTTAATCGTTGACTTGCTTTATGCAGCGATTGATCCGCGTATTAAGTACAATTAACGAAGAGGGAGGCGTGTGTATGGCTGAATTAGCGCGCACACCGGCAACGCCACCGACAGCGATTGAGGAAGAAAGAACTGTTTCATTATGGGGAGAAGCTTGGCAACGGTTTCGAAAGAATAAAATCGCGCTTGTTGGGACAGGGATCGTCTTATTTTTTATTATGATCGCCATCTTGGCGCCCTGGTTGGCGCCGTATGACTACAAAGAACAGCAGTTGGCTGAGCGGCTGCAACCGCCTTCGAGTGAGCACTGGTTTGGAACGGATGATTTTGGCCGCGATATTTTCTCCCGTGTGATTTATGGAGCGCGCATTTCATTATGGGTAGGGTTTTTCTCTGTGCTCGGGTCGATCGTTGTCGGCTCATTGCTTGGCATTATCGCTGGCTACTACGGCAGATGGATCGATGGAGTGATTTCACGACTATTTGATATTATGCTAGCATTTCCGAGCATTTTATTAGCGATCGGCATCGTTGCGGTGCTCGGCCCGTCTTTGCAAAATGCCCTTATTGCCATTGCTGTCATTAATGTGCCGAACTTCGGCCGTTTAATCCGTTCTCGCGTGTTAAGCATTAAGCAGGAGGAATACATTATGGCGGCAAAAGCAATCGGTATGAGCGATTGGCGCATTTTGTTTCACCATATTTTGCCCAACAGCCTAGCGCCGATTATTGTTCAAGGGACATTGGCGATCGCTACTGCCATTATCGAAGCGGCGGCACTTGGCTTTTTAGGATTAGGGGCACAGCCGCCAAACCCAGAGTGGGGGAAAATGTTGTCCGATGCGAAAGATTTTTTAACGCAAGCACCGTGGATGATGATTTTTCCAGGACTGGCGATTATGTTAACCGTGCTCGGTTTTAACTTAATGGGTGACGGGCTGCGCGATGCGCTTGACCCACGGATGAAAAGCTAAAACAGGCGGCCCGCTATGAGCGGCCGCCTGTTGACTTTTCGAGCTGTTTCGTCAGCTCCTCATCATAATGGTAATGGTGGAAGCTATCAATTAACTTATCTAAATGCTCAAGCCGATCCCCGTAATCGATGATCGCTCCAATTAAGGAGAACAACCGGTACTCAGCGGGCAGCTGTCCTTCGGAGTAAAAGGTCGCCGCGAGCCGTTCACGCTGGCGGTATATTTCTTCGGCTCTCTTGTTATGGGGAAGCGGTTTTGCCTTATGGATAAATTTCAGCAATAGCTGCTCATGATAGTCAAGCAAGTGGCTGAGATGCAAGCTGATGGCTTGGTGGAGCTCAGCAGGCAGACGTCCGAGCTCGTTTTCAAGGCGATGAAGCCATTTTAATACTGACAGCGCTCGGTCAGCCGCAGCAATCATCTGGCGGTATAAAACGAGCTTGCGCGATTTTTGGAAGCGCTGGCGACGGAAATACGTGCGCTCTTCCTTATACATGAAATAAAGATGCTTGAGTTTCGTCATTTCATCGAGCAACGTTTCGATTTCATCTTTTAAATGATGATGGTCGGCAACTTGTTGCTTATGCAGTCGGATCCATTTTAAAATCGTTTCCGTCTCACCACTAATTTTTTCGTACAACTTTTTTTCGTACTTTGGCGGCAAGAAAATCAAGTTGACGAGAAAGGCGGCGAAAATGCCGAGCATAATGGTTAAAAAGCGGATAGCTGCAAATTCGATAAACTGGCGTTCCGTATATTCCATAATCGCGATAACGGTCACAAGCGCCACCGAAATCGTCGACGATTCAAGACGCATTTTTAGGCAAAGAGCGATGACGATCATGAGCGTCAAGCCGACGATAAGTGGGTCACGGCCAAGGATGAGAACCGCGGTGATTGCGAACAAGGCGCCGATCACGTTCGCTTGTACTTGTTCAATTAATGATAAGTAGGAACGATAAATGGTCGGCTGCATGGCGAACACCGCAGAAATGCCGGCAAACACTGGTGATGGAAAATGAAAAAGCGCCGCTAAAAACAGAGCCAACGCCACGGCGATTCCCGTTTTAAAAATGCGGGCACCGAGCTTCATCTATGGAAATCTCTCCTTTTCGATTTGGTAAACCATTCTGTACTATACACACTTTTATCTATGAGTTCAAGGGGAAAATATAACGCCCCGCCGAAATCGGCAGAGCGTTGAAAAGATTCAGAAGGCAGTCTTGCTATTGGCGGTGCGTCGGTTAGAGAGGCGGGTATTCATTTCCTGATAAAAACGGGTTCCATCAAGCCATTGTGTTTGCCCGGCAGCAGAGCGGATGAGCGCTAGCGGCTGCCCTGGAGTCAGCGACTTGGCGGTGTCGCCATATGGCTTGGAGGTGATGAACACACGGGAAGGAGTGTCCATTTTCCAAAGCGACTCGGCGGTGTTGGCAATCCATATGGCTTCCTGTTCCGAACAGGCGGCAAAAAGAACATGTGGTTGTTCCAGCGGCGACAATCCGTTTTGTTTAGCCTTATTTGGCATGAAAGCAAGTCCGACTGCTTCGAGCAGGCTGTAACCGTCAATGTAAATGAGCGTCTCGACTGCCGAAATAGACGTTTTAGCGCTATGAACAAGCATGCCGGCTGAACCGAGACGCTTATAGCAAAGAGGCGCGCCTGCTTGCCCGACATAAGCGAACGTAGCAGTTGAGGCGAGGAATGGATGAGATACATCCGGTTCGCGCAGCAATTGGGCTAATGTGTCAGCTTGATAGACCACATGGGTATGGCTAAGCGAGGCGACGCGGACGATTGAATCGCGCTCCATTGCCGCCATCAAGCGGAACAAACGGTCGGATAAGGAAAACACATCCCTCGGCAACATGGCGATTTGTAAAAACAAGGTATTGCCATCCGAGGATGGTCGGATGGATTCGAAAAGAAGAACAAAGCCGAACTGTTTGCAAAGTTGGCGGAGATGCACCCGAATCGGATCTGCGTCAGCCGACCGAGAAATGTGTACATGGCCGACGATGAAATGATCATTTGTTGCAATTTCTGGGTTTTGTCCGGCGTTGGCAAGTTTCTCCATCCATAGCTTGCGTGGGATATCGAGTTGGATGATGACGTTCCCTTTTGCCGGATGCCCCCATTGCGCAAGCGCCCCAAGGACGGATTGGACATGCTCGTTAGTCGGGATGTCCTGCTTTTCTACTGCCGCCAACAAAAAAGCACCTCGTTGTTCTGCTGCGTTTGGCGAACGATGTGTGTGTTGCTCCATATATACTAGGCGCGGTCGGGAGGGGGTTCTCCCATCGGCGCCGGTCACCTCCTCGAATGGCTTGCTGGATGAAAAATGACAGTCTTAATTTTCAGAATTTGTTGTTTATCATATCATGTGGGTTGCAGGAAATCAATGGTTCCTTATCTTGTGGCGGTATTGTTCACAAAATTGTCAACATCAGCAGTCGTATAAATAAACAGCGCCCGCCTAGCAGCGGGCGCTTCAGCTTGTCGACAAAGTCGACAAGCTGTTTTATTATGAAGGTAAGACGAGGGAGAAATGGAGGAAAGGAACGATGCTTCGGCCACACCAAGAAGATGGGCGCTATACCGAAACCACGGTGAAACTGGATGATCTGGTTCCAGAGGATCACTTGGTAAGAAAGCTGGATGCGGCCATTGATTTTTCTTTTATCTATGATGTGGTGAAAGATCTCTACTCTCCTGATCATGGACGTCCGAGCATTGATCCAGTGATGTTGTTTAAAATGTATTTGATTCAGTATGTATTTGGGATTCGCTCCATGCGTGAAACCGTCGAACAAATCCGAACCAACGTCGCCTACCGTTGGTTTTTAGGACTTAGTCTTCATGATCCCGTTCCTCATCACTCGACGCCAAGTAAAAACTATGCGCGTCGTTTCGCTGGAACGGATGTATTCCATCAAATTTTTTCACGGATTTTAAAAGAAGCCTTTGAACACGGATTGGTAGATTCGAGTGTCTTGTACGTAGACTCCACTCATGTCAAAGCAAGCGCCAATAAAAAGAAGTTTACAACGGAAATGGCAGAAGTCGAAGCCAAAGCCTACCAACAGGAACTCGAAAAAGAAATCGAACGGGATCGGATCGCTCATGGAAAATCGCCGTTGCCATCTGAGAAAAAAAAAACGGGAAGTAAAAGTAAGCAAAACGGATCCGGAGAGCGGACTGTTGGTGAAAAATGAACGGGAGCGAGTGTTTGCCTATTCGTATCATACAGCTTGTGATCGCAACGGATGGATTCTACAGACCTACGTGACGGCAGCCAACGTCCATGACAGTCAAGCGTTTTTTGTGCTGTTCGAACGAGTGAAACGGGAAATCCAATCATGTCCGGAAGCCGTGTGTGTAGACGCAGGATATAAAACTCCTGCCATTGCCAAGTATTTACTCGAACAAGGGGTAAAGCCGATTTGGCCGTACACTCGCCCGAAAACAAAAGATGGATTCTTTCGGAAATCAGATTTTGTGTATGACGAATATTTTGATTGTTATCTATGCCCCAATGATCAAGTTCTATCTTACTCTACTACGAATCGGGAAGGGTACCGGGAATACAAATCGGACCCGGCGGTGTGCCGAAGCTGTCCGTATCTTCATCAGTGCACGCAAAGCAAGAGCTACACCAAAGTAGTCACTCGCCACGTATGGCAGGACTACTATGAAGAAGCAGAGCATTTGCGGTATGTTCCGGAATACCGGGAACTCTATGCCCTCCGAAAAGAGACGATTGAACGGGATTTCGCCGATATGAAAGAGAAGCATGGTCTGCGCTGGACGCATTACCGGGGATTGGAAAAAAATGAGGCGCAGGCGATGCTTGTTTGTGCTGCCATGAATTTAAAAAAACTGGCGAATTACCTATGGAAGGCGAAGCACCGCCCTTTCTTTTCCTTTGCATGGCTTCCCATCCTACCCACTTTTTTTGAAAACATAGTCTATTTATGGAACAAAATGGGTTTCAGACATTCGTCTGAAACCCATTTTGTCAACAGTCTGCAGCGCCCGCCTAGCAGCGGGCGCTTGAATGGCAGAGGCATGCCGGCCTAGAGCACTCGTGATTGAACCAGACAATGCGCGGCGTAAAGCTGTTTCTTTACTAATTGAAAAACGTTACCCGTGGTGCTATATACATGCAACATGAAGAGTTAACTTCTCAGTCATCCTGCACACCCTAAGCGCTGCAGCACTTCCTCCGGACGTTCGTGGATGTAGTTGACAAACCGAGTAATGGCTTGAATGATATCGTTGCGATCCTTGTGAAATACATTGGCAATCACCGTATCTTTCAGCCATTTCCATAAGCGTTCGATCGGGTTCAGCTGTGGCGAATAGGGAGGAAGGTAAATAAAGTGAAAACACTGCCCTTCTTCCCGCAAAAACTCCTTGACCATTTTGGCATGGTGAATGCGGGCGTTATCCAACACCAAGACCATGAGACGGTCCGGATAGCGCTCTTTGAGCATTCTCAAGAAATCCAAGAACGTCGCGGCATTGGCAGCGGTCGTTTGATGAAGCACCGTTTCGCCATCGTGGATGTTGACCGCGCCAAACAGCGATACGTGGGCATGATGGCCGAACGTCGGCACTTGTTTTTGGCGGCCGACTGCCGACCATGTGGACCGCAAGACATGGTAAGAGCGGATATGTGTTTCATCAAGGTACAACAAGACCGAATCAGGATCCATTAAGTTTTTTTTATGAAGTCGATCTGTTTCTCAAAATTCTTTTGTCGATCCGGATCGCCTTTGGCCAATGTGTAGGTCGGCCGTGTCCACGACAGCCCTTTGCGGTGCAGGAGTTTTCGCAACGCTTCGCGGGAAATGCAAACACCGAAGTGCTTTTCGACATAGGATTGCAGGAGTTTGGTGTTCCACGCCGAAGCGACGTCCCAGCCCAGTTCTACGGGAGTGGTGGTCAACACAAGCTGTTTGATCTCTTCCTGCTGTTCTTCGGTGAGAAACGGCTCCCGCCCGGGGGCGAAATCCCGATGAAGCAAGAGCTCCAGACCGCCTTCGTTGAACAGCGACACATAATGGGAAACGGTTTGTCGGCACACGTTGACCATGGAGGCCACCTCTTTGCCCAAATAGCCTTCCATGACCAGGCGAACCGCCATCACCCGTTGGCGAAGAAGGGTGTTTTTGATTTTCCGTTCCTGTTTGCGAAGTGTCCGAGGTGTCCATCCGTGATCGTTGGTGATTTTGAGACGTTTCATGCAGAATTCCGCTCCTTTTCCATGCTTTTCCTTAGGAGCAGTATAACCGGAGTGGGAACCACTTATACGAAGGTTAACTTTTCAATGAGCATATATATAACTACTACTAAAGATGGATCTTATTCAGTACATAGTGGCACTTCTTTAGCTGCAGCTCATGTAACAGGAGTAATTTCATGGATTATAGCAAATGAAGAAAGATATAATTTACAAGTAAATGATCCTAAACTAATAAAAAAGATTCGTGGAATATTAAAAAAGTATTCAATAGACCTTGGTGATCCAAACTACTATGGGAATGGGTTTATAAAATTAAATTAGGGGTGAATTGTTAATGATTAAGAGAATTATATCTATTATTCTATCAGTTGTTCTTTTTATTGGACTCTTACCAAATAAAGCTGTTTGGGCCAACGATTCTGTAGATGAAATACAACCGAATGAATACAGAGATGATATAGACATTGTTGAAAATAACTCTGAAGAAATTGTAGCTGAAACAAATGTTTCAACGGTTGATGAAGATATAACTGTTTCTGCTTCCTGGGACAAAATAAACAATGAATTTATAATAACGTCAGTAGAAAAAGATTCAGAAGGAAATGAATTAGTTAAAGAATATGAAGTAGAGTTAAAAGAAGCATCAGAAGATAAAATTGTTGCTGTATTTAAAGATACTGAAACAAACGAAGAATTTGTGGTAAACTCAAATGAAGCTCATGCGTCGATGGCATTTCTAGCTCCAATTGGGGTTGTAATAGGTGAAGCGCTTTTATCTCATTTAATTGCTGCATCTGCTGCAGTGGTAATAGCAGGTGTAACATATACTGTTGCAAGTAAAGTTGCCAGTAAATTAAGAAATAAAAGTTATGATCACTATGCAGCTGTGATAAGAAAGGGAGACGTGTATATTGGTAATCCAATATCATACTCAGCCGCAGTTGCTAGAATGAAGTCTGGTGGCGATGTTTGGTCGAAATCATATTCTTTAGCTGCAAAAGTGGCTCGTGGAGCAGGAAATGGTAGGACTCCTGTGGGACCAGAGAGACACGGTAATGGTAAGCCAGGATACTATTGGCATTTTCATACTTATAACAGAAGTGGCGGGCATTCATTCTATTAATTTTAAAGGAGCAGATTCTTATGATTCAAAAATTATTTGATAAATATAAAGAGCTTAAAATTCCAAATAAATTTACACTTCAAGAAGTAGATTCTATACTTAAGGAAAAATATAATGCTGTAGAAATTGATAAACAGCAATATACTCATTTAAAAAAAGATCCTTACATTAATTATGAAAAAATTGCTAAATCTTACAAGTTAGAAGATAAAGATGTTTTAAGCAATCTGTTTAGTGATGAGGAAAAAAATAATTTTATCGAGATTATAAAAGAGAATAGTAATTATCCGATACACCCTGAAGAAGATTACAATAAAGCTCTTGAACAAAGAAATTTACAAGAAGGTAAATTACTCTTAATTTTTCTAGAGTCTGAAGATGGAAAATATATTAGTTCTTTTACATTACAGGGACAATGTGAAAAGCTATACAATGAGCTTGTAGTATTTAAAGGAATAGACCCCGATGAATGTGATATACAAAATGAAAACTTTGTACACTACTTAGAAGCTCTTTTAAAAGCTGGCTATATAAAAGAATAGTCTATTTGTTTAAAAGAAGACGGTGGCTTATTATATGTGCCATCGTCTTTATATTTTCATTACTCGTTTTATAAGATTAAGTTATACCCGAGTTCGACAGTCACTAGGCAAACAAAATGCCTCTCGCCCCTTGATACAAAAGGGATCGGAGGCATTTGGGCACACTTCGGGCGTGTATCTAGGTGCGAGGGTGGATGCCTAGAATCTTTGGAGGAGGTTCCAGCCCTAGAGCCGCAAGGAATAGCGCTTGTTTGGCCGTCAGTTCGGTTCGTTGATAAAGGTCGCCGTTTTTTGAAGAAAAATGTCCAAGCATGAGACGCTCGCATTCGTCTCTTACTTTCGGCCACGATTCATGAGTTCGGATCTCCACGATCCGAACCAGCAAGAGAGCCAGCCAACTGAGCAGCACATGCGCCCGGATACGGTCTTCCAAGCGATGATACATGGGGCGCAGCTCGAGTGTTGATTTCAACGTCCGAAAGGCCTGCTCGATATCCACCAGTTGCTTATACCCGAGCGCGACATCCTCGGCAGACAAGGTGTCATCGGAGGTTCGGATGAGATATTTGCCATCGTACGTTTCCGCTTCACGAACCGCTTGCTTGTCGATGCGAAGCGTTCCATCCTTCAATTGACGCAAGTATTTTCCGTAGGACGGATGGGAACGCAGCCGGCAGGTGGCCTTATGATGAGCTTCATTGGGGAGTTGGCGAAGCCCTCCAACTCCTCTTTCAGCGATTCGAGCAGCGTTTCCCGTTCCTTGCGTTGGCGTTCGGCTTCGCTGGGATTGTACACGAGAACATAGCGCTGACGCGCTTCTCCGTCGCCCACGATGATTTCTTTGATATGCAAGTTCTCGCGAACTTGTTGGTAGCGCCCGCGACGGTTTAGGGCCTCTTCGACGGCGGCTTTGCCGGACCGCATTTTTTCGCCGACAATGTAGTGTCCCCCGGCCTGTTGCAAGATTCGCAAATTCTCTTCAGACGAAAATCCGCGGTCCATCACGCTGATCACACGCCCAAGCTTCCAGCCAATCAAGTCTTGTTTCACCTGTTTGATGACCGTCATATCCATCGTATTGCCAGGCCATACCCAAGCGCGAATGGGGACTCCTTCCCGGGTAACGGCCAGTCCAATGACGATTTGGACCAAATCGGGACGCTTATCTTTGGAAAACCCCTGCTTTCGAAGCGATTCTCCTTCTGGTGTTTCGGATGGATCCACTTCGAAGTACGACGAAGTCGTATCAAAGTAAATCAAATCGACTTCCAGGTTCAATAAATCGGCCACGGCATGGAACACTTGGCGTTCCAATTCCGGCTGCACAGCCAGCAGCTCATCCATCGCCCGGTACAACTGGTGGCTGGCGACTTGGGGAAGATGAGGGATATGCACGTCTTTCTCCACCCACTCCTCCATCGCCAACTTGCTTGACGGATGAAGGGCACGATTCGCCACCATGGCAAAAATCAGCCGTTCCAACGGAATCTGATGATGTCGGGAGGCAAACAAGGAGTGGAGAATCTCTCCCAATCCCAGTTGTCTCCAGAGCTGATCCAAAAGCCAAGCGCCACCAAGGCGTTTGCTTGATTGAAACTGAAAGTCATCCGACACTTCTCCTGTCAACGTCTCGATTTCCCAAGCCTGCTCAGGAGAAAGGAATCGCGAAATGCTTTTGGCCAGACGCTCCAAGACAGCGCGATCCACCTCGTCTTCGCGCCCAAACGAATAAATCACCTTCGCTTTCGCATATTTGGCCTTCGGATCCCATTCGTTGTGAGCAAGCTGGAGATACGCCACGGTCGTTCCATCTTTGTTTTTGCGTGTTACTCGCCGTATGTACATGCCTATATTATAACCGATATTCAGCTGTTTTAAAAGTTAAAATAAACAAGTCGTGTGCCTATGAAATTCAGTGTTTTTTTCTAGGATCCGCATCGCGAAATCTTTGATATAACAGCATTTTGGCCATTTTCATTTGCCTAAAATGGCCTCAAAACTGTCGAACTCGGGACACAAGTTTACAAAAGAAAAGATTTATTTGAAGTTGATTCGCCAGTGATTGTTTATTGGGATCACTTTCATTATGTGGTATTAGAGAAAATAAATAAAAGGGGATACCATGTGTTGGATCCTGCTATTGGTCGATGCATTTATTCTAAAGAGGAGTTTCATAAACATTTCACAGGTTATTATTTGGAATTAAAACCCAACAATAATTTTAAAAGGAAGAAACCGAACAATGTTTGGCTACCATATCTAAAAATAGCCTTTGAGAAACCTAAATTATTATTTTCAGTATTAATTGGGTCAATGTTTATTCAATTACTGACTATAATAATGCCTTTACTTACAAAATTTGCAATAGATGAGATTGTTGGCTTAAATCATTACGAGTTTTTTTACAATTTTCTTCTCAGTATTATTTTTCTGGTTTTAATTAATGGAGTAATCCATTTTTTACGCGGCCGTTTTTTAGCCAATTTAAGGGTTCATCTTGATTGGAAATTAATGAGCAGGTTCTTTAAACATTTAATTAATTTACCTTTTCAGTACTTTCAAATGAGATCATTTGGAGATATAGTATACAGGGCAAATGCCCATATAATGATACGTGAACTTTTTTCTCAACAGACCATCATGAGTTTTTTAGATTCTACTTTAATTCTTATCATACTTGGATATATGGCAATAAATTCACCTTGGTTAACAGGATGGGTAATTTTATTTGGGTTATTGAATGTATTATTATTAACCTTAACACAAAATGCGATTAAGCAGCGCTCCGAAGAGGAATTATCTGAACAAGCTAAATTTCAAGATGCACAAGTTGAAACATTATATGGTATTTTTGGAATCAAAATGGCCGGTGTAGAACGACAAGTTTTTAATCAGTGGGAGCGCTTGTTAAAAAATCTATTAAGTGCATTTAAGAAAAAAGAATATTATTCTAATAAAATAAATGCTTGCATAGTGAGTTTGGAGCTGGCTGCTCCTTTAATAATTTTAGCTTTATCATTACACCAAGTTCAACTTGGAAACATTACTGTTGGGACAATGGTGGCATTCTATTCATTAACAGGGACTTTTTTCGGACTGGTATCTTCTTTAGTTGATACAGTACAAAGCATGATAATGATGGACACTTATTTACATAGGATAAATGATGTAATGGAAGCTCCAACAGAAAAAATACCGGAGAAAGCTATAAAACTAGAAAAACTTTCAGGCAATATTAGACTAGAAAATGTTAGCTTTTCTTATACAAAATATAGTCGCCCCGTACTTAAAAATATCAGTCTTGAAATAAAAGCAGGGCAAAAAGTTGCGATTGTTGGACCATCAGGATCAGGTAAAAGTACACTGGCCCGGATGTTATTAGGTTTATATGAACCAAATGTAGGTGAAATATTTTATGATAATGTTAATTTAAAAGATATAGATAAGCAGTGGTTACGGAGAAAAATTGGAGTTGTCCCTCCAGATGCCACTCTTTTTAACAAATCCATTCTTCACAATATTTCAGTTTACGAGGAAAATCCTTCTATGGATGATGTAATTGAAGCTGCGAAAATTGCCCAAATACATGACGAAATAATGGCTATGCCAATGGGTTACTACACACCTGTCTCTGAAATGTCGATGAATATATCAGGTGGCCAAAAACAAAGAATTATGTTAGCAAGAGCCATTCTACAAAAACCTGCTATTTTGATATTAGATGAGGCAACAAGTTCATTGGATAATATTAATGAGAAAAATATTGATAAACATTTAAATGAAATGAATTGTACTCGTATTATAATAGCGCACCGTTTAAGCACAATTAAAGATGCGGATTGCATTATTGTTCTGAATGATGGAAAAATAGTTGAATCGGGGACTCACTACGAGTTAATGAAAAGAAAGGCTTCTATTACAATCTTTATTATTCAAAGAGTAATAATGAGGAATTAGACGCCGTTTTGGAAGGTGAAATTTAAATGACTACTTTATTTGTAAACGAAGTCAAAAATCAAAGTATCGATATAGGGGATATGGACCGCTATCATTTTGAGTTTCTTCAGCCGATTTTGGAACATAAACGCTTTGTCTTCCTTGGGGAGAGCAGCCATTGCGTCAAAGAATACAGTCTAGCAAAAGTAAGCCTGATTAAATATCTTCATGAAGAATTGGGGTTTCATGTACTTGCCTTTGAAAGCGAATTGGGGCCATGTATGATCGGCGATTATCTGTCTGATCAACTTGATTCTAAACGTTTTATGGCGGGTACCATTGGGCGTGTGTGGCAAAATGAATTTGTCCTTGGATTATTTGACTATATGAAAAAAATGAAGCAGGAGCGGCCGCTGTATTTTACTGGTGTGGATGTTTATCAAGGAAAAAAGGAGAATTTGTTTTCGGAATTCCTCGAGTCTTATTTAACGGGTCCGACCAAACAGAAGTTTGTCGATTTTGAAAAGCGGGCGATCGAGGTTTTGATTGCAGCCGATAAACGGAAAATCAAGCGTTCAATGCGCCAAAATATAAGGGAAGAGATGGAAAGTAAGGGCATGGAATTGATTGAGGAACTCAAACAGCATTGTTTTCCGGACAGCAAGATTTATAAAATTGTCCTCCGTACGATGGAAAATAGAGTAAATTACTTGAAAGCAACTTTAGAAAAAAGTTTCTCGAAACTTTTTGAGTATCGGGATGCATTAATGGCAAAAAACCTAGAATTTTTAGCACAGGAAATATACCCAAATGAAAAATTTATCATTTGGGCACATAACATGCATATTAGCAAAAATACTTCCGCCAAGCGCCTGTCTGCCTATAAATCGTTTGTGGAAAACCTCTCCCAAACGATTAAGGAGAAAAAGTTTTGTATTGGGGTTGTATGCAAAGGAAGGCAAAATGTTGGATTATACAGGTAAGGAATATCCAATAAAAAAAATGAATAAAAAACATTTGGAAAGCCTTCTTGACCATTCCCCTTATCAAAATAGTTTTATTCAGTGCAATGGAAACTGGGCACAGAAAAAGTGGCGGGCCTATGAGGGCGGAGGAATGCCTACTTCCTTTGTACCTGCACAACAATATGATGGGATTTTATTTTTTAAATATGTTTCCCCAGCTTACTTTGACGTTTCTGAGAAGAACAGAGAAGAGTAATTTGAAGCTATGAAATGATCAATGACATTGTGGAATGGTCAGCTAAAAGGTGAATTTGGAATAAATCCATTCTGTCGTGGCATTACTTAGAATTGTTTGGTCTAGAATACATCTATTATGTGTTTTGTAACACGTTCATTTATTAAAAAAGGTGATAAGATGATGTATAAAATTTTGTGTAAAGCATTTTACTAGATCAAAGAAAAAAGGTAGGGCATTCTCTGATTTGGACCACAACACATTTCAGAGAAAGGAGTACCCTACCTATGTCTAAAAGTATACCGAATGCAGACTGGGCAAATCAACTAGAAAGTGCTATTCGCCAGTTTGTAAAGGAAAAATTAGAGCTGATCATGCGGGAAGAAATTAAAAATTTCCTCGAAATTGAACAGGCTGGAACGTCGAATATGAGAAACGGCTACTATCAGAGAAATCTAGATACGCAATACGGTCGGATTGAAGGTCTTTTGGTCCCTAGAGACCGAAACGGAGAATTTCAAACGCAGCTGTTTGCCCCTTACCAACGCCACACGGGCTGGCTTGAGGAAGCCATCATCAGGATGTATCAAAGTGGCATGAGCACACGTGAAATTGGCAAGTTTATTGAACGAATTTTAGGCAATGCCTATTCTCCTGCAACGATCAGTCGTATTACCGATGTAGTGAAGGAAGACATCGAGAAATGGCACACTCGTCCACTGCACAAGCGTTATTCTGTCTTATATTTGGATGGTTTATACGTAAAACTTCGTCGCGAAACCGTGGAGAAAGAAGCCATTTATGTGGTGTTAGGGGTGAATGAAGAAGGATATCGCGAAATTCTTGATTTCTTTGTGGGAGGACAGGAAAGCGCCTATGTATGGCAGGAGATTCTTCAACAACTATACAACAGGGGCGTAAAGGAAGTGCTTCTGGGCGTATTCGATGGACTACCGGGGTTGGAGGAAGCCTTTAAGGCGGTTTATCCGAAAGCCGATGTGCAGCGTTGTGTCGTTCACAAAGTCCGCAACACGCTCCATCGTGTTCGGAAAAAAGACCAATTCGAAGTGGCCGAGGATCTCAAGCTGATTTATCGCGCGCCGAATAAGGAGATGGCGTTACAAATGTTTCAACAGTTTGAGTCGAAATGGTCCAGCAAATATCCAAGAGAAGTTCAATCTTGGGCCAATGAGTTGGATGTCCTCCTTACATTTATGGATGATCCAAGCAGTATTCGAAGTGTGATTTACACGACCAATGCCATCGAACGAACGATCAAGGAGATTCGGAAACGCCTAAAACCGATGAACAGTTTGAATAGTTTAGAAGCCGCTGAAAAAATCGTGTATTTGACCATTCAAGATTTTAATGAGAAATGGGCAGGGCGAAAGTTGCGAGGATTTGCCGAAGCGCATGAAGCCCTTCAACGAATGTTTGAAGAACGTTATCATTAACCAAATACTGTAAATAAACAAAATAGGGGGATTCTCCCTTTCCACACAGGAGACTGAATATTCAGTCTCCTGTGTGGAGAAAATCAGTCCCCTATCAATTCAAATCCATTTCAGAGAAACCCTACCCCATTACATTACACAAAATTCTTGACGGTACCGTATTTTCCAAATAAAATAATTATTGTAATAATTGTAATATAATGAATATTTAGTTATATTAAAACCGCCCCTTATCCTATGTTTTGATTTTGTTCTGTTTCACAAGTGCATTACATGCCTAGTCTCAATCTTTCTAAGGGTGATCATTTTGAACGCTACAAAATTTTGTATAGCAACGTTTCTTTCAAACTTGGGGGATGTCATATACAGTGTTGTTATAGCTTGGTATATTGCTGATGTTTTACAATCAGGTTTTTTGATGGGAGCAGTTTTATTTTCCCTAGGTTTGTCGAGATTTATTGCTGGGCTTCTTTGCGGACCGGTTATTGATCGAATAGGGGCAAAGTTGTTTCTGTGGTTGTCAGACATGATAAGGGCAATCATTGTGTTAGTTTTGGCTATTCTGTTATGGGATCATACTATCTCTTTTGTAATTCTCATAATGGTCTCCGTTTTGTTTGGAGCGATTGATGCTTTTTATTGGTCAGCCTCAGAATCAATAAAGCCAAGATTAGTCGCTACTGAATATTTGAGTCGTCTCAATAGTCAATACTTCACTGTTGTAAGAACAACGATCATTTTGGGACCTTTAATCGCCGCTTGGATGGTTGAATCAATCTCAATAGAACATTCCTTGATAGCCATTTCTATCTTATATGTATTTTCAACTTTTTTAATTTTGTTTATTGACTCTAAAAATAGTCATCTTGAAAATATGAACGATAATAATGACAAAACTTCTTACTTTTCGGATTTAAGACTTGGTTTTAGTTTTTGAATAGACAAAAAATGATTTTTTATTTGGTTATAACTATGTTTTTTGTAAATATTGGAGCAAACGGGGTTAATGTATTGTTCCCTTTTTTAGCTAAAAATGTTAGTGATGATGCTAAGTATTTAGGATATATATATTCATCGATGTCAATGGGAAGTTTGTTAACTGGTTTAATCTTTTCAGTTAAAAGCATTCACAGGGTTGAATTGAAGATTATTTATTTATCTTTTCTTTTACAAGCTACTGGTATTGCCGCACTATGTTTCACCCAAAATTTTTTGATTATTCTAATTTTTGTTTTTGTAATTGGCTTAATTACTGGTTTTATAGGAGTCCTTATACCTACTTTTGTTCAACGTTCTGTGCCTATTCATTTATTAGGAAGAGTTAATAGTATTATGATGGCGATTTCAATGCTTTCAACGCCAGTAGCCCAGTTTATTTTTGGGGTCAGTGTTGATTATTTCAATATAAAATATCTTTTCTTCATTGCAGGTGCTTTGGGTATAGTTACTAGTTTATCTTCGTTATTAATTAATGAGAGAAAAGGTACGCCAAGAGAAACTGTAATGTAAAGGAGGTGTTAAGCTTGAATATATTAGTTGGCGTTACAGGTTCTTCAGGAGTTGTTGAACTACCTATGTATTTACGAGTTTTTAGAGAAAAACTAGATGCTAACATTAGACTAGTTTGTACATCGAACGTTCAGAAATTTATTGATGTCAATTTTTTGGCGGCGCACGCTGATGCTCCTGCATATCAGGATATGTACGATTTTCCAAAGGAGTATACACGAAATAGAGTTCCTCATTCCTTTTTACATGACTGGGCGGATATTTTCATAATTTTGCCTTGTACTGCTAATACTTTAGCGAAGTGTGCAAACGGAATAGCTGATAATTTGTTAACCATGCTGGTTTTATGCTCTCCAAGACCTGTTGTCTTTTTCCCAAATATGGGGCCAAACATGTGGGATGCAAAAGTTACACAATACAATGCTAAAAAGCTGATCAGTTTTGGACATAAAGTTGTATTTCCTAGTGGAAATGCATGGATAACTGCAACCGGAGAAAAAGTAGATTATGGACATGTACCTCCCCCATATACAGTAGCTGAGTATATACAGAGACATATACAGCAGTCAGACAATGAATTGAAAGGAGCATTCCTGTTAGAAGTTTTTTCGGGGACTTGAATAAAAAAAGCCCTCTTGGTATGATTCGGGGGTGTCAATCGGATGAATTGACCCCTAATTTGGATACCAAGGAGGACTATACATGAATTCTATCTCAAACAAGAAGATTAATCAAGTCACCGATCAAACGCTCGTCGTTGGCATGGATATCGCGAAAAAGAAGCATTACGCCTGCTTTGTGGATGAGCGAGGGAGGGTGCTGAAAAAATCGTTTCCCGTTCCGCAATCCAGAGAAGGGTTGGAATGGTTGTACCAGTGCATCGTGAAAGCGATGGAGGAATTTGAAAAAACGGAAGTGATCGTTGGCATCGAGCCAACGGGACATTATTGGCTCAATCTCGCTTACTTTCTTGACGAGAAGGGCATTCCTCTCGTCATGACAAACCCGATGCACGTGAAGCGATCCAAAGAGCTGGACGACAATCTTCCAACCAAGCATGATGCGAAAGACGCGCTCGTCATTGCCCGGTTAGTGAAAGACGGCCGATTCAGCTATCCGCGCATTCTGAAAGGGATGGAGGCCGAACTGCGCGTTGGAGCGACATTTCGCTCCAAATTGGTGGAAGAACAGGGAGCGATTCGAAATCAAATGATTCGCTGGCTTGATCGATATTTTCCGGAGTTTTCCCAAGTCTTCCCGTCATTTGGGAAAATGGCGCTCGCGGTGCTGGAATATACGCCATTTCCGAGTGATCTGGCAGGAAAAGAACTGGAAGAGGTGCTGGCCCTTTACCGGCAAAGTGAGGGATTACAATCGCCACAAAAACCGAAAGCGAAGAAGTTGATGGAATTGGCCCAACACTCCATTGGCGTAACGGAAGGACAACAGATGGCCCGTATCGAAATTGCCACGCTTGTCCGCCGGTACCGCCAACTGGAAGAAGAAATCGAGGCACTGACAGAGCAGCTGATCGAACTCGTACAGACATCGGTCGAGTACGAATGGTTGAAGACCGTTCCAGGCTTAGGCGATGCGACCATCGTAGAACTGTTATCAGAGATCGGGAGTTTCTCCCATTATCAGGATCCGCGGCAGCTTATCAAATTAGCGGGCCTGACGCTGCGGGAACATTCCTCCGGCCAACACAAAGGGCAAAAACGGATCTCCAAGCGTGGAAGAAGGCGGTTGCGCGCCCTTCTGTTCCGGGTGATGATGCCGATGATCCGCCACAACGAAGCGTTTCGGTAGCTGCACGAATATTACACGACACGTCCTGATAATCCGTTGCGGAAGAAGCAATCCATTGTAGTGTTATGCGGAAAATTACTGAAGGTACTGCATGCGGTGTGTACGAAACGACAGGCGTTTGACGTGAAGCGAATGATGCAGGATATCTTTGGCCTCGAAACGGCTGCTTGATGCCTATAGTCTCGATTCTCTAGACAACAAGGATGACACGGAGAAGCTGGCGCGATATCATCCATTCGACCTTGAGCCCCTAAAGGAGCTTAGCCGGCCTCTGCCTGATGACTAGACCGAACGAAGGAATGTAGGCACAAGGATGCCAAGAGACATGGGAGGGTTCGTCATCATCAGCGATGCAGAGATCCACGGTGCATCCCATACGCTTCCTCCACTACAACCAAATTTAACCAGTAGTGGCCGCGAAGCGTACCCAGTCAATGTAAGATATACACATATTTAAGAAATAATGTTAGGAACTTTGTCGAAAAATATTTTTTTGACACCCCTGAAACGGCTACAACCGTTGATATATCAACATTTATAGAGGGAGAGATTTAGTTATTCAATTATTAAACGCATTTGAATACATCCATTCAAAAGGAATTTTACATAGGGATATTAGTTATCAAAATATTTTAATTAAACAATATGATGATGGTTCTTCATGGGTAAAAGTGACGGACTTTGGTTTGGTGAAGCGTCCTGAGAGTAAATTAACTAGACAAGGTACGGAAATAAAAGGGGTTATTAATGATTATTCTGATTTAAGAAAAGTTGGTTTTGAAAATTACGAGATAAGGCATGAAACATATGCACTTGCCCAAGTGATTTATTTTATACTTACTGGCCGAAAAGGTGAATTCACAAGAGAAAAAAATACTGAGCTCAAGAAATTTATTTTAAAAGCTGTTTCAGCAAATAAAGAAGAACGTTTTACAAGTGTTAAGGAAATGAGAGAAGAACTGATAAGGGTAGTGTTACCTTCTCTCAAATCAGAAATCAAATGTTAAATTAAATTGAATTAAATATTGAGAACACCTGTAATTTTTGTTATGAGAATTCGACGATTACTAAGTAAACAAATCGCCTCTGAACCCTTCTTTATCAAGGGTTGAGAGGCGCTTCTAGATTCCTAGAGAAGTCCCACCTCTATAGATGTAAAGTGGGTATCCATATTTCTGAATTTCTATAAATTTAATGTTTATACCCGTGGTGCTAGATAAAATGAGATAAGTATAAAAATAGCCCTTGCATGAAGGATCTCCTTTAAAATGAAAGTGCTACCAAACATTCAAAAGGAGAGTTCACATGCAAGAGCACTTTCATTTTACAACAGACGAAGCGAAAATTCAAAAACAATATGCAGCGATTTTATTCTTTGTATCTGGACAATTGTCTTTAATTCAGATGTATTTACAACGTCGAAATCGCCATTTGTTGAAGCAAGAAGATGAGGTCATCATCGCCGTCCATGTTCTTGGAAAGTTGTTAGGTTTTACATCCGAACGAGCTTGGCACCGATTTGTGATCGGAAACTTATTTTCGAAAGATTTATTTCCTGAACGCTCTCGATATAACCGTCGTTGTCGAAATCTTGGCTTTGCCGTCAAATGGATCCGATATCAACTAGCCAAACGTGGGCAACATCATGCTTATGCGGTAGTGGATAGCTTACCCATTGAACTCTGCCACCACGTACGAATATATCGCGTCAAACGGTTTCAAGGAATCGCAGATATTGGGTATTGTGCATCCAAAAAGATGGCTTACTATGGATTGAAGCTTCATCTCCAGATCACTGACCAAGCGCTTCCGATGGGATATGTCGTCACCGAAGCATCCTGTCACGACCGGACAGCTGCGGAAACCGTGATGGTCCAACTTCCTCATCCGTATACACTTGGTGACAAAGGATATGTGAGCCAAGACTTGCAAAAGAAGCTGTATGATGAATACAAGATCACTTTTTGGACGCCCGTTCGGAAAAACCAGAAAATCCATCAATCGAAAGCATGGAAACGATGGATGAAACGAAAGCGCAAAGTCATTGAAACCGTGTTTTCCGTTCTCATTGATCAGTACCGGATCACAGAGATTCGATCCAACTCTGTTTCTGGATTTGAATCATCTTTGGATGGCATTTTACTCGCTTATTCACTCGTCATTCTTGGGCTAGTTGAGCGTTAAAGTTCAACTAGCACCACGGGTAAACGTTGTTTTTGAGCCTTTCAAAAATGGCAGTTGTCGGGAAACATTCATTTTTCTTTAGCCTGCTAGAGGCAAGGGTCGCATGCCATGCCGATTATAGTTGTCGGAACGCGCGACCGACCGCGTCAATCGTGTAGGCGATGTCGTCTTCTGTATGGGCGAGAGTAATAAACCATGCCTCATACTTGGACGGTGCGAGATTGACGCCTTGCTTGAGCATTAGCTTGAAAAATTTCGCAAACAACTCGCCATCGCTCCGCTGGGCCTGCTCATAGTTTTCAACTTTTTCTTCTGTAAAGAAGACAGTCAGCGCGCCTTTGAGGCGATTGATAGTTACCGGCAGGCCGCATTGGCGGGCATGAGTCATGATCCCTTCTTCGAGCATGGCGCCAAGCCGGTCAAGATGCTCGTATACGCCTTCTTGTTTCAACACTTCGAGGCAGGCGATACCTGCGAGCATCGATGCTGGATTACCAGCCATCGTCCCAGCTTGGTAGGCTGGGCCAAGCGGAGCAACTTGTTCCATAATATCTTGGCGTCCGCCGTACGCCCCAATCGGCAAGCCGCCACCGATAATTTTCCCCATGGCCGTCATGTCAGGTTCAATGCCAAGCAAGTTTTGCGCTCCCCCGTACATAAAACGGAAAGCAGTGATGACCTCATCATAAATAACGAGCGCCCCGGCTTCATGGGCGATATCGTTCACGGCTTCTAAAAAGCCGGGTTTCGGAAGGACAATTCCGAAGTTGCCGACGATCGGTTCAACCAATACGGCCGCGACGTGTTCGCCCCAAACGTTCATCGCCTCACGGAATGATTCCACATCATTATATGGCACCGTAATGACTTCTTGGGCAATGCTTTGCGGCACGCCAGCTGAATCCGGCGTCCCTAATGTCGAAGGACCTGAGCCGGCGGCGACAAGCACGAGGTCGGAGTGACCGTGATAGCAGCCGGCGAATTTAACGATTTTGCTGCGGCCGGTGTAAGCTCGAGCGACGCGGATGGTCGTCATCACTGCTTCTGTTCCTGAGTTGACAAACCGCACTTTCTCAAGTGAAGGAATCGCTTCTTTTAACATTTTCGCAAATGTAATTTCGTGCGGTGTCGGTGTGCCGTACAACACCCCTGTTTCCGCGGCGCGCTGGATGGCCGCGGTGATGTGCGGGTGGGCATGTCCGGTAATGATCGGTCCGTAGGCGGCCAAATAGTCAATGTATTTGTTGCCATCTACATCCCAGAAATAGGCCCCTTGCGCCCGTTCCATGACGACCGGAGCGCCACCGCCGACTGCTTTATATGAGCGGGATGGGCTGTTCACCCCGCCGACAATGTGTCGAAGTGCTTCTTCATATAATTGTTCCGATTTTGTCCACTGCATCGCTTGATATCCTCCTGTTTCCGATGACTGCCCCTTTATTTTACCATAATGTGCTGTTCACTGTGGCTGTCGTGCTCGCTAGAGAGAAGACATCATTTGGTCATTGCGGGAGACGAGGGGGAAAAGTAAGCCGACAACCGATATAGGATATGCGTTTTCAGCACATTAAAGATATTTCCACAAATTCCTCGCCAGCTTCTATATAAGTTGAATTAAAGATTTACAACTGAACACACAAACGATCGATCGTTTGTTCTGGTTTCTGGTTGATTCGCTGAATAAAGGCTTGGACATTCTTTCTAATTTCTTGCACACTCGAATAGAACACGTTGTAAATCACGTCTGATTTCAGCCATTTCCATAGCCCTTCAATCAAGTTCAATTGCGGACTGTATGGTGGCAAAAAGACGAGCTCTAACCGATCTTCGTGTTCTTTTAAAAATGGCTGAATGAGTTTGGCATGGTGAATTCGAGCGTTATCTAAAATCATCACTATTTTGCCTGTGGGATAGCGTTCTAACACAAGTTGAAGAAATCGAAGAAATGTTTCCGCGTCATAGCATTCTTCTTCGATGCAAAACACTTCCCCCTGTTTCGTAGTTCAACGTGCCAATCAGCTTCAGCCCTTGATGTTTTCCAAACGTCGGAATGATTCGTTGTTTTCCTTTGACAAACCATGTTTTTTGAATCGCTTGGTAATCACGAATCATCGACTCATCTTGAAAGAGGACATGGGCGATGTTCCCATCTACCAGTTTTTTTTACTTCAGGGAAGGTGATTTCGACGAATTCTTTTTGTTTCTCTTCATCGGCATTGGCTAGTGTATAGGTCGGTTTCGTATAGCTTAGCCCTAACCGATGCAGAATGTCACTTGTTCCGCGAAGCGTGTATGTTGGCCCCCACTTTTGTTGAATGAGTTCAGCGATTATCGCAAGCGTCCAATTATATTTTGCTTCGAATCCCACATCTACGGGGAGCTGATGTTCAATGATCAAAGCCAGCTCTTTTTCCTGCTCAGGGGTCAATCGACGTGGGGCGCCAGGTGAGTATTTCATCTCCAGTCCATCAAGACCGCGCTGGGCGTAGGCATGAATATAGTTATAAATAGTTTTCTTGGATCGACCAATAATCGTTGCGATTTCTCCTTTGGTATATCCCTGCAAATGAAGATAAATCGCTTGGTAGCGTTCATATGCTCGTTTACTTTTTGCTTCTTTCATGGCAGTGGACAACTTTTCGATCTCGTCTTTGTGATTTGGCATCATATTTTCTCTCCGTTCCCCTATTTTCTCTTTGTATTTATTCGCCGTGGAACGGGAGAAAACCTTTATTTCAATTTATATAGAAGACAAAACAGGTGAAAATAACATGGATTTATGTATAATTGCAACATAGAAGGAAGGCGGCAGCCTGTCTTCGTTTGTTCACTTCAAAGAGAGGCAGGAGGAGAAGGATGAACGCTATTGAAGTAGAGGAGTTGCGAAAAGAATTTAAAGTGCACAAAAGCCGCTCCGGCCTCGTCGGAGCGTTTCGTGATTTATGGACGCGCCGTTACATGACGGTTCGTGCGGTTGACGGCATCTCCTTTACCGTCAAGCAAGGGGAAATGGTCGGCTATATCGGCGAAAACGGTGCTGGCAAATCGACGACGATCAAAATGTTGACTGGCATTTTGACACCGACATCCGGTCGCATCATTGTCAATGGGATGAACCCGCATAAGGAGCGGGAGAAATTTGTGCGGACAATCGGTGTTGTCTTCGGCCAGCGCTCACAATTATGGTGGGACATCGCTGTTCAAGAGTCGTTCCGACTGTTAAAAAAGGTGTACCGTGTCCCGGATGAGCAATACGCTCGCCATATGAGCGAAGTAATTGAGATGCTTGAGATCGGCCCGCTCCTTGACAAACCGGTGCGCAAGCTGTCGCTCGGGCAGCGGATGCGCTGCGAGCTCGCCGCTGCGCTCATTCACAATCCGCCCCTATTGTTTTTAGATGAGCCGACAATCGGTCTAGATGTGCTTGTCAAGCTCAACATCCGCCAGTTTTTGAAACAGTTGAACGAACGGTATGGAACGACGATTTTATTGACGACGCACGATATGTCGGATATCGAAGCGCTGTGCGAGCGGGTGATTATGCTCGATGAAGGGAAAATCATTTACGATGGTTCGCTTGAGCAGTTAAAAGAAAAATGGGGGCAAGGAAAACGGGTCGCCTTTACATTTGCTGAAGGAAAGGACGCCTCCATCTTGCAAGAGCTGACCGCCGGATTGGATGTTGTCTGGAAAAAAGGCGAACAGTCCAACGTCTGGGTGGCGCACGTTCCATCAGGAGGAGTTCCGGAAGTCGTCAGCCGCGTCGCCGCCCGCTATGCGCTGCAAGATATCCGCATTCATGAAGTGTCAACGGAAGAGATTGTCCGCAATATCTATGAGGAAGGTGCGGTCCATGGATAAATATGTGGAAATGATCCGCATCCGCTTTTTAATGATGCTTGCCTATCGGACAAACTATTATACTGGCATTCTTATTTATGCTATTAACATTGCGGCGTATTATTTCCTTTGGGCGGCTATTTACGGGGACAAACCGTCGATGCAAGGGATGTCGCTTGGACAAATGACGACGTATGTTGCCATTTCTTGGCTGTCAAGGGCATTTTATTTTAACAACATCGACCGTGAAATCGCTATGGAAATTCGCGATGGAAAAGTAGCGACCGAGCTCATTCGCCCATACAGCTATTTAGGGATGAAGGCGGTTCAAGGGCTCGGCGAAGGGTTGTTCCGTTTGTTCTTTTTGTCGTTGCCCGGGCTTTTAGTCGTGTCGCTCTTTTTGCCGCTTCAGTTTCCAGAAAACGCCCATACATGGCTGTCATTTAGTTTGTCGCTCCTGCTTAGCTTTGTTATTTATTCAGAGCTGAACTTGCTAGCGGGGGTGGTGACGTTTTTTACATTCCGTAACGAAGGGTTGCTCAGGGCGAAACGGTTTATCATCGATCTGTTTTCCGGGCTCATTTTGCCCGTTTCCTTTTATCCGGATTGGGCGCAACGACTGATGGATTATTTTCCGTTTCAGGCGATTAGCTACATCCCAAGCATGATCATTACGGAAAGCTTCCAAGGCGCCGACGTTCGTGACGGCTTGATCGTGCAGGTGGCATGGTGCGCGCTGTTGCTTTTACCAATCGGGTTGTTATGGCGGATGGCGAAAAAGCGGCTCGTCGTGCAAGGGGGGTAAACGATTGTTTTATATATCGGTCTTTTTTCAATACATGGCGCAATATATGAAAACAAAATTGCAATACCGTACCGATTTGCTCATTGAGTGGTTGTCCGACTTCATGGCTCAGGCAGTCAATCTCGTGTTTTTGCTCGTCGTTTTTGGCCATACACCGCTCCTTCACGGTTGGACGCGCGATGAAATTTTGTTTATTTACGGCTTTTTTCTTGTGCCGTATGCGGTATTTGGCGCTTTTTTTAATCTATGGGATTTCAATGAGCGCTATATTGTCCAAGGAGAAATGGACCGTGTGTTGACTCGCCCGGTGCACAGCCTATTTCAGATCATTCTCGAACGGATGGAGCTCGAATCGTTGTTAGGGGCTATACCGGGATTGATCATTATGGCGTACGCTAGTGTCCGGTTATCGCTGACGTTTCATTGGTATGACTTCTTTATCTTTATTTTACTTGTGATCGGCGGTGCGTTCATTTACGCCGGCATTTTCATTTCGCTGGCAACCATTAGCTTTTTCGCTGATGCTCGCACCTCGATTATGCCGATGATGTACAACATTAGCAGCTATGGCCGCTATCCGATCGATATTTATCATCGGGTCATTCGCTATATTTTAACATGGGTGCTTCCGTTTGCCTTTGTTGGCGTCTATCCGGCTTCGTATTTTCTTAACAAGCAAGAGTGGTATGATTATGCGTTTATGACCCCGGTTGTTGGCGCGCTGTTTTTCGCCATCGCTATAATGCTTTGGAACGCCGGGGTTAGGAGGTACCGAGGGACGGGGAGTTAACTGCCTCGTCCATTTTTTTGCTTAATGGAGGTTGTCATGAAAATGACAAACAACGTCCAAACAATTGCCATAATCGTTTACGCATAGTTTCGATTTCATCGCGTAAAATAATTTGTGAATGTATTCACAATAATAAGAAGGGAGAATAGTGATGAAAAACGGAGGAGGAAACAGAGTAGCGGTTGTCGGCACAGGGTTTGTCGGTTCCAGCTATGCATTTGCTTTAATGAATCAAGGGATTGCTGATGAGATTGTGCTCATTGATGCAAATGAAAATAAAGCCAAGGGCGATGCGATGGATTTAAACCATGGGAAAGTGTTTGCACCGAATCCCACCAACATTTGGTATGGGGATTATCGTGATTGTCGTGATGCTGATTTAGTCGTCATTTGCGCCGGTGCCAACCAAAAACCAGGTGAGACGAGGCTCGATCTAGTCGATAAAAATATCGCCATTTTCCGTTCGATTGTCGAATCGGTTATGGCGTCCGGGTTTCAAGGGTTGTTTCTTGTCGCTACCAATCCGGTCGACATTTTGACCTACGCGACATGGAAGTTCAGTGGCTTGCCTTATGAGCGGGTGATCGGTTCGGGGACAATTTTAGATACGGCACGGTTCCGCTTTTTGTTAGGTGAGTACTTCGATATTGCCCCGACGAATGTACATGCCTACATTATTGGCGAACACGGCGATACTGAGCTTCCGGTCTGGAGTCAGGCTGATATCGGCGGCGTGCCGATCCGCAAGTTGATCGAATCAAAAGGAGAGCAGGCAAGGGAAGAGCTGGAGCACATTTTTGTCAACGTTCGTGATGCCGCTTATCAAATTATCGAGAAAAAAGGGGCGACGTACTACGGCATTGCCATGGGGCTCGCCCGCGTGACGCGCGCCATTTTGCATAACGAAAACGCTATTTTGACCGTCTCGGCTTACTTAGACGGTTTATATGGCGAACGTGACGTCTATATCGGTGTACCGGCGGTCATCAACCGTCATGGTATTCGCGAAGTGATTGAGCTTGAGCTAGACGATAACGAGCAAAAATGGTTTCAACATAGCGCAGCGACACTGAAAGGTGTGTTGGCTCGCTCCTTTGCGCAGTAAGTCAAGGCGTTAACTTTCTACAAAAATGGAGAAGGGCTCTGCTAAACGGGTAGTCTAGGCAGGCAGCGCAGCTTGACGCTGCTGTTTCAAGTACGATCACTATCGAGATCGCGGCGGTTCACTCCGTCATAATTGTCCATTCGGCCACGTATATATGAACAACGGACAAGGATGGAGGGAATGTGATGGATTACGCCTTCCTCGGAGTGGTTACCGCCGTACTGCTCGGTAGCATCACCTCAATTTGGACAGCGCGCGTTCAAGCGACGCACCGCCTCTCACTCGACAGTCTGTGGGTGCTCGTTCAATGGTATGTAACGATGCTGCTCGGTTTTGCCATGATTTATATGATTTTGCAGGTGAATGGCCATGCAGTGTTCACTCCGTCCTCAAATAGCGACGTGGATAACCGCTTGTCTTTGCTTGGGGATAGCTTGTACTTAAGCGGCATAACGCTCTTATCAGTGGGATACGGAGATGTGACCCCGATCGGCATCGGACGGTGGATCGCGATCACTGAGGCGTTGCTCGGCTACATTATGCCAGCTGTCATCGTAGCGCGCACCGTATTTGATTGGGACCGCCGCTAACAGTTGCAATTTTCTTCCCACTCCGTTACGCTAAAAGAAAATAAAGCAGACGGAGGGAACGTCATGATAATTGCCATTGGCCAACCAGCCCCGGATTTCACCTTGCCGGCAAGCAACGGGAAAATGGTTTCGCTTTCAGACTTCCGAGGCCAATATGTCGTGCTTTATTTTTATCCGAAAGACATGACGCCTGGATGCACGACTGAAGCATGTGACTTTCGTGACCGCTATGAGCAGTTTACCAGGTTGAATGCCGTTATTTTAGGGGTAAGCACGGACCCAGTTAAGCGGCATGAAACGTTTATTGAGAAATATCAACTGCCGTTTTTGCTTCTTTCCGATGAACAACATCACGTAGCAGAACTATATGGGGTTTGGAAGAAAAAGCGGAATTTTGGTAAGGAATATATGGGCATTGAGCGCTCGACATTCATTATTGCTCCCGATGGAACGTTGGTAAAGGAATGGCGCGGGGTGAAAGTAAAAGGACACGTCGATGAGGCGCTTGCGGAAGTTGCCCAATTGGCCTCATCTAGGTAAGCGTCCAAGCGACATAAACTGTTTTACATATGATACATAGTAACCTCCTCAAATGAATGAAATGTGGTGGGCGGAAAATATTTCTGCCCCCTTTTTTTGTTAAAAGAACGTTTAAGCCCATATATTAATGGTATCTATATTGACAAAAGGCATACATTCCTTGTAGACTAATTATAAATATTATAAAATGATAATTTTTTTTATCTTTTGCAGAGAGTGAGGTGCATGACGGTGTCTGTCAACGAGCAACTGAAGGAAGCGCTGGACATGCTGAAAAAGACGGGCATACGCATCACGCCACAGCGTCATGCGATATTGGAGTATTTGATCAGCTCGATGTCCCATCCGACGGCTGATGAAATATATAAAGCGCTCGAAGGGAAATTTCCTAATATGAGCGTAGCTACCGTCTACAATAACTTGCGCGTCTTTAAAGAGGTCGGGCTTGTCAAAGAGTTGACATACGGTGATTCGTCAAGCCGGTTCGATTTTGTCACATCCAATCATTATCACGTCATTTGTGAACAGTGTGGCAAAATCGTGGATTTTCATTATCCAGCGCTCGATGAAGTTGAGCAGCTAGCTGCTCATGTTACTGGATTTAAAGTCGATCATCATCGCATGGAAGTGTATGGAGTATGCCCTGACTGTCAAAACGAGAAGGGGCGGACACATTAAAAAAGCTGATAGCGCGACAGCGGCTATCAGTTTTTTCTTTTTTTATTGTATTTCTCATCGAATTCTTTTCCTTCAAGTTCGCGATCCAACGTCAGGGGCTCGCGGCAAAACATACATAAATCAACGCGTCCAAGCATTTTCGTCACCTTACCGCATGATGGACAAACGACTTGGACAGCTCTCGTTGAGAGTGTACCGATCCAAAAGTACACGATGCCACTTGCGACGAGAAATAAAAGTCCAAGCACCATAAACAGCGTCATGATGATCGGGGACGTGCGGAAAAACAGCCCAAGATACATGACGATGACGCCGACGAAAATCAAGCTTAAAGCAAATGTGCGAATTTTGTTGATTTTACTCGAATATTTGATACCCATGGTCGTCCCTCCTACATACATCACTATACCATAAAACAGGGGACAATCGTGAAGGAGAAATCAACAAAATTGATGGGCGTTTTTTACTCAGAATAGAGGAATTTCTCGTCTTTTGTCGAATAACGAACGACAACAACGAATTCTCATCTTTGCCGAGGAACGAACGATAGCAATAAGACATAGATTGTGGGATGCATGTAATCGCAGCATAAACGGCCGCTAGCAACATTTTTGTTATCTGTATAAAACAAGGTTGAATCATTGACGACGTTGGAAGGGAGGAAGCCGTTACAGAAAAACAACTGGCCCCAAAAGTGAAAGAAAATATGCTCTCTCCGTCGATTTTTTTGAGGGGGAGAGCTCGGAAGATGTCACAGCTTTACCTGTTTTCTGTAACGGGAACGATTTATGGAAGAATTGCTGCGTCCCATTTATCAAGAATGGGCAAGCCGTTGCAATACGCTCGGAATTTTACTGATTGAGAAAAATGAGGGACATGAGACGGTGACAGATACGTTTGATGCGTTGTTGCTCGTCATTGTCGATTTGCAAAGTGAGCCATTGTTTTTAAAGCATTACTCGATTAATGGTGAGAAGGCAGCACTTTATGCAGTGAATGAACAAAAATTAAACGAATGGTTTGTTCTCGGGTCACATCGAAAGGCCGTCGATTGGGTATTCAATGGAAAAATCGTGTTTGACCGCAATGACTACGTTTGGCAGTTGCGTCAACGTCTTGAGCAATTTCCTCCTAGGGAACGGCAGCTGAAAATGGGATTGGAATTTGCCAAACTGATTCGTCGTTATACTGATGGCAAGGCACTGTTTAGTGCTCGACATTGGCTTGATTCATACAACCATATGATGCACGCCTTGCACCATTTAGCACGGTTAACAGTCATCGAGCATGGCCTTTATCCGGAAGTGACGGTATGGAATCAAGTAAAGCAAATGGATGGGCAAATTTATAAATTATATGAGGAGTTAGTCGGTAGCGAAGAACCGCTTCCAAAACGACTCGAGCTTCTGTTGCTGGCGAGCGAATTTTTAATTCATTCTTTTGTGGCACCAGGATCCTCCCATTTATGTGAGGTGCTAAAGCAAAAAGAGGGAGCGTGGAGTATCGAGGAAATGACCCACCACCCACAGTTTGCCCCCTATTCGGTCGACCTTACCATCATGCTTGAATATTTAGTAGAAAGAAAAGTGTTAAGTGCGGTAGAGGTACCGACAAATGGGGAAAAAATGTTTGAACGTTATTATACTTTGCAGGAAGAGAAAAACTGATGAGCCTTTCCGTCTGGGCTCCCCTTTGTTTAACCTGTTTCAGAAAGAGGTTCCTCAACTTTGAGGGGGAAGTGTCATTGTACGGAATCACACCCGTTAACTTTTTGTAATGAGACGGGGGAACCCGAGCGCACCGCCTTCGCTATCGTAGGCGGAAGGAGCGTATCAATTTCGGTTAGGCATGAAAGTTTAGATCATGAACACAGAATGGTTGAAGAAATTTCGGCAGCCCAGCAAAGATGGGCTGTCTATCCAAAAAAGTAAAAAAAGCTATTGACTTCTATGTCGAACGATGATATATTTTAAATCGCTGCCGCGACGAAAAAACGTTGCGAAGCAAGATGAATAAAAAAGTGTTGACAACTCATAATAAACATGCTAACATATAGAAGTCGCTTCGAGAGAGCGAAAAACAAACTTGTTCCTTGAAAACTGAACGAAACGAAGCGCAAGTCAATCAACTTTCTTTTGGAGAGTTTGATCCTGGCTCAGGACGAACGCTGGCGGCGTGCCTAATACATGCAAGTCGAGCGGACCGGACGAGAGCTTGCTCTTGTTTGGTCAGCGGCGGACGGGTGAGTAACACGTGGGCAACCTGCCCGCAAGACCGGGATAACTCCGGGAAACCGGAGCTAATACCGGATAACACCAAAGACCGCATGGTCTTTGGTTGAAAGGCGGCTTCGGCTGTCACTTGCGGATGGGCCCGCGGCGCATTAGCTAGTTGGTGAGGTAACGGCTCACCAAGGCGACGATGCGTAGCCGGCCTGAGAGGGTGACCGGCCACACTGGGACTGAGACACGGCCCAGACTCCTACGGGAGGCAGCAGTAGGGAATCTTCCGCAATGGACGAAAGTCTGACGGAGCGACGCCGCGTGAGCGAAGAAGGCCTTCGGGTCGTAAAGCTCTGTTGTGAGGGACGAAGGAGCGCCGTTTGAATAAGGCGGCGCGGTGACGGTACCTCACGAGAAAGCCCCGGCTAACTACGTGCCAGCAGCCGCGGTAATACGTAGGGGGCGAGCGTTGTCCGGAATTATTGGGCGTAAAGCGCGCGCAGGCGGTCCTTTAAGTCTGATGTGAAAGCCCACGGCTCAACCGTGGAGGGTCATTGGAAACTGGGGGACTTGAGTGCAGGAGAGGAGAGCGGAATTCCACGTGTAGCGGTGAAATGCGTAGAGATGTGGAGGAACACCAGTGGCGAAGGCGGCTCTCTGGCCTGTAACTGACGCTGAGGCGCGAAAGCGTGGGGAGCAAACAGGATTAGATACCCTGGTAGTCCACGCCGTAAACGATGAGTGCTAAGTGTTAGAGGGGTCACACCCTTTAGTGCTGCAGCTAACGCGATAAGCACTCCGCCTGGGGAGTACGGCCGCAAGGCTGAAACTCAAAGGAATTGACGGGGGCCCGCACAAGCGGTGGAGCATGTGGTTTAATTCGAAGCAACGCGAAGAACCTTACCAGGTCTTGACATCCCCTGACAACCCAAGAGATTGGGCGTTCCCCCTTCGGGGGGACAGGGTGACAGGTGGTGCATGGTTGTCGTCAGCTCGTGTCGTGAGATGTTGGGTTAAGTCCCGCAACGAGCGCAACCCTTGCCTCTAGTTGCCAGCATTCAGTTGGGCACTCTAGAGGGACTGCCGGCTAAAAGTCGGAGGAAGGTGGGGATGACGTCAAATCATCATGCCCCTTATGACCTGGGCTACACACGTGCTACAATGGGCGGTACAAAGGGCTGCGAACCCGCGAGGGGGAGCGAATCCCAAAAAGCCGCTCTCAGTTCGGATTGCAGGCTGCAACTCGCCTGCATGAAGCCGGAATCGCTAGTAATCGCGGATCAGCATGCCGCGGTGAATACGTTCCCGGGCCTTGTACACACCGCCCGTCACACCACGAGAGCTTGCAACACCCGAAGTCGGTGAGGTAACCCTTACGGGAGCCAGCCGCCGAAGGTGGGGCAAGTGATTGGGGTGAAGTCGTAACAAGGTAGCCGTACCGGAAGGTGCGGCTGGATCACCTCCTTTCTAAGGACGAAAAGCGGAAGCGCCGCGGTCGGCTCTCGAAGCCAAATGTTCTTCACCCGTAGGGGTGCTTGCACCCCGAGGGGGGAAGGTTATTTGGCAGAAGAGAGCCAGGCGCTGGAGCTAGACATCACGAAAAGCGGAGGCCGTTAATGGCCAATCATTAACAAATTGCGCTTTCGTTTCGTTCAGTTTTGAAGGAATGAGAATTCCTTCAAATCGTTCCTTGAAAACTAGATAACCGGAAAAGCTGAGGTGCCGCGGTCAGCTCTCGAAGCCAAATGTTCTTCACCCGCAGGGGTGCTTGCACCCCAAGGGGGGAAGGTTATTTGGCGGAAGAGAGCTAGGCGCCGAAGCTAGACAATAAGGAAGAAGCCGAAACGCGCTGTAGGTTAAGCTAGAAAGGGCGCACGGTGGATGCCTTGGCACTAGGAGCCGATGAAGGACGGGGCAAACGCCGAAACGCTTCGGGGAGCTGTAAGCAAGCGTTGATCCGGAGATGTCCGAATGGGGAAACCCCCTGCCCGTAATGGGGCAGGATCCATGCCTGAATCCATAGGGCATGGAGGGCACACCCGGGGAACTGAAACATCTTAGTACCCGGAGGAGAAGAAAGCAAATGCGATTCCCTGAGTAGCGGCGAGCGAAACGGGAACAGCCCAAACCAAGAGGCGTGCCTCTTGGGGTTGTAGGACCGCTCAGATGGGAGTGAGAAAGGAACGGGGTAGACGAACCGGTCTGGAACGGCCGGCCAGAGAAGGTGACAGCCCTGTAGTCGAAACTTCGTTCCCTCCCGAGCGGCTCCTGAGTACGGCGGGACACGGGAAATCCCGTCGGAAGCAGGGAGGACCATCTCCCAAGGCTAAATACTCCCTAGTGACCGATAGTGAACCAGTACCGTGAGGGAAAGGTGAAAAGCACCCCGGAAGGGGAGTGAAAGAGAACCTGAAACCGTGTGCCTACAAGTAGTCAGAGCCCGTTTATGGGTGATGGCGTGCCTTTTGTAGAATGAACCGGCGAGTGACGATGGCGTGCGAGGTTAAGCCGAAGAGGTGGAGCCGCAGCGAAAGCGAGTCTGAATAGGGCGTTTGAGTACGTCGTCGTCGACCCGAAACCAGGTGATCTACCCATGTCCAGGGTGAAGGCCGGGTAACACCGGCTGGAGGCCCGAACCCACGTACGTTGAAAAGTGCGGGGATGAGGTGTGGGTAGGGGTGAAATGCCAATCGAACTTGGAGATAGCTGGTTCTCCCCGAAATAGCTTTAGGGCTAGCCTCAAGGTGAGAGTCTTGGAGGTAGAGCACTGATTGGGCTAGGGGCCCTCATCGGGTTACCGAACCCAGTCAAACTCCGAATGCCAATGACTTATCCTTGGGAGTCAGACTACGAGTGATAAGATCCGTGGTCAAGAGGGAAACAGCCCAGATCGCCAGCTAAGGCCCCCAAGTGCACGTTCAGTGGAAAAGGATGTGGAGTTGCGAAGACAACCAGGATGTTGGCTTAGAAGCAGCCACCATTTAAAGAGTGCGTAATAGCTCACTGGTCGAGTGACTCTGCGCCGAAAATGTACCGGGGCTAAACGTGCCGCCGAAGCTGCGGGATGACCGTTGGTCATCGGTAGGGGAGCGTTCTAAGGGCATCGAAGCCAGACCGGAAGGACTGGTGGAGCGCTTAGAAGTGAGAATGCCGGTATGAGTAGCGAAAACAGAGGTGAGAATCCTCTGCGCCGAAAGCCTAAGGGTTCCTGAGGAAGGTTCGTCCGCTCAGGGTTAGTCGGGACCTAAGCCGAGGCCGAAAGGCGTAGGTGATGGACAACAGGTTGAGATTCCTGTACCACCTCCTTCCCGTTTGAGCGATGGGGGGACGCAGGAGGATAGGGTGAGCAGGCGGCTGGAAGAGCCTGTCCAAGCAGTAAGGCTGGCCAGTAGGCAAATCCGCTGGCCGTAAAGGCTGAGCTGTGATGGCGACGGATTTGATCCGGAAGTCCCTGATTCCACACTGCCAAGAAAAGCCTCTAGCGAGGGAAGAGGTGCCCGTACCGCAAACCGACACAGGTAGGCGAGGAGAGAATCCTAAGGCGCGCGGGAGAACTCTCGTTAAGGAACTCGGCAAAATGACCCCGTAACTTCGGGAGAAGGGGTGCTCTTTGGGGTGATGAGCCCCGAAGAGCCGCAGTGAAAAGGCCCAAGCGACTGTTTATCAAAAACACAGGTCTCTGCGAAGCCGAAAGGCGAAGTATAGGGGCTGACACCTGCCCGGTGCTGGAAGGTTAAGGGGAGCGCTTAGCGCAAGCGAAGGTGCGAACCGAAGCCCCAGTAAACGGCGGCCGTAACTATAACGGTCCTAAGGTAGCGAAATTCCTTGTCGGGTAAGTTCCGACCCGCACGAAAGGTGTAACGACTTGGGCACTGTCTCAACGAGAGACCCGGTGAAATTATACTACCTGTGAAGATGCAGGTTACCCGCGACAGGACGGAAAGACCCCGTGGAGCTTTACTGCAGCCTGATATGGAATTTTGGTATCGCTTGTACAGGATAGGTGGGAGCCAGGGAAGCCGGAGCGCCAGCTTCGGTGGAGGCGTCGGTGGGATACCACCCTGGCGGTATTGAAATTCTAACCCGCACCCCTTATCGGGGTGGGAGACAGTGTCAGGTGGGCAGTTTGACTGGGGCGGTCGCCTCCCAAAAGGTAACGGAGGCGCCCAAAGGTTCCCTCAGAATGGTTGGAAATCATTCGGAGAGTGCAAAGGCACAAGGGAGCTTGACTGCGAGACGGACAGGTCGAGCAGGGACGAAAGTCGGGCTTAGTGATCCGGTGGTTCCGCATGGAAGGGCCATCGCTCAACGGATAAAAGCTACCCCGGGGATAACAGGCTGATCTCCCCCAAGAGTCCACATCGACGGGGAGGTTTGGCACCTCGATGTCGGCTCATCGCATCCTGGGGCTGTAGTCGGTCCCAAGGGTTGGGCTGTTCGCCCATTAAAGCGGTACGCGAGCTGGGTTCAGAACGTCGTGAGACAGTTCGGTCCCTATCCGTCGTGGGCGTAGGAAATTTGAGAGGAGCTGTCCTTAGTACGAGAGGACCGGGATGGACGCACCGCTGGTGTACCAGTTGTCCCGCCAGGGGCACCGCTGGGTAGCTATGTGCGGAAGGGATAAGCGCTGAAAGCATCTAAGCGTGAAGCCCCCCTCAAGATGAGATTTCCCATCGCGTTAAGCGAGTAAGATCCCTCGAAGATGACGAGGTTGATAGGTCCGAGGTGGAAGCGTGGCGACACGTGGAGCTGACGGATACTAATCGATCGAGGGCTTAACCTAGAAAAGCGGAGGCCGCCCGCCTATCGGCGAGACGTGCTGGAGGGCCTGCGAGGAGGCTCGAACCAAGCAAAGCTTGGTTCTGCGTGGGTGGTGCCACAGGAGCGTATGCAATGTGTCGCCGCCACAGCAGGACCGAAGCGTCGCGAGCCGATGGCGGCCGGAGCTAGACAGTACGAAAAGCGGAGGCTTCTTCCCCCAAAAACGGTTATCTAGTTTTGAAGGAATGAAAAAAAGCTTGACAATAAGCTGTTTTTCATTATAATAATACTTGTCTGTTGTTGCCTAGTGGTGATAGAGGAGAGGAAACACCCGTTCCCATCCCGAACACGGAAGTTAAGCTCTCCAGCGCCGATGGTAGTTGGGGCCAGCGCCCCTGCAAGAGTAGGTCGCTGCTAGGCATGATAAATGGAGGATTAGCTCAGCTGGGAGAGCACTTGCCTTACAAGCAAGGGGTCGGCGGTTCGATCCCGTCATCCTCCACCACTTTCAATCGTCGCGGGGTGGAGCAGTCCGGTAGCTCGTCGGGCTCATAACCCGAAGGTCGCAGGTTCAAATCCTGCCCCCGCAACCAAAATGGTCCCGTAGTGTAGTGGTTAACATGCCTGCCTGTCACGCAGGAGATCGCGGGTTCGAGTCCCGTCGGGACCGCCATTATTTCAAAACTATGAAATAAAAAATCACATGCGGCTCGGCAGCTCAGTCGGTAGAGACGAGCATCAGCATCATCGAATTTGCTGCGAGTTGCCTCGACGCATCATACTTCCTCGAATCCGCTAGTAGAGGAAGAGGCACAGGGTAATTCAATGAACGAGGTAGAAAATAACATATGGCTCGGTAGCTCAGTCGGTAGAGCAAAGGACTGAAAATCCTTGTGTCGGCGGTTCGATTCCGTCCCGAGCCACCATCATTGTGGATATGCCGGCTTAGCTCAATTGGTAGAGCAACTGACTTGTAATCAGTAGGTTGCGGGTTCAAGTCCTGCAGCCGGCATCCCTCATATGAGCCATTAGCTCAGTAGGTAGAGCATCTGACTTTTAATCAGAGGGTCGGAGGTTCGAGTCCTCCATGGCTCATCACAATGCGGAAGTAGTTCAGTGGTAGAACACCACCTTGCCAAGGTGGGGGTCGCGGGTTCGAACCCCGTCTTCCGCTCCACTCGTTTGCCGGGGTGGCGGAATTGGCAGACGCACAGGACTTAAAATCCTGGGGTAGGTAACTACCGTGCCGGTTCGAGTCCGGCCCTCGGCACTTGCGCTCGTAGCTCAATTGGATAGAGCATCTGACTACGGATCAGAAGGTTAGGGGTTCGAATCCTCTCGAGCGCGTTGACGGGAAGTAGCTCAGCTTGGTAGAGCACACGGTTCGGGTCCGTGAGGTCGCAGGTTCAAATCCTGTCTTCCCGATTTTCCTGTGGGGCCTTAGCTCAGCTGGGAGAGCGCCTGCTTTGCACGCAGGAGGTCATCGGTTCGATCCCGATAGGCTCCACCATTCAAATATATAAATTTGGCGGTGTAGCTCAGCTGGCTAGAGCGTACGGTTCATACCCGTGAGGTCGGGGGTTCGATCCCCTCCACCGCCATTATTATCGGACCTTTAGCTCAGCTGGTTAGAGCAGACGGCTCATAACCGTCCGGTCGTAGGTTCGAGTCCTACAAGGTCCACCATTATTACGTTACTTTTTGGAGGAGTACCCAAGTGGTTGAAGGGGTCGGTCTTGAAAACCGAGAGGCGTCGCAAGGCGCGCGGGGGTTCGAATCCCTCCTCCTCCGCCATCCATTTATCCATGAATAAATTTACATCATGCCGGCTTAGCTCAATTGGTAGAGCAACTGACTTGTAATCAGTAGGTTGCGGGTTCAAGTCCTGCAGCCGGCACCATCAATGTGGCGGCTATGGCGAAGTGGTTAACGCACCAGATTGTGGCTCTGGCATGCGTGGGTTCGATTCCCACTAGTCGCCCTTTCTCTTCTTCCTTAATTTATATTTGTTGCGGGTGTAGTTTAGTGGTAAAACCTCAGCCTTCCAAGCTGATGTCGTGGGTTCGATTCCCATCACCCGCTTTTATGGGCCTATAGCTCAGCTGGTCAGAGCGCACGCCTGATAAGCGTGAGGTCGGTGGTTCAAGTCCACTTAGGCCCACCATTTTCCATTGCATATTGTCAGATGATTCGATATAATACTAATCGAGCATTTCTTGATTATTCCGCAATAGCTCAGCGACGAGCCCTTACTTCATCGAATAGGCTACGAGTTGTCCCGACGCATTCAGCTTCTTTGAATTGGCTAGTAGAGGAAGGGACACTGAGCATAAACATCCTCGAATAAGCTGAATCAGCTAGTAGAGGAAGAGACGAAGTAGATTTGGAAGAATGTTTCTTAGTTATTCCGCAATAGCTCAGCGGTAGAGCAACCGGCTGTTAACCGGTAGGTCGTAGGTTCGAATCCTACTTGCGGAGCCATTATGGAGAAGTACCCAAGTGGCTGAAGGGGACGGTTTGCTAAACCGTTAGGTCGCAGTTTTGCGGCGCGCGGGTTCAAATCCCGCCTTCTCCGCCATGATTGGCCCGTTGGTCAAGTGGTTAAGACACCGCCCTTTCACGGCGGTAACACGGGTTCGAATCCCGTACGGGTCATCGTTGTTGGCACCAGATATTCTGGTGCCCCTTTTATACGACGAATTTTGTCGATTTTTGCGTTTTTTCTTGCCATGTACGTACTGTTTTGTTATAATGAGTTTCGTTAAGTTTTAAATAAAATATTGGGGACAACGCAGTGTTTCGTTTCGTCATAGAACGAGGCATTGCGTTTTTTTATTATACTAGCAATTGTGCGTCGGCCTCACCGCCATGGATTTGCGTAAACATCGTTTGAATAGCCTGAAGTTGGCGATTGGCAACATCTTCAGGAATCGATGGAAGAAAATAAACGATTTGCAAAGCGTTTTTCGTTCCTTTTGTCACCGCTGTGCGTTTGGAATCGACGATTGGGCTGCCGAACGGACCGTGTTCATCTTTGCTGACGAGTTTATTCGCAAAGTTGACGGTGCGTCCATTTAGAGCTATGTATTCATCTTGTTCTGTACCTACGGTAATCATCACGGATCCTTGGATACAATCAAGATCGTAAATGCCGAGTGGTATTTTATAATAGAGCGAAAAGAAGTTGTTTACATCGACTGCTGAATGGATCGATGGAACAAAGTTTTTTTTCTGGATACGACGGTATAAGCTTTCACTTGAGGGTCGGTAACGCCCTGGATCCGTGCCGATTTGTTTGAATGCCTGACGCCATTCGGCGAGCTCGGGAATGTCGGCGATGGCTTTTTCCTGTAGCTCAAAGTAAATCGACTTTTGAAACAGTTCAAGCCGGCCTTTTAACATTTGCGGCGAGTCGCCGATTTCGATATGGTGGTAGCGGATCACGCCAAATTTGCCCGAAGGAAGACGTTGTTTTAATTCTTCTGATATGATGCATTTCATATGAATCACCCCGTGTTTCATTTTACCATATACCTCGAAGGGAGGGAAAATAATGGACATTGTCTCTTTGAAACAGGAAGTGATTGAATACAGCCGGTCGATCGGCATCGATAAAATCGGTTTTGCAAGCGCTGATCCGTTTGTGGAACTAAAGGAGCGGCTTCGTCGGCAACAGGAGCTTGGCTATCAATCCGGATTTGAGGAACCGGATATTGAAAAGCGGACAAATCCGTCGTTGCTTCTTCCCGAGGCGAAATCGATCATTGCCATTGCGCTTGCCTATCCATCAAAAATGAAAGATGCTCCACGCGGGACGAAAAATGAGCGGCGTGGCCTTTTTTGTCGTGCATCGTGGGGAAAAGACTATCATGATGTGTTGCGGGAACGTTTACGCCAACTTGAAGAATTTTTACTTGCGAAGGTACCACATGCCCGTGTTCGTTCGATGGTGGATACGGGAGAACTCGCTGACCGGGCCGTGGCAGAGCGGGCAGGGATCGGTTGGAGTGGGAAAAACTGTTCCATTATTACGCCGGAGTTTGGTTCGTACGTGTATTTGGGTGAGATGATTACAACGATTCCGTTTCCGCCCGATGAACCGATCGAAAACCGGTGCGGCACATGTACGAAATGCATCGATGCGTGCCCCACAGGGGCGCTCGTGCAAGGGGGACAACTGAATGCGCAGCGGTGCATCTCATTTTTGACGCAAACGAAAGGCTTTTTAGCCGATGAATTTCGTGAGAAAATCGGCAATCGGTTGTACGGTTGCGATACGTGCCAGTTGGTCTGCCCGGAAAACAAGAAGAAAGATTTCCACTTGCATCCGGAATTCGAGCCGGATCCCGAGGCAGCGAAACCGAAGCTCATCCCGCTTCTTCAGGTAAGCAATCGTGAGTTTAAAGAGAAATTCGGCGCAATGGCAGGCTCATGGCGCGGGAAAAAACCGATCCAGCGCAACGCCATTTTGGCGCTCGCCCATTATAAAGACCGGACAGCTGTTCCGCATTTATTGCGGCTGCTGAAAGAAGACAGCCGTCCCGTCATCCGTGGGACAGCAGCGTGGGCGCTCGGGAAAATCGGGGATGTAAGTGCCAAGCCATATCTCGAAGAGGCAAGACAAACGGAAACAGATTCAGATGTAGTCGCCGAAATCGAAAAAGGGTTGAAACTGTTGACAGAGGTAAAGGAATAGGGAAAAAACTGCCGCTTCCTCACATAAGGTAGTAACAAAAACGAAAGTGGGGAGCGGCATGAAAAAGCGGCTGCATGATTGGCTCGATAAGCGGGCGCACTCATTTGTCTCGGAAAGCAATATCCAAGGCGATGAAGAAATTACTAGGAAGCAGCAACTTTGCCAAAGGCGTGGGGCAGAAATTGTCCGTTGCACTATTCGAGGGCAAATTATCGGCAGACAGACAGTCGAGCGAGAGACAAAAATGGTTTATATTGCCCATCATCAATTTTTAATTAAGCACGGGGCAACTTTATATATTGAGGAGCAAGTCGAGGAGCGATGCGCCCGTTTTTTAGGCACCGAGTTGGTGGATGATAAACGGGTTAGCCGGATGGGGGAATACGTTGAAGCGCCTCGTGTCGAACGTGAGCAATGGACAGGAGAGCGCCTTTCTTACCAATATGACCGTGCTCAGGCGGTACGGTATGCAGAAACGTGGTGGAATCGGCATAACCCGGCGTTTCCGTCTTTTTCTGTTGATTGCACGAACTTTGTTTCCCAATGTTTGTATGCGGGCGGAGCGCCAATGACCGGCTATCCGAACAGGGCGCGGGGATGGTGGTGTCAAAACGGAAGCTGGAGTTACAGCTGGGCGGTCGCCCATTCGCTGCGCTGGTATTTGAGTGGATCGCGCATCGGTCTACAGGCGGTGGAAGTCCCTGAACCAGAACAATTGATGGCAGGTGATGTCATTTGTTATGATTTTCAAGGGGATGGACGCTTCGACCATTCCACCATTGTGGTGGCCAAAGACCAAGATGGGATGCCGCTTGTGAATGCCCATACGACGAACAGCCGAATGCGGTATTGGTCATACGAAGATTCGAGCGCCTATACGCCGAACATCCGGTATAAATTTTTTCACATCATTGATCGCAAATAAACGACGTTGTTGAGGTGAACGAAATGCCGCTTCATGTAGTACTATACCAACCAGAAATTCCAGCAAATACAGGGAATATCGCCCGCACATGTGCGGCGACGGATACAGCGCTTCATTTGATTCGTCCGCTCGGGTTTTCGACGGATGATAAAATGTTAAAGCGCGCCGGGCTTGACTATTGGCCATATGTCAATATTTCGTATTACGACTCCATTGACGAGCTGTTTGCCCGATTTCCGGGGGGAGAATTTTACTTTATTACGAAGTTTGGCCAGCAATATTATGACTCGTTTGACTTCAGCGATCAGAAAAAAGACATTTTTTTTGTATTTGGCCGCGAGACGACCGGGTTGCCGAAGGAGCTCCTCGAGGCCAACAAGGATCGTTGCTTGCGCATCCCGATGAACGACAAAGTCCGTTCGTTGAATTTATCAAATACGGCGGCTATTTTAGTGTATGAGGCACTGCGTCAGCAACGGTTTCACGGATTGTCGTAAACAAAAAAACGACCTTCGCTATGGAGGTCGTTTTTTTGGGCTTTATTGTTTGACACCCGGTTTGTCTTCGTACCCAGCCGTGAAAATGGCTGTTAAAAAGGCGATGATAACTCCTAACATCAGCAATGTGCGCATCGTTTTTTCCTCCCTTGCAATGAAAGTGGCAGGCGTTTCCCCTTTATTATAACGAATATGGCCGAGCATGTGAATGACTGCCGCGAACTGTTCGAAGACAAAATTTTTTTTGTGGCGAATGATACGGGACATCCTCGCATAAATTGTAATAATCTTGCTGTAAGACATCCAAGGGTGAGGAGGTCCTTTATGGATATTTTAAGAAAGATCGCACGGTACCGGGAAGAGGAAGAGAGGCTGAGATGGGAAGGAACGTTCGCTGAGTATTTAGAGATTTTAAAAGAAAAGCCGTGGGTCGCCCAGTCGGCTCATTCGCGCGTTTATAATATGATTAAAGACGCTGGGGTTGAAGAGGTGAACGGGCGGAAACGGTATAAGTTTTTCAGCCAGCATTTGTTTGGGCTCGAGGAGGCGCTCGAGCGGCTTGTTGAAGAATATTTCCACCCAGCGGCAAAACGACTTGATGTACGCAAACGGATTTTGCTGCTGATGGGGCCGGTTGGCGGCGGGAAGTCAACGTTGGTAACGCTCCTGAAGCGCGGGCTTGAGGAGTATTCAAAAACGGAGCGCGGCGCCGTTTATGCGATTAAAGGTTGCCCGATGCATGAAGATCCACTTCACCTCATTCCTCACCATTTGCGCGACGATTTTTACCGTGAATACGGCATTCGCATTGAAGGGGAGCTGTCGCCGCTCAATATGATGCGGCTTGAGAAAGAATACGGTGGTCGGATTGAAGACGTGATGGTCGAACGCATTTTCTTCTCAGAAAATCGGCGTGTCGGCATCGGGACGTTCAGCCCGTCCGACCCGAAATCGCAAGATATCGCTGATTTGACGGGAAGCATCGATTTCTCGACCATTGCTGAATATGGTTCAGAATCCGACCCGCGGGCGTATCGGTTTGACGGCGAGCTGAACAAAGCAAACCGCGGCATTATGGAATTTCAAGAGATGTTAAAGTGCGATGAAAAATTTCTTTGGCATTTGCTATCGTTGACGCAAGAAGGCAATTTCAAAGCGGGAAGGTTTGCGCTTATCAGCGCTGATGAACTGATCGTTGCCCATACAAATGAAACAGAATACCGATCGTTTATTTCCAATAAAAAGAATGAAGCGCTCCATTCGCGCATTATCGTGATGCCGATCCCGTACAACTTGCGTGTCTCGGAAGAAGAGCGCATTTATGAAAAAATGATTCGAGAAAGCGACGTTGCTGATGTGCATATTGCCCCGCACACGCTGCGCATTGCGGCCATGTTTACGATTTTGACGAGGCTGAAAGAATCGAAACGGCCGGATGTGGATTTATTGAAGAAAATGCGCCTGTATGACGGAGAGATGATCGAAGGGTTCAACGAAGTCGATGTAGAAGAGCTGAAAAAAGAGCATCCAGACGAAGGAATGAGCGGCATCGACCCTCGCTATGTCATCAACCGCATTTCGGCTTGCATCATCCGAAAAGAAGTGCCATCGATTAATGCGCTCGATGTGCTTCGTTCACTGAAAGAAGGGTTGGATCAACATCCATCCATCTCAAAAGAAGATCGTGAACGATATTTGAACTTCATCTCGCTTGTGCGCAAAGAGTATGACGAAATCGCCAAGCAAGAGGTACAAAAGGCGTTCGTGTATTCGTATGAAGAGTCGGCGAAAACGTTGATGGATAACTATTTGGATAATGTCGAAGCATATTGCAACAAAACGAAACTGCGCGACCCGCTCACTGGCGAGGAAATGAATCCGGATGAAAAACTGATGCGCTCGATTGAAGAACAAATCGGCATTTCTGAAAATGCGAAAAAGGCGTTCCGCGAAGAAATTTTAATCCGCATCTCCGCCTACGCGCGCAAAGGACAAAAGTTTGATTACAATTCGCACGAACGGTTGCGCGAAGCGATCCAGAAAAAGCTGTTTGCTGATTTGAAAGACATCGTGAAAATTACGACATCGACGAAGACCCCCGATGAGCAGCAATTGAAAAAAATCAACGAAGTTGTCGCCCGTTTGATTGATGAGTACGGGTATAATTCCACATCAGCGAATGAATTGCTCCGATATGTCGGCAGCTTGTTGAACCGTTAGGCATGCCTCGAGTATTCGGGCATGCTTTTTTTACGCCGATAATCGGGCTTGTCCACTTCTTGATTCCTTGTCCATTTTCCACATTCATCTGTCAATTATTTCGAATTTTTGCATAGGATAAAATAAACAACTTGGCATAGTGATGGTCCGTTTTGATGACGCCAACATAAGTATATGCGGGAAAATGAAAAGTGTGAAAATGATTTTAACAAAGGAGGGGAAAAAATGAAGGGGAATTTTATTGTATCGAAAGAAGACTGGTCCCTCCACCGCAAAGGATATGACGATCAAAAGCGCCATCAAGAAAAAGTAAAAGAAGCGATCAAAAATAACTTGCCGGATTTAATTACGGAAGAAAGCATTATTATGTCCAACGGACGTGACGTCATTAAAATTCCGATTCGCTCGCTTGATGAGTATAAAATCCGCTATAACTACGAGAAAAATAAGCATGTCGGTCAAGGAAACGGGGACAGCCAAGTCGGTGACGTGGTAGCCAGAGATGGAAGCGGGGAGGGGAAGGGGCCAGGAAAAGGCCAAGGAGCTGGCGACTTGCCAGGCCAAGACTATTACGAAGCCGAAGTGTCGTTGATGGAAATTGAAGAGGCGTTCTTTAGTCAACTGGAACTCCCGAACTTGAAGCAGAAAGAGCGCGACCAAAACGTTGTTCAGCATATCGAGTTTAACGATATTCGCCGCACCGGACTGATGGGGAACATCGATAAAAAGCGGACGATGCTCGCTGCGTTCAAACGCAATGCCATGAGCGGCAAACCGGGCTTTTATCCGATTTACCGCGAAGATTTGAAGTTTAAAACGTGGAACGAAGTCGTCAAACCGGAATCGAAAGCAGTCGTCTTAGCGATGATGGACACAAGTGGTTCAATGGGCATGTGGGAAAAATATATGGCGCGCAGTTTCTTCTTCTGGATGACACGCTTTTTGCGCACGAAGTACGAGACGGTGGACATCGCCTTTATTGCCCACCATACCGAAGCGAAAGTCGTCAGTGAGGAAGAATTTTTCACCAAAGGGGAAAGCGGTGGAACGATTTGTTCGTCGGCTTACCGCAAGGCGTTGGAACTGATTGAAACAAAATATTCGCCGTCACGCTACAACATTTATCCGTTCCACTTCTCTGACGGGGACAACTTGACATCTGACAACGCCCGTTGCGTCAAGCTTGTTCAAGAGTTGATGAAAGTGTCGAACATGTTTGGGTACGGGGAAGTTAACCAGTACAACCGCCATTCAACGCTCATGTCAGCGTACCGTAATATTAAAGATGAAAAATTCCGCTATTATATTTTAAAGCAAAAATCAGATGTGTTTCATGCCATGAGAACGTTTTTCCGCAAAGAAGAAAGCGAGCAGCCGGTTTGACCCTCTTGCAAATGAAAAAGGGGGTTTTTCTTTATTAAAAAGGAGGGGAGGGCGATAGCCCTCCCTAGCAAGTTATTGCTTTTGCAGTGTGGCCACCATGGCGAGCACAGCGCCAAGCACATCTTTTCCCTTAGGGGCGTGCACTGTCAAAAGCATCGGCGCCGGTTGGGTGCTGGCGATCACATGGACGGTAACACCGTCAGCTTGAGCGATGTACCAAAGAGCATCAGTGAACGGTTTTGGAAGTTGATTAGTTTGCTGACGGGCGGCGTTGGCGTCAATCGCTTGGGCATGTTCTTTGGCCAATTGTTCATAGTTTGTCTCCTCATTAGGAAGAAGGCGGATGCGGGCAAACGTGTCTCCATGGAGCAGTACATCAGCATGCGGTTCTTCGGCGTCGAGTGTCCATCCCTCTAGGACATAGAGCGAAAAATGTTGGTTGTCGCTTGTTGTCAACGTTGCTGTTCCTGTGACCGTTTGATTTCCAATTTGATAAGACAACGAAGTCGTCGGGCGGGAAAAGTCGGTTTCATCCCCCTTCGACCCATTTTGCCCCCCTCCTGCTTGCTTTTGTTCATCAACAGGGGGAATTTCTTGGCCGGTTGGTTCTGATGGTTGCATGTTGGTAGAAGTCTCGTCTAGACTAACTGTTTGTTTTCCTTTCGCTTCTTCCTCTTTTGATGAAGGTGTCTCCGTACCGCAACCGGCAAGAAAGGCAGCGGTGACGGCAATCAAGAAAAGCGATTTCCAATATGGAACCATCTTGATTCCTCCTTGCTATCCATATACCATTCATTATAGCAGTTGAAACAGTGGAAACAAACTGAATCTTCCCCTTACTTTTCCTTTTTTCTTACTTTCTTTTTATTTTCCGCGTTCAAGGCGATATGTGCGCCTCCCCAAATGATAGTGACGAGCAGAGCGAGTAAAGCAAATCCGTGAAGCATATGAACCCCTCCTTTTGTATACTAGATGGTGAAATCAACATAATGGATGAAACGCGTTTCAAGTCAAGCGTTTTTTAGGAAGGGGTGGGAACGTGGCGAACATCCGTGATTTGGCGAAAGAAGCGGGTGTGTCAGTATCTACCGTATCAAGGGTATTAAACGGGTATCCATATGTGAGTGAGGAAAAGCGGAAGGCAGTTTGGGAAGCAGTTGAGAAGCTCAATTATACAAAAAACATCCAAGCCGTTCATTTGGCAAAAGGAAGGACAATGATTGTCGGAGTCATGCTTCCGTACATTCATCATCCTTATTTTTCAGCGGTCATTGAAGGGATTTCCAAAGAGGCGCTTCGTTATGGTTATCAGTTGCTTTTGTTTCAGACGAATTATGACGTAGAGCGGGAACTCGAGGCGTTAGAGCGGTTGCGAATGAAGCAAATGGATGGCTTGATTGTCTGTTCTCATGAAGTGGGATGGGAAATTTTTGACGCATACCAAGAAGAGGCCCCCATCGTTTTATGCGAGCAAGTGACAGAATATGATTTTTTCACGGTCTATATCGACCACTATCAAGCGTTCGCCAAAGCTCTTCACTATTTGGTGAAAAAAGGACATCGACGGATTGGCTATTGCATCGGGAGAAGGACAGGACCGAACAGCCAAGCGCGAGAAGCGGCGTATCAAGATGTGTTGCGTGATGTCGGCGTTACGCCCCAGCGCCAATGGATTTTTGACGGCTGTCTATTTCTTGAAGACGGAAAACGCGTGATCGAACAATGGATGGCAATGGAAGAGCGTCCGAGTGCATTGCTTGTAACGAGCGACCAAGTGGCAGCCGGTATCGTATTGGAGGCACGACGCATCGGGGTGCGCATTCCAGAAGAGCTTACTATCATCGGGTTTGATAATGATCCGCTGGCCGAAATGTTGGGCATTACGACAGTGGCACTCCCTCATTTTACGTTGGGGGAAAAAGCGTTTCGGCTTCTTCACCATTGGCTGGAGACAGGAAATGTTCCTCGAAAACAAGAAGAGTTGCCTACCCGGTTGGTCGTGCGGGCTACCGGGTAAGCTATATTCGTTTCAACTGATAGCGGTTGACGGGGCGACCAATACTGCCATATTGCACATCGAGCACAACCTTTCCACTTTTCTCAAGGTATTCTAAGTAGCGGCGAGCGGTGACGCGGGCGATGCCGACGCCTTCAGCCACTTCTTCAGCGGAGACAGGGGAGCACTGTTGGCGCAAATAAGTGACGACTTTTTCCAATGTCACTTCGTTTAATCCTTTTGGAAGTTCAGGGAGTGGGTCGACATACCGTTCGGCCGTTTGCCGCAACGCATCGAGTTCTGCTTGAGTGAGCGACTGTTTTTCGGCGAGCGATTGGCGGAATGCCCGATAGTTTTCTAGCGCTTGCTTGAGCCGTTCAAATTTAAACGGTTTGACAATATAATCAAACGCGCCGTTTTGTAAAACGCGGCGTACTGTTTCAATATCACTTGCGGCCGTGATGGCTAGAATGTCGACTTCATGCCCACGGGCGCGAATTTCCTTTAACGTTTCAAGGCCATCTAATTGCGGCATGTAAATGTCAATGACCGCTACATCAGGGTGGAGCTCCTCGATGAGGCGCAGTCCTTCTTCTCCGTTCCCGGCGAGGCCGACGACGGCAAAACCGTTCACTTGTTCAATCATTTGTCGGTTCACTTCTTGGACCATTGGGTCATCTTCAATGAGCAATACACGGTACATTGTCTTTCCCTCCTTTGGCTTGGGGCAGGGGCTTGTCGAATGCGGCTGCCACTGTATGAATAAGGTTACATATCAAATGTAATGGTAAATACGGTCCCTTTCCCTTCCTCAGACTGAACATCGATGTGACCGTTTCCTTTTTCCACAATTTGCTTCACTAAATATAGGCCGATGCCGCGCCCGTTTTGTCCTTTTGTTGAAAAGCCTTCGTCAAAAATGCGATCGATATGCTCGCGAGCGATGCCTTGGCCGTTATCTTCGATTGAGAGGGAGCAAATGTCTTCATTTTGTTCAATACTAACGTAAATTTCTTTTTCCCGACCGGTTACCCCTTGGAACGCATCGAAGGCGTTTTCAATTAAGTTGCCAAGGAGAACGACGAAATCATGGTGGTCGAGGCGCGGCGGAAAACGATAAAGGTGGCTGTGCCGGTCGATCGTCACAAGAATGCCAAGCTCTTTGCCGCGGCGGATTTTGCTTAACAATAACCCTGAAATGCTTTCGTCCTTGATGTTGCGGCTTAAAAACTGCGTGAGTTCCTCCTGCTCTTCTGTAACTTGAAACACGTATTCAAGCGCCTTCTCAATATGGCCAAGCTGGATCAGTCCGGCAATCGTATGGAGCTTATTCATGTATTCATGGTTTTGCACACGCAAGGCATGGACAAACGCTTTTACCCCCGTTAGTTCTTCAGCCAGCCGTTTCACTTCTGTGCGATCTTGGAAAATGCCGATTGCACCAACGGTTTTCCCATTGACTTTAATCGGGATGCGATTGCTCCAGATCGTTAAATTGCCAAGCTGCAGCTCTTTGTTATAAATCGGCTTGTTCACTTTCAATATTTCGGGAAGATACGTATCAGGAATGACAGAACGGATGGGCTGCCCAATCACATCCCCTTCGATACCAAGCATTTGTTTCGCCCGATCGTTAAAAATAGTAATATTTTCATTGCTGTCGATGGCGATGACGCCTTCGTGCATAGCGTTAAACGCCTCTGTTCGCTCAACAAGCAGTTTGGCAATTTCATGCGGTTCTAGTTCAAACATTTGCCGCTTAATATGAGAGGCGAGCAGCCAAGCTCCACTTCCACCAGCGAGCAACGACAAAATAACGGCCATGGCGATTTCTTCTTTTAGCGTATCAATTGCTTCTAAAAACGTTGGCAATCGGTAGGCGGCGATGACGACGCCAATCTGTTCATGGTGGCGATTCATAATAGGGACGAAGGCGCGAACTACTGTCCCGATTTCTCCACGTGCTTTTGATGTGTATGTATGTTCCGCGAACGCCGGCCCTTCATCAGCCCCGCGGGAGACGGTGCCAATCATTGATGGAAGCGGATGAGAGAGACGAATTTTGTTCATATCGAGCACAACAATATAATCAGCGCTATGGATGATGCGTACCCGTTCGACGATCGGGTTTACGAGCGCCCGGTTTTCCTTTGGCCCGACAATGTGCTGCTTGACTTCCGGCAGTTCGGATACGGTGCGCGCTGTCAATAGGGCGCGTTGGCTTAACTCTTCTTCCTTTGTATGGAAAAAGTCGCTTATAATAAAAACACCACTCAGCAGCATCGAAAAGCTGACGATAACAAAAATTAAAATCGTAATTTTCCAACGGATCGGCAGTCGATTCATCGGTGAACTCCTCTGTTTAGGCAGAAAATTCATTATTATTTATTCTAACATGATTCCGGTGATATGATAAAAAAGAAGAAAACGATGGACGAAAACGGTGTGGACAATGGGAAAGCTATGGAAATTGTGGGTACTCCTTCTTATGATCGGCATCGGCCTTGTTGCTTGGAACGTCAGCCGCCAAGCCGATCAGGAACGGATTGTGTACGACGATGAACAAAAAGGATTGCAAAAACAAATTATCATCTATTTTAGCCACGTCGTTGCGGAAAATACGCCGAAGGGGCTAGCAGCGCAAAAGTTTGCCGAACTCGTGGAACAAAAGACGAACGGCCGTGTCAAAGTCGAAGTGTTCGCGAACGGTTCGCTTTACTCGGATGGGGAGGAGCTTGATGCGCTGCTGCGCGGTGATGTACAAATGATTGCCCCGTCATTTTCAAAGGTCACAGAACTGATTCCGGAGTGGCAAGTGCTCGATTTGCCCTTTTTATTTCGCGATGATGACGATGTGCGTCGTGTGTTCACTGGAAAAGTCGGAGCTGAACTGCTCGGAATGCTTGAAGAAAAAGGAATCAAAGGACTAGCGTTTTGGAGCAACGGCTTTAAACAGATGATGGGAACAACTCGTCCGCTTATCGAGCCTGATGACTTCCGGGGCTTGCGTTTTCGCATTATGCCGAGCGAAGTGATCGATAAGCAGTTCCGCTTGCTTGGCGGTGAACCGGTTGCCGTTTCGTTTGACCATGTATACCGGGCGCTTGAGCAACATGAGTTTGATGGTCAGGAAAATACGATTTCCAACATCTATTCAAAGGGGTTTTACAAGTTTCAACCATATATTACGATTAGCAACCACGGCTATCTTGGCTATGCAGTCATGATGAACCGATCGTTTTGGGACAGTTTGCCGAAAGAGATTCAACAAAAAATAGCCGAAGCGATGACCGAGGCGACCCAATGGAATTTGCGGCAGTCAAAGGCACAAAACGAGCGGGAATTGCAACAGCTGAAGCAGCAAAAGAGCGTCCAGCTTTACTTGTTATCGGAGGAGGAAAGAAAGAGATGGGAACAGAAATTTGCCCCGTTGTATAAGGAGTTTACGAGACAATTCGGTTCTAGAATGTTGAATGAAATCAAGGGATTCCGTGAATAAGCTTCCATCAGTGGAAGCTTTTTTTATGGGAATCAACGCAGTTTTGTAGTTGCAACTTCGCAAACGTTTAAGACCAAAAAGACCAAAATGACCATTATCACCATAATATTTTTATTTGGCTGACTTTTCTTTATGATGTTGTTGAAAGCGTTGTCAAGACGGTGAAAGGAGTGGGAGAAATGAGGGGGAAATTCAAAAATTTAACCGTACAAGTCATTATCGGTATTGTTTTAGGGATTATCGTCGGATTTTTATTTCCGGAATTTGGTTCTAAATTAAAAGTGTTAGCTGATGGATTTATTAAGTTGATTAAAATGGTGATTGCCCCGATCATTTTCTTTACCGTTGTGATCGGGATCGGCAATATGGGAGACTTGAAAAAAATTGGCCGCATCGGCGGAAAGGCCCTCCTTTACTTTGAGATTGTGACGACGTTTGCGTTGGCGATTGGAATTGTTGTTGTTAACCTCATCAAACCAGGGGTTGGCTTCAACACTGATGCAGCCAAAGGTGGCGACATTTCACAATATACGAAGCAAGCGGAAGAAACAAGCCATGGGTTTGTTGATTTTGTGCTAAGCATTATCCCGGATAACGTTGTCGCGGCGATGGCCAGCGGGGAATTGCTTCCGGTGCTCTTCTTCGCCGTTCTGTTTGGATTGGCGGCGGCTGGTTTAGGGGAAAAAGCCAAACCAGTGCTTTCCTTGTTTGAGCGGATCGCAGAAATTTTCTTTGGCGTCGTCAACATGGTCATGAAGGTATCACCGATCGCCGCATTTGGTGCGATGGCGTATACGATCGGCACGTTCGGTCTCGGCTCGCTCGTGTCGCTCGGCAAGCTGATGGGATCGGTATATATTACGATGGCGCTCTTTATTTTCATCGTGCTCGGCGGGATTGCCAAGTTTTACGGATTTAACATCTTTAAGTTTCTCGCCTATATTAAAGAAGAATTGTTGCTCGTTCTTGGCACGTCTTCATCTGAATCGGCTTTGCCGCGGTTGATGGAGCGGCTTGAAAAATACGGTTGCTCGAAGTCGGTCGTTGGCCTTGTCGTTCCGACTGGATACTCGTTTAACTTGGACGGCACATCGATTTATTTGTCGATGGCGGCCATTTTCATCGCCCAAGCATACGGGATTGATTTAAGCATTTGGCAAGAGTTGACGTTGCTTGGAGTGTTAATGCTCACCTCGAAGGGGGCAGCAGGGGTGACCGGTTCGGGCTTTATCACCCTAGCCGCCACGTTAGCGGCGTTCCCAATGATTCCGGTCGAGGGTATCGCCTTGCTGCTTGGGGTCGACCGTTTTATGTCCGAGGCGCGGGCGATTACAAACATTATTGGCAACGCAGTAGCCACGGTTGTCGTTTCGAAAATGGAAAATGAGTTTCATCCTTCTGCTGAACAAAAACTAGCGGAAGGGAATATGACCATTGCGAAGTAAGAAACATGGGGCTGCTCCAAAAGGCCGCACAGTTGGCCTTTAGAGCAGCTTTTTTCTAGTACATTTAAGAAACGGAGTGGACTTCACTTTATGTTTCCGGCGCTAAACGATTTTGGGTAGTGAAATACTACACTCCTATACAAACAACAAAGGGATGATGACAAGAGAGTGATGAATACTGCAGCCAAAATGAAAGTAAAGTAAGCACGTTTGAATCAAAATCCAAACGGCACCTTTGGGCATATATTTTGCTTTTTCTTGGCTGTTTTCCCATAATAAAACTATATAGATGTTGAAGGGGGAAGTAGAGTGAATAGTTTGCAAGATTGCACTGTATTACATAACGGTGTGAAAATGCCGTGGGTCGGTCTTGGTGTTTACAAAGTAAAAGAGGGAGAGGAAGTAAAAGGAGCGGTGCGTACCGCATTGGAGGTAGGATATCGCCATATTGATACGGCCGCTTTTTATGAAAACGAGGAAGGGGTCGGACAAGCGATCCGCGAATCGGGTATTCCGCGCGAGCAAGTGTTTGTGACAACGAAAGTATGGAATACGGACCAAGGATATGAAACGACGCTCAAAGCGTTTAATACAAGCTTGAAAAAGCTCGGCTTTGATTACGTTGACTTGTACTTAGTCCACTGGCCGGTGAAAGGGAAATATAAAGAAACGTACAAGGCGCTTGAAAAGCTGTATAAAGACGGCTATGTGCGCGCGATTGGTGTAAGCAACTTCCAAATTCACCATTTGCAAGATGTACTAGCCGATTGTGAAATTAAGCCTATGGTCAACCAAGTTGAGTATCATCCGCGCCTAACGCAAAAAGAGCTGCATGCGTTCTGTCGAGAAAACGGCATCCAGCTTGAGGCATGGTCGCCGCTTATGCGCGGGGAAATTTTAAACGAACCAACAATCGTTGAGATTGGGAAAAAATACGGAAAAACACCGGCGCAAGTCGTGCTGCGTTGGGATTTGCAAAACGGTGTCGTGACGATTCCGAAATCGGTGACGCCGGCGCGCATTAAAGAAAACGCTACTATTTTCGACTTTTCGCTGACAGATGAGGAAATGAGACAAATCGATGCGTTAAACTTGAACAAGCGGATTGGAGCCGATCCGGACAATTTCAATTTTTGATGAATGGATCGGTTAAACAGCGCCCATCGTCGGCGCTGTTTTTTCTAGAGATATGATGAAACCAAAGCGGTATGTTTGACGTATGAAACAATGAACAAGTACAATAAATAATAGTATATACATTGGATGATCATTAGAAAAACGGAGGGTGCTGCGATGCTATTCCATCCGATGGATATTTTCATTTTTATTGCTTTCTTGATCTCGCTTTGGGCACAATGGAAAGTGTCGAGCAACTTCAAAACTTGGTCCGAAGTCCCGGCTTCATCAGGCTTGACGGGAGCGGAAGTGGCGCGCATGATTTTGGATCGTCACGGCTTGCACCATGTGCCGGTTGAGGTCGTGCCGGGGCGGCTTTCTGACCATTACGATCCAATTTCCCGCGTCGTTCGTTTGTCCGAACCGGTCTTTTACGGGCGCTCAATCGCATCCATTTCCGTTGCCGCTCATGAAGTCGGCCATGCTGTTCAGCATCAGCAAGGGTACGCGGCGCTTGTTCTTCGCCACCGGATGTTTCCAATTGTGAACTTCGCTTCCGGTGTGGCTCCGTTTTTGCTGTTGGTGGGATTTTTGCTTCAACAATTTTCGTTGCTCGGTCTCGGCATTTTGTTCTTCTCACTGGCAGTGGCGTTTCAGATTATTACGCTACCCGTCGAGTTTAATGCAAGTGCACGGGCGAAACGGTTTATGCTCGCTGAAGGAGTGATCGCTCCAGATGAAACGCGCGGCGTGAACAAAGTGCTTGGGGCAGCAGCGTTGACGTATGTCGCTGCGACATTGATTGCTGTGCTTGAGTTGCTGAAATATGTACTCATTTTTACCCAAGCGAACAATAGCGAAGAGTAAACCGTTCGCCGCCGCTTCGGACCGCCCGCCGTTGGCGGCCGTTCGGCGGCATTACTGTCTATAGGGTGCTGTTGAAACTTTTATTCGCAGGAGGTGTAACCTGGGCGCTCCATCCGCGCTCAGAGACAAATTGGACATAGCCAGTTTGCTGTTAGTGGCATTGCTCATCGCTTGCACCGCCTTTTTCGTCGCTTCGGAATTTGCGATCGTCAAAGTGCGCAGTTCGCGCATCGACCAACTTGTTAATGAAGGAAATAAACAGGCGGTGGCGGCGAAAAAAGTGATTTCGAATTTGGACGGTTATTTATCGGCGAACCAGCTTGGCATTACTCTTACTTCACTTGGCCTTGGTTGGCTTGGGGAGCCGACGGTGGCGCGGATGTTGCTGCCGCTGTTTGAACGCCTCCATTTATCGGAATCCGTCTCCCACTTTTTAGCGTTTATTATTTCATTTTCACTCATTACGTTTTTGCACGTTGTTGTCGGTGAATTGGCACCGAAAACGTTTGCCATTCATAAGGCGGAAGCGATTACGTTGTGGACGGCTAAGCCGCTTATTTGGTTTTACAAAATCATGTATCCGTTCATTTGGACGCTCAACAATTCTGCGCGGCTCGTGACACGTCTGTTCGGCCTTAGGCCGGTGGCCGAGCATGAAATCGCCCACTCCGAAGAAGAGTTGCGTTTGATTTTATCGGAAAGCTACAAAAGTGGGGAAATTAACCAATCTGAGTACCGCTATGTTAACAACATTTTTCGTTTTGACGACCGTGTGGCCAAAGAAATTATGGTACCGCGTAAAGAAATCGTGGCGTTAGACATTAACAAGAGCGTCAAGGAGAATTTAGCCATTATTCAAGAAGAAAAATATACGCGTTACCCAGTTATCGATGGAGATAAAGACCATGTACTCGGGCTTATTAATGTAAAAGAAGTATTTACAGATTTTGTTGCTAACCCGTCAAACGAAAAACAAATGAAAGATTACATCCGTCCGATTATTCAAGTCATTGAATCGATTGCCATTCATGACTTGCTCGTAAAAATGCAAAAAGAGCGCATCCACATGGCGATTTTAGTGGACGAGTATGGCGGTACGTCTGGACTTGTTACGGTCGAGGACATTTTGGAAGAGATTGTTGGCGAGATTCAAGATGAGTTCGACATTGATGAAACGCCTTTGATCCAAAAAATTGATGACCGATTTATTTTGGATGGTAAAGTGCTCATTGGCGAAGTGAATGACTTGTTGGGGCTAGAGCTTGATGATGACGATGTCGATACGATTGGCGGTTGGGTTTTGACGAAATATTACGACATTCAGACGGGTGACAGTGTGGAAATTGATGGTTATCTCTTTACGGTGAAAGAAATGGATGGCCATCATGTCAAGACGTTGGAAGTGGTGAAAAAAGAACCAAAGCCGGATGAAGAGGAAAGCGAGCCGGCGGATGCGGGGGAAGAGGAGCAGTTGCGCTTGTAAGGCAGACGGGAGAACCGTCTGCCTTTTTATCATCTTTATCGACCACATCTCCATCCCAAGCAAAAACAGGGAGCGCTCAATGGTAAATGTGTGAGAGATCAACCGGGAAATCGTTCGTCGGCGCGAGGCAAACGATTTCTTCATTAGTAAACGGATGGCGGAACGTTAGTTTAACGGCATGAAGCGCATGGCGATGAAACGTTGGTTGGCCGCCATAAAGCATATCGCCGACAAGCGGGTGACCAAGATGGGCCAAATGGACGCGAATTTGGTGTGTCCGCCCGGTGTCAAGGTTTAGCTCAACGAGCGAGGCGGATGGAAACGTTTCAAGCACGCGATAATGTGTCACTGCCCTCGCTCCTGTTTTTGAGACGCGCCGGCGCGTCGGATGATGGCGGTCACGACCGATCGGCGCGGAAATCGTACCTGATTTCGGTGACAGGCGGCCATGAACGAGGGCGACATATGTCCGCTTAATGGTACGATGAGCAAGCATTCGGTCAAGCGTCGCCCCGGCGAGCGGATGTTTGGCAAATAAAATCGTCCCTGACGTATCACGGTCGAGCCGATGAATATGGCGCACTTTTGTCAAAATGGCCTGCGATTGCAAATAAAAGGCAACCGCATTGGCAAGTGTGCCCGTCTGTTCCGGCTCGGATGGATGGATATCGATACCAGCTTCTTTATTCAAGATGAGCAAGTGCTCGTCTTCCCATAAGACGGAAAGCTCCCGGTATTCCGGGATGATTAGTGACGGCTCTGGTTCATACGCATAAAGCTGAAGTCGATCCCGTTCACGAAGTGTCGTCTGCCAAGAGACGGCTTGGCCGTTCAGTTTGACGCCCTGTTCCATTCGCCAGCGGTGGGCGAGTTTTTTTGAAGCGGCCCAAACTTCTTTGAGCAGCTGCTCAATGGTCAGCCCACTCCATAGGCTGGGGATGATGCATTCAAGCCAATCGCCTTTTCTTGTCCACAAACGTTGCTATACCTCCCAGTTCCCTGTAGTCGAGGAAACACTTTCTACCTCTATAGGTGTATTGAATATGATACACTCATAGTATCGTTTTAGCGATGGAGAACGCAAGCATTGTAACAAGAAAAGGTGGTATGAACATTGAAAATTATGTACGCGGTGACTCCAGAGCAAGAAAATTACATGCATTATTTATTGAACTATTTCTACACTGACATTTTCCCATACTATTTTGATGATGAGCAAATTCACCAATTTGAGGAACTTGGCATTCTTTCGTTGGAACATGAGCATGTTACATATAACGGAACGATGAAAGAGGCGTTTCAAATCATCTCAGCGCTGCAGTCGTTGATTACGGTCATCGAACATATTGGTGAGCAAGGAGAGTGCGAACAATACGAGTGGTTGTTTGTGCGTAATCAAAACATTTTGGCTCGTCATGGCATCTCTTTTCCGTTTCAGGCAAAGCAGTTTACCCATAAGAAGGCGCTACGGTGCAGCGTCTATTTTCCTGCGACGAGCCAGTGGGTGATGTAAGGAAAAAGGAGCTAAGCCGCCATCGGGCGCAGCTCCTTAGTTTTTTTGCTCCGACAATGAGGAGAACCATTGGCGGAACGTTTGTTTATCGTGATACCCTTCAATGCGTTTCGTCTCTTTTCCGTTTTCGTAATGGACGATGGTCGGGGTGGATTCAATCCCATATGTATCCCAGCCATTTTCAAATTCGAGCAAGTTAAACAGTTTTAAATCGATGCCAAGCTGTTTGGTTAACGGCACGACAATTGGCGTTGTCCGCCGACAATGTGGGCATGTTGGACTGTAAAAATAAACGGTAAGAGACTTTCCATCGGCTAGCTGTTGTTTTAACTCGTCAGGCAAAATAATGTTTTGGTAATTCGGATCATCGAGTTGATCGATGGTGGCCGGATGCAGCTCGCTTTTCTGATAAGGATTATTTTTAGCTGCTTCTTTTTGTTCATACAACGTAACAAAAGCAATAGCAGCAAATAAAACGACAATTACCCCGCCAAATATGAGCAGTTTTTTCAACGTTCATTCTCCTCCTTTTGCTGCCGCATAACAGCAAGGCTCAAGAAAATGATAATGGTAAAGGCCGTCAACGCCAAAAATGGAATGGTAATAAAGCCGAGCCAGTTAATGTATTGTCCTGTACATGGGACACGGCCACAGCTGATGGCGTAGTCTTGGAAAAACGGGATCTTTTGTAAGGAATAGTGATATAAAGAAATCATGCCCCCGATAATCGATAGCGCCAAACTATAACGGGCAGCTGTAAAATCTTTGCGAACGATGGCGATTCCTAAAATGATGACTTGTGGATACATAAAAATACGTTGAAACCAACATAAGTCGCAAGGAATAAAACGAAGCACTTCAGAAAAGTATAAACTCCCAAGGGTGGCAACAAACGCTGTCGCCCAAGCGAACAACAATAAATGTTCTCTTCGTTTTTCTTCCTCCATGTGTGCACCTTCTTTCTTATGCAGTGCTGACGACAGTAGCCATCTTGGCGAGAAAATTAGCGGGGAAATCGTCATTTTCAGCTTTGGCTTCCCGATTACTGCTTTCTTTCAGCGAAAGAACTTAACTTCATTATAAGGGATGAAAAATGGCACGTCCATTCGCAACCGCCAAAGGGCATATTTTCTATCTATTATCCCCCAGCAAACGAGCCATACTAATCGGTGAAAGGGGAGGATTACATTGACCAACAACAATGCGAACAAAGTGCAGGACATTATGACGAAAAACGTCGCGACCGTTTCGCCGAATCAAACGGTGCAAGAAGCAGCGCAAATCATGAGCCAAAAAAATATTGGCGCGCTTCCGGTTGTGGAAAGCGGGCAAGTCAAAGGGATGATTACCGACCGCGATATTACGCTCCGCGTCACATCCCAAGGGAAAGACCCGGCGGCAGTAAAAGTATCAGATGTCATGACCAACCAAGTCGTCACTGGTACGCCAAACATGAGCGTCCAAGATGCGGCTAACGTCATGGCGCAGCACCAAGTTCGTCGTTTGCCAATTGTAGAGAACAACCAGCTTCAAGGCATCGTTGCTTTAGGGGATATCGCGACGAACAGCGCATCAAATGAAGCGGCTGAACAAGCGCTAACGAACATTTCCGAACCGTCACAGCCACAAGGATAATGGAAGAAAAAGGGTGTCCATATTTTCCAGGACATCCTTTTTCTTTTAGCAGGTATGTTGTATGATGGTAACGAATACATAAAGAGGAGAAATAAAGATTGGAGGTAACAGCAATGGAGTGGAGACAAAAATATGAACAATGGCTTCGCGAACCGCAGTTGGATCCAGAGCTGAAGCAGCTTCTGGAGCAACACCGTGACGATGAGCGGTGGCTCGAAGATTGTTTTTACAAAAATTTGGAATTTGGCACCGGCGGTATGCGCGGTGAAATTGGACCGGGGACGAACCGAATGAACATTTATACGGTTCGGAAAGCCTCGGAGGGTTTGGCACGATACATACAATCGTTTGGCAATGAGGCGAAACAGCGTGGAGTCGTCATTGCCTACGACTCCCGGCATAAATCGCCGGAATTCGCCATGGAAGCGGCGAAAACGTTAGCTACAAACGGTATTCAAACATACGTGTTTGATGAATTGCGGCCGACGCCGGAGCTGTCGTTTGCCGTTCGTCATTTGGGAGCATTTTCTGGCATTGTCATTACCGCCAGCCATAACCCACCGGAATATAACGGCTACAAAGTATATGGTGAAGACGGAGGGCAGCTGCCGCCGGATACTGCTGATGAAGTGATCCGCTACGTCAATGAAGTCGAGAACGAGCTCGCCATTCATGTCGAGGATGAAGAAACGTTAAAAGAAAAAGGGCTGATCCGCATCATTGGCCAAGAAATTGATGAGGCGTATGTGAATGCCGTAAAAACCATCTCGCTTCATCCGGAACTGGCTCAAGAGACGGATATTCGCATCGTGTTTACGCCGCTTCACGGCACGTCAAACAAACCGGTGCGCCGTGTGCTAGCTGAACTTGGCTACCAAAACGTTTTTGTCGTTCAGGAGCAAGAACAGCCGGATCCGAATTTTTCAACTGTTGCCTCACCAAACCCAGAAGAGCATGCAGCTTTTGCCTTAGCGATTGAGCTTGGCAAGCAAGTAAATGCCGACTTGCTCATTGCCACCGACCCGGACGCAGACCGGCTCGGCATTGCTGTAAAAAATGAGCAAGGAGAGTATGTCGTTTTAACCGGTAACCAAACGGGTGGGCTGCTGCTTCATTATTTATTGTCTCAGCGGAAAGAAAAAGGTTTACTGCCACAAAATGGCGTCGTCTTAAAAACGATCGTGACATCCGAGTTTGGCCGGGCGATTGCTGACTCGTTCGGTTTGGAGACGATCGATACGCTGACCGGATTTAAATTCATTGGTGAAAAAATCAAGGAATATGAACAAACGGGTCAGTATACGTTCCAGTTTGGCTATGAGGAAAGTTACGGATATTTAATCGGGGATTTTGCACGCGATAAAGATGCGGTACAGGCAGCCGTTCTTGCAGCGGAAGTGTGTGCGTTTTACAAACAGCAGGGGCTGTCTCTGTATGAAGCGCTTCTTCAATTGTTTGACAAATACGGGTATTACCGTGAAGGGCAACAGTCGCTCACGTTAAAAGGCAAGGAAGGAGCGGAAACGATCGCTGCTATTTTATCGTCATTCCGCGAGCAACCGCCGGTTGAGGCAGCTGGGAAAAAAGTGACAGTGATCGAGGATTACAAAACGAAGGAGCGGACGAATACGTTAACTGGGGAGAAAACTGCCATCACACTTCCAACTTCGAACGTCTTGAAATACGTATTAGAGGATGGCTCTTGGTTTTGTCTGCGTCCATCAGGGACGGAGCCGAAAATGAAAGCGTACTTTGGTGTCAAAGGAACATCACTGCAAGATAGTGAAGAAAAATTGGCGAACCTTACTGATGCTGTCATGCAACGAGTGCATGACGTCTTGCGTACCGTTTCGCCTTCTTATGCTCAATAATCAATGAACAATCAACGGCGGGGAATTGGACGAAACCAATTCCCCGTTGCTTTTACGAGTAAAAATATGCGTACTGCTCGACTCCCATTTTTTGTTCACTCACCTCAAGCGCATGATCAATATAGCGCAATAAGGCAGTGAGCCTCTCCTGAATGACGGAGTAGTCGTGCTCGAAATTATAGGCGTGGAGAAATTTCTCAATTTTTTTCGACAGCATGTCATCAGGCGTGCGCACCATTAAAATGAGCAAATTGTCCCATTCGGAGCGATGCGTATAATAAAGCGCCCTATCATAGTCGATGGTGTTCAAGCGGCATGCCTCCTTTATCAAGAAGGAGTCATTGTTAGTGTATGACGGCTAAACGTTTTGTTGCGCTGTAAATGTTGTGTCATGAGGGAAAATATAAATTATAACCGAAATGGAGAGAAAAAAGGAAAAGTAAATGTTTTAATTTTTCGACAATAATAGTATCCTCTAAGCAAGGGGATGATGAGAATGAACAAACGACACGAGGGACAAGAAATGATAAAGATGTGCAAATGGATGGCGTCTGTCGGCTTAATCGTTGGAATAGCACTTTTTTTGCTCAGTTTTATCGCAAACGCTTACAATAAAGACTTTTTCCTAACGATCGTCAGCCTCGGAATCATCGGAGCCTCCATGGTCATGTTTGGATTTGGCTTGTTTATGGGCTTGTTGATAGAAACGTATCAACGCGATTCGACCGAAAATGTATAGTGCGGGTAGAGAAAGAAAAAGCACCGGCGTTCAATCCGGTGGTTTTTGTTTTTGTTGGGCATGCCAGTAGAAAACCGTGAAAATGAAAACGGCCAGAAAAACGGAAAATAAAAATGGACGGTAGGCATCGATGTACTGCCTGAAAGCCATCCAGCGGCTTTCGAAATAGGTGCCGATCGTCAAAAAAACCGCGACCCACACCACCGCTCCACTGTAGGCGAACAAGGCAAATTTTCTCCAATCGTAAGCATTCACGCCGGCCCAAAAGGCGGCGAGATGCCGAACGCCCGGGATGAAATAGCAAATGAATAATACGGCTGGGCCGAGCTTCGAGAAGAGTGTTTTCGTTTGTTGGAGCCGCTTTTCTGTTATATGGAGCTTTGGGCCGAATTTATGCAAAAACGGCAAGCCGAGCGTAATTCCAAGAATGTAACCGAGCGAAATGCCGGTAGTTGCCCCAAACAAGCAGACAAGAAAGGCGAGCGGATACGAAAATGCGCCGGTGGAGACGCGGTAACCGGTATAGATCAACAATAGTTCGTCAGGAATCGGCAGCCCGACGATGCCAAGCATAAGCGCGATCATAATGCCGACATAGCCAAAGTGATCGATGAGATGGTGCAAATAATGTTGCAAATCATCACCACGCTTTGCTGCAATTTTTATATGACCATTATAATGAAAAAAGTGAAAAATGAAAATGAGTGGCAGCCGGGGAACGATGACAAACGATTGAACGTATCAAAACGCCTTTTTCCTCATACATTGTGATAAGGGGAAAAGGGGGGATTAGGATGCGGCAGGACGAGCTGAAAGAGCTGGAACGGGCGATTGCTGAGATTACGGAAATTGCTGAAGGATTTGGTCTGGATTTTTACCCGATGCGCTATGAAATTTGCCCGGCGGACATTATTTACACGTTCGGCGCCTACGGAATGCCGACGCGTTTTTCCCATTGGAGTTTTGGAAAGCAGTTTTACAAAATGAAGCTGCATTACGACTTAGGGTTAAGCAAAATTTACGAACTCGTCATCAATTCGGATCCTTGTTATGCATTTTTGCTTGATACGAACACGCTTATTCAAAATAAGTTGATCGTCGCCCACGTGTTGGCGCATAGCGACTTTTTCAAAAACAATATTCGCTTCAGCAACACGAAGCGCGATATGGTTGAGAGCATGGCGGCGACAGCTGAACGGATTAAGCGTTATGAACATCAATATGGAAAGCTGGAAGTGGAAAAATTTTTAGATGCCGTCTTGGCCATTCAAGAGCATATCGACCCGTCGCTGTTGCGGCCGAAATTGTCATGGACATGGGAAGATACGGAGGTGTACGAGGAAGAAGAACAGCCAAAAACATCAACGCCATACGATGACTTATGGTCGCTTGATGAACGGAACAAGCCAAAAACGCCGCCACGGAAAAAACGGCGCAAGTTTCCGCCGCAGCCGGAAAAAGATGTGCTATTGTTCATTGAAGAATATAGCCGCGAGCTCGAGGACTGGCAGCGTGATATTTTGACGATGATGCGCGAAGAAATGCTCTATTTTTGGCCACAGCTCGAGACAAAAATCATGAATGAAGGCTGGGCGACGTATTGGCATCAGCGCATTTTGCGCGAGATGGATTTGACGAGTGATGAAGCGATCGAATTTGCTAAACTGAACGCCAACGTCGTGCAGCCGTCGCGCACCGGCATCAACCCGTATTATTTAGGATTGAAAATTTTTGAAGACATTGAAGAGCGATGGAACAATCCGACGGAAGAAATGAAAAAATATGGCGTCAAACCAGGATCGGGACGAGCGAAACTTTTTGAAGTGCGTGAGTTGGAGTCCGACATCTCGTTTTTGCGTAATTATTTGACGAAAGAGCTCGTCATGCGTGAAGATATGTATTTATTCCAAAAGCAAGGAAAAGATTACAAAATTGTGGATAAAAACTGGGAGAATATCCGTGATCAGCTCGTCAGTATGCGGGTGAACGGCGGATTCCCATACATTACAGTGAATGATGGCGATTATATGCGCAATGGGGAGCTATACTTAAAGCATTGGTACGAGGGAATTGAATTAGATTTGAAGTATTTGGAAAAGGTATTGCCATACATTTATCAGTTGTGGGGACGCCCCGTTCATATGGAGACGGTCGTCGAAGAAAAACCAATGCTGTTTACGTATGACGGGAAGACGGTGCATCGCAAATATTTATAATTCAGGGCAGGGATATCCTGCTTTTTTTGTTTGTCACGATGGATATGTGAAAAATGACACAAATTATTCGAAATTATGCCGGATAATGTTGCTGATCTTATGAAATAATATGAAGTGGATTATTTGTGATAATTGTCACAAACTCATCAATATTGTCTGTTCGTCCGGGGGGATGGTTATGTGGGAGAGGCATGAAAAAACGCTTGTATTTATTAGCTTTGCTGTTGCGGCAGTGGCGTTGCTTTCCTTGATTGGCCGCTTGTTTTCATAAGGGGGGATGAATCATGAACGGCTATGATCCAGTGCTGCTTAGCCGTATTTTGACAGAATTGACGTTAACGGTCCACATTATTTACGCCACGATTGGTGTCGGGGTCCCGCTTATGATCGCTATTGCTCAGTGGGTCGGGATTCGCAAAAACGACATGCATTACATCTTGCTCGCCCGACGTTGGACGCGCGGCTTTGTCATCACTGTAGCGGTCGGGGTGGTGACTGGAACGGCGATCGGCTTGCAGCTGTCGCTTTTATGGCCGAACTTTATGCAGCTAGCTGGTCAGGTGATCAGCTTGCCGCTATTCATGGAAACATTTGCTTTCTTTTTTGAAGCCATTTTCTTGGGCATTTATTTGTACACATGGGATCGGTTCGAAAATCAAAAAAAACATTTGCTTTTGCTCATTCCGGTGGCCATCGGCTCTTCGGCATCAGCCATGTTTATTACGATGGTGAACGCGTTTATGAATACGCCGCAAGGGTTTGAGTTGAAAAACGGAGAGCTTGTCAACATTGATCCTATCGTGGCTATGTTCAACCCAGCGATGCCGACAAAGGTCGCTCATGTGTTGGCAACGTCATATATGACGTCGGCATTCGTGCTCGCCTCGATCGCTGCTTGGCATTTATGGAAAGGCAACCGCCACATTTACCATCGTAAAGCACTTCATTTAACGATGAAAACAGCTTTTATTTTTTCCGTAGCTAGTGCGTTGGTCGGTGACTTATCCGGAAAATTTTTAGCCGAATATCAGCCAGAAAAGCTGGCAGCCGCTGAATGGCATTTTGAAACGAGTTCCCACGCGCCGCTTATCTTGTTCGGCACGCTTGAAGAAGACAACGAAGTGAAATATGCTTTGGAAATCCCATATGCTCTTAGTATTTTGGCCCATAACCATCCCGCCGCAGTTGTGACTGGACTGAATGATATTCCGGAAGATGAGCGTCCGCCGCTGTACATTCATTACTTATTTGATGTGATGGTTACGATCGGTGTGTTTTTAATGGTTGTCGCAGCCGTATATTGGCTTGGATCAATTTTCCGATGGAAATGGACGGCGAAAAATTGGTTTTTTGGGCTGTTAGTGGCAGGAGGGCCGTTGGCGATGATCGCGATTGAGGCTGGATGGTACTTAGCGGAAGTCGGGCGGCAACCGTGGATTTTGCGCGGCTATATGAAAACCGCAGAAGGGGCGACAACGTCCGCGCATGTTGATACGATGCTTGTTTTGTTTTGCCTTTTGTATATAGTGTTGGTCATTGCAAGTGCAACAGTGCTCATTCGCATGTTCCGCCGCAACCCGGTCGAACGGGAGCTGGAAGAACGCGCGAATAGGGGGGAGGTGGCGCCATGACGCTCGAAGTCATCGGCATCTCGGTACTATGGCTGTTTTTGTTTGGCTACATTATTGTTGCCTCGATTGATTTCGGAGCCGGGTTTTTCAGCGTTTATAGCCATTGGGCAAACCAACAGCATATTTTGCATCGCATCATTCAGCGTTATCTTTCCCCTGTATGGGAAGTGACGAACGTCTTTCTCGTCTTTTTCTTTGTTGGCATTGTCGGCTTTTTTCCAAAAACAGCGTATTATTACGGATCGATTTTGCTTGTTCCTGCAAGCATTGCCATTGTTTTGTTAGCCATCCGCGGCTCGTACTATGCGTTTCATACGTACGGGGAGACAGAGCGAAATTGGTATTTGCTCGCTTATGGATTGACGGGTTTGTTTATTCCCGCCTCGCTGTCAATCGTGTTGACGATTTCCGAAGGCGGATTTGTAGAAGAAAGCGCGGCGGGTGTTGCGCTTGACTATGGGAAGCTGTTTGCGAGCCCGTTGTCATGGAGTGTTGTGTTGTTAAGTGTGACGAGCGTTCTTTATATTTCTGCTGTTTTTTTGACGTATTATGCGGACGCGGCTGGGGATGAACAAGCGCGGGCGCTGTTACGCCGCTACGCCCTTCTTTGGAGCGGGCCAACGATGTTGTCAGCGCTGCTCATTATATACCAGCTCCGCTACCATAATCCTGAGCATTATGACAATCTATGGAATGTAGCATGGATGTTGGTTATTTCCTTTTTGTTTTTCGTCATCACAGTTTGGCTGCTTGGACGGCAGCGGCGATTCGGATGGGCGTTTATTGCGCTTTTGTTTCAATATGCGTTCGCCTTTTACGCCTATGGCATTTCGCATTATCCGTATTTGCTATATCCCTATTTGACGATTTATGACGGGTTTACGAATGAAACGATGGCCATGGCGTTGATCGTCGCGTTTATTGCAGGCTTACTGTTGTTAATTCCGTCGCTTTATTTACTTATGCGTCTCTTTTTGTTTAACAAAGCGTACGTCAAAGGAAAATGGGAAGGAGGAAAAGGGTGATGCAAACATTTTTGATCATGTATGCGCCGATGGTTGTCGTCGCACTGTCGGTCGTTGCTGCGTTTTGGGTTGGCTTGAAAGATGTGCACGTGAATGAGTAAACACTTTCAATGTTTGATGATGCATAGTTTGCCGTCAATCGCCCACACTAGCGGATGATAACGAATCAAGAAAGGGTGGGCGATCATGAAAGAAACATTGCAGCGTGTGAAAGAGCAGTTGGAACAATCGTTTAACGAACCACACTCGACGAGCCTTGACGGGGCGATTCATGAACTGGAGCAGTTAAAAGCGAACGCTGGAGACAAACAGAAAATGATCGAAGATGTGATCCGTGCGGTGACTCACGCGCGAAATGCACGAATAGAGCTTGCCGAGGCTGGCGATGAATCGGCAACGAACGCTTTCGCTGAGGCCTACCGTGCGCTCGATCAAGCGATTGAATCATACAGCGATGTTGATAACGATCCGGTGTAAGGCAGGTGGGAATGTCCCATCTGCTTTCTTCTATGACGGTAATGCGGTAGGTCAAATCAGTAGACGATTGGCAACAAACATGATACAATAACAGCGGATAAAGGAAGAGAAAGGTTTTCTAGGGTTCCGCGGCTGCTTTGTGGCCGGCCTGTGACCGAGAGAAAACGCGCGGCATTCTCGCGTACACGGAGGGACAAAAGCCCGGGAGGAATATCATGTTGATATTTCTCACGGCTTTTTTTATTTTTCAAAAGGAGGAATGAAACGTGGCGTGGGTATACCTAGTTGTCGCCGGGATATTCGAAGTCGTCTGGGCCATTTCGCTGAAATATACGGATGGGTTCACCCGCCTGTGGCCGTCTGTCATGACCGTTGCCGGGATGGCAGCCAGCTTTTATTTTTTATCGATGGCGATAAAAACGTTGCCGATTGGCACCGCCTACGCGGTATGGACAGGAATCGGGGCGTTTGGGGCGGTTGTCATTGGCATGCTATTTTTAAATGAGCCGGTTAATGCGCCGCGGATCGTCTTTTTATTATTCATTCTCGTCGGAATCATCGGTTTAAAGTTTACAGCTGGTCAGTAAAAAGGTGGAAGGATCAAGAGATGATCAGCCGGTTTCGAAAACAAGAATCCATTCCCACTTTCCGTTTGGCGTGGAAAAGATTGATTTTTTGTTGTCATTGGGAAAAATTGAGTTGACAGGACGCATAAACATTGAATATTATGTAATTGAAAGGTAAATATCCTTTTGTTAAAGGGGAGTAGCTTTAACAGCAAAGTCGTCAGTTCAGGGTGTACGCCCTCGGCTTTGTTGGCAACAGTAATGTTGTTAGCGAGACCTTTACCTGTTGTGGTAAAGGTCTATTTTATTTAAAGACCTTTACCAAGCGTGGTAAAGGTCTTTTTCATTTTATGAAACGAAAGGGGGAGGATAACCGTAAAGGAAAGTAGGCTCGACTTCGTGGGGGGGTTGTGGGAAAAATGGAGGGAAATGTCATGCGCAAGTGGTTGAGGTGGCTTCGTTTTGTCGTTAACGTTCGGCGTTTTCTTCCGTTTTTATTTGAATTTTTTGTTTCGAGCGAGGTATCAGTGTGGAAAAAGACGTTCTTCGTTGGATTGTTGCTGTTGTATATTGCGTTGCCGTTTGATCTCATTCCTGATTGGTTTGCGCTATTTGGCTTTATCGATGATTTTACCGTTTTCATGTTTATTTTGCAGCAAATCATTAAGATGGCTCCGGCTTCATTAAAGGAAAAATATAACTTGTAAAGGGGGATGTCTGTGGATTTATTTTCTCCAGAATTTTGGACGGCGTTGCTGTCGATTGTTATTATTGACCTTGTGTTGGCAGGGGATAATGCGATTGTCATTGGATTGGCAGCCCGCAATTTGCCAAAACATCAGCAAAAAAAGGCGGTGATTTGGGGGACTGTCGGTGCTGTCGTTATCCGAGCGATGGCAACGATTTTCGTTGTATGGCTCCTTAAAATTCCAGGTCTCTTGCTTGTCGGTGGTCTTTTACTTATCTGGATCGCTTATAAGTTGCTCGTTGAGGAAAAGGGGCATGATGATATAGAAGCGGGGGGGAGTTTATGGGAAGCAGTCCGCACGATTATTATTGCTGATGCATTGATGGGACTTGATAACGTGTTGGCGGTGGCTGGTGCCGCGCATGGGCATTTCCTCCTCGTTATCTTAGGGCTGTTGATTTCCGTTCCGATTATGGTGTGGGGCAGCACGCTCATTTTAAAATGGATCGAACGCTTCCCGATCATTATTACGATTGGTGCTGGCATTCTCGCTTGGACGGCATCAAAAATGATCGTCGACGAGCCGTTTTTGAAAGGATACTTTGCCAACCCTGTGATTAAATACGGATTTGAGCTGCTTCTTGTCGCTGCTGTCATTGCGATTGGAACGCAGAAAAAAAGAAAGGCCGCCAAAAAACCGCATTTGAAAGTCGCCAATGAATAATTGGCGGCTTTTATAATGGGCGGTGACGGGACAAACAGCTACTTCCATTTCAACAAAAGGATTTGTAACAGCCGACCGATGGCTACCCCAGGGATGACCGATAATATTGGCAGCCAAATGGGCCCGAAAAATATGCCGGCAATCGTGACATCGAACGAGTATATTAAGCCAACCGTCACAGAGTAGGCGGAACAAACAAACGGCAAAAATGAGTATGGTGTTTGTCCGCCACCAGCATCTTTGAATGCATCCCACAAGGTGAAAAAATATAAACAAGGGTAAAACATCAGCCAATTAATTTTCACGATGTTCGCTGCTTCATATGTGCGGCCCAAAAAGCTGAGCCAGATCGCTTCATTAAATTGTGATTGTGTGTTAATGAGCAGTTCCAAAAAAATAAACACGATTCCTTTTATATACTTCCTGTTTAACAATTGTCCGAAACCGGGCAAAGCAATGCTCCACAACAACGTTTCCATCGCTTTCACTTTCTCGACCCTTTACTGAAATAATGATCATTGCTTCAACTGGTGCACCATGAAGCGGAGCGAAGAGCAGCAGAGGAGGATTTAATGGACAAAATGTGGTGCACATTTACATTTTTTGCAATGAAGACCTATTTTATACTTTTTGGTAATAGTAAATCAGGGAAATTCTACCTGATGATTTAAACAGTACAAAAGTAGAGGAAAAAATATATTTGATTTTTTCAGAATAATAAATATAATTGTAATATAAATAATTTTGGTAAGAGACGTAGCAAGGAGGAAGCATATGAAAGGACTAAAATCGATTTTGTTATGGGGATTGATTTCTGTTCTCGGGGCTGCAGGGTTTGCCATTTTGGCGTTAAGCCGCGGCGAGTCAATCAATGCGATTTGGCTCATCGTTGCCGCTGTCTGTACATATGCGGTTGCTTATCGCTTTTACAGCCGGTTTATCGCTCGTAAAGTGTTTGGACTTGACGATAACCGAAAAACGCCGGCGGAAGTGTTTAATGACGGGAAAGACTATGTTCCGACGAACAAATGGGTGCTGTTTGGCCATCATTTCGCTGCTATTGCCGGTGCGGGACCGCTTGTCGGACCGATTTTGGCCGCACAAATGGGGTATTTGCCGGGAACGCTTTGGATTATCATCGGTGTCGTCCTCGGTGGAGCGGTGCAAGATTTCATCATTTTATTCGCTTCCATGCGCCGCAACGGAAAATCGCTTGGCGAGATGATTAAAGAAGAAATGGGGCCGGTGACGGGCTTTATCGCAGCGCTTGGTATTTTAGGTATTATGATTATTTTATTGGCTGTGTTGGCGCTCGTTGTTGTGAAAGCGCTTGTTGGAAGCCCGTGGGGAATGTTTACGATTGCGGCAACGATTCCGATTGCGATTTTAATGGGGATTTACATGCGCTTTATCCGTCCGGGACGTGTCGCAGAGGCATCGCTTGGAGGGGTTATTCTTCTGATCTTGTCCATCGTGGCTGGACAATATGTATCGGAACACCCGACGCTTTCTGCAATGTTTACGTTGAAAGGTGAAACAATTGCCATCTTAATGATTATTTACGGTTTTGTCGCTTCGGCGCTGCCGGTATGGTTGCTTTTGGCGCCGCGGGATTATTTGAGCACGTTTTTGAAAATCGGAACGATCGTCGGTCTTGCGCTTGGCATTTTAGTCGTCATGCCAGATTTGCAAATGCCGGCGGTGACAAAATTTATCGATGGTACAGGACCGGTCTTCGCCGGTAACTTGTTCCCGTTCTTGTTTATTACGATTGCTTGCGGTGCGGTGTCCGGATTCCATGCGCTCGTTTCGTCCGGCACCACACCGAAGATGATCGAGCTTGAAAGCCATTCGCGGCCGATCGGTTACGGCGCGATGTTGATGGAATCGTTCGTCGCTGTCATGGCGATGATCGCCGCTTGCATTTTGACACCAGGAGCATACTTCGCGATTAACAGCCCGGCGGCAGTGATCGGCACGGATGTTGCGCAGGCGGCAAAAGTTGTGTCATCGTGGGGATTTACGATCACCCCTGACATGTTGACGGAGCTGGCGAAAGACGTTGGCGAGCAAACCGTGTTGTCGCGCACGGGCGGGGCTCCAACGCTGGCGATTGGTATGGCGGTCATTTTATCAGACATCATTGGCGGTAAGGCGCTCATGGCATTTTGGTACCACTTCGCCATCTTGTTTGAGGCGCTCTTCATTTTAACGACAATTGATGCCGGCACGCGCGTTGGCCGCTTTATGATCCAAGATATTATGGGGACATTTTATAAACCGCTTGGCAAAACGGATTCGCTCGTTTCAAACTTAATCGCGACAACTCTTTGTGTATTGGCGTGGGGCTATTTCTTGTATCAAGGTGTTGTTGATCCGCTTGGCGGCATTAACACACTATGGCCGCTGTTTGGCATCGCCAACCAAATGCTCGCTGGCATCGCTTTATTATTCGCAACGACAGTTCTGTTTAAAATGGGCAAAAAAGCGTATGTCTGGGTCACGCTTGTGCCGACGACATGGCTGCTCGTTGTCACATTGACGGCCGGGTACCAAAAGCTGTTCCACGAAGATGTGAAAATTGGATTTTTGTCGCATGCCAAACTGTTTAAAGAACATTTGAGTCAAGGAAAAGTGCTGGCGCCGGCAGCGAATGAGGCGCAAATGCGGCAAATTATTATGAACGACTATATTGATGCTGTGCTATGTGCGATTTTCATGCTTGTTGTGATCGCAATGCTCATCTCGGCGCTAAATATATGGATCAAAGTGTTGCAAAACAAACATGTGCCGCTCAAAGAAGCGCCATACGTGCCGCGCGACAGTGAAGAAGGAGCGAAGAACTATGCCTAAATGGTTGCAAACCATTTTGTCTTACCGTCGGCAGTTTCTTGACTTGCTTGTCGGTGTGCCGAACTATGAAAAATATGTCGAGCATATGAAAACTCATCACCCAGGTGAGCCGATTAAATCACGAAAAGAATTTTTTTGTGAGGCGCAAGAGGCACGTTATAACGCCAAAGGCGGTAAAGTGTCGCGCTGTTGCTAGAGGTGGGAGGGAAGAAGGGGCTGATCTCCCTTCTTCTTTTTTGTCTTTGTGAAAGTGAGAGAACGCCTTAACTTTCCAATTTGAGAAAAGAAAGACCACCTTCACAAAACAGCTTGACTCATCTATAAGATGTGGGACTAGTGCTTCGGTAAAAAGAGATTGGCCATGCCGGCCAATAAAACAAGAAGAAAGGGGTTATTATATGCGAATTCTTGTCGTTGGTGCTGGCGCTGTTGGAGGGTATTTCGGCGGTCGATTGCTTGAAAAAGGGGGGGATGTGACATTTCTCGTCCGTGAGCGGAGAAAACGGGAACTTGAGGAACATGGACTCGTGATTCACAGTGTACATGGTGATGCGGTGCTGAAGCCGAAACTGATGGTTGCCGGGGAACCGTCCGAGCCGTTTGACGTTGTCATATTTTCTAGCAAAGCGTATCACCTGGCGGGCGCTATCGCCGATGCTAAGCCATATATTGGCCAAGAGACGATGATTTTGCCGCTGCTAAACGGCATGGCTCATATGGATACTCTATGGGAGACGTTTGGACGCAGGAATGTCCTCGGCGGCCTTTGTTTTATTGAAACGACACTGAATGAGAAGGGGGAAATCGTGCAGACAAGTTCAGCGCATGATGTCCGTTTTGGCGAGTGGTCAGGGGAACGAACGGAGCGGACCGAAGCGCTTGAATCGCTGTTTGCGGGAGCCAATGCCCGCTTTCGTTTGAGCGAACGAATTGCCGCTGATATGTGGAATAAATACTTGTTCATCGCGACGATGTCGGGCGTGACAACGCTGTTTCGTGCTCCGATTGGGCCAATTCGTTCCGGTGAATACGGGGGAGCCATCATCGATCGGCTGCTTGGGGAAATTAAGGAGATTATGCAGGCACACGGTGCACCGCTAACTGATGAGATGGCCGAGCGGCAGCGCATTCAGCTCGAACAAATCGCCCCGACGATGAAATCATCGATGCAACGCGACATGGAAAAAGGGCAGCTGATTGAAGCCGACCATTTGCAAGGGTATTTGCTGCTGCTTGCTAAGCGATATGGCATTCAAGCGCCGCTGCTTGAAACGGTGTACCATAATTTGAAAATTTATGAAGCGAGTCGTGCGGCTGGTGAATAACCGATGCTGGCTGTTTGGCGGGAGCTTGTAAGTTCTTTGCCAAATGGCCGCTTTTTTTGTAAAAGAGAGTTGTTTCTCACAGTAATGTAGTGTACAGTTAGTAGTGAAAACGTGTGCACAAAAAGGGGGAGGCAGCCTTGAAGAAAACATGGTGGAAAGAGGGCATCGCCTATCAAATTTATCCGCGCAGCTTTATGGATGCAAACGGCGACGGCATCGGTGATCTTCGCGGGATTATGGAAAAACTGGATTACTTAGTGGAGCTTGGAGTTGACATCATCTGGATTTGTCCGATTTACCGGTCGCCGAACGCCGATAACGGATATGATATTAGCGACTATCATGCGATTATGGATGAGTTCGGAACGATGGACGATTTTGATGAACTGCTCGCTGAAGCCCACCGGCGCGGGCTGAAAGTCATTTTAGATTTGGTTATCAACCATACGAGCGACGAACATCCGTGGTTTATTGAATCGCGTTCATCGCGGGACAATCCGAAGCGTGATTGGTATATTTGGCGCGACGGCAAAGATGGGCGTGAGCCGAACAACTGGGAAAGCATTTTCGGAGGTTCGGCGTGGCAATACGACGAGCAGACAGGACAATATTATTTGCATATTTTCGACGTGAAGCAGCCTGACTTGAACTGGGAAAATGACGAAGTTCGCCAGGCGCTGTATGAGATGATTAATTGGTGGCTCGACAAAGGAATTGACGGGTTCCGTGTTGATGCCATTTCCCATATTAAGAAAAAGCCGGGTCTTCCCGACTTGCCGAATCCGAAAGGGTTGAAATATGTACCTTCGTTTGCTGGCCATATGAATCAGCCGGGGATTATGGATTATTTAAAAGAATTGAAAGAGCAAACGTTTGCACGTTATGATATTATGACGGTCGGCGAGGCGAACGGGGTGACCGTTGACGATGCTGAACAATGGGTGGGCGAAGAAGACGGCATCTTTAATATGATTTTTCAATTTGAGCATTTAGGGCTATGGCAGCGGCGGACTGATGGCTCGATCGATGTTCGGCGGCTGAAGCGGACGTTGACGAAATGGCAAAAAGGGTTAGAAAACCGTGGATGGAACGCGCTTTTTTTAGAAAACCATGACTTGCCCCGTTCTGTTTCAACATGGGGGGATGACCGTGATTATTGGTTGGAGAGCGCGAAGGCGCTCGGCGCGCTCTACTTTTTCATGCAAGGGACGCCGTTCATTTACCAAGGCCAAGAGATTGGTATGACCAATGTGCAGTTTTCAGATATTAACGATTACCGTGATGTCGCTATTTTACGGCTGTATGAGCTCGAACGGGCGAAAGGACGAAATCATGATGACATTATGCGCATCATTTGGCAAACAGGTCGAGATAATTCGCGCACGCCGATGCAATGGTCAGACGCTCCGAATGCGGGATTTACTAGCGGAACGCCGTGGATCAAAGTGAACGAAAATTATCGCACCATTAACGTAGAGGCCGAGCAGCGTGATCCGAATTCAATATGGTCGTTTTATAAACGAATGATTCAGCTGCGGAAAACAAACGAACTGTTTGTTTACGGAACGTATGATTTACTTTTAGAAAATCATCCGTCCATTTACGCGTATACAAGAACGCTCGGCCATGAACGGGCGCTTATCATTGTCAATTTATCTAACCGTCCTTCGCTTTACCGCTATGACGGCATCCGCCTTCAGTCGGACGATTTAGCGCTTGGCAACTATCCGGTTCGGCCACATAAAAACGCGACCCGCTTTAAGCTCAAACCGTATGAAACCAGGGTCTACGTCTGGAAAGAATAAGGAGGAGTCTTCCTATCCGCGTTGAATAAATAAAGGTGGAAGGGAGATGAGCAACAATGTCAACGATCGATCCGATTCGTTATCCAATCGGAACGTTTCAAGCGCCGGCACAGTTTCGTGCTGAGGACGTAAAAGAATGGATTGCGGCCATCCGCGAGCTTCCAGATGCATTGCGGGCCGCTGTTGCGGGTTTGAATGATGAACAGTTGAACACGCCGTATCGCGATGGCGGTTGGACCGTGGCTCAAGTTGTTCACCATTTAGCTGATGCGAGCATGAACGCATTTTTGCGTACGAAATGGGGCTTGACAGAGGATAAGCCAGCCATTAAGCCGTTTGAAGAGAGTGAATGGGCGAAAACGGCCGACGCCCGTTCGTTGCCGATCGAGCCGTCACTCATGTTGCTTGAAGGGCTGCACGTGCGGTGGGCGACGCTGCTTGAGTCCATGACGGAAGCGGACTTTCAACGTCTTATTTGCCCTGAAGGGGCGAAACAAGCGATGCCGCTGTACGTGCTGACCGCGCTGTATACATGGCATGGGAAGCACCATACTGCGCAAATTATGTCATTGCGCAAACGGAAAGGATGGTAAAAGCTGCCGAATTGGCGGCTTTTTCATTTGTATGAAAAAATATGGCTCGAAAACATTTTGTTTAAACAGAAGCATACAGTTATGTTATACTGACAAATATTAAGGGACACGAAATACATATTTTATTAAGGGGGATCGGCATGAATGCGCAACAAAAACATGTTGTTGCGGAGCAGAAAGAAAAAATTTGGACGCGCAATTTCGTTTTAATTTGCTTAGCTAACTTTTTCATCTTTCTTGGGTTTCAAATGACGTTGCCGACATTGCCGCTGTTTGTCGAATATTTAGGAGGCAACGATCAGTTAATTGGCCTTGTTGTCGGAGTATTTACGTTTTCGGCGCTTATTGTCCGTCCGTTCGCTGGCCATGCGCTTGAGACACGAGGGCGCCGATTTGTGTTTTTGTTCGGATTGTTGATCTTCGTCATTTCGGTTGGCTCGTACAGCTTCATCTCTAGCATTTTCCTTCTCTTCTTAATGCGGGTTGTTCAAGGGATTGGCTGGGGGTTTTCGACAACGGCATCCGGCACGGTGGCGACAGATATCATCCCAGCGAACCGCCGTGGGGAAGGGATGGGTTATTACGGGTTGTCAGGGAATATTGCCCTCGCCTTTGGGCCGTCTCTCGGACTCGTGCTGGCGGCTGCCATTCCGTTCAGCCATTTATTCATGATTTGTGCGGCGCTTGGCGTGGCGTCTTTGTTGTTTGCCGCGGCCATTACATATAAAAAAGCAGAAGCGGGACATGATAAAGGTGAAAAAAAATGGGATCTTTACGAAAAGACGGCCTTGATTCCGTCGGTGCTGCTGTTCTTTTTAACGGTGACATTTGGCGGCATTGCCTCGTTTTTGCCCTTATATACAGCGCAAAAACAGATCGGAGGCTTACAGCTTTACTTTTTGCTTTACGCCCTCGCTTTAATGGTAACCCGGACGTTCGCCGGCCAGCTGTATGACCGGAAAGGACATCGGGCCGTCTTTCTTCCTGGTGCGGGGCTCGTTTTGCTGGCGATGCTTATGCTCGCTTGGCTGCCAGGGGAATGGGCGTTATTGACCGCAGCGGTGCTGTATGGGTTTGGATTTGGCATGGTGCAGCCGGGGCTGCAGGCATGGTCGGTTGAGCGGGCGCCTGTTCACCGAAAAGGGATGGCGAATGCAACATTTTTCTCGTTTTTTGATTTAGGCGTTGGCATCGGAGCGATCGTCTTCGGTCAAATCAGCCATTGGTTTGGCTACCCGAGCATTTATTTAGCTGCCGCCGGTTCGGTGCTTATTTCGATGCTCGTTTATTTGAGTGTGCTGCGCAAAGAACAGCCGCTCCGCTCAGGACAAAAAAGAAACGCTTAAGGTCAGCCCTTAAGCGTTTTTCTTTAACGTCGCGAATGCACTTCATAAATGGCGAATTTTAAATAGTCGCCTTCATCAGCAGCGAGTAGCTTCGGGTGGTCATAGCCGGCGCCGCTCCAGTATACTTGGCGCAGCACTTTTTTGGCGTCAAACGCCGCGTCGGCAACCATCTCTTGAAACATGTGCGGACGGACATGGTAAGAGCAGCTCGAAGTGACGAAAAAGCCGCCGTCTTTGACAAGCTTCAGCCCATTTAAGTTGATATCTTTATAGCCGCGCAACGCTTTCGGAACCGCATGGGCGGATTTGGCGAACGCCGGTGGGTCGATGATGACGACATCCCACTGTTTGCCGGCGCGCACTGACTCGCGCAAATAATCAAAGGCGTTGGCGACGACAAAATCAACGTTTGTAAAGCCGTTTAAGGCTGCGTTTCGCTTCGCCGTTTCAATCGCATGTTCGGAAATGTCGACAGCGGTGACGTGTTTTGCTCCGTACAGACAGGCGTTTAGCATAAATGAACCGGTATGAGTGAAGCAGTCAAGCACGGTTGTCTCCGGGCCGATGAGCGGGCGGAGGGCGGCGCGGTTTTGCCGCTGGTCGAAGAAAAAGCCGGTTTTTTGACCACCTTCAATATCGACAATATATTTGACGCCGTTTTCCTCGATTTCGATTTCTGTTTCTGCTTCTCCATACCAAAAGCCTTTTTCTTGTTTAAGTCCCTCAAGTTCCCGAACGTACACATCGTTGCGCAAATAAATGGCTCTTGGTGCGAACACATCAAGCAAGCCGCGCAAAATCCAATCTTTACGTTTTTCCATTCCAAGCGCCAAAATTTGTACAGAGAGCACATCCTCGTATTTATCGACGATGAGCCCAGGCAGAAAATCGGCCTCTCCATAGATGGCGCGGCAAGAGCGGATGCCGGGAATCATCCGTTCACGGTACGCCCATGCCTGGCGGATGCGCTCGATAAAAAACTCCTCATTCAGTTCGTCATCGGGGTTTTGCGTCAGTATGCGCACAATGATTTGTGAGGCCGGGTTAATGTATCCTTTCGCCAGCCAATAACCTTGGTGGTTATAGACATCGACGAAATCACCTGGCGTAATGTCCCCTTCAATGCGGTCGACTTCACTTTGGAAAATCCATGGATGACCTTGTTCAAGCCGCTTTTTTCGTTGGCGTTTTAAAATGACTTTTGCCATCAATTCCACTCCCATTCGATAGTCAGTCGTTGCGTTTTAATCATAGCGAATCATGGTGGGCGGCGCAACGCCGGACGGAAAAAAGAGTTGACAATCACCGCTGCCGTGATATGATAAATTTGAATAGGAAAATGTCATCATGATGGGACATCCACTAGGGGGGCCTTTAGAAAGGCTGAGATCAAAGTGTGCCTTTGAGACCCTTAGCACCTGATCTGGGTAATACCAGCGTAGGGAAGTGGAGAGGAGCTACACATGGGGTAAGGATGGTTTTGCCTTGCCTTGCGAAATGGTATGCCCAAGCCGCTTTCTTTACGCTAGTTAGTAAAGGAAGCGGCGTTTTTATTTTTTGGAAAAGGGGGAGAAAGAATGTCAATTGCCAAGCAAATTTGTGAAGCCGCCGAGCGGCGGCGAATATAAGTTTTTGAAGATGGCGTACCCGTTCGAATGATGACAGTCCGTTAGACTGACATTGATGGAGCGGGGGACGATTGTGGAAGGAGAGGCATGCGATGGTGAAGACAGCAAGAGGATTGAAGTTGGCTGACATTTTGACAACGATTGTGATTGCAATCGTGTTTGGTGTCATTTACAAAGTATGGTCCCCAGTATATGAAGTCGTGAAAGTGTTCGGGGTTCATGCCGATCAATTGGTTTACGGCATGTGGTTTATCGCTTCATCGCTTACCTATTTGCTCATCCGTAAGCCAGGAGTGGCGCTGCTTGCCGAAATTGCGGCTTCGTCCGGCGAATTGATCATGGGGTCGCAATGGGGGCTTGAGGTGCTCATTTATGGAGTTGTTCAAGGATTGTTTGCTGAGCTTGTGTTTGCGGCGTTCCGCTATCGGCGCTTTGACGTGTTCGTCGTATCGTTAAGCGCAGTCAGCGCCACGGTCGGTTCGCTCATCATGGACTTTTACAAAGGATATATCGAGGCGCTAGCCCCATGGAATATGGCGCTCTTTTTGCTGGCACGTTTTGTTGGTGCCATCCTCATTTCCGGCGTGTTCGCTGTCTCGTTGGCCAAGGCGCTTGAGAAAGCCGGGGTGACACAGATGTGGCGGCCAGCTTCAAAAGAAGATTATGATGCGCTGAACCGATAAGGCGGCTGATAAACGATGGGACATGGAATTACAATCGATCGGCTGCGCCTCAAATTTCCCGGACATCGTGAGCTGTTGTTTCACGATTTATCACTGTCGATTACCGCAGGGGAGAAAGTGCTCTTTCTTGGCCCATCTGGATGTGGCAAGTCAACGTTGTTGCAAGTGATGGCTGGCATCATTCCCAACTCAGTCGATGTGCCGATGAAGGCGGAACATCTCGAGCTGCCAAAACGGTGGGGCTATGTGTTTCAAGACCCGGATGCACAATTTTGCATGCCGTACGCGGATGAGGAAATCGCATTCGCTCTTGAAAATAGAGGGGTACCGCGCGAGGAGATGCCCGCCCGCATTCGCGCTCTTTTGGATCAAGTTGGGTTGACAATCGAACCGCATACGGATATTCATACACTCTCCGGCGGGATGAAACAGCGGCTGGCGCTCGCTTCCGTGCTTGCGCTTGAGCCGGAGGTCCTGTTTTTGGATGAGCCGACCGCACTGCTTGATGAGGAAGGGACAAAAGCAGTATGGCAAACTGTCAAGAAGGTGAGCCGCGATAAAACGGTCATCATCGTCGAACATAAAATCGATCATGTCCTTGACTTTGTTGATCGGATTGTGCTGCTCGGCCGTGATGGAAGAGTCATGGCTGATGGCAAGGCAAGAACAGTATTTTCCCAATATAAAGATGTCATCAGCGCTGAAGGCATTTGGCATCCGGGCGTTTGGGACGAATACGACCGGAGGGTACAGCGGCGGAAGTGGCGGGAAGGAGAAGAACTCCTTTGTCTTCGCGATTTTCGTGGTTTTCGCAAGCGGGAAGTGAAAATTAGCGTTTCCGAAGCGGTGGTGCGGGCAGGTGAATGGATTGCTGTCACTGGCCGAAATGGTGCCGGTAAGAGTACACTCTTGCACGCACTCATGCAGCTCATCCGTACACAAGGAGATTATCGGTTGTTAGGAGATGATGTCAAGCAGCGGCAGCCATTGCATCGTCATATCGCTTTTGTGTTTCAAAATCCGGAGTTCCAATTTGTCACCCATTCCGTACGGGATGAGCTCGCTTATTCGCTCCGGCTCGAGGGGCGTTCGAGCGAGGAAACAGAAGAAACAGTCGCCCGTCTTTTGCGCGAATTTGACCTTGTCGGCCAACAAGATACGCATCCGTACCAGCTGTCAGTCGGCCAAAAGCGTCGATTGAGTGTGGCTGCCTCCGTTGTTGCCGGCCAACGACTCTTTTTGCTTGATGAGCCGACATTTGGGCAGGATGCGAAAAATACGTTCGCTTTGCTCGAGATGCTTGAATCGTACCGTGAACAAGGGGCAGCGATTGTGATGGTCACTCACGATGAACAAATCGTCCGCCGCTTTGCGACGAGACGTTGGGTGATTGAAGGCGGAGCACTTGTCCAGGACGAGCGGTTAGGTATCCGGGAGTTGGCGTTCGCCGAAGGAGGAGCCGGGCAATGAAATGGGAGATTCACCGCCGTGAGACATGGCTTCATGAGACGAATCCGAGCTTGAAGTTGATCGTGCTCGTTATTCTCTTTTTTGCTGTTTTGTTCATTCATAATCCGAACGTACTGATCAATTTCTCGCTCGCCCTTTTTGTTTTGTTTTGCTTTGGGACGGGTTATTCGGCGAACGCACTTGTTTGGATGTTTTTGCCGTTCTTTCTCATCTTTGTTTCTACCGCTTCATCAATGATGATGTTTGGTGAAGGAAAGACGACATGGTTTCGCTGGGGGCTCATCCATGTTACGGAAGAGAGCTTTTGGCGCGGTGTGCATCTTGGGTTTCGCGCCTTGGCACTCGGGCTATTGGGTTTAATTTTTTCCTTGACGACCCGGCCGGTGCATCTATTTTACTCGCTGATGCAGCAGCTGAAGCTCAAGCCGAAATATGCGTACAGCTTTCTAGCAGCTGTCCGTTTGCTGCCGATGATGATTGAGGAGTTTCAAAACGTGCATTATGCTTTGAAAGTACGCGGCGTGCCGAATCGTGGAGGGTTTAGCAAAGTGAAACGCTACGCCATTCCGCTTTTATCGCAAAGCATTCGGCGCGCTCAGCGCATCGCGGTGGCGATGGAGGCGAAACAGTTTTCAGGCAGCGGCCCGCGCACGTTTTACTATGAAATCGGGTTTGGCAAATATGACGTTCTGTTTGTTATTTTGTTTGTCGTTTTGTTATTTGTTTCCTATCATGTTGGCATTCATTATCCGTACATTTCTATAAACGATGTACGGTAGAAAGAAAGGGATCTAGATGGGAACGCTTCATTTCGTTTCGACCGGTCGGCAGACGGCCGATGAGTTCGCCGCCATTTGTCAGCACATCCATCCGTACGCCGATTGCATTCATATTCGTGAAAAAGAGAAAACAGCGCGCGAGGTTGCCGCGTTTGTCACTGCGCTGCTTCGTGTCGGGGTGCCACCCCAAAAAATCATCGTCAATGACCGCGTCGATGTGGCTGCAGTGTATGGCGTCCATGGAGTGCAACTCGCCTACCATAGCCTACCGGTGCGGGCTGTCCGCCGCTCATTTCCGAGTTTGACAGTCGGATGCTCGGTGCATGGGCTGGCGGAGGCGAAGCAGGCGGAAGAGGACGGTGCCCACTTTTGTTTATTCGGCCATATTTTTCCGACCGCCAGCAAACCGGGGGTGCTTCCGCGCGGCGTAGACTTGCTGAAGGAAATAGCCGCTGCTGTACATATTCCCGTCATTGCCATCGGCGGCATCCATGCCGGCAATGCCCGCCGAGTGCTAGAAGCGGGGGCAGCGGGAGTGGCGGTGTTGTCGGCGATTTTTTTCGCAGCTGATCCGGTCAGTGAAGCGAAACGGCTAGCTGAAATTGTCAAGGGGGAGAGGATCAAGTGACTATACATTATTATGACGTTGCCATTGTTGGCGGTGGGGTGATCGGGGCGGCGGTGGCCTTCGAGCTTGCCAAACGGAAGTATCGCGTCGCGATTTTAGAAAAAGGAACGATGGCTGGTGAGTCGTCGAGCGCAGCCGCCGGCATGCTCGGAGCACAAGCAGAATTTTCTACGCCAAGTCCGCTCGTGCCGCTCGCCTTAAAAAGCAGGACCCTTATGCCGTCCTTGGCGGAAGAGTTGAAGGAACGAACGGGGATTGACATCGGCCTCGTCGAAAAAGGGATGATCAAAATAGCGACAACGGAGGAAGAGGCGGAAGATCTCCGCCGGCATTATACATTTTGGAGCGCGACGGACCAGCCGGTGCGCTGGCTGACGAAAGAGGAAGTGCTTGAGATTGAGCCCCGCCTCGCAATGGAAGCGATTGTTGGGGCCATGTACATTGAAGGCGACGGACAAGTGAGCGCCCCGGATTTGGCTGCTGCTCTCGTCCATGCTGCTGTATCAGCCGGCGCTCGCTTATATGAGTATACAGAAGTATTGAACATCCGTTCAGACGCCGGTGGGCATCACCTTGACACAACGGATGGAACATTTTCGGCTGAGGCGGTCGTCATCGCCTCGGGCGCCTGGGCGTCGCAGCTTGGCAACCTGCTTGGGCTTCCTCTTTCTGTGTCCCCAGTCAAAGGGGAGTGCGTCATGGTGCGTACACCGGTTCCGTTGTTGCAGGCGACCGTGTTTGCCAAAAACGGTTGCTATATTGTGCCGAAGCGAGGCAACCAACTGTTGATTGGTGCGACGTCCACTCCGGGCACATACGACCGGCATGTGTGCGCCGGCGGGGTCATGAATTTGCTTCATCGCGCTGCCCGCCTGCTTCCGGATGTCAAACAGGCAGAATGGGTGAGGGCGTGGAGCGGCATCCGTCCGCAGACGAAAGACGGTTTGCCATATATCGGCGAACATCCGGAGCGACACGGCGTGTTTGTCGCTGCCGGCCATTATCGAAACGGGATTTTGCTCAGCGCGATTACCGGGCAGCTAATGGCCGACTTAATCGAACGGAAAGAGCCTGAGGTTGATTTGTCACCGTTTTCTTTGACACGCCATTCAGAAGAAAAGGTGGGGATTGAATGACATTGATCGTTAACGGGGAGACGATCACCGTGCCCGATGAGGTGAAAACGGTTAGTGATTTGCTTTCGCATTTCCGGCTTGATAATAAACTGGCGATTGTGGAAGTCAACGTCCGCATTATTCAAAAGCATGAGTACGGAATAACGACGCTCGCGAATGGCGATCGCGTCGAAATCGTTCATTTTGTGGGAGGCGGTTGAGATGTTGAAAATCGGTCCATATGAATTTTCTTCACGGTTGTTGCTTGGAACGGGCAAATATCCGAGCCTAGATGTGCAAAAAGAAGCGGTGGAAGCATCGGGAGCGGAAATTTTGACGTTTGCGGTTCGGCGGATGAACATTTTTTCTCCGGAGCAGCCGAACTTTTTAGAGCAGCTCGACTTAAGCAAATATAAGCTGCTGCCAAACACTGCCGGGGCGAAAACAGCCGAAGAAGCGGTGCGCATCGCGCGGCTAGCGAAAGCATCGGGGTTATGTGATATGATTAAAGTAGAAGTGATTGGCTGTGACAAAACGTTGCTCCCGGATCCGGTTGAAACGTTAAAGGCAGCAGAAATGCTCCTTGAAGAAGGGTTTATCGTGTTGCCGTATACGTCTGATGACGTTGTGCTGGCAAGACGGCTGCAGGAGCTTGGCTGTCATGCGGTCATGCCAGGGGCGTCGCCAATCGGGTCAGGGCAAGGCATCATCAATCCGCTCAATTTGAGCTTCATCATCGAGCAAGCGACTGTGCCGGTTATTGTTGACGCCGGCATCGGCGGCCCGGCGGATGCAGCGCTGGCGATGGAGCTTGGTGCGGACGGGGTGTTGCTAAACACCGCTGTTTCTGGTGCAGCTGATCCAGTGAAAATGGCAAAAGCGATGAAGCTGGCGATTGAAGCGGGCCGACTTGGCTATGAAGCCGGGCGTATCCCGAAAAAGCGCTATGCGTCAGCGAGCAGCCCGATGGAAGGAATGAGTGTTGTTTGAACGAACGATATTCCCGACAGCAATTGTTTGCCCCAATCGGTGAGGCAGGACAAAAGAAAATACGGGAAAAGCATGTTGTCTTAATCGGCGCTGGAGCGCTTGGCACGGGCAATGCTGAAGCGCTCGTACGCGCTGGGATTGGCAAATTGACGATCATTGACCGCGACTACGTCGAATGGAGCAATTTACAGCGCCAGCAGTTATACAGCGAAGGGGATGCGAAAGAGCGGCTGCCAAAGGCGATCGCTGCCAAGCGACGTCTCGAACAAGTAAACAGTGATGTCCAGATTGAGGCCATTGTCGGGGATGCCGGTCCAGAGGAGTTGGAGGCGCTTGTGGCTGAGCAGCGCCCCCATTTACTGATTGATGCAACCGACAATTTTGACGCGCGCATGGTCATCAATGATGTCGCCTATAAATACAGCATTCCGTGGATCTACGGTGCCTGTGTCGGCAGCTACGGCTTAAGCTACGCCTTTATCCCCGGGCGCACACCGTGCCTATACTGCCTGCTAGAAACGGTGCCGCAAGGGGGCTTGACGTGCGACACGGCCGGTATTATTAGCCCGACGGTGCAAATGGTTGTTAGTTACCAGACGGCAGAAGCGTTGAAAATTTTAGTCGAAGACAGGGAGGCGTTACGCGGCAAGCTCGTCTCGTTTGATCTTTGGACGAACGAATATGCGGCCATTCGCATTGATGCAGTGAAAAGAGATAATTGTCCGACGTGCGGTCATGATCCGTCCTATCCGTTTCTTTCTTATGAACAGCAGACGAAGACGGCCGTGTTGTGTGGGCGTGATTCCGTGCAAATTCGCCCGTCTGCCCGTCGGCAATACGATTTAGATGAACTGGCAGCGTTATTTCGACGTCAAGGGCTTCAAGCTGAAGCAAACCCATATCTCGTCTCTGTTTCGATCGGCGACAAGAGGCTCGTCGTATTTGGTGACGGCCGTGCACTTGTGCACGGTACAAAAGACGTGCAAGAGGCGAAAACGATTTATTACCGGTATTTAGGGTAAAACCGTTGAGCATGAAGGGAGCATCTCTCGAACATACGGAATGGGGACGTCCGTGTCAAGGGGCGTCCCTCTCTTTTAGCTGTCACGAAACTGTCAAAAAACGTTCTTTCTTTGCCCGCTTCTCCCGCTTGTTAATATGGTACGATGAGAACGGGAGGGAAAGATGAATGGTTGAGTGGTCAATTACGCTGAATATCGCTTCATTGTTGGTGCTTATGTATTTTATAGGAGCTTGTTGGCTTGAATCCTAAAACGCGTCGGCGCGTCCCGGCGCGTTTTTATTTGGATGTATATGGAAATGAAACGCGTCAACTATAGCCAGTTGGCGAAAAATTTGTTATATTTAAAGTAAGGAATGGAAACCGACTGCGAACGACATGTGCAGCCATTTCCGCCCGGTGAAGCAAACTTTGCTTTCACAGGCATGTTTCGGTGAAAAAATGGATATGAATAACATAGTCATGTTCCTATAGGAGTGTGAAGATTCTTTGGAAGAGTGGCCGTTAAGGTTGTTCGGTTGGTTTTTTCTTTTCCTGCTCGTCAACGCATTGTTTGCTTCAGCCGAGGCGGCTTTTTCATCAGCAAGCAAAGCCCGGTTAAAGCATTATGCGGAAGAGCACCCACACAACCAGCGTCTCCAGGCAGTGATCGAACAGCTTGATCGTGCATTGTTGGCGCTTGCCATTGCCAACCGTCTGACGAGCATTACAGCGGTTGCGCTGTTTATTTATATCGCTGCTTCACTACTTGGGGAACAGACTGGTTTATTTGTCTCGATTGCGGTGATGACCATTTTGTCCATCGTCTTCAGTGACATTTTGCCAAAATCGATGGCGAAAGAGCAGGCAGAAACGCTTGCGATTCGGTATGTCAGCCTCGCCTATGGACTGATGAAACTCATGGCGCCCGTAACGGCATTGTTTCAAGCGATGAGGGAACGAATTTCCCGACGGTTCACCAACGGAGCTACGGCGCCGGCCGTCACGGAGGAAGATATCAAAGTGATGGTCGAGTTAAGTGAAGAAGAAGGAGTCATTGACAACAAGGAAAAAGAACTGATTCAACGTTCGCTCGATTTTGATGAGATTTTAGTCGAAGAAATTTTCACACCGCGTGCCGATATGGTGGCGGTTGAGGTGAATCAGCCGATTGAAGAGATTCGTGACGTATTTTTGGAAGAAAGGTACTCCCGCATTCCAGTATATGAAGGGGATATTGATAACGTCATTGGTATTTTATCGGAGAGTGACTTTTTCAGCGAACTTGTACAAAACCACGATGTGCGCATCCGTGAATTGTTGCGCCAGCCGCTGTTTGTCGTCGAGTCGATGAAAGTGTCCGACTTGCTGCCAGAACTGCAAAAAAGCAAAGTACACATGGCGATCGTCGTCGATGAGTTCGGCGGCACAGCCGGCTTGATTACGCTCGAGGATATTATCGAGCAAATCGTCGGCGAAATATGGGATGAACATGACGAAGCGGTGAAAACGGTGCGCCAAATCGATGAACATAGCTTTGAATTCAGCGCCGAACTACCGCTTGACGAATTTTGTGAAGTGATGAAGATCGATGTGCCAGAAAGCGAATCGCGTACGTTGGGTGGCTGGATTTTTGAAATGTTTGAACGCATTCCGGCAGTCGGCGAAACGTTGCAGTACGGTCCGTTGACGCTGACCGTTCGCCAAGTTGATAATCGACGCATTCGCAAAGTGCTTGTCTCTTTGAATCAACCACTCGCCGGACAGGCGGGAGGCATGTGACAGTGAGATGAAAGAGAGGCTGTCTCAAAAGGTCGTTAAACCGACCTTTTGGGGACAGCCTCTGTTTCTTTTCTTTACTATTTGGTTATTTATTCCTTTTTTGAAGCAGGAATTTCTCCTTATTTCTGAATTTTATCCTGTTTTTTCTTTGTTGGATCGGTTGTGGCCGCCCACTTTCTCAAATTGTGAGCAGCACAAATAAGCCCCCATTCCAAGGTAATTTTTGGGAGCCCTCTTAACAAAAAGCGCTGAAATTGCTGGTTGTGCTTGATTTGCCCAAACACCGGCTCGTTTTCGATTTGTCGTTTTCGGTACGTCGCCGCCCCTTCTTCCGTGGACAGCCGTTTACGGATCTCCTGCCGTTGTTGTTGATTTTTCAAGGAAACGCGGATGGTTTTCGTGTCTTTGCCTTTGGCGCATGCCGTCTGAAACGGGCATCCGGCACAAGCCGTACAACGATACGTCCGTTTGACGGTAACGTACCCGTTGTCGGTCGTTTCCTTCCGTTCATACACAAACACCAACCGTTCCCCTTTGGCGCAAATCCACTCATCCAGCTCCTCATCATACGTCATGTTCTCGATTCGGCCGATCTCCTTCGCCCACGCTTTCGTTTGTTCCCGATCCAACGTGTTGTACTTGATCAGGGCGACTATCTCCTTTTTCTCACAGTACGTGTAGTTCTCCTCACTCCCATAGGCGGAATCCGCAATGGCTTGTTTAGGCATTGGACGCCCATAGGCGGCCAATTGCTCCAAATGCGGAATGAAACATCCGGCATCCCCTGCCCGTTGATGCACGCTAAATCCAGTGATGAATTGGTTCTCTGTCCCAATCTGCACATTGTACCCCGGTTTGAGCTGGCCGTTTTTCATATGGTCGTCCTTCATCCGCATAAACGTGGCATCCGGATCCGTTTTCGAAAAACTGTTCCGTTCGCCTAATCTTTCTTTGTATTCTTCATATTTTTTCTTACGGGGGAGAAGATCTTGTTCCAATTGCCGTTTGGCTTTCTTTAACGTACGATTCTTCGGCTCTTTCTTTAGGCGCTCTTCCACTTGTTCGATGACGGCTTCGATCCTTTCGGACGTGATCGGTGAAGCTTCCAGCTTTTCTTGAAAATCCCCCTCTTGTTCCGCCTCTTCATCTTCTTTCGTCACCTGTTCGATCGAGGCAACGATTTTCCGGAATTTCTCCTCCAGTTTCTGATCGTACTTTTCCGTTGATTTGCGCCAAACGAATGTATATCGGTTGGCATTGGCCTCGATTTTCGTTCCATCCAGAAAATAATCCTCTAACTTGACCAACCCTTCTTGACGCAGAAGATCGACAATGGAGAAAAACGTTTCGTAAATGATGTCCTTCATCCGTTCCGACCGAAATCGGTTGATCGTGCGAAAATCCGGTGTTTGATGGCCGGATAGCCACATAAAGTAAATGTTTTCTTTCAACTGCTTGGCGATTTGGCGAGAGGAGTAGATCCGATTGGCGTAGGCATACAGGATGACTTTCAACATCATTTTCGGATGATAGGCTGGACGCCCTCCGCCAGGATAGAGGGAAACGAACAGAGCCGGATCCATTTTTTCCACTGCCAGATCCACGATCCGGCAAAGATGATGTTTGGGAATGAAAATTTCAAGATCCATTGGCAAAATGAGTTGATCTCGGTTATAATAAATGTACATAAGAAAACCGTCCTTTCTTTGGTAGGGTTGTGGTGACTCTATTATACCAAAAGAGGAACGGTTTTCTTCTTTTTTATCCAAAAAAGTGTCCCAAAAGCGAACGCTATGCGAACACTTTTGGGACATCCTCTTTTGCCATCTATTATGAAGTTGTCTGTGAAATGATTATTGAACGTTACCGAATTGGCCACCGAGTTGTTGTTGAGCCATTGCTACAAGGCGTTTCGTAATTTCGCCGCCGACCGAACCGTTTGCACGGGAAGTCGTATCAGCGCCAAGGTTGACACCAAACTCTTGAGCGATCTCGAATTTCATTTGGTCGATGGCTTGTTGGGCGCCAGCGACTAACAGTTGGTTATTGTTATTGTTGCGTGCCATAACTGATCATCTCCTCTTGTAAATTTTAATGGCTGGGTTGGCTGGATTTGCACCAGCACTACACGCCGTAAGGCGTGCTGCCAAGCTTGGCTGAACCCAACGTCCACCCGCTTTTGCCTTCGCCAGCATAGGTGTTGTGGCGAGTGCCTCTTTTGCTGGTGGTACTCATAGTTTGAGTTGTTTTTAGTCCGTTATTCATCTTGATTATATGGTAATTTTTTACGTTTTATCGCTGCTATCATTAGGGAATATGTAAAATAAGGAGCATCTTATAGGAGGAAACAGCATGAATGTATGCCCGCTTTGCAACGGGCTGCGCCAGATAACGGTATATTGCAGCTACTGCCGGCAGCCAATGGAAGACCAAGGAAAAATTACGGACTATTTTGATGATTACAGTCCGTATATGGATGGGGACCTTATGAAGCTTGTTGATGGTTACCCGTACACATATACGAATCATGAGTGTGTTCATTTGTTTTATTGTCCGCATTGTCAAGAAGAGGAAGTACGTTTTATTAAAGAGTAGGCTCTAGCACAATGCTAGAGCCTACTAAATCTATATAGAAACAAATGGGGGCTTACTTTTCATCTGCAGAGCGAATACGCCGTTCCGTTTCGATGTCAAAGAAATGCGCTTTGTTCATATCGAGTGCAAGATCGAGGCGGTGACCCGGCTTAATTTCGGTGCGAGCATCAATGCGAGCGACAAACTCTTGGCCGTCGATGTTCGAGTAAATCATCGATTCAGCACCAAGCAGCTCAGCGACTTCGACGTGAGCCGTAATTTTTGTTGCCGGTGAAGCCTCTAAGAAGAGCGGCTCGTCGTGAATATCTTCCGGACGAATCCCTAAAATGACTTCCTTGCCAATGTACCCTTGGTCGCGCAATACTTTCATTTTTCCTTCCGGAATGCCAAACGATGTGTTACCGACAACAAACTTGCCGTCTTGCAGCGTCCCTTTAATAAAGTTCATGGCCGGGGAACCGATAAAGCCGCCGACAAAAACATTTTCCGGTCTTTCATACACTTCGCGCGGCGTTCCAACTTGCTGGATGACGCCGTCTTTCATGACAACAAGGCGAGTTGCCATCGTCATCGCTTCCGTTTGGTCGTGGGTAACGTAAATCGTCGTCGTTTCCAAACGTTGGTGGAGCTTGGCGATTTCCGAACGCATTTGCACGCGCAGTTTCGCATCCAAGTTCGAAAGCGGTTCATCCATTAAAAATACTTTCGCGTCGCGGACAATCGCACGTCCCAACGCTACGCGTTGACGCTGTCCACCGGAGAGCGCTTTCGGTTTCCGGTCTAAGTATTGTTCGAGTCCGAGGATGCGAGCTGCCTCGCGGACGCGTTTGTCGATTTCTGCTTTCGGGAACTTGCGCAACTTTAAGCCGAATGCCATGTTGTCATAAACGCTCATATGTGGATAAAGGGCATAGTTTTGGAACACCATGGCGATGTCACGGTCTTTCGGCGGCACATCGTTCATCCGCTTGCCATCGATATAGAGATCACCTTTTGAAATTTCCTCAAGACCGGCGACCATCCGCAATGTTGTCGATTTGCCGCAGCCGGACGGACCGACAAAGACGATAAATTCCTTATCTTGAATATGTAAATTAAAGTCTTTAACGGCGGTGACATTGTTGTCGTAAATTTTGTAAATATGGTCAAGAATGAGTTCTGCCATCGTGAATCCCCCTGTTATTGAAATCGTTTTCCTATAGTAATAGTGTATAGAAAAATACGAACATTCGTAAATGGACAAGGTGCACAAAAAATGCCGCCTGTTTTCGGCGACATGACGAGATGGCGTATCAGCGGTTAAGTAAGGCGGCGATGCAAAATAGCTAAGTAGATCGCCACTGCTCCCTTAAATCGCTTGATGTCAATACCGGTTTGCTCCGTCCACTTATCGATCCGGTATTGCAAACTGTTTCGGTGCATGTATAGTTTTTTCGCCGCCATGGAGACGTTTAAATTGCATTGTAAAAATGTCTCCATCGCTCGTATTTCATCTTCATCAAATTGATCAAGGAACGATAAGATTCGGTCGGTCTTATCATCGCTCTCAGCGCTAAGGAGAGGAAGTGGAATGGCATCTTCCCACTCATACACCGTTTGCTTCGGCCAAAAGCGACGAGCGGCGGAAAAACATTCTTTTTCGAGGAGAAACGACTCGTGTAATCGATCATCGACAGGGCGGACCGGGCCGATGAATAGATGGATCGTAGTGTAAAAATCGGCGGCGAGCGCGTCAGCCATTTCCGCCAGCAAGGGCAGTTCAGCCGTCCGTTTTTGCTTGGCTTCGATGATTAGTCCGTTCTTGTCTTTGTCCCAAACGATCGTTATCGGGGACTCAAACAAGTTGTGGATCGTTTCGGCAAACTCGGTTTTATTTGTGATCGGCTGATTGACGGTAAAGTGAATCAGACGGCAGTACGGGGTGGTCAACATGGCAGGCGCTGACGGGTCACCGTTTTCCATCCACCGTTTCCACACTCGCTCCTCTTCACTTTCACGTTCCCGACGATGTTCGGTTGGAGTCAAAAACAGCGCTAACAATCGCCGTTCTCGTTTCGTTAACCGCTGTTTGGCGATGCCGATTTCATCGCCATCGGCGGTGTAAAACCATTCATATGCCTCTGGGTGTTCCGGCTGGCCGTTAATGACGATATCCCCTTCATAAAGTGACTCGAGCTCCTTTAACATCGCGGCGCAACCCTTTCTATCGTTTTTCATTCATTATAACAAAAAGCCGACTTTCCCGGCGGAGGGAAAATCGGCTCATCGGTCAATCGCCTGCTTCATAAGGCGGTTCCTCTTTTACAAGGTCGCGCGCTTCTTCGATATTCACCTCATCATCGTGGCCGTACACATTACCGCCGGCCATCCCTTCATTAATCATGCGGTCGATATCCATATAATACTCATCGCGGCCTTCGTATAAAGCGTCTTGGCGTCCGGCTTCTTTCCGTTCCATCGTCTTGCTCCTTCCTCATTGTTTTTTCTAGTTTGTGCGGAATCGGCATACATTATCCGCTGGCTTCATATGGATAGAGCAGAACAAGCGAGGAGGAGTGATATGGCATGATCGTTCCCATTCAAAAGTTGATCAAAACGACCATCGTAGCTGAGAAAAAGGCGAGGCAGCTTGCCGAGATCAGAAAGGACGAGCCAACATGGACTAGCTACTTAGATGAGGCGCGGCGGCAACGGCAACTCTGGCAATATGTGCACTATTTAGTGGCTGGCGTTGATGTACAATGCGGTGAAGGAAGAGAGAGAAAAGAAGTGGAGACCAGCCGTTTTGACTTGCTGCAATCTCTTGCTGAGGCAGAATGGGAAAAGGCAAAGTTATGCCAGGACATTAGTGGACGACTGGATGGCGCGGCCAAACAGGCAGTCAGCCAAGTGTTTCGCCAAGCTCTTCGATACAGCAGTGAGTTTTTGGCTATGGCGCAAGATGAGCTAATTCGGCAAACAGCTGATTGAGCCTCCTGAGCCGATGCATTTCAATTTCCGGCTCATCAAACACCATCGGTTTGGCATTGATTTCATAAATGTACAGCTGCCGCTCACGACTGACGCCGATGTCAGCGGAAAACTCTCCGACAAAGCCGAATCGCTCGCTGAGCCGCTTTCCGCTCAGCGCAATCAGCTGCTCGAGCTCCTGTTCATCGATACGTTCTTTGACTTCTGTGTATGGCAACACCGTTCCACCATGAAAGACATGGGTTGTCACTGACTGTGTCCTAGCAAGACGGACACCGATGCCGGTAATTGTGTAGCGGTCGTGTTGCCAATGAGCAAGCACGCGCAAATCGTAGCGGCAACCATTCCATGTGTCGGCGTCCGCTGCTGCTTGAACAATGTAACGGCACGATTGGACAAGCGGTGCCAGTTCATCGAGCGACTCCAGCCGTTTTTGGCTGCGGGGGGATTCGCAGACAACCGCCGCCCCAGGCAAAGCGGTGAGGCGGAACAATCCACTTCCTCTTGACCCATTATCTTGTTTTACATAGATGCAACCGTATTGATCAAGCCAGGCGCGTACATCGTCCACCTTGTCAACAAGTGCAGTCGGCAACAAATACGGCCAAAGCCGACGATCAGTCCGCAATGCGTCGTAAACGTCCGATTTGCGGAAAAAGGAGCGGTTGACGAGCGGGATGTTATGGGCGGCAAGCCGGGCGACTGCGGTTTGAAACGGCTCGGTTTGTTCTTCTTTCCAGCTTTTTATTCGATTGTAGACGACATCTGGCAACGGAGTGAGTGCTTCAACAAAACGCTCAAGCGACGGGACGAATACATAGCCGGAAACTGTTTTTTCACCGATGCTGGTGGCCGCACTGACGATGGCGATGCCACCGTCGGCATGGATCGAGCGAATGACTGTCTCAAGCCATCGCTTTTTCCTGCTAAGCAAGGCAGGGATAGATGATTCGCTCACTAAAATACCGACAAGCGGCCCGACCCGTCTGCCTTTCGTTCGGACAGCAAACGTGAGATCAGGAAGAGAAGCGGCGAAGGCGAGCTGACCGTTGCCAAATCGGTAAAGTCCCTTCCTTTCCTTGCAAACCCACTCACCGGTGTCGCGTCGGAAGCCGATTGTGATCATGACCAAAGCGCCTCTGGTTCGGTGATGGCTGTTTTGCTTAGGTGGACAGCATAAGCGAGCGGCAGCAATACCGTGCGCTCATCGGCTTCTTTGAGCCCTGGGTGCTGAAAAATCGAACGTCCTGGTTTGGAGTTGGCTTCGAACATCCAAATTTCCCCTTGTTTATCTACACCAAGATCAAAGCCAATTTCACCGATCAATGTTTCTGATGTTTCATCAAGGCACCGGCTAAGCGTGAGAGCGACATGATTCAGGCGGGTTAGCATGTTGTTTCGCTGAGCAGTGTCCGGAAAAATTTCTTCGAGCGTTTTGACGATTCCACCGCTGTTCATATGAGTGGTGATGCTTTGTCTTCCGGCGATTTTGGCCGCGATAGCGCTCACTTGCCATTGGCCGTATTCGTTTTTATTGGTGTGGACGCGAAAATCCGTCGGTCGACCATTGACGGTCATGAGCGGCACAGCCTGCTGAATGACATAGCGATGAAGCGGCGCGTCGGTGAGTAAATGATGCCATAGCGCCATGGCAGTTGGAAACACGGCGGTTTTCGTTTCTCCTTGTTCGTCGCGAGAGCGGCATTCGTAGACATTGTTTTTTTTCGTCAAATGATAGATGCCGCGGCCGAGGCTGCCATCAGCCGGTTTCACGTATGCTTCCGTGTAGCGGGTGAGAAACTGTTCGATCGTCTGCTTTGTGATGTGTGCGGATGTCGCTGGCAAATATGGTTGTGCTTCAGGATGGGCGGCAAGCCGGCGGTAAATATCCCATTTGTTAAAAAAATGGCCGTTAAAGACCGGAATGCCATAGGCGGTTTGCAGTGTCTCGGTGACCGTTTGAAACATTTCGCTATTTTCGATGCGCCGGTTTGGCAGGCGGTTGTAAATGACCGTTGGCAATGGAACCGTATGGCGTTCCCAGCCTCGTTCTGTATAAAAATAGCCGTTGACCGTTCCGTTTTCCCAATCGATATGGGGGGTGCCGAACAAAAAGGCAAATCCACCGACTTGCTTCTCTTGCGCCAACAACTTGGCGAAAAAGAAGCTCCGGCTTCCAACAGGGCGATGGAGCGACTTGGTGAACCCAGCGGTCAAAATGCCGACAAGCGGGCCGAAATGGACGGCTTCTGCAGTCAAAAAGACATGAACGTTAGCGGCAAATGGAATGGATAGGCGCCGGGCGACGTCACTTGTTATGATCACACAGTCAGTGAGTGTGGAAGAGGATACAATTCGGCATGGGACAAGCAGGCTGCCAAACGCAGCTGCCGTTTGTCCAGACGCTTGAACTGAAGCCGGCAAGGTGACCGTGTTTTCTCCTGTTTCGTCAATCATTAACGTATAAGTCATCGGCTATTCACCCCGCTTGCTAAAAACAAACAGTAGCGGAGCGGTGCTTCATAGATCGCGTTTTGCTGCTCGGGTGGGAGAATGTTGATCACTTTTCTTCCCGGTTTCGAATTCACATCCAAAATCCAGACCGCCCCGTTGTCAGCCACGCCAAGGTCTAAGCCAATCTCAAACAGCGAGCCGAATTCGTTGTCGATATAAGTTGGCAGTGTGCGGATGATCGTTTCGATGCCATCAAGGACTAAGACGCGCTTTGGAGAAGGCAGGTAATCGAGCCAATCGGCAAACGGTCGAATATCGGCGCCAGATCGGATGTTCGCTACCCATGTTCCCGGACGTCCGACTCGCACAGCCCGTACCCGTTCGACCCAACGGCCGCCTTCATCTTTTTGCAATAAAAAGCGGAGATCAAACGGTTCGTGTGCCGGGGTGGACAGCGAAAGAAGAGGCTGCAGCATATAACTATCGCGGCGGTTCAAAGAGGTAACGAGCTTCTCAAGCTCTCTCCGGCGTGCAATGACCGCCCGTTCTTGACCGAGCCCGTCTTGGACGGATAACGTTTTTCCTTGTTTTTGAATAACGTAAATGCCGCGCCCGCTGGAACCGTGCATCGGTTTGGCGACGACGGCTTGTTCATGGCGGAGAAGCTCGAGTATGTCATCGGTGTGTTCAAGGCGAACAGTAGGCGGTACATACGCTGACAAAAGCGGATGGGTAGAAAGCGATTCAAACACATCCCATTTGCCCGGCAATCCGTAGCCTAAAAAGACTAAATCAGGTCGCTGTTTCAGCCAATGCATAATCGGTTTTGCTTTTTTTGAACGGTCGTCATGACCGTAAAAGCAGCGGTCGTATAAAAACGGCGGAATAGTAAAAACGGCATCCATCCATTCGTTCGTCTCCGGCTGAAAGACAAAGCCGTGAACATGTTCTGTCTGTGGGTCGATATTTAGTGGCGAAAAACGATAAACCGAAATGCCATAGTGATTGGCGCGTTTGGCCACCTCGGTAAAATATGTGAGCTCTTGTTGTTCGTCAAGAGTGACAAAACCGAGTGAAATCAACATCGTTCACTCCTTTTCCTCCATCAATGTCAAACAATACTCGATGATCGCTTTCGCCGATGGGCGAACAGTTTGTGGAGCGGACGTCATATCCGTTTGTTTCGACGGCTTTGTATTCACTTCAATGATCCATGGCTGATCATGAACATCGATGGCGAGATCAATGCCCAACTCCCCGTATAACCCTTCCGCCTCAAGCGCCAGCACGGTTGCTGCTTCCATCGCAATTTCTTTGAGAAGTTGTTTTTGTTGGAAAGCGTCTGACGCCGTATACCATTCCCTCAATACCGTATTGATCGCCATCAGTTCCCCGCCGCGAGCGAGGTTGGCGACAAACTGGTCGGGCGGCGCCACACGGGCAACCGCTGAGGTGACGCGCCAATGATTGTTGCGGACGCGATGGCAAAGGAGTCGGAAATCGACCGGTCGGCCGTCAATCGTGTGGATCTCCAGTCCTTGCTGAATGATCATTGGAGCCTTCGTTCGACGTCGCAAAGCGGAAACTAAAGTATCTATCGAGCTGTATGTGGTTGTCGAAGCGGAAGTGGAATGACGGAGGCGAATGGTGCCGTCCGAACGTTCAAGACGGAAAATTCCCCGCCCTTGGCTGCCGTGGATCGGTTTAAGAAAGACAGATGGGAAGGCGGTGAGAAAGGCTTCAAGCGTATCTTCATTGCTCCATAACGCCGTTTTTGGCAAATACGGATGCAAGTACTCATGTTGCTCGAAGTAGCGGTACACTTCCCATTTGTGCAAAAAACGATGATTGAACATCGATCCGCCTTCTACAGCAAGCCGGGTGAGCAATTCAGCAAACAAAGGGGAATGTTCCGATTGTCGCGAGTGGAGCCGGTTGTAGATGACGTCAGCTGGAGGCACGTCCCGTTTCATCCATTCGCCGCCAATCCACTGGTAGCCGATGCGTTGCAAATAAAGCGACGGCGATGTGACGTAAAAAAAGAGGCCGCGCTCTTTTGCGCACTGCGCTAATTCCTCACAAAAACAATGAATAGAGCCAAACGATGGTTGTTCAGTTGTTTCCGTTATTTCCGTTAACACTGCAACGGTTCGTTGTTCGCTCATCGCAGTCCCTCATTTGCGCATTCATCAGGCAAGCTCTATAATGAAAAATTAGGCAAACGTTTATATCGTATCGTATGATGAGGGCTGCCGTTTGGTGACAGCGGCACAGACGAAAGGGGAAGGCGATGAACACGTTCGTTTATTTGTTGTTTATGATGGCAGTCGGGGCGCTCATTGGCGGGATGACGAATTTTATCGCTATCGTCATGTTGTTTCGCCCGTATGAGCCGATATACATATTTGGAAAGCGACTGCCGCTAACTCCCGGTTTGATCCCAAAACGGAGGCGAGAACTTGCCGAGCAACTCGGGAAAACAGTCGTTGAGCATTTAGTGACGCCGGAAGGGCTGCGGCGTAAGCTTACGGATCCCGTCTTCGTCGCAGAGGTGGCCGATTGGGGGCGCGAATGGTTGAAACGATGGCTTTCACGTCGGGAAACGCCGGCACAGCTGCTTGAACGCCTTGGCGTTCATGCGCCGGATGAATGGCTTAGTGAACTGGCAGCTAAGCAAGCAGGGCGGGCGTATGAACAATGGAGTGAAACATGGCGTCTGCGGCCCATTCGCGATCTATTGTCGCCGGAACTGAAAGAAACGATGGAATCACGCATTGAAAGCTTGGCCGACTACTTGGCCGACCGGGTGATCGACTATTTCAGCAGCGAAGAAGGGAAGCGGCAGATTGCTGGCATGATCGACCGTTTTTTTCAAGAGAGAGGGATGGTCGGAGGTATGATGCAAATGTTGCTCGGCAATGTTAATTTCGTCGATAAAGTGCAGTCAGAGCTTGGCAAATTTTTACGCCATGCCGGTACAAGGGCGATGTTAGCCCGTCTTCTTTGGACGGAATGGAACAAATGGATCAGCTATCCATTAGCTGCGGTCGAAGAGATGATCGGCCGCCAGCGCATCAAGGAGACGGTGAGCGCCGCCGCCCGTGGTCTTGTGCGAAACAATGACTGGCTCGACCGTCCGCTCGCCGAGCTGATCGCTCCGTATGAACGAGAACTGTTCGACCGCTTCGTTCCGCAAGCAGCGAACGCAGCGATCCATGCGCTCAGTGATAAGATCGAGGGAATCGTGGGGAAGCTCGGATTGGCGGACATTGTCCGCAATCAAGTTGAGTCGTTTTCACTGAGGCGATTAGAGGTGATTATTTTATCGATCGCCCGCCGCGAGCTGAAAATGATTACGTATTTGGGCGCTTTGCTTGGCGCAATGATCGGCGCCGTTCAAGGAATCATCGGCTTATGGCTGTAGCTGGAGGCATATCGCCGACCGCCGGCGCATACGTTAGAACGTGAACAATATTGATGTAGGAGGATCCTTTTCATGTCTGAATCTCTTCACGCACTTGCCAGACAGCTTGAGCAGGCAATTCGGGCGAGCCAGCCATTTCAGCAATTGAAACAGGCGTACGAAGATGTCCGTCGTGATGAAACGGCCTATCAGATGTTTGCGAATTTCCGCGACATTCAGCTTCGGCTTCACGAAAAACAAATGCGCGGAGCAGCCATTTTGCCCGATGAAATCGAACAGGCGCAAAAGGCGATGGCACTCGCTCAACAAAATGCGAAACTAGCTCGCCTAATGGCGCTTGAACAACAAATGAGCATGACGATTGCCGAAGTCCAACAAATCGCGATGAAACCGCTCGAAGAGTTGCATCGTTCGTTGATGGAAGAAAAATAGGGAAGAACACCCGGTCGGGTGTTCTTTTTTTGTCCGTTTTGTCATAGTCATGAGAATGATAAGAAATGCAAAGCTGCCGCTAGCAGATGAAGAGGCGGCTTTAGTTGACGGAAAACGAGGCACAGACAAAAGGGGGAGACAGCCGTGTATTATAAGCTGTTAGCACTCAACATTGATGGAACGATTTTGAAAAATAACGGCCGCCTGCCACGTGAAACGAAAGAGGCGGTCGCCTATGTGAAGCGAAAAGGAGTTTACGTCACGTTAATGACAAGTCGCAATTTGCTCTCCGCCCGCAAGGTGGCAAAAGCACTGCGACTTGATGGGATGCTCATCACCTTTCAAGGGGCGATGATCGGCAAAACGCTTGATGACAAACTGTTTGAAGCGGTGATTCCTGAAGAGCGGACGTTTAACATCGTGCAAATTTTAGAAAACTTTAACTGCAATATTCGTCTTATGCATGAGCGGTATTCACTCGGTAACCGGAAAAAAGTGAAAAAAAATCTCGTCGTACAGACGGTGCTCTCGTCAAGCGACCCATTTTTCTACCCGACCCAGTTTGTTGATTCACTCGGCGATGTGCTGATCGATGAACCGGTGGCCGTGCCGAAAATCGATGTTTATTTTGCCGAGGATGAGGAGCGAGATGAGGCCGCAGCTGTGCTGGCAAAATCTGTTCCATCCATTGATATGATTATGCATCCGAACGGAAAAATGGAAATTGTCCCGCAAGGGGTATCTAAGCTCACTGGACTGCGTCGGCTTGCTCAACATATCGGTGTATCGCTCAAAGAAACGGTAGTGATTGGCGATGGTGTTGACGATTTGCCGGCAATTGAGGCAGCTGGGCTTGGCGTCGCCATGGGCAATGCACCGGTCGAGGTGAAGAGGGCAGCCGATTGGGTGACGCGCTCAAACGAACAGCTCGGCGTCGCTTACATGGTGAAGGAACATTTCCGCAAACAACAACGAATAGAGTTTTTGCAAAAGCTCAAAACGAAACAGTAAAGGGCAAGGGAGGGTGTTCCAAAAGAAGAGGGACACCTTTTTTCTTGTCTATGCGCATGAAACAATATATTTTACTTCTCAAAGAAAAATGAGCTGTTCAGAATTTATATCGCTCGTTTGAAGCGGCACCTTTCCACAAAGGGCAGCGAAGGAGGTGTATTCTTCCGCTTGACGAGGGAAACAGCAGTTCTGTACACTGAAAGAAGTTTGACAGAAAAGGTGATGAACGTGCGTATCGAAATTCAAGGACTGCCGAATCCTGAACGGTTTCAGCGTCCGCTTGAAGTGATAACCGAGCTGTTTTTCGAATCGCCTGTGCTTTCGTTTGCGTCGCTTCTTGAAGCGGATGCCTCCGTTTCGTTTACCGTTAACGAAAACGGTCGCATCACCGTTTCCGGAATGCTTGTCGACAAGGCGACCGGGCGCGTCGAGGAAGCTACGTATGAGTATGATGCACCAATAGGAGCGGACGGGAAAGCGCGTGAAAAACGGTTGAAAAACGCCATCTTCCATGTGTATGTAACGCTTCTTGAACGCTATACCAACATCATTCAGCCATGGGGCATTTTAACCGGGGTCCGTCCGGTGAAACTGCTTCATCAGCTGCTGCGTTCCGGGATGACGAAAGAAGAGGCGCATCAGAAGCTAGCGGAAGAATATTTAGTAACAAAAGAAAAAATTGAGCTAATGCAAGCGATCGTTGACCGCCAGCTCACGGTTGTGCCGGATTTGTACGATTTGTCCCATGAAGTGAGCATTTATATCGGCATTCCATTTTGTCCGACGAAATGCGCTTATTGCACGTTTCCGGCGTACGCGATCAACGGCCGCCAAGGGTCGGTTGACGCCTTTTTAGCCGGGCTTCATTACGAAATGGAAGCGGTCGGCCGCTTTTTGCGTGAACGCGGTATCCGGATTACAACGATTTATTACGGCGGCGGGACGCCGACGAGCATTACAGCTGAGGAGATGGACCAATTATACGCTCATATGTATAAGGTGTTTCCGGATGTCGACCGCGTCCGCGAAATTACAGTCGAAGCCGGACGACCAGACACCATTACCCCTGAAAAGCTCGACGTCTTGAAAAAATGGCAGATCGATCGTATTAGCATCAACCCGCAGTCATACATTCAAGAGACGTTAAAAGCGATCGGCCGCCATCATACCGTTGAAGAAACGATCAACAAGTTTCACTTGGCACGAAAAATGGGGATGAACAACATTAATATGGATTTAATTATCGGTCTGCCTGGCGAAGGGCTGCCGGAGTTTACGCATACGCTTGCCGAGACAGAACAGCTCATGCCGGAGTCGCTCACCGTTCATACGCTATCGTTCAAGCGGGCCTCAGAAATGACGAAAAACAAACAAAAGTATAAAGTCGCCGACCGTGAAGAAATACAAGCGATGATGAAAGCGGCCGAAGAGTGGACGAGCAAGCATGGTTATGTGCCGTATTATTTGTATCGACAAAAAAATATTCTCGGCAATCTCGAAAATGTCGGTTACGCCTTGCCAGGACATGAGAGCATTTACAATATTATGATCATGGAAGAGCAGCAGTCGATCATCGGACTCGGCTGCGGGGCGTCAAGCAAATTTGTCGACCCGAAAACAAGGAAAATCACCCGCCAAGCGAATCCAAAAGAGCCAAAAGTGTACAACGAACATTTTATGGAATACACAGAAGAAAAACTAAAAATCATGGAAGCCATTTTTGGTTAAATGAAAACACCCCGGGCGTTCCGGGGTGTTTTGCTTAGCGGTGAAACAAAATCAACTTGCCGCTCGCGTTGACGCAGCGGTGGGTTTTATCAAAACAGCCGCGCTCGCGAAGCTTTTGTTCGCCGATTTTTTTTGCTTCCTCATCATTGGCAGCTTCAAATGTCTCATCAAGCAACTTTTCTCCGTTACGTTCAAAAGCGGTCAACGTATACGTCGGCATGTGAACATCTCCCTTCGCTGAATCATGATTCACTTCTTTTTCATTAGCGAGTCATAAGGAAAATTCCTGCTTGTGGTTGAAACTTTTTTTAGGTGGTAGACGTTATATATAGGGGTGGAAATTTCATTTTATTTTGGGGGAATGTGGATGAGTTTAGAGATCATTGATGTGACGAAGCGATTTGGTCAGACGACGGCTGTTGATCATTTGACGTTGACGGTTCCAGAAGGGAAAATGTTTGGATTGCTTGGGGCAAATGGAGCGGGAAAAACGACGACCTTTCGGATGATTTTAGGGCTCCTATTGCCGACAGAAGGCACGATTCGGTGGCAAGGAGAATCGATTGATTACTCTAAAAGTCATCTGATCGGTTATTTGCCGGAAGAGCGCGGATTGTATCCGAAGTTGAAAGTGCAAGAGCAGCTTTTGTATTTAGGACGGTTGCGCGGAATGAAAAAGGCCGATATTGTCCCAGAAATCAATCGCTGGCTCGAGCGTTTTCATATCCGTGATTACGCCAACAAGCGGGTTGAGGAGTTGTCGAAAGGCAACCAACAAAAAATCCAGTTTATTGCCGCTGTGCTTCATCGACCGAATCTATTAATCTTAGATGAGCCTTTCAGTGGACTTGATCCGGTAAACGTCGAGCTGTTGAAAGAGGCGGTGCTTGATTTAAAACGAAACGGAACAACCATTGTTTTTTCAAGTCATCGGATGGAACACGTCGAAGAGTTGTGCGAGCATGTATGCATTTTGCGAAGTGGGCAAGCAATTGTATCTGGGGCGCTGCGCGAGTTGAAACGGTCATTTGGCAGGAAAAATCTTCTCATTCGCGGCGAAGGAGCATTTGAAGAATTGAAAGATTTTCCTGGCGTCCTTCGATACAGTCAAACGGCTGAAGGGGTGCGATTGCAAATCGCCAATGAAGAGACAGCGCAAGCTATCTTCCGCCATATCGCAGATCGGGTGACGGTGCGTCTATTTGCTTTGGAAGAGCCGTCTTTGCATGATATTTTTATCGAAAAAGTAGGTGCTGCGTATGAATAAATTTTGGCTTGTATTAGGACATACGTATGTGACAAAGCTCAAGGCGAAGGCGTTCCTGATTACAACCGCTATTACCTGTCTCTTGATCATCGGATTGGCCAATATTAAGACGATCATCGAGTTTTTCACCAGCGATGAACAGGAGCATGTCGCGGTCATTGACCGTACGGAATCTTTGTACAAAGCGCTCGAAAAGCAGGTGAATCGTGAAGAAATCACGTTAACTAAAATTACCGATATGGAAGACGAAGCAAAAAGGGCTGTCAAAGAAGGAGAATGGGATGGATTGCTCATATTGTCTATGGATGCGGAAGGATTACCGGAGGCAGCTTATTATGCGAATACGATTGCAGATAATCGAACGCCTGAAGAACTGGAGCGAGTGTTAAATGAGCTGAAAACAGCACTTTCTGCTGCTAAAATCGGCCTCACAGAGGAACAAATGGCCGTGCTTTACCAACCAGTTCCGTTTCAAAAGGTGGCGCTAGAAGAAAACGCGAAAACCGAAGAGGAGTTGAACCAAGCGCGTTCACTTGTTTACGTCCTTCTGTTCGCAATGTATATGTTTGTCCTCATGTACGGAGGTATGATGGCTACCGAAGTCGCGACAGAAAAATCGTCGCGTGTGATGGAGATTTTAGTGTCGAGTGTTTCTCCCGTTCAACATCTGTTTGGCAAAATTATCGGCGTGGCGCTTGTCAGCTTGACACAGTTTTTCGTTTTCTTTGCTGTTGGGTTCACCGCTCTCAAAATGAACGGTCAGGAATTGTGGCGCTTTCTAGGGTTTGACAATGTGTCGATGTCGATATGGGTGTATGCGCTCATTTTCTTCCTGCTTGGTTATCTCTTGTATGCGGTGTTATTTGCTGTGCTCGGTTCGCTCGTCAGCCGTGTGGAGGATGTGCAGTCAGCGATTACCCCGGCAATGATATTGGTTATCGTCGCATTTATGATCGCCATGTCTGGATTGAATATGCCGGAATCAGCGTTTATCATTGGTGCCTCGTTCATTCCTTTTTTCACCCCGATGCTCATGTTTTTGCGCGTCGGTCTCGTTTCAGTACCGATGTGGGAAGTAGCGCTCAGTTTTGCCTTGTTATTAGCGACGATTGCTGTGCTCATTTATATCGGCGCGAAAGTGTATCGCGGCGGTGTGCTCATGTATGGGCGGATGAATATTTTCAAAGATATGAAACAAGCCGTTCAGCTGACAAAAAAATAAGTGGTGTAAAGAGACGATGGAGCCCGGTTTCCTTGCCTAGTCGGCAAGGCTTTCTTTTTGCGGTTCGACCGTTATGATATACTAAAGGGTACGTAAAGAGAAACGGAGGAGAACAAACGTGGCGAAAGGCATTATTCATTATGAAGTCGGGGAACAAGTCGATTTGTTTTTGCTCATTAAATCAGCAACCAAAGGCATTGCCAGCAACGGCAAGCCGTTTTTAACATTAATTTTACAAGATAAAAGCGGCGACATTGAAGCAAAGCTGTGGGATGTGTCTCCTGACGATGAGGAACGGTACGCGCCGGAATGCATTGTCAAAGTGGTCGGTGATATTCATAATTACCGCGGCAAACTGCAGCTTCGCATCCGCTCGATCCGCCCCGCCCATCCGAGCGAAGCGGTGCGTGTTGATGATTTTTTAGAGACTGCTCCGCTTACTCGTGAGGAAATGAAGGCGAAAGTGATGGATTACATATTTTCCATGGAAAATCCAAATATTCAGCGCATTACGCGTTATTTGCTAAAAAAATATGAAACGCCGTTTTTTGAGTATCCGGCAGCGACGAAAAACCATCATGAATTTATTTCCGGACTGGCGTATCACGTCGTCTCTATGCTCGAACTCGCTGAGGCGCTCGTTCGCTTGTATCCGTCGCTCAATAAAGACTTGCTTTATGCCGGCATTATTTTGCATGACCTTGGCAAAGTGATCGAACTGTCCGGCCCAGTATCGGCGGTGTATACGCTTGAAGGCAATTTGCTCGGTCATATTTCAATCATGGTCAGCGAAATTAGCAAGGCGGCTGAACAGCTCGGCATTCAAGGCGAAGAGGTCGTCATTTTGCAACATCTCGTGTTGTCGCACCACGGAAAAGCGGAGTGGGGCAGCCCGAAGCCGCCGCTTGTCAAAGAGGCGGAAGTGCTTCATTATATTGATAATTTAGATGCGAAGATGAATATGATCGACCGTGCACTGGAAAAAGTGAAGCCAGGCGAGTTTACCGAGCGCATTTTTGCCCTTGACAACCGTTCATTTTACAAGCCGGCGTTTTTGGCTGTTTCAGCGCCAAAGACAGCGGGTAATGAGAAATAGCTACAGGGATAGGAGGGATGAGACGGGATCGAACCGATCATGGAAATCATCCCAATTCTCCAACATAGTTGAAAGAAGGCTCGAACGAGCGGCGATGACAGAGGAGGAAAGCAAAGGGGAAAGAAAAAACGAGACGAGCATAAGCGTTGTCCCGAAGAAAGAGGCGGTATATCCGCCTCTCAGCTTGTCGACAAAGTCGACAAGCTGTTTTATTATGAAGGTAAGACGAGGGAGAAATGGAGGAAAGGAACGATGCTTCGGCCACACCAAGAAGATGGGCGCTATACCGAAACCACGGTGAAACTGGATGATCTGGTTCCAGAGGATCACTTGGTAAGAAAGCTGGATGCGGCCATTGATTTTTCTTTTATCTATGATGTGGTGAAAGATCTCTACTCTCCTGATCATGGACGTCCGAGCATTGATCCAGTGATGTTGTTTAAAATGTATTTGATTCAGTATGTATTTGGGATTCGCTCCATGCGTGAAACCGTCGAACAAATCCGAACCAACGTCGCCTACCGTTGGTTTTTAGGACTTAGTCTTCATGATCCCGTTCCTCATCACTCGACGCCAAGTAAAAACTATGCGCGTCGTTTCGCTGGAACGGATGTATTCCATCAAATTTTTTCACGGATTTTAAAAGAAGCCTTTGAACACGGATTGGTAGATTCGAGTGTCTTGTACGTAGACTCCACTCATGTCAAAGCAAGCGCCAATAAAAAAGAAGTTTACAACGGAAATGGCAGAAGTCGAAGCCAAAGCCTACCAACAGGAACTCGAAAAAGAAATCGAACGGGATCGGATCGCTCATGGAAAATCGCCGTTGCCATCTGAGAAAAAAAAAAACGGGAAGTAAAAGTAAGCAAAACGGATCCGGAGAGCGGACTGTTGGTGAAAAATGAACGGGAGCGAGTGTTTGCCTATTCGTATCATACAGCTTGTGATCGCAACGGATGGATTCTACAGACCTACGTGACGGCAGCCAACGTCCATGACAGTCAAGCGTTTTTTGTGCTGTTCGAACGAGTGAAACGGGAAATCCAATCATGTCCGGAAGCCGTGTGTGTAGACGCAGGATATAAAACTCCTGCCATTGCCAAGTATTTACTCGAACAAGGGGTAAAGCCGATTTGGCCGTACACTCGCCCGAAAACAAAAGATGGATTCTTTCGGAAATCAGATTTTGTGTATGACGAATATTTTGATTGTTATCTATGCCCCAATGATCAAGTTCTATCTTACTCTACTACGAATCGGGAAGGGTACCGGGAATACAAATCGGACCCGGCGGTGTGCCGAAGCTGTCCGTATCTTCATCAGTGCACGCAAAGCAAGAGCTACACCAAAGTAGTCACTCGCCACGTATGGCAGGACTACTATGAAGAAGCAGAGCATTTGCGGTATGTTCCGGAATACCGGGAACTCTATGCCCTCCGAAAAGAGACGATTGAACGGGATTTCGCCGATATGAAAGAGAAGCATGGTCTGCGCTGGACGCATTACCGGGGATTGGAAAAAAATGAGGCGCAGGCGATGCTTGTTTGTGCTGCCATGAATTTAAAAAAACTGGCGAATTACCTATGGAAGGCGAAGCACCGCCCTTTCTTTTCCTTTGCATGGCTTCCCATCCTACCCACTTTTTTTGAAAACATAGTCTATTTATGGAACAAAATGGGTTTCAGACATTCGTCTGAAACCCATTTTGTCAACAGTCTGGAGGCGGTATATCCGCCTCTTTCTTTATGCATACGGTTGCCTGCTTGTGCGTATAGTTTAGTAAGACAAGCACAGTAAAAGGGGGATGGAGATGCTTAGCTTGCCGTGGTGGATCTACTTAGTTGTTGCCGGTATTATTTTCAGCGGTTATATGACCGTGAAAACAGCAGCGCGCGAGCGGGAAATCGATGAGGCGTTCATTGAAAAAGAAGGGGAGATTTATATGGAGCGCATCCGTCAGGAGCGCGAGCGGCGAAAGCAAGCAAAGTCCTTGTAATCAAGGGCTTTTTTTTTGGGGACATCATTTGAAAGCGCTTTTTCAAAAAATTCCCTTTCTTTTTTAAAAATTCGTGTTAGGATAATAATATCAAAGGGACTACCTGGAGAATAAAGTGAGGGATGACAGTGGAACGCGTGTACAATTTTAACGCCGGCCCGTCGGCGCTGCCGTTGCCGGTACTCGAGCGGGCGCAAAAGGAGCTGCTCAACTTCCAGAACACTGGCATGTCGGTGATGGAATTAAGCCATCGCAGCAAGGAATATGACGCCGTCCACAATGCGGCGAAAGAGCGGCTCAAGCGACTCCTCAACGTACCGGATGGCTATGACATTTTATTTTTGCAAGGTGGGGCGAGTCTGCAGTTTTCGATGGTGCCGATGAATTTCCTCACCGAAGGGAAAATCGGCTGCTATGTTTTAACCGGTTCATGGTCGGAAAAAGCGCTGAAAGAAGCGCAAAAAATCGGTTTGACGACGGTCGTCGCTTCAAGTAAGGAGGCGAACTACACGTATATTCCATCGTTGGACGACGTGAAATGGCCGAAAGATGCTTCCTACGTCCATATTACGTCCAACAACACTATTTTTGGTACACAATGGAATGAGTTTCCAGACGTGCCGGTTGATCTTGTTGCTGATATGTCAAGTGATATTTTGAGCCGGCCGTTTGATGTCAGCAAGTTTGCCTTGATTTACGCTGGAGCGCAAAAAAATCTTGGCCCGTCGGGAGTCACGGTCGTCATCATCCGCAACGATTTGCTTGAACGCATTCCGGATGGGCTGCCGACGATGCTCGACTACCGGACGCACCAAAAAAGCAATTCGTTATACAACACACCACCGACGTTTGCGATTTATATGCTGTCGCTCGTGCTCGAATGGGTTGAAGAACAGGGCGGAGTGGCGGCAATCGAAGCGCGCAACCAGCAAAAAGCAGCTGTGCTGTATGAGGCCATTGACGAAAGCGGAGGCTTTTACAAACCGCATGCGGAAAAAGGAAGTCGCTCGCTCATGAACGTCACGTTCACACTGCCGAGTGAAGAACTGACGAAGGCATTCCTCGCAGAAGCGAAGGAGCGAAACTTTGTCGGACTTGGTGGACACCGATCGGTTGGGGGCTGCCGAGCGTCGATTTACAACGCTGTACCGCTTGAGGCGTGCGAGGCACTCGCGGCATTTATGAACGACTTCCGTCGCCGTTTTGCCTGAAAATTTTTTCTTCACTTTTATACTGCAAAGTGATATAATGATAGAAAAATTCTCAAGCAAGAGAATAGGTGAGGAGAGAAGAGGAGAGATGAGCATGAATGTGAGAACATTAGTATCGATGGCGCTGTTAGTCGGAATCGGAGCTGTGCTGCACGCGGTCATTCCCGGGTTGTTTGCCGGCATGAAGCCGGACATGATGCTGGCGATGATGTTTTTGGCAATTTTGTTGTTTCCAAGTGCTAAAGCGGCTGGTATTGTCGGTGTCGCCACCGGCTTGATCTCGGCAATGACGACGACGTTCCCGGGCGGGCAGCTGCCAAATGTGATCGATAAAATCATCACCGCCTTTGTTGTGTTTGCCCTAGTGACATTGCTGAAAAAATATAGCCAAACGGTTATCGGAGCCGCGGTGCTGACGGCTGTCGGCACCGTCATCTCCGGTGTGGTGTTTTTGACGGCGGTGCTTTTGATCGTCGGGTTGCCAGGTGAAGCGGCGTTTTCGACGCTGTTTGTCACCGTTGTGCTGCCAGCTGCGGCGTTGAACACGGTGGCGATGGTCATCGTCTATCCGATCGTGGCATCGATTTTCCGACGGATGAACGTCACAGCGCACGTGTAAACGGCAAAAAACCCGATCATTGTTGGTCGGGTTTTTTGCTATCAAAGTGGGTAGGCAAAAAAAGCCCATTGCTAGCCTGGTTACTACCTTCTGTTATGTGAAAATTCAAATAAGTGCTAGGCGTAGCCGAGAAGCCAGGCAACGAGCAGACAAATGGACGCTATTCCAATATAGCGCACTGCCTGCTCTTTCAACAGCGCTTTCGGCGGATACGCCCGCGCTTTCCATAAGGAAACAAACGCGTTTATAAAAAAACAGAAAAATAAGAATCCAACAGCAGCAAACAGCCATTGTATATACATCATTATGTTCTCCCCCTGTATGCAGCAAGCGCTTTTATACTTACTAATATGAATATGCAGAAAAAATTATAAAAATAAATATTTTTGTCTTTATTCCTTTTTGTTTTATTGATATAATAGAAAGTAAAAAATACGGTGAGGGAAGAGTGGGTGGAACGATGAAATCGACGGAACAACATTATTCCATCAAAGAGGCCATGTTATTTAGCCAACGGATCGCCCAGCTGAGCAAGGCGCTGTGGAAATCGATTGAAAAAGATTGGCAACAATGGATTAAACCGTTTAACTTGAACATTAACGAACACCATATTTTATGGATTGCGTACCATTTTAAAGGCGCCTCCATTTCGGAAATCGCCAAGTTTGGTGTGATGCACGTCTCGACAGCATTTAATTTCTCGAAGAAGTTGGAAGAAAAAGGGTTGCTTTCGTTTTCTAAAAAACAAGATGATAAGCGCAATACGTACATTGAGCTGACGGAAAAAGGCGAAGAAGTGCTGATGAAATTGATGGAGACATACGACCCAACAAGAAATGCCGTCTTTAACGGGGCGCTGCCGTTACGCGAGTTATATGGTAAGTTTCCTGAAATTTTAGAAATGATGTGCATCGTCCGCAATATTTATGGGGACGACTTTATGGAGATTTTTGAACGGGCGTTCGAAAACATTAAAGAAGATTTTGTTGAGCAAGATGGCAAACTCGTCAAGCGGGCGCCAAAAGCGGAAGAGCACGAGAAAGAACTGGCCAGCCAGGCTAACTGACAGTTCGGATGAGTGTTTTTAGCTCTGTCATGAGCGGCACGAACATTTGTTGAGCCAACATGGCATCAACTGTTTGTTCAAGCGGAAGGTTCGGATGAAGCATCCCGGCAAATTGCACGAGCAGGGGAGTGAAGATTGTCAATCCTTCCGCTTTTTGCTGCTCATATTGTTCAGCGAGCTCCTGGCAAAACGAAAGGAACGCGTCGACTTCTTCTTTTGTTAAATCAGCGCGGATGATGAGAGAATAAAACGGTTTTTTTGCTTCATCCACCATTTCCATCAGCAATGACTGGTGAAATTCGAGCTTGGCCACTCGCTTTTCCAATGATTCCATACACCGTGCTCCTTTGGCTGACATAAAATTATGACGGCTTTTACGTATATTTTACCGAATTTGTTCACATTAACCAATAGAAAAAATCGGTTCGCCATGCTCGGAAGAGAAAAAAAGATTGATTTCTCACTATGAACGATGTAAAGTTAAAGCCATGGGCGGCGTTTGGCTAAGATGGGGAGGAGGGGAACAGCTTTGGCGCTTTATTTTATCCCTCTGGCGGTTATGATTTTGTTTTTGGTGAACAAGCTCACCCACTCGCTCTGTGCACAGCGCGATATTCCGGAGGAGCAACAGCCGGCCGTTTTTCGCACGATTAATGTACTTATTACGATTTTATTGATTTCTTCCTATTTCGAAGTATTGTTTACATAAAAAGCTGCCCGCCCTGCTCACAGGTGAAGATGGGGACGATGAAGAAAAAGGGTGCTCCCGGCGTGGGAGCACCCTCTTTCATTTAGTAGATGACACAAGCACAGCCGACAATGATTAGCAAAATAAACAGCACGACAATTAACGAAAACCCTCCGCTATAAGGTGCGCTCATCGTAACACCCCCTTTCGGCAAGGAGAACACCAGCACAGTGCTTCATCCCCATCATATGTATGGCAAGCGTACATGTGATGGGCAGATGACTAAAATGGAAAGAGGTTTTTTTTTGGCTGTAAATGTGATATAGTTATTGTCGTGGTTTAGGCGGACAGGTGTTTTGTTTCCCCGTGCCGTTGACATGTTGAACAGGTCTAAAAGCTTGATGCCGGAACATCAATAGCCGGCCTCGCGGAAAAGGAAAAACGAAAAAAGATATAGGGGTTGTGAAACAAATGAAAAAATGGATGATGGCTACCGCCGTTGTTTCGCTTATGGCTTTGTCGGCCTGCAATAACGGCGATTCAGAAGCAGTTGTGGAAACGAAAAACGGTGCTATTACGAAAGATGAATTTTATAATGAGATGAAAGAGCGTGTCGGCAAGACAGTGCTACGCGACTTGATTGATGAAAAAGTGTTGAGCAAAAAGTACAAGGTGACCGATGAGGAAATTGACCGTGAAATCGAACGGATTAAGGAAGCGTACGGCACACAGTACGACCTAGCTGTACAGCAAAATGGAGAAAAAGTGATCCGCGAGATGATCAAGCTCGACCTGCTACGGGCGAAAGCGGCTATTGAAGACATTAAAGTGACGGATAAAGAGCTGAAAGAGTATTATGACAATTACAAGCCGAAAGTTCGCGCCAGCCATATTTTAGTGGAAGATGAAAAAACGGCGAAAGAAGTGAAAGCGAAGTTGGACAAAGGCGAGGACTTCGCCAAGTTGGCGAAAGAATACTCGCAAGATCCTGGCTCGGCTTCTAACGGCGGCGACTTAGGCTGGTTTGGCGCAGGGAAAATGGTCAAAGAGTTTGAAGAGGCTGCCTACAAGCTGAAAGTCGGTGAAGTGAGCGACCCGATCAAGACGGATTACGGTTACCATATCATTAAAGTGACGGATAAGGAAAAGAAAAAAACGTTTGACAAAATGAAAGAAGAAATAACGTTTGAAGTGAAACGGAGCAAACTCGACCCGTCAACGATGCAGTCGAAAGTGGACAAGCTTGTGAAAGATGCTAATGTCAAAATCAAAGACAAAGATTTGCAAGATGTGCTTGAGCAACAATAAAAACCGGAAGCAGGAAACCCCTGCTTCCGGTTTTTTAGTTGAGCTGTTCGCGGATTGTGGCGGCGATCGCTTGCAAGTCGGCAGGCGTATAGTCGCTTGCATGTGACTTCCAAACAGCTCCGAACCCGTCGCCTTTGCCATAGCGCGGAATAAGGTGGAGATGGTAATGGAACACCGTTTGCCCGGCTGCTTCGCCATTGTTGTTCAGCAAATTGAGCCCGGCTGGTGAGAACGCTTTATTCAATGCGTTGGCGATCGTCGGTACGACGCTAAACAGCCGGCTGGCCATATCAGGAGTGAGGGTAAAAACGTTTTCTGTATGTACTTTCGGGATGACAAGCGTATGCCCTTTTGTCACTTGGCTGATGTCTAAAAATGCGAGCACGTGCTCGTCTTCGTACACTTTCGCCGCCGGCAGTTCGCCCTTAATAATTTTGCAAAAAATGCAATCGCTCACGGAAACGGTCACCCTTTCCTTTCGTTTTCTTCATTTTACCATAAAAAAACCGGGATGTAATCCCGTGAAACGATTACATCCCGGTCGATGAAAAGGGGAGAGGATCATTCAAATGTGCGTTTGATGAACACCCCATTTGCGACAAAGTCGTTTAGACGTGAGCGCTTCCTTTGTTCAAGGTGACCATCCCCTTTTGGACAGGTTCGTTGCTTTCGAGCAACAAATAGATGGTCTTTATTTATGAACAGTTACAACGTCTTGCAGCTCACAAAGGTGTCTTTGACAAACACCCCATTTCAGATGGATTGTTCATCGGTTTTTATTTGGTGATTCCCCATCCCCTCTTCGCTATTTATCATGCCCGGGATAAGAGCATTTATACAGGACGACGAAAAGAACTTTTTTGGTAACGATAGACGTTCTTTGGTAAAATGGGGACAAACGTGATTCAAGATACGGAAAGGAAGCGAACGATGACGCTTTTGCAAGTGGAGCACTTATACGGGGGATATACTTCGCAAAACGTGCTTGAGGATGTGACGTTTACGGTTGAACGTGGAGAAATGGTCGCATTAATCGGCTTAAATGGTGCTGGCAAAAGTACGACGATCAAACATATTATCGGGCTGATGGAACCGCGTCGCGGTACAATTTCGGTCAACGGATATACGTTGGCTGCGAAGCCGGAAACGTACCGGAAGCAATTTGCTTTTATTCCCGAAACACCGGTGTTGTATGAAGAATTGACGCTTGAAGAGCACTTGCGGCTAGCGGCGATGGCGTACGGACTTAGTGAAGAGGAATATGAGCGCCGCCTTCCGCCACTGCTTCGTGAGTTTCGCTTAGAGCGGCGGCTTTGCTCGTTTCCAGCGCACTTTTCCAAAGGGATGAAACAAAAAGTGATGATTGTTTGTGCTTTTTTGCTTGAGCCGCCGCTTTATGTTATCGATGAGCCGTTTCTCGGCCTTGACCCGCTCGCCATACATGCGTTGCTGGAGCGGATGAATGAACAAAAGGCGAAGGGGGCAGGCATCTTGTTGTCGACACACATTTTAGCGACAGCGGAGCGATATTGTGATTCGTTCATCATTTTGCATCAAGGACGCGTCAAAGCGAAAGGGACACTTGACGATATTCGCCGCCAGTTCGGGCTTAAAGCGGCGACGCTCGATGAAGTATATATCGAATTGACAAAGGACGATGCGCCATGATCGATGCCCGTAAGCTTTGGTGGCAGCGTCTCCGAGCCGAGGGGAAAAAGAGGGCGCGCTATTTGCGCTATATGTTGAACGATCACTTGCTCGTTGGTTTAATCATCGTTCTTAGCGGTGTAGCGGTCACGTACAAGCGTTGGGTCGAGACGCTTCCCGACTCGTTTCCATATGCGGCCATTGCTGCGGTGGCGTTCGGCTGGGCAGCTGCAGCGGGGACGGTGCGCACGTTGTTTCGTGAGGCGGATACAGTGTTTTTGCTGGCTGCTGAATGGCAGCTGCGCCCGTATATTCGCCGGGCATTTCTCTTCTCAGCCATGTGGCATGTATACGGCCTCTGCTTGCTGCTTTTGTTGGCCGGCCCGCTTCACTCCCGGTTTTCTTCGGTGCCGTGGCCGCTTTTTTTGCTTGGACTCGTCGGCTTAAAGTTTTGGAATTTATGGGCCGCTTGGAAAGGAAGTTACATCGCCGAGCCGTCTTTTCACCGCCAAAGCGCGCTCGCCCGCTTTGGGTTAGCCACATTAGCCGTTTATTTTTGGCTGGCAGAGGCGCCATGGCTGTTTTTAGTGACGATTGTTGCGCTGATGGTGGCTCTTTCGATTTACTTAGCACGTTTAACGAAAGATAAAATGTGGAAATGGGATCGGCTTATTGCCGAAGAGCAGCGCGCAGCAAGAGCGTTTTATCGATTGGCGAACTTGTTTACCGATGTCCCCGAATGGAAGGAGGAAGCGAAGCGGCGACGCTGGCTTGACCCGTTGCTTCGTCTGATCCCGTACGGGCAAGGGAACGCCTTTTTTTACTTGTACGTACGCACATTTCTTCGCGCTGGCGGGTATGCGGGGTTATACATCCGTTTGACGATGATTGGGAGCGTGTTGCTCGTTGTGGTCGATCACGAATATGCACAGGCAGCCATCTTGTTTTTGTTTCTTTATGCGACCGCCATTCAGTTATCGGTACTACCTTCTCGCCATCGGTATTTGCTATGGACACAACTGTACCCGCTGCCGCGAACGCAGCCGGCTGCTGCTGCCATTCGGTTGTTCTCCATCTTGCTTATCGGACAAAATACCGTGTTTCATCTTGTGTTGTTTGCTGTTTCCCCGCACTTTCTTTGGCTTGTCACATGGGTGGGTGGAATCGTTTGGGGCGTTTGGACGGCCAAACGATATGTACGCCCGCGACACGAGCGAAAAGCCGGGCGCTAACGCTTTTTGGTGTTGGCGCCGGCATTTTTTACTTTTGGTGAACATGTCTCCGCACTATACACCTTTGTCCACACTCACACTTCTGCTTGTGCTTCTTCCTCACATCTCTGTTCCCGGATTGTGCTTCAGACTGTTGTTTGCACTTTGTTCTCACACCTCTGAGCACGTTTCATATGCTGTAGTACACCGGCCTAGGTGCACGTCCGGGGGGACGGGCTGGAAGTTGGGGAGAAAGGGGATTAGTTTATGGGTGTAGAGCTTGTGGCACTGCACTGGATTTACTTGCTGTTTATCATGCTCATTATTGGGTTTATGGTTGCCCGCAAAGATACATCGCTCGTTTGCATTGCCGGCATTTTTTTGTTGGCGGCGGTCGCCACCCATTCACTGAGCGCGGCAGTGAGCGGGGTGTTTAACAGCTTTATTTACGCCATTACCGAACTGTTGCCGACGATTTTAGTCATCTCGATTATTGTCGCGATGAGCAAAGTGCTGTCGGTGACTGGTATTAACGATGTGATGGTGTCGCCATTTGTCCGTTTTATTCGCACGCCGGCTTGGGCGTATTGGACGATCGGGATGTTGATGATGGTGATTTCTTGGTTTTTCTGGCCGTCTCCGGCCGTTGCCCTGATGGGGGCGGTGCTATTGCCAGCGGCGGTCCGCGTCGGGCTGCCCGCGCTAGGGGTGGCGATGGCGATGAACTTGTTCGGACACGGTATCGCCCTTTCTGGTGATTTTATCATTCAAGCGGCGCCGAAATTGACGGCTGATGCAGCCGGATTGCCGGTTAGCGAGGTAATTGCTGCTAGTGTACCACTCGTTTTTGTTATGGGGGTGGTCACGACTGTCACCGCATTTTATTTGTTGCGCCGCGACATGAAGCGAGGGCGCTTGACGAGTGGGGATGCAGAAATCGCTGCGGCCACCGATTCGACGCTCGAGAAAACGGGTGGGCTGCTGGCCGAGCCAACCAAAAAATGGCTGGCGTTTTTGATTCCGGTGCTGTTTGCTCTTGATGTTGTTGCGATGTTTTATTTGCACTTGCAAGGCGGCGAGGCAACGGCTCTAGTTGGCGGCACAGCGATTTTTATTTTAATTCTCATTTCTATTTTAGCTCACCGACAAGAAAGCTTTGAGGAAGTGACGAATTATTTTATCGAGGGATTCCAGTTCGGGTTTAAAGTGTTCGGCCCTGTTATTCCCATTGCTGCCTTTTTCTATCTTGGCGATGCCGGGTTCGCGAAAATTATCGGTGACTATTTGCCACAGGCGTCACAGGGCATTGTCAACGATTTAGGGGTGGCTTTAGCCCATGCGGTGCCGTTGAGCAATGAGATCGGAGCGGTGACGCTCACAATCGTCGGGGCCATTACCGGTCTTGACGGCTCCGGGTTTTCTGGTATCTCGCTTGCCGGTTCGGTCGCCCATTTGTTCGCAGTTGCCATTGGTGGCGGAGCGGCTACGTTAACGGCACTTGGCCAGATTGCCGCCATTTGGGTCGGCGGTGGCACGCTCGTTCCATGGGCGCTCATTCCGGCGGCTGCCATTTGCGGAGTCGACCCATTTGAATTGGCGCGCCGCAACTTAATTCCAGTCGCTGTCGGTTTAGCGGTCACGACCGTTGTCGCCATGTTTCTCATTTAAAGAAAACGCTGTCCCGTGCGGCCGGGGCGGCTTTTTTGTTATAATAAGCATGTGTTGAAAAATCGGGCGATTTTTTGACAGTTTGTTTCCTTCTCTATACATTGGACAGCGAAAGCTGTATAGTGAAAAAGAGATAAGCAATGTGAATGTGCAAAAAATGAGAAAACGGTTGTCTGGAATAGATGAAAGAAAGGCGGATGGAGATGACAAGACGAATCAACGATACCTTTTTGCGTGCCTGCCGGGGTGAAAAAACGGCTTATGTGCCGGTCTGGTACATGAGGCAAGCTGGACGGTCGCAGCCGGAGTATCGGGCGCTGAAAGAAAAATATTCACTATTTGAGATTACGCACCAGCCGGAGCTTTGCGCTTACGTCACGAGGCTTCCGGTTGAGCAATATGGCGTTGATGCTGCCATTTTATACAAAGACATTATGACCCCGCTGCCAGCGATCGGTGTGGATGTAGAAATTCGCGGCGGCGTCGGGCCGGTGATCGCCAACCCGATCCGCTCGCTCCATGATGTTGAACGGCTAGGGGAGATCGATCCAGAACATGATGTGCCGTACGTGCTTGAGACGATCCGGCTCCTAGTCAACGAACAACTCGATGTGCCGCTCATCGGGTTTGCCGGCGCGCCGTTTACGTTGGCCAGCTACATGATTGAAGGAGGTCCATCCAAAAACTATCATAAGACAAAGGCGTTTATGTATGCCGAACCGAAAGCGTGGTTCGCTTTAATGGACAAGCTCGCTGAGATGACGATCCGCTACGTGAAAGCACAAATTCAAGCCGGGGCAAGCGCGGTGCAAATTTTTGACTCTTGGGTTGGCGCTGTCAATGCAGACGATTACCGGACATTTATTAAGCCGGCGATGGCGCGTATTTTTGCTGCCTTGCGTGAAGAAGGAGCGCCGCTCATCATGTTTGGCGTCGGTGCGAGCCACTTGGCACACGAATGGAATGACTTGCCGCTTGATGTCATCGGTCTTGATTGGCGGTTATCGATTCGCGAGGCGCGCCGTCGAGGCATTACAAAATCCATTCAAGGCAACTTGGATCCAGCAGTGCTGCTTGCGCCGTGGGATGTGATCGAGGAGCGGGTGAAGCGTATTTTGGACGAAGGGATGGAGCAGCCGGGCTATATTTTCAACTTAGGTCATGGCATTTTCCCGGATGTCCAACCGGCGACATTGAAACGGCTGACTGCCTTTATCCATGACTATACTTCAACGAAATAAAAGAGGTGCAACACAATGGCGAAAAAAACGGTCGGACTGCTTGTTATGGCGTATGGAACCCCGTATAAAGAAGACGATATCGAACGGTATTACACGCATATCCGCCATGGAAGGAAGCCGCCACAAGAACAAATTGACGACTTAAAAGCGCGCTACCGAGCGATCGGCGGGCTGTCACCGCTCGCTAAAATCACGGAAGCGCAGGCGAAACAGCTCGAGAAGCGGCTGAACGAAATGCAGGATGAAGTCGAGTTTTGCATGTATTTAGGGCTGAAACATATCGAGCCATTTATCGAGGATGCGGTCGAGCGCATGCATGCTGACGGTGTGAAAGAGGCGGTGGCAATCGTTTTGGCGCCGCATTATTCCACATTCAGCATCCGCTCGTACAACGAGCGGGCAAAAGCGGCGGCGGAAAAGCTTGGTGGCCCGGTCATTTACACGATCGATCAATGGTATGACGAACCAAAGTTTTTGCAATATTGGTCGGAAAAAGTGAAAGCTATTTTCGACGCCATGAAGGAACGTGAACGGGAGCAGGCGGTGCTCATCGTATCAGCCCACAGCCTGCCGGAAAAAATCATCCAAGCTGGTGATCCGTATCCGGCGCAACTTGAAGACACGGCAAAGCGCATCGCCGAGCAAGCCGGTGTCACTCATTACGCCGTTGGTTGGCAAAGTGCTGGAAATACACCGGAGCCTTGGTTAGGCCCGGATGTGCAAGATTTGACGCGCCAGTTGCACGATGAACAAGGTTATACATCGTTTGTTTATGCGCCGGTCGGCTTTGTCGCCGATCATTTAGAAGTGTTGTATGATAATGATATTGAATGTAAACAAGTGACCGAAGAAATTGGCGCCCGCTATTACCGGCCAGAAATGCCGAACACCGATCCACTGTTTATTGATGCGTTGGCGACGGTCGTGCTAAAACGGCTTGCAAAAGAAGGCGATGAGCATGAGTGAAGAGAAACGGACGGTTGTCATTATCGGCGGTGGCATTACTGGTCTCACTGCTGCCTACTACTTGCAAAAAGCGATCAAAGAACAGCGTCTGCCGCTGACATGTAAGCTTGTCGAAGCAACACACCGGCTCGGTGGAAAAGTGCAGACGGTCATCCGTGACGGCTATGTCATTGAGCGTGGCCCAGACTCTTTTTTGGCAAGGAAAACGAGCGCGTTCCGTCTTGTAAAGGAAGTTGGCCTTGAACATGAAATCGTCCACAATGCGACTGGGAAATCGTACATTTTAGTAAACGGCCAATTATATCCGATCCCAGGCGGAGCGGTGATGGGCATTCCGACGCGCATCGCCCCGTTTTTAACGACTGGGCTGTTTTCTCCAGTCGGCAAGCTGCGAGCGGCACTCGATTTCGTGTTGCCGCCGGTGAAAACAAACGGTGACATGCCGCTCGGCCAATTTTTTCGCCGCCGTTTAGGCGACGAAGTGGTGGACAATTTGATCGAACCGCTGCTGTCTGGCATTTATGCCGGTGACATTGACGAAATGAGTTTAATGGCGACGTTCCCACAGTTTTTTCAGCTCGAACAAAAATACGGCAGCCTCGTTCGAGGAGCAAAACGAACGACGCCAAAAGAACAGAAAGAGCGAAAAGGAGCGTTTCAGACATTAAAAACCGGCTTGCAGTCGCTCGTTGAAGAAGTGGAAAAGCGGCTTGAACCGGGCAGTGTCATCAAAGGGACGCGTGTCGAGCGGATCACCCGGGCTGGTTCGGTGTACCGTCTTCAATTGAGCACTGGTGAAACATGGGAGGCGGACAGCGTGATCATCACTGTGCCGCACCACATTGTACCGGACATGCTCGCTGATTATCCGTTTTTCGCCCCATTTCGTTCGGTACCGCTGACATCGGTGGCGACGGTGGCGCTTGCTTTTCCGGAGAAAGCGATCCGCCAAGATATTGATGGCACTGGGTTTGTCGTCTCGCGACGCAGCGATTACACAATGACGGCGTGCACGTGGACGCATAAAAAATGGCCGCATACGACACCGCCTGGCAAAGCGCTTTTGCGTGGCTATGTCGGACGACCGGGGGATGAAGACATCGTTGATCAGCCGGACGATGAGATCGTCCGCATCGTGCTTGATGACTTAAACAAAGTGATGAAAATTGATGGCCATCCGGAATTTGCCGTCATCTCCCGTTGGAAGCGGGCGATGCCGCAATATACAGTCGGGCATCGAGAGCGGCTGGCGGCGATTAAGCAGCATATGGCGGCGGAGCTGCCAGGGGTGTTTTTAGCTGGCAGCTCCTATGAAGGTCTCGGATTGCCTGATTGCATTGATCAAGGGGAGAAGGCGGTCCGTGATGTGCTTGATTATTTGCGGCAAGGGGAATCAAACCGATCGGCAGAAGCCGTGTACAGCAGCGCTCAATAAGCCGTTTAGTCATCGACTCATCAGCCCCCAGGCAATGCTTTGCCTGGGGATGAATGGTGTCGTTTCTTTAGGTAGAGGGTGCCGCAACTGTGTCTTAAGATGTGTATTATTTTTGCCCTTTACGCCGGAGGCAGGTCTATGATAGGATAAAAATGAATTGACCAAATCGTTCATTCAGTCATATTAAAGGATGAGGCTAATGGCAAGCGATCGTAAACGGCAGATTATCGAAGCAGCAGCTCAATCGTTTGCTGCTTTCGGCTACAAGGCAACGACGATGGAACAGATCGCCAAGCTCGCCAACGTCGGCAAAGGGACGATTTACACGTTTTTTAAAAGCAAAGAGGAGTTGCTTGATGAAATCGTTTCGTCCTTGATCGCGGAAATCAAAGTAGAAGCTGAGCAAGCGATGGATTCGTCGTTGCCGTTTTCCGAAAACGTTCATCGAGCTCTGTACCGTATTTTAGAATTCCGCCAGCGCCACCAGCTGACAGCGAAGCTGCTCCAAGAAATGCGCAGTATTGGCACGATAGCGGTGCAGGAAGTGCTGACTAAGTTCGACCGGGCGATGGTTGAGTTTATTCGGCAAAAAATTGAGGCGGCGGTGGAAAAAGGGGAAATCCGCCCATGCAATGCGGAAATAACGGCGTTTTTAATGCTAAAGATGTACATTGCTCTCATTGTCGATTGGGAGAAAGATCATCAACCGCTGACAAAAGAACAAATTGCCGAATTGTTTGCGCTTTATTTTTTACAAGGATTGTCCAAGTAGATAATCCTATCTTTTTTTGATCTTTTTGACTAAATGAACGAATTGGTCATTTGTTTAAAGGAGGGAGCCACTCTATGTTGATAAAAGAACTGCGCACGATTATCTTCCGCCCGAAAGTGCTCATTCCGATTCTAGCGATTTTGCTCATTCCTCTTCTTTATAGCGGATCGTTTTTATGGGCGTTTTGGGATCCGTACGGCCATGTAGATCAGCTGCCGGTGGCGGTCGTCAATGAAGATAAGGGAGCGGTGCTTGACGGCAAGAAAATTAACCTTGGCGACGATGTGGTAAAGCGGCTGAAAGAAAATGGAACGTTTGATTGGCAGTTCGTCAGTCGCAAGCAAGTGGATGATGGTTTGAAGAACCAAAGGTATTACATGGCCGTCATTATTCCCAGTGATTTTTCTGCTAACGCAACAACGGTGCAAAGCGGCAACCCAAAGCCGCTGAGACTCGTATACATCCCAAATGAAGGGGCGAATTATTTAGCTGGAAAGATTGGCGATTCTGCCATTGAGGCAATAAAAGAAGAAATTTCGAAAAATGTAACAAAAACGTATGCAGAAACAATGTTGACGAACATGAAGGCAGCAGCCGACGGGCTCGATAAGGCAAGTCAAGGAGCAAATCAGCTGCACGATGGGCTCCGAACAGCGGGACAAGGAAGCCGTTCACTTTCCGACGGAATGGAAGCGGCGGAGCGAGGAAGCGCTAGTTTGGCCGCTGGAGCGGAAAAAGTCAAGGACGGGGCGTCTGATTTGTCCCATTATTTAACCGAGTTAGCTGAGAAATCATTGACGTTTGAAAACGGGTTACAAGAGGCGAGTGACGGGGCAAAACAACTACAAACTGGAGCGACGGCACTTCAGGATGGGCTTGGAAAATTGGCAGTCGGCAGCCAAAAACTTGCTTCTGGCGCTGTAGAAGCTCAAAATGGGGCATCGTCGCTCGCGAATGGATTGCACACTTCGCTTCATAGTATGAAAGAACTGCAATCACAATTGCCATCTCTCACTAGTGGGGCGAACGAGCTTCGTGACGGGGCGGCTGAGCTGGGTGAAGGAATTCAAGCGTGGCAACAAAAGGCGGGTGAGGCGGCTGACGGAGCGAGTGAAGTGAACATAGGGCTGCAGCAGTATGCGGCTCAACTTGAAAGGCTGATTGAGCAAACGGACGATCCGCAGCAAAAAGCAACTTTGCAGACGCTTTATGAGCAGCTTCAACCGCTTGTAAAGGGAAGCGAGAGTGTAGCAACTGGCATTCGCGGGCTAGCTGACCAAGCGGGACGCATCAAAAACGGTGCTTCTCAGCTTGCTGACGGTGCAGCGGCGTTCGCTTCGGGGCAGCAGGCAGTGCAAGAAGGCATCGGAAAGCTCGTTAACGGACAACAGCAGCTTGTCGATGGCGCTGATCGCTTAGTGGCCGGCCAACAAACACTGGTCGATGGTGCGAAGGAGCTTGAAAACCAGCTTCAAGCCGCTTATCAAGGGGCACAAACAGTCGCAGTCGGCAGCAGCAAGCTGGCTGATGGAGTCAACCAACTTGCTACTGGTTCCAGCCAGCTTGTTTCCGGAACAAGTGAGTTGGCGGACGGGGCGAACAAACTTTCCGACGGCGTTTCTGCTGTGGCTGAAGGTGCGACTTCGCTCCATCAAGGATTTGATAGTCTTCTCCGCGGTGGACGATCGCTGTCAACCGGACTCGTACGGCTTGAACAAGGAGCGGGTGAGTTGGCTGACCGCTTAAGCGAAGGAGCGGAAAAGGCAGATAGTATTCAAGCGAACGAGCGTGTATCCGAGATGATCGCAGATCCAGTACAAAACGACAAACGGCCACTCCACCACGTGCCGAATTATGGAACTGGCTTTGCTCCGTACTTTTTATCGCTTGGCTTGTTTGTTGGGGCTCTGCTATTGACGATCGTCTTTCCGTTGCGTGAACCAGTCGAACGGCCGTCGTCCGGGGTGGCTTGGTTTTTTGGAAAATGGGGAGTATTGGCTATTGTGTCGGCGGCACAAACACTGTTGGCCGATGCATGGGTGTTGTACGGGCTTGACTTGCATGTACAAAGCGTTTGGCGCTTCCTGCTGTTTACGTGGATCATTAGTATGGCATTTATGATGATTGTCCAATTTCTCGTCACCTTGTTTGACAATCCGGGCCGGTTCCTGGCCATTTTGCTGCTCATCGCCCAGCTTATAGGAAGCGCCGGCACGTACCCACTTGAGCTCATTCCGGACGCACTGCAATCGCTTCATCCGTGGTTGCCGATGACCCATGCCATCCATGGGCTGCGGACCGTTATTTCGGGCGGTGATTTCGTGTTAATGTGGAAGGAGGCGGCGATATTGGCTATAGTGGCGACAGTCTTTGCTTTAGGGACACTTGCGTATTTCTGCCTTCTTTATCGCCGCCGCTATGCGGTATGGACAGAAACTGAAACAACGGTTGAAGCGTGATTGGTTTTGACTTGAAGAGCGTCATTTCATGAGCAAAGGGTTGATCCCAAAAGGTTGTAAAACGTCCTTTTGAGATCAGCCCTTTTGTTTGATTTTCATTGTTTCGGAAAGGAATTTCCCTCCCTTTTAAAGCAGCAATCCGTTGTTTCTTTGTCGCAGCGGTGCTATGGTATTATGAGATGAATGAGAGATGTTAGCTGTGCGTCAGGCTTAGCGTCAAAAAAAAGCCCCCTTGGAAGGAGGCATTACGGAAAAGGCAGGCTGCATCGGGGAACAGCCTATCGCCGGCGGGGCAGCCGGCAAACGTGACGCAAGGGCAGCGTCCGCTCACCTATTGGCGGTAAGCGGAGCCAAGGCAGTCAGAACAGATGTTGCCGTAACATTCATGCTGTTCATCCATTTCTTTACCGCAGTGCATGCATTTTTTGGGCGGTAGGTTTTTGAAAAATTCTAACACTTTTACTAACATTTCGATCCCCTCCGTTGTCTTGGTAGCTTTATTGTACTATAACACAAAACGATGTGTCAATATGTGTTTTAAAACAAAAAGGCGACAAAGATGAAAAAATGAACACAATTGTGTATGATGAAGACAAAATGAATGAAGGGAGAGAACAGGAAATGAAAGTAACGGTCATCGGCTATTGGGGAGGGTTTCCAGCCGTCAATGAAGCAACATCGGCGTATTTGTTCGAGCATGACGGTTTTCGCCTACTTGTCGATTGTGGGAGCGGAGCACTTGCTAAGCTGCAAAATTATACGACCGTAGAAGATTTAGATGCGGTCATCCTTTCTCATTACCATTACGACCATATCGCTGATATTGGCCCGCTTCAATACGCGCGCCTCATCCATAAAACATTAGGAGCTGACTTGCCGGTGCTGCCGATTTATGGTCACACGGAAGACGAGGAAGCATTTGAGCGCTTAACGCATAACGGCATTACGGAAGGGATCGCCTATGATCCGAAAGGGGAGCTTGCTGTTGGGCCGTTTTCAATTACATTTCTAAAAACGGTTCATCCGGTGCCTTGCTACGCGATGCGTATTACCGCCGGCGACAACACGATCGTGTATACGGCTGATTCTAGCTATATACCGGAGTTTGTGCCGTTTGCTAAAGGAGCTGATTTGCTCATTTGTGAATGCAACTTTTACGCTGGACAAAACGCAGCGCCTGCCGGACATATGACGAGTGAAGAAGCGGCAACCATCGCTGAAGGAGCGGGCGTTGGTGAACTATGGTTGACGCATTTGCCGCACATTGGCCGTCATGAACAGCTCATCGAGGAGGCGGGACGGACGTTTCGCGGTGTCATTCGCCTTGCCCGAACCGGTCTTGTCTGGGAGCGATAAGTTGAGCAACGAAAGAACAGCAAAGGAAACGCTTTCTCTTGCTCTTTGCTGTTCTTTTTTTTATAATTGGTATAGTTCGAATTTTTTTACTTATAAAATGAATGGGTATTCATTCATTTTGGGGGGATGATGATGAATTTAACAGCGCGGCTAGCGCAAATGGCGAAACAACTACCAGACAAGGATGCATATGTGTTTATGGGGGAACGATGCACGTATCGGCAATTGAATGCTGCCATATCACAATTTGCTGATGGACTGGCGCAACTTGGCATTCGCCAAGGAGACCATGTCGCCCTGTTGCTTGGCAATTCTCCTCAGTTTGTCGTCAGTCTGTATGGAGCGCTTCGGCTTGGGGCGACAGTGATTCCGATTAATCCGATTTATACGCCGGAGGAGATTTCCTACATTTTACATAATGGCGATGTCAAGGCGGCGATCGGACTCGATTTGCTCGCCCCGCTGTTTGCCGAAGCGAAGAAGCGGCTGCCACTATTGAAGTATGCGATCGTTTGTGAAACGCCACAAGGGAAAGAAAAAGGTATTTCATTGTCGGGAGAGATGAAATCGTTTGCAGAAGTGTTGGCTGCCGGCAGCCCAGATTTTACAGGGCCGGAGCTGAAGGATGATGATGTCGCTGTTATATTGTATACGTCCGGAACGACCGGTAAGCCAAAAGGAGCGATGCTTACCCATAAAAACTTGTACAGCAATGCTCAAGACACGGCGGATTATTTAGGCATTAATGAAAATGACCGCGTGATTGCTGCCTTGCCGATGTTCCATGTCTTTTGTCTGACAGTGGCGCTCAACGCTCCGCTGATGAATGGAGGAACAGTACTTATCATGCCAAAGTTCAGCCCATCACAATTGTTTGCGCTAGCCCGCGAAGAAAAGGCAACGATTTTTGCCGGTGTGCCGACAATGTACAACTTCCTTTATCAACATGAAGAAGGAAGTGCAGACGATTTGCGGACGCTTCGTCTTTGCATCTCGGGTGGTGCTTCTATGCCGGTCGCGTTGCTTGAAAACTTTGAGAAAAAATTCAATGTGATCGTTTCAGAAGGGTATGGACTGTCGGAAGCGTCGCCGGTTACGTGTTTCAATCCGCTCGACCGGCCGCGCAAGCCCGGTTCAATTGGAACGAGCATTAAAAACGTTGAAAACAAAGTCGTCAATGAATATGGTGAAGAAGTGCCGATCGGAGAAGTAGGCGAGCTTGTCGTCCGCGGTCCCAATGTCATGAAAGGGTATTACAAAATGCCGGAAGAAACAGCCGCTGCCTTGCGAGACGGTTGGCTGCACACCGGTGATTTGGCGCGCATGGACGAAGATGGTTATTTCTATATCGTCGACCGAAAGAAAGAGATGATTATCGTCGGTGGATACAACGTGTACCCGCGCGAAGTCGAGGAAGTGTTGTATAGCCATCCGGATGTCGTTGAAGCCGCTGTGATCGGTGTGCCAGATCCGGATTACGGCGAGATGGTACGGGCGTTTGTCGTCACGAAAAATCCAGAACTAACGGAGGAGCAATTGCTCGCCTACTGCCGCGAGCGGTTAGCGAAGTATAAAGTGCCGGGTGAAATCGACTTTTTAGAGGAACTTCCGAAAAATGCGACAGGAAAAATTTTACGGAGAGCATTGAAAGAACGGTTGACTGCTTCTCACACTTAATAGTGCTGAATGTTCAGCACTTTTTCTTTTTTTTGAATAGTATATTGAAATTAAAGAGATAAACTTATATAATTTGACACATAAAAGCATAAACGTTCAAAAGGACTAAATTTATCTACATAGGGGGGATCGGATGATGGGCAAACATATGCAGCGGCTTGTGGCGTTATGCGCAGCAAGTATTTTGGCGCTTAGCGGCTGCACTGGAGCGAAAGAAACGGGAAACAGCCAAGGAAACGACGACGGGCAGGAAGCGAAGGAAAAAACATATAAAATTGGGGTGACACAAATCGTCGAGCATCCGTCACTTGATGCGGCGCGCGAAGGATTTGAGCAGGCGCTAAAGGACAAGGGGCTGTCCGTCAAGTATGATGTACAAATCGCCCAAGGCGACCAAAGCAATAACCAAACGATTGCTACAAACTTTGCCTCCGATGGCGTTGACTTGATTTTCGCCAACTCGACGCCAAGCGCACAGGCGGCGCTTAATGCAACAAAAGACATTCCAATTATTTTTACGTCAGTGACCGACCCGGTTGGCGCCCAACTGGTTCAATCGATGGAACAGCCAGGCGGCAATGTGACAGGTACGACCGACACACATCCGGAGGCGATTCCGAAAACAGTGGAGTTTATTACTAAGTATATTAAAGGTAACCGTGTCGGTATGGTGTATAACGCCGGTGAACAAAATTCAGTCGCCCAAGTCGATCAAGTGAAAAAAGCAATGGAAGGCACCGATTTGAAAATCGTTTCTGCATCAGTATCTACGTCGGCCGAAGTGAAACAGGCGACTGAATCACTCGTTGGCAAAGTTGACTGTCTGTACATCATTACCGACAATACGGTCGTGTCAGCACTTGAGTCGGTCATTCAAGTCGCCAATGAACATGACATTCCTCTTTTCGTCGGCGAGCTCGACTCGGTGAAGCGCGGCGGGTTTGCAGCATATGGGTTTGACTATTATGACATCGGTTACGAAGCTGGGGAAATGGCGGCGCAAATTTTGCAAGACGGCAAGAAGCCGGCCGATCTGCCGGTTCAATACCCACAAAAATTAAAGCTTGTCATTAACAAAAAAGCGGCGCAAGAAATGGGAATTGAACTCAACCCAGAATGGGATTCGATCGCTGAATATATCGAATAAACGGTTATCCCTCCTTCCGTGAAGGGGGGATTTATTGCCAAAAAGTAGGTGAGAATTGTGTGGACAGCGATGTTTGGTTCTGTGGAAGTGGGCTTGATTTATGCCATCATGGCGCTTGGCGTCTACTTGTCATTTCGCATTCTGGATTTTCCTGATTTAACGGTTGACGGCAGCTTTGTTACCGGCGCATCGGTCGCTGCCGTGATGATTGTCGGTGGAGCGAATCCGTTTGCTGCTTCGGCCGCAGCGCTTTTAGCAGGTTTTGCTGCAGGGACGTTGACCGGGCTGCTGCATACGAAAGGGAAAATTAACCCGCTTTTATCCGGCATTTTAATGATGATCGCTTTGTATTCAATTAATCTGCGTATTATGGGAAAATCGAATGTACCGCTGTTGCAGCAGGAGACGGTCATTACGAAGATCACAGCTGCTTGGCAACAAACTGGATTCGATGCGGTGCTCAATCAACTGCTTTCCTTTACGGGATTTGCACCGCGGACATGGGCTATCTTATGTTCGATGGCGGTGCTGACGTTGGTGGTCAAAGGGGTTCTTGATTGGTTAATGAAAACAGAGGTTGGGATCGCGCTGCGGGCGGCCGGAGACAACAAACCGATGGTAGCGAGCTTTTCCGCCAACACAGATTGGCTCATCGTCTTTGGACTCGGGCTGTCAAATGCGCTTGTCGCCTTTTCTGGAGCGCTTATCGCCCAGTATGGGGGATTCAGTGATGTCAACATGGGGGTCGGGATGATTGTCATCGGTTTAGCTTCGGTGATTATCGGCGAGGCGTTGTTCGGCGCCCATTCGGTTGTGCGCGCGACGTGGGCGGTCATCGGCGGCGCTATCGTTTATCGTCTTATTTTGGCGCTCGCTTTACGTGTCGAGTTTTTGGAGACGGGCGATGTGAAATTGATTACCGCACTCATTGTCATATCGGCGCTCATCGTGCCAAACGTGTGGGCGGCACAAAAAGAAAAGCGGCGGAAAAAGCGGAAAGCGCAGCAATTGGAAAGGGGGGAGCCCGTTGCTGGAGCTAAAACGAATTACAAAAGTATTTAATGAAGGCACGGCTGATGAGAAAATTGCGTTGCGCGGCATTGATTTAACGCTTTCCCCCGGCGATTTCGTCACCGTCATCGGCAGCAACGGTGCTGGAAAGTCGACGTTGATGAACATCATCGCTGGGCGGCTGTCTCCTGACACGGGTGAAGTATGGATCAACGGCCGCAACGTGACGACGCTCAAGGAGCACGTGCGCGCCCGCTATATCGGACGCGTCTTTCAAGATCCAATGGCTGGCACTGCACCGCATATGACGATTGAAGAAAATTTAGTGCTCGCCTACAATCGGACGAAGCGGCGCACGCTTCGCCTCGGCGTCACGAGGCAAAAGCGTGAATGGTTTCGGGAAACGCTGCAATCGCTCCATTTAGGGCTGGAAAATCGGCTTACCGCCAAAGTGGGCCTTCTTTCCGGTGGAGAGCGGCAGGCGCTCTCGTTATTGATGGCGACGTTTACGAAGCCGGATGTGCTTTTGCTTGACGAGCATACTGCTGCCCTCGATCCGGCGCGGGCCGAGCTTGTGACCGAACTGACGAAGCAAATCGTCGCCCAACACAATTTGACGACACTGATGGTGACGCACAATATGGAGCAGGCGATTCGCCTTGGTAATCGGCTCATCATGATGGATGGCGGACAAGTCATTTTTTCCGCCGAAGGAAAGGAAAAAGAGGAATTGACGGTCGAGCGGCTACTTGAGGAGTTTCAGCGCATCCGAGGCAGCCAATTCGCCAGCGACCGCGCTGTGCTCAGCTCATAAACAAAACGAGGTGTCCCAAGGAAGAGCGTGGGGACACCTCGTTTGTTCAACTAAGCCAGTCAAGCGTTGCTTGTGGCCGGTTGTGTCGCCTTTTGGTAAGCGGCTTGCAACGATTTTGTTACCGTTCCTGGCTGGCCGTTGCCGATTGTTGTGTCATCGACTTGAATGATCGGAATAATAGCTGAGGTTGTGCTTGTTAAAAATAGTTCGTCTGCTTCGGCAATATCATGAACCGAAAACGCTTTTTCAATCAGTGGGATGCCAAGATCGGCGCAAAACTGCTTCACTTTCGTGCGGACGATGCCGTTTAAAATCCGTTCTGTCGCCGGATGGGTGTACACCGTTTCGCCTTTGACAAGAAACATATTGGACGAACTGCCTTCGGTCACGACGCCGTCACGGTGGAGAATGGCTTCAAACGCTCCACGCTCGACCGCTTCTTGTTTCGCTAGCACGTTCGGCAACAAATTCAAGCTTTTAATATAGCAGTACTCCCAACGAACGTCTTTCGTTAAAATGGCGCGTACGCCGTGTGTCATTTCATCTGTTTTTCTTGCCATCGGTTGGATGTAGGCATACAAATTGGGACGATTTTCTGTCGGGAACGCATGGTTGCGCGGAAAGCTGCCTCTTGTCACTTGCAAATACAAAATCGCATCTTCGTGCACATCATTCATACGGCGAAGCTGTTCAAGCCGCTCGGACAGCTCTTCGGGAGCAAATGGGACAGACAAGCGAATAGCCGCTGCCGAACGGTACAGGCGGTCGAGATGTTCTTGAAGCCAAATATATGCTCCGTTGTATAGGCTCACTACCTCATAGACGCCATCGCCAAACTGCAAGCCGCGTTCTTCCATGGGATATGTTACTTGCTCGCAGCGGAGAACGCCACGTTCGGTCAATACATACGGTTTCACTGACATAAAAGTGCACTCCTTTTCAATTGCGCGAATAATAAATCAATTCGATTATATCATAAATTGATTTCCTCCCCTACTCCCGCTTTGCTCTAAGCGGGGGTTTCCTGATTAATAGAAATAAAAGAATTGACATATGTTCGGGTTGCGAAATGACAGCAATTTTTAGACAATAAACATATCAAACTAGTGAAACGGGGGAATGGATGGATGGAAACGACATGGACGGCTAGTAAAATGGCGCCGTTTCGTCAAGGGATGCAGGCCGGAGTGGCGATCGCCATCGGCTATATGCCGATTGCCCTGACGTTTGGGCTGCTTGCCAAGACGACCGGGCTGACGCTCGCGGAAACAGTGCTTATGAGCGTCATCGTCTTTGCTGGTGCCTCGCAATATATTGCGCTCAGCTTGCTTTCGGTCGGTACCGGTATATTTGAAATCATTTTAACGACATTCATTTTAAACATTCGCCATTTTTTAATGTCCGCTTCCCTCAGCGAAAAAGCGGAGCCGGATGAGCTTTGGAAAAAGGCGCTGTATGCATTTGGCATTACGGATGAAACGTTTTCTGTTGCGGCTATGAAAGAGGGAACGGTCAACGCCTCGTATATGTTTGGATTGATTATGATGGCGTACGGTAGTTGGGTTGTCAATTCCGGCATCGGTTATGCTGTCGGGAAGAGTTTGCCGGAAAGCTTGCAAGACAGCATGTCAGTCGCTTTGTACGCCATGTTTATCGGCTTGCTCGTCCCGGCGCTAAAAAAGCAGCGGAAAACGGTATGGTTGGCAGGATTGGCCGCCGTATTCAACTCGCTCGGTACCTTTGTCTTTCATCTATCTAAAGGATGGTCGATCGTACTGGCGACGCTTCTTTCGGCAGTCGTTGTTCAATGGTTGGCGAAAGAGGGAGGGAATAAGGATGAATAACGCGATCATTTGGATGATTATTGGCATGGGACTCGTCACTTACTTGCCGCGAATGTTACCGCTTGTGCTGTTCGGACGCGTCGAGCTGTCGCCATTTTGGCAAGGGGTGCTGAAAAATGTGCCGTACGCTGCACTTGGTGCACTCGTTATTCCTGATATTTTTTTCATTCAAGACGATATTCTTTTTGGGATCATCGGTTTTGCGGCGGCTGTGATTGCGGCCTGGCTAGGAGCGAATGTCATTATTGTCGTGCTTGCTTCGGTCGCAGTTCTTAGTTGTTATTCTATGCTTATTTAAAGTGTCAATCGTTCAATGCGAATGGTCAATAAAAAAGGGAGCAGACAATGCTCCCTTTTTCATTTCCATAGGTTGCCCGTATATCGAACCTTCATGATAATTCATCCATAATCACTTCGTACACTTCATCAACACGAAATCGTGATTCCCCCATGCCGATCTGTTCAATGACCCGTCCGTCCCGATTGAGCAAGTAAGCGAGTGACGTATGCACCATCATGCCGTTTCCGGGGTCACGGTATTGGAAGTTGAAGGCGTCTGCCGTCTTTTTTGTCTCTGCTTCACTGCCACGCAAAAACACCCACCCTTGTCCATCAGCAGTCACTCCAAACGTATTCGCATATGTTTGCAGTTTTTCCTTCGTGTCGCGTGCGGGGTCAATGGTGATCGTAACGAATTCCACGTCACGCCCGAACACTCCAGCTTTTTGCAGCCGGTCGCGCAGTTTCGCCATCTGCATCGTCGTATTTGGGCAAATATCCGGGCAGTTCGTATAGATGAATTCGACGAGTCGAACTTTTGGAGGCAAGTCGTCAAAGGAATAAGGGGCTCCCCATGCTGTTTCCATCGTCACATCATCGGGCAGACGCATAGCAGACGGTTTATAAACAGCAAAGTAAAAGATGCCGATGCTAATGCCAACAAGCACAAGGGCTGCGACAATCATATACCATTTTTTCATGATCATCACTCCTCTACTATTGATCATACCAAAATGATGGACAGAAAAAATATCGTTTTTATGAACGTTATGCGTCTATTTTCTTAATTAAAAAAAGTTTCAAAAAAACACTTGCATTTTTTTCTAACTGTTATATAATAAAAACCGTAAACATAACAATGTAATATAACAATAGGGATGGGGGAAGGAAAAATGGCGTCATTTGCTGAACGTGTCCGACAATTGGAGGAAAGTTGGAAAAATGAAGAGCGCTGGAAAGGGGTCGTCCGTCCGTACAGCGCCGAAGATGTTATTAAACTGCGCGGCTCGCTTGATATTGAGCATACGCTCGCTCGACGCGGAGCTGAAAAGTTATGGAAGCTGTTAAATACGGAAGATTACGTTCATGCGCTCGGTGCGTTGACCGGAAATCAAGCGGTGCAACAAGTGAAAGCTGGATTGAAGGCCATTTACTTAAGCGGCTGGCAGGTAGCGGCCGATGCCAACCTCGCAGGACATATGTATCCGGATCAAAGCTTGTATCCGTCCAACAGCGTTCCGCATGTAGTCAAACGTATTAACCAAGCGTTGCAACGTGCAGATCAAATCCAATATTTAGAAGGTAGTGGAGATGTTGACTATTTTGTGCCGATCGTTGCTGACGCGGAAGCTGGATTCGGCGGCCAGCTGAACGTGTTTGAGCTCATGAAAGCGATGATCGAAGCCGGGGCGGCCGGCGTCCATTTCGAAGATCAGCTGTCGTCGGAGAAAAAATGCGGCCATTTAGGTGGGAAAGTGCTCTTGCCGACGCAAACGGCGGTGCGCAACTTGATCGCAGCGCGGCTTGCTGCTGACGTCATGGGTGTCCCGACTGTGCTCATCGCTCGCACCGATGCGAATGCTGCTGACTTGATCACAAGCGACATTGACCCGCGCGATCAACAGTTTATTACCGGCGAACGGACGACGGAAGGGTTTTATCGCACACGGGCAGGCCTCGACCAAGCGATCGCTCGCGGACTTGCTTACGCGCCGTATGCCGACCTTATTTGGTGTGAAACGAGCGAACCAAATTTGGATGAAGCACGCCGATTCGCGGAAGCGATTCACGAGCAATTTCCAGGTAAGCTGCTCGCGTACAACTGCTCGCCGTCATTTAACTGGAAGAAAAAATTGGACGACGAAACGATCGCCAAATTCCAGCAAGAGCTCGGTAAAATGGGATACAAGTTCCAATTCGTCACTCTCGCCGGCTTCCATGCGCTCAACTACAGCATGTTTGAGTTGGCACGCGGCTACAAAGATCGCGGCATGGCAGCATACGCCGAACTGCAGCAAGCCGAATTTGCCGCTGAAAAGTACGGCTACACGGCAACGCGCCATCAGCGTGAAGTTGGTACTGGCTATTTCGATGAAGTCGCTCAAGTCATCTCCGGCGGCCAGTCGTCCACAGTCGCCTTAAAAGGGTCAACTGAGGAGGAACAGTTTACAACTGCTTAATGTAAATCAACAATGGATGTAGATGAAGGCCCGGTCTCTCCGGGCTTTTTTTAGTGCATAAAAGGAAAAAGATGGCGCACCCTATAGGCATAGGGAGGCGATGGGATGGAAAAGAGAACAAATGATCTGCCGGAATTGATGCCCGCTGAATTTCGCGTTAGTACAGATCTCCATTTTGAACAATGGACGATGAATGAGGAAACGTACGCGGGAGATTCAGTCGGTGAACATACTGCGCTTGAGCAGGCTAATGAATACTTAGCAGCCAAAGAGATCGGCCAAATATTTGAAAATTCATAGCATACCCATGACGATCGTCATGGGTTTTTTTATGATAAAAAGACTAATAATTTTTTTCAAAATATAGAAAAATATAACTTTTGATGGTATGATAGAAGTAGTTATCAGTTGATTAGGAAAGGGGATGAATCGATGAAAGTGAATGAATTTATCGTGCTAGAACATTTTGTCGTAAGCCGTTATACAATGGCAATTCTTCCGTACTTGTTGAACAGCGACATCTATGCAAAAGTCATTGAGGAAGATGGCGAATATATTGTCAAAAAAACGCCAACCGACATCATTAAACAGAGCTGTGATTATTATGGATGCAGCTTCCAAGGTAGAAAAGAAGGAACAAAGGCGTTGATCGGCATCACTCATAAGGCACCGATCGCCGTCGAACCGTCCAATGGAATTTATGTCTTCCCGACTTCTTCCCCGAGAGATTCCGGCTGCGTTTGGTTGTCCCATATGCATGTCTATAGGTATGAACCTGCTAAATATGAGCGAACCGTCGTCTATTTCCGCAACGGAAAAAGCGTATTCCTCGATGTATCCTACAAATCCTTTATCAATCAATTATATCGAACGGCTCAATTGCGGACGAAACTGTCAGACCGAATGGAAGCAAGAGAGCGCAAGCTACAATACATATTCCGCATGCAGCAGAAAAAAGAAAAAGATGTGCCAGAGCATTGATGGTAAAAATGGGCTTTCACAAAGATGAGTTCAAATTGCACGACCGAGCGTGTAAAATAAAAATATAAACGGCATTTGAATGGAGAAAGATGCATGAATATGGAAACATTCGAACAATGGTTCACGCTCGATTACGTGCTTTCCTTGCTCGAACATTACCGCTCATTTGGCGTGTTTCCCGGCATTGCCGCGACGCTGCTCGAGTCGTTTTTTCCGATTTTGCCGATGGTCGTTTTTGTCATGGCGAACGCCGCTGCGTTTGGATTGTGGAAAGGATTTTTCATTTCTTGGCTCGGTGCTTCGCTTGGATCGCTCATCGTGTTTTGGTTAACGCGGAGAATCGGCCGGCAGCGTTTCTTTCATTTTGTCCGCCGCCATCAAAAAGTGCGTCGGTTCATGCACTGGATCGAACGACACGGATTTGGCCCACTGTTTTTGCTTTATTGTTTTCCTTTCACTCCGTCAGCGCTCATTAATATTGTCGCTGGGCTGTCGGGCATCAGCCGCCAACAGTTTGTGCTTGCGGTATTGCTTGGAAAGATGGTCATGATTTTTATGATTAGTTTTATCGGTTATGACATCGTGGCGCTTGTTCGTCAGCCATTGCGCACGGCTGGAATTGCTTTGGTTGTTTTGTTGCTTTGGTATGCAGGAAAACGGGTAGAAGCAAGATTTTCGCTGACAGAAAAACAACATGGCGAGGGGGGTGGGGAATGACGAAAGAAAAGAAAAAGGAAAAACGGAGATATCATTGGCCATGGCTGACCGTCGTTTGCTTCATCGTGGCGCTCCGTTTTTTTGTTTTCAGCAGCTACATGGTAGAGGGAAAATCGATGATGCCGACGCTGCAAAGCGGCAATTTGCTGATTGTCAATAAACTGTCCTACGAAATCGGATCGATCCGCCGATTTGACATTGTCGTTTTTCATGCCAACCAAAAGGAGGATTATGTAAAGCGGGTTATTGGGCTGCCGGGGGACCGGATTGAATATAAAAACGATATATTGTATGTCAATGGAAAAAAAGTTGACGAACCATATTTACGACCGTATAAGAAAAAATTGATTAGCGGCAAGCTGACGGGCGATTTTACCCTTGAAGAGGTGACCGGAGAAAGACGAGTGCCGGCCGGTTGCATTTTCGTGCTTGGCGATAATCGGCTTGGCAGTTGGGACAGCCGACATTTCGGTTTTGTCAAAATCGATCAGGTCGTCGGCAAGGTCGATCTTCGTTATTGGCCGTTTGAACAGTTTGCTTTCCGTTTTTAGGACAGCGACTTGCAAAACTCGGTTGTCGGAGCGCCAGCTAGAGAAAAACTTTATTTCTTTGCCGAAATTTGCCGTCCGAAGCCCATGATTGGAAACGTGAGCTTCGGGCGGCGTTGCTTTGAAATCTTTTTATGGGATTGCTTGGGGTAACGATGTTTTGATGTTTCGTTGCTGTAGTAGATGAATAGAGCTGATACAGCTCGTCAAATACGAACATGTGTGCTAAAATGAAGGATAAAGGAAATGAATGGTGGTGATTGCTATGTCGCTGCGGTTTTTGCTTGGCCGGTCAGGAAGCGGAAAAACGACTGCCTGCCTTGAAGAAATTCGCCGCCAGTTACAAGAAGATCCAAAGGGAAGGACAATCGTCTATCTTGTCCCGGAACAAATGACGTTTCAATGCGAATACGCGTTAATACATACGGAGGGAACGGAAGGGATGATCCGCGCCCAAGTGTTCAGTTTTCCCCGCCTCGCTTGGCGCGTGCTGCAAGAAACAGGCGGCATGAACCGTTACCATGTTCACGACGTTGGCGTGCAAATGATGATTCGCAAAATTATTGAACAGCGCAAACAAGAGCTGAAGCTGTTTGGACGCGCGGCAGACAAAAGTGGTTTTGTCGAACAGCTGCATGAGATGATCGCAGAGTGCAAGCGGTATTGCTTGACGCCGGATGAACTCCGCCGCCATGCCGGAGTGCTTGAAAGTGGATCAGGCCAACCAGGCCGTCGACTGCTAGCGGATAAGTTAAGCGATGTGGCACTCGTTTATGAAGAATTGGAACGAAGCCTTCTTGGCCATTATCTTGATTCGGAAGATTATTTGCGCTTGCTTGTTGAGCACATCCCCCGCTCCAGCTATTTGCATGGTGCTGACATTTATATCGACGGCTTTCATCATTTTTCCCCTCAAGAATATATGGTCATAGAACAGCTTCTTCACCGCTGTCGGCGCGTCACCGTTTGCTTGACGGCCGATCGCCCGTACGATGTCGGGATGCCGGACGAGCTCGATCTCTTTTACTTGCCCGCACAGACATACCGTCAGTTGCGTGAGCTCGCTTTGGCCAACGATATTATGATTGAATCGCCGGTCGTGCTTTCCGTAAACCGTCGCCACCAAGACAAGGCGCTTGCCCATCTTGAAGAGCAGTTTCATCGCCGCCCGCTGCTTCCGTACGAAGCGGAGACCGACGCGATCTGCCTTTACGAGGCGGCCAACCGCCGCGCAGAAATTGAGGCGGTCGCCCGGGAAATCATCCGTCTCGTTCGTGACGAAGGGGCACGCTACCGCGACATTGCGCTCATCATCCGCCAGACGGAGGCATATCGTGACCTTGTGAAAACAGTGTTTTTTGACTTTGACATCCCCTATTTTATGGATGAAAAGGAGCCGATGCATTATCATCCGCTCATTGAACTTGTGCGTGCGGCTTTGGAGACGGTGGTGACGCGTTGGCGCTATGAGGCGGTTTTTCGCGCTGTAAAAACGGATTTGCTCTTTCCGGTTGACGGCGATTTGGCCATGTGGCGTGAGGCGGCTGATAAGCTCGAAAACTACGTACTTGCCCATGGGGTGAAAGGCGAAAAGTGGACGAGCGACGAACGTTGGACATATCGCCGCTACCAGGCGCTTGACGGGCTGAATGTGCCGCAGACGGATGAAGAGCGGCAGTTTGAAGACAAGCTCAACGAATGGCGTGAGGCGTTGGCCGCGCCGCTTCGTCGGCTTGAGCGCCGTCTGCGGAGAGCTGCCGATGGGCGCGGTCTTTGCACGGCTTTATATCTCTTTTTAGAAGAGTTGCAAATTCCAAAAAAACTAGAGCAAATGAGCGCTCAGGCGGAAGCGGATGGACGCCTCGTCGAAGCGCGCCAACACGAACAAGCGTGGAATGCGGTTGTTGATTTGCTCGACCAATATGTCGAAATGCTCGGAGCGGAACCGTTGCCGCTTGCCGAGTTTGCCAAAATTATCGAAGCTGGGCTCGACCGGCTCGAATTCGCTCTCGTTCCGCCAGCGATCGATCAGGTGATCGTCGCTCAGCTCGACCGTTCGCGCCTGATTGATGTCAAGTATGCATTTATCATCGGCGTCAATGACGGCGTCATCCCAGCCAAAGTGAAAGATGAGGGATTAGTGGCCGAGGTCGAGCGAGAGCAATTGCGCGAACTCGGGGTGGCGCTTGCACCAGGAGGGCGGGAACAGCTATTTTACGACCCATTTTTTGTTTACTTGGCTCTTGCCTGCCCGAGCCGACGGCTATACGTTACGTATCCGCTTGCTGATGGTGAGGGGAAAGCGCTCATGCCGTCCCCGCTCATTAAGCAGTTAGTTCAATTGTTTCCGCGTGTATCTGTTCATTTATGCGGCAATGATCCGTTCGATGCTCCCGAAGAGAAGCCGGAGACGTTTGTCACCGTGCCGCGGGCGACACAGACGTACCTCATCAGCCAGCTGCGGGCGTGGAAGCGAAATTATGGTATCGATCCGCTTTGGTGGGATGTATATAACGTGTTAATCAGTCATCCGGAGTGGAGGGCGCGAGTAGAGCAGGCTGTGTCAGGGCTGTTTTATACGAATCAGGCGGTGCTCAAAAGAGAATGGAGCCGACGGCTGTACGGAAAAAAAATTCAGGCGAGCGTCTCGCGCATGGAGCAGTTTCAAAAATGTCCGTATGCCCATTTCGCCTCGCATGGGCTGCGCCTGAAAGAGCGGAACGTCTTTCGCCTTGAGGCGCCGGATGTTGGACAATTGTTCCATGCTGCCATTAAGCAAATTGCTGACCGAGTGCGTGAACAGCACCTTGATTGGAAACAGCTATCAAGATCAGAATGCGAGCGGCTGTCGGCCGAAGCAGTCGAGCGGATTGCCCCGCTCATCCAGCAACAAGTGTTATCAAGTTCTAACCGCTATGAATATATGAAACGAAAATTAAAAAATGTTGTTGCCCGCACGACGCACGTATTGAGTGAACATGCGCGGGCAAGCGGCTTTGCTCCGGTCGGGTTCGAGTTGTCGTTCGGACCGGGCGGCGACTTGCCCCCGCTTCGTTTCCAGCTTCGCGACGGAACAGTGATGGAGCTCGTCGGACGAATCGACCGCGTTGATAAGGCGGAAAGCAGCCAGGGCGTGCTCCTTCGTATCATCGATTACAAATCGAGCGCCAAAACGCTCGATTTGACGGAAGTATATTACGGCTTAGCGCTGCAAATGTTCACGTATTTGGATATTGTGCTGACGTACGCTGAACAGCTTGTTGGAGAGCCAGCGTTGCCGGCAGGGGTTCTTTATTTCCATATCCACAATCCGATTATTCAAGCCAAGCAATGGCTTGACAATGAAATGGAAGTGGCGAGAAAGTTGCTTGAGCCGTTCCGGATGCGCGGGCTGTTGCTCGCCGATGCCGAGACAATTCGGCTGATGGACAGCCAAACAGAAAACGGGCAATGGTCGCTCATTGTGCCTGCCCAGCTGACGAGAACCGGAGCGATCCACTCGCGTTCTTCAGTGGCGAGCGCCTCTGATTTTGCCGCGTTGCGCCAACACGTCCGCCGCTTGTTTGTGGATATTGGTGGGCAAATTGCCGACGGGGTCGTCTCGATCGCCCCGTACAAGCTGAAAAACAAAACGGCGTGCGAGTTTTGCGCCTTTAAACCGGTATGCCAATTTGATGAGGCACTGTCCGGCAATGGATATCGGAAACTCACGCCACAGACGAAGGATGCGGTGATCGAAACATTAGGGAAAAGGGAGGAAGAGTCATGAACGCCACGTTTCGCCCGAAGCCCGCTGGAAGTCGGTGGACGGATGAACAATGGAAGGCGATTGCAGCCGGCGGCCGGGATATTCTCGTCGCTGCGGCGGCCGGATCGGGAAAAACGGCTGTTCTCGTCGAGCGAATTATTCAAAAGGTGACGGCGGAAGAAGGGGCGGTCGATATCGATCGCCTGCTCGTCGTCACGTTTACGAATGCGGCAGCGGCCGAAATGAAAGCGAGGATTGGCGAAGCGCTTGAACGGGAGCTTGCCAATCGGCCGCATTCGCTCCATTTGCGGCGTCAACTCAGTTTGCTCAACCGCGCTTCGATTTCGACGCTCCATTCGTTTTGTTTGGATGTGATCCGCAAGTATTATTATTTGCTCGATTTGGACCCGTCGTTCCGCATTGCCGATGAGACGGAAATCGAGCTGTTGAAAGAAGATGTCCTTGAGGAACTGCTTGAGGAGGAATACGGGAAGGCGGACAATGAGCGCTTTTTCGCTGTTGTCGATGCCTATACCGGTGACCGCAGTGACGCGGAGCTGCAGGAGATGATTTTGGCGCTTTACGAATTCTCCCGTTCCCATCCGGCACCGGACGAATGGTTGGCCGATTTAGTATCGATGTATGATGTCGATGAACAAACGAATGTCGAGACGCTGCCACCGGCACGCTATATCGCCCAACACGCAGCGATGGAGTTGGCGGCGGCTAAGCGGTTTATCGGCTTGGCTTTGGCGCTTGCCGAGAAAGAAAGCGGGCCAAAGCCGTACGAGAAGCGGCTGCGCGAAGATATGGACTTAATCGCTGATTTGGAAAGACGGCTGTCCGGGTCGTGGGATGAGCTATATCATGCGTTGCAATCGCTGTCGTTTGGTCGTCTTCCTCCTTGCCGCGGCGACGGATTTGACGCAGAACTCATCGATGAAGCGAAATCGTTGCGTGATCAGGCGAAGAAGAAAATCGAAGCACTGCGCGACAACGTGTTTTCGCTCCATCCATCCGCCTGGCTTCGCCACATGCGTGAGATGAAGCCGGTCGTCGAAACGATCGCCGCTCTTGTCCGCCGTTTTTCCGCCATGTTTGAAGCAGCGAAACGGGAGAAAGGGATCGTCGATTTTTCCGACTTAGAGCATTACTGTTTGCGCATTTTGCGGCAGTACGATCCGGAAACTGGCGAATGGCAGCCGTCATCCGCGGCTTTGGAATACCAGGCACAGTTTGATGAAGTACTCGTTGATGAATATCAAGATACGAACCTTGTCCAAGAAACGATTTTGCAGCTCGTCAAAAAAGGAAGCGAGCGAACGGGCAACTTGTTTATGGTTGGCGATGTCAAGCAGTCGATTTACCGATTCCGCCTCGCTGAGCCGATGCTGTTTCTTGATAAGTACAAACGGTTTACCGCTGATGGAGAAGCAGGAGGAATGAAAATCGACTTGGCGAGCAACTTCCGTAGCCGTGCTGAGGTGCTTGATGGAACGAATTTTTTATTTGCACAAATCATGGGGGAAGCGGTCGGGGAAATGGTTTACGATGAGGCGGCGCAGCTCAAGTACGGCGCCGATTATCCGGAGGGAACGGATGCCGTTCCGGAAGTGATGATCATCGATCGGCAGCGTACGTCGGAAGAGGACGAAGAGGAAACAGCCGAACTTGAGGCGGCCGAGCTTGAGTCGCGTTTGATGGCGGAAAAAATTAAAGAGATCGTTTCCCGCCCGTTTTATGTGTATGACCGCTCAAGTGGACAACAGCGGCGCGCCATGTATCGCGATATCGTTGTGCTCGTCCGTTCGATGACAAATGCGCCGCAAATGATTGAACAGCTGCAGGCGCAGGGCATTCCGGCCGCCGCTGATTTATCATCTGGTTATTTTCAGGCGACGGAAATTTCGGTTATGTTGTCGCTGTTGAAAGTGATCGACAACCCGTATCAAGATATTCCGCTAGCGGCTGTGCTTCGCTCACCACTATTCCGGTTTGATGAAAATGAGCTTGCTATGATCCGCCTCAGCGACCCAAAAGGCACGTTTTTCGAGGCGTTGCAAGCGTTTTGTCAAAAAACAGCAGAAACGGGTGAGGAAGAGAACGCTAAGGAAAAAGCGATTTCCTTTCTCAACAAGTTGGAAGAATGGCGTACGATGGCGCGCCGCCGTTCATTAGCGGATCTGATTTGGCAGCTGTATCGAGACACACAATTTTATGATTTTGTTGGCGCTTTGCCGGGCGGAAAGCAGCGGCAAGCCAATTTGCGCGCCTTGTATGATCGCGCCCGGCAATATGAATCGACGTCATTTCGAGGGCTGTTCCGCTTTCTCCGCTTCATTGAACGGCTGCAAGAGCGCGGCGATGACTTGGGGGCGGCCCGTCCGCTTGGCGATCAGGAAGATGTCGTGCGCGTCATGACGATCCATAGCAGCAAAGGACTCGAATTTCCGATCGTTTTTCTTGTTGGACTTGCCCGCCCGTTTTATACGCGCGACTTGCATTCCCCGTATTTGCTTGATAAAGAGCTCGGTTTTGCCGCCCGGTTTGTCCATCCGCGGCTGCGCATCAGCTATCCGACGCTGCCGCTGTTGGCCATTCAAGTGAAAAAGCGGCTTGAGCTGCTTGCCGAGGAAATGCGCATTTTGTACGTCGCGCTCACAAGAGCGAAAGAGAAGCTGTACTTGCTTGCTTCCGTCAACGATGCGGATAAGGAGATTGAAAAATGGAAAGGGGTAGCTGCTGAAAGCGGTTGGCTCCTTCCTGACGATGTGCGTGCATCAGCCCGCTCGTACTTAGATTGGATCGGTCGAGCGCTCATCCGCCATCGAGACGGGCGTTCTTTAGTCGAGGTGAATCGGCCGGACGAAATTGCTTCCCATCCGTCGGTGTGGCGTTTTGAGATCGTGTCGGCGGCCAAACTTCGCAACGCTGAGGTATCAACCGATCGGGAGGATGGCGGCGCGCTTGTTGCGCTCGAACAAGGCCGCCCTGTTCCAACTCAAGGGGAATGGGAAGAGGAAGCAAGGCGGCGCTTATTGTGGCGGTATCGCTACGGCAAGGAGACGGTCGTGCGCGCTAAGCAGTCAGTCTCAGAACTGAAAGAACAGCAGGCGTTATTTGGCGAACAGGCGGACGAATGGCTGCCGCGCAAAGGGACGGCACCGCTGTTCTCCCGGCCGCGTTTTATGCAGGAAAAAACGTTGACACCGGCCGAAAAAGGAACTGCGCTTCATGTGGTCATGCGCCATCTCGACTTGCACGCACCGATGGACGAATCGTCAATCCGCAGCCAAATCATTCGGCTTGTGGAAAAAGAATTGCTGTCGGCTGAGCAAGCGGAAACGGTCGATGCCGCCGCGATCGTCGCCTTTTTCGCCACGGACATCGGCCGCCGTCTTTGCGCCGCCCGCGAAGTATACCGAGAAGTGCCGTTCAGCTTAGGGCTTCCGGCTGACGAGCTATACGGCAGCGAAGGGATGGAGAGCGGCCGCCGCCTGCTCGTGCAAGGGGTGGTCGATTGCGTGTTTGCCGATGAACGCGGTTATGTGGTGATCGACTATAAGACGGATGAGGTGACGGGCCGTTTTGCCGGCCAAAAAGAGGAGGCGACCCGCTTTTTGCTTGGTCGTTACGGGGGACAAATGCGCCTCTACCGGCGGGCCATTGAACAAATTTGGCGCGTGCCGGTGGCGGAATGTTACTTATATTCGTTTGACGGTGAATATTTTCTTGCAGTGGAGTGAAGCGGAGGGGGAGAGACATGCGCATTTTGCATACGGCGGACTGGCATCTCGGGCGAACACTCGAGGGTCGAAGCCGGTTGGCTGAGCAGGAGGCGTTTATCGATGAGCTCATCGAAATTGTCGAGAAAGAACAAATTGACGCCATTTTAATGGCCGGTGATGTATTTGATTCCGTCAATCCGCCGGCGGCGGCGGAACAATTGTTTTACGAAAGTTTAGCCCGCCTGTCCGACAAGGGACGGCGGCCAGTCGCCGTCATCAGTGGAAATCATGACCATCCGGACCGCATCAGCGCCGCCCGGACGTTGCTTTCCGATTATCATATTTTTCTGTTCGGCCGTCCGGAAGCTTCCGTTTGCCGAATTGATGTCCCCTCATGCGGGGAGACGATGATGCTTGCTCCGTTGGCCTATCCGTCCGAATCGCGCCTTGCTGAGCTGCTGTCGTCTGATCATCGGGAAGCGGTGCTTCGTGACCGTTATGATGACCGCATCCGTGCACTGTTAGAGATGATGGCCGCTTCATTCACTGAAAAGACGGTCAATATAGTGATGAGCCATCTTTATGTCGCCGGCGGCCGTACGTCCGATTCTGAGCGGCCGATTGAAGTAGGTGGCGCCTATACAGTGGCGGCGACGAGTTTGCCGAAAGCCGCCCAATATGTGGCGCTCGGTCATCTACACCGGCCGCAGGACGTCAAACGGGCGGAGACGGCAGCACGCTATTCCGGTTCACCGCTCGCTTATAGCTTTTCCGAAGCTGGGCATGCCAAATCGGTCACGGTCGTTGATGTGCACCCGGGCGGGGCGGCTAGCGTGACGGAAATTCCGCTTGCCGCCGGCAAGCCGCTCGTCCGTTGGAAGGCGACAGAAGGGCTCGCCCAAGTGTACCGTTGGTGCGAGGAAGGAAAAGACCAGTCGTGCTGGGTTGATTTGGAGCTCCATGTGACTGAGCCGTTAACAATGGAAGAAATTTACCGGTTGCGCAAGCTTCATCCAGGTTTTGTTTATATCCGTCCGGTGTTTCCCCAACGGGTGGAAGAAGAGGCTGAAGTGAGCCGCGAGGCGCTCTCGCTTGAAGAGATGTTCTGCCGTTTTTACAAACGGCAAACAGGGGGACAGACGCCGGATGAAGAGCTCGTCCGCCTTTTTTTAGAGCTGGCGGCGGAAGAAGAGCAGGAGGGGGGAGAGGAGTGAAGCCGATTTCACTGACGATTGCCGGGCTTCATAGTTTCCGCGAAAAACAGACGATCGATTTCACTGTGCTGTGCGATGGTGGCGTGTTTGGTATTTTCGGTCCGACCGGAAGCGGCAAATCAACGATTTTAGACGCCATTACGCTAGCGCTGTTCGGCAGTGTTGAGCGGGCCGCTAACCGCACTCAAGCGATCATCAATCATGCTGAACAAGAATTGTTCGTCTCATTTACGTTTGAGCTCGAAAATGCGGCGGGAGCCAAACGGTATACAGTGGAGCGCAGCTTGAAAAAGGTGGACGAGTGGCGGACGCGAAGCGCCGTCTGCCGGTTGATCGAACATCAACCGGAGCCGGTCGTGCTCGCTGACAAACTGTCCGATGTGGACAAAGCGATTGGACAATTGCTTGGTCTGACGATGGAAGATTTCACCCGGGCGGTCGTCTTGCCACAAGGCAAATTTGCCGAATTTTTATCGCTTAAAGGGGCAGAGCGGCGGCAAATGCTGCAGCGCCTGTTCCATCTTGAACGGTATGGGGACCAACTAAACAAAAAGCTGAAAGATCGGCTTATCGCCGCTGAACAAGAAGAGGAAAAAATCGAAGCGGAGAAGGCCGGGCTTGGTGACGCGTCGAAAGCAGCACTCGAGCAAGCGGAGACAGAGGAGCGGGAGCTGGCAGCGCTGCTGGCGAAGCGAAAAAAAGAGCTTGAGGAAGTCGAAGCAAATGTTGAACGGACGAAACAGCTTTGGGTGTGGCAGCAAGAAAAAGAAACGATCGAAAGAGAGCTGGCTGAGCTGCGTCGGCATGAGCCGGATATCCGTGCACTCGAAGTAAAAAAAGAGCGCGCTGAGCAGGCTGAGCGCATTTGGCCATACTGGGAACAGTACGAACAGGCGCGACGTTCACAAATAGCGGCCCTCAAACGGTACGAAGAGCTGGCGCGAAAGCTGGAGACGGCCAAGGCTAGCCACGAGGAAGCAGTGCGCCGCTATGAGCAGGCACGGCTGGAAAAAGCGAGGCGAGAACCAGAGTTGCTGGCGCAAACAGAGCGGCTGCGCCAGGCGGAACAACTCGAGCGGCAAATGGAGACAATCAAGCGCGAGCTTGCTGCTCTCGATGAGGAGCACAACCGTTTAGCGGTGCGGGAGAAAGCGGCGCAACGTCAGTTCGAAGAGGCGTCTGCTTGGTATGAACGCGGCATGAAGCGGCAGCAGGAGCTAAAAGAAGAGCTGCAACGATATACGGAGGCACTAGCTAGAAAAGGCGAAGTAGAGCGGGCGCATGGGGAGAAGCGGCAGATCGAGCAAGCGGCATCAGCCGTCGCCCGTGTTGATGCACAGCTTCGGCAAAAGGAAGAGGTTTGGCGCCAAGCGGAAGAGGAACGGATCAAGAGGGAACGTCAGGCGGCCGTTGCCGGCGCTCGGCTTCATCAGCTGTTTCGACTTGTGGAGAAAACGTATCATTCCGTCTGTGAGCGGCAGCAAGACATCGAAAAACGGCTGTATGCGTTGCAGCAGGACATCGAGGCGGAGCGGGAGCGGATTGAGGAAGCGCGAACGGCAGAACTGGCGGCTGTACTGGCAGAACGACTCCGCCCCGGGGAGCCGTGCCCGGTGTGCGGGTCGCGCGAACACCCACATCCGTCCACCAAGCCGTATTCCACCGGCCAGGGGCGACTGCCTGATCTTGAGCAGGAGCGGCGACAATGCGAGCAAGATTTACAAACTTTGTTTTCATTAAAGGCGCAGCTCGAACAGCTTGCGGGGCTTGCTGCTGGTCATGGGGTACCTCCTGTCTTTACTGAGGGCCGCCCGACAGAAGAAGTGAGCGATGTCTTCGTTGAAGTACGAGCGCTTCAGCAGGATATCATTGAGCAAAAAGAATCCGTTTATCGGGCGCTTGCACAATGGAACGAAGCGGAAGCAGCAAGGCGTGAAGCGGAAAACGCATGCCGATGGGCAGCAGCTGATATGGAAGCGTTGCAAGCTGAGAGGCGGCGTCTAGAAGAAGAACGGCAGCGGCTTGAACAGCACTGGCGGCAGACCTACCCTTCTTTTTCGCTCGAGACGATCGACATCGTATACGAGCAGCTTCGTGAACAAGAGAAAAAGTGGCGCGATGTGCAAAAACGGCTTGAGGATAGTGTGCCGTTTTTAGAAGAAAAACAGCGGGCAAAAGAGAAAGCGGCTGAAGAACAACGTCGGATCGAGACGGAGCGGGTTCGCCTTGACTCACTCATTAGCACCAAACAGCAGCTATGGGAAGAGTATGAACGACAGCGACGCGAGAAAGCTGGTCCTAACCCGGCGGCTCAGCAACTTCGGGAAGCGGAATCGGAATGGCGCCGGCTGCAAAACGATGAGCAGCAGGCGTATGATGAATGGCAACGTGTCCAAAAAGTGTATCAAACGCTAGAAAGCGAGACAAAAGTGGCCAAGCAGGCGGTCGAAGAAGGCGCACGTCGTGAAGAAGAAGCGCTCGCCCGTTGGCGCCTCGTCCTTGCCGATACTACGTTTGCCGATGCTGAAGAAGCTGAACGGGCGAAAGCGACGAAGGAGCAATGCAGCGAGTGGGATGAAGCCATCCGCCGCTATTGGCGCCAAGTTGAACAGGCGGAGCACCGTCGGGCTCAACTTTCGGCGGCCCTTGGCGAGGAGGCAGTGAGCGCTGAACAATGGGAGATGTTGCAGCGTGTATACGCCGAGCTAAAAGCGGAAATGGAAACGATGACGCAACAACTTGGGGCGGTTCAAGGAAAAGTGGCGGAGCTGAGAAAAAAACATGCTCGTTTTGTTGAACTCGAGGCAAAGCAAACGCAGCTCAGCCGGCAAATCGAGCGGTACAAGCAACTGCAGACATTGCTTCGTGGCAATAGTTTTGTCGAGTTTATGGCGGAAGAGCAACTCGAACAAGTGACGGCCATAGCGGCTGAGCGGTTGCAACGGTTGACAAGGCACCGTTACTCGCTTGAACTTGATTCACAAGGCGGATTTCTCATTCGCGATGACGCCAACGGCGGCGTCAGAAGGCCAGTGGCCACGCTCTCCGGTGGGGAAACGTTTTTGACCTCATTGTCACTGGCGCTGGCGTTGTCGGCGCAAATTCAGCTGCGCGGCGAATATCCGCTCCGGTTTTTCTTTTTGGACGAGGGCTTTGGTACGCTTGACGCCGAGCTGCTCGATATGGTGATTTCCGCTTTGGAGAAGTTGCATACACAGCAGTTGGCGGTCGGCGTTATTAGCCATGTCCAAGAAATTCGCACGCGTCTGCCGCGGAGGCTCATCGTTGAGCCAGCGGAGCCATCGGGCCGCGGCACGCGCGTCCGGCTGGAAACGATGTAGAGAGCGTTCATTCAATGAACGGAACGAGTTTTTGGTAAAGTAAAAAAGGGGGCAGTCTGCCCCCTCTGTTTGTTGGCTTTTGGTCATGTTCAGTTGTTAGCGGTAACGTTTTGGTCAAACACATCTGAGTCAATCGTGTTCGTAAAGCTAATGACGTTGTTCGTCATGATGAGGTCACCAGTATTAAAGCCGCCGGATCCGCCTAGTGCTTTTGTAGCGACTTTCGGTGCAATATACAGGCAATCACCCATTTGGACGACGGCGCCGCCTTCGACGGAATTGATTTTAATCGGTCCAACGAATGAAGGCATTACGAATCCCTCCCTCTTGTTGGCGCAGGACCGTCTAGATGGCGGATATGTTTAATTCGTGACTCCGCCTCTACGGTGGAGGTTGACCCGATATGAACGATAGACGAAGAAGAAATCCCGAGCACGCGGACTGACCGAGCTGAAATGACCGGAGATTGATGGAGCGTCTGCTTTGAAGTGATCGGCGACGGAAAAGACCAGCGTGGGATCGGTTTTGTAAAGACGGGGAATGTTTGTTCTCCTTCTGAACCGAAAAACAACTCGTGTTGCCGCTGAACGGCTAAATCGCATGTACGGGCAGAAATCCGTTCTGAATCGCCGATTTGCAATACAGAGCTAATGACTACTGTTTCCGAATGAAATGCTTGCACAACTGACGTTCGCTTCACGATTCTTCCCCTCGAACCTGCACGAGCGGAACGAACGGACCGATAATAAGCGATTCCGGCGGTGTGTCAAACGCAGATGATAAGTTGATCACATCGGCGTCGCCGATTAAAAACAGTGAGGCGCTGGCGACCGCCACAAGATGGATATCGCTGACGTGCACATCGCGGTTGATGACGGTGTAATTCACGTTTATCCCCCCCCAGAAGGCAAATGTTTGAGAAACGCATCAAGCGATTGTTCGATGTCAGCTTTCACTTTTTGAAAAATTTCATTTTCGACCGTCTCATCGCGGTCACCTGGCGGAACATAACCATTGTTCGCTTTCTCCTGCAAATAAAAACGAATGCGTTCGTCCGTTTGCCGGGCAATGTCTTGCAAAATAAATTGCCGGTACGTATCGTCAAGGCTGCGGCCGTATTGGCGTTCAAGCTGTTTTAGCGTTTCCGGTGCTTCCTTGTTGAGGTAGGAGGCCACTTTTTCTTGAATGGGGCGCATCAGCACGGGTTCCGGCTTCGAAATCACTGTTTTTTCTGGGTCAACGGCAAAGTCTTCAATTGTTTCCCCGGTTCCTGGAGGGGTGATTCCGATGTTTAGCGTCCCTTCAAGCGTCTCGATTTTGAGTTGATCAAATTTATATTCAATCCGTTCGATCGATGTGCGCGGCTGGGCCTCGATTTCCTGAAGCTGGGCTTCGAGAATACGAAGGCGTCGTTCAAGCACCCGTATTTTTTTGGTTTGCCATGATAAATAGCGGTGTAGCTTGACGAAATACTCGTATAAACTCATCGTGCACTCCCATCCTCTCCTAAGAGCCCTCTTACTTCAGTATATGGACGTCCCCTGGTTCTCATCACTCTTTTCTGTTGAGTTTAGAGATTGGCCGAATGGAGAGGAACGAGAGGGCCGACCGGTTGCGCTTGCGGACCGAGCGGTACAGTCGCTTGCGGGGCTGGACCGGTGAATCCACCGGTGTTGGAGAGCGTCGACAGTGCCTGAATGCTGCCAGCACTGCCAATTTGCAAAACGGATGAGTTTGTCACCGAACCGATCCGCAATTGATGAATGCAAATGCTTTGGCTGATATAAAAATTCAACCTCCTTCCCCTCCTCTATACGTTGCCAACGACATTTTCGTCGGCAACATCAGCGTCATTCGTGTTCGTATTGCTGTAATAGTTATAGATATAAAGCCCGTCGCCAGTGTTAAACGAACCGGCTCCAGCGAACGTTTTTGACACACTTTGCGGGGAAATCGCAAACACATCTCCAATATGGAACACGCCGCTGCTCCCGACGCTGTTCAGTTTCACGATTCCGACAAAAGCCGGCATGGGGCATGCTCCTTTCATCACTTCGTAGGTAATACTAGTGTATGGGCACAAGTCGGAAAACGTTCGCTCTAATTGTTGGCTGTATTATTCGAGTCGGAAAAGTCCGGATCTCCTGTGTTCGTAAAGCTAACAAACGTATTCGTCTGCAAGAAATCTCCGCAGTTGCTGCCACCTGCGCCGGCATGCGACTTACCTGTGCTCTTTGGCGCGATTTGTAATACATCGCCAAAATTGACGGTGCCATCCCCGCTCACATGGGTAATTTTAATCGGGCCACTAATAAATGAAGGCATAAGACTTCCTCCTCCCCCCGTATCTTTAATTATATTGTATGAAAGGGGAGAAAAATCGGTTCAGTGGAGGACAGAGGTCTAGGTGGCCGCCAGCTTGGCTGCATACGATAAAAAAAGGGGAATGGAGAGAAAGGAAGGAGAAGGCGATGCCAGCAATCGTCATTGGCGGGATTAAGGTTACGAGCGTGGACGGCAACGGCACCGTAAACATGGGGGATGTGTTACAAATCGCTCCCAAAAGTACATTAAAAGCGAACTCCGGTGCCGGCGGTGGCAATACTGCTGAGTTTTTGCAAACGAACACGTTTTGCAGCGTCACGAATACGATTGATTCAGATGTGTTTGATTCTGGTGTAAAAGGAAACAACTAGACGGTCGACAATGAAAAAGACCGTCTTTTTCTTTTTTTTCTATCTTCACTATATAATGTTATTGGGAATTTTCTAAAATATATGGTCGGGGAGATGAACGTACCGCTTTGTGCATACCCATCGGAATGCCTGCTGAATAAAAGCAGCGGAAGAAAGCAAAAACCGGCTATCCGATGATCGGATGCGAAGTGAAAGTCGTCAACGATCACGGAGAGGAAGTGCTGCAGAGTGGACGGGTAATCGGTGAGGTGATTGCCCGCAGCCAAAGGGGATTGGAAAAATGACGAAGCGACAGTTGGCTGCATGCAGGAGATATGACGACAGGACATAATGATATCGTCAGCCGAAAAAAGGATATTATTAGTGGAGAAGAAAACATTTCCTCGGTTGAAGTCGAAGGAACGCTTTATGCTCATCCAGCTATGCTCGAAACGGTCATTCGTTATCGCCGTGTCGCATGAAAAATGGGGAAACGCCGTATGCATTCGTCGTTGTTCAACCCCGGGCATACGAAGAGGAACTGATCACCTTTTCGCGGGAAAAATTGGCTCACTTTAAGGCGTAGCATTTGTGGATGAACTGCCAAAGACCGCCTTTGGAAAAATTCAAAAAGTGTATTTACACCGTCAATAGTGGGATTCGCTCGAAAAAGCGGGGTGTTACGTAAACGGATGACGTGACGGATGCACCACTGCGCTAACCAGAGACACGAAATGAAAACGACAGGCGGACGAATCGCCTCACATGACGGAAGGGCGCGGTTCGGCGGGGACATGACCGCTAGCTGTAAAGTGAGCTGATGAGGCGTTGGGCGATGCGATGATGTTGCTGAATAGGTGAGCTGGCCTCCTCGACATAACGGAGAGATAGAAAGAAGGGATCATGTGACGCCTTTATCGGCAGATCGAATTGCGGCAGTTGATGTTTTGCGCGGGTTTGCCTTGTTTGGTATTTTGCTTGTTAATATGCGTTATTTTTCGTCACCGGCGTTATATGTGGAAGACGTTGACGGCAACACCTTCAACCGTGTGGTTGCCGCAGCGATCGATCTTTTGTTTGAAGCAAGCGCCTATCCGCTGTTTGCCTTTTTATTCGGATTCGGTACGATCGTACTTTGCCACCGATTGCACCAGCGTGGGGAGCGGCCGTTTCCGATTTTGCTGCGCCGCTTCCTCCTTTTGCTTGTGATCGGCATCATTCATGCATTCGGCCTTTGGTTTGGCGATATTTTAATTCCGTACGCGCTTGCCGGGCTTATTTTGCTTTTGTTCATGAACGCCCCGTCACATTGGTGGCGGATGGCGGCGTTGGCCGGTTTTTTCTTTTTTCACATCCTCGTAATATTGTTGCTATTCATGAGTATGCTGGCCGGGGGAACGGAGACAGCTGAGGGCCAAGCGGCAGAGGCAGCTGCCGCCCTTCACCATTATCAAAGCGGAACGTTTCGCGAGGTATTTTGGCAGCGATGGCACGATTGGTCGTATCTCAATGGTGATGGCGGACTTTTATTTACGTTGTTGGCTGTATTGCCGTTTTGTTTCCTCGGCGGATATGCCGCTAAAGAGCATTGGCTCGAGGCCGGACGCTATCCAACCGCTGCGCTGCGACGTTTGATGAGTGGAGCGCTATGTCTTGGCCTGGCGTTAAAAACGATTCCGTATTGGGCTGGGGCCAACACGTTGACGATGTATATTCAAGACAACTTTGGAGGTGCTGTTTTGGCAGTGTTCTACGCCATTGCTGCCATGTTGGTTTGCAGGAAAACGAACTGGCAGCCAGTGTGGCGATGGCTGCAAGATGCCGGAAGAATGTCGCTTACTCACTATCTCACACAGTCACTCATTTGCACCTCCCTTTTTTACAGCTATGGTCTTGGATGGTACGGACAATTGAACGAATGGCAAGGAGCGCTATTGGCGATCGGGATATATGTCGCTAGTTTATGGGCAAGCCACTGTTGGTTCACCCGATTTCGTTTTGGCCCGGCAGAGTGGCTGTGGAGATGGGGAACGTACGGGATGCGTCCACCTTTTCGACGACAGCCGGGTCAATAAAAAATCCGTCCCTCATTGGACGGATGGAACAGGCGGTTCAAAAACCGTGGTTTGCTGCAAATATTGGTTGATCAATCGGTCAAGCTCTTGGCTGCATTGGATCGTTTCTTTCGCTGTAAATCCATAGGTGAGAGCCAATTCGATCATTTGTTGTCGTTTTTCTTCGATTAGTAGGAGAACCATTTCCTTCACCATCAATTCTATTGAAATGTTGGTTAAGGCTTGTCGCTACCAGTGACCGAGGTGAGACCTTTGTTGTATGACTAAGGTCATAACTGACAGCTATAGTGGAAACTAAACATTATTATACATATAACGACGGAAAAAGGAAGCGATTCGGGAAAATAAGTGGTAAATTTCCTAATTTAGACAAAATTCTACAAAAAACAGGACTTTGTCTCGTGAATAGCGAATAGAATAGTCAATGCGCTGCGATGGGGGGATGCAGTCTGTATGCCTGCTCCCGTGCATTTGAACACTTAGGTAGAGAAGGAGAGGAAGACAGTGAAACTAATTACGGCTATTTTCAATGGAGGAGAACCAGCAATCGGAGTGGTGCCGGAAGGGGAGGAGACGGCTATTCATTTGCGCCGTGCTGAACGGGCGATGGACGGGAAGGAGACCATTCCGTCATCCATGCTAGAGGCCATCGCCCAAGGGGATGCTTTTTTGGCTCGAGCTCGGGAAGTTGCCGATTGGGCTCTTCGCTACTCGGGAGCGAACTACGTCTATCGCCTTGGTGATATTCGCCTCCTTGCCCCGATTCCGCGGCCGGCGAAAAACGTTTTTTGCATCGGCAAAAACTATGTTGACCATGCGCTTGAGCTGGGAGATGCCGCTGATGTACCGAAGCATTTAATCGTCTTCTCGAAAACGCCGACGACGGTCATTGGCCATGAGGAAACGATTTTGCGCCATGCGGATGTCACTGACGAAGTGGACTATGAAGGGGAGCTCGCATTGATCATTGGTAAAAAAGGGCAGGCGATTAGCCGCGAAGAAGCGCTCGATTACGTATTTGGATACACGATTATCAATGATGTGACCGCCCGTGATTTGCAGGAGCGACACCAACAATATTTGCTCGGCAAAAGCTTGGACACGTTCTGTCCGATGGGGCCATGGATCGTGCCAAGCAAATTTGTAACAAATCCGAACGCTTTACGCATTGAAACGCGAGTGAACGGCGAAGTACGGCAGCAGGCGAGCACAAAACAGTTTATTTTTCCGATTGAATCGATCATTGAGACGATCTCAAAAGGCATGACGCTTGAACCGGGCGATATTATTGCTACAGGAACGCCGGCTGGGGTCGGCAAAGGAATGAATCCGCCGCGCTTTTTGCAAGCAGGTGATGTCGTCGAAGTGACCATCGAGGGAATCGGCACGCTGCGCAACAAAGTCGGGGAATGAGCTAAGCACAAACAGAGATAGCATGCCGCCGAAAAGGGTTATCAAAAATAGAGGAGTTTTTCATCTTTCGTAATGTTTGTCAACAGCTTGCCGCCCATGCTATGATGAGAATGGACTTGGGAAAGTTGGAGGGATACACATTGACACATGCCCATATTACGAGCTGGTTCATTATGATTATCTTATTCTTGATCGCTGTATCGATGCAGCGTTCAGGGGCGGCCAAAGCCAACATTATAAAAATGGTTTTGCGGCTGTTTTATATTATAACTATCATTACCGGTTTGCTTTTGTTGCATAGCATCGCCTCGATTTCTGGACTTTACTGGCTGAAAGCGCTCGCCGGATTATGGGTAATTGGAGCGATGGAAATGGTTCTTGTGGCGGGAAAAAAAGGAAAAAGCATGGCGGCAGGATGGACGCAATGGGTGATTGCGCTTGTTGTGACGTTATTCCTCGGTTTGCTGTTGCCGCTCGGCTTTGATTTGTTCTAAACAAAGCGGTAGCCCAACAGCGGGTTGCCGCTTTTTCCTTCGAGAAAAATGTAGTATGTTAAAATCAATAATTATTTTTTAGTATTCTGATTGTTTTGTTGATGGGGGAGGCGTTATTGTTCATGCGTTCGTTGCGTTGCCGCCATGCCGAGGAACTGTACCGGCTAGTCGAGGATGATTTTTCTGCGCTGCCTGGGTCATTGTTCATCCAAGTTGCCGCTGACGATGAAGAGCAGGTTCGCCATACGGTCGAGTTAGCGGCACGCCGTTGGCCGAGCGCCCATCTTGTCGGAGTGGCGGGATCATTGCCGATCATCGGCGAAACAACGTTTTTAGCCAGCGTGATGTCAATGGCGCAATCCAGTGTTTCGTCGCTGGCCTTGTCGGCGGTTGACTCTGCTCATCCGACCGAGCTGGCCGCGCAGATCGCAGAGGCGGTCATTCACGAAGAAACGGCATTGCTCTTATTATTTACCGATTGCCGCGCTGCTTTGCTGCCTCTTCTCCGTCATTTGCCGCTTGCCAACGAACGGATGACCATCGTCGGCTGCACCCTTCCGGACGGTTGCGCTTTATTTTCGCGCGACGGCCGTCTTGATAAGGGGGTGGTCGCTGTCTCATTCAGCGGCGCGTCACTTCGGGTCCGCTGTTTCTCCCCGTTTTTATGGGAACCTGTTGGTTTGGCGTTCTTAGTAACGAAAAGCTCCGACCAACAGATCGGCGAGCTCGACGGGCAAAAAGCATCACTTTATTTAGAACGCTATTTAGGGAAAGAATTTATTGATCGATTACCATTTTCTGGAATGGAGTTTCCTTTTGTTGTGGAGCGGAACGGATATTATGATTGCTTGCCGATCATAGGGATGGGTGAAAACGGAACGATCACGGTCAACGGCCATGTTAGTGAAGGGGAAAAAGTGAGATTTGCTTACATGCATGCTCCCTCATTTTACTCAAGCATGCACGATTTGACGATACAAACGGCTAAGCAACCAGTCGGGGACATGATATTTTACTATAGTACGGCATTAGAAGGGTATACGCGTCCAATGCTTGAGGGGATGGTTTCAGCGTTCGGGAAAGCTACTTCATTTCCGGCTATGGAGGTTATGGTAAAAGACGCGTATACAACTGGGCGCTTAGGAGCGTTTGCTGCTGTTTCATTAATGGAAGGGGCAGTGTCGACACAAGACAGGCCAACTTTGGATATACCGCAGCCGCCGGAAGGGATAACGACGTTAGCTCAGTTGATGTCGACATCATCACGCGATATGGAACGGCTTCATGCCCGCCTGCAGATGTCTGAACAGCGATATAAATCACTGTTTGAACATAATACCGATATTGTGTATTCCACCGATTTGCACGGTCATTTTACAAGCGTCAACCCTGCCTTTGAACGAGTGCTTGGCTATAGGAAAGAAGAAATTTTATATACCAATTCCCTCAAGTATGTTCATTCAAGCGACATCCCCCGCGTCACCCGCTATTTTTACCGGGCACTGCGCGGAAATGTGCAAACGTATGATTTGGAAATTCCGACGAAGTCAGGAGAACGGCTCCTTTTTCAAATGAAAAACATCCCGATTATTGTTGACGGGAAAAAGGTCGGCATTTACGGGATCGGGCACAACATTACAGAGCAAAAGAAAGCAGAGGAGAAAATTTCTTATTTGGCGTACTACGACCCGGATACAAACTTGCCGAATCGGACGAAATGGATGGAATTGTTTTCTAAACAACTGAAAAGAGCGAAACAGAAACAGCAGAAAGTAGTAATCGCCTTAATTGATCTCGACCGGTTTAAATGGATTAACGACAGTGTTGGTCATTACGCTGGCGACGATATTTTGCGTCAACTTGTTGAGCGTATGAAGCGCGTGCTGCCGGCCGGAGCGCAACTTGGACGATTTCATGGCGATAAGTTTTGTTTGCTTTTTCCGTTAAAAACGAGCGCCGGGGCGGCGACCGAAACCGCGCTTCAACTTGTACGCGAAGTATCGAAACCGACAGTGTATAGCCAAAAAGAGTTTTTTATTACGGCCAGTATCGGATTAGCCGTGTTTCCCGATGACGGAGCGGACGAACACACGTTGTTGCGTCATGCCGACATGGCAATGAACAGCGCGAAAAAAAGCGGCGGCAACCGGGTGGAGCGCTACTGTGCTCAAATGAATGAAGAAGCGGTGCACCGGCTGGAAATGGACAGCTATTTACGCAAGGCAGTCGAAAAAAATGAATTGTTCCTTTGCTATCAGCCCATTGTCAACGTACGGACTGGTGCGGTCATCGCTACAGAGGCACTTATTCGTTGGCGGAACCCGCAGCTTGGACTGGTGCGGCCGGATGAGTTTATTCCACTGGCTGAAGAAACCGGATGGATTCATGAAATCGGGCGTTGGGTGCTGCAAACTGCTTGCCAACAGACGAAGCGATGGCAAGAGATGACGGGCAATGACAAACTAGCTATTTTTGTCAACGTTTCTGCCGTACAGTTTCAGCATGAACGATTTGTAGATGATGTGAAACGAGCGCTCAAGCAGTCGAATTTGTCGCCGTCATGCCTACATCTTGAACTGACGGAACATTCGATGCTTCGTCATCTATCGAGCACGATGCGAACGCTAGACGAATTAAGGCGGCTTGGCGTTGGCATCGCCGTTGATGATTTCGGGAGCGGGTATTCTTCGTTCCATTATTTAAAGCAGCTGCCGGCGACTATTTTGAAAATTGACCGGGCGTTTATCGAGCATTTGCATGCTAATGCGTCCGATGCGGCTATCGTTAGCGCGATGATTACAATGGGGCGTGGGTTAGGGCTCGAAACGGTTGCTGAAGGGGTTGAGACGCTAGAACAGCTTGAACGTCTCCGCGACTTACAATGTAGCTATGCTCAAGGGTATGCGCTTTGTCCGCCGCTTATGGCTGAAGAGGTGACTCCGTATGTGGCAGGGCAGCAATAAGTATTTTTATCTAGTTGATCAATAAGGATAACGTCGCCACCGTATCCGATAAAGTGGCTGTTTACTTTTCAGTTGAAGGCGGGATACCCGGTCAGCAGCGAAACAACGCAGCTGCCGACCGCTTTCGTCTTCAGCCGATTTGGGTGCAAATGGCCCGTTCACCGTTGTTCAACGTGATTTCAAATCGGTCGCTGGATGCTTGGCCGCGCTCATAGTAATGGTGGACACTACCGATCTGTTCGGTGTTGTCATAAATGATGAAATTGACGCCGGTTGATTTGGCAAACAATAGGCCGTTGTAGCAATACAGGCAATCGTAAAGAGAAAAACCGAGGCTGTTTAGCCATTGAACGAACTGAAAAAAAGCTGGATCGGGGAGCGAGGCCAGCCATTGCCGATACGCATATGTCAGCCGTTTGCGGAAACGGATACGGTCGCCGTTTGTCAGGGGAAAAATGCCGAGATCAGTAGCGATCATGCCGGTTTCTTGCCACTGTCCGGATAGCCAGTGACCATAGCGGAACAGCTCGATGCCTTGTTCCGCCATTTCTTCGACTAGAGACGCTTCCTCCGCCTCTTCATCAAAAAATATCCATTCATCGTTCACAAACTCTACAGTTCCTTGCACGTAAGCACGGGGCTGTTCAGCAATACACTGCAAGCGCTCTTCAATATCCAATTTTTTCATCCTCCTTGTATTCCTCTTTTTTTCCACTTTTTTGTTTGTTTATTCGTTTGGTTGTTGTCTTCGGACAATTCATCGAAATCAACGATAGTGCATAAAATGGAATCATGCCGAAGCGGCAATGACTATCGCTCTGCTAGGAGGAACGATAGTCGAGGATAGCCGCGAGGAAAAAGGGGAACGGGCGATCGAAAGAACAATGTGAACGGTTCGGGCGAACAAATATTTATTTGCCATTTTTGATAAAGAAAGGATTGGTTCGTATGTGTGGCATCACTGGCTGGGTGCATTTCGGGCGTGATTTGCGCCGTAAGCAAGAGGTGATTACCAGGATGACGGAGACGCTCGCTAAACGTGGACCGGACGATACGAATACATGGCTCGACACTCATGCTGCGTTCGGTCATAAGCGGCTCGTCGTTATTGACCCGGCCGGCGGCAAACAGCCGATGATCCGGAACAAAAACGGACACCGCTACACGATCGTTTACAACGGTGAGCTATACAATACGGAAGACATCCGTAAAGAACTGTTGCACAAAGGCTACCGGTTTGACGGCCATTCTGATACAGAAGTGCTGCTCGCCGCTTATATAGAGTGGAAAGAACAATGTGTCGATCGGTTAAACGGTATTTTTGCCTTTGCTGTTTGGGATGAGGAGCGGGAACTGTTATTTATGGCGCGTGACCGTCTTGGAGTCAAACCATTGTTTTACCGTCAACAGGCTGAAGAGTTGCTGTTCGGCTCCGAAGTGAAGGCAATTTTAGCTCACCCTGATGTAAAAGCAGAAGTCAGTTATGAAGGGTTAGCGGAGGTATTTGGGCTCGGTCCGTCGCGCACACCGGGACATGGAGTATTTTATGGTGTCCAGGAACTGCGCCCGGCGCACGCGTTAACCTTCTCCCGTACCGGGCTTCGCGTCTGGCGGTACTGGAACGTCGAAAGCGATGTCCATCGTGATTCGCTCGGGGAAACGATCGAGAAGCTGCGTTTTTTATTGACCGATGCTGTCACACGCCAGCTCGTTTCCGATGTGCCGGTATGCACCTTTTTGTCGGGCGGCGTTGATTCAAGCGCCATTACAGCGATTGCCGCCAACGCTTTCGCCGCTAACGGGAAAGGACCGCTCCATACGTACTCGATCGATTATGAAGGAAACGATCAATATTTTCAGGCGAACGATTTTCAGCCAAATACAGATGCGCCGTTTATTGAACAAGTGTCAAACAAGTTTCAAACGATCCACCATCGCTGCGTGATCACTCAAGAAGAGCTGTTCCAACATTTGCGTGATGCAGTGATCGTCCGTGACGTTCCAGGCATGGCTGATGTCGATTCTTCGCTCCTTTGGTTTTGTAAACAAATTCGTGAGCAGTTTGTCGTGAGTTTATCTGGAGAATGTGCGGATGAAATTTTCGGCGGCTATCCGTGGTTTCATCGTCCAGATGACTTAGCAAGAAAAGGGTTTCCGTGGATGCGCTCGATTGAAGCGCGCATTGGCTTGTTAAAAGAAGAATGGCGGAAAAAACTTCGCCTTGACGACTACGTGCAAATGCGTTATGAAGAAACGCTTGTTGAAGTGCCGCGTCTTGAAGGGGAAAGTGCCGAGGCGGCGAAGCGGCGTGAACTGTTTTACTTAAATATGATTTGGTTTATGACGACACTGCTTGACCGGAAAGACCGGATGAGCATGGGGGCGAGCCTTGAGGTACGTGTGCCGTTTGCTGATCACCGGCTCGTTGAATATGTTTGGAATATCCCATGGGAAATGAAAATGTACGGAGGACGAGAAAAAGGTATTTTGCGCAAAGCACTTGAAGGGCTGCTTCCGCAAGACGTGCTCTATCGAAAGAAAAGTCCGTACCCGAAAACACACCATCCGCTGTATACGAAGTTGGTGAAGCAATGGCTCAAGCAACTGCTTCGTGATCGTTCTTCTATCTTGCACGAGTTTTTCGATCAAGAAAAACTGACGGCGCTTGTTGAATCGGGAGGGAAGTCGTTCCAAATGCCATGGTTCGGGCAACTCATGACCGGACCACAGCTGCTTGCTTATCTTGGCCAGGTGCATGTTTGGTTTGACCATTACGGCATTCATATTAAAGAATAAGAGCTGCGTGAGGGCGCAGCTCTTATTCTATTGAATAGCAAAGAGAGCAGTACTATGCCATTTTCGCTTGCGGCGCCACCGCTTTTTTCATCCAGATGCGCGACCGCCATCGCCAAAGCATCAATAGTCCGCGCAACCATTCATCAGCGATGAACGATAGCCAAATGCCGACAAGGCCAAACCCGAGGGCAATGCCAAATACATACGCTACCGTCACTCCGACTCCCCACATGGACAAAATGCCCATATAGACAGGGAATTGCACATCCCCGGCCGCTCGGAGCGAGCTGACGATGACTAGATTGAAGGAGCGGCCTGGTTCTAGGATGATGGTCAACAGCAATAGTTTACGGCCAAGGTTAATCATTGACCGGTCATCAGTAAAGAGTGAGAGCAATGGTTCGGCGAACCAATAGGTGACAGCGGCCATTAGCACTGATATAGCGATTGCGCTGTATAAGCTTTTTAAGCAGCGGTCGTACGCTTCTTTGTACCGTCCGGCGCCGACGAAGTGGCCGACAAGAATTTGCGTCCCTTGGCTGACTGCAATGCCGAATAAAAACACGAACATGATAATGTTTTGTGTATACACCCTCACGGTTAGCGCTTCAGCGCCAAGCCATGTGATGAAGTAGGTGATGACCATTTGCGCTGTATTGTAAGAAAGATGTTCCCCGGCTGCTGGAACGCCGATTTTCAGCAACGAGCGCAAATGGCGGAACGGTAGCGTACGAAACGCCCGCGGGGCAAGGGAAATGCCTGCTCGTTTGGACAATAAAGCAACCAACACCGCAAAACCGATCAGCCGGCTTACTGCTGTTGAAATGGCCGCTCCTTCCGCCCCGAGGGGAGGGAGGCCAAACGATCCGAAAATAAGGAAATAGTTGCCGATGATATTCAAGACGTTCATGCCAATCGTTACATACATCGTATCCCGCGTAAAGCCGTAGCTTTTCAAGATGGCACCGACCGTCATCATGAGCGCCTGAATGAATGAAAATCCGCCGACAATGGTTAAATAACGGTTCCCTTCATCAAGCAGCTCTGCCGGCAAATCCATCATCCGCAAAATCGATGAGCTAAACGCAGCCAAACAGGCGCTCAACAGCAGTCCAAACAACAAGTTAGCGGCGATGGAAACAAGTGATACTTCGATCGCTTCTTGTTCTCGCTTGGCGCCTAAATATTGCGCGACGAGAACTGCCGTTGCCAAGGCAACGAAGTTGAACAACACGATCGTTAAGGCGATGATTTGATTTGCAACCCCGACGGCAGCGACCGCATGATCTGAGTACTGGCTGAGCATGAGCGTGTCAGCATTGCCCATCACCATATACAGCATCGTTTCAATAAAAATAGGCCACGTCAATGAAAACAGTGACCACGTTTTGGCCTCACGGCGCATGTTGTGACAACTCCTTTTTCTTATTCCGACTAGAACGATATATCAAGTTTAGCCAGTTTGTTGCATAATGGAAAGAGAGAGAAACGATTTCACTTGCATTTTTCCGACAAGAAAAGAGGGGATGACGATGGACTATGTCACGTTTTCGTTGCCACCTTTGCCTGTGTTCATTAAAGGGGCGGAAAGTGTATTTCCAGCAGGAAAACGTCATTTCCGCCGAACGTTTTCGGTCTTCGACTTGCTTTATGTCAAACAAGGCTGCTTATATATGACGGAAGACGGACGTGAATTTGCCGTTGGCAGTGGACAATATTTACTGTTGATCCCGGGAAGGGAACATTACGGGCATCGTCCGTGCAGTGAACGGACGGAGTATGTTTGGCTTCATTTTTTGTTGACGGATTATGAAGTGGTTGCCGATCACCCAGTCAGTCGGCAAACAGTGATGGAAAAAGAGGCGACGTACACGGAACCGATCCAATATCGGCTCGCCATTCGCCAATATGGGGAATTAAAACAACGAGAGAGGGCTGAACAGCTGCTCAACCAGATTGTTGAGTCAAACGTCGATCGGGATATCGAGCGGCCGCTGCGGCAGTTGCTTCTGTTTGTCGAATTCCTTTGGCACTTGCAAAAGCAAGAGCTTTCTGTTCCAAACGCTTCAGAACAGGTCAGCGCTGCGGCGGTGGCGTATATCGAAAACCATTTCTGCGAGCCAGTGACATTGGAGAGGGTTGCTCGCGAGCTTCGCTTTCATCCGGATTACGTCACTCGGTGCATGCAAAGAACGCTCGGGATGGGCTTTAGCCATTATTTGGCGTACTACCGATTGTCAAAGGCGAAACAATGGTTGGCTGAAACAAATGAAACGGTCGAGGCCATCGCCAAACGAGTTGGCATTGATGACAGCGCTTATTTCTCGCGTTTATTTAAAAAAATGGAAGGGATGACGCCGACTGAGTATCGGCGTATAGCCCAACGCGTATAACACCGGTGCAGCGGCTGCACCGGTGTTCATATATTGGCTGCTATTATGATTGTCTATGAAACAGGTCTACCAACGTTCTATTGCATAAAGTACAAACCCATAGGGCGGTAAGGAGGTGCAAAGCGTTTCTGCCTCGGCTGCAAACCGTTCCCCAGTCAAGAGGTTAACGAGCCATGTTCCTCTTGCATCGAGCGGGATCGGGATGTCGGCTTTTTGGTCGCTCCGATTGATGATGACTAACACCGTTTCATCTCCATCTGTTTTTTTGTAAATAAGATAGTTCATTTCATCATCGGCATGAAGAAAGGAGATTTCCCCGCGGCGTAGTGACCGATACTGTTTGCGCAGCGCTATCAGCTGCTTGACGTGTTGGTGCAGCTCTTTGTTTTGTTGCATCGGATCCCACACCATGCACTTCCGGCACTCGGGATCGTTTCCGCCCGTCATGCCGATTTCATCCCCATAGTAAATGCATGGTGAACCCGTGAACGTCAGTTGAAACAAAAATAACAACTTCACCTTGCGGATATCCCCGCCGCAAACGGTGAGAATTCTTGATGTATCATGACTGCCGAGCAAATTGAATGCGGCCTCGTTGACATTGTTCGGATACGAATGAAGTACATGCACCATTTGATTAGCAAACTGGCGTGCACCAATCTCTTCCTTGGCGAAAAAGCGGAGCACCCCGTCTGTAAACGGGTAGTTCATGACCGCGTCAAACTGGTCACCGCGCAGCCACGGCATCGCATCATGCCAAATTTCCCCGAGGATGTATACGTCCGGTTTCAGTGCCTTTACTGCCTGGCGGAACTCGCGCCAAAATTCGTGGTCGATTTCATTGGCAACATCAAGCCGCCAACCGTCAATGTCAAACTCACGAATCCAATATGTCGCAACATCAAGCAAATAACGCTTCACTTCTGGATTGGCGGTGTTCAGCTTTGGCATTTGTGGCACGAATGCAAATGTATCGTAATTCGGCCGCGGCTCTGTTTGCAGCGGAAATTCATGAATGTGAAACCAGTCCTTATATTTTGAGGACTCACCGTTTTTCCATACATCTTGGAACGGGGCGAACTCATAGCCGCAATGGTTAAACACGGCATCGAGCATAACGCGGATACCTTTTTCATGGCAACGGTCGATGAGCGTTTTCAACGTTTCTTTATCCCCAAAGTGTGGATCGACTTCAAAATAATCAGCGGTATCGTATTTATGGTTTGACGGAGAACGGAAGATCGGCGTTAAGTAAATACCGGTAATACCAAGGTCAACAAGGTAATCGAGATGATCGATAATCCCTTGCAAGTCGCCGCCAAAAAAGCTGGTTGGTGTTGGATCCTCGTTCCCCCACGGCCGCGATCCTTCTGGACTGATTGATGGGTTGCCGTTGGCGAACCGCTCAGGGAAAATTTGATACCAGACTGTATCCTTTACCCAATCCGGCGCCTCGAATAAGTCGACTCGATGAAGAAAGGGAAAGCAAAAGTAGTAAGCCGTATCATCGATTGGAGCCTCAAAGTAAAACCCTTTTTCTGTATAAACGAGCTTCTCCTCTCCTGAATACAGCACGAACCCGTAGCGTAACCGGCGATAGGGAGGTTTGACTTCGGCGAACCAATAATCAAACAACTCGTCACTTCCTGTTTTTCGCATCGGCATCGTTTGAAACTGCCAAGCTCCGTTTTGCCAGTCATACGGGTCACCATGCAGCAGCTCAACACGATCGATATCGTCTTTTTTTGTTCGAAGACGAAGATGGAGTGTCTCACTATCATAGGCATAGGCGTAGTTGTCAGCCGGGCGGTGGTAGATGGCTTCTTTCCTCATTTGGCCTCTCCTCCTTCATATATGAAAGCAATCGTTTGCATGATTGCCATCCTCTGATTAAAGAGTACGAAAAGAGAGAAAAAAAGTCAAATTCAGTAGAAAAAAAAGCTTGTAAAATGAAAAATAGGCGATATAATAGAAATGAGCAGTGCAATCGTTTTCACAGAAATAGTTTTAGTTTATCTGTGCAAACGATTTCCTATTGATTGGACTGCAGTGATTATGTAATGACAAATAGGAGGGGGATTATGAGGAAGGCATTCTCTTTAGTTCTCATGGCTGTAATGTTGATTGGCATGTTGGCTGCCTGCGGACCGAAACGGGACGTTGAGCAATCGAAGCAGGCGAACCAAGGAACGACGGAAAATGCGCAAAAACCGGAAAAGCTCGTCGTTTGGGTAAACGACGACGAAAAACAAAAACAAGCATTAAAAGATATTTTCCAAAAGTACACAGAAAAAACCGGGATCAAAATCGAAATGGTTGCGGTCAGCATGCTTGATCAAACGAAAAAACTAGCGCTTGACGGCCCGGCTGGCAAAGGTCCAGACGTGTTCTATCAACCGCATGACCGCATCGGCGACATCGTGCTGCAAGGGTTGGCCGACCCGATTGATCTTGGTGATGCGAAAGGCGAGTACAGTCCGACAGCGATTGAGGCGGTAACGTATGACGGTCAAACGTATGGCGTACCAACAGTGGCTGAAACGTATGGAGTTTTCTATAACAAAAATTTAGTGTCAGAAGCGCCGAAAACGATAGATGATTTGATGAAGATTGCCAAGGAAAAAACGAATGCGGCGAAAGATCAATACGGATTTTTAATGGAAGCGGAGAACTTCTATTTCGTTTACCCATTTTTTGCTGGCTACGGCGGCTATGTGTTTAAAAATGAAAACGGCAAATACGACACGAGCGACATCGGATTGGCGAATGAAGGAGCAGTCAAAGGAGCGGAGCTCGTTCAATCATGGTTTCAAAACGGTTATATTCCAAAAGAAGTCACCAATGACGTTATGAACGGTCTGTTTACGAAAGGAAATGTAGCGGTAGCCATCACCGGCCCGTGGAACATTGCCTCGTATAAAGAAGCGTTAGGTGACAAGTTGGCGACAGCGCCGCTGCCTGTGCTCGAAAACGGTGAGCATCCGAAATCATTTGTTGGTGTCAAAACGTGGATGTTGTCTGCTTACTCGCAACATAAAGAATGGGCCGTTGATTTCATGAAGTTTGTGACGAATGAGGAAAATTCGCTTCATTACTATGAAGTAGCCGGAGAAATGCCGGCGAACGAAAAAGCGTTGACGAATGAGAAAATTACGAATGACCCATTGATCGCCGGCTTTGCTGAGCAAATCCAATACGGTGAGCCGATGCCGAACGTGCCAGAAATGTCGCAAGTGTGGGACCCGATGGGGAACGCCCTGCAATTTATTGCCAAAGGCGACGACCCGAAAGCAGTGTTGAATGAGGCGGTCAAAACGATTCAAGATAAAATCGCGGCCAGTGGCGCTGGAAAATAACATGTCATACGGTGGTGGATAGGCTCATGTCTATCCACCATTCTTATCCATCAATAGGGGGGAGTTCGGATGTCGGAAGCAAGCGCTCGTCATCGGCCGGAGGTGGCGATGGTGTTGTCATTGCTGTTTGCTGGCCTTGGTCAATTGTACAACCGTCGATATATCAAAGGGATTGTATTTATTGTCATTGAAGCAGCCTTTTTAATCACATTTTATAACTTTTTGAACATCGGGTTGTGGGGACTCGTTACGCTTGGGGAAATCCCGATGCTCGATCACTCAATTTTTCTGTTGATTCAAGGATTGGTTTCGGTCATCATCATCGCTTTTGCAGTCGCGCTGCACATTGCGAACATCATTGATGCGCGCAACGACGCCCGTCGGCGGCAGCGTGGCGAGCCCGCCCCCTCGCTTATTGAATCATGCCGCAATGCGTGGGACCGAGGGTTTCCGTACATCTTTGTGACGCCTGGACTTGTGATGCTTTTGTTTATCGTCGTGCTGCCGCTGTTGTTTATGGTGTCGCTTGCGTTCACCGACTACAATTTGTACCACTCGCCGCCGCGGCATTTGTTGAATTGGGTCGGATTTGAAAACTTTAAAAACTTAGTGTCGATCCCAATTTGGAAGAGCACATTTTTCAGCGTTCTCTCGTGGACGATTGTGTGGACGGTCGTGGCGACGACGATGCAAATTGCTCTTGGGTTGTTCTTGGCCCTATTGGTCAACGATCCGCGCATTAAGTTTAAACGGTTCATCCGTACGGTGCTCATTTTGCCATGGGCCGTGCCAGCGTTTGTCACGATTTTAGTGTTTGCGGCGATGTTTAACGATAAATTCGGGGCGATTAACCGTGAAGTGCTGAGCTTGTTCGGATTGTCCATCCCATGGATGACCGACCCGTTTTGGACGAAAGTGGCGCTCATTTTAATTCAAACGTGGCTTGGGTTCCCGTTTGTATTTGCGTTATTTACCGGTGTTTTGCAAAGTATTTCCCGCGATTGGTATGAAGCGGCCGACATCGACGGGGCGACGCGCTGGCAAAAGTTCAAATCGATTACCTTGCCACATGTGCTGTATGCGACCGCACCGCTATTAATCATGCAATACGCTGGGAATTTTAATAACTTTAATATCATCTATTTATTTAATGATGGCGGCCCGGCGGTGCGTGGGCAAAATGCTGGCGGGACGGACATTCTCATTTCGTGGGTGTACGATTTGACGTTTACGACGAACAACTACAATATGGCGGCCGCGATCTCGCTCATCATCGGTTTGATTGTCAGCGGATTTGCCATCTATCAATTCCGGCGCACCCGTTCCTTTAAAGAGGAGGGGAACATTTAATGAACCGCAAATGGAAATCACACATAGAAGTAGCGCTCATTTACTTGTTTATCGCGTTTATGTTTGTCGTCATCGCCTATCCGCTCCTGTGGACGATCAGCATGTCACTCAATCCGGGCACAAGTTTGTACTCAGCATCGATCATCCCGGAAAAATGGACGCTTGAGCATTACAAATGGCTGTTTACGAGTCCGGATAGCAATTATTTACTTTGGTATAAAAACAGCCTATTTGTCGCGGCGGCCAACGCGGCGTTGTCCGTTTTGTTTACGGCGCTCATCGCCTATGCGTTTTCACGCTATAAGTTTATCGGGAGAAAAACGGGGCTGTATTTGTTTTTAGTGTTACAAATGTTTCCGTCACTCATGGCGATGGTAGCACTGTATATTTTGCTTAATATGCTCCATTTGCTCGATTCACTTTGGGGACTGATTCTTATTTATGTCGGCGGGCAAATCCCGTTTAACGCCTGGCTTGTGAAAGGTTATTTTGACACGATTCCGCGCGAGCTTGACGAGGCGGCACGCATAGACGGAGCCGGCCATTTCGGTGTCTTTTTCCGCATTATGCTGCCGCTTGCTAAGCCGATTTTAGCCGTTGTCGCTTTATTTAACTTCATGGCGCCGTTTACTGACTTTTTACTGCCGTCCATTGTCTTGCGCGATCCGGAGAAATTTACGTTGGCAGTCGGGTTGTTTAACTTTATCAGCGACCGATTTGCCAACAACTTTACCCGCTTTGCTGCCGGTTCCATTTTGATTGCCGCTCCGATTGCCATCGTCTTTTTATTCCTGCAACGGTATTTGATTTCCGGCTTAACAGCGGGTGGCACAAAAGGGTAAGAATCGCTATCATAAATAGTGGGCTTACCCGTTTCCAAACAGAAAAAATAGACAGTAAAGGAGGGAAACGGAAATGGGGAACCGGCTTTTTATGCTGTTCATCCTTCCGTTCCTTCTTTTTTATGCCATGCCGGTTGCGGCGGCGGAAAAAGAAGAACGGACGTGGCAAGACGAAGCGATTTATTTTATTATGGTCGATCGTTTTAACAACATGGATTCAACGAACGACCAAGACGTCAATGTCAATGATCCAAAAGGGTATTTTGGCGGTGACTTAAAAGGGGTGACAGCGAAGCTCGATTATATTAAAGAAATGGGCTTCACTGCCATTTGGCTGACTCCCATTTTTAAAAACAGGCCGGGCGGCTATCATGGCTATTGGATCGAGGACTTTTACGAAGTCGACCCGCATTTTGGCACGCTTGATGACCTCAAGACGCTCGTCAAAGAGGCGCATAAGCGCGATATGAAAGTGATTTTGGATTTCGTGGCTAACCATGTCGGCTACGACCATCCGTGGCTTCATGACCCGGCGAAAAAAGATTGGTTCCATCCGAAGAAAGAGATTTTCGACTGGAACAGCCAAGAGCAGGTGGAAAACGGTTGGGTGTATGGACTTCCCGATTTGGCGCAGGAAAATCCGGAAGTAAAAAACTATTTAATTGACGCAGCCAAATGGTGGATTAAAGAAACCGACATTGACGGTTACCGACTCGACACGGTACGCCATGTGCCGAAATCGTTCTGGCAAGAGTTTGCGAAAGAAGTGAAAGCGGTAAAAAAAGACTTTTTTCTCCTCGGCGAAGTGTGGAGTGATGATCCGCGCTATATCGCTGATTACGGAAAGTATGGCATCGACGGGTTTGTCGATTACCCGCTGTACGGTGCGGTGAAGCAGTCTCTTGCCAAACGTGATGCATCGCTTCGGCCGCTCTATGATGTATGGGAGTATAACAAGACATTTTACGACCGCCCGTATTTGCTTGGATCATTTTTGGACAACCATGATAACGTCCGATTTACGAAACTCGTCATTGATCATCGGAACAATCCGATTTCACGCATGAAAGTAGCGATGACGTATTTGTTCACTGCGCCGGGCATTCCGATTATGTACTACGGAACAGAAATTGCGATGACTGGAGGTCCTGATCCGGACAATCGCCGCCTGATGGACTTCCGTGCCGATCCAGAAATCATCGATTATTTAAAGAAAGTGGGCCCGCTCCGCCAACAGTTGCCATCATTGCGGCGCGGCGATTTTACGTTGTTGTATGAACAAGACGGCATGGCGGTGTTTAAACGCCAATACAAAGACGAAACGACGGTCATTGCCATTAACAACACGAGTGAAACGAAGCACGTTCATCTGACGAACGAACAGCTGCCGAAAAACAAGGAATTGCGTGGCTTTTTGCTCGATGACCTCGTCCGTGGCGATGAGGATGGCTACGATATTGTCTTGGATCGTGAAACAGCAGAAGTGTACAAATTACGGAACAAAACGGGAGTTAACGTGCCGTTTATCGTTGCAATGGTTGCGGTTTACGCACTATTTATCTTGTTTTTATACATGGTGAAAAAACGAACAAAACGGACAAATGAATAAAGAAAGGAGGTAGTATATGACCGTTACGATTAAAGACGTCGCCAAACGAGCCAATGTCGCGCCGTCGACCGTCTCGCGCGTGATTGCCGATAGCCCGCGCATCAGTGAGAAAACAAAGCAACGGGTGCGCGAGGCAATGAAAGAGCTTGGCTACCATCCAAATTTTATTGCCCGCAGCCTCGCAAGCCAAGCGACGCAAGTGATCGGCATCGTCATGCCAAGCTCAGCTGATCAGGCGCTGCAAAACCCGTTTTTCCCGGAAGTGATCCGCGGCATCAGCAAAGCTGCCCATGAAAAACGGTACGCCTTGCAAATGTCAACCGGGGAAAAAGAAAGCGACATTTACGAACGGGTGATCGAGATGTTGCAAGGGCGGCGTGTTGACGGAGTGATTTTGCTTTATTCGCGGCAGAACGACAAGTTAATGAAATACTTGCAAAAACATGGCTTCCCGTTCGTTGTCATTGGAAAACCGCACCAAAAAGCGGAACAAGTGACCCATGTCGATAACGACAACGTCCAAGCTGGAAAAGATGCCACCAACTATTTAATCGACCATGGCCATGAGCGCATCGCTTTTGTCGGTGGCAATCCACAATATTTTGTGACCGCCGACCGTCAAGAAGGCTATGAAGAGGCGCTGCGTGAAGCTGGACTGTTGTACCGACCGGAATACGTCGTTCATGAAGAGTTTTTGCAAGAAGGCGGCCGCGAGGCAATGAAGGAGCTGCTTTCTCTAGCCGAGCCGCCGACCGGGCTTGTCGTTGCTGATGACCTCATGGCGCTCGGGATGGTCAAAACGCTCGATGAAATTGGTCTTCGCGTTCCGGAAGATGTGTCGATCGTCAGCTTCAACAACACCTTGCTCGCCGAAATGTCGCGCCCGCCGTTGACTTCCGTCGATATTGGCATCTTCCAACTCGGCTATGAAGCGGCGAAAAGTTTAATCGAAAAAGTCGAAAATCCAAATGAACCGATCAAGCGCATCATCATCCCACACCGGCTCGTTGAGCGGGGATCGTGTACGAGGCGGTGAATAAGCTTTATCAAAAAGCAGCCGTTGTGGCTGCTTTTTGATTTGAAAAAGGAAATCAACGAGTTGGAGAGAAAAAAGAAAACTAAACGAACACGGAGGTGAACATAGGGTGCCGATGAATCGCGAGCGGGTAAAATACATGTGGGAAAAGTTCGTATTTCATAACGAGCTTGCTCCTGATTTGCCGCCCATGATTCGAGACTCTTGGCTTCGGTCGAAAAAAGCGATGGTTGATCCGTTTCGTCCATATGGATGGATTAAGGAAATTGACAATGAAAAGTATTGCTCATTGATTGATTGGTCACTGCCGCTAATGGAAGGATTGTATTCAATTGTAAAAGGATCCGGATTTTTGGTGATTCTGTGCAATGAAAGCGGGCAGTTGCTTTTGTCGATTGGTGACAGCGAGCCCTTGGCAAGGGCGGAAGAAATCGGGTTTATCGCTGGGGCGGATTGGAGCGAGCAAGTGATGGGAACCAACGCCATTGGCACTTCGATTGCCATCGACCGTCCTGTGCAAATATTTGCCGAGGAACATTATACAAAAATATGTCAATCATGGACGTGTTCCGCTGCCCCCATCCATGACCCTGACGGTAGAATCATTGGTGTACTGAATATGTCAGGACCCTATGAAAAAGTGCATCCTCATACATTAGGGATGGTTGTATCGGCCGTAAAGGCGATTGAGTATCAGTTAAAATTACATGAGAATACCGAAAAAAACGTGATGATGCAACGGTTTTTGGAAGCGACCACGAACAATATGAAAGAGGGCATTTTAATCATCGACCGCGTTGGGAAGATCGTAAAAGCGAACAATCAATTAAAAAAACTGTTCCGCTTACCACAGTTGCAACTGGAAGAAAAAACGATTGATGATATTTTTAGTGATTCCTCTATCTGTTCAAATCATCCGCTGCATTTGCAAAATCAAGAACTGCATCTGAGTGTCAAGCCCTCCAACGCGGTGCATCATGTGCTAGTTGACAAGATTCCCATTTACGAGAAAAAAGAACGAATCGGATCGATGATCATTGTAAAAGAAATTGAAAAAGTGCGCCAGTTTGTTAACCACCTATCGGGAAATCAAGCCAAAATCACGTTTGCAGATATAATTGGGCAACACCCATGCTTCATCCAGAAAATGAACGAAGCAAGACTTGCCGCGGCGACCGATTCAAATGTGTTAATATTAGGAGAAAGCGGCACTGGAAAAGAAATGGTGGCTCAAGCGATTCATAACGAGAGTAAGCGAAGAAACAAACCGTTTATTGCCATCAACTGTGGGGGAATACCACGTGATCTTCTTGGAAGCGAATTGTTTGGGTATGTAGACGGGGCGTTTACAGGAGCGAAAAAAGGGGGAAGCGCCGGGAAGTTTGAGCTCGCTAATGGGGGAACGCTTTTTTTGGATGAGATTGGCGAAATGTCTTTGGAAATGCAAGTGTTGCTTTTGCGTGTCATCCAAGAAAAGGAAGTAATGAGAATTGGTGGACACAAAGTAACCCCTGTTGATGTAAGAATCATCGCAGCGACCAACAAAGACCTTCGCCGAGAAGTGCAAAAAGGTAGCTTTCGTGAAGACTTATTTTTCCGGTTGAATGTCATGCCGATTGTTTTGCCGCCGCTTCGGGAAAGGAAAGAAGATATTCCGCTTCTTGTCCGCTATTTTATTGACAAACTCGCTCATAAACGAAATAAACCGTTTCCCGAAATACGATCTGATTTTTTAGAGGTGCTTATGCAATACGATTGGCCTGGAAATATCCGTGAATTACAAAATATAATTGAGCGAGTGCTGAATCACAGTACAAAGCCGATTTTGACAGCAGCTGACTTGCCGGAAGAAATCTTTCATCCTCCTTGCTCGTTTCAAGTTAGGGAGAGCATAGACATCTCCCGGAATGGAATAAAAAAGCAAGCCATCATCGAAGCGTTAAAGCGGTGCAATGGCAATATTTCCAAAGCAGCCCGTTATTTAGGCATATCGAGAAGCACGTTTTATCGACAAATGGACAAGTGGAATATCCGTTACTGACTGTTTCATTATGTATCAAAGTGTAGCGACAAAGTGAAACAAAATGAAACACTTTGTCGCATTTTTTGTTTAGGCTAGATTAAAAAGGAAACTTGGGACGGACAATTCAGCGGACAAAGATAAGGAAACAAGCATTGGAACGATTTTTGCATTATGGGAAATTGAAAGCGGTATCAATCGAGTGAAGGAGGAGAGAAAGTTGACTATTTTCAAGGATCATCTTCTTTGGATGTATGAAATGATGTACAAAATTCGCTACTACGAAGACAAAATGGCCGAAGCGTATGCAGAAGGGAAATCTCCGGTGTTTAATATCGGCGCAGGGCCAGTGCCTGGGGAAATGCATTTGGCCACCGGACAGGAACCAGCTGCAGTTGGGATATGTGTTCACTTGAAAAAGGAAGATACGGTGACTGCTCCGCACCGCCCGCATCACCATGCGATTGCCAAAGGGGTTGATTTGAACCGGATGACTGCGGAGATTTTCGGAAAAGTCACTGGACTGGGAAAAGGAAAAGGGGGGCATATGCACTTGTTTGACCCCGACGTCAAGTTTTCTTGTGGCGGGATCGTAGGGGCTGGCATTCCTCATGCCCTCGGAGCAGCGCTAGCGGCTAAGAAAAAAGGGAAGGATTGGGTGGCGGTTGCGTTTATTGGTGAAGGAGCTGCCAATCAAGGATCATTTCATGAATCGCTGAATATGGCGGCGCTATGGAAGTTGCCATTAATTGTTGTCGTAGAAAACAATGAATATGGGATTTCCGTTCCGAAAACGGCGTCTACGGCTGTTTCCTCGAATGATGTACGGGCAGCTGCTTACGGCATCCAAGGGTATTATGTGAAAGACAACGATCCGATTGAGATGTACAACGTATCGAAAGAAGCTGTGAAACGGGCGCGGAATGGAGAGGGGCCGTCAATCATTGAGATTGAAACATACCGTTATTTGGGGCATTTCCAAGGAGATCCGGAACTGTACCGAGACAAAAACGAAGTAACGTTGCTTCGAGAAAAAGATCCGATTATTCGACTGCGTAACCGTTTGCTCAATGAATACGGGGTAACAGAGGAGACCATTGCGCAATTGGAAGGCAAAGCAAGATCCGAGGTCGACCAGGCGTATGCGTTTGCGAGAGAAAGCGATTATCCTAAGCCGGAAGCGGCATTGGAAGATGTGTTTGTCTAAATCCAATAGGAGAAAGGAGTTTTGCCATATGCAACAAACAAAACAGCGGTTGTTAACAGGAAATAAAGCGTTGGCTGAAGCGATTCGGCTTGAAATGGAAAGAGACCCTAACGTTTTTGTGATGGGAGAAGATGTCGGAGTATACGGTGGGATTTTTGGAGCGACAGAGGGATTGTTCCAAAAGTTTGGACCGGAGCGGGTTATTGATACCCCAATTTCTGAGACCGCGTTCATCGGTGCTGCCATCGGTGCTGCCGCCGAAGGGATACGCCCGATTGTAGAATTAATGTTTGTCGACTTTTTTGGAGTTTGTATGGATCAAATTTACAACCATATGGCGAAAATTCCGTACATGTCCGGCGGTAGAGTGAAGCTGCCGATGGTGTTGATGACGGCAGTGGGAGGCGGTTATAGCGATGCCGCCCAGCACTCGCAAACGTTGTACGCCACCTTTGCCCATCTTCCCGGAATGAAAGTCGTCGCTCCGGCGACGCCATATGATTTAAAAGGAATGATGATTTCGGCTATTCGCGACGATAACCCGGTTGTCTTTATGTTCCATAAAACGCTGCAAGGGCTTGGGTGGATGGATCAGCTTGATGCTTCGATTGGTCATGTACCGGAAGAAGCGTATACTGTGCCACTCGGAAAAGCAAACGTCGTGCGCGAGGGAACAGACATTACCATCGTTGGAATTCAAATGACGGTGCATCATGCGCTTGAAGCAGCCAAAAGACTTGAACAACAAGGCGTCCAAGCTGAAGTGATCGACTTGCGTTCTCTTGTTCCTCTGGATAAAGAGACAATCATCCAATCTGTCAAAAAGACACACCGTTTGCTTGTTGTTGATGAAGACTATCTGTCGTACGGGATGACGGCGGAAATTGCGGCGATTGCTGCTGAACATTGCTTGTATGATTTGGAGGCTCCAGTGAAACGGCTTGCTGTTCCGGATGTACCGATTCCTTACAGCCGTCCGCTTGAACAATTTGTTTTGCCGAATGCCGATAAAATTTTCCATGAGGCAATTAAGCTTATCAATGAATAAGGAAAAGTTTGTTCCAAGGGAGGCAGCTTATGTTTGTCGAAGTGACATTGCCCAAACTATCCGATTCCCATGATGAAAGTTTAATTACGTTTTGGCACGTTTCCGAAGGAGATGCGGTGGAAAAAGGAGCCACGCTAGTGGAAGTGCAAACCGAAAAGGCCGTTTCAGAAATTCACGCTCCTGAGTCGGGAACAGTAAAAGAGATCAAAAAGAAACGAGGGGATACGGCAAAGGTGGGAGAAGTGCTGGCTGTCCTTGCCGTTGAAGCGTTTGCTCCGGACAGCGGGGGTCCGCAGATAGAGATCAAGATCACCCCGCGCGTAAAAAAATTGGCCAAGGAGCTTGGTGTCGATTGGCGTGCGATCACACCGACAGGAGCGAATGGCAAAATCACGGAAGACGATATTCGTCGTTCGGTGAGCACGAGAAGACAAGAGGTTTCACAAAAAAAAATTGTGGCTGCCCCATCAGTGCGAAAGTTTGCTCGCGAGCAGAACGTGCCGTTAGAGGAAGTCACTCCGAGCGGAAAGAACGGGAGAATATTGAAAAGCGATATTGAAGCGGTATTATCGGTTCAGCAACGAAAAGCAACAGATGAAGCTGCTGCCAGTGTTGAGATTGTCAAGAAGCAGGAAAGCCAAGAAAAAGTGCGTCGAGTGCCGTTGACAGGCATCCGTAAGGCTATCACCCAAGCGATGGTGCGGTCAACGCGGACTATTCCACAAGTCACCCATTTTAGCGAGGCCAATGCGACCCGACTTGTTCAACATCGTCAACGGATCAAACCTCTAGCAGAGCAACAAGGGATGAAACTGACCTATTTAGTCTATGTGATAAAAGCGCTGGCAGCTGTGTTAAAAAAGTATCCAATGCTCAATGCTTCCCTTGATGAGGAACAAGAGGAAATTGTCATTCATGAATCGATTCATATTGGGTTTGCGGTTGACACTGATCGAGGATTGCTCGTTCCAGTGATTCGTGACGCGGATCAAAAATCGTTGTTTCAGATTGCCAAAGAAATCGAAGAATTGTCAGCGAAGGCAAGAACGGGGGCGATTCAAGCAGCGGAGATGTCCGGAGGGACGTGCACGGTTTCAAACATCGGCTCGGCCAACGGCTCGTGGTTCACGCCGATTATCCATTATCCGCAGTCTTGCATTTTAGGAATCGGTAAAATTGATAAAAAGCCAATAGTCATCAATGACTCGATTGAGATCTCCTTCGTGATGCCGCTATCCCTTACTTATGATCATCGTCTGATCGATGGGGTCATGGCGCAACATGCCCTAAATGAATGTCAAACCTACTTGTCTGAACCAGATTGGCTGTTCGTTATGTGACAAAAAACCACCCGCCCCATCCGGGACGGGCTGAGAGAAGAGGGGCACCTTGTCAAGAAGTAGAGGAACATCATAGCTTTATCGTACGCGTTTTTTTACCATCGTGCCATATTTTTGTGAGAAAAGGTGACGAAATTTTATAAAAAATGTTTGGCGTCAGCGGCTGCCGCGGTCAGCCGCTGACGAACTTTCCACCGTCAACGTGAAGGATTTGCCCAATCATGTACGACGATTCATCGCTCGCCAAAAAGACGTAGCACGGGGCGACTTCACTCGGCTGGCCCGGCCGTTTCATCGGGGTGTTGGCGCCGAACGTGGCGACTTGTTCGCTTTTGAATGTCGATGGGATGAGCGGCGTCCAAATGGGGCCTGGGGCGACACCGTTGACACGGATGCCTTGGCCGACGAGCGCTTTGGCGAGCGAACGGGTAAAAGCAACGATTGCCCCTTTCGTTGCCGAGTAGTCGATGAGTTGCTCGTTTCCTTCATAAGCGGTAACTGAAGCAGTGTTAATAATGGTGCTCCCGTTTTTCAAGTGCGGGAGCGCCGCTTTCGTTAAGAAAAAGTAGCCGAACACGTTCGTGCGGAACGTTTTCTCTAACTGTGCGGCGGTGATGTTAAGCAAGTTCGGCTGCGGGTGCTGTTCGGCCGCGTTGTTGACGACGATGTCAAGCTTGCCGAATGTCTCGACGGTCTGTTTCACCGCTTCTTTGCAAAAGGCTTCGTCCCCGATGTCTCCCGCAATGGCTAGACACCGTCTTCCTTCCTGTTCGACGAGCCGTTTCGTTTCCTCGGCGTCCTTATGTTCGTTTAAATAAACGATCGCCACATCGGCACCTTCTTTAGCGAAATGAACCGCGACCGCCCGACCGATGCCGCTGTCACCGCCACTGATGATAGCGACTTTATTTTCGAGCCTGCCGCTTCCTCGATAAGTGTCTTTGATGGTGACTGGCTGCGGGTTCATTTCACTTTGCAGACCCGGTTGGCGTGTCTGGTGCTGCGGAGGCAGCGTCGTTTGTTGCTTTGTGACCATATGTTCTCCTCCTTGGCATGTATTGTCATCGTTAGTATGGAACGGAGGAGGGGAAATATGTGCACAGAGACGATGAAGGAGCCGGTAGTTTTCCACCCACGTTTCACTTCATATCGCGATTTCCTCAATCGATGGTTTATCATTTTCCGACAGAAGACTCCCTCTTCAATTTCGTACAGGGCGTAGGCCAGAAATCAGGGGGAGATGAATGGCAGTTGGTGATAGACAAAACACTTATTCATGATTATAACAATTATAAAGATGATTAAGCCCATTGTCCGATGATCTGTTTGTCGTAAAAATAGGAAAACGAGCCGGCCGATTCAGCCAGCTCGTTTTCTGTTTATAACACATTGAAATACCTTGCTTCCGGATGGGCGAAGACAATTGCTGAGACAGATGCTTCCGGCTCCATCATATAGCCGTCAGTTAGACGGATACCGATATCTTCCGGGTGAAGGAGACGGAACAGTTTTTCTTGATCTTCCAAGTTCGGGCAGGCCGGATAGCCGAACGAGTAGCGCTGGCCTTGGTATTTGGCGGCGAAGCGCTCTTCCATCGTGAAGTCCGGGTCATCCGGGAAGCCCCAACGGTCGCGCATAATTTGGTGGATGCGTTCAGCGAACCCTTCGGCGATCTCGAGCGCCAATGCTTGGATAGCATGGCTTTTCAAAAATTCGCCTTCGTCTTTCCAGCGCTGGGCGAGTTCACGGATGCCGCCCCCGGCGGTGACAGCAAAGAAGCCGACATAGTCGATTTCCCCACTTTCTTTTGATTTCAAATAATCGGCAAGACAAAGGAACGGCGCCCGCGGCTGGCGCGGGAAGTCAAACGTCTCAAGCACGGTTTGCCGGTCGACAGGATCGTAAATATAAACGCGGTTACCGTCGCTTTGTGCCGGGAAAAAGCGATAGACGCCTGCGGGCTGAATCCAGCCGCGCTCCTGCACTTCAGCGAGCAATTCATCGACAACTGCTTTTAAGGCGAGCGCTTTTTCGTCTTTTTCTTCTAACAGCCGCTTCACTTTTCCTTTCAAACCGAGATGATGGCCGAGCACCATTTGCCAGTTGACGTACGGCAACACGTGCCCAAGCGGTACATCACGCAGCACGTGGCGGTCGAGGTCGGCTGGGATATAGACCGGGACATCGGTCGAGACGTTGGATTTGACAGCTGTGGCGGCACCAACCGCCCGTGCCGGTTCGTTCTCTACCCTTTCTTTTTTCATATAATCGATCGTACCTTGTTGGATTTGGTTGGCAAGGGCAAGCCCGTCCATGGCGTCTTTCGCGTACAAGACGATTCCATCATATTCCGGCGCGATTTTGTTTTCTGTAAACTTGCGTGTCAAAGCGGCGCCGCCGACTAAAATCGGGGTCGAAATGCCGGCTTGACGCAAATCTTGGGCGGTAACGACCATCTGTTGGGCGGATTTGACAAGCAAGCCTGATAGCCCGATAATGTCTGGCTCGTGTTGGCGCGCCGCCTCGATCAGTTGCTGCGGGGCGACTTTAATGCCAAGATCGACCACCTCGTAGCCATTGTTGCTTAAAATAATGTCGACTAAGTTTTTACCGATGTCATGCACATCACCTTTGACAGTGGCAAGCAGCACTTTTCCTTTTGTGCTTCCTTCTTTCTTTTCCATATATGGTTCTAAAAAGGCGACAGCCGCTTTCATCACTTCCGCACTTTGTAGGACTTCGGCGACGATGAGCTGGTTGTTGTTGAACAACCGTCCGACTTCGTCCATGCCGGCCATGAGCGGGCCGTTGATGATCGACAGCGGGTCGGAGTACGTTTCAAGTGCTTGTTCCAAATCAGGAATAAGCCCGTCTTTCGATCCCTCGATGACGTAGCGGGCGAGTCGCTCTTCCAAGCTCAAGTTCGTCTCTACCGGTTTGGCGGTTGTGATTTTGCTTCGGTAAAATTCGATAAATGCATTTAACGTTTCGTCACTTGTGTCAAACAGGAGCGCCTCGGCCATCCGCACTTCGTTTTCTGGAATCGAGGCGAATCGCTCAAGCTTCTCGGTGTTGACGATGGCATAATCCAAACCAGCTTGTGTGCAATGGTATAAAAAGACAGAGTTTAGCACTTCGCGCCCGGCTGGCGGCAAGCCGAACGAGACGTTGCTGATGCCGAGCATCGTTAAACAGTCAGGCAGCCGCTCTTTAATGAGACGGATGCCTTCGATCGTTTCTTTTGCTGCACCGATGTACTGCTCATCACCGGTGCCGACTGGAAAAACAAGCGGGTCGAAAATGATGTCTTGCGCCGGAACGCCGTAGCGGTTCACGAGCAAGTCATACGAGCGCAAGGCGATCTCAAGCTTTCGTTCGGCGGTGATGGCCATCCCTTGTTCATCGATCGTCCCGACGACAACGGCAGCGCCGTATTGGTGAAGCAGCGGTGCGATTTTCGCAAACCGCTCTTCGCCGTCTTCGAGGTTGATCGAGTTGATGATCGCTTTCCCTTGCGAATAGGTGAGAGCGCACTCGATGACGCGCTCATCGGTCGAGTCGATGACAAGCGGCACTTTCACTTTTTTGATCACGTGGCGGACGAATTGTTCCATATCGTACCGTTCGTCGCGGTCTGGGTCGGCAAGGCAAATGTCGATGACATGAGCACCGTTTTTTACTTGGGCGCGGGCGATTTCTGCCGCCTCTTCGTACTTGCCTTCGGCGATGAGACGCTTAAATTTGCGCGAGCCGATGACGTTCGTCCGTTCGCCGACAAAGAGCGGGCGCATCGTTTCATCGTACATGAGCGCCTCGATGCCGGAGACAGCGTGTATGTCAAACGAAGACGGGATGACTCGCGGCGGAAGATCGCGCACCGCTTCGGCAATGGCGCGAATATGGTCCGGTGTCGTGCCGCAACAACCGCCGACAATGTTGATCCAGCCTTTTTCAGCAAAACGGCGAATTTTCTCTGCCAACATGTCCGGCGTTTCATGGTAATGCCCTTCTTCGTCCGGCAGACCAGCATTTGGATAGCAGCTGACCGCTGTGTCGGCGAGCGTGGCGAGCGTGCGCAAATGGTCGGTCATAAATTCCGGACCGGTCGCGCAGTTTAAGCCGACAGCGATCGGATTCATATGGCGGATGGAGATGAAAAACGAATCGATCGCCTGCCCGGCAAGCGTCGTGCCCATCGGTTCAATCGTTCCAGAAATCATAAGCGGTACGCGGCGGCCGACGGCTTCAAACGCTTTGGAAATGCCGATGAATCCCGCTTTGACGTTCAGTGTATCTTGGCACGTTTCCAAAAGTAGAAGGTCGACACCGCCTAACAATAGTCCGCGTGCCTGTTCTTCATAGGCGGTAACAAGTTCGTCAAACGTCGCTCCGCCCGTCACTGATAACGTCTTTGTCGTCGGTCCCATCGAGCCGGCGACAAAACGCGGCCAGTCCGGCGTCGAGAACAATTCGGCCGCTTGTTTCGCCAGTTTCGCGGCCTCGATGTTCAGTTCGAGCGCTAAATGCCCAAGGCCGTATTCGTCAAGCACGATGCGTGTCGCCCCGAACGTGTTCGTTTCGATTATGTCGGCGCCAGCTTCCAAGTACGCTTCATGAATATGGCGGATGACATGCGGGGCGGTGAGGGTCAAATATTCGTTGCACCCTTCGTACGCCTCGCCGCCAAAATCAGATGCTGATAGGTTGGCGCTTTGGATCATCGTCCCCATGGCGCCGTCGATGACAAGAATTTTTCGCTGTAGTTGCTGTTCTAAGGTGATGTTAGCCATGAACAACCTTCCTTTCTTTGGCGGCCGCTTCTTTTTCGTGAATGTAGCGGATGAGCTCAACCGTCATGTCATAACGCAAAAACGGCGTAATTAAATAAATGCCGTTAAACAAGTCGAATGCAGCGTCAATAAGCGCTTTGGCGATGGCAATTCCTTCGCGCGTTGCCTCGACTGGGTCGTTGCCGCACGCCGCCATGCGGGCGCGAATCTCATCGGAAAGCGTAATGCCCGGCACTTCATGATGCAAAAAGTCGGCGTTGCGCGCGCTCACAAGCGGCATAATGCCGATGTAGATCGGTGTGTGAAGATGCTTCGTCGCTTCGTACACCTCAACGATTTTCTCTTCTGAATAAACAGGTTGGGTCAAGAAATAATGAGCGCCGTATTGAATTTTTTTCTCCATGCGTTCAACGGCTTTATCTAAATGGCGGACGTTCGGATTGAACGCTGCGCCGATTGAGAAGTTCGTTTTTTGCCCGAGCGGTTTGCCGGAGTACGACAGTCCTTCGTTAAACTGGCTGATTAAGCGGATTAAGTCGAACGATGATAAATCATACACCGATGTTGCTCCAGGAAAGTCACCGATTTTCGATGGGTCGCCGGTAATAGCGAGCACATCGGTAATGCCGAGCGTATGCAACCCCATTAAATGCGACTGCAAGCCGATCAAGTTGCGGTCACGGCACGTAATATGGATGAGTGGACGGACGCCGAGTTGTTCTTTCACGATTGAGCCGACCGCGACGTTGCTGATGCGCGGCGTGGCGAGCGAGTTGTCAGCGAGCGTTAGTGCATCAATGCCGGCATCATGGAGCGCTTTGGCTCCGACGAGAAACTTGTCAATACCTAATTGTTTTGGCGGGTCGAGCTCAACGATCACCGAGCGGCGCGTGCGGGCTAATTCTGGAAGCGGCGTTACTGCCGACGGGTTGTCGGCTTGCACTGATACTGACACGGCACGCCGTTTTACCGTTTTTTTCGTCACGGGTTTCCGATCTTGAAGCGCCCGAGCCATCGCTTCAATATGTTTTGGCGTCGTGCCGCAGCACCCGCCGATTAAGCGCACCCCTTGGTCACGAAACGCTTTAGCCGTTTCCTCGAAATATTCGGCATTTGTCTCATAGACGAGCCGACCGTCGCGGTAGTCGGGGAGGCTCGCGTTCGGGTACGCCGATAAAAAGGCGCGCGTTGGCAGCGGTACTTCTTCCAGCGACTGAAGCATATGGTAAGGCCCGAGCCGACAGTTCAGCCCGACAACATCGGCGCCAAGCGCTTCTAAGCGTGCGAGGGCATCAGCGAGCGGCGTGCCGTCTTGCAAGACGCCAACTTCATGAAGCGATACGTGGGCGATGATCGGTAAGGTTGTCTCTTTGCGGGCGATGGTGAGCACCGTCTCTAACTCTTCTAAATCGTAATACGTCTCAAGCAGCACGCCGTCCACTCCCTCAGCAAGCAAGACAAACAGCTGCTCGCGGAACGTCCGCTTCACTTCCTCAAGCGGCACAGCGCTTTTGTTCAATGTGCGCAGTCCGCCGATTGTTCCGAGTACGTGCGTCCGCCCGTTCGCCGCTTGCTTGGCGAGCCGCACCGCCGCCCGGTTGATGGACGGCACCTCGTCCTCAAGGCCGTAGCGGGCGAGTTTTACATAGTTGGCGCCGTATGTATTCGTCTGGATGACATCAGCGCCCGCCGCGATATATGCCTCGTGAATATGGACGATTTCTTCTGGTTTTGATAGATTCAATTCTTCAAAACAACGGTCAATACCATGGGAATATAGAAGCGTCCCCATCGCCCCGTCAGCGATCAACACGCGTTGTTTTAACTCATCAAGCAATCCCACGTTCCGATCCCCCCGTTTCTCCGTAAATAAAAAGAAAAAAGCCTTCTAAGAAGAAGACTTGTCATTCGCTTCTTCTTATCTTCCAGGCTTCCGCCTGTCTGGATTTAGCACCTTGGCCGCGGCCAGGTTGCTGAGGGTTCACCGGGCCAGTCCCTCCCCCTCTCTTGATAAGAATGTTTGTATGCAGTTGTTGGGCAATGTTCTGACTATTACTCTATAATTTAGCGCATTTTCTGAAATTGTTCAATACAGTAAAGAGGGAAAATTGAAAAAAATGAGGCGAAGGGAAGGGGAGTTTGGAGGAGGATCATCGTAATGAAAGGTGTTGCTAACATGTATGAACATCTGTCTATGGAAGAAGTGCAGGATCGCTGAATCTTTGTTTTTTCGCTCGTCATGTTGAATGCTATTTTGACAGTTGTCTTCCTTCGGCGAAAGCACTTAGGAGTGGTTGTTCATTTTCTGTTGCTCGCTGTCGCAGTCGCCTTAGCGTTGAGGGGTATCATGTTTGACTTTATTGATGTGCAGGCATCGGAATCAATCTTCTTTCTGCTTGGCAAGGCGGGAATATCGGTGAAGAGTGGGATGAGGAGTTTGCTAGTTGAAATCGCAAAGCTTTCAAGGCGATATGAACCATGGGAAGCCCGTCATTCCAAGTTGAGGGGGGGTTCTGTTGCTTTTGTTCTCCCTTATTGATTTTTACTAATGCCCGTCATGATTTTTCCATTGCCCTTTTGTCATTCATATGTTCTAATTAGGAATGATGGAAATGGAAAGGGTAGGGGGTGCAAAGGTGAGCAGACAAGAAATCATCCGCTTTGACCATGTGACAAAAGAATATGATGGGACAGCGGTATTGGATGATGTTAGTTTTGAGATGGAGAGAGGAAAGTTTTATACATTACTTGGGCCGTCGGGATGCGGGAAGACGACGATTTTGCGGCTGATTGCCGGGTTTATTGAGCCAACTGATGGCACCGTTTATTTCCATGGGAAGCCGATGAATGACGTCCCACCAAACAAGCGGCAAGTCAATACAGTGTTTCAAGATTATGCTTTGTTTCCGCATTTGGACGTATTTGAAAATGTCGCCTTTGGCTTGCGCATAAAAAAGATGAAAGAAGCCGACATTCGCCAAAAGGTGAGTGAAGCGCTCCGGTTTGTCAACTTGGAAGGGTATGAGCGCCGGCGCATTCAAGAAATGTCCGGCGGCCAACGTCAGCGCGTTGCGATTGCGCGGGCGATCGTGAATGAGCCGGAAGTGCTGCTTTTGGATGAGCCGCTATCGGCCTTGGATTTGAAGCTGCGCACGGAAATGCAGTACGAGTTGCGGGAGCTGCAGCGCCGATTGGGAATCACGTTCGTGTTCGTCACGCATGACCAAGAGGAAGCGTTGGCTATGTCGGATTATATATTCGTTTTGAATAAAGGGAAAATCCAGCAGTTCGGTACACCAAAAGAGATTTACGATGAACCAGTCAATCGGTTTGTCGCCGATTTTATTGGGGAATCGAACATTTTATCGGGGCGCATGATCGAAGATTTTCTTGTCGAGTTTGCCGGACAGCGTTTCGTTTGTGTTGATCATGGTTTTGCGCCTAATGAACCGGTCGACGTTGTCATCCGACCGGAAGATTTGGAACTTGTGGCGCCGAAAGATGGTCAGATCGTCATTCGTGTCGATTCGCTGCTCTTTCGCGGTGTTCATTATGAAATTTGCGGCTACGATGAAAACGGCAACGAATGGCTTGTTCATTCGACAAGAAGAGCAGAAGTGGGGGAAACGGTCGGTCTCCGGTTTGAACCAGAGGCGATTCATGTCATGCAAGTCGAGAGGGAGAAAGGAGACGTAGAATGGAACGGGCATGGCGGAACTGGTATTTGATCCCCTACGTCGTATGGCTTGTTTTGTTTGTTATCGCACCGATCGTGTTTTTAGTGTATGAATCGTTTTTGGATATTGATGGGCAGTGGACGATAGCCAATTATGAAAAAGTGCTGACGCCCATTTATTTGAAAATGATGGCTTATTCATTCTGGTACGCATTTTTAATTACCATTGTATCATTATTGATCGGTTATCCAACTGCCTATTGGTTGACAAAAACAAAGCATAAACAGCTATGGCTGTTGTTGCTCATTTTGCCGATGTGGGTGAATTTGTTGTTGAAAGTATATGCGTTTTTAGGATTGTTCGGCACGTACGGGTTGGCCAACGCCTTCTTGCAAGCGATCGGCATCGGAGCGCGGCAGCTGTTGTTTACTGATTTCAGCTTTGTGTTCGTCTCGGTGTATATTTTTATTCCGTTTATGGTGCTGCCAATTTTTAATGCGTTAGAAGAATTACCGCCGACCTTGATTGATGCTGCCCGCGATTTGGGCGCTTCGGCGTGGACAACGTTTCGCCGTGTCGTTTTCCCGCTGACGCTTGGCGGGGTGAAAGCCGGCTGCCAAGCGGTGTTTATCCCCGCGTTGTCGTTGTTTATGATTACGCGTCTTGTTGCGGGCAATCGCGTCATTACGCTTGGTACCGCCATTGAACAGCATTTTCTCGTCACCCAAGATTGGGGGATGGGGGCAACGATTGCCGTTGTGTTAATGATCGCGATGGCGATCATTGTCTTCTTGACAGGAAGCGGAAGGAAAGAGGGAAGTCGATGAAACGTACACATCGGTGGGGGCGCTTATATTTGCTGGTTGTGTTTGCTATTATGTACACGCCGATTGGGTACTTGATGTATTATTCGTTCAACAGCGGCGGGACAATGCACGATTTTCAATCATTCACGTTGGAATGGTATCGCGAGGTATTGTCAGATGATCGATTGTTGATCATCGTGCTCAATACGATTGTCGTCGCTTTGTTGTCAGCGGCAGTCGCGACGATTTTGGGCGTCATCGGGGCATTGGCCATTTATTATGTCAAGCGGCAACGGACGAAACATACCCTTCTCGCCCTCAACAACGTGCTGATTGTCAGTCCGGATGTCATCATCGGTGCTTCGTTTTTATTGCTGTTTACGCTGGCTGGCATTAAGCTGGGGTTTACGTCCGTGCTGTTGTCCCATATCGCCTTTAGCGTGCCAATCGTCGTATTGATGGTGTTGCCAAAACTCGAGGAAATGAGTCCGACGTTAATCGATGCGGCGCGCGATTTGGGAGCAGGGCCGTGGCAAGTGCTGTCGGGCGTTGTACTTCCGTTTTTGACGCCGAGCATATGGGCCGGATTTTTTATGGCGCTCACCTATTCGCTTGATGATTTTGCCGTGACATTTTTTGTCACCGGAAACGGCTTCTCGACGTTATCGGTAGAAATTTATTCACGGGCGCGCCAAGGCATTTCCTTATCAATCAATGCGCTGTCGACATTGCTGTTTTTGTTTACGATGTTGCTTGTCGTCGGCTATTACGTGCTCAGCCAAAAAGGCGGGAGAATGTATGGGATAGGGGGGCGGAAGTAGGTGAAACGGCTTGTTCAAGGATTTGCTGCTATATTCATCGCCGCGTTCGCCCTCATGTTCATGACCCAGCAGCTGAACGAAGCGGAAGGATATGGAGGCGACAAGACGGTCAGTGTGTACAACTGGGGCGATTACATCGACCCTGCGCTTATCCGGAAGTTTGAAAAAGAAACCGGCTGGAAAGTGATTTACGAAACGTTCGATTCGAACGAGGCGATGATGGCGAAAATTGCTCAAGGCGGCGCGACGTTTGATGTTGCCGTTCCGTCCGATTACGCCATCAGCAAAATGATTGAGGAAAACTTGCTCTTGCCGCTTGACCATAACAAGCTGCCGAATTTGAAATATATCGAACCGCGGTTTCTCGACTTGTCGTTTGATCCGCATAACCGGTATTCGGTGCCGTATTTTTGGGGGACGGTTGGCATTGTCTACAACCGCGAGATGCTTGGCGGCAAAACGATCACCGACTGGAACGATTTATGGGATCCAAGCTTGCGTAATCAAATTTTGCTTGTCGATGGGGCGCGTGAAGTGATGGGGATGGCATTAAACAGCCTCGGCTATTCGCTCAATGATACGAACAAGCATCATCTGCGAGAGGCAAAACAAAAGCTCGACCGGCTCATGCCGAATGTGAAGGCCATTGTTGGCGACGAAATCAAGCTGCTTCTCGTCAATGAAGAGGCGGCCATCGGTGTCGTCTGGTCGGGCGATGCGGCGGAAATCATTGCCGAAAACGACAAGCTCGATTATGTCGTGCCCGAAGAAGGATCCAACTTATGGTTTGACAATATGGTAATTCCAAAAACGGCGAAAAACATCGAGGGAGCGCACGCGTTTATCAATTTTATGCTTGATCCAAAACATGCGGCACAAAACGCTGAGTATGTCGGCTATTCGACGCCAAATAAAGCGGCGCTTCGCTATTTGCCGAAAGACATCGCCAACGACCAGCGTTTTTATCCGGATTTAGATTCGGTCGGGCGTTTGGAAGTGTATGAAAACTTAGGAAAGCGCATGCTTGCCTACTACAATGAGCTGTTTTTGGAGTTTAAGATGCATCAAAAGTAAACAATCACCGGATGAGCGAGTGCGTGTCTAGAAAAACTCGACACGCGCTCGCTTTTTGTTGAAAAAGTTAGTGCTTTCTTTTTCTCGGGATCGTCAGTGTCTTCCAGTGATCAGCGTTTAGCTGTTTCGCGATATAGACAATTTGTCCGATATGATACGAATAATGATACATTTGCCGCTCAATTGCTTCGATGACGGAATGGGGTTTGCCGCGGATCGTGACCGTCCGCAACAAGTCCGTTGCTTGCAGTTCGTTCAGCGTTTGAAAGAAAGCAGCCCATCCCTTTTCCCAGTAAGCTTCTATCTTACCATACAACCATAAAAAAGCAATATATAGTACGATTTTTTAAAAAACATACTATATAATGTGTTTCGGATAGCTTTTTTTATTTTGTCAAGCAGAAAAAACAATAGAAAACAGGGAAAAAGGGAGAAAAACGAAAAAAGAAAAAGTTCCTTATTCATTGAAGATCTTTTTTAAACCGTTTAACTATTAGCTTTTATTTCATTTTCTAACTCTTCAATTTCTAAATGCCATTTATCTCGTGTACTATACAAAATTTCGCATACTAATTTTGAAAAGGAGTCTTTATTTTGATTTATCTCTTGCTCTAACTCTTTTAAATCCGCTTTTAATTTTTCAACTACTTCTTTTTTTTCGTCGATAGATATATATTCGTAAATTTTTCTCATGAATACCACTCTCTTTTCTACCCGAAGAATTGATCAGAGTTAATTTAATGATTTCTCCCTTACCATATTCACTATAATAATCCAAGTAAAGAAAATAACTCCTTTTTGCTACGTCTGCGCACTACTGGAAAATCTGGTACGCCACGACGCAAAACGTCGCTGCCTCGAATATGACGATGGCCGCCCCAGCGCGAATCGCGCTCGTCGCTTCAACACTCGGCCGCCCTAGCGCGGAAGGAGAAACGATGCGCCTTGTCGGGCCGATTGTCGGTGTGGCGCTGGTGATTATCGTTCTTGGCGTGCTTATCGAGAGAGCAGCGGCGGGAATGTAGAGGTCGCCTGCTTACTTCAGTCCCTGATATCATGTGATCGGTTTTGCTCTAATTCCAAGATAAGCTGCTCTTTTCCCTTGCTATAAGAATCCATATCATAAGCGAACTTGCCGGCTAGCTTCTCTTTCAAAATTCCTATCGTTCTGCTTGTAAAACAAAAAGCGGATGGAGGCTTGCCTCATCCGCTTATCGATAATTCACAAACTGCACATCAATTGGCAAATCCGCTTCGCGAATGGCGGCGATCACCTTTTGCAAGTCATCTTTGCTTTTGCCGCTGACGCGAATTTGATCGTCTTGCACTTGGCTTTTTACCTTTAAGCCGGTGCTTTTAATGATCGTATTGATCTTCTTCGCATTATCTTTGTCGATCCCTTGGACAAGCTTGGCGCGCTGGCGCACCGTGCCACCCGAGGCCGGCTCAATTTTGCCGTATTGGATGTTTTTCGTCGCCACCCCACGCTTAATGAGCTTGCCAATCAGAACGTCCTTCAACTGTTCAAGCTTAAACTCGTCGTCGGAGATGAGAACGAGCTCATCTTTCTCTAGGGAAATGTCGCTTTTGCTTCCTTTGAAATCATAGCGCGTTTTAATTTCTTTCATGGCGATGTTGATGGCGTTGGTCACCTCGGCCAAATCAACTTTCGAGACGATATCAAATGAGCTTTCTTTCGCCATAATAAACCTCCCGGGCGTGTGATGTACTTTCATTATAGAAAAAGGTGGGAGGAAAGACAACCATAATCAAAGGAGGGAGAAGATAGGTTGCATCTTTTAGCCGGAAGAGGTCAGCATGTAGTTTCATGCGGAAAGTGGGGGAGGGGAGAAATATGAAAAAAGGCGGTGTTTCGGCCGCCTTTTATCATTTTGCTTATAAATGATCCGTCTTCTTCGAATACGCGAATTTCCCGGCTTCGCGATTTTTTTCGCGCATCATGTTTTTCTCATGGCGCTTCGCTTGGTTGTCGCGTGCTTTTTTGTCGTTGTCGCTTGTGTTTGGCATGGACAGCCCTCCTTAAATTCCGATCATGTGCCATTAGTATGCAGCAAGTCAACATGAAATATCACGGAAAGGGGGAAGGGAGTTTATGGAAGAGCACCTTGAGAATTTCCATGAAGGGATAGGGATTTGAATAGTCACACCTTCTTGAACTGGGGGCGATAAACGCCAGTAAGGTGCTTGCCCATAAAGGCTTAGGAGATCCAAGTCGGCATCCGCGCGAAGGAATAGGAAAAGCTCGTGCACAAGAGCGTCTTGGATGTCATTTAGACGGCGGAAAGCTTAGAAGGTTCTCGAGATTAACTGCGGTGAAAAGAACAGGCGCCCATGTTGTGCAGGCGCCTGTGTGTTGTTCGACGGGAACGTCGTCAGATTTCAATGGATTTATTCAGAAAAAACAAAGCGATCGTCCCCGGTCCGGCGTGGGCGCCGATGGCGCTGCCGATGTCGGAGAGGAAAAAGCGTGTACAGCCGTACGTTTCTTCGATCATTCGCTTCAGCTCAAGCGCCGTTTCTTCGTCATCAGCATGGCTGATGCCGATCATTTGTTTTTGCAAATCATCGCCGCGTTCGCCCATTAGTTCGACCATTCGTTTCAACACTTTTTTTCGCCCACGCAGCTTTTCGAGCGGGATGAGGGCTCCGTCTTCAACATGGAGGAGCGGTTTAATATTGAGTAAACCTCCAAAGGCGGCGGCGGTTTTGCTGATGCGGCCGCCGCGCGCCAAGTATTCGAGATTGTCGACGGTGAAAATGTGTTCCATATGGCGGCAGTACGCCTCAATTGTTTCGCAAAGCAAGTTGTATGGGGTGTTTTTTTCAGCCAGCTCGACTGCTTTTATGACGGCCAGCCCTTGGCCAAGCGAAGCGCATTTTGAGTCGATGACCGTCAGGCGAAACTCAGGATATTCCTCAAGGAGTTCGCTGCGGACGGCCATGGCAGTCTGGTATGTACCGGATAATCTCGATGAAAAGGCGATGTACAGGCATGGCCGGTTTTCTTTGGCGCATGGCAAAAACAGCTCCTTCATTGCCAGTGGACTCGGCTGTGACGTTTTCATTGCATGGCCTTGGCGCATGGCGTCGTACACTTGTTTCGGTTCGATCGTCACACCGTCTTCGTAGTCTTGGCCGTCCCAATGGACGACAAGCGGCAAAAAGGCGATTTGATGCTCGTGAAGATAAGATTGCGGCAAATCTGCACCGCTGTCGGTAATGATTTGAATGGACATTGTTTGTCCTCCTCTTTTCTCCTTCCGTGTTCCGTGCGTCCGCATCGGATGAACGAGCGGTTTTCGCAGGGGAACAACGATTGATGTCTCTATGTTCAGTGTAGCGGTTTTGAGCCCGGAATACAATGGAAAATCGGCCACGAACAAAAAAGAGCTGCGGGAATCCCGCAGCCGTTATTGAGTGAGCTCGTCAAGCTCAGCTTGAAATTGACGCAACTGCGCTTTTTCGGCCGTATTGGAATGCGCGTAAGCTGAAGACAAGGCGTTTTTGGCGATGGCGATGGCGCGGTCGACGCTCATATCGATCTCGCCGTTGGCTGCTTGTTTCGCTTGCGCAACGGCTTTACGCGCCTCTTGAAATAAACGGTTACCCATCGCTATGCGCCCCCAAGCGACGTTTCTACCGCTTGTTCCGCTTTCCGCGCTTCCGCTTCGGCGTACGTCAAATGGTAAGGGATTCGTTTGTCATGTCGTTCGACTGCGTCGACACTTTGCTGGATAAAACGCTTTGATTTGTTCCGTTTGCCCATGACGGATTCCCCCTTTAAAAAATGAAGACGCACGTTGCGTCACGTATAGTGTAACCGCGGACAGGGAACAGTAGTAAGGAAATTCATTACAAACAGCCGTTGGTCACTGTCAAACGGCTTTGTGCGTCAGGAAGGTCCACAGTCGGTGAGAAGCAGAAAGAAAGCAGTAGGGAGGCTTGTGAAACCTCCCGTGGTGAGATGGATGGAATAGCTATAGGCCTAGAACGTTTTGCAAATATACACCGATGCCATCTTCTTCATTCGTTGTTGTCACATCGTCAGCCACTGTTTTCAATGGTTCGATGGCGTTGCCCATGGCGACGCCAAGCCCAGCCCAGTCAATCATTTCTAAATCATTGTCTTCATCACCAAAAGCAATGACGCGTTCCCTCGGGATGCCGAAGTAATCGGCGACTTGTTTTAAGCCAGCGGCTTTATGGACGCCGTGGCGGATGATTTCAATGACGTGCCAAGGTTCATTCCAACGCCGATGGTGTAACACATTGGCATATACATTGGATAAATGAGATCGGATTTGTTCGATATGCTCACGGTCTGTATAAACGAGCACGCTCGTCGGGTCTTTGCCGAGCGAGCGGCGCAAATCGCCGATTTCCACGGTTGGGTTACCGAGACGGATGATGTCGAGCAAGACGTCGTCATGTTCGTGAGAATAGACGTCGTCCATCACTTCTGCCAAAATGTTTTTGATTCGATACGTTTCCCCGAGTTCGACAATGTCTTTAACGACAGGCAATGGCAACGGAAAATGGCGCATTCCCCATGACGGTTGGCGCGGGTGGTGAACAAACGCACCGTTGAAATTGACAATCGGTGTGGTGAGGTTCAGTTCCTCGTAATACATGCGGCTCGCCCGATACGGCCGGCCGGTGGCGATAACGACCAAATGGCCAGCGTCGATCGCGCGGCGAATCACATCCTTTGTAAATGGGGAAATCGTCTTATCTTCTTTCAACAACGTCCCATCAAGATCTAAGGCGATTAAATATTGTTTCATTACGCTCTCCTTTGCTTTTGGCCATTTTTTTCCTAGTACATAGTGTAACTCTTTTTCGAAATAATTGTCTACATGGTACAATATACCATGATGAAAAGGAAAAGGGGTTTGTATAACAATGGTCATGATCGAAAATGAACAGTTGGCCGAGGTGCCGGTTCTTCATGTCGTTAAGCCGGAAAAGAAGCTGGAACAGCTGCCTCTTATTTTCTTTATTCATGGTTTTACGAGCGCCAAGGAACATAATTTGCATTTCGGCTACTTGCTCGCGGAGGCGGGCTATCGTGTCGTGCTGCCGGACGCGTTATTCCATGGCGAGCGGGATGAAGGGTTAAGCGAACGGAGGTTACAGCTGTCGTTTTGGGACATTGTCGTACGGACGATCACGGAAATAAATGAGATTAAGAATGATCTTGTCCAGCGCGGCCTTGCTGATCCGGAACGGATCGGAGTCGCCGGAACATCGATGGGTGGGATCGTCACGTTTGGAGCGCTCGCTGTGTATCCATGGGTGAAGGCGGCAGTGGCGTTGATGGGTTGTCCGAACTATAGCGCCTTTTTTGATGCGATGATTGAAGAAGGGAAACGGCGCCAAATTGACATTCCGATGCCGCCGGCGTTGCTTGCGCTCGAAAAAGAAAAGCTTGCCCGCTATGATTTATCGAAACAACCGGAAAAACTCGCCGGACGGCCACTGTTCATTTGGCACGGGAAATGTGATGGAGTTGTCCCGTATGCTTATACATATGAGTTTTACGAACAAATTAAACCACTTTATGAAGGAAACGAAGATCGGCTGAAATTTATTACCGATCCGCACGCGGGTCATAAAGTGACACGAGAAGCGTTTTTAGAGACGGTGCGTTGGTTTTGCGAGTATGTGTAAGCAAAGTCGGCAGTGAGCCCGTCGCCGTGGAAAATGAAGAAGGATTTTATGAACGAAATCCGCCTTTCAATGCAAAGAAAGGCGGATTTTTTCGTTTAGGCACCTTTTTTCATTCAAATGAATATTTGAATATAAAAAAGAGATATGATACGCTATATTCAAATGGATGTTTGAATATCGGCGGGAGGAGAAAAGACATGCATCGCCCGGATGTGTGCGACGTCTACTGTTATGATGAAGAAAAGGTCGACCGTGTTCAGCGCCGGCTGCATGATGAAAACATTGCCGCCATTGTGCCGTTTTTCAAGGCGCTGGCTGATGAAAACCGAGCGAAAATTGTATATGCGCTTTGCGGAGAGGAAGAACTGTGCGTCTGTGATTTAGCGAATGTGATCGGGGCGACGGTGGCGACGACATCGCATCATTTGCGCATTTTGTACAAACAAGGAATCGTGAAGTATCGAAAAGAGGGAAAACTCGCCTTTTACTCGCTTGATGACGAACATATTCGCGAGTTGTTACTTGTGGCGCTTGCTCATCGGAAAGAGGGGGATGGCCGTGGCGAATGAACAGGCGTTGGAGCAACTCGAAACAAAAACGTATCGAGTGCAAGGGTTAACGTGTACAAACTGTGCCGCCAAGTTTGAGCAAAATGTCAAAGCTTTGCCCGGCGTCAAAGAAGCGAAAGTGAATTTCGGCGCCGCCAAGCTGACCGTATGGGGGGAGGCGACCATCGAGGAGCTCGAGCAAGCGGGGGCGTTTGAGCGGTTGAAAATTCGTGAAGAACGCGAGCGCATAACCCGCCGGGAGCCGTTTTGGAAGAAGAAAGAAAACTGGAACATCCTTGCCTCCGCCGTATTGCTTCTGATTGGGATTGCGGCCGATGCGGCGGACGGTGGTATTTTGGCGGTCGCTATGTATTTGGCGGTGATTGTGATCGGCGGTTATTCCCTGTTTTCGACGGGGCTGCGGAATTTAGCCCGCTTGCAGTTTGACATGAACACGTTAATGACGATCGCCATTCTCGGCGCAGCGGCGATCGGCGAATGGCAGGAGGGAGCGGTTGTCGTCATTTTGTTCGCCATTAGTGAAGCGCTCGAGCGCTACTCGATGGATCAAGCGCGGCGGTCGATCGCGTCGTTGATGGAAATGGCGCCCGCTGAAGCGATAATCCGGCGCGGTGCAGAGGAAATGACGGTTCCGGTCGAGGACGTTCGCGTCGGGGATGTGATGATCGTTAGACCGGGAGGGAAAATCGCCTTGGACGGCGTTGTCGTCAACGGGGCATCCACAGTTAATGAGGCGGCGATTACCGGTGAAAGCATGCCGTCGGAAAAAACAGTGGGTGATTCGGTGTTCGCCGGGACGTTGAACGGAGAAGGGTTTCTCGAAGTGAAAGTGACGAAGCGGACGGATGAAACGACGTTGGCGAAAATGATCGATCTCATCGAAGAAGCGCAAGCAGAACGAGCTCCGTCACAAGCGTTCATCGATCGGTTTGCCCGTTACTATACCCCGTTTATTATTATCTTTGCGCTATTTATTGCCATCGTGCCCCCGCTTTGGATGGGGGGCGCTTGGCTTGATTGGGTGTACCGCGGTCTTGCTGTTCTAGTCATCGGCTGCCCGTGCGCGCTCGTCATCTCGACACCGGTGGCGATTGTCACCGCTATCGGAAATGCAGCCCGGCGCGGCGTGCTCATCAAAGGAGGCGTGTATCTTGAACAAATCGGCCGGCTGCGAGCGGTTGCCTTTGATAAAACCGGGACGTTAACGAAAGGGAAACCGGCCGTAACCGATATCATCGTGTATGAAGGGAAGCGTGAACGACTGCTGGCAGTGGCTGCTGCCATCGAAAAACGGTCACAGCACCCGCTTGCTTCCGCTGTCGTTCGTCAGGCGAAAGAGGAGGGTGTTTCGTTTCTTGACGTGCCGGTTGATGAATTTCAGTCGTTAACAGGTCAAGGGGTGAAGGCTGTCGTTGGAAACGAAACGTACTACATTGGCAGTCCGTCCTTGTTTGTCGACATGCTCGGCCGTTTGCCGGATGAAGTGGAACAACGAATCGCCGCCTTCCGTCAAGAAGGAAAAACCGTGATGGCAATAGGCACTGCCAGTCGGCTTTTGGGGCTGATCGCTGCGGCTGATCAACTGCGGTCATCTGCGCCAGATACGATCAAAGCGATGCGGCGCCTCGGGGTTAAGGAAGTGGCTATGGTCACAGGCGACCACGAGCAAACCGCTCAAGCCATCGGCCGTCAAGCGGGCGTATCGGACATTCGTGCTGGACTGCTTCCTGAACAGAAGTTAGCAGCGATCCGTGAGCTGAAACAACGTTATGGCATGACGGCCATGGTCGGCGACGGGGTGAATGATGCCCCTGCCTTGGCCGCAGCCGATGTCGGTGTGGCGATGGGCGGAGCGGGAACGGACACCGCTTTGGAAACGGCTGATGTTGTGCTGATGGCTGACGATTTGCGTCAGCTTCCATACACCATCCGTCTCGGCAGCCGGACGCTTGCGATCATCAAGCAAAACATTGCCTTTGCATTAGGGTTAAAAGTGTTGGCGCTCATTGCTGCTGTGCCGGGCTGGCTCACCCTTTGGCTTGCGGTGTTCGCAGATATGGGGGCAACGCTGTTGGTGACATTAAACAGCATGCGCCTGCTGCGGGTGAAGGAGTAAGAAGGGGGCTGTCAGCACACAGTTTCAGGTTACATGTTTTGCTTGAGTAGCAGAAGCGGTCGACTTGATGGAGTGAAGCAAGAAAAAGACACGGGGTGAAATTGCATCCCGTGTCTTTTTGTCTGTCGTTAGTTAGGGTTTTACGCCTAACACCATGGTGGAAGCTCTCTTCGACATTCGGCTGATCAATCGAAAGAAAAGGGGAGATGGCTCCTATGCAAGATTCATTTTGACAAGGGGGAGCGGGTAGCTGTGGCTGCATCAAACTGAAGTTCATCATCAGGCGAGCGGTCCGTCCGTTTCCATTGGCATCGATGAGGATGAGTATATACGAACTAAAAATAGAAACGAGCGTCCAGTTGAATCGGATGAAGAGAAATGTCTGGAAAGCGGTGAGTGACCAAAGGAGAGATGAAAAAGGCTGCCCACCTAATATGGAGGGACAGCCAAAGAACGGTGAGGTCGTTTAGGCAAAGTAGCCAAGCTGCCGCAACGCTTCTTCGCTCATTCGATCCGGCGTCCACGGCGGGTTCCACGTCACTTGGACGCGCACGTCGCGGATGCCGTCGATTTGTTCAAGCGCCCGTTTGACGCCGCCGGCAATCGAATCATGAAGCGGGCAGCCGGGGGTCGTGAGCGTCATGAGCACATCGATATGGCCATCTTGAATTTGCAAATCGTAAATCAACCCTAAGTCGACTACGTTAATGCCAAGCTCCGGATCAATGACGGTTTTCAGCTGTTGAACGGCAAGTTCACGAACATCCATCGTTCATTTCCTCCTTGATCGTGATTCCCGAAAGGCCAAGAAGGCCAGGGGGGGTTCATCTCTTATGCTTGATGAAAAAGAAATGCTATCGTATGGTTTCTCAAATGGAAAAATGGCATGGCCGAGCGTCACCATCCTCGACGTCGCCAACGAGCCACCAACGGATTTCGTTATTTCCGGAAGACGGCTAAAATTGTTCCGGCAAACAAGACGCTTAATCCGGCGAATAGCGCCTGGGCAACGGCAAATAGCGGAACGTTGGCGAACAAAAGCGCCACCGCAGCCAACACCAAAGCGACAGTGAATAGAAGACACTGGATGGTAATCGACCGTTCATTCATCATTTGTTTTAACGTCGGCACGTTTTCTTGGCCGACTTTTTCACTGTAGCGGTGCGTCCACCATAAAAACGGCACGATTTTGAACAAATAGCCGACAATGCTAAAGATGATCCAGCCAAAAATGAATAGATAGACGATGATGCCAAGCAGCCGTCCACTGCCGACAACGACGGCGACCAAGGCCGCAACGTGCAATCCAAGGCCGATGGCGATGGCGAATAACGAAAACTGAAATGGACGGTCGAGCGCTTTTTTCATCCGCTTTTGCAAAATGGTGTACACATGCCAAGCGAAAAGAGCGAATCCGGCTGTTAGCAAAGCGGCACCGATGGTCAACAATGCTCGGCCCGGCAAGAAGAGCCCTATTAGCGCCACTGCGATTCCGCTCGTGTATAACGCGTACACATAGCGTGCCGGCTGCATCGAAAAACCGTGAGCGAGCGAAAACATCGGCGCCATTTTATACGAAAAGCCCATAATGAGCAGCGTAAACCAGCCGCACAGCCCGAACAGCACGTGCAGGCCGAACACCATTTCATGGCTGTTGGCGCCAGTGGCGGCGAAAAAGTGAAACGTAAGCAATGCTCCGGCGGCGGCCGTCAGCAACAAAAACAGCAAGGAAGTCGCGACAAACAGCGTCATGACGGTTTTGTTTCCTTGTTGTTTCAATGTCATTGCCATTTGCCAAACAAACAGCACAATGCCAAAAAATAGAAGTAACCCAGGGAAAAACGCTTGGTTTGGCATAAACGCTAAGTTAGCGGTAAGCGTGACGATGCCGACAGCGGTGACGGCAAACTGCCAGAAACCGAGCCGCTCGCTCCAAATCGGTGTCAAAAAGGCAACCGGAACGAGCTGGTACATCGCCCCCATCGCCGCCATTAGGGCGAAGCCGAGCAAGGCCAAATGGGCCGCCGACCATACGAGCGGCAGCCGAAACGTACCGCCGCTCAGTGCAGGAACAGCCGCTAGCAGCACAAGCTGCGATACGGCAAGCGCCAACACGGCAAAAATGATAAAGGAAAACGGAAGGCGAATGTCCGTTTCCGTTCCGGTGCGGGTCGGAAACATAGTGCTCATCCTTTCGTAATCCGAATTTCAAAGCTGCCGTCTTCACGTGCAATTGTCTCGTGCCGGTAGCCGAGCTCATCAAGCTGCTCGTACAAAAACATCGGTCGGCGGTCGTTAATGATCGTCAATGTCTCACCAGGATTCATCTTAGCAAGGGCAGCGAGCGTCCGCATCATCGGCTGCGGCGGCTCGAGCCCGCGGTTATCGAGGATCATTGGTCTCCCCCCTGCTTGATGAACGTCACTTTCCAATGCTTTTTTTCGATTTGTTCCGCTTCGTACGTAAATCCTTTCGCTTTCATAATTGGAAACAACGGCAGTGGCTTGAACGGAGCATGCAAAATGAACGTATCGCCCGGCTGCAGCGGTTTAATGGCGTTCATAATTTTTTCAAACGGTTCTCGTTTTTGCCGCAAATCTTCGCGTACATCGAGTTCAATCGTTACACCCATGCATATTCTCCCCTTTTTGCTATTATGATAATCATTTTCATTGCTGGATGTTGTGATATAGCTCACAACCATGCGGTCAGAAAACGTTGTTTTTGCCGCTAGTTTGAAAAAGAGTGATGTTTTCCTCTGAATGAGTGATGTTTCTAAACGAACAATCATTTTCTCTCTCGATGGCTCTCAAGTGAAAGGAAAAGCCACATTTATCCAAGTTTCCTGCTGAGCCGCATTTGTTGTGAAATCCAAAGTCTCTCAGAAGATCAGTGCTTGACATCAATGGTTTTGGAGAGCGCTAAACATCAAGGTGTATCTATTAGAGAAGCGCCTTTTTGTGCAGCGGTTTTGATGAAATCGCCACTCTTTTAGACATACGGGGAATTAGAAAAAGATTTCTTTTTCAAGCGCTTCCTGGTCGATCAAATAAAAGCCGTGTTCATCGACATTGATCAACCCTTTCCGCTTCAGTTGGCTCAACGTTCGGCTGACTGTTTCGCGGGCGGTACCGATCATGTTGGCCAGTTCACGGTTCGTCACATGGGTAGTGAGGCGATACCATTTCCCTTGTTTGACAGCATTTGTCCGCGTCAATCGCAACAAAAGCAGCACGATTTGTTCGTACGTATTATGAAGCACTTGTGCTTCGAGCCGGTTTTGCAAGTCAACGATTTTCTCGCCCATAACGCGAAACAGTTTCATGCATAACTCAGGACTGGCCATCAGCACTTGTTCAAAATCATGGATCGGAATGGCGATCAATGTCGCTTCTTCCACCACTTCAGCATGGGCTGGGTACGTGCCTTTTAAGAAGAAGCCGGCGTGCGGAAACATTTCCCCTGTCTGCAAAATCGAGACGATTTGTTCTTTTCCGCTTAAATCAGTTTTGTAAATTTTTACAGTTCCAGAATGAATGAAATAGACACGTTCTAACGGATCGCCCTGCATAAAGACAAATGTCCGCGGCTTGTAGACGCGCACATGGGAAATGGAGACAAGCGATTCGAGTTCGTAATCGGACAGTTCGCGAAACAACGGAACCGTTTTTAAACGATCTTTCATCCAATGGTTCGCCATGGCGTTCTCTCCTTTAAAAATATGAAAAAAATGTGACAGCTGTTAGTTGGAACAGGTGGCAGCGGCTTTTGGAAATCCGCGCCGTTTCACCTTTTCTGTCTTCATTGTATAAACTCTCACACTTTAACGATGTGATATAAATCATAGTTGACATTTGTCTCGGCTCACAAACCGCTGAGCTCTAGAACGCTACAATGAGGGCGAAGTCAAGAGAAGGAGGTTGCTTCATATGGAAGTGAATCGAACGGTCCGCCCCAATATCCAAACGGGGCGGAAAACGACTAACAGTTTTCTTAAATCCATTCTCATTTTTACCATTTTAATTAGTTTTACTGTCCTGCTTGTCGGCGGGTATTGGATTTTTAAAGAAATGGCGCCAAGGCCGAAGGAGGTGCGCAGTGAAAGCGGCGAAGTGTTGATGACAAAAGAAACGATCATCGGTGGGCAAGCCGTCTTCCAAAAATACGGATTGATGGATTATGGCACAGTGCTTGGCCATGGGTCGTATATGGGGCCGGACTATACAGCGGAAGCGCTAAAAGTGTATACGGAAGGCATGCAAGATTACAAAGCGAAAGAACGGTATAACAAACCGTTTGCTGATTTAACGGATGATGAGAAGTCGATCATCCGTGAACAAGTCATTAAAGAAATGCGGAAAAACCGCTACAATCCGGTTACTGATGTTCTCGTCTTGACAGATGCGCAAGTATACGGGTTGGAAAAAGTGCGGGATTATTACCGCGATGTCTTCACCAATGGCGACGGCTGGGGATTGAAAAAAGGATTGATTAAAGAAAGCGACATGCCAAAAGCGAATCGTGCTTGGGTTGCCGATAGCGATCAAATCCAACAAATTGCCGACTTTTTCTTCTGGACGGCTTGGCTGTCGAGCACGCTAAGAATTGGCGACGAGATTACGTATACAAACAACTGGCCGTACTATGAGGATGCTGGCAATACGATGTCGTTTTCCGCGGTATGGTGGAGCGGTGCTAGTGTTACGATTTTGATTTTGTTTATCGGGATTATTTTGTACGTGTTCTATCGCTACCAATTAAGCATGCAAGAGGCGTATGCGGAAGGGAAGTTTCCGGTCATCGATTTACGGCGGCAGCCGCTGACTCCGTCACAAGTGAAAGCGGGCAAATACTTCGTCGTCGTATCGGCGCTCTTTTTCGTCCAAACAATGTTCGGGGCATTGCTTGCTCACTACTATACGGAACCGGACAGTTTCTTTGGCATCAACTGGATCTACGACATATTGCCGTTTAACATTGCCAAAGGGTATCACTTGCAGCTGGCGATTTTCTGGATTGCGACCGCATGGCTTGGCATGGGGATTTTCATTGCCCCGCTTGTCGGCGGACAAGAACCGAAAAAGCAAGGATTGCTTGTCGATCTGCTCTTCTGGGCGCTTGTTGTCCTTGTCGGCGGCAGCATGATCGGTCAATGGCTTGGCGTCAACGGCTATTTAGGAAACGAATGGTTCCTCTTGGGCCATCAAGGTTGGGAATACATTGAGTTGGGCCGCATTTGGCAAATTATTTTAGTCGTCGGCATGCTCCTTTGGCTGTTCATCGTCTTCCGTGGCGTCAAACGCGGGCTGAAGCGGGAAAGCGACAAAGGCGGGCTCATTCACTTGCTGTTTTATTCAGCCATTGCCGTTCCGTTCTTTTATATCTTTGCGTTCTTTATTCAGCCGGATACGAACTTTACGATGGCTGACTTTTGGCGCTGGTGGATCATCCACTTATGGGTGGAAGGGATTTTCGAAGTGTTCGCCGTTGTTGTCATCGGGTTCTTGCTCGTTCAATTGCGACTCGTAACGAAAAAATCGACGGTTCGGGCGCTTTACTTCCAATTTACGATTTTATTAGGCAGCGGGGTCATCGGCATCGGTCACCACTATTATTACAACGGGTCGCCGGAAGTATGGATCGCCCTTGGCGCGGTGTTCTCGGCGCTCGAAGTTATTCCGCTCACGCTCCTTATTTTAGAAGCGTATGAGCAGTACAAAATGATGCGCGACGGTGGAGCCAACTTCCCGTATAAAGCGACATTCTGGTTCTTGATTTCCACAGCGATCTGGAACCTAGTCGGCGCGGGTGTGTTTGGTTTCTTGATCAACTTGCCGGCGGTCAGCTACTTTGAGCACGGTCAATTCTTAACACCGGCTCACGGTCATGCGGCGATGATGGGCGTATACGGCATGTTTGCGATCGCCGTGCTTCTTTACTCGCTGCGCAACATCGTCAAACCAGAAGCGTGGAACGACAAATGGCTGAAATTCTCTTGCTGGATGTTAAACATCGGCCTCGCCGGCATGGTTGTCATCACACTCCTTCCGGTTGGGATTTTGCAAATGAAAGAGGCGTTCATCCACGGTTACTGGGCGTCGCGTTCGCCTTCGTTCCTGCAACAAGACGTCGTACAAAACTTACTCCTTGTTCGCGCCGTTCCGGATACGATCTTTTTGATCGGTGTCGTCGCTTTGCTTGTCTTTGCCATCAAAGCGTTGTTCCATTTGCGCAAGCCGACGCACGGTGAAGGGGAAGAGTTGCCGGTGGCGAACTTGGCAGAGGAAGAATAACAAAAGGGCACAGCGGAATTCCGCTGTGCTTTTTATTGCGATGATTTTTGTTTGTGAGCGTTTTCATTTATCTGTGGCATTTGTCTGGCTGTACGCCTTCTTTTTCCTTTTGCTTTTCATGGCAAGGAAAACAGTACAACGTTTCTTTTCCTTCGCTGATGACGCCGTTTAAAAACCCATGCAAGCAATGGATCGGCTTGCCGCATTGCGCGCAAAAGCCAACAAGCTCTCCCAATCGCCATTTCTCCTTTCACGGGGATTGAAAATGTTCACCAGCCGACTGTGATGTTCGTCACTACTGTCTTAGGCGAAAGCAACTATGATAAGTATATAATTCATTATACTACAAAGGAGGCCAACGTTATGAGCCAATTTGCTGCAAAAATCCATGCACCGGATTATCCGCCGCGCGACCGCCATCCGGCGATTTTTCGATTGTTTGATAGCTTGAAACCAGGAGAAGTGATGGAGCTCACCAATGACCATGACCCGCGTCCGTTGCAATATCAATTTATGATGGAGCGTCCAGATCAGTTTACGTGGGAGTATTTAGAAGAAGGGCCAGATGTCTGGCGTGTGGCCATCGGCAAAAAATAAATCAACCCCCCCCCGTTAGGATTTCCGTCTGCAGGCGGAAATCTTTTTTTCATCCGTTCGTTATGGTACGGTAGGAGTAGACGATGTTCGGAAGGGGAATCGCGATGAAACGAACCATTGCTGGAGCGGTGCTCGCCGGTGGCCAGTCGCGCCGCTTTGGGCGGCCGAAGGCGTTTGCATTGCATCAAGGCGCTCCGTTTTTCACCTTGTCCGTTGCAGCGCTCGCTCCGATCGTTGATGAATTGTATATCATCAGCCATCCGTCGCTTGTTGATGAGTTTCGCCGGCAAACGGACATCCCGGTGTTGTTGGATATGGAGCGATACCGTGGCTGTGGGCCTCTTGCCGGGATTTATACGGCTATGGAATGGAGTCAATCCGACTGGGTGTTCGTCCTGCCGTGTGACATGCCGTATATGCGGAAAGAAGTGACGGAGCGGCTCGCTGCGTACGCCGACTCGGCGTTTGACGCCATCGTTCCGCTTCATGGCGACCGCACGGAGCCCCTCGTTGCCTTATACCACCAGCGGCTTGGTTCGGTGATCGCCGAACTGCTTGATGCCGGTGAACGGCGGATGACGGCGCTTCTTGACCGTGTTCGTGTCCGTTATGTCGATACGAATGACCTTGCCCAAGAACAAAAAGTGTGGCGCAATGTGAATACACAACAAGAATACGAAAGCTGATCGGAGCTGCCGCATTAGCGGAAAGGAACGTCGCCTAGGTAGGTGTTGTCATTGCGCTTCATGGTCTGCTAAGTCACCAGCTTCCGAGGGGAATGGATGAATGAGCGAATGAATTTTCGTGTCTCACGATTGAATGGATGCGCCTTTTGTGTAGATATACAACCTAACGATTGACGAAGAAAAACTTTCTACTACATCAAATCGGCAAGAAAGAGGGGAAGCTGAGACTTAAATCGACAAAAAAGAATTTATTGTTTAATTTATTGAGGATGAGTCGTTTTTGTTCATTTCCTTCGCCCACTCAGCACTTTCGCAATGATCAGCTTCGTTCGTTTTGCCACTTCATGGATGGACGGCGCATCGAGCAAGTTTTCGGCGATTTCCATTGCTTTTGTTTTTCGGCTTGTTTGGTTGCTTGCTTTTTTCATGTATGATCTTGTGGTCTGCTTCCTCTTTTTTCATCTCCTTTTTCAACATGTCTTCTCGTTGTTGCTCGAGCTCTTCGACGAACAGGCAGAACTCTTTGTTCGTTTTGCTCCACTTCTTTCCCTTTTCGGCAGTTGTTGATGGATGAACATGTCGGTGGCCGCCAGAACGTTGGTGATGGTGTACAGCTGTTCCCGTTCGTCATCGATCCGTTTTTTCGCTGATCGTTTACCGGTCAAAGCGGGGGCGAATGAGCGGAATGAGGAGCCGTTTTATCGTCTTTTTTGGAATGAGCCGTTTGCCCTTTTACATGGTTTCCTCGATGGCATCTATCCCGTCGGTTGAACAAGTTTATTCGTCTCATTCATTATGTGATGAAAATCACATAATGCGCCCAGTCATTGCGTTACAATGGAGGCCAAGGAGGGAACTGTATGCGCGACTTCAATGAAAATCCGTTTATCGTGATTTGGGAATTGACGCGAGCGTGCCAATTGAAATGCCTTCATTGCCGCGCTGAGGCGCAATACCACCGCGACCCGCGCGAGTTGACGTTTGAAGAAGGCAAAAAGCTCATTGACGAGATTTATGATATGGATGAGCCGATGCTTGTTTTTACCGGCGGCGACCCGCTCATGCGGCCGGATGTGTACGATTTGGCAAAATATGCGATTGATAAAGGATTGCGCGTGTCGATGACGCCAAGCGCGACGCCTAACGTGACGAAGGAGGCGATCCGCAAAGCGAAAGAAGTTGGCTTGGCGCGTTGGGCGTTCAGCCTTGACGGACCGAACGCCGAGATTCACGACCATTTCCGCGGTACGAGCGGCTCGTTTGATTTGACGATTCGCGCGATTCAATACTTGCATGAGCTTGACATTCCTGTGCAAATCAACACCGTCATTTCACGGTACAACGTTCATGTGCTTGATGAGATGGTGGAATTGGTTGAGAAGTTGAAATGTGTTCTTTGGAGTGTCTTTTTCCTCGTCCCGACAGGGAGAGGGAAAGAGTCGGATATGATTTCCCCCGTCGAGCATGAACAGGTGTTCCGCTGGCTGTATGAAACGAGCAAACGCGTTCCGTTTGACATAAAAACGACGGCCGGCCAACATTACCGTCGCGTTGTGTTGCAGTCGAAAATGCGCGAAGGGAAAACGGCGAAAGATGGCATTCACTACGAAGATGTCTTGAATAAAGGATTAACCGGGCAAGTCGATGGGCTCGGCCGGGCGCCAAGAGGGGTGAATGATGGCAACGGCTTCGTCTTTATTTCCCATATTGGCGACGTTTATCCGAGCGGGCTGTTGCCGGTCAAAGCCGGGAACGTCCGGGAAACGCCGCTCGCTGACATTTACCGAAATTCGCCGATTTTCCAAGACTTGCGAAACCCAGATAAATACAAAGGAAAATGCGGTGTCTGCGAATTCCGCCATGTGTGCGGCGGCTCACGTTCGCGTGCTTATGCTGTAACAGGCGATTATTTGGAAAGCGAACCGTACTGCATCTATATTCCGAAGGCGCTGCGAAACAAAGGAACAAATTGTTGCTAGGCCAACGATTGATCAACATCACATTTGGATGTTAGGTTGTCTTTCTCTTTTCGAAGGGAGCACCCGCTTTGTTTATGTTTGATTTTGCGCTTGACAAAGAAAGACATTCATTATCCAAGAATGAACGAATTGTCATGGTCACACTTGGGCTGGTTGAGCGCTGACACTCGATTAGCACTACAGGTTAGGTATAAATAATCACTAGACACGTTGTAAAAAATGGTAATAAAATCATAATTTACACTATATTAGCTTATGTTACCATTTATACAAAGCATAAGCGGAGAGTGAAGAAAGAATGTCTTACATGTCAAGCGTGTTGGATCATGATTATGAAAGGGTGCAGTGCGGGCAATGATTCATGTAAAGCCAGATGAGCTAGAAACAGTCGCTGGACATATTCCCGATGCGGAAGATGCGTGTCAGCGGGCGCGGATGACGTTATCGTGGGAGCTCTCTTCCCTTGCGATGAATCTCCCCGGCGTCAGCACGCCCGCAATCGAAGAGCTGAGGGATGAACTCGTTCATTGGCTGCGGCGTTATGAAGAAAAGCTTAATGAAGCCGAAGAGCTGTTGTATCGCACCGCCGCAGCGATGCGTCAAGCCGACCAAACGCTGGCCGACAACATGAAGGAATTCGGATTAGAACTGATTGGTTGGTACGACTTGCAACGCGTGTTCGGGGAGTACGACCCAGTCACTGGAGAGCGACTATCGTTTGGTGATCGGCTGTTGGCAGGAGGAATGTTGATTGCGTCGATTGCTCCTCCCGCAAAAGGAGTCGGCATGGCAGGAAAAGCGGCGACCAAGGGAGCGAAAGCGATCGACACCGCCTCTACCCTGTCGAAAGTGAAGCATGTCGTGCGTTATGATAAAGTGAAAGTGTTCTTCCAAAGGATCTACCATCAAGTCATCAAAGCGCCATTGGTGGAAACCGCTCGCCTGTTCAAGACGCAATGGGACCAATTAGTGCAGAGCATCGCTTCCATTTCAATGCAGCCGGTATATGCGGGAGTGGGTTCAGCGCCTCGGATGTTGATGAATGAGGCGAAAGATGTATCTCGCCATATGATTCAGAAAGTCGATAATGTGATTGAGAAGGGGACGACTAATGTTAAACCTAAAGATTTTAGTCCTCTAGCTCCTGGAGGAGGATTAGCTGCACATGAGGCTCGGGGCGGGCATCTAATTGCCAGACATGTTGGGAAGACAGATGAAGAGTTATTACAACGCTTAAAAGATAATCCTAAAATAAAAGGGGCATCGACTTTCAAAGATCGAGCTACGGCTGAAAGAGTAGCCAGCGAAGTTTTAAACGATCCAAATAACCAGAAAATGATCCAAGAATGGTTAAGCAATCCAAAAGCGAAATCGACTTTGGTTCTGTCTTATCAAGGTACAGAAATTATTGGCCGCGGGGTACAAAGAGGTTCGACGACAGTTGAAAATATGACAAATGCTAAGATAGTATTAAAGAAAGATGGGGCAGGGAATTTTATTTTAACTGGTTATCCAACTAAATAACGGAATGGAGGGTAAGATGCTTGCTGATCAAAAATAATCCGGGAGATCCAGTTTTTCAGTTTCTAGCTGGAACGTTTCATCAAGACATTGATTCGCCTGAGGAAGCATTACAAGAATTGTTAACAGAAGAAAGTAAGGAATATCTTGAGTCTGCGATTGCATTTTTAACGGAATTCATTAATAGCGAGTATTCAGATGATGAAAAGAATGAATACATACAACACTGTGCAGACGGGGTATATTTTCCTGCCCTTGGAGTGACTCCAATCCAATGGCTAAAAAGTGTAGTAGAACAATTAAGGGAAGCTGTAAAAACAAAATAGAATAGTAAATGATTAAGGGCCTTGAATGAGTCAAAACTCTTTCAAGGTTTCTTTTTTATATCAGACTTTGAAAGGTAACATTTTCCTCACGCTATGCCCAAAGCGTTGTAGAATCTCTTGAGATGTTCAGAGATGTAATCTCCAAATCGAGTGATCAAATGTTGTATATCATGTTGAGCCTGATGAAATACATTCGCCCTAACCGCATTCTTTAGTCATTTCCACAAACATTCAATCGGGGTGAATTGCGTCGAATACGTGGAAGATAAATAAGATGAAAAAATTATTCTTCCTCTCCCCAAAACGCTTTGACCATGTTTGCATAATAAATGCATGCGTTATCCAACGCCAAGATGATGCGATGAACGGATAATAACTGTTTTTCCCCTTGTTTTACTTGATCATTTGGCCGCAGGCAACCGTCCCCTTATTGGGCTGTTACCTTTATTTGCTTTGCAGCGCCTATCTGCTGTTTATGAGGCAAGAAAGACGCACAAATGAGCGAGCAGAGGTGATGGCGATTCCATAGCCAACGTGATATTTACAGTAAAATGGAATGTCCTTGAAGCAGTTCAAAAAAGCCTTTCACTAGTCGGATGCCCTCGAAGGATGGGGCACTTTTTTCCTCTATACTAGGATAAAAATATGTATATTTTTGTTGATCTTAAGGATAGATGGCCTTTTAGGACATTCCATTTGTTAGTTTTTCTCATACATACAGTGTATGTGTAGCACAAAAATAAAGTTAGGAAGCCAATTTTGACAAAACCATGACATCAATAAAAAATGTGATAAACATCACAAACTTTCCGCCCTCGGTCACGTATGATGAAACTACAAACGATGCCTAGCGTTTGGAAGTAGAGTCCAGGAGGAAAAAGGAGGGCTTTTCATGAATAAACAAAAAGCATTGTTGCCGATTACGACATTAGCCATGACGTTTTCGTTCGCTGTTTGGGCCGTCTTTTCCCCGCTGGCGAGCACGTTCCAAGAAATGTACGGGTTGACATCGACACAAAAAAGTATTTTAGTCGCCATTCCGGTGCTGCTTGGTTCAATCATGCGTCTGCCGCTTGGCATTTGGACGGACCGGATTGGCGGGCGTAGGCTGTTTTCGCTGTTGTTGTTGTTTTTAATCGTGCCACTCATTGGCGCGGGGTTTGCGGATTCATATGCGATGTTAATGTTTTGGGCGTTTTTCATCGGCATGGCCGGGACATCGTTCGCGATCTCGGTAACGTTCGTGTCGCGCTTGACTCCACCGGAAAAGCAAGGGACGGCGCTAGGGATTAACGCGATGGGCAACTTCGGCACAGCAGTGGCCAGCTTTTCCATTCCGTCAATTGCTGCTACTTTCGGTGTTTCGTGGGCGTTTTGGGGAATGATCATCCCGATCGTCATCATGCTTATTCTCGTTTGGTTTTTCACACCGGATATGCCGAAACCAAAGCAACAAAAAACGATGCGCGAATCGCTGTCCGTGCTGAAATATAAACATACGTGGACGTTGTCGCTGTTTTACTTTGTCACATTCGGAGCATTTGTCGCTTTTGGTATTTACTTGCCGTCGCTCCTCGTTGACTTGTATGGGTTGACACCGGTCGATGCAGGGATGCGTGCCGCTGGATTTACCGTACTCGCTACGCTTGCGCGACCAGTTGGCGGCAACCTCGGCGATAAAATTGGCGCCGAGCGGGTGTTGACGTTCGTCTACGCTGGAATGACAATCGGCGCGTTAGTGATCGCGTTTTGGATGGAAAACATTTGGGTGATGACGGCAGCCTGCCTGTTGTTAGCGGTGATGTCTGGCTTAGGAAACGGTGCGGTCTTCAAACTCGTGCCACAGTTGTTTCCGGCAGAAACGGGGGCTGTTACTGGTCTTGTCGGCGCTTGGGGCGGACTGGGCGGCTTTTTCCCGCCGATTTTAATGGGGATCATCAAAGACGTCACTGGTTCTTACGTGCTCGGGTTTATGCTTCTTAGCTTATTTACGTTGATCTGCTTCTTATTGAATCGAATCGTCTTTGGCAAAAAAGCAGGCGAACCGGCAAATCGGTACGCATCGTAACACCTTAAAGAGGTCAAAAGCATGTGCTTTTGGCCTCTTTTTCATTTGGGAAGACGACGGATTTAACGAAAGAAAGACAAGTGACGGAGGCGGAGATGATCAAGAGGCGAAGGAGGGTTTTCCGTTAGCCAACGTGAGAACGCCCATTATCGTTTTCACAGTAGTGATAAAACATATTGCTCACTGTTTCACAAACCCTTCAAATATGCGTGTTCATTGGTGATAAAAATCACTAGGGGGAAAGCGAAAATGGCGTACGCTCAAGGTGTAAACGAATTTCGCTAGAGGGGGGAAGAACGATGAACCGAAATGTATATGCAGTGTTGTCGACCGTGTTAGCCGCCTCACTTTTAGCGGCGTGCAACAGCGGGGGGGAACAGGTGAAGGCAGAAAGCAAGAACAAAACGGCAGCCACGCAACAGTCGGAGCCGAATGTTATAGCGGCGCACAAAGGGGTGAATCAAGCGCCGGTGCCGTTAAAAATGGAGCGGGTCGGCCCTCATGATGTCCACATCGAAATGACAGCGCAAATCACCGACATTGAAATTGACAAAGGGAAAATTTACAAAGCATGGACATTTAACGGTCAAGCTCCCGGACCGCTCGTCGTTGTCAATGAAGGGGATACGATCCATTTTACGTTGAAAAATATGGACCCGGTCGTCCCGCACAGCATGGATTTTCACGCCGTTCACGCTTCACCGTCAAAAGATTTTATTGATGTGATGCCGAACAAATCGGGAACGTTCACCTATCCGGCAAATAAACCAGGTGTGTTTATGTACCATTGCGGTACGAAGCCAGTCTTGCAGCATATCGCCAACGGCATGCACGGCGTGATCATTGTCAAGCCAAAAAACGGTTATCCGACCGACAAGGAAGTAGATCGTGAATATGTGCTCATCCAAAATGAATGGTATAAATACAACGATATGAACGATTTCCAAAACGGTGTGCCAAGCTATGTCGTCTTCTCGTCCAAAGCGCTCAAACCTGGTGATCCAAATACGAACGGGGATACATTTACCCTTAAAGAAAAGCCATTATTGGCGAAAGTCGGCGAGAAAATCCGCTTGTATATCAACAATGTCGGTCCGAACGAAGTAAGCTCATTCCATGTTGTTGGTACAGTATTCGATGATGTGTACCTTGATGGCAACCCGAACAATCATTTGCAAGGGATGCAGACGGTGATGCTTCCGGCGAGCGGCGGTGCCGTTGTCGAATTTACTGTCACTCGACCGGGAACGTATCCGATCGTTACTCATCAGTTTAATCATGCACAAAAAGGAGCCGTCGCCATGCTGAAGGTAACCGAAACCGGCGAAGACGACGGCACAGAAACGAGCGGACATTAATTGATCCCGTTCCCAAACAGGATGGATGCCGCCCAAAGCCTTATATTTCCTATATTATAAAATGGTTAAGAGAAAATGAAGTGACATGCGTCACTTTCAGTCAAAAAAGCGTCCGCAAGCTAGTTGTCGGACGCTTTTTCAATGCAGATAAGTCAATGGGACAAAATGGCTTGCTCGTTGCTTTGCCCTGGAGGGACGATCGGATAGACGTTTTCTTCCTCGGCAATATTGAAATCAAGCAAGACTGGCCCATCATGTTTTAACGCTTTTTTTATGATATCTTCCGCTTCCTCTTCTGAATCGACCGCATATCCTATGGCTCCGTATGCTTCGGCAAGCTTAGCAAAATGGGGGGATGTAATCTTCACTGCTGAATAACGCTTTTGGTAAAACAGTTCCTGCCATTGACGCACCATTCCTAAGTAGCCATTATTCAAAACGGCGATTTTAATTGGAAGTTTGTAGGCGACGGCGGTCATCATCTCTTGTACATTCATTTGAAAGCTGCCATCCCCGCTGATACAAATCACCTTCTTGCCCGGAGAGGCGACAGCGGCGCCAATGGCTGCCGGAAGTCCATACCCCATCGTTCCGAGCCCACCTGACGTTAAAAATGTCCGTGGTTTTGTAAATGTATAGTGGTGGGCCGTCCATATTTGGTGTTGCCCGACATCGGTAACGACAATGGCGTCTTCTTCCGTCAAAGCTGAGAGCAGGCGAATTACGTTTTGAGGCTTTAAGCGGCTCGTCGATGTATCGAAACGGGGCACTGTCCGCTGCCATTTTGTTACCTCTGCCACCCAGTCTTTCGTATGTTCCCGAACGAGCGGGTAACGAAGCCGACCGGCTAAAGAGCGGAAAAATTGTGTTGCATCCCCGACAATCGGAACATCAACATGGATATTTTTATTGATTTCCGCAGCGTCAATATCGACGTGAATTTTTTTCGACTTCGGTGAAAACCCGCTAATTTTCCCCGTTACCCGATCGCTGAAGCGCACGCCGACACAAATCAATACATCACATTGATGAACCGCCTTGTTGGCCGCGTATGTTCCGTGCATCCCCACCATTCCTAAGTAGAGCGGGTTCGTTTTATCGAAGGCACCGATTCCCATCAGGGAACTGACGACAGGGATTTGGCTTTGCGTGGCCACCTCGCGCACCCACTCCGAAGCGCCGGAATGAATGACCCCACCGCCGATAAACAAGACTGGCTTTTTGGCGTTTTCAATGGCGGTGATGGCCGCTTCGAGCGATTTTCTCCGAATGTTTTTCGGCTTCGGAAGTACGGCTTTTTGCATCGGGTACGCCTCCGCCGTTTCCTGGTGGAGGAGATGGGTGGGAATTTCCACCGTCACCGGTCCCGGCCTGCCATCGAGCGCGATTTCGTAAGCGCGCTGAATAGTGGATGGAATATCATTGATCTTGCTTACTTGCAAATGGTATTTCGTCACTGGCGTACAAAGACTCAACATGTCGAGATCGGGAGCGTATAAATGCTCTTCCGGTGAAGGCCGTCCAATAATGGCAAGCAGCGGTATAGAATCGCTTAATGCGGTGGTGATTCCGGTAATGCCGTTTGTGACTCCTGCCCCGATGATTGCCACGCCGAGCTTCCCTGAAGCGCGGGCATAGCCATCAGCGGCATGAACAGCCGCCTGTTCGTGTTTCATTTCGATATATGACAGGCCTGGATGGTGGTTTAGCACATGGCGTACAGGCAGCATGCTTTCATGGCAGCAGCCAAACATATGGGCGATTCCTTGAACGGCTAACGATTCAACAAGTACATCAGCCCCGAGACGTGTGGGAAGATGAACCATGTTTCCACTTCCTTTTTTAATTTTCTTACATTTTAAACAACGGATGTGAGCACTGTATGTGAATATCATCACATTAGGGTATAAGGGATATCTTTTTCTGTTTTTGCATAAGTGATTAGGCGTTTGGAAAATATAGGTGAGAAGAGAAAATCGGTGCAAATAAGGAAGTGAGATGATGAAATGAGTGGGCCGTCACTACGGAAATTGGAAGCGCACCGTTCTATTCATCATGGCGCCTTTGTCGAAGCGAAGCGTCTGACCGAATTGCTGGAAACGTTGTATACGGATGGGCGTTACGAGCATGCGGCTGAAGTGGCTGATGCCCTTGCGGAGCATTGGGAGAAACGGATCATCGCCCACGCTGAAGCGGAAGAAGAGGGCTTTTACCGCGAAAAAGCAGAGGAGAGAAAGGAGTTGTCCGAAACGATCGCGCAGCTCAAACGTGACCATGACATGATGAGAACGTTGATTGCTGAAATTAGGCAGCGGTTGTCAGAACAGATTGACCGCGAGGTGTTGACCCGCTTTCACGCATTGCTTCACATTAACCGCATCCATAGCGCTGATGAAGAGGCATTGCTCTTTTAGTTCAAGGGAAAGAAAGGAGAGGTAAACCAAAATGAACGAAAAACCTGCCCCGCTTTTGCGCAAACTGAAATACTTCGGGCGGTCGGAAAAAATCGCTAGCCATGCCGAGTTGTCGCCATACGGACGGGACGCAGAGAAAACATACCGCCGCCGCTGGCAGCATGATAAAGTGGTTCGCACAACCCATGGGGTCAACTGCACAGGCTCATGCAGTTGGAAAGTGCATGTAAAAGACGGCATTATCGCATGGGAAACGCAGCAAACCGACTATCCGACAACAGGACCCGATATGCCGGAATATGAGCCGCGCGGCTGTCCGAGGGGAGCGAGTTTTTCCTGGTATATATACAGTCCGCTTCGCGTCCGCTATCCGTATGTGCGCGGGGCGCTGTTGAGGCTTTGGAAAGAAGCGCTGCAACAAGAAGGAGACCCTGTGGCTGCGTGGAAGTCGATTGTCGAGGACCCGGAAAAAGCGAAACGGTACAAACGCGCCCGTGGAAAAGGAGGATTCGTACGGGCGAAATGGGATGATGTTTATACGATGATCGCCGCATCGCTTATTTATACGATTCAAAAATACGGGCCGGATCGCATTTTCGGGTTTTCACCGATTCCGGCGATGTCGATGGTCAGCTACGCGGCCGGGGCGCGGTTTTTGAATTTGATCGGCGGAGCATTGCTCAGTTTTTATGACTGGTATGCCGATTTGCCGCCGGCTTCTCCGCAAATATGGGGGGAACAGACGGACGTCCCGGAAAGTTCGGACTGGTTTAACTCGAGCTACATGATTGTCTGGGGATCCAACTTGCCGCAAACACGCACCCCAGATGCCCATTTTTACGTTGAGGTGCGCTACCGGGGGACAAAAGTCGTCGCTATTAGCCCTGACTATGCCGAATTTGTGAAGTTCGCCGATAACTGGCTGCCGGTGCAGCCGGGGATGGACGGAGCGCTGGCGATGGCGATGACCCATGTGATTTTGAAAGAGTTTTATGTCAATCAATCGGCTGATTATTTTACTGACTATGTTAAAAAGTACACCGATTTGCCGTTTTTAGTCATGCTGAAAAAGCACGGGGATCGTTATGCGGCCGGTCGCTTTTTGCGGGCGAGCGATCTTGGCATGCCGCTTCAGTATGCAGAGTGGAAAACGATCGTTTGGGATGAGCAATCACAGACGTTTGCTGTTCCTAATGGGACGATTGGCCATCGTTGGGAGAACAACGGGAACTGGAATTTGCAACTAAACGATATAGACAATAAACGAATGGGAATTCAGCCGGCTTTAACGTTCCTTGGCCAGCAAGACGATACTGTCATCGTGCAGTTTCCACACTTTGAAGCAGGAAACAAAACAGTGCTCGAACGAGGGGTGCCGGTCAAAGCGATCGAGCAAAACGGAGAGACGGTGTACGTCACGACAGTATTTGACTTATTGCTTGCCAAAATGGGCGTCAACCGTGGGCTGCCTGGTGATTATCCGACTGACTACGATGACATGAAGCCATACACGCCGGCATGGCAGGAAGCGATTACTGGCATTGATCGAAAGACGGCGGCGCAAATCGCCCGCGAGTTTGCCCAAAACGCTCTCGATTCAAAAGGCCGTTCCATGATCGTCATGGGATCCGGCATTAATCATTGGTATCACTCCGATACCATCTACCGGGCGATTTTAAACCTTGTCTTGTTAACCGGATCACAAGGAGTCAACGGGGGCGGTTGGGCTCATTATGTCGGCCAAGAAAAAGTACGCCCGCTCGAGGGTTGGCAGACGATTGCCATGGCTCGCGACTGGGGAGGCCCGCCGCGACTGCAAAACGGGACGTCGTTTTTCTACTTTGTCACCGAACAGTGGAAGTATGAAGATCAAAGCATGGATGAACACGTCTCCCCGCTCGTCGACAAGCCGCGTTACGAACATGGTGGTGATTACAACTATTTGGCTGCCCGGCTAGGCTGGCTTCCATCTTATCCGCAGTTTAATGCCAATAGTATTGCGCTAGTGGAACAGGCAAATGCGAAGACGAATGAAGAAGCTGTTCAGTATGTCGTTGAGCAAATTAAAAAAGGAAACATCAAGTTTGCCATTGAAAATCCGTCCGATCCGGTCAATTTTCCACGCGTGATGTTTGTCTGGCGCGGAAACCTCATCGGCAGTTCAGCAAAAGGACACGAATACTTTTTGAAACATTTGCTCGGAACCCATCATGCCAATTTAAGCGAACAAAATGATGACCTGAAAACGAGCGAGATCGTTTGGGATGAGAACGCGCCGGAAGGCAAACTGGATTTAATGGTCAACATTGATTTCCGTATGGCCGGAACCGGGCTATATTCGGACATCGTTCTTCCAGCGGCGACGTGGTATGAGAAATATGATGTCAGCAGCACGGATATGCACCCGTTTGTCCATCCGTTCAATCCCACCATTGCCCCACCGTGGGAAGCAAAATCGGATTGGGACTTTTTTAAAGGCTTGGCCAAAACATTTTCTGAGCTGGCAGCCCACTATTTTTCGAAGCCGGTGTCAGATGTCGTCGCTACCCCGCTGTTGCATGATACACGCGATGAGATCGCGCAGCCGTTTGGGGTGGTAAACGATTGGAAAGATGGAACGACAGAGCCGGTTCCGGGAGTGAATTTTCCGCGCCTGCATATTGTAGAGCGGGATTATAAGGAAATATACAACAAGTTTGTGGCGCTTGGCCCGATCGTCCGTGAACAAATCGGGGCGAAAGGGCTCAGTTGGGATGCCAAGGAAGAATACAAATGGCTGCTTGATACGCTCGGTTCTTCAGCGCTAGAAGGCCCGTATCAAGACTGTCCGAGTTTGTTGACAGACCGGGATGCCGCAGAAGCCATTTTGGCTCTTTCAAGCACAACGAACGGTTCCTTGGCCCTCAAAGCGTGGGGAGAAATGGAGAAAAAGACGATGCAGCCGTTAAAAGATTTAGTCGTTGAACGAGCCGAGGAACATATTACCTTTCAGGCTATCACTGCTCAACCGCGGCAAGTGTTGACGACCCCTGTCTTTAGCGGAAGCGAAACCGGAAATCGTCGCTACTCTCCGTTTACGACGAACGTCGAACGATTGATTCCTTGGCGGACGTTGACAGGTAGGCAGCATTTCTACTTAGACCATGAAATTATGTTTGAGTTTGGGGAAGAATTGCCGACGTTTAAAGCGCCGCTTCGAAAGCTTGCTTTTTACGACCATGACCGGCGTCCGCGTGTCAGTGGCAAAGAAATCACACTTCGTTATTTGACGCCGCACTTTAAATGGTCGTACCACAGCACATATTGGGATACGCTGCCGATGTTGACGATGTTCCGCGGCGGGCCGACTGTCTGGATGAACAAAGAAGATGCCGCAGAAGCCGGCATTGCTGACAACGACTGGATTGAAATGTACAACCGCAATGGGGTGGTCATCGCCCGGGCAGTCGTCAGCCATCGCCTGCCGCGTGGAGTCGCGTTTATGTATCACGTGCAGGAACGCCATATTAACGTGCCCGGCTCGCCAATTAGCAAACTGCGCGGCGGCACATTTAACAGTCCGACCCGCATCCATGTTAAACCGACGCAAATGATTGGAGGCTATGCGCAATTAAGCTACGGCTTCAATTATTATGGGCCGACAGGAAACCAGCGGGACGAGCAAGTGATGATCCGCAAACTTGAAAAAAGGGAAGTGGATTGGCTTGAGAGTTAGAGCGCAGTTTGGGATGGTCATGAATTTGGACAAGTGCATCGGTTGCCACACGTGTAGCATTACATGCAACAATACATGGACGAATCGTCCCGGGGCGGAATATATGTGGTGGAACAACGTGGAAACGAAACCGGGCATCGGCTATCCGAAAGAATGGGAAAACCAAGATGCGCATAAAGGAGGCTGGGTGCTCAAAGACGGGAAGCTCGAGCTACGCGCTGGCGGCCGGGTGAATAAACTGTTAAACATTTTTTACAACCCCGATATGACGGTGATCGACGATTACTATGAGCCTTGGACATACGATTATGAACAGCTGATCAACCGCCCGGAAGGGGAGCACCAGCCTGTCGCCCGGCCTAAGTCGCAGCTGACTGGCGAATACATGGACATCACGTGGGGGCCGAACTGGGAAGACGACTTGGCCGGGGTATATGAAACAGGAAAACGCGACCCGAACGTAAGAGGCATTGAAGAGAAAGTGAAATTTGAGTTCGAACAAACATTTATGATGTATTTGCCGCGCATTTGCGAACATTGTTTAAACCCGCCTTGCGTCTCTTCTTGTCCATCAGGGGCGATTTATAAGCGAGATGAGGACGGCATTGTGCTCGTTGATCATGATGCGTGCCGGAGTTGGCGGTTTTGTGTGACCGGCTGTCCATATAAAAAAGTGTACTTTAATTGGAAAACGCATAAGGCAGAGAAATGTACATTTTGTTTTCCGCGTATTGAAGCAGGATTGCCGACGGTTTGTTCAGAAACGTGCGTCGGCCGTCTCCGTTACATCGGCATTGTGTTTTACGATTTGGATCAAGTTGAGGCGGCCGCTTCGGTCCAAGATGAAAAGGAGCTGTACCACGCCCATTTGCGCATCTTTTTAAATCCGTATGATCCGGACGTGATTGAAGCGGCACGTGAAGCGGGGTATACGGACGATTGGATTGAAGCAGCGCAACGCTCACCGGTTTATAAGCTTGCCGTCGAGCAAAAGATCGCGCTCCCGCTTCATCCGGAATACCGGACGTTGCCGATGGTTTGGTATATTCCACCGCTCAGCCCGATCATGGGGGCGTTTGACGGTGGACTGGACGACATTCATCCGCATGTGATTTTCCCGGCGATTGACCAAATGCGCATCCCGATTGAGTATTTGGCTAATTTGTTGGCTGCCGGCGACACTGAGGTCATCCGCACGGTGTTGAAAAAAATGGTGGCCATGCGCAGCTATATGCGGGCGGTGAACTTAGGAAAAGAACCGGACCGGAGTATTCTCGAGAAAGTCGGAATGGATGAACATACGGTCAAGGAAATGTATAAGCTTTCGGCTGTCGCGAAATATTCCGACCGCTATGTCATTCCATCTTCCCATTGGGAGAAAGCCGGCAATGCGTTTTACAGTCAAGGGACAGCGGGCTATGCGTTTATGGAGTCTTGTTCCGGCTGCTCTGGATATGATGCGGAAAGTTTTTACCAATTTTATTGGGGGGATGAGGATGGAAGAGCATCAGAAACTATTTAAGCTTGCTTCCATTTTGTTGCAATATCCGGAACGAGAATGGCTCGAAGACGACCGGCTGTTTTATGAAATTTCTCAGCTCGCCAACCATACCGCTCGCAAACGGTTTTTACAGTTTCTTGACTACGCGAAAACAAAAGAGATTGACGAGCTATGTGAGCTCTATGTGAGAACGTTTGATTTGAGCGATCGAACGACGATGTATATCACGTACTACTTGTTTGGCGATCAAAAAGAGCGCGGCCAAGCGCTGTTAAAACTAAAAGAAGCATTTCGGCGCGCTGGTTTGGAACTGACAGGGGATGAGCTGCCAGATTATTTGCCGCTCATGCTTGAGTTTGCCGCTGTCGCCCCAGTCAACGATGCGAAAAACGTCCTTCTCGCCCACCAGAAAGCCATCAAGGGGCTGGCGGACAGGTTGCAGGAGGTCGACCACCCGTATTTCTTTGTTTTGGACGGCTGCCTTGCCGGCATGGCTGCTTTCTTTGAGGAAACAAGAGGGGTGGATATTCCAATGAGAGCGGAGGAGGCCACATGACACTGCTTGATCAGTTTCTTTGGGTGATCTATCCGTATATCATGTTGACGTTATTTGTCGCTGGCCACATTTACCGTTACAATACTGATCAATTTGGCTGGTCGGCCAAGTCAAGTGAGTTTCTTGAGAAACGACGGTTGCGTTGGGGAAGCGTTCTTTTTCACTGGGGCATTCTCTTTGTGTTTTTCGGCCATGTCGCCGGCATTTTAGTGCCGAAGACGTTTTATGAATCAATCGGGATTACCGAGGAGATGTATCATTTTGGGGCGGTCTGGTTTGGCGGCGCTGCCGGGGTTGCGACTGTAATTGGGGTAGTATTGCTTTTATGGCGCCGGTTTAGCGTTCGCCGCCTTCTCCGCCATAGCAGCAAAAGCGATCTCGTTGTATTGCTGCTCCTAACGATTGTCATTTTGACAGGGTTTACAAATACGGTCGGATATACAGCGACCGGGGGAACGTTCGATTATCGAGATACGATTGGCCCTTGGTTTCGCGGTCTTTTAACGTTTCGGCCGCTGCCGCAGCTTGTCAGTGATGCGCCGATTGGATTTCAAATTCATATTCTCTCCGCCTTGCTGTTATTTGGCATTTGGCCGTTTACCCGTCTCGTGCATGTGTGGAGTATCCCGCTGACATATTTAAACCGGCATTACGTCGTCTATCGCCGGATGCGGGCGAAAAAAATTTAGGGAAAAAGCAGGGCTGTCCATAAAGGGGGGTAACTCTTTTAGGACAGCCCTCTAAGTTTTGTTCATTTTATTCAATGCAACAAATGTCTGGCGGGCAGTCTTCACATTGGATTTCCGTTTTTAAATAGTTCAAGTCGTGAACAGTAATTTTCCCTCGCTTCATCGAAATAATTCCGTCTTGCTTTAATGCATTGAGCATCCGATTGACGCTTTCACGCGTCGTGCCGCAAAAGTTGGCCAAGTCTTGGTTTTTTAACGTTAAATCAATGAAGATGCTTCCGTCTTCAAGCGGGACGCCATAACTGTTGCATAAGCGAATAAGTGTTGAATAGAGCGCCCCTTTTTTGCCGTTCATAATCAAGTCACGAAACTTTGTTTGCGTCCGTCGGGCATGCTTGCTGATCCAGCGCATATATTCAAGGGTAAGGGTGGGATTGATCAGCAACTGCTCTTCTAATTCATTTTTATTCATTACCGCTGCTTCACCCGGTTCAATCACTTTGGCGGTCAATAAATAACGTGGATCGTCCGTAAACAGCGTCAGTTCGCCGACAATTTCCCCGCTTCCACAAATGCGGAAACACATTTCTTTTCCGTCCGGACAAATTTTGCTTACTTGCACCTTGCCGGACAGAATCAAATACAGCTCATTGGCGGGCATCCCTTCTTGAAATAAAAACGAATGTTTGCGAAGCGGGATCACTTTTTTCGACGATTGCAGCCATGAGCGCAAGAGGGAAAAATCGCGGTTCGCCGCTGTGCGGCTTTGCCGTTCCATGATTGACACCTCCATTTGTTCGGCTAATTCTATTGTAAAAAAAATCACAGCAGAGACAGAGTGAAAAAAATCACCCTTTGCCACTTTTTTTGTGCAGGTTGTCACAAATTTTTCTAAACCGGATTTTCCCACTCCTATGATACAATCATTGTGAGTAGTGTCACAGCGTTTGTCTGCTTGTTTCCGTATAGTAGATGGGGATGTGGCAAAGAGAGGTTGATTCATGACAGCGTTTTGGTCACCAGTTTGGTTATCGATAAAAGTATCGCTTCTCGCCGGCTTGATTGTCGCGGTCTTAGGGACAGCGGCAGCGAGATGGATGGCGCGCCGTCGGTTTCGCGGCAAGACAGTGGTGGAGACGGTATTTATGCTGCCGTTGGTGCTGCCGCCGTCGGTCGTCGGTTTTTTGCTCGTCGTCTTGTTTGGCCGACATAGCCCCATTGGCCAATGGATAGAATCGTCGTTTCACACCACTATACTGTTTACGCCCGGCGCGGCGGTGATGGCCGCCGTGGTTGTGTCATTCCCGCTCATGTATCAGGCGGCCAAAACCGGGCTTGAAGCGGTCGATCCAACCATTGAAGGGGCGGCGCGCATCGATGGGGCGAATGAGCGCCAAGTCTTTTGGCATATTTCGCTGCCGCTTGCCAGACACGCGTTATTATCCGGGGCGGTGCTGTCGTTTGCACGCAGCCTTGGGGAGTTTGGCGCAACGCTCATGTTTGCTGGCAATATTCCGGGAAAAACGCAAACGATCCCGACTGCCGTCTACATGGCCATGGAATCGGGAAGGATGGAGTTAGCATGGGCATGGGTAGCGGTCACGATTGGATTGTCATTTAGTTTATTGGTCTTTGCGACGAAACTTGGTCGTTTACGGGAATAAAAAAAGCCGCCTGACAACATCGTGCGGCGAACGAAACAGAAAGGAGGGAGCGCGATGAGCGAGCGCAACCGGACGGACGTCATGGATCGCCTGTCTCGCCCGCTTCGCGATTTGCGGTTATCGGTGATCGACCAATGTAACTTTCGCTGCATCTATTGCATGCCGGCTGAGGTGTTCGGGCCGAATTTTCGCTTTTTGGCGGAAGGCGAGCTGTTGACGGTCGAGGAAATGGCGCTTCTATCGGAATGTTTTGTTGAGCTTGGCGTCGAAAAAATCCGCCTGACAGGGGGCGAACCGCTCTTAAGGCGCGATTTGGACGCGCTTGTTGCCCGGCTGTCTGCGATTCCCGGCCTGCGCGATATCGGCTTGACGACCAACGGTGTTCATTTAGTGAAATGGGCGCAGCGGTTGAAAGAAGCCGGGTTGAAGCGCGTCAACGTCAGCTTGGATGCGTTAGATGATGATATTTTCCGCAAAATGAACGGCATCGGCGTCGGCGTCGCTCCTGTGTTAAAAGGCATTGAAGCCGCCCGGGCGGCGGGACTCGGCGTCAAAGTGAACATGGTCGTCAAAAAAGGGTGGAACGACTCGCAAATCGTGCCGATGGCGTCGTATTTTAAAGACTTAGGCATTCCGCTCCGCTTGATTGAATTTATGGACGTCGGCACGACCAACGGCTGGGATTACTCCCATGTCGTGACGAAAAAAGAGATGTATGAGCAAATCAACGCCATGCATCCGCTCGAACCGATCGAAAAAGCGTATTTCGGCGAGGTGGCGAGCCGCTACCGCTACGTCGGCACGGAGGTGGAAGTCGGTTTCATCGCCTCAGTGACGGAAACGTTTTGTCGAAGCTGCACAAGAGCGCGCATTTCTGCAGACGGGAAGCTGTATACGTGTTTGTTTGCCTCGAAAGGCGTGTCGTTGAAAGACAAACTGCGCGCTGGGGCAACGAAAGAGGAACTGAAGTCGTTAATCACCGCGGTTTGGAACCAGCGGACAGACCGCTATTCAGAAGAACGGACGGAAGAAACGGCGAAACAACGGGTGAAAATTGAAATGTCGTATATTGGGGGGTAACAAAGAAGCGGGGCTGCTCTTTCCATCGAAGAAGCAGCCCTGCTTTTTATCGCTCGACGCGCCTGCCTTTACCTTAGAAATGGGGGAATGGTTTGGCTTGCTTACGCCTTCACCGCTGCCAACACGCGTGGGAAGAGGACGTTGTTTTCTAAATGGATGTGGGTAAACAAATCTTCTTCGAGTGCCGCGAGTCGGCTGTAAACGAGCCGATATGTGCCGCACGCGTCTTCCGGCGGGGTGAAGTCGTTTGTGATTTCGCGAATTTCTTTGATCAAATCGCCGGCCGCGTCATGTTCATTGACGAGTTCGCGAACGGCCCGCTCGACCGCCTCTCGGTTTTCCGGCGATGGGTTGTCGGCAAATTGTAAAATGAGCGGAAAAGCTCCTGTTTCTTCTTTAATCAAGTGTTGCTCAAGCTCCATTTTTAACTCATGGAACAGTTTATGCACGCGAGAAAGGTGCGGGTGGTGCATGCCGTGTACGCGCAATACTTTTGTGACATATGGGCTGAGCTGCGGCAGTTCTTCGTTCAAATAGCGGTGGTGTGTGCTGACGATATGATCGACCAAGTCGGTCAGCGGCGCTTCGCTCCAGTTTCCAGTCGGCTTGTTTTGTGCCTCTGCATAAAGGGCGTTCAGCTCGCGAAGGAGCGCTTCGCCATCAAGTCCGCGCTCTTCAATGGCTTCTTTTAACGGGCGCTGTCCGCCGCAGCAAAAATCAATGCGTCGTGCTTTAAATAAGTCGGCTGCTTTCGGAAATTGCGTAACAATATCACCAATCAACGATTGTTCGGTAAAACGCTGTTCCATTTCGGATCCCTCCATTGATCAAATCGTTACAGTTTCAGCATAACGTGTTTGCCGCTAAGGTGTTGTGATGGATCTCACATATACGAAAAAAAGTGGACAGTGATGCGTGTGATAAACATCACAACAGCCTTCTTCTTCTTTATCGTACAATAAAGAAAAGCGGACTTTTGCTGACTGCTTATGGAAGGAAGTGTCCGCTTCATAATCGAAAGAATACATGCTCAGTAGGTAACATACAACATTTTGACAAAAGAATGAGTTCCATAAACAGAAAAAGGGGAGACGGGTATGTGGCCGTTGGTGAAAGGACGGCAGTGGGAGGAGGAAAAAGCAAAACTAGAGCAGCAAATCGCCGAGATGAAAGACCAGCTCACTAGACAGAAGGAATCGATTCACGAGACGGTGGCCGGCTTGCTCGGGGAGTTGCAGGAAATCGTTCATCAACATGAGGTGGTCAACGGACAACATCATGAATTAGGCCGACTCGTTGACCGAACGAAAGAAAAAGTCGATAATGTCAGTATGCTCAGCAAGTCATCATACGCGATCTCCGACCGTCTGTGCGAACAAGGAAACTCATTGGCGGAGACAGCTGGCCAGATGGTCGCGGCAGCAAAAGAAGGCATCCGCATGTCAGGGGAAATGGAGAAGGCGATGGGGCAGCTCGGCAGCGAGATGGAGGCGACGTCGGCCGCAATGTATCGGTTGCGCGGCCGTTCGCAAGAGATTGAACAAATTGTGAAAGTGATTAAAGAAATCGCTGGACAGACAAATTTGATTGCATTAAATGCCTCGATCGAAGCCGCCCGTGCCGGGGAGCATGGAAAAGGGTTTTCCGTCGTCGCTGCTGAAGTGAGAAAGTTGGCTGAGCATACGGCGGACAGCACGGAAACGATTCATCAGTTAACCGATGCCGTGCAGCAGGAAATTGAGCGGTCGCTAGAGCAGACGGAAGCTATTTCGTCTCTGATCGAAACGGTTGTCCAAATGAGCATCCATACAGCTCGCAAATGGTCGGCGATGAGGGAGCTGATCGATCAAGTCGAAAATCGGGCCAAGGACGTGCTAAACTATATTCAAGAACAATACCGCTATGCGGATGAAGTGATGCAAGAGCTCGAACAATCGGCCTCTTTGTTCAGCGAAACGCGGGAGATGATTTTGCGACATATTGCCGATGCGAGTGTCGTTGATGAAAAGTTGGCAGAAGGCATCAAACAGCTGCAACAATGGCAACAACGTTAAAAGAATGATATCGTTGCCGCCAGCCGTAGGATCGAAAGGAGAGAGAGACATGGTCGAAAGACGAACCCCGATTCCCGTAGCGGAAGCGATCAATCGGGTGATGTGCTATGCCGGGGTGGGGGAAGAGGAAACGGTGCCGCTTCGGCAGTCGTATGGCCGCTATTTGGCGGAAGATTTGTGCGCCGACCATGACGTGCCACCGTTTGACCGCTCCCCGTATGACGGATTTGCCATTCGCGCCGCTGATTCGCAAGAGGCGGGGCTGAACCATCCAGTAGAGTTTGAGGTGATTGAGGCAATCGGCGCCGGACAAGTCGCCACCAAGACGGTCGGTCCGTTTCAAGCGGTGCGTCTAATGACTGGGGCACAAATTCCGAATGGATGCGATGCGGTCGTCATGTTGGAGCTGACCAAACAGTATGAACGGGATGGAAAAACGTATATGTCGATTAAGCGCCCGTTCCGCCCAAGAGACAACATCTCGTTTCAAGGGGAGGACGCAAAAAAAGGGACGCCGCTTGTCAAAAAAGGAACGCGCATCAATCCGGGAGTGGCGGCGCTGTTGGCGACGTTCGGCTATGCCGAAGTGAAGGTGGCGAAAAAACCGCGGATCGGATTGTTTGCGACCGGCAGCGAGCTGCTTGATGTCTCTGAACCGCTCGTTCCAGGGAAAATCCGTAACAGCAACGCCTACATGATTGAGGCACAGGCACTAAAAAGCGGCGCTGAGCTGATCTATTTTGGCCAGCTGGCCGATGACCTTGACGCATGCTTTCACGCCGTGCGCGAGGCGCTCGACCAAGTGGACATGCTCATTACGACCGGGGGCGTCTCGGTCGGCGATTACGACTATTTGCCCGCCATTTACGAGCGGCTTCAGGCGAACGTTTTGTTTAACAAAATCGCCATGCGCCCGGGAAGCGTGACGACCGTCGCCGAGTGGAATGGCAAGCTGCTGTTTGGGCTATCTGGCAACCCATCGGCATGCTATGTCGGCTATGAACTGTTTGTCCGCCCGGTCGTGCGGACGCGCTTGTTTTCTACCAAGCCGTATTTGAAGAAAGTGAAAGCGACGCTTGGCGCCGATTTTCCAAAGCCGAATCCGTTCACCCGCTTCGTGCGCAGCCGCGTCGAAGCGATCGATGGGCGACTCATCGTCAAACCGGTCGGCATGGATAAGTCGAACATCGTCACCTCGCTCGCGGCGGCCAACGCCTTGATGGTGCTGCCAGGCGGGACGAGAGGGTTCGCTAAGGATGACGAAGTGGACGTATGGCTGCTCGATGATGACGAGGGATCGAGCGAATGAATGTCTGGCAAGTTGTCGGCTATAAACATACGGGCAAGACAACGCTCGTCGAAAAATGGGTGGCGGCCGCTGTCCGGGAAGGATGGCGCGTCGGGACGGTGAAGCATCATGGCCATGGCGGCGAGCCTGCACGGCCGGAAGGCGTCGATTCCGTCCGTCATGAGCGGGCTGGGGCGGTGGCGACAGCGGTGGAAGGGGACGGGCTGTTGCAGCTGCACCTCCGCCGACCGTTGTGGCGGTTGGATGATGTTTTGGCGCTTTATGCTCCGCTTCGGCTGGACCTCGTGCTGGTCGAAGGATATAAGCAGGCGCCGCATCCGAAAGTGGTGCTTGTGCGCTCCGAGGAAGATTGGGCATCGCTTCAGCACCTCGCTAACATCCGCGCCGTCATCGCTTGGGAACCTCTTTCTCGACCGTTGCCGCACCCGGTGTTTTCGATGGCTGATGATGCCCGATATATCCCATGGTTAATGAATGAGGTGAGAATGCGGACATGACCGAATCGTTATTTTCCATCACGTCCGAGCCGATTTCGGTCGAGGCTGTGATGAAAAAAGTGATGCGTCCGGAAGCGGGAGCAGTTGCTGTGTTTGCCGGCACGGTGCGCGAATGGACGAACGGCAAGCGGACGCTCTTTTTACAATATGAAGCGTACGTGTCGATGGCAGAGAAAATGCTGGCGCAAATCGGGGCGGAAATCGCGGAAAAATGGCCGGGAGCAAAAACAGCGATTACCCACCGGATCGGACGCCTCGAGATCGGCGACATCGCCGTCGTCATCGCGGTTTCCTCGCCGCATCGTGCGGAAGCGTATGAAGCGAACCGCTACGCCATCGAACGGATCAAACAAATTGTGCCGATTTGGAAAAAAGAACAATGGGAAGATGGCAGCGCATGGATTGGCGATCAACTGGAAACAAAAGCATATCCGTCCGGAAAACCGGAGGTGAATGAACCATGATCCGTCTCTTGTTTTTTGCCCATTTGGGTGAACAAGTGGGCGAGCGGCAAGTAACATGGCCGCACGTCCCAGAAACGGTAGGGAAGCTGAAAGAAGAAGTGGAAGCGCGTTACAGCTTATCGCTTGAGCGTGTCATGACAGCGGTCAATGAGGAGTATGCGCACGATGATGCACCGCTTCAAACGGGCGACACAGTTGCCTTTATTCCACCAGTGAGCGGGGGGTGAGAGCGATGGCGAACAAAAGCAAATGGGTGATGCCAAAACAGCATGGCGCTTGGGCGATGCTCATCATCCCGTTTTGGCTCGGCGCCTACGCCGGTGGGGTTTCGTGGATTCACGTGCCGTTGTTTATTGCTTGGCTTGCGCTCTATTTGGCGACATACCCGCTGTTGATGGCAGTCAAAACGAAACGAAAAGAGCCGTACGTACCCGCTGCCATCCGCTATGGCGCCATCGCGGCGCCGGCGCTTGCCGTTTCCCTTTGGCAACGGCCGGCCCTTGTTTTCTTCGGATTGGCGATGATCCCGTTTTTCCTAGTAAACACCTATTATAGCCGGAAAAAGAACGAACGCGCTTTCTGGAATGATGTCGCGGCCATCGGGGCGTTTTGTATCGGTGGCCTAGGTGCCTTTTATGTTGGGCGTGGGGAGTTGACGTTAGAAGCGTTCGAATTGGCTGTGTTTTCCTTCCTCTTTTTCATCGGCAGCACGTTCTATGTCAAAACGATGATTCGTGAAAAGAAAAACGAGCGGTACAAATGGCTGTCATGGGGCTATCACGCCTTGTTGGTTGCCGGTTTGATCGCCACCGGCGAGACGTTTGCCGTTTTGGCTTACGCGCCGAGCGTCGTCCGTGCTGTATACTTATACGGCAAAGCGCTGCCGATCATGAAACTAGGAATCTTGGAAATCGCCAACGCGGCATACTTTTTCATCGCGATGATCGTTCTCTATTCTTGAGTGAGCTCCCCAAATGAGAGACAGCAACGACCATTTGGAGGTTTTTCTTTTCGTTAAGAGACGCAACTCTCAGCACGCTTTGTCTTGTCTGGTCATTGATTGGGTGAGAACAATCATTTTTTCAGTAAAAGAACAGGTAAGAAGATACGAATGGATCAAAGAGGATGATAGAGTTGAGTTGGATATATATGAAAAAAGGGCATCGGGAAAAATCTTAGAAGTCATTCAAAACATGAGCAATTGAGGCGGTACGATGGGCGTTTGTTCAAAGGATTGTTCGATTAGGAAAAAATCAAACATCATGAAATAAATGCATGATAAAGAGGGTGTCTCAAAAGCGATGAGACACCCTTTCTCACTACGAACGACTTCGCGATTCTCTAGTCACGTTTTGTTAGGGAGGAGATGTTCTTTTGAGCCAGTCCTTGATTGTTAGCTGTCTCCCGCTCATCAGTCGATGCTGCACAGTTCGGGTGGACAGCCTTCGCAGGCAATTTCATCGCGCAAGTATTGCAAGTTGTGGACACGAATTTTTCCTTTTTGCACGGAGATGACGCCTTTTTTCCGCAAGTCACCGAGCATGCGGTTGACAACCTCGCGGGCGGTGCCGCAAAAGTTGGCGAGCTCTTGGTTGGTGAGCGGAATGTCGATCAAAATGCCATCTTCCTTCATGACGCCATAGCTGTTGCACAAACGGATGAGCGTCGAATAAAGCGCTCCTTTTTTGCCGTGCAAAATGAGATCGCGGAATTTCGTCTGTGTTTTGCGGAAGTGGAGGCTCATCCATTTCATAAACTCGATCGCCAACTTCGGATTGTCAGAGAGCTCTTTTTCAATCACCTCGCGCGGAATAGCGGAAACGACGCTGTCTTCGAGCGCTTTCGCCGTCAGCATATAGCGGGCGCCGGGACAAAAGAGCGTCAGTTCGCCGATCAAATCCCCTTGGCTGCAAATGCGCAACGTCAGCTCCTGTCCATCCATGTTCGTTTTGCTAATTTGAATTTTGCCTGATTGAATATAGTAAAGCTCATCTGCTTTTTCCCCTTCTTGGAACAAGTACATTCCTTTTTTGACCGGAATCGTGCGGTAAATCGCCGAAAGTAACTCCCGCAGTTCTACAGATACATGTTCCATCCCATCACAACCTTCTATATCATATACCGTTATAAAAAATTTTACAGTAAGAAAAAGGGAAGTCAATATAAGGACAGTGGAAAGATTGAAAAATTGTTGAACATTCTCGGAACCGTTTGTGACAAATTGGGCGTCTGAGCGGAGAAAGAGCATAGATGGAAAAGTATGATTTCGCGATTGCTTCTGTTTTCATTGTTTCACCGTTTAGCGAACAAAGGAGAGAAAAAATCTTCAAAAATTATTAAATATACATTTGATTTTATTTTTATGCAGTATTATAATGAGAACTACATGAAGCATACAGGTAGGTGGACGGGATGAAGGTGGCGATTATTGGGGCGACAGGATACAGCGGTGCAGAGCTGTTCCGCCTGTTGCAAGCTCACCCGCACGTTGATCGCTGTGACGTCTACTCGTCGTCACAAGATGGGGTGCATTTATCGGAAAGCTTCCCGCACGTCGGGGCGGTTGACGGGGCGGTATTGCATAAACTTGATATCGAAGCGCTTGCCAAGTATGACGCGGTTTTTTTCGCTACGCCGCCCGGAGTATCGGGAGAGTGGGCGCCAGCGCTTGTTGACCGCGGAGTGAAAGTGATTGATTTGTCGGGAGATTTTCGCTTGAAGGATGGAGCGGTATACGAGCGATGGTACGGGCGTGAGGCGGCGCCGGCTGCGTATTTAAAGCGGGCGGTGTACGGATTGACAGAGTGGAACCGGGATGCGGTGCGCGAGGCCGAGCTTCTATCGAATCCAGGCTGTTATCCGACGGCGACGTTGCTTGGTTTAGCACCGCTTGTAAAAGAAAGACTCATTGAAGAGGACTCGATTATCGTTGACGCCAAGTCGGGTGTATCCGGTGCGGGGCGAAAAGCCGGGCTTGGGACGCATTTTTCGGAAGTAAACGAAAACGTGAAAATTTATAAAGTGAATGCCCACCAACATATTCCAGAAATTGAGCAAATGCTTGGAACGTGGAACGGAGCGATGAAGCCGATTACGTTCAGCACCCACTTGATTCCAATGACAAGGGGCATTATGTCGACGATATACGCGAAGGTGAAGCAGCCGTTTTCGCTGAACGACTTAATAGATTTATATAAAACAAGTTATGAAGATGCATCGTTTGTCCGCATTCGCCAGCCAGGACAGTTCCCGGCGACGAAAGAAGTGTACGGCTCCAACTATTGCGATATTGGCCTCGCTTATGATGAGCGGACAGGACGGGTGACGGTCGTGTCAGTGATCGATAACTTAATGAAAGGCGCTGCTGGGCAGGCAGTGCAAAATTTCAATCTGATGATGGGATGGGATGAGGTCGAGGGCCTATGCTTCCTGCCGACTTATCCGTGAGCGTGAGGGAAGGGGGAACGAAACGATGACGGTAACGAAACAAACGGCGCAAGTGACGGCGCTTGCTGGTGGAACGGTCGTCACGCCGAAAGGGTTTCAGGCGGCTGGGGTGCATGCCGGGTTGCATCATTCCAAAAAAGATATAGGGGTGATCGTTTGCGACGTGCCAGCTTCGGCTGCCGCTGTGTATACACAAAGCCATTTTCAAGCTGCACCGCTGAAAGTGACGCAAGCAAGCCTTGCGGTTGAGCAAAAATTGCGGGCGGTTATCGTCAACAGCTCGTGCGCGAACGCCTGCACCGGTGAACAGGGCCTTCGCGATGCGTATGAGATGCGCGACTTATGTGCGAAACAGTTTGGCTTCGCTCCGCACTATGTGGCGGTAGCATCGACCGGTGTGATCGGTGAACACTTGCCGATGGAAAAAATCCGTGCCGGCATCGAAAAGCTCGCTCCCGGAGCGATGATAGCGAACGCTGAAGCATTTCAAACAGCGATTTTAACGACCGATACGGTGATGAAACACGCGTGCTATGAAACGAAGGTCGATGGCAAAACGGTTATCGTTGGTGGGGCAGCGAAAGGATCGGGGATGATTCACCCGAACATGGCGACGATGCTCGCGTTCATTACGACCGACGCCAACATTTCGTCGCCAGTGCTGCAGGCGGCGCTGCGTTCGATTACCGATGTCTCGTTTAACCAAATTACAGTCGACGGCGATACGTCGACGAACGATATGGTTGTTGTCATGGCGAGCGGTTTGGCCGGAAACGATGAGCTGACGCCGGACCACCCGGACTGGGAAAACTTTTACGAAGCGCTGCGGAAAACGTGCGAAGATTTGGCGAAACAAATTGCCAAAGACGGCGAAGGGGCAACGAAGCTCATTGAAGTGCGCGTTCACGGAGCGAAAACGGATGATGAGGCGAAAAAAATCGCTAAGCAAATCGTCGGGTCCAATTTGGTAAAAACAGCTGTCTACGGTGCGGATGCCAATTGGGGGCGGATCATCGGCGCGATCGGTTATGCTGATGCTGATGTTGATCCTGCAAATGTCGATGTTGCCATCGGGCCGATCGTGATGTTAAAAGGGAGCGAGCCGCAGCCTTTTTCGGAAGAGGAAGCGGTCGCCTACTTGCAAAACGACATGATCGTCATTGATGTCGACCTTCATTTAGGTGAGGGCTTTGGCATTGCATGGGGCTGCGACTTAACATATGATTACGTGAAAATTAACGCCAGTTACCGGACATAAGGGGAGAGGAAAATGGAGAACACGGTCGTGATCAAATGCGGCGGCAGCGTGCTTGATGAGCTATCTCCCGCTTTTTTTGCCAGCGTGAAAACGATGCGCGAACAAGGGATGAATGTCGTCATCGTCCACGGTGGCGGGCCGGAGATTGGAAAGATGCTGAAACAGTTGAACGTGCGAAGCGAATTTGTCAATGGTTTGCGCAAAACGACGAAAGAGGTGCTTGCCGTTGTGGAAATGGTGCTGTCCGGTAAAGTGAACAAGCAGCTCGTCACGATGTTCAAACAGCACGGTTTACCGGCAGTGGGCATTTCAGGGGTAGACGGAGGGCTGCTTGAAGCGGAACCGATTGACGGGATTAAGCTTGGCTACGTCGGCCGCGTCACAGCTGTTCGCGTCGATTTGCTGCAAACGCTACTTGCCGCAAACTACATACCGGTCATTTCACCGCTTGGCGTTGGTCGGAGCGGACAAACGTACAACATTAATGCGGACACGGCAGCAGGGGCGATCGCGGCAGCCATCGGCGCCAATCAGCTCGCGTTTGTGACGAACGTGCCCGGCCTTTTGCAAGACGGGACGCTCATCGGGGAAGCAACAGCGGAAACGGTCGAGCAGCTGCTCAAAGACGGTGTCATCACCGGCGGGATGATCCCGAAAGTGAAAGCGGCGCTCTCCGCCTTATCCGATGCGTTGCCGAAAGTGATGATTGTCAGCGGCAAAACGCCGTTTTATGAGCAAGGAACATGGCACGGGACAACAATCCGTAAAGAAGTGGGGGCATATTTATGAGCGCACTGTTTCCAACCTACAACCGTTGGAAAATTTCTGTTCAATCGGCAGAAGGGACGGTTGTGACTGATGTCAATGGAAAACAATATCTCGATTTCGTGTCTGGCATTGCTGTTTGTAACCTCGGCCATCGTCATCCGCACGTCAAGAAAGCAATTGAAGAGCAGCTGAACCAATATTGGCACGTATCAAACTTGTTTACGATTCCGATTCAAGAAGAAGTCGCCTCCCAGCTTGTTGCCCACAGCGCCGGCAATTACGTCTTTTTCTGCAACAGCGGAGCCGAGGCGAACGAAGCGGCGTTGAAACTGGCACGCAAACATACGGGAAGGCATAAAGTCATCACATTTCATCAGTCGTTTCACGGCCGAACGTTTGCGACGATGGCCGCGACCGGGCAAGAGAAAGTGCATAGCGGATTTGGTCCATTATTGCCGGAATTTATACACTTGACGTTTAACGATGCGAGCGCGCTCGAGAAAGCGATGAACGATGAGATCGCGGCAGTGATGCTCGAGATCGTTCAAGGAGAAGGTGGTGTCCGCCCGATTGATCCAGTGTTTTTGCAAACAGCTGCCGAGCTATGTCAAAAATACGGTGCGCTCTTGATCATTGACGAAGTACAAACCGGCATCGGTCGGACCGGGAAGCCGTTTGCGTATCAACATTTTGGCATTGAGCCGGATATTATGACGGTCGCCAAAGGACTGGGCAGCGGCATTCCGGTCGGTGCAATGATCGGCAAGGCGTTTTTAAAAGATTCATTCGGCCCTGGAGTGCACGGGTCGACGTTTGGCGGCAACCCGATCGCGATGGCCGCCGCCAAGGCGACACTTGAAGTCGTGTTCGATTCGGCATTTTTACAAGAGGTTCAAGAAAAAGGAAGCTACTTGCTTGGGCGGTTAAACGAGGCGCTCTCCCCGCTTGAAATTGTCAAGGACGTGCGCGGACTCGGACTGCTTGTTGGGGTGGAATGTCAAACGGAAATCGCTCCACTGTTGCCTTTGATTCATGAAAGCCGCTTGCTCGTTTTGCCGGCCGGACCGAAGGTGATCCGACTGTTGCCACCGCTTGTCGTGACGAAAGACGAAATCGATCAAGCAGTGGATATTTTAACGGCAACATTGAAGAATGCCAACGCCTCGGCTGTCTTGTAATCAAATCAGGCAGTTGACGGCTTCATTTTTATTCTTGTTTTTGCATAAAAATTCTCTAACGGTTATAAAAATTAAACGATGAGGTGGCGCTAATGAAAGCGTATTTGCATCTGGCCAGTGGAAAAACGTTCAGCGGTAAGCTTGCCACCCCGCTTGAAAAAAAGGTGAGCGGGGAGATCGTTTTTTTTACCGGTATGACTGGGTATCAGGAAGTGCTGACCGACCCGTCGTATAAAAATCAAATCATCGTCTTTACGTACCCACTGATCGGCAATTACGGCATCAATGATGAAGATTTTGAAAGCAAACGCCCGCATGTGGCAGCGGCCGTCGTCTATGAGGCGAGCAACGAAGGGTTTCATTATGGAGTGAAATACAGCTTGGCTGAATATTTGCGGCACTGGAACATTCCGCTGCTTACTCACGTTGATACGCGCGCCCTTGTCAAAGAAATTCGCATGGAAGGAACGATGATGGCAGAACTAAGCTCGTCGCCCATCCCAGCGGTGATGGATGAAGAGACAACATTTCCTGTGTGCGCCGTGTCGACGAAAAAGATGGAGACGTACGGCCAAGGCGGACCGCATATCGTGCTAATCGATTTCGGTTATAAAAAATCGATTTTACAGTCGCTCGTATCACGCGGCTGCCAAGTAACCGTCGTGCCGCACGATACGGCGCCGGAAGCGATCGATGCGCTTAAACCGGATGGCCTTGTCCTCTCAAACGGCCCCGGAGATCCGAAACAGCTAAGCGTTCGGCTTCCAGCCATTCGCCAGCTTATCGACCGGTATCCAACTTTAGCCATTTGCCTCGGCCATCAGCTTGTTGCCTTGGCGTACGGGGCGGATACGGAAAAGCTTCGCTTCGGGCACCGCGGCGCCAACCAGCCAGTGTGGGATGCTGTAAAACAAAAAGTGATGATCACGTCGCAAAACCATAGTTATGTCGTCAAAGAGAAAAGCCTTGAGGGCAAGCCGTTTGCCATTCGTTTCATCAACATCAACGATGGCTCAGTGGAAGGCATGATCCATCGCGATAAACCAATTTTGTCGGTGCAGTATCATCCGGAAGCTCATCCGGGGCCGCAAGATACCGGCTATATTTTCGATGAATTTTTGCAAACCGTCGCAAAGGGAGAGAAAGTATATGCCTAAAGATTCCTCGCTTCAGTCGATTCTCCTGATTGGGTCGGGGCCGATCGTCATCGGCCAGGCCGCTGAGTTTGACTATTCTGGGACGCAGGCATGCATCGCCTTAAAGGAAGAAGGATACCGTGTCATTTTAGTGAACAACAATCCGGCGACGATCATGACCGATGACGTCCATGCTGATGCTGTGTATTTTGAGCCGCTCACCGTCGACGCGATCGAAGCGATCATCGCCAAAGAGCGTCCGGACGGGCTGCTGGCGACGTTTGGAGGCCAGACCGGGCTCAACTTGGCGTTTCAACTGTATGAAGCCGGGGTGCTCGAAAAATACGGGGTGAGACTGCTCGGAACACCGATTGAAGCGATCAAGCGCGGAGAAGACCGCGAAGCGTTCCGCGCGTTGATGCATGAGCTTGGCGAACCAGTGCCGGAAAGCGAAATTGTGACAAACGTCAAAGAAGCGGTCGCGTTTGCTGAACAAATCGGTTTTCCGATCATTATTCGTCCCGCGTATACGCTCGGCGGGACGGGCGGCGGCATCGCAGAGAATATGAAGCAGTTTATTGCATTGGTAGAAAAAGGGCTAGCGGAAAGCCCGATCCGGCAATGTTTAATTGAGCGGAGCGTCGCTGGATTTAAAGAAATTGAATATGAAGTGATGCGAGATCAGTCAAATACGTGCATTACGGTTTGCAATATGGAAAACGTCGATCCGGTCGGTGTCCATACGGGCGACTCGATCGTCGTCGCGCCGTCGCAGACGCTGACGGACGAAGAGTACCAAATGCTCCGCTCTTCAGCAGTGAAAATCATTTCAGCGTTAGGTATCATCGGCGGCTGCAACATTCAGTTCGCCCTTGATCCAAATAGCAAACAATATTACTTAATCGAGGTGAATCCGCGCGTCAGCCGTTCGTCGGCGCTTGCGTCAAAAGCGACCGGCTACCCGATTGCTCGCATCGCAGCCAAGCTGGCTGTTGGCTATACGCTCGCCGAGCTCATCAACCCGGTGACGAAAACAACGTACGCCAGTTTTGAGCCCGCATTGGATTATGTCGTTGTCAAGTTTCCGCGCCTGCCGTTTGACAAGTTTCCGCATGCCGACCGGAAGCTCGGCACGCAGATGAAAGCCACCGGAGAAGTAATGGCGATCGATCGCAATATGGAACGGGCGTTCCAAAAAGCGGTTCAGTCGCTTGAGGGCAAAAATAATGGATTGTTTTTGTCGGAACTTTCGGCAAAAACGAATGACGAACTAAAACAGCTGCTCGTCAATAAAGACGACCGCCGCTTTTTCGCCATTTTAGAACTGCTTCGTCGCGGTGTGACGGTCGAAACCATTCATGAGTGGACGAAAATTGACCGTTTCTTCCTTTGTACATTTGAACGGCTCGTTGCGCTCGAAAAGCAGGCGGCAGCCGTTACGCTCGATACGATCGATGAAACGATGTTCCGTTTCTTAAAAGAAAAAGGGGCAAGCGATGCTTTTTTGGCCGAAACGTGGAGCGTAACCGAGCTTGAGGTGCGCAACAAGCGGAAAGAACTTGGCATCGTGCCATCATACAAAATGGTCGATACGTGCGCAGCCGAGTTCCATTCGGAAACGGATTATTATTATTCCGCGTATTTCGGCGAAGATGAGCGAAAACAAGCAAGTGGCAAAGAAAAAGTGCTGATCATCGGCGCGGGGCCGATTCGTATTGGCCAAGGGATTGAGTTCGATTACAGCTCCGTCCATAGCGTGTTCGCTTTGCAAAAGGAAGGCTATGAGACGATCATGATCAACAACAACCCGGAAACGGTGTCGACCGATTTTGCCATTGCCGACCGCTTGTATTTTGAGCCGTTGACATTAGAGAGTGTCCTCGATGTCATTGAAGCGGAACAAATCCAACATGTGATCGTTCAATTCGGCGGTCAGACGGCGATCAATTTAGTGAAAGGACTCGAAGAAGCAGGGGTACGGCTGCTTGGTGTCACCTACGATATCATCGATCAGCTTGAAGATCGCGACCGCTTTTACCAGCTGCTTGAAGAGCTCGACATTCCGCATGTGCCCGGTCTGATGGCGAACGATGCTGAAGAGCTCGTAGCCAAAGCGGCGGAGATCGGTTACCCGGTGCTGCTTCGTCCATCTTATGTGATCGGCGGTCGCGGCATGTTTATCATCCGGAGCGAGGCGCAGCTCGCCGCATTGATCGAACAAGGTGAGTTGACATACCCGATTTTGATCGATGCGTATTTGGACGGAAAAGAGGCGGAAGCGGATATCGTGACAGACGGGACGGACATTTTGCTTCCGACGATTATCGAACATGTCGAAAAAGCCGGCGTTCATTCCGGTGACAGCTACGCTTGGCTGCCGGCGCAGACGCTCACCGAGGAAGAAAGAGCCAACATCGTCGACTATGCGAGGCGGATCGCCAAAAAGCTTGGTTTTAAAGGAATCATGAATATTCAATACGTTATTGCTGACGGAAACGTATATGTGCTTGAAGTGAATCCACGCGCCAGCCGGACAGTGCCGATCGTCAGTAAAACGACTGGCGTGCCGCTTGCGCAAATTGCGACAAAGTTATTGCTTGGGAAATCACTTGTCGACATTCCAGGCGGAAAAATGAGCGGATTGACGGTTATGCCATACGTCGTCTTGAAATATCCGGTCTTTTCAACTTACAAGCTGCCAGGAGTTGACCCAACGGTTGGGCCGGAGATGAAGTCAACCGGAGAAGGCATCAGCATTGCCATGACGAAAGAAGAAGCAGCGTACAAGGCGTTTTATGCCTATTTGCAAAAGAAAGCGAATGCGAATGAGCTATATGTTATCGGCGACATCGACGCGGAGCTGGCGGCGGAGATTGAAACGAAACAGCTGAATATCGTTACGGATGTTTCATTTGCCGACTGGGTGAAACGCGACGGAGCGCTGGCAGTGATCGACTTGCGCAAGGAGGAAGGCGAGGCGCCGAAACGGATGGCTGCGTTGTCCCAACAATTACTCGTCTTCACGGAGCGTGAAACGCTCGATCTCTTTTTACAGGCGCTCACTGTAGGTCAGCTCGATGTACAGCCGATCAGCGGTTGGATTAAAAAGAAAAAACAGGCAGAACAGGCGGTGATCGCATGAATACAGTGATGTCATTAAAAGGGAGAGACTTTTTAACGCTTCTTGATTTTTCTACAGAAGAGATTTTTGACTTGCTGGCGTTAGCAGGCGACCTAAAAGCAAAGCAAAAAGCCGGCATGCCGTATACGCCGCTTGCCGGCAAAACGATGGCGATGATTTTTGAAAAACCATCGACGCGCACGCGCGTATCGTTTGAAGTCGGCATGATTCAACTTGGCGGCAGTGCGCTTTATTTAAACAGCAACGACTTGCAGCTCGGTCGCGGTGAAACGATCGCCGATACGGCTCGCGTCCTGTCGCAATACGTCGATGTCATTATGATCCGGACATTTGCCCACCAAAAAGTCGAAGAGTTGGCCGAATACGCATCGATTCCGGTCATCAATGGCTTGACGGACGACGATCATCCGTGCCAGGCACTGGCGGATTTGCTGACGATTTATGAAGTGAAGAAAACGTTCCAAGGTATCAAGCTCGCTTATGTCGGGGATGGCAACAATGTTGCCAACGCACTCTTGGCGGCTGCGGCGAAAGTCGGCATGGATGTGGCCATCGCTTGTCCACCGGGTTATGAGCCGAAGGCAGCTTATGTAGAAGCGGCGCGCCAAATCGGGGAAAAAACAGGCGCGGCGGTCACAGTGACGCACGACCCGCTCGAGGCGGTGGCGGGAGCGGATGCGATTTATACGGACGTCTGGACGAGCATGGGACAGGAGAGTGAGAGCGATGAGCGGCTGCAAGTATTTCAGCCATATCAAGTAAATGAAGCGCTCGTTAAAGCAGCGAAACCGGACTATATATTTTTGCATTGCTTACCAGCCCATCGCGGCGAGGAAGTGACGGCCGGTGTCATGGACGGTCCGAATTCGATGGTCTTTGAACAGGCTGGCAATCGCCTTCACGCACAAAAAGCGATTTTAGTGTCGGTTTTATAATGGAAAGAACGATGTCCTGCCAAGTGTGGCGGGACATCTTTTTTATTCGGGGCGGCGCAACTGATGATTTTCGGAGGTAATGGAACGATTACAGGCGAAGCAACCCACTGTGCTTGCTGTCTCCCGGCTAACAAGCCATCATTTTCCTTCTTATGAATCGTGGCGCAACGGGGAATGATAACAAATGCAATCGAAGCAAGGGGGATGAAACAAATGGGCCAACCGCGCCATTTTAAACCTGGGGATAAAGCGCCGAACAACGGTGTTTACATTGAAATCGGCGAAACAGGTGACAATGTAAAAAATCCGAAAAAGCTGAAACTAAAAGCCGGCGATACGTTCCCGGAAACGTCGAATCATAACCGGCATTGGACATATTTGCGCAAACCTTAATGTGCGAAAAAAGCCATTCCGTTTTGGAGTGGCTTTTGATTTGCCGTGCGCCGTGCAATCCGCTATAATGATTTATAGTCAAAGAAGGTCAAATGGAGGGAACGGCATGGACGCAAGCCGTTTGACAGAAAAACTGCAAGAAGCGCTCATGGCGGCGCAGTCGCTCGCCAAAGAACGCCATCATCAACAGCTTGATGTTGAGCATCTTCTGAGCGCGCTGCTTGAACAAGAAGGTGGCTTGGCGCCGCGGCTGTTGGAACTTTCCGGTGCCGATCGGAACAAGGTAGTCGGTTTTCTAAACGAGCAGCTTCGTCATAAGCCGGAAGTGCACGGGACGGAGGGGCAGCTATACATTGCCCCGGCGTTGGCGCGGCTGCTTGACGAAGCAGAAGCCGAAGCGAAACGAATGCAAGATGAATACGTGTCGGTTGAGCATGTGCTGCTCGCTTTGCCGTCCGGTGCTGAGCATATCGCCCGGCGTCTGGCGTCGTTTGGGTTGACACGTGAAGCGCTGTTGACAGCATTGACAAAAGTAAGGGGGAATCAACGCGTGACAAGTCCGCATCCGGAAGCGACGTATGAGGCGTTGACAAAATATGGGCGCGATTTAGTCGCCGAAGTGAAGGCGGGAAAAATCGACCCGGTGATTGGCCGTGACAGTGAAATTCGTCGCGTGATTCGCATTTTGTCACGGAAAACGAAAAACAATCCAGTGCTGATCGGCGAACCGGGCGTTGGGAAAACGGCCATTGTTGAAGGGCTCGCCCAGCGCATCGTCCGCAAAGACGTTCCGGAAGGGCTGAAAGACAAAACGATTTTCGCGCTTGATATGAGCGCGCTTGTTGCCGGGGCGAAGTTTCGCGGCGAATTTGAGGAGCGGCTGAAGGCGGTACTGAACGAAATCAAAAAAAGCGATGGCCGTATCATTTTGTTTATTGATGAGCTACATACGATTGTTGGTGCCGGTAAGGCAGAAGGGGCGATCGACGCCGGCAATATGTTGAAGCCGATGCTCGCCCGCGGCGAACTGCGCTGCATCGGGGCAACGACGCTGGATGAATATCGACAATATATTGAAAAAGACCCAGCGCTCGAGCGCCGTTTCCAGCAAGTGCTCGTCGAAGAGCCGAGCGTTGAAGATACGATTTCGATTTTGCGTGGATTAAAAGAACGGTACGAAGTGCACCATGGCGTGAAAATTCACGACCGTGCGCTCGTCGCGGCCGCAGTATTGTCTGACCGTTACATTTCCGACCGCTTTTTGCCTGATAAAGCGATTGATTTGGTCGATGAAGCGTGCGCAACGATCCGCACGGAAATGGAATCGATGCCGTCCGAGCTCGATGAGGTGATGCGCCGCGTCATGCAGCTTGAAATCGAAGAGGCTGCCTTAAGCAAAGAAACAGATGAGGCAAGTCGGACACGGCTTGAGGCGCTGCAAAATGAACTTGCTAACTTGCGCGAGAGAGCGAACGCCATGAAAGCAAAATGGCAACAAGAAAAAGAGACGCTCGATCGTGTCCGCCGCGTGCGCGAGGAGCTCGAACGGGCCAAGCGCGAGCTTGAAGAAGCAGAAAACGACTACGATTTAAACAAAGCGGCCGAATTGCGCCATGGACGCATCCCGCAGCTTGAGAAACAACTGAAGCAGCTCGAGCAGGAAGCAAGCGGCCAAGGAGAAGGAAAGCTGTTGCGCGAGGAAGTGACGGAAGAAGAAATCGCCGAAATTGTTTCACGTTGGACCGGCATTCCACTCACCCGCCTTGTGGAAGGGGAAAGAGAGAAGCTGCTCCGTCTCCATGAATTGCTGCACGAGCGGGTCATCGGCCAAGACGAGGCGGTCGAACTTGTCGCTGATGCCGTCTTGCGGGCGAGAGCGGGCATTAAAGACCCGAATCGCCCGATCGGTTCGTTTCTTTTTCTCGGCCCGACCGGTGTCGGCAAAACAGAGCTCGCCAAAACGCTCGCCGAAGCGCTGTTTGACAGCGAAGAGCAGCTAATTCGTCTTGACATGTCCGAGTATATGGAAAAGCATGCCGTTTCCCGCCTGATCGGGGCGCCGCCTGGTTATGTCGGCTACGAGGAAGGCGGTCAGCTGACAGAGGCGGTGCGGCGCAAGCCATATTCCGTTTTGCTGCTTGATGAAATCGAAAAAGCGCACCCGGACGTGTTTAATCTTTTGCTGCAGCTGTTGGATGATGGACGGCTCACTGACTCGCAAGGACGGACCGTCGATTTTAAAAACACGGTCGTCATTATGACGTCTAACATCGGCTCGCCGCTCTTATTAGAAAGCCGCAACGGCGAAATCGAAGAAGAGACACGGAAACAGGTGCTTGATCAACTGCGCGCCCATTTCCGCCCCGAGTTTTTAAACCGGATCGATGATGTCGTCTTGTTTAAGCCGCTGTCAACGAATGAGGTCAAAGGCATCGTCGCTAAGTTTGCCCGCGAGTTGTCGCGTCGTTTGGCCGATCGGCATATTGAGCTCGTGCTGACGGAAGAAGCGAAACAGCATATCGCCGAAGCCGGCTTTGATCCGGTATACGGCGCCCGCCCCTTGAAGCGGTTTATGCAAAAGCAGATTGAAACCCCGCTTGCCAAAGAGTTGATCGCCGGGCGGGTGAAAGATTACAGCACTGTCACGGTCGATGTCGAAAACGGCCAGCTTGTGATCCGTCCGTCCGCGTAAAAACGTTTTTAGGCGAAGGGGCTATATCACTGACGGGAGAGATGGTTTCTTTTGACGGCAACGAAAAATGGTGCGGCGGTCCAAAAGGTGTCCCGATATAGTGTTCGGGGCACCTTTCTTTTCTTTCACCGATCGTCAAGGGTATAATGAAAAGAAAAAAGAAAGGAGAGTGCTTGGTTGGCGCGGGAACGAAAAATTTCGCTGAATGAGCTGTTTGCCCAAACGAAACAACTTCTCCTTGAACACGGATATGAAGGATTTACGTTTGGCTTGCTGGCTGAAAGGCTTGGAGTGGCGCGGAGTGCAATTTATAAATATTTTGAGAACAAAGAGGAATTGATTACTACATATATGGTAAATGAAATGGAAGAAGTGTTCATAAAATTAGAACATATACATGTGTATCCTACCTTTGATGAGCAATTTCGTTTTCTGCTCGATTTCATCTTATATCATAATGATCTTCATGAAATGATTTCGATTGGAAAACGAATTCCAGAAAACCATCCAAAAGTGCAGGAAAATAAACAGCGTCTCGCCCAGTTTCACAAGAGAATGTATGAAGAGCTAGAGCATTTAATCAAACGGGGAAAACAGGAAGGGAAAATAAAGCCGCACCTTCCGAACCAAGTAATTCTTGGTTATATTTTTCAGTCAGTCTCTGTTCCTCATTTTCCCGGCATCTCTCTTGCTGAATGGGTGGAAAGCATTAGGGAGATCATTATGTACGGGGTCATGAATAGAAATTGACAGTTATGTCACTTTCCCATTATCATTAAGTTGTATTTAAAGTGACAAGTTTGTCACTTTTGTTGATCAAACGAAATGGAGGATGAGTAATGAATCGATGGTTGCAGACGGTGACAGACCGGGTAACGACGAAAAAAGGAATGTGGTGGACACTAGTCGTATGGTTTATTGTCACTGTTGTGTTGGCCGTTGCGGCGCCGAGTGTAAAAGATTATGAAGTATCGAGCATTGAATCACTGCCGGAAGATGTACAGTCGATGGTGGCGCAAAAGAAAATCGATCAATACTTTGCGAATAGCGACGGCATCCCTGCGATTTTTGTTTTTCGTTCTGATGACGAGCCGATTTCAACAGAAGAATTGCAGCGTTTGTTGGCCGATATTGAGAAAAACCACCAAGAAGCACTTGAACAGCTTGTTCCAATTGCTTCCCTCCCACCGCAAGCCGCAGCACGGTTTTTTGCTGAAGATGGGAAAATCGCGGTTGTTCCAGCGATTTATCAGTCTTCATTGGAATCGAAAGAAATTCGCACGATCAATGACGATATTCAGAAACTCGTCCATAGCGAAAGCGATGTAAAGCTTTATATTACTGGTCCGGCTGGCATCGCGGCGGATACGCTGGAATTGTTTTCGCGCGCCGATGTTGTGCTCATGCTCTCAACAGTTGGACTGATTCTAGTGCTGCTGATCATCATTTACCGCTCACCACTATTGGCGCTCATTCCGCTTGTTGTCGCTGCGTTTGTGTATGAAGTAGTCGTGCAGCTGCTCGGGCTGTTAGGGCGAGGAGGACTTGTCATCTCCAACCAAACGGTTTCGATTATGTCCATTTTGCTGTTCGCTGCGATTACGGATTACTCATTGTTTATCTTTTCCCGCTACCGGGAGGAGCTGAAACGGTACGAGAACAAGTGGGAGGCGATGAAGCAGGCGATGCGCGAGACCGGGCTGCCTGTCCTGTTTTCAGGGGGCACCGTATTGGCAGCGATGCTCGTGTTGTTTTTCGCCAAGCTAGGGGATTATCGAAATTTTGCCCCGACGTTTGCTCTCACGATGGCCATCATCATGATTGCTTCGGTCACGCTGATCCCGGCTTTGTTCACGTTGTTCGGACGTAAAGCGTTTTGGCCGAACATTCCGCGTGTCGGTGATGCCAAAGAGAAAGGAATGCGGACATTTTGGGAAAAAGTTGGTCGGTTTGTCGTTCGCAAGCCGCGTCTGACCGTGGCTCTCATCAGCTTGCTCCTTGTGGTGATGGCTGCTCATACGTCAGCATTGCGCTATGAGTATGATCTAATCAAATCATTCCCGGAAGATATGCCGTCGCGCCAAGGATACGAATTGCTCGAGAAGCATTTTGCTAAAGGAGAGTTGGCGCCAACAACGGTCTTGTTTGAGGGGAAAAATGCCTTGACGCCACAACAAATGAAAGAGTTGCAGGAACAACTCGAGAAACAGCCGCTTGTCAGTGAGGTGCGTCCGGCCGGCACAGCGGATGATGGACGTGTGGTCTCGTTTACACTTACATTTCGGGAAAACCCATACGATGTCAAAACGATTGATGCGTTAGACCGGATCATCGATCGGAAGGAAACGATCATCAAACAAAGCGGGCTTGATGGACGACTTTATTTCGCCGGAGAGACGGCAGCGAAAGTGGATGAGCGGGTCGTAAACAACCGCGATATGGTTGTCATTGTCACGTTGGAGACACTTCTTATTTTCCTTCTGCTCATTGGGTTGACAAAGTCCGTAAAACGATCGCTGTATATGATCGGAACGATTCTCGTTTCGTTCGCGGCGGCACTTGGTCTTGGCATTTGGTTGACGGATTTGTTGTTTGATATCAAAACTGTCAGCGACCGTGTGCCGATTTATGCGTTTGTGTTTTTAGTGGCGCTTGGTATTGACTACAATATTATACTCGTGTCGCGCTTCCAAGAAGAGTGGAGAACTCATTCCGTCAACGGGGCGGTCGAACGAGCGGTAGCCCATACTGGCGGCGTCATTTCTTCCGCTGGCCTCATTTTGGCGGCGACGTTTGCCGTGTTGATGACTCAGCCTGTACAACTGTTGTTTGTGTTCGGTTTCCTCGTGGCCATCGGTATTTTACTTGATACGTTTCTTATTCGCGGGATGCTGCTGCCCGGGCTTATTGTCTGGATAGAGAACGGACGGCAGCGAAACGTTCAAACGGGCAACGAATAATGTACAAAAGAACGGACATAAAAACAACGCCTTGGAGTTTTAACAGCTCCAAGGCGTTGTTATTGATCAAAGGTTTTCTAGATTAATGATGGTGCCCGGCTGGCTCGTCCGGAATCAAGGCTGCTACTACAACGATCAAAATCGTAGCGACGACACTGATGATCGCGCCGGTCGTAAAATCATAGCTAATGCCTTGCATCGAGCCCATAACATAGGTCGCCATTTGCACGAGCAAAAACGTCCAGAAAAATGTCCAAAACAGGCGCATCTTGTTTCCTCCTATCTTCGCATCATTTCTTCCCTTATCTTATCACAATTTGTTCATTTAGGCATATACCCGGACGTTTTTTTTCGTCGGGCATATCGTATACTGTACAATTATGTATCGCCAAACAAGGGTGAATGGAAACGATGGCAGGACAACAACGGTTTTTCCAACTTGATGGGCAATGGTGCATCGTTCACGTGCCGGAGCGCCCGAACGGGTTTGCCCTTTTTTTAATGGGGGACGGCGATCATTTCGTGAACGAACAGACGAGTTTTTGGCTCGAGCATCCGGGGCGGCGCCAGTGGCTGGAGGAGTGGCTTGAACGTGGGTATACGGTGTTTTACTCTCATTTGTACGGCCGGCATTGGGGAAGCCCAAAAGCAGTCCGGCTGGCGCGTCAGCTTATCTACTCAGTACTGAAAAGCGAAATTGTCAACAAGCGCATTTATATCGTTGCCGAAGGAATGGGCGCACTTGTCGCCTCGCAGCTGCTTGGCGCCATGCCAAGGCAAATCCGCGCCGTCGCCATGATCAACCCTTGCCTTGATGTACGTGCGCAGCTCAGCTATGCGCAGGAACATTCGTTGATGTATCGACGGATGGTGAAAGAAATCGCGCTTGCCTATGGCATGAAGGAAGAAGAGGTGCCGGAGGCTGTTCCGTCCCTTTTTCTCAGCCCTCATGATGTTCCGGTGACGATTTGGCAGCTCGCCGGTGTGAGCGAATATCCGTCCGCACTGCACAGCCGCAAATACGAACAATGGATGAAAACGATGAACGATCGAGTGCGCGTCGTTTATCATTTACTGGAAAGGCGGCGCCAGCTGGCAGCGCAAATCGGACAATTTTTTCGCCAGTACAATGAGCTCCCGTAAACAACGAAGGCAGACGCATCGCTTGGTTGCGTCTGCTATTTTTTTATGAAATCGACGAGTGAAGAGATCTTTTTGACAAGCGGTTTTAACTGTTGCAAAGAGTCCGTCAGCACGCTGACATTTTCAAACAGTTTCATAAAATCAATGTTTGGCAGCGGGAGCGGATCTGTCTCCTCCCGCTCTTCCCGCCGGTCGGTTTGGCGTGGGGGGAACGGGCCGAACATGAGGCGAGAGAAGCGATCATGCGGCTCGCGATGCTGTTCTGGTGTTGGATTGTTCGCCATGTAGCGTCCTCCCTTTCGTACCATCTTTACTTGTCATTGTATTGTATGAGCGGAAATGAAAAACGGTTTGGACAAATGCCTTTAAGTACAGAGAAGCGCCTGAATTCTCTTTGCTTTTCTTTCAAGGGGATCTCCGCTTTTCTATTGCGCACATGCGCTCTTTCCGATAAAATTAGTACCAAGTAATAATAATTGGTTATGTGGATTGATTGTATATTGGGAATTACGCTGTATTCAAAAGGATTTTCGGTTATTTTGCAAGGAAAAAGGAGATGAGTAGCATGGGAGCAGGAATTATCGGCGTTGGTTACTATGCACCGGAAAAGGTGTTGACAAACGCTGACTTGGAAAAAATGATGGACACATCAGATGAATGGATTCGAACGCGCACGGGGATTGAAGAACGGCGCATCGCTCCAGATGAGATGGATACATCTGACATGGCGTATTTTGCTGCTGAGAAGGCGCTCGCTCACGCGGGCATTTCCGCGAAAGACATTGATTTGATTTTGGTAGCTACCGTTACTCCGGACCGCCCGTTCCCGTCTGTTGCGTGCATGTTGCAAGAGCGCCTCGGTGCTGTCAACGCTGCAGCGTTGGACATTAGCGCTGCCTGCGCCGGGTTTATGTATGGGGTCGTGACGGCGAGCCAATTCATTGACAATGGTGCATACAAGTATATATTGGTAGTAGGCGCGGAAAAACTATCAAAAATTATTGACTGGACCGACCGGAATACGGCAGTGCTGTTTGGCGATGGCGCCGGGGCGGTCGTCATGGGGCCGGTGTCACCCGGACGCGGCATTTTATCCTTTGAATTAGGCGCTGACGGAACGGGAGGAAAACATTTATATCAAGACGAATATATCATCATGAACGGCCGTGAAGTGTTTAAGTTCGCTGTCCGGCAAATGGGAGAGTCAAGCTTGAATGTGCTCGAAAAAGCTGGCCTATCGAAAAATGATGTTGACTTTCTGATTCCCCACCAGGCGAACATTCGCATTATGGAGGCAGCCAGACAGAGGCTCGAGCTGCCGGAAGAGAAAATGTCAACAACGATTCGCCGATACGGCAATACGTCAGCCGCGTCCATTCCAATTTCACTCGCTGAGGAATTTGAAGCGGGGAAAATTAAAGATGATGATGTCATCGTCATGGTTGGATTCGGCGGCGGGCTGACGTGGGGTGCGATCGCCTTGCGCTGGGGCCGCTAACAACTTTTAGATTATCGGAAAAAGGAGAGACGAAGCGATGGAAAAAAGACGAGTTGTCGTGACCGGGATGGGGGCTGTCACCCCACTCGGCAATGACGTCGAAACAACATGGAAAAACATCATTGCCGGTCAGTCTGGCATCGATATTGTCACTCGTGTCAATCCCGACGATTTTCCAGCGAAAGTGGCGGCGGAAGTCAAAGATTTTGACCCGACGGTGTTTATGGATCGCCGCGAGGCACGGAAGATGGATCGTTTTACACAATACGCCGTGGCCGCAGCGCTTATGGCGGTGAAAGACGCCAATCTGGAAATCAATGAACAAAACGCTGAACGAGTCGGTGTCTGGATCGGATCTGGTATCGGCGGGATGGAGACGTTTGAGCAACAGTTTGAAACTTTCCAGAAACGCGGCTACCGTCGGGTGAGCCCGTTTTTCGTGCCGATGATGATTCCGGATATGGCGGCTGGACAAGTGTCGATCATTCTCGGGGCAAAGGGAATCAATTCGTGCACAGTCACTGCTTGCGCGACTGGAGCCAATTCGATCGGCGACGCGTTTAAAGTCATTCAGCGCGGTGATGCCGACGTGATGATCACTGGCGGAGCCGAAGCGCCGATTACGACAATGTCGTTTGCCGGCTTTTGTGCGAACACAGCGCTCTCGACGAATCCAGATCCGAAAACGGCAAGCCGCCCGTTTGATAAAAACCGTGACGGATTTGTCATGGGCGAAGGAGCAGGCATCATCGTTCTTGAAGAGTTGGAGCACGCGTTGCGTCGCGGAGCGCCGATTTATGCCGAAATTGTTGGCTACGGCGCCACCGGAGATGCTTACCATATTACGGCGCCGGCGCCGGGCGGTGAAGGGGGCGTGCGGGCGATGCGCCAAGCGCTCCATGACGCTGGCTTGCAGCCGGAGGAGATCGACTATATTAATGCCCACGGCACAAGCACAGAGTACAATGATAAGTATGAGACGTTTGCCATTAAAGAAGTGTTCGGTGATCATGCGTATAAGCTCGCCGTCAGCTCAACGAAGTCGATGACCGGCCACTTGCTTGGGGCGACCGGTGCGGTGGAAGCTATTTTCTCGGTGTTGACGATTCGCGATGGTATCATTCCGCCGACGATCAACTACGAAACGCCAGATCCGGAATGCGATCTTGACTATGTGCCGAATGAAGCACGCAAGCAAGAAGTGCGCGCAGTCTTAAGCAACTCATTTGGATTTGGCGGCCATAACGCGACATTGATTTTCAAAAAATATGTGTGACGAACGGAAATGAGAGCCTTCGGTTGAACGAAGCTGCCCCCGTTAGGCATAACTAACGAGCGGCAGTTCGTTCAAAGCGAGGCTCTTTTTTGATTGGCGCATCCCGCTCTGTTTCCGCCTTTGTTCACCGTCTTTTCTTCTCCAACATAATGTAAGAGGGAGGGGAGGAGAGACGATGGGACTGTTCCCAACTGACCGGTGGCTCGAACAAGACCAGGGGGATCCGCTTCGGCTATGCGCACGGTTGGTTCCGTTTTTTGGGGATGCGTCAGCGCGTGATATTCATCAATATTTGCGTCTGTATGGCATGTATCGAAGTGCTCGGCAAGCCGTTCGGCTTTTGCCGGACATGAAGGCACAGCGTCTATGGGAGCGGGTCGGCCGCCAATATGACCGGCAGCGCGCGGCATGGGACGGACCGGACGTTCCGGTGTTTTTGCTGCCGGCGGATGATGAGAACCCGAAACTTGCGCGTGAGTTTCACGGAAAAGGCGGCGTGGCATTTGCCGATAAGCTGTTTTTCTTTTTGCTGTCCGATCATCGTGACGACGAGATTGCTGCGCTCGTAGCGCACGAATACAATCATGTCTGCCGACTGCAAAAACTGCCGGATGGCGGCAAAGAAGCGACGCTGTTGGATGCCGTGATTATGGAAGGGCTGGCAGAACATGCGGTTGCTGAGACGGTCGGTGCCGAGAAGTGCGCAAGCTGGACGGCGTACTATACAGATTGGGAGTTAGAGCGATTTTGGCGCCGCTACATCGCTCCAAACCAAGACGTGGCCGTTTCGCATCCACTTAGCACCCGGATTTTGTACGGGATTGGTTGGTATCCGAAAATGGGCGGCTATGCGGTGGGACACGCCATCGTTCAGCGCTGCCTTGGGCGGGGGCATTCATTGACGAAACTGATGGCGATGGAGGCGAAACAAATCGTTGCTTTAGCTGGTTTTGACATCATCAAATAAACAGGTTGTCCATCGGGGCGGCAAACGAACAGTCATGTTGTCCACCAGGCCGACATATATGTAGAGCAAGGAAGTGGACAAGAAGGAAGGGAAGCCCGATGGTCCGCCTGTTTTTTTATTTGGTCGGTTTCGGTTTTTCGGTCGTGGGCGGTATGGTTATTATCGCGTATTTAAACATTATTACCCCGGAACGAGGCTTCAGTGACTATATGGTTTATATCGCGACAAGAGCAGAATGTTATTTATTGCCGCTTGGTTTGCTTTTGATGTGGGGAAGTTTGTCGTTTCCAGGCCGTAGCTCATAGAGGGGAAAAGAGGGCGAAATGGAATAAAATTCTGCCCCTCTGCCTATACTGATGGACAAACACGTCTGGAAGTGAGGGGTATTACATGCTTTACTTGCATGACATTTGGGTGAACTGGTTTGAAGGCGAGGAGAATGGATACAACGTCTGCCATTTCCATGAATGGCGCAAAGACGATCAAATCGAGCTGCTTGACCAGGTACCGCTTTTAAAAGTGTCCCCGGCTTTGTTCCATTATATTGAAAACAGCTTGTCCGACCTTCCGAAACCGCTTTTAGACGATGTTTATCAAAAAGCGTATATCCGCAAAAACCATGAACGCATCCAGCTGGACTATTGTTTCATCGTGACGGATGGGGTCGGCATTTTGGCCGTCGATACGATCGGATACCACATTCCGATCCGTAAAAGTCGGCTCATTCCGCGGCAAGAGCAACTTGTTTACGAAATGGCAGCCGAGGCAGAGGAACAAAAATATCCGTTGCCAAAGTATGAAAAAGAATATCATATTTTATCACCGGCCCCGGAACTGATGTGCGGGCTAACGCGGAAGGAGCGGCAGCTGAAACAATTGCTGTTTATGGCGCTCGATCAGCTGTATTCAACGAAAAACAGTGCGGAAGTGCGCTATTGGTATACAGAGTGGGCACCGGAAAAGTATTCGGACATTCAAAAAATGTCGTTTGAAGAAGCATGGGAACGGTTGTATGAAGAAACAAAATACGGTTGGTCGGAACGCCACGAGCAGTTGTGCGAAAACTTGATTAAAGGTCAGCCATTTTTTGAGAAGCTTTGGGAAACACAGCAAGAACCGAAAGTGAATTAAAAAACGGGCAGGCGCCTCGTGCCTGCCCGTTTTTGTATGGCTGCATTATGCTGATTTTTTACCGACGCCGCCCAAGCCCCATGGCTTGTTCCATTTTGCGCACCATTTCCGAGGCGACACGGTTCGCTTTTTCCGCCCCTTCGTCTAGGACGCGGTCGAGCTCTTCACTTTCGAGCCAATGATAATACCGCTCTTGGATCGGTTGGAGCGTTTCAATGACCACTTGGGCCAAATCGGATTTAAAGACCCCGTATCCTTTTCCTTCGTATTGCCGCTCAAGTTCGTCAATCGGCTGACCCGATAAAATCGAATAAATGTTGAGCAAGTTCGAAATGCCCGGTTTCGCTTCCTTGTCATAGCGAATCGTTCCTTCTGAATCGGTCACAGCACTTTTAATTTTCTTTTCAATCGTTTTGGCGTCGTCAAGCAGCGTAATAAACGATTTCGGGTTTGGGTCAGATTTGCTCATTTTTTTCGTCGGATCGGTAAGCGACATAATGCGGGCGCCGATTTTCGGGATGCGCGCTTCCGGGATAGTGAACAGCTCGCCGTACCGTTTGTTGAAGCGCTCAGCTAAATCGCGCGTCAGCTCGATGTGCTGCTTTTGGTCTTCGCCGACTGGGACAATGTCCGTGTTGTAAAGCAAAATGTCGGCTGCCATAAGCGGTGGATACGTGAGCAACCCGGCACTGACCGCCTCTTTACCGGCTGATTTGTCTTTAAACTGCGTCATCCGCTCCAGTTCGCCGATATAGACGATGCATTGCAGCATCCAAGCCGCTTGGGCGTGCGCCGGCACCTCCGATTGAACGAACAGCGTCGCCTGTTTAGGATCGATGCCGACTGCCAAATATAAGGCAGCGAGACGGCGAATGTTTTGTTGCAGTTCGTTCGGATTTTGCGGAACAGTAATGGCATGTTGGTCGACAATGCAAAAATAGCAGTTGTACTCATGCTGCAGTTCGACAAATTGTCGCATCGCACCAATGTAGTTGCCAAGGGTAATGACGCCGCTTGGCTGAATGCCAGAAAAAATGGTTTTCATCTGCGATCACTCCTCCACCAAGAAAATAAAAAAGCCTACCGCCCCCTTTAATAGGGACGGTAGGACCGTGGTGCCACCCTACTTATTGCGCCTGATGCGCAATCGCTCAGCCCATGCTTTGCGCATGGCCCCCTGTAACGCGGGGAAACGTCCTCACCTACTGCATCGCTGGTTCAGCGGGAAGCTCGAAAGCCCATTCCATATGGCTAGCCGCTTGTTCGCACCACCCACAAGCTCTCTGAAGGCATCGCCATATGTACTCTTCTTTCTCATCGCCCATCTCGCTATTTGCTCTTTATTATATGAAAAACAACCAGCTGTTGCAACCTTATTGGATTGCATACCCGGCGGCGATCATGATGAGAAATAGAAAGAGACCGGAAAACAGCAGCGGGTAGGTGGCCACAAAGTGCCGCGGGCCACGCGATTCCTCTGTTTCCTGTTCCGAAGCCGCCTCTTCGAGATACTGTTCCGCCTTTGTTCCACTTTTGCGCCATCGGCGAAATCCGTAAGCAAATCCGCTGAAAAATCCGCGCTCGTAGACGAACAAAAGCCCGCCGAGCGACAGCGGAACAAGAGAGAGTAAAAAAGCCACGTTAATGAAGGCAACTGCTGTCCACGTCCCTTGCCAAGAAATGATCAGCCCGCTCGCTAGCAACATCGCGGCAATGAGCCATCCGGTTCGAACAGCAATCTGTTTCACGTCGTTTCTCCCGCCTTTCTGCTTGCCGATTTTATTGTACCATAAAACGATCAGGTGAAAAGATTGTTAAAAAAGTTATATCAAAAAATACACCTCTATCTTGGAAACAAAGGAGTAATTTGTTCTGGCGATGATAAAAAAAGGAAAAAAACTATATTGTAAGCGTTTTCTAAAGCATCTATAGAAATTTATTATTTACAAGGTTGGCAAAAGTTTGTACAATGCAATTAAGTCGATATTCCTATATTTTATAAGTAATTAGAAAACTTTTTATTGAATAAAACAAAAAATTCTTTTCAAATATATTAATAGTCGGTATAATAGGCTTGTAGGTACAATCTTCTGAAACCTAATAGTTCAGAAGATTTGTAATAAAATACATAAGTTTTAAGGGGGGTTTTTAGTGAAGAAGCGATTTTCTTTATTCCTCGTTCTGCTTCTCGCGCTGTCTACGTTCTTAGCAGCGTGTGGCGGGGGCGGGGACGACAAAGCCCAAGGCGGTGAAAGCGGCGAAAAGCCGGCGGAGAAGAAGGAGCAAGTGCTGAACTTGCTTGATTCTTCAGAAATTCCGTCGCTTGACTCAGCGCTCGCTACCGACCAAGTATCGTTTATCGTGTTGAACAACGTCATGGAAGGTCTGTACCGTTTAGGAAAAGACAACAAGCCGGTTCCTGGGGTGGCGGAAAGCCATGAGGTGAGCGAAGACGGCAAAACGTATACGTTCAAGCTTCGCAAAGATGCTAAATGGTCGAACGGTGACCCGGTGACGGCGCATGACTTTGTGTTCGCTTGGAAACGGGTGCTTGATCCGAAAACGAAGTCTGAATATGCGTACATCATGTACGACATTAAAAATGCGGAAGAAGTCAACACCGGCAAATTGCCAGTTGACCAGCTCGGTGTCAAAGCGCTTGACGACTACACGCTCCAAGTGGAGCTGAAAAACCCGGTTCCGTATTTCGTCAGCTTGACGGTATTCGGTTCGTTCATGCCGCAAAACGAAAAATTCGTGACAGCTCAAGGCGACAAGTACGGTTTGGAAGCGAACACGACGCTCTACAACGGTCCGTTCGTCTTAAGCGAATGGAAACACGAGCAAGGCTGGACATATGAGAAAAACCCGAATTACTGGGATAAAGATACAGTTAAGCTCGAAAAAATCAATGTGAAAGTCGTAAAAGACACCGCAACGGCTGTCAACTTGTATGAAACGAAACAAGTTGACCGTGTCGGTTTGTCGGCTGAATTTGTTGATAAGTATAAAAACGACAAAAACTTCAAAACGGAATTGGAGCCATCTCTCTTCTGGCTGCGCATGAACACGAAAAATGAGCCGTTAAACAATGTGAATGCGCGCAAAGCAATTGCGATGGCCATCGACCGCCAAGCAATGGTGGATACGCTGCTTAACAACGGTTCGATTGTAGCGAACTTTACTGTCCCGAAAGATTTCGTTACAGGCCCGGATGGCAAAGACTTCCGCGATGCAAACGGTGACTTAGTGTCGTACAATGTGGACGAAGCGAAAAAACTGTGGGAGCAAGCGAAAAAAGAGCTTGGCAAAGACAATTTCACGATTGAGCTGTTAAACTATGACAGCGACAGCTCGAAGAAAATTGGCGAGTACATCAAAGAAGAATTGGAGAAAAACTTGGAGGGCTTGACGGTCAACATTAAACAGCAACCGTTCCAACAAAAACTTGACCTCGAAAGCAAAATGCAATTTGACTTGTCATTCTCTGGTTGGGGTCCGGACTATCAAGACCCGATGACGTTCCTTGATTTGTGGACGACAAATAACCCGCACAACCAAACGGGTTGGTCGAATGCTGAATACGACAAGTTGATTAAAGATGCAAAAACAACGTTGCTTGGCGATTTGCAAGCTCGTTGGGATGCGATGCTGAAAGCAGAAAAGATCGTCTTTGAAGAAATGCCGATTGCTCCGCTCTATCAGCGTGGCCTCGCTTACCTAGAACGCGAGTATGTAAAAGATATCATTACTCACCCGTTTGGCGGCGACTACAGCTACAAATGGGCCTATATCGAGTAATTCGTTTTCTAAAGAATGCCAAGGAGAGTATATGCGAGGGCATATACTCTCTTTTTGGCTGTCAAGGCGAAAAATGTCGAAAAAAGCAAAATGTTAAGAGATTATTAACAGTAAAGTTTAGGAAATCAATAGGGGAGGTGCAGCCATGGCGCGGTATACGATTCAACGGATCGTGTATATGGTGATTACGTTGTTCATTATTGCCACCCTGACGTTCTTTTTAATGAAGCTGTTGCCTGGTTCGCCGCTGCAAAACCAGGAAAAATTGACGCCAGAACAGCGGGCGCTCATTTTAAAAGAATATGGGTTGGATAAGCCAGTGCCTGTGCAGTACGTGCAATATTTAGGCAATTTGTTGCAAGGGGATTTAGGGGTTTCGTTCCAGTACGACAACCGTCCAGTGACAGAATTGATCGGTGACCGGATCGGCCCATCGGCCCAGCTAGGGTTTCAAGCGATTGTGTTTGGCACGATTGTCGGATTAGTGCTTGGTATTTTTGCAGCTATTCGTCATAACAGTTGGGAAGACTATACGGCCACGGTCATTGCTGTCATCGGAATTTCCGTTCCGTCGTTTGTGTTGGCTGGATTTTTGCAATATTTTATCGGCGTGAAGCTACAGTGGCTGCCGGTCGCTTTTTGGGAAGGGTTTAAATATACGATCATGCCGACATTGGCGCTATCCGTCGGTGTTATTGCCAACATCGCCCGTTTTATGCGGACTGAAATGCTTGAAGTGTTAAGTTCTGATTACATTTTAACGGCTCGGGCAAAAGGGATTAGCAATGCCGGGGTTGTGGTTAAGCACGCCATCCGCAATTCGCTTATCCCCGTGATCACCATTCTCGGTCCGATGGCCGTGAACTTGATGACAGGGACGCTCGTTATTGAGAAAATTTTTGCGGTTCCAGGGCTTGGTGAGCAGTTTGTTCGTTCCATCGAGTTGAACGACTATCCGGTCATTATGGGAACGACGTTGTTTTACTCGGCATTATTAATCTTTGTCATTTTTATCGTGGACATCCTCTATGGAATTGTTGATCCACGCATCCGGTTAGCGGGAGGGAAGAAATAATGGCGAAACAACAATACGATCAGCTTTCACCGGAATGGTTTCAGCCCGCCCCGCCGAACGTCGGCGAACAAGAAAAAATCAATCGTCCAAGCTTGACGTTTTGGCATGACGTATGGCTTCGCCTGCGTGAAAACAAAGCGGCGATCGCCGGGATGATCATGATTGTCATTTTGGCTTTACTGGCGATTTTTGCGCCGATGGCCAGTGAACGTTCATATAAAGCACAAAACTTAAGCCATGCGAAACTGCCGCCGAAAGTCCCGGTTTTGGAGAATATTAGCTGGCTTAATTTAGATGGAAAAGACCCTAATGGCGTCGACGTCTATAAAGAGCGCGGCGTCAAAGAGTACTACTGGTTTGGTACCGATGATTTAGGCCGCGACTTATGGGTGAGAACGTGGTATGGCACCCGCATTTCGCTTTACATAGGATTACTCGCTGCTGTGATTGATTTGTTTATCGGCATTGCCTACGGCGGTATTTCCGGTTATTACGGCGGCCGTGTCGATAACGCAATGCAGCGGGTCATTGAGATTTTAAACGGTATTCCGTATTTGATCGTCGTTATTTTATTTATCTTAATTTTTGAGCCGGGGATTATTTCGATTACACTGGCGATGGTCATCACCGGTTGGACGACGATGGCGCGTATTGTGCGCGGGCAAATTTTGAAGCTAAAAAACATGGAATATGTGCTCGCTGCACGGACGCTAGGAGCGTCTAACTCACGGCTCATTTTTAAACATTTGATTCCGAACGTCATGGGCCCGATTATTATTACGACAATGTTTACGATTCCATCGGCCATTTTTACGGAGGCGTTTTTGAGCTTTATCGGCCTTGGTATCCGTCCGCCGGAAGCATCGCTCGGCTCACTCGTTAACGAAGGGTATAAGTCCATTCAAACGTACCCGCATTTAATTATTATCCCGTCGATCGTCATTAGCTTGCTTATTCTGAGCTTCAACCTTGTCGCTGACGGGCTGCGCGATGCGCTTGACCCGAAAATGCGCAAATAATGGATGGAAGGGGTGAAAACGATGGAGAAAATTTTACAAGTGAACGATTTACACATTTCCTTCGATATCCATGCCGGCGAGGTGCAAGCGGTCCGCGGTGTGACGTTTGATTTGTATAAAGGGGAAACGTTGGCGATCGTCGGTGAGTCGGGATCTGGAAAATCGGTGACATCGAAAGCGCTCATGCGCTTGTTGCCGACGCCGCCAAGCCGCATTAAACAAGGGGAAATTTTATTTGAAGGAAAAGACTTGACGAAGCTGACGGACAAGGAAATGCAGGAGATTCGCGGGAAAAAAATCTCGATGATTTTCCAAGACCCGATGACATCGCTCAATCCAACGATGACGATCGGAAAACAAATTATGGAAGCCATTTTAAAACATCAAAATTTATCAAAAGATGAGGCACGCAAACGGGCGATCGAGCTGTTGCAACTTGTCGGCATTAAAAACGCCGAATTGCGCATGAAACAATATCCGCATCAATTTTCCGGCGGAATGCGTCAGCGCGTTGTGATCGCTATAGCGTTAGCGTGCAACCCGAAAATTTTAATTGCTGATGAGCCGACGACCGCGCTTGATGTAACGATTCAAGCACAAATTTTGGAACTCATGAAAGACCTTCAGAAAAAGCTTGGCATGTCGATCATTTTTATTACCCATGATTTAGGAGTCGTTGCTAACATGGCCGATCGTGTGGCGGTCATGTACGCTGGTAAAATCGTCGAAATGGGCACGGTTGATGAAATTTTTTACAATCCGAAGCATCCGTACACATGGGGTCTGCTTGCGTCGATGCCGAGCCTTGACCATAAAGATACCGAGCTGTATTCGATCCCGGGTTCGCCGCCAGATTTGTTAAACCCGCCAAAAGGTGATGCCTTCGCGCCGCGCAACCCGTACGCGTTAAAAATCGACTATGAGCTTGAGCCGCCGATGTTTCAAGTGTCGGACACGCATTATGCGGCGACATGGCTGTTGCACGAGCTGGCGCCGAAAGTTGAACCGCCGGCCATTGTGCGCGAACGGATGAAACAGTTTGCTGACATCGTTGCCCGGAAAGGAGGCAAACCGCGTGGCTAAACAAAAACTGCTTGAAGTGAAAAACTTAAAACAATACTTCCCAGCCGGCCGCGGTGAAGTCGTCAAAGCAGTCGACGGGGTGACCTTTGACATTTATAAAGGAGAAACGTTCGGCCTTGTCGGAGAGTCGGGCTGCGGCAAGTCGACAACAGGGCGGACGATCATTCGGTTATATGATGCGACAGACGGGGAAGTGCTGTTTAACGGCGTCAGTGTGCACGGAAAAAAATCAAAAAAAGAGCTAAAAGAGTTAAACCGGAAAATGCAAATGATTTTCCAAGACCCGTATGCCTCCCTCAACCCGCGAATGACGGTTGCTGATATTATTGCCGAGGGCATTGATATCCATGGGCTGGCAAAAACAAAAGAAGAGCGGATGCAGCGCGTCTATGAGTTGCTCGAGACGGTCGGCTTAAACCGTGAGCATGCCAGTCGTTATCCGCACGAGTTTTCCGGCGGTCAGCGCCAGCGGATTGGTATCGCCCGAGCGCTCGCGGTCGAACCGGAATTCATCATCGCCGACGAGCCGATTTCCGCCCTTGATGTATCGATCCAAGCGCAAGTCGTAAACTTGTTGAAGCGACTGCAACGCGAAAAAGGGTTGACGTATTTATTTATTGCCCATGATCTATCGATGGTGAAGTACATCAGCGACCGGATCGGAGTCATGTATTTCGGGAAAATGGTCGAGCTCGCCGAGTCGGAAGAGTTGTACCGCAACCCGATCCATCCGTATACAAAAGCGTTGCTCTCCGCGATTCCGCTTCCGGATCCGGAAACGGAGCGAACGCGCAAACGGATCGTCTACGACCCCGCGCAGCATGGTTATAAAGACGGGGAAGAACTCGAATTTCGCGAAATTACGCCAGGGCATTTCGTGCTTTGCTCAGAAGAAGAGTATAAGCGGTATCGGGCGATGTATGCCTAAACAGCGCGATTGACTGAAAGGGACTGTTCCTATGAGCACGAAAAAGCGCCGTCTCTTCACCGACGCTTGATGCGAACGGAGAAGCAGGCGGCGCAATATTATACACTTGTTTCTGGCGTTATTTTTTTCCTCCGACGAAATTCCACCCTTGCTGGATGCGGCGTGAAGCCTCAACATGTTTCTCTCTCTTGTTTCGGCCGAATAACCGTTCTCCAATCGTGTTGCTCATGCTCCCCATCAAGGCAGTGATGCCGACGATCAGTGCTGAAGCAATGACAAAGTCAACAAAATAGTCGGCCATATGTTCTTCCTCCCTTTTTCTCTTCTATTTTGATTGTAGAGGATTTTCCTCCCTATTGGAAGGGGGGCAAAGAAAATTGCATTAATCGTTGAAAAACTATATCTTTTTCCGTGGATTTATTGTATAATATATCATGTTAAAGTCATTTCAATTTGTAAATGATTAACAAGACGGCCGGCCACTAGGCAGGTGGTATAGGCCGTATCACTATGCCGTCAAGCGTATGAAAGTGGCATAGTTGTATGCGCCCGTCAGCTGACGGGCGGGGGAAGCAAGGGATTCCTTGTAAAAAGGAGTGATCAAAATGGTCAAGCTATACACATCACCGAGTTGCACGTCGTGCCGGAAGGCGAAGGCGTGGCTCGAGAAGCATGATATTCCTTATGTTGAACGCAATATTTTCTCCGAGCCGCTCACGGTCGAGGAGATTAAGGAAATTTTACGGATGACGGAAACGGGGACAGATGAAATCATCTCGACCCGTTCGAAAGTGTTCCAAAAGCTGAACATTAACCTCGAATCCTTACCGTTGCAAGATTTGTACGAGCTTATTCAAAAAAACCCGGGCATTTTGCGCCGGCCGATCATCATCGATGAAAAACGACTTCAAGTCGGTTATAACGAAGATGAAATCCGCCGCTTCCTACCGCGCAAAGTGCGTGCGTATCAGCTCCGCGAAGCGCAGCGGTTAGTGAATGGATGATAAAAACTTCTACATGGCTTGCCATGTAGAAGTTTTTTATCAATGTCTAATCATCGCCATTTGACCGTGCGTGTTCGACGGTTGGCCGCAAAGCCGAGCAGAACGGCAAGAATGGCCCCTGAGAGCGGGAAGAAGAGTTCCCAACGCGGATCGTAAAACGGGCGCAGCTGTTCTTCGGCGGCGATCATTTTTCCAGCAGTATAGGCCAATAAGGCGCCGCCGATATAAATGAGAGGCGGGAATCGCTCCATGGCATAAAGGATGATTTTGCTGCCTAAAATGATGATAGGAACGGAGCAAAGAAAGCCGAAGACGACAAGCTCGAGATGCCCTTGGGCCGCTCCGGCAATGGCGATGACGTTGTCCATGCCCATGACGACATCGGCGACAACGATTGTCCGGACAGCTTTCCAAAGCGATGGTTCAGCTTTAATCGCAGCCTGTTTTTCGTCTTTTTGCCTGATAAGCTTTAAGGCGATCCAAAAGAGGATAAGGCCGCCAACAAGCTGTAAAAACGGAATCGTCAATAGCCAAACAACGGCTGCCGTCAATAAAATACGGACGGCGATCGCCAACGCCGTGCCAAGGACGATGGCGATATTCCGTTTTTGTTCCGGCAAGTTGCGGCTCGCTAACGCAATGACAACCGCATTGTCCCCACCTAGAATGACATCGATGCCGATGATTAATAAGATCGATACGATATATTCATCCACCATAGGCGTCCCTCATTCCGTCCGTGTTCATCACCATTATAGTAGGGCATGGCCGGTTTCATAACCAATTTTTAAAAACGCGTTTTTTTATTTCCCTTCTTTCGCTTTTTATCATAAAATATAAATTACAAGATATGAGTTTTCATTATAAATAAAATGTTTGAGGGCACGATCCCTTCCCTTTTTTATTTCTTTGTTTAGAAGGGAGAGTTGAGAAGATGGAAATCGAACGTATCAATGATCATACGGTGAAATTTTACATTTCGTATGTTGATATAGAGGAGCGCGGTTTTGACCGTGAAGAAATTTGGTATAATCGGGAACGAAGCGAAGAACTATTTTGGGAAATGATGGATGAGGTCCATAGCGAAAGTGATTTTTCGCTCGACGGTCCGCTTTGGATTCAAGTGCAAGCATTGGAAAAAGGGCTTGAAGTTGTCGTGACGAAAGCGCAGTTGTCCAAAGACGGGAGTAAGCTTGAGTTGCCGCTTCCGGAAGAAAGATGGCGTGAGTTTTCACTGTCAGCCGATGAGAAGCTTGAGTCGTTGCTCAGCCATCATTTCCATTTTGGACGAAACAATGACGCCGAAGACGGCCAGGAGCAAGACGTTCTTCAATTTGTCATTTCGTTTAAAGACATCGAAGACGTGATCTCCTTGGCACATCGCGCTGATTTTTCCGGCCTGTCGAACCGCCTGTTCCAGTTTGAAGGGCGTTACTATTTGTTTGTCGAATTTGGTGAACAATATACTGAGCATGACATAGACAATATGCTCAGCCTTCTGTTGGAATACGGGAACGATTCGCAGCTGACGATTTATCGTCTAGAAGAATACGGGACCGAGATTATGAGTGATAATGCGCTTGAAACAGTAAAAAGATATTTTCCGGCCCCATAACGTCTCCATACCGCCGATTTCGCTGCCAGAAATCGGCGTTTTCTTCGTTAATGAAGGGAAGGGTAGCCATCATGAAAAGCAGGTGGAGGGGTTTCGTTGAGAAACACATCTAGAGTGGCGATTCTCATCGTCATTGTCGGTGTACTGCTGACATTGACGCACGATTATTGGGGAGGAAAGCTGCTTGGCATTTTTAGTGTGCTCATCTCTTGTTCAGTGGTATTTATCGCATTTGTCATTTCACTCGAGAATCGAAAACCAGCGCAAACGATCGCTTGGCTGGCAGTGTTAGGCAGCTTTCCGTTTCTTGGATTTTTATTTTATTTATTGTTTGGGCGTAACTATTGGCAACAGCGGCGCTTTAAAAAGAAAGCTGAATCTGATGAAGCAGTGTTGCTGAAGTTTCAAGAGCCGTCGCCGATCGCCATAGAGCGGCTGCCGATGGCACCCCATCAGCGCCCGTTGTTGCATCTTGCCTATCGCATCGGCCAACATCCAGTTTCATTGGCGTCACAAACGGCGGTGTTGACGAACGGCGAAGAGACGTTTGCCGCGATTTTTGACGAGTTGGAAAAAGCACAGCACCATATTCATTTGGAATACTATATCGTCCGTCATGACGAAATCGGTCAAAAACTGAAACATGTCCTGATGGAAAAGGCGTGCCAAGGTGTGCATGTTCGCTTTTTGTATGACGCTGTCGGAAGCTGGAAGCTGTCGAACGCATACATTGAAGAGCTGCGTGCAGCTGGGGTGGAGATGATTCCGTTTTCACCGGTGCGTCTGCCCTTTTTGAGCAACCAAATCAACTTCCGCAACCACCGAAAAATTATTGTCATCGACGGAGGCGTCGGCTTTGTCGGCGGGCTGAACATCGGTGATGAATATTTGGGAAAAGACGAATATTTTGGGTTTTGGCGTGATACCCATTTGTTGATTCGAGGCGAGGCTGTTCGGACGCTGCAACTTATTTTCTTGCAAGACTGGTATTATATGACGGGAGAGCGATTGTTGACGCCGGAATATTTATCACCACCGCTCATTGTCGAGGAAGGCCAGGGCGGGGTGCAGCTCATTGCCGGCGGGCCGGATCAAAAGTGGGAAGTGATTAAACAGTTGTATTTTGCCATGATTACGTCAGCGAAACGGTCGATTTGGGTCGCCTCGCCGTACTTTGTTCCGGATGAAGACATTTTAACGGCGCTGAAAGTGGCGGCACTAAGTGGCATCGACGTCCGCCTGCTGGCACCGAAGCGCCCGGACAAAAAAATCGTCTTTTACGCCTCGCGCTCGTACTTCCCAGAACTGTTGGAAGCCGGAGTGAAAATTTACGAGTACGAAAAAGGGTTTTTGCACAGCAAGGTGATCGTCGTCGATGGAGAGCTTGCCTCGATTGGCACGGCAAACATGGATATGCGCAGCTTTCATTTAAACTTTGAAGTGAACGCGTTTTTGTATTATACGGACAGCACAAACAAACTTGTGAACGATTTTTTGGAAGATTTCCGTCATGCTTCCCCAATTGATTATGTACAGTTCCAGCAGCGCCCATTCCGGGTGCGGATTGTTGAATCGGTTTCGCGCCTGCTGTCGCCGCTATTGTAACGATATGTTTTGAGTGCTTGAGATGCAAGTCCGCCGGCTTGGCGGGCTTTTTTTATTGGCCTGTTCCCCATCGGCAGGAAAAACGTGGACGTTTGCCGAAACAATAAACGGACGAAGGCCGACAATAAGAGAAAGGGAGGGGGTTTCTTGTTTGTCGCCATCTCAGCCGATGGCCGGACGATTTCGCTTGCTGGGGTGGAACGGTGGAACCGGGAGCGGCTTATGCAGCTGAGAAACGGTGAACCGTTTTTTTGTCCCGCCTGTCGGAAAGAAGTTGTGTTGCGATCCGGCCGCCGTCGCCTGCCGCATTTCGCCCACCGGAAAGGCACGGTCTGCCCGTTCGAGCATGAACCGGAATCGGAGCGGCATTTAACCGGAAAGCGTGATTTGTTCACATGGCTCGTTCGTCAAGGGATTGAAGCGAAGCTTGAGCCATATTTGACCGCTATCGGGCAGCGTCCTGATGTGTTATTCCGTTATGGTCCCCGTCTGTATGCCCTCGAATATCAATGTTCCACGATTGATGAGTCGCTGTTTTACGAACGCAATGACGGCTACCGCCGCCTCGGCATCCATCCGCTTTGGGTGTTAGGGGCTCATCACTTACGACGCTCGCCGAAACGCCCGAATGAAGTGTCGCTCTCCCGCTTTCAATGGCTGTTTGCTCACCGCTTTTCGTTTTCTGCTGTCCCTCACATACGGTACTATAGTCCGGAAACGAAACGTTTCCTCTTTCTTTCCCGTCTTGTGCCGCTGTCGGTGCGCCGCACGTTGGTCACCGTCGATTCGCTTCCTCTTTCTTCACTGTCTTTCGCCACTTTGACTGCCTATGCGCAGCCGCTTCCGCCGACATTTTGGAAGCAATGGCTTGAAGGCAAGAAACAATGGCGCCAAACGTTCCCGCTTTATCCGAATAAGGTGACACGCCGCATTTGTGCTGATTTTTACCATGCTGGCATCGTTCCGTCGCTGTTTCCGATTGAAGCCGGCTGGCCATTGCCGCATGGTTATTTATGGGAAACAGCTCCGTTCATTTGGCAAACATACGTCCTTCTGCCGCTTCTTCGTCAGCAAGGGAAGCCAATGGCGCTGACGGCACTCTTCCGGTGGATTGACGAGAAAATCCGCACCGGGCTGCTCGCTCCACGTCGACTGCCTCTTGTCGGTCAGGACAATTACCGGCAGGCAGTCCATGAATATTTGCATTGGTTAAGTTTGCTCGGTTATCTTCGCTATGAGGGGAGAAGAAGGATTTGTTTGACTAAGCCGCTGTTGCTTCCAGCAACATTCGAAGACGTCATCCGCCAAGATGCAGTTTTTTTTGAGCAAATTTGCCAGACACCGACGCTTGCATCATATCGGACGATGCTTGAGTTTGGAGCTGACGTGAAAAATGAGCAAAAAACAGGAAAAGGGAGCGAAAATGGTGAATAATAATTCGTGTATCGATTGTTTAAGGAGGGACTATGACGGTGGAAGAGAATAAGGCAAAGAAATCGCTCCCGTCCCGGAGCGAAATCCCTGTCGAGGAAACGTGGCGGCTCGAGGACATTTTCCCAACCGATGATGCGTGGGAACAGGAGTTTCAGCAAGTAAAGGCGATGATTCCAAAAATCAGCGAATACAAAGGGCGGCTTGGCGAATCGCCGGAAGTGATGTATGAAGCGCTGCAATACCAAGATGAAGTATCGATGCGTCTCGGCAAGCTGTATACATACGCCCATATGCGCTATGACCAAGACACGACGAACTCGTTTTACCAAGGGCTCGACGACAGGGCGAAAGGGTTGTACAGCGAAGCATCGAGCGCGATGGCGTTTATCGTGCCGGAAATTTTAGCCATCGATGAAGCGGTGCTGCGTTCGTTTTTAGAGCAATACGAACCGCTTCGGCTGTATGAGCACGCGTTAGACGAAATCACGCGCCAGCGCCCGCACGTCTTGTCCGCTGAAGAAGAAGCGCTGTTGGCACAGGCTGCTGAGGTGATGCAGGCGACATCGTCGACGTTCAGTGCGTTAAACAACGCTGACTTAACGTTCCCGACGATTCGCGACGAAAATGGGGATGAAGTGGAAGTGACGCACGGCCGGTTTATCCGATTTTTAGAAAGTACCGACCGCCGCGTTCGTCGCGATGCGTTTCATGCAGTATACCATACGTACGAGAAGTTCCAGAACACGTTTGCCAACACACTTGCGGGCACGGTGAAAAAAGACAACTTTTTCGCTCGCGTCCGCCGCTACAAATCAGCACGAGAAGCGGCGTTAGATGCGAACAATATACCGGAAAGCGTCTATGATAATTTAATTGCCACAATTCATGAGCATTTACCGCTTTTGCACCGGTATGTGCGGCTGCGCAAAAGCGTACTAGGGCTTGACGAGCTGCATATGTATGACTTATATACTCCGCTCGTGCAAGATGTGAAAATGGAAGTGACATACGACGAAGCGAAGCAATATATGCTTGACGGGTTGGCGCCGCTTGGCGAGGAATATGTGTCGATCGTCAAAGAAGGGCTTGAGAATCGATGGGTCGATGTGCGCGAAAATAAAGGAAAGCGAAGTGGAGCCTATTCGTCAGGAGCGTATGGCACCCACCCGTATATTTTGCTGAACTGGCAAGATAATGTGAACAACTTGTTTACGCTCGTACATGAGTTCGGCCACTCAGTCCATAGTTACTATACGCGCAAAACGCAGCCGTATCCGTATGCTCATTATTCGATTTTTGTCGCTGAAGTGGCGTCGACATGCAATGAGGCATTGCTGAACGATTATTTGTTGAAAACGATCGATGATGAGAAAAAACGGCTATACTTGCTGAACCATTATCTTGAAGGATTCCGCGGTACCGTCTTTCGACAAACGATGTTTGCCGAATTCGAGCATTTGATCCATCTGAAGGCGCAAGAAGGAGAGGCGCTGACAGCACAGACGCTCACATCGCTCTATTATGACCTGAACAAAAAATATTTCGGCGATGATATGGTGGTTGATGAGGAAATTGGTCTTGAATGGGCGCGCATCCCGCATTTTTATTACAACTATTACGTATATCAATACGCGACCGGCTTCAGCGCGGCAACGGCGCTTAGCAAGCAGATTTTAGAGGAAGGCGAGCCGGCGGTGAAACGGTACATCGAGTTTTTAAAAGCCGGAAGCTCTGATTATCCGATTGAGGTGCTGAAAAAAGCTGGCGTCGATATGACGAGCGCTGAACCGATTCGTCAAGCGTGTCAAGTGTTTGCAGAGAAGTTGGAAGAAATGGAGCGCTTGCTTGGAAAATAAAGAGGATGTGGCGTTATGGCCACATCCGTTTGGATGAAAACCCTTTAAACTGATGGCGGCGGTTCCAAGCTGTCAATAACCCGAGCAATGTGAGAAACAAGAAAAGCATCGTCGCCCAAAGAGGGAGCAGTTGCATAAGTCCTAAAAGATTGAGGAAAAACGCAGTCACAACAGCCACGATCCAAAGGAATAAAACGATTCGTCTTTTCATAAACGCCTGCCCCTTTTCGTTTGCTTCTAATTGAATCATATGTGCATTGGCTATGTAATCATGACAAGTGTCAAAGGCGAGGCCAATTATGACAATAATGTGAACAAACGAGCAAAGCGGTTGTCAATTTGTGTGGCCATTTGTTAAGATAAAAGCGTGAACGGAAGACAAAACTGATACCCCTTTGTTTGACCGTGAACAATTTCTCCCATCCCCTTTGTTGTCTTGACAACAAGAAGAAAGCCCGGCGTCAGCCGGGCTTTCTTCTTGTTTAAGACCGCGCATCTTCGATATAGCGCCAAAACGTTCCGTGTTTGACAGGCACCCGCTCCACTTTTTGCTTCAGCTGCAGCTTTTTCATTTCTGTTTCCGCTTCTTGGATAGTCCAGTTGTACACAACGGCAACTTCTTTCGTGGCGACAAATTTAAAATGGCTTAAAAATGACTCGAGCGGAGGGGGAGAGGACGGCTCGGGATGGAAGCCGAGCATTTCGGCGATTAATTCGACGTAAATGTCGTACGGATAGCATCCGGAAATTTTTATGCCTTCGTCTTCAATGTTCTCATTAAACAACACAAGTGTCGGCGTTTCGTCGACATCCATTTCCGAGGTGATTTTTACATCACACTGGAGCGCTTTCGCTGCCCCTGGTGAATGAATGTCGCGCAGGAATTCATCCACATCAAGTCCGGCTTCGGCGGCACATTCCGCCAGTACATTCAAGTCAGCAACGTTTTGTTTTTCGAGAAACAGCTGTTCCTGCAGTTTGCGCAAAAAACGAATGCCGGCCTGTTTTCCTTGCATTTCCGCCGCTTTAATGGCGAGTGATGGGGCAAACGGACTCGAGATCGGGTTCTCCAGCCAGACGCTTCCGTCGCATGGCATGCCGGAGCGACTAGCTGTCCATTCCCACGCCTTGGCCATCGCTTCCAATTTTGCTCCTTTGCGCGCGTTCCATGTCGCCCACTTTCCGATCAATACGTACCTTATGGTAAAAAAACGGCCGTATTCAATCTTCAGCTTTTTGATGATCGGTTCAAGCCCCCAGCATTCCGGGCATAAAGGATCAATAAATAAGTAAAGCTCCAGCGGTTTGTTCGTGTTGCCTAGCGGCTGGGAAGGGGCATAAGACGACGCCGCTTTCCCAGCGAACTTCTTATTCAAGGGAATGCTCCTTTCTGTCCAAATGATCCGGGGTATTGACCATATGGTGGGCGGTGAGAACAAGCCGGTGATAAAACTGTTCGCGCGCCGGCCCGGACAAGCCGATTTCATCCATCGCCGCCCGCATACAGGCAAGCCATGCTTCCGCCCGTTTCGGTGTAATTTCAAACCGAAGATGACGCGCCCGCATCATCGGGTGGCCATGCTCGGCGGTATAAAGCGGAGGCCCACCCAAATATTGCGTTAAAAACTGTTTCTGCTTACGGGCGATTTCCGTGAAATCGTCCGGAAAAATCGGGCGCAAGTCCGGATGTGCGGCTACGCGTCGGTAAAACGCTTCGACAAGTTTCGTAATCGTTTCCTCTCCGCCGATCGCCTCATAAAGGGTCTGCCATTGTTCTCCCATTGCGGATGCTCCTTTTGTTTGAAAGTCATTCGTCGTCGTTTGATTGCTATTTTATCAACAGCAGACGTTTATCTCAAACAAAGTGACTTGAACACGGCGATTTACGCACGATAGCTTCGCAGTACGCGCTCAACGTACGCCTTCGTTTCGGCAAACGGTGGGACCCCGCCGTAACGGTCGACGCGGCCTGGCCCAGCGTTATAAGCAGCCAAGGCAAGGGTGGTATTCCCGTCGTATCGGTCAAGAAGCTGACGCAAATATTTTACCCCGCCGTCGATGTTTTGCGCAGGATCAAGCGGATTGTCAACCCCAAGCATTTTCGCCGTGCTCGGCATGAGCTGCATTAACCCAAGCGCCCCGGCTCGGCTTTTTGCGTCCGGGCGGAAGTTGGATTCGTGGCGAATGACAGCACGGACGAGCTGCGGGTCGACATCATATTTTTTGGCCGCAGCGTCAATGAGCGCATCAATCGAAGACGGCGCGACCGAGGATGATGTCGCCTGACTGTCCCGTTTAGTGGAATCGCTGCTGCTAGCAGGCGTGGAATTCTGCAACCCATGAGCTGACGATTCCGCTTGGCTTTCGAGGTACTCGGCAAGCAAGTTGGAAAACAATGATGGAACAGGTGATGACAATAAGCTTGAGCTCCTGGATGAGAGCGTTTGGAGTGATTGCCATTCGACAAGCAGTTTTAACGGTGAAACGGTCATCATCTTTCCTCCATTTCGTACTTGCGTGCATAAAAGCGGGCGATTTTATTTGGTGCCGGGCGGCGTGGAATGCCGAGCGTCCCGAGCAAGCGCAAAAATCGCTCTTCGCCCGCTTCAGCGTTGTCTGTCTCATATTCAAGTTCGTAATCTTCGCTTTGCAAATAGCGGTTATGGTCAAGGCATAACGTGCCACCTTCATGCGGCCATTCGGCACGGTCAGTGACGAGGGAGCCGAAGCAACGGACATCATGCGGGTCGACGTTCATTTCCCTAAGCAGTACTGCGATCGCTCCCTGTGGAGCTGCGCCGGCGAGCAATGCCTCTGCTTCGGACGGCGTGAGCGGTTCGTGCGTTTCTAAGATCGTTCCGTCGGTTTGCGTTTGTTTTAACGTCAAGGTAAAGCGCCCGTCTTTCACCCGGATGCGCAATGCAGCCGCCTGTTCTTTTAAGGCGAACAAAGGGGTGTCAAAGTAATGATTTTCTTGGCGACGGAAAGCGCCATCATCGAGGCGGAAAGCAGCACGAACCGCGTCGAATTCCGCTGCGGTCAACAAATTTTTTAATTCGATTTCCACTTCTTGATACATGATTGATCTCCTTCGAGCAAGACATCGTCTCTTTCTATTATCAGTTGTTTTGCGGTGAATATCAATTATTTCGTCTGCATAGGGTGAATATGGTAAAATAATGGGCGGATGGTTGATGCGGAAGGAGAGAAAGTATGAGCAACAAAGTGACTGTTGAACGGGCGGAGCGGAAAGACGGTCGGCTTTGGCTGTACGCTGACAATGTCCCGGTTCCGCTTGCCCATGTAACGCCAAAACGCCATATGCTCGTCGATTCGGATGCATTGGCGTTTGTGTACATTTTGGAAACCGATGACCGTTTTCTTTATGTCATCATTCCGAAACAGTGGTGGCCAGAGTTGAAAGCGGCATTTGCCGAGGGTGAACCGATCTGGCTTGAGAGCGAAGGGATGGCGCTCGAACTCGAACAGTTTGGCGAAGAATTAGCTTACTTGCTTGAAAATATTCGCGACAACGCCAATTATGGCGAGACGTTTGAACAAGCGGTGCAAGAAGTGTTTTTTGCCGAGTAAGCAAGCCGGGTGCCTGCCTTTAAGGGGGGACGGGGTTGGAGCGCAGGTCTCCAAGTAGGCCGTTGAATGCTCCAAAAAGAGCGGCAGAGGCCGAAGCAGATGAAAAACATGTGGGCAGGTGATACAATGGTAAAACATTGGGATTTGTTTTTAGCCCCGTATAAACAGGCGGTCGAAGAGTTGAAAGTAAAATTAAGGGGGATTCGTGCTCAGTTTGAGATGAGTGAGACGCATTCGCCGATTGAATTTGTCACTGGGCGGGTGAAGCCCATTGCCAGCATTTTAGATAAAGCACAAAAGAAAAACATCCCGCTCGACCGCCTCGAGGAAGAGATGCAAGATATTGCAGGGCTGCGTATTATGTGTCAGTTTGTCGATGATATTAAAACGGTTGTCAAGTTACTGCGCCAACGCAACGATTTTACGATCGTTGAGGAGCGTGATTATGTCACGCAAAAAAAAGAAAGCGGCTATCGCTCATATCACATTGTAATCCGCTACCCGGTGCAGACGATTCACGGCGAGAAAAACATTTTGGCCGAAATTCAAATTCGCACGTTGGCGATGAATTTTTGGGCGACGATCGAACATTCGCTCAATTATAAATATAGCGGCCGTTTTCCGGAAGATATTAAAGCACGGCTGCAGCGTGCGGCAGAAGCAGCCTACCGCCTTGATGAGGAAATGTCGAAAATACGCTTCGAGATTCAAGAAGCGCAAGCTGCTTTTTCACGAAAACAAGAAGCAAAAGGGGAAGGGCAATGAAACGAACGGACGCACCGCTGGCGTTTGCCATTACCTCAAAAGGGGATGATACTTCGAACGCCCTCGCGCAGAAGATGAAAACGTATTTGCTTGATTTCAACTTGCGTTACGATGAAGAGGCCCCTGACTTAATCATTTCCGTAGGTGGGGATGGAACGCTTTTATACGCGTTCCATCGCTATTGCCACCGGTTGGACAAGACGGCGTTCGTCGGCATCCATACCGGTCATCTCGGTTTTTATGCTGACTGGGTGCCGGAAGAAATTGAAAAGCTCGTCATCGCTATCGCCAAAACGCCGTACCAGGTCGTTGAGTATCCGTTGCTTGAGGTGACGATCCGCTATCTTAACGGCGGGAGCGAGGCGAAGTATTTAGCGCTCAATGAATGTACGGTGAAATGTGTCAGCGGCACGCTCGTCATGGATGTTGAGATCCGCGGCGACTTGTTTGAACGGTTTCGCGGTGACGGGCTGTGCATTTCGACGCCGACCGGCAGCACGGCATATAATAAAGCGCTCGGCGGGGCGATTTTGCATCCATCGCTTGAAGCGATTCAAGTGACGGAGATGGCGTCGATCAACAACCGCGTCTTCCGGACGATCGGTTCGCCACTCGTGCTGCCGGCGCATCATACGTGTCTGCTAAAGCCTGTCAACAATGTCGATTTTCAAATTACGATCGACCATTTGTCACTATTGCACAAAGAGGTCAAATCGATTCAGTGCCGGGTCGCCGATGAAAAAGTGCGTTTCGCCCGCTTCCGACCGTTTCCGTTTTGGCGGCGGGTGCGTGATTCGTTTATCGCTGACTGACAACAAATGTCCGATTGTTGTTGCCTGATCAGCGTTCAGCTGGCGTGCTGGAGTTGGATTAGCCCGCCGCCCAACGGCGAAAATTTGCAACTATAGACAGAGAGGTAGACGACCATTGCCGCCATTTACGTTGACATTTTCAATCAATGAACAGCATGATGGAAAACTGCTGCGTCAATTTTTGCAAGAGAACGGCATTTCGCGGACTGCGCTCACCGATATTAAATTTCACGGTGGGGCGCTCTACGTTAATAGCCGTCCAGTCACGGTCCGCCACGTGTTGCGCGCTGGTGAGACGCTCTCGGTCGTCTTTCCGCCGGAGAGGACAAGCGACTGGATGGACCCTGAAGAGATGCCGCTAGATATCGTGTATGAAGACGAGTACGTCCTTGTTGTCAACAAACCGGCGGGGTTGGCGACGATTCCGTCGCGCCACCACCCAGGCGGAACGCTTGCCAATGGCCTATTGCATCATTATCGGCAGCAGCAGCTTGATTCGACCGTCCATATCATCACTCGGCTTGACCGCGACACGTCCGGGCTTGTACTCGTCGCGAAGCATCGCCATGTTCATCATTTGCTGTCGACATTGCAGCAAAAAGGACAAGTTACTCGCACGTATGAGGCCGTGTGCCATGGCGTGATCGACGAGGAGGAGGGGACGATTGACGCGCCGATCAGCCGGCAAAACGACAGCATCATCGCCCGTGAAGTGCGCGAGGATGGAAAGCGGGCCATCACCCATTTCCGTGTGCTTGAGCGGCTTTCTGGCTATACATACGTTTCGCTTCGGCTTGAGACAGGGCGTACGCATCAGATCCGCGTCCATTTGGCTTATCTTGGCCATCCGCTTGCCGGCGATGAGCTGTACGGAGGAAGCCGGGAGATGATCGGCCGCCAAGCGCTGCATAGCCGACAGCTGTCTTTTTTTCACCCGTTTGCCAGACAGCTGTATACGTTTACCGCTCCGCTTCCCGATGATATGGCACGCCTCATTGAGGCGGCGCGCAAGTGAAAGTCAGGTCAAGAAAATGTACGGAACTTTTCTGGTACGTGCGGCATCGACGATGGGACAGAGACCGTCGTCATCTCCGGATAACGCAACGCAGTCAGCGCGCCGCCAAATACACAGCCTGTGTCGATGTTGACGGTTCGACCGACAAAGCGCGGTTTTTCCACCGGAGTGTGGCCGTACACAATCCACGCATCGCCGCGATACCGTTTTGCCCAGTCGCGGCGCACAGGTGTACCGTCCGGGTTCGTTTCGCCCGTGATGTCGCCGTAAAGGACAAACGTCTTCACTTTTTTATCCATCCGGCCGATATAATCGTGGCGAATGCCGGCGTGGGCGATGACGAGGCGTCCCTCATCTAAAACAGCATAGAGCGGTGCTCCTTCATATAGACGAATGAACTTGCGGCGGATCATCTCTTGTTCGCTCGGAGGCAAAGCACGGTACTCAGCGACCGTCGTCTCGAGCCCGTGGGTGACTTGTACATTTCGCCCTAAAAAAAAGCGGTATAATTTATTGCAATGGTTGCCGGGCACATAGTGGGCAAGCTTGCGGTCGACAAGGGCGCAGACGATGTCAATCATTTTCAGCGACTCAGGACCGCGGTCAGTCAAATCACCGACAAAACCGAGCTTCCGACCGTCTGGATGAATCGGTATCCCTTTGTCCCATACATAACCGAGTTTTTCCGTTAATGCGGTAAATTCGCGATAACAACCATGAATGTCACCGATGATGTCGATGTGCATGTTGCGTGCTCCTTTCCTGTTGGGTGTAGTTACTAACAGCGTGCCCGTCCGACGGAAGGAACAGACATTTTGAGTTAGGCAAAAAAGCAAAGCCGCTTACCGGCAAGCAGTAAGCGGCTATTCGTCGTCGCTAGCGAACATAAATTTTCTTGTCCGCGAATGGACGTTTAAGACGAGTCCAATGGCCAGCATATAAGTGGCGAGCGAGCTTCCCCCGTAACTGATAAATGGCAGCGGCAGCCCCGTAATTGGCAAGAGTCCGATCGTCATGCCGATGTTTTGAAACACTTGAAACGTAATCATGCCCGCTACACCGGCGCATAAACAGCTGCCGTACAAATCGTTGCTCTCTAGCGCGGTATGAACAAGGCGATAGACAAGCAGGAAGAAGAGTGAGACGACGATGCTTGAGCCGACAAACCCGAACTGTTCGGCGATGACGCCGAAAATAAAGTCCGTATGTGCTTCAGGCAAGTATACTTGCAAATTGCCAAGTCCTTTCCCATACAATTCCCCTGACCCGATGGCCATAAGCGAACGGACGAGTTGGAACCCTTGTTCGTTTGAATACTCATACGGGGCAAGCCAGCCGTAAAATCGGTTTAACTGATAGTCTTCTTTAATGATATATTGATGAAAGAAATCAGGAAAATAAAAGTAAATAAAGACTATCGTCGCCACAGCTGCCATTCCGGAAAAGACGATGCCGAAAATAATGCGCCAACGGATGCCGGAAATAAGCACCAATGTGGCGGTGATGGCGACAAACACCATCGACATTCCCATATCCGGCTGTTTAGCAAGCAAAAAGAGTGGCGGCAAAACAGTAGCGGCGATTTTGCCGAGCAATTTGAAGTCATCGCCAACCGTCGGATCGGGATATTTTTCCCGATGATTGACAATGATACGGCTGAGAACGATGATCATAAAGATTTTCATCAGCTCAGACGGCTGGAAGTTCCCGCCCGGCAGGCTGTACCAGCTCGTTGCCCCTTTGACCGTCACAGTCCCCGGGACGTTCAGCTCAAGGCCAAGCAATAGCAGCATCCCGAATCCATACAAATACCAAGCGATTTGAAACAGACGGTCATAGTCGATAATCATCGTCAAGGCAATGACGACTGCACCAATGGCGTACCATTGCAGCTGCTTGGCGGCGAAGTTGACATTTTGCAGTTTCTCTGGCAACAGCACCTCCGCGCTATGGATGGCGATGGCGCTGACGACGGCCATTAAGAATAAAACAAACAACAAGTGGTAATCGAGCTTCGATTGGGAAAAACGATCATGATCCATGGAACGATCCTCTCCATTTAAATGTACCATATACCATATTAACGAATTCGGCTTGTTTTGCAAAGTGGGAAAAATCGTCGTCGGCGCCAAGAAAGCGGGAAGCAAAAGAGCGGCAGCTCATTTACATTGTCCGCGGCATATCCTATAATAGAATTAACACCTGGTGCTAATATTAAATAATAATTAGGAGGATGAACGAATGACATTATCATTGGAAGGACGTACATATGTCGTCATGGGGGTGGCGAACAAGCGGAGCATCGCCTGGGGAATCGCCCGTTCGCTCCACGCTGCCGGTGCCCGACTCGTATTTACATACGCCGGAGAGCGGTTTGAAAAGGAAGTACGGGCGCTTGTCGATACGTTGGAAGATGAACGTTCGCTTCTGTTGCCGTGCGATGTGGCAAATGACGAGGACATCGTTCAATGTTTTGCGCAAATTAAAGAACAAGTCGGCGTTATTCATGGTGTCGCCCACTGCATCGCCTATGCCAATAAGGATGATTTAAGCGGCGAGTACATGAAGGTGAGCCGCGACGGCTTTTTGCTTGCTCATAATATTAGCGCCTATTCCCTCACTGCGGTGGCACGCGAGGCGAAAGAGCTCATGACCGAAGGCGGCAGCATCGTCACTCTCACGTACTTAGGCGGTGAGCGCGTTGTGCAAAACTACAATATCATGGGAGTGGCGAAAGCGTCGTTGGATGCGAGTGTCAAATACTTGGCAAACGATTTAGGCAAATACGGCATCCGCGTCAACGCCATTTCCGCAGGCCCTATTCGCACGCTGTCGGCCAAAGGAGTGAGCGATTTCAACTCGATTTTAAAAGAGATCGAGGAGCGCGCACCGCTCCGTCGGACGACGACGCAAGAGGAAGTCGGCGATGCAGCGCTGTTTTTGTTCAGCGATTTATCGCGTGGCATCACCGGGGAAATCATTCATGTCGACTCTGGATACCATATTTTAGGATACTAAAAAAACGAGGCAGCCGCCCTAGTACGTGGGGCGGCTGTTTTTTGTCCGTCTGAGGGCAATTATCGGAATGGAAGGCATACATATATAAAGGTAAGGCAAGCGTGAAAGGGGGATTGGCGTGCGGAAAGAAAAAGTTGTAGAAACAAAGCCGCTGCTTTACATTGTGCAGCCAAAGGACATGCGGGCCGTGGCGCATATGCAAGAAACGTTTACATGGGCGAATCGCTCTCACCAGAAGAAAACGGACGGTGTCGCTCAACAGGTTGGGGAGGAGCAGAGAACGTTTTTCGTCAAAAAAAGGGAGTTTCAAGCGATGACGCTTGATGAGAAACTTGCTTTTTTAACGGATCTGCCTGCCCATTTGCCGCCGCTCAAATGTGAATTTGCCACGAAAGAGCAAAGCTATGAAGGGGTGCTGAAACGGTGCACGGCGACCGAATTGACGGTCGTCGATGAACAAGGAGACGAAACGGTCATCGAGCGCACGCAGCTTCTTTCTGTGACGATGATCGGGTTTGTGCAATAATCGATGATCAATGCCCCTCGAAATCAGGAGATCTTTTTGTCTCGATGCCGTTGTTTAAGACGTTAAGAAGTCGGCGGGCACAAATGTTGGTTGCTGTGCATTGTCCGCCGACTTACGGTGGTGAGCTGCGTTCCTAGGGGCATCTGCCGTTCTGGGAACGCTCGTTTTTTACAACGAATCGAGCCGTCTCTCGATTTCCTCCCATTTTGCCTGTTCATAAGCCATTGCTTCCGCCAGTTCCGCTTCGGTGATAGGCACGTTCCGGATATATTTTTCCACCGCCAGCTCATGCAAATCATACGGAAACAGTAGATCGATAAACAGCACCTTTTTTTCCTTTTTCGTCAGCGGGCGCACGTCCTCATACGCTTCAAGCACGATATCGGCTTTTGTTTTTCCTTTCTCGTCTGTTTCAAAAAGAAACGGTGCCATCATTTTACGGACATCGCGAATTGGCAAGTCGAAGGCAGTTGTATCGAGATCGATGATCCAGACGTTTCCGTCTTCTCCACGCAGCGAGTTCCCTGTCCCATAGTCTTGGTGACAAAGTGAAGGTCGTTTCTTCATTTGCTCAACCCATGTCTCGTAATACGATTCTAGTAGTTGTTGCAACACTTCCTCCCCTTTTTCAATAAAGCGGTCGATTTCGGCCAAATACAGGCGGGAAAACGGATCGTCGCGATCCAATTTGGCGAGCTGCTTCCATGCCTCGAGTTGCCGGCATCGCTTCATATAATGCTTCGGCCATTTGCCGAGTTTACTGAATACCGGAACACCGGGCGGTGGTTCGTAGCCGACTGACTGCTCATGAAAATGAGCAAGGGCTTCGATCATAGCAATTAAATCGTCGTGGACGTTCAAATCAAACGGTGTTCCTTCAATCCAGTCGTACAGCACAAATAAAAACGGGCCGTATTGTTTAAACAGGCGGTGGTTGCGTGTCTCAATGATGCGCGGAACATAAAGCCCCTTTTTTGCCAAAGTGTCTTGTGCGTAAATCGAGAAGAGGGCCTTTTTTTTCGGACGGTGAATGCGTTTTAGGCATTTCGGCCCGTCATCGGTATACACTTTCCAGACGAGTGCCATTTGTCCGCTTTGTATGACGTCAATCGCTTTGGCTTCGACGTCCCACTGCTTTAACAGTAACCGCGCCATGTGGACGAGCCGTTCGTTGGTGACTGGCGACGTGGTTGAATAAACGGTTTGATCAGCCATCATCAGTCCCTGCTTTCCTTTTTTTTTCTACTGTATGGTCGATGACGGCTGCTGTCTATAGCCATTTATCCCGAGTTAAAAAAAATGGGTGAACGTCCAGCCGGTTCATCACCTAGAAGGGCGTTTGACGGATGCCCGTTTGCTGCATAGGCATGCACAGTGGGAAAGGAGCACACGTATGATATAAAAACAAACTTTTGCCTGAACTTTTTTAGAAGACGGGGGAAATTTCATGAAAATCGCCATGATTGCGACGGAAAAACTGCCAGTGCCGCCCATCCGGGGAGGGGCGACACAAATTTATCTCGATGCGACAGCGGCGATCATGGCGCGAAAACACGACGTCACTGTGTTGTCGATTCGCGACCGTGATCTGCCGGACGTGGAGAAAAACAAAAATGGGGTATCCTATCGACGTTTCTCCCAAGAAACATATATACAAGAAGTGGCCAACCATTTGCGCACGGAAACGTATGACGTCATTCACGTATGCAATCGGCCGCGCTGGATTCGCCACATCCGTGAAGCTTCACCAGACAGTGCTCTTGTGTTAAGCATCCATAATGAAATGTTCCGCGACGATAAAATTTCCTATGCCGAAGGAGTCGATTGTATCAACGCAGTCAAACAAATTGTAACTGTGAGTGACTATATCAAGATGACCATTTGCGATCGCTTTCCACAGGCGATTGGAAAAGTAGCGACCGTTTATTCAGGGGTCGATGTCGAGACGTTCCAACCGAAATGGACAGCGCAAGGGGAGAAAATCTATGCGGCTATCCGCCGTGAGCTCGGGCTCGAGGGAAGAAAAGTTGTGCTGTTTGTCGGGCGATTAAGCAAAGTGAAAGGCGCCCATTTGCTTCTTGAGGCGTTGCCGTCAATCATCAAAAAGCACCCAGAAGCGGTGATCGTGTTTGTCGGCTCGAAATGGTTTGGCGACAACGAGGTGAACAGCTACGTCCGTTACTTGTATACCCTTGGGGCGATGTACGAAAACAATGCGATGTTCATTCAATTTGTCAAGCCGGAGCAAATTCCACAGCTGTACACGATGGCTGATTTGTTCGTTTGCCCGTCCCAGTGGCAAGAGCCATTGGCACGCGTTCATTATGAGGCGATGGCGGCCGGGCTGCCGATCATTACGAGCAATCGCGGGGGAAACCCCGAGGTGATTGAGAACGGCAAAAATGGTTATATCGTCAAAGATTTCAGCAACCCTGAAGCGTACGCAGCACTCATTAATAAGCTGTTTGACGAACCATCATCTTCCATCCAAATGGGCAAATACGGGCGGCAGAAGGTCGAACGGGAATTCAACTGGGAAGTGGTAGCCGCGAAGTTGTTGCGCGCTTACGGGGAAGAAAGGGGGTAAAGCGGTTGCAGTCACAATGGATTGCTGACAAAGTACTCGAACTGTATCCGTACGAAGTTGAGCAGATTGAGCTTCAGGTGATGCGGCCGAAGGAAACGGTCTGGACGGTTGCTACAGATGAGGGAGAGAAAGTGTTGCGGCAACGGGCGACGCTGCCGGAGCGGATGCTGTTTTATGCCGAGGCGCATTGGCATTTGCAGCAGCGGCAGTTTCCGATTGCCCCGTTATGCCGGACGAAAAACGGCGGTCTATGCGTCGCAGGAGGGGAGCAGGCATACGCGCTATACGATGCCGTCAGTGGCAAGGAAGTGGGCTATTACAATGTCGAACAGCTTGAAAATGCGTTCGAATTTCTTGGTTTGTTCCACGCCGCCTCGCAACAGTTTTCTCCAAGCTCGAAGGCGAAAAAACGAAACCGGCTTGGAAAGTGGCCAAAGGCGTATACTTGGAAATTGCAAGAGCTGTCTGGCTACAAGAAAATGGCAGCCGCATTTGCCGATGATCCGTTTTCTGTCCTGTTTTTTGAAGCCGCTGACGCAATGATCGCCGCAGCTGAAGAGGCGACCAAGCAACTAGAGAGCGACGCCTACGCTGAATGGACAGCCGGACCGAACCGGTGGACAGGATTTATCCATAAAGATATTTCCTTGTCACACCTTATCGAAACGGAGGAGACGATGATGATGAGTTATCTTCCCGCAGTCGTCATCGACTTGCCGGTGCGCGACATTCAAGTGCTGCTCCATAAAATCATGAAAAAGATGGCGGTGTGGGATGAAGAACTGGCTGCACGGCTTCTGCAAGCGTACCATCGCGTCCATCCGCTTACCGACGATCAATACAGGCTGCTCGAAGCGGAGCTGTTGTTTCCACACTTGTTTGCTTCTGTCGCCCGCAAGTATTATTTAAAGGCGAAAGACAATTGGTCAGATGAAAAATATATGTGGGAGATACAGACGGCTATTACGGTTGAGCGGTCAAAACAAGACGCGCTCCGCCGCACGCCGCTGCCATCGCTTTTGTAAAGGAGGTGCATGAGGTTGGACCACATTCCGAAACTCGATTTGCAGCCGTTTCGTTTTTCCCCGCCTGGGCCGATGGGATGGGGATGGATAGAAGATGATGAGTTTTTCGATCAGCTATTGCTTGGATTAGAGGAAGAAGGGGAAGACGAGGAAGAAGAGGAAACAGACGTTGACTTGCCGCCTGTCCTTGTTGAGTTGGGCACGGAAGGGGAAGGACAAGAAGCTGTTATCCCGCTGCCACTAAGGCAACTGGAGAAGAGCAAAAAAGAAAAGCGAACCGTTAAGCGGAAAAAAGAAAGCCGTCGGGAAACACGGCTGAAAAAGACGGTTCAAAACGAAGAGCTGGTGTCAGTGAAACAAGCAGCAGACGATACCCTTCAAAAACAGAGCCAGCAGGAGAAATGGAAGACGAACGAGGTTCAAAGCGAAATACTGGAGCTAGTGAAGCAATCGGTAGCAGACAGTGGACAAAAACAGCGTCAGCTAGCAGAGCAAGAGAGCAAAAAGGCTTTGCAACAGGCAGTTCAGCGGCAGGTGGCCGTTCCATTTGTTCTTTCTTCCACCTATGCCAACCGTCCAAAAGCAGCCGGGACAAACAAAAGCAGCAATATGTTTGCGATTGGATAAGACAAAAGGATGCTGCCTCATAGGGCGGGCATCCTTTGTTTTTGTCTGTTCTGTATACCCAGAAGGCATTGCTGCTAGAGGGAAGAAGTTTGGCTCTTATGGCTGGCGAGCGCTTCCGCATAAACAGCCTCAAGACGGCTGGCGACATGTTTGAACTGAAAATGTGTTTCCACAAGTTTTCGTGCTGTTTTGGCCATGCGTTCGGCATGTTCTTTTTGTTCAAGCATGTAGCTGATGGCCTCGGCAAAGGCTTGCTTGTTCGTGTAATCATCAATGACGATGCCCGTTTGTCCGTGTCGGACGATTTCGGCGTTGCCACCGCGGTTGGTCGTCACGACTGGAATGCCAGCGGCCATCGCTTCGTAATGGACGCGGGCGAGCGGCTCGTGCCATTGGGAGCTGCATACAAATACATCGGCCATTAACAGCAGTTTTGGAATATGAAAGTGCGGAATGTAATTCGTGAAGATGACGTGGTCACCTAACGGCGCAGCGAGTTGATGCAACCAATCAATATATTCGTTTCGGCTGTTGTCGCTAAACCACTTCCCACCAGTGATGACAAGCACTGCCTCGGGATGGCGTGTCAGCAGGGACGGCAAGGAGTGAATCAGGACATGTGGGCCTTTTGTTTTGCTAAGACGACCGATAAATAAAATGACTTTTTTGTCGACGAGTCCATGTTCCTCACGCAAAGATTGGCGGATGCGCGCCCCTTCTTCCGTCCAAACCGGAACGTATTGATCTAAGTCCACTCCGGAATAAATCACGTTAATTTTTTGAGGATCAACCGGATAGCGGCCTGTCACTGTCCGTTTAATATATTCGCTAACGGCGGTAAGCCGCGTACAAGCCATCAGTGCCCGTTCAGCTTCCGTCGGCGTGATTTTCAGCGGCGAAAACATGTCGTTATGGAGACTCAGCACAAAGGCGCTGTGCGGTGCTGCGGTTTGGTAACTAGCGAGAGGCGCAGGGCGATTGAACACGTGGACGACGTCGAAACGGTTTGCAGCTAGCGCGCGCGCTACATCGGCTTCGTATGTCATCTTCGGAAAACGGATATAGTGGATGTTTTCGACCGTCTCTTCAGATGGCAAGAGCGGATCGGCTACAGAAAAAATGGTTAGTTTGTGGGAGCGGGCAATGAACGGTGCGATTCCGTCAATCATGACTTGAATCGCACCGCCCTTTATTGCTGGTGAAGGCAGTTTTTCCGTGCAAACGTAGGCGATGTTCATGGCTGCTCACCCTTGTATAACGAACGGATGTATTCGATTTCTTTTTGCAATCCATCTATGAGCGTGATAGTCGGTTCGTATGCGAGCAGCTGTTCTGCTTTTGTCAAGTCGGCCCATGTCTGTTTCGGCTCCCCGCGGGCGGCGGACGTATAGTGGATCGTCGCCTTTCTTCCGGTCAACACTTCAAGCAAGTGAATCACATCATTCACGGATGCACGTTCTTTCCCGCCGATGTTGATCGTTTCCCCGATTACATGATCTCGTTCGAGCGCGGCTGCCGTCCCGTCGATGCAATCGGAAATATAGGTGAAATCGCGCGATTGCGTTCCGTCGCCGAATACGGTGAGCGGCTGACCAGCGAGCAGTTGGCGAATAAAGCGGTGGAACGACATATCGGGGCGTTGGCGTGGCCCGTAAACGGTAAAATAGCGCAAAATGACAACTGGTACGGCAAACTCGCGGAAATAGACGCGGCATAAATGCTCGCCTGTGAGCTTTGTAATGCCGTATGGAGAGAGCGGAACTGGTTCGAGTGTTTCCGACAGCGGACCACTCCGTTCACCGTAAACGGACGAGGTTGAAGCATAGATGAACCGTTTGAGGGGCAAGTCTTTGCACGCTTCCAACAGCCGTTGTGTAACGGAAATGTTGTGCACTGCATAGTCGGCAAAGTCCGTTCCCCAGCTTGTTCGCACGCCGGGCATACCGGCTAAATGGTATACGGCTTCCACATCTTTTAACAATGCTGGCAAGTCGGCTGTCAGCAAATCCGTCTCAACCAACGTAAACCGCGGATGGGATTGCAAATGGGCGATGTTTTTCATCTTCAGCGGCGCCGGTGTTGGCCCGATAAAGCCGTCGACGCCGATGACTTGGTGTTGATCGTTTTCGAGCAGTTTTTCACATAAATGAGAGCCGATAAATCCGGCCGCTCCAGTGACGAGAATGTTCATGGACGTCCCACCCCCACGTAGCGCAAGCCGCTTTGTTCGACAGCGCGGCGATCTAAGCAATTTCGTCCGTCAAAGACGAGTGTCCCGTTCATTGCCGCTTTCACTTCTGACCAGTCAAGTGTGCGAAATTCGTCCCAGTCGGTGGCGATGATCAGGGCATCTGCGTCTTGGATCGCTTCGTGCACCGATTGTACTTGTATGACATTGGCAAGCGGCGCCGTTAGCGTCGCCTTCGGATCGTAGGCAGCGACCGTGCAGCCCGATCCACTTAACTGACGGATGAGCGCTTCGGCGGGGGAAAAGCGAGTATCGTCTGTATTCGGCTTAAAGGCGATGCCAAGCACGGCTATTTTTTTACCGTTCAACGGAGCAAGCTCTTTATTCAGTTTGTTGAGACAAACGTCAATTTGAGTGGCGTTGACAGATTGGACTGCCTGTAGCAAGCGGGGCTCGACATCACGCGAGCGCGCTGCATGTTCGAGTGCTTTCACATCCTTGGGGAAGCAGGAGCCTCCATAGCCGAGACCAGCTTGCAAAAAATGCGGTCCTATGCGCGGGTCGAAGCCAATCCCGCGGGCGACGTCGTTGATATCGACGGCAAATGCGTCGCAAATGCGCGCCATTTCGTTGATAAAGGATATTTTGGTTGCTAAAAAGGCGTTGGCGGCATATTTGATCAGTTCCGCCCCGGTGAGGCTTGTCGTGACGTAAGGAGCGTTGATGCCGGCATACATGGTCTGCACGACAGCAAGCGACCGATCGTCATCCGGCTCGAGGCCGACAACGATTTTGTCCGGATGAAACATATCGTAAACAGCCGACCCTTCGCGCAAAAACTCCGGATTGGATACGATGCGGAATAAATGTGGGGCTACTCCTTTTCGGATGAGTTCAGCGCGCATCCATTCATTCGTCCCCGGAGGGACAGTGCTTTTTGTGACGATCGTTTTGTACGATTCGATCGTGGCGGCTAAACGGTCGAGCACCGCTTCGATATAGCGTAAGTCGGCGCTGCCGTCCGGCCGCGGCGGAGTGCCGACGCAAATGACAATGACGGCCGCCCGTTTAATATAATCCCAGCGGCCGCTAAATGTTAAATAGTTACAATTTTTAGTGATTAACTCTTCTAATCCCGGCTCATAAAACGGAACTTCTCCGTTGTTGAGCAGGTGAATTTTCCGTTCATCATGGTCGATGCAATGCACCTCATGCCCAAGTTCAGCGAGGACGGCTGCAGTGGTCAGTCCGACGTAGCCAGCGCCGATGATGCAGATATTCATGCTAATAGGCCTCCTTCACGAAATCTTCTTTTATAGCGTATTAACGGACAAGTTTTGTTTGCTATGGCAAGCGCCTAAAACGCCGGAAATAAAGCAGCCTATTTTGGGAAGACAATCTCCCATGTCATTCGGAAACGAATACGACAAGGATATAGAGGACAAGGAGGGGGAGTGGTGGTCAAAAAGGTGATCATCCCCGCGGTCGGTTATGGGACAAGAGGCTTGCCGGAGCCATAAGTCCATCCAATAGTAATAGCGGTTTTTTCGATGAACATAATATTGCTTTGTTTTAGTTTAGAAAATTTAGGGGCATGAAATCCTGTCTCGTATCGTTTGGAATGAAGCAAGAGGGGAAAATCGGTTTGCGCCTCATTTAGCTGCTTGAGCACGTACCGCTGGCCTGTTTTTCTTTTTTGTATAAGCCATATCTTTTCGTTCTTCCGTTCGCCGATGACGTCAGTTTCGATTTCCAACAGGCTGTAATTGTTGAAAACATCAAATAACAGGCGAGATCGTCAGTTCCTCTTAGCGCAATGGTCGATTAGTAACAGTTTATGTAAGAGAAAAAGAAATGGTGTAGACAAGCGCACTAGTCAGCGAGAAGACGGCACTGCCTAAAATGAAGCGCCGGCTGCGCTGTTTGGACGCCAGCCGGCGATGTTGTTTTCTCTCGTTATTCCACCTCGTCATCCAAATTCGTTGATGAGGATGACTGCATGGAAGCAGGGAGATCGATTGCAGTGATCGTGGTTGCATCGAGGGTAAGCGTGTGCCCTCCATCTTCGTAAAAACGGTCAACCAACAGCGAAACGGTGTTTGTCTGCGGCTCGAAACCGAGAAAAAGCGCATTGTAATACGTCTCATTCGCAGTGTGCACGTTCACTTCAGTGTCGGGCAAGAGCGCAGTTAACTGTTCGTAAAGAGTGCCAGGCAGTTGGGGCAGTTGGGGGCGAACCGGCTGCTGGGTTGGTCGTCGGGTCGGTCGCCGCTCGAAAAATACATGATACATTGTGTCGCCTCCTTTCTTGTGTTAAAAACCTATACTTCATCATATGATTGGCGTAGGAGAGCGTTTGGGTAAACGTCCGTACGAAGACGAATTCGCCCGCCGCTACATGAAAGAGAAGGGGAAAAGAGACTTCCTTTTGCGGTCATGGGGAGTGGAGAGGGGGAGGAATGTGGATAGTCCGTTTTCGTTTGTTCTTCTTTGTTTGGCTAGCTTCCGCCTGACGAGGCTCATCGTGTATGATACGATCACCAACTGGCTGCGTCAGCCTTTCCATGAATGGGTGGAAGAGGAGCTTCCGGATGGAAGAAAGGAAGTATTTCTCGTTTTGAAGGGAAACGGGGTGCGCCGCTGGTTCGGCGAATTGTTGAGCTGCTACTGGTGCACTGGGATATGGTGTGCAGCGTTTTGTTACGCTGGTATTACGCTGTGGCCGGGCGTTTTTCAACCGCTCATCGTGTTGCTTGCCATTGCCGGCGGGGCAGCGATTATTGAGACGGTTGTCGGCAAATGGCTCTCATAGAGAGACATTGCCGACTTAGGCCGCGATCGGCCAATGAGGATTGACCATTGATGCGACCGATTGTCAATAGCTGTTTGACGAGAAGGGGACACCGTTCACCTCAGGAATGAGAAAACCGGCCTAAGAGCAGGCCGGCTAAGAAAAGAAGACGCGCCGCCGAGCGATGTGAAGCGAAGGAAAGAACCGTTTACCATTGGATGGCGATATGGTTGGCTGCGGGTACGCCTTTTGGCAATTCAGAGCAATACACAAAACCATCGACTGTCAGCGATCGAGCGCTGCCGGACGGGCGGACGGCGATCTCAAATTGGGAAAAACGCCGTTCTTCTCCGGGTTCGAGCGGAGAACCATGGAGCGGGGCGATCCAATATTCGCCGTTTTGCCGCACTTTCTCTCGCCAGTTTTCTTGGATGAACGTCCAGCTTTCCCCGCTGTTTCCGGCAAGCAGTTCCTGTTCCGCACGGGCGCTTTGGGGCAGCACAATTTTTCCGCTCAGTACTGCTATTTTCGGCGGCGAGAGACGGAGGCAAACAATGAGATGGTGAAGTGGTGTTGTCCCGCTGTTGCGAATGATGAAATCACCGATCACGGTCATTTCTTCTTCGTCAAGATGTGGCGGAATGACAATGGAATAGTGAAACAGCGCCGAGACCGAGGCAACCGGTTCAGCCATTGTTTGTTGCCATTCAGAGCGCTGATGTTCTGTCTCTTCCAAAGCGATTTCGTACATCAACAGCTGGCGTTCCAAGGCGGCGATTTTCTTCTTATACGTTTCAACATTGGTCGTTTCTGCTTCACGGAACTTTTCTTTCCAGTAGGCGCTACGCATTTTTTCCTTGGCCAGCTCGGCTTCAAGTTGCTGCAACTGTTCCTTGCATGAGGCGGCTTCCGAGCGGTAGTGGATGATTTGCTGCTGCAGACGGAGGTGTTGGTCATCGTTCGTGTTTTTCACTTGCTTTCCACCCCTTCCATTTTTATCTTATGTACGCACGGCCGGCAAATGCCATATAAAAAAGGCTGTTGTTGGGAACAACAGCCTGAACGGTGCAGGACGTTACATTGCCGGGAATACGTCTGGGCATTGCGGCGGGAATTTCTTCGTCGGGCAAAGCGTGACGCCTTCAGCAAGTTCTTCCCGCGGCTGGCAGAAACGGGCTTCGACTTCGATTTTGACATCAGCTTCCATTTGGACTTCGAGGCACAAGGTGATGGAAACGTCGAGCTGGTTAAAGTTGTCTGTGCAAACTAGGCTCGTGTCGCATTCGAAGAAAGAAATATGGCAGTTGAGTTGCGTGCCTTCTGGAGCGCATAAAATGAATGTTTGCGCTGTCGCAAACGGAATCGGCGCCGATTCGCAAATGACCGTGCCGGTCGGGCTGACGATTTGCACGACGACGTGTCCTTTGACGAGCGCTTTGACTTTTTGCAACGTGACAGTCTCACCAGAAGGAAGAGTGACGTTTACAGGCTGCCGGCCGTTTGATTGCGTAATTTCCTGGCAAATCAAGGCGTCGTGATCAACGGTTGGGTCGATCGGATTTCCTTCAGCATCGGATAAGAAGCACCGGATCGTAAAAGATTGCGGGTCTGCCGATTGCGATGCCAAGAATTCGCAAATCGTTCCCTGCCGAGGGCAATTGGCCGATGGAAAAATTGTTTCCAAATCGTCGCCGCTGAAGCTTCGTAACGGTACATCAACTTGGCGCGTCACCCAGTCGTAAATTTTACGGGTTCTGATGCATACTTTTTCTTTATCGCGACGGTGATAATGGCCCATTTTCTTCGTTCCTCCTATCGTTCATTTGTTCCCCAACTCCTGATGGTTTGGGACTACTGTATACTATGAACGATATGGGTAAATGTGTTGGGACAGATGCGGATTTTTTGCTGACGCACACTAGAGAACGAAATGAAGGGGAGATGACGAATGAAAGAGAAACAAAGGGCAATAAATACAGAGAAAAAAGGAATGGATGAACGGCTGGTTGAACAGATCGCCGAACTGGAGCGTCGATTGAAAGAGGTGGAAGCAGAAAATATTGTCTTGCGGGAATTGGCCTACCAAAGTGAGCAGCGTTACGAACAAATCAAACAGCTCATGAAAGAAAACAACGAGCTGCGCCGTCAACTGCAACAACTGCCACAGTCGGAAGAGACGAGCGATGTCTACGAGGAAGAGCAGCCGGACAGTTGGTTTTTCCATACACTAAGGCACGAAAACGCGATCGTCCCCATCCAGAGCGATACAAAGAAAAATGAAAAATGAGAAGCACCCTTGACTTATAGGGCCATACAATAACAGTAGTTATACATTTTTTTCTATACGGGGGGATGAAGCCATGAGGAAACCAACTTCTCCGAAACGGAAGGCAGTGGTACTTTCCTCGGCAACCCAGCCTGTGCGTCGTCCACGGGGCTGCGGCTGCGGCCGGCCGATCGCAAAGAAATAGCAAACGGCCGTGAGAGACGCCTATACCCTGCTTCCCTTCATTGCATAGTCTAACAGTGCAACTAGGCGAAAGGAAGGGGGGATGGGCATGTCGGATCGAAAAAAAGCAAAAGTCATCCAGGTTGATAAGTTGATCATTCACGCCGATGATGTGGTGATTGTGCCACGTCGACGCATTCGTGATCCATGGTTGTTCCCGCATCGTGTTGATGATGAAATCGAAGCCATCGAAGATGTGCGGGATGAAAAAGGGCGCGATGAAGAGAAACATGGTCGGGACGAAGGGGAACGGAGACCGTTCTCATGGATTTAGTGATGAGATAAATGGGGGATATGAACGGTGGAGCGTTTTAAAAATTACGGTCTTTGGATTGCGATCGGGTCGTTTGCTGTGCTGATGCTTGAGACGTTTGGCATTGATATCGACCTTGGTAAATATGAGCAGCTGTATCAAGCACTGTTAAGCATTTTAGTGATGGCCGGCATTTTAAACAATCCATCGCTCGGCCGCGGCTATTCTGACAAAATCGACAAAAAGTCATAAACGGTAGGGGGCGCCTGCAGTCAACGGCGCCCTTTTTGTGTCCGAAAAGGTGGAACGTGAGGCGGAATGTTTTACAGCAAATTACAATTATAATTTGACACCGAAAAGCCACTATAAACATTGTCAACCCCAACTTCTATACATGGTGAGGAGGACATAAATCATGACGGTTGCTACACAAGTAAAACAAACATTAGCTGGATTAAAAGCCGCCCAAGCGAGCTTCGAGACGTTCGCGTTGCAAACGGAAAACCAAAATGCAAAACAGCTTTACCAGCAAGCTGCTCAGCAAACGCAAGCGGTCATCGATTTAGTTAACACGCGCGTGCAAGAAATTCAAAACGAAGAGCCACAATATAAACAGCAGTAACTTTTTGTCGGGGCAGATGTTGTGGTTCGGGCGGAAAGGTTGGCAGTACGCCAACCTTTCCCCAAATTGACGGAAATACATAAAAAGAATGGATTGATGGCGATGAAACAATGGTGGTTGGTCGTGATGGCCGCTCTCATGGTAGCCAGCGGCTGTGCGAAAGAGGAAACAGAACAAAAACAATCGTTGCAAGGGACGAATTTGATGCGGGCTCAAACATCCGGGACAGCAAAAGGAACTAAGCTTGACCAAGGGCCGGCCGAGCGGGCCGCCGACTATTTACGTAGACGTGAGGATATCCGGGATGTCGTGGTGGTCAACAGCGGAGACCGGCTGCTTGTCGCATACCAAATTCCCCATATGCAGCGATGGAACCGAAAGAAGATTGAAAAAGACGTTGAAGGTCGATTGCGCGATATGTTTCCTGGTTACAAGGTGATTTCCTCGAGTGATTTGAAAATCTTTTGGAAAACGCAGCAATTAAAAACAAAGATGAGTAACAAGAGCTTGGATCATCGAGAGGTCAACCGGGAAATCGGACGCATTGAAAAGCTGAGCAAAGAGCAGACATAAGAGGTGTCATTATGGCGAATGAAAAGAGGAAAAACTTAACTCCAGTTCAACAAGAGTATCACTTATTTGAAAAGGAACGGGAAACAAAGCGCCCGATCGTCCGCAACTGTGCCCGTGCTTTTCTCGTTGGCGGGATTATTTGTACGATCGGACAGGCGATCTCTTATTTTTATATGTATTTCTTTGACTTCACTGAGCAGACGGCAGGGAACCCGACCGTAGCGACAATGGTTTTTTTGTCAATGATTTTAACCGGGCTTGGCGTTTATGACCGGATCGCTCAATTCGCGGGAGCGGGGAGTGCTGTGCCCGTAACGGGGTTTGGCAACGCCGTTATTTCCGCGGCGATTGAACATCGAACAGAAGGATTTGTGCTCGGCGTCGGTTCTAACATGTTCAAACTCGCCGGTTCGGTCATTTTGTTCGGCACGTTTGCCGCGTTTGTCATCGCCCTCATCAAAACGATTGCCATACAATGGGGGGGATTGTAATGCTGAAAGGGCATCGCACATGGGTATTTGCGAACAAGCCAGTCATTGTTGCGACTGCTGCAGTTGGTGGACCGTTTGAAGCAAACGGCCGTCTCGCTGACGATTTCGACTTTCTTCATGAAGATTTATGGCTTGGCGAGGACTCGTATGAAAAAGCGCACCGCGTCTTGTTCGAGGAAGCGGCATTTCAAGCGATGGAAAAAGCCGGTTTGGAGAAGGAAAAGGTGCAATTTCTCATCGCTGGCGACTTAATTAACCAAATGACGCCGACAAGTTTTGCCGCTCGGACGCTCGGTGCACCATATCTCGGCGTTTTCGGCGCTTGTTCCACGTCAATGGAAGGGCTGGCGCTCAGCGCTTTTATTACAAATTATGGTGGGGCAGATTATATATTGACCGGGGCATCAAGCCACAACACCGCCGTCGAAAAACAGTTCCGCTATCCGACGGAATACGGCGGACAAAAACCACCGACGGCGCAGTGGACTGTCACTGGCGCGGGGGTGGCCATCGTCAGTCCAAAAGGGGATGGACCGCGTGTAACGGCGGCGACGATCGGCCGTGTCGTCGATATGGGAATGACGGATCCGTTTAATATGGGCGGTGCGATGGCACCAGCAGCGGTCGATACGATTGAGGCACATTTGCGCGATATGCAAATTGACGCATCCCACTATGACTTGATTGTCACTGGCGACTTAGGGAGAATTGGGCGTCAAGTTTCCCTTGATTTGCTGCGTCAGCACGGCATCGATATCGATGAGGAACGCTATCAAGATTGTGGGCTGCTCATTTACCGCGACGGGCAGCCGGTGCTGTCCGGGGCAAGTGGGGCAGCTTGTTCCGCTGTCGTCATTTACGGCCACTTGCTCAAGCGGATGCGACGCGGCGAGCTGAAGCGCATTTTAGCTGTAGCGACAGGGGCATTATTGTCGCCATTGTCGTTCCAACAAAATGAAACGATTCCTTGCATCGCCCATGCGGTAGCAATTGAGTATAGAGGTGAGGCGTAGCGTGTTGACCATGTTTTTTTGGGCGTTTGTCGTCGGTGGGTTGATTTGCGTTATTGGCCAAATTTTGATGGATGTTTTTAAATTAACCCCCGCCCATACATTAACAATTCTTGTTGTCACCGGGGCGATTTTAGACGGACTTGGTTTGTACGAACCGCTTATCGATTTCGCCGGTGCCGGGGCAACGATTCCGATCACGAGCTTTGGAAACTCGCTCGTCCACGGGGCGATGCAAGAAGCAGAAAAGCATGGAATTGTTGGCGTGTTGACTGGCATGTTTGAAGTGACAAGTGCCGGCATCTCTGCCGCCATCGTCTTCGGATTTATCGGGGCGCTTTTGTTCCGCCCGAAAGGATAGGAGGAGCGTTCATGACGGTTGCTTCGCAAGTGAAACAAACGTTAGCGAGCTTAAAAGGCATTCATGCCGGACTGCAGCAATTGGCGCTCACATCGCAGGATGAAACAGCGCAACGGACGTTTCATGAGGCGATGCTCACCACCGAGGAGATCATCGCCAAGCTGAAAAAACGGATCAGCCGACTTGAGTTCGAGGAGCCGCAATATCATGGAAAGTAAGGAGCATGATCCATGCCTGTATGGTTAGAAGTCGCCATTCGTTCCTTTTGTATTTTGATCGGACTGTTTATCATTACTCGCATTCTTGGCAAAAAGCCGTTGGCAAAGCTGTCATTTTTCGAATATATTGTCGGCATTACCGTGGGGGATATTGCCGGAACAATGTCTGTCGATTTGGAAATTTCTCTTCAGGAAGGAATTACAAGTATTTTAATTTGGTCGCTCATTCCGGTGTTGGCCGCCCGCATTTCGTTGCGCAACAAAAAGTTCCGCGATTTTGTCGAGGGCAACTCGACGGTTTTGATCAAAAACGGCAAAATTTTAGAGGAAAACTTAAAGCGGGAGAAATACACAGCTGACGAGTTGCTTGAGCAGTTGCGTAAAAAAGATGTGTTCCGTGTCGCCGATGTCGAGTTTGCAATACTGGAGCCGAACGGTGATTTGAACATCTTGTTGAAGCGGGAAAAGCAGCCGCTTACGGTTGGTGATGTATTTCCGAACCCGCCGCAGGAAAAAGAGCCACAAACCGTCATTATGGATGGAGTGATTTTGGACGAGCCACTCTCTACGTTGGGACTTGGCCGCGGTTGGCTGAAGGAGCAACTTGATAAGCAAGGAGTAGCAGTCGAAAATGTCTTCCTCGCCCAAGTCGATTCATATGGACAGTTAACGATTGATTTGTACGATGACAAAATCCAAGTGGCCGAACCGCAGGAGAAAAAGTTGTTGTTGGCTGCAATGAAAAAAGTACAAGCTGATTTCGAGTTATATGCGTTGCAAACCGATTCGAAAGAGGCAAAAGCGCTGTACGAAACAAATGCGGTGAAAATGACGGAGCTCATCCAAAAAGTCGAGCCACTGTTGCGAAATTAATATTGAGGAGGATCAGATCATGGAGAATAAACGGACAAAAACAACGGATGAGGAAATTCAAATTCAGCTTAAAGCAGATGGCCGCCCTGAACGAGCGCGAACGACCGACGAAGAAATTTCGATTCAATTTATGTTCGATGGTGGCAGGCTGACCCACCAACCGAAAGATTACGAAGAGATCGAATATTAAGTGTTGTGTGATCGAGAAAGGTGTCCCAAATGTACGGGACACCTTTCTCATTGCTGCGTATACGCCAAAACAATGGCCCGAAAATGGTTGCAGCGCCTTGTTTTTCATGATGCAGGAAAGGGCGATCAAGCGGGCAATGATTGCAAAAAGGCGCGCACCTCTTCGGGGGTTTTCGCGTTGGCGCTATGCAGATGGGCGATTTTTTCCCCGTTTTGGAACACAAGCAAGCTCGGGATGCCGAGCACTTGATATTTCTCGCCAAGCTCCGGGAATTGGTCGCGGTTAATCTCAAACCAATCATATTGATCGTAATCACGAATGATGTCATCGATGAACATGTTCAAGCGTACACAATCAGGGCACCAAGTGGTGTAAAATTTGATGACAGCTGGTTTGCTGCCAGAAATAGCCGCTGTGAACTGATCGTTCGTTTCAATGGCTTTCATGCGTGTTCCCTCCATTTCATGTTGTCATCCTTTACTTTACCATATGGTGCGGTAAAAAAGAACAGGAACGCCTTCACATTCGGCCCCCCGTCTTGCATACAACAGAAAGAAAGGGGGGAAAGGTGTGAGCAAAGAGCTGGAAAAGGCGCTGGAAGCATGGGTGGCATCAAGGAAAGAAGGACACGAACAATTCATCCGTCTGTTTGAACAGTGGGGGAACGATTTCAATAAACAGCTGCAAGAAATCGAAAAACTAAACAATGGGTTTTTACAAAGCGTACAAGGCAACCTAAATTACATTGAACAATGGTTTGCGAAAAAGGAAAAGGAGTTTGCTATGCTGTTCCGCTTATTTGGATGACAAAATGGCGCGTGCGCCCATACGCTACCTCGAGCCGATGAATACAATACAGTAAACGAAGAAGGAGGTGCACGAGGATGGGCTTCTGCGGCTATGGAGGCTACGGTTATGGTGGCTACGGCTATGGCGGCTATGGCTATGGCGGTGGCTTTGTGTTGATTGTCGTCTTGTTCATCTTGTTGATCATTGTCGGCGCTGCATTTGTCGGCTAATGGAAAAAACGAATCCGATACGGGTCGTTTCGGTGCTGCGGAGCGGCTCGTATTTTTCTTTCCTCATTTGATGCACCTTCTTGTAGAGGCATCATACGATATACAGGGAGAAGGAGGCGGGAAGATGGATCAGCAATTTTTTAAAAACATTGAAAAGAAAACAGGCGTCAATATGAAAGATATTTTTGAGCTTGCCAACTCGCTGCAAAACGCCAATTTCAGCGATGAAAAAACAGTGCGCCAAGTAGTGAAGCGGGTTGCTCAAATCGCTAATCGGAGAGTGCCGAAAGAACTTGAAGACCAAATCGTCAAAACGATCGTCCATAGCGGCAAACAAATTGACTTTAATACGATCGCCAATATGCTGAACAATAAAAAATAAGCAAAAGGGAGCTGTGCAGATGCAAGCTCCCTTATTATTCAAGCGATTTCACCATTGTGACGTGCGGAATGCCGGCGTCCATAAACACGTCGGATATCACCTCATAGCCGAGTTTTTTGTAAAACGGTTCGGCGTGAGTTTGGGCGTTCAGCTTCACTTTTTTCGCCCCTTTTGTTTTCGCGAGCTGTTCAATGGCCGCCATCACCATTTGTCCAACGCCGCGGCCGCGGTAGGACGGCAAAACGCAAATGCGCTCAATTTTGCCAACCCCTTCGTCGATGAAGCGCAGTCGGCCGGCCGCGACCGGTTTTTCGCCATCATATAAAACAAGATGGGACGATTCTTGCTCGAACGCATCGATTTCGTCCTCTTCCGGCACGTTTTGTTCCTCGATAAATACGAGCCGGCGGACGTGCAAAGCGTCCTCGTACAAGGAGCGATCTTTTGTTGTTCCAATGGCGATGTTCATTATACCGTTTCCTTTCCTCCAACGACAAATGTGTCATACACGGTCCATGATCCGTTTTCGAGCTGGTAAAGGAGATGGAAGCGGTCGATCGTCTCTTCAAAATGTACGTGTTGCAGCTTCACTTGGCTGTAGACATCGGCGTATTCCGCCCCCGGTAAATCACGGCCGATCGTAATGTGCGGCACGAATGCAAATTCTGGCTTGCCGGCGAACAGGCCACTGTGCAGCTGTTCATGGAGGTGCTTAAGCACGTCGTTTGGCTCCACTTTCAAATAAATGATGTTGCTCGTCGGGTAAAACGAGCTGAATTTTGTCACTTTGATGGGGATTGGAGGAGTTTCCGCTGCGATACGGTGCAATTCTTTCGTCATCTCTTTCAATTGCCCCTCATTCGCTTCAAACGGATATTTTAACGTGATGTGCGGCGGAATAAGAGCGTAATGGCTGTCATACCGTTTTCGGTAAGAGTTGGCAAAATCTTGAATGCATTTTGATGGAAATAATACAATGCCGTACTTCATCCCGATTTCCCTCCTTAGATGGTTGTTTTTCTATGTGTTTACAGCGACAAAATAGCGGATACAGCTCTCGGTAAGTCAGGCTGCCAATACGTCCACGCATGACCGCCGGCAAACTCATGGTACGTATAGGCGAATTGTTTTTCCATAAACAAGTCTCGCGCCACCCGATTTGGTGTAATAAAGTCGCGCACATGGCCGTCCGTTGTTTTCACGGCTGTTTCTTCCGTGCCGACGGAATGGTAAATCGAAAGAAGTGACGGATCACGGAACGCGCGGATACGCGCCAGCACTGAGTCATCGATATAAGGGGACTGCATGGCGATGTTTCCAAATGTATGCGGATACAACAATCCAGCTAGCAACGAGATCGTTCCACCGAGCGAATCGCCGATCAGCGCCCGGCCTTTGCCCATTTGATAGGTCGGTAGCTCATGGTCCAAAAACGGAACGAGTTCATGAGCTAAAAAACGAATGTACGCTTCGTGTTTTTGCCCCGCTGGGTGATATTTCTCGTAGCGGTCGTTCACATTCCGATATGGGATGCCGACGACGATCGTCCGGTCGATCGTTCCTTCCTCCATGAGCGTTTCGATGACGCGTTTCACTTTTCCATACATAAAATAATCTTTGCCGTCTTGAGCGATTAGTAAAGAATATTTGTGAAGCGGAGAAAAATTGCTTGGCAAATAAACAAGTAGTTCGATTTTCTCTTGAAGTTCTCCGCTGTAAAGCGCATAATCACGCATTATTCCTGCTGCGATTGCCATGACCATCCTCCATGAAAACGGTAAGTTCACCTGTTATTGTAACATATTTGGGCGAAAAGATGTTAATGAAGGGCTCGAATTTTTCATCAATTTGCCGAACATTGCCAATGTCAAAAAAATGACTTGCAAAAACGGCCGGAATGCGTTACATTTTTTTATAAATTAACAAAATTGAATATACGTCCTATTCTTATCAAGAGAAGCGGAGGGAACTGGCCCTGTGAAGCTTCAGCAACCAGCCGGAAATCGGCCAGGTGCTAAATCCAGCGAATTGAGTATTCAATTCGGCAGATAAGAAGAAGCGTGACCATGGATATGGAAAAGTCTTCTTCTTAGAAGACTTTTTTATTTTCCTTTTTTTGGGTGATTGATCCGCTGACTTGTGAGTCGATCCGAAAACGAGGTGCTTGGCTGCCGAGACAAGCAGCGGTACGCTTCAGACACCCTATCCGTCGGAAGGGAATTTTTCGGCAGAAGGAGAGAGATGAGATGAAGAAACTGGAGACATTGTTGGCGCAAATTGGCAATCGGAGCGAAACGGTGACGGGGACGGTCAACCCGCCGGTTTATTTTTCCACCGCCTACCGCCATGCCGGCATTGGAGAGTCCACCGGGTTTGACTACATCCGCACCGGCAATCCGACGCGCAAAATCGTCGAAGAGGCGATCGCGAGGCTTGAAGGTGGTGACCAAGGCTATGCGTTCAGTTCCGGCATGGCCGCCATTCAGACAGTGCTCGCCTTGTTTGAGAGCGGAGACGAGTTTCTCGTATCGGCCGACCTTTACGGCGGCACGTACCGACTGTTTGAGCGCGGCTGGCGTAAATACGGCCTCGGATTTCATTACGTTGATTTTGCTGATTTGGATGCCGTGGAAGAAAAAATCACGGAACGGACGAAAGCAATCTTTTTGGAAACTCCAACAAACCCGCTTATGCATGAGACCGATATCCGCGCCGTCTCAGAGCTCGCTAGGCGGTATGGGCTTTTACTGATCGTTGACAACACGTTTTATACGCCAGTGCTTCAACGCCCGATCGAACAAGGGGCTGATATTGTCATCCATAGCGCCACGAAATATTTAGGCGGCCATAACGACGTCTTAGCTGGTCTAGTTGTTGCTAAGGGCGAAGAGCTCTGTCAGCGCTTGGCGGAGTACCATAACGCCATCGGCGCCGTTTTGTCGCCGTTTGATTCATGGCTGTTGATTCGCGGGATGAAAACGTTGGCGCTGCGGATGCGCCAGCATGAAGAAAACGCCAAGCGCATCTGCTCCTTTTTGCGTGAACACGAAGAGGTCACTGATGTGCTATACCCGGGAAGAGGGGGAATGTTGTCGTTCCGGATTGCCGATGAAAAATGGGTGAACGGTTTTTTGCGATGTTTGCGTCTCATTACGTTCGCGGAAAGCCTAGGCGGGGTCGAAAGCTTTATCACGTATCCGGCGACGCAGACGCACGCTGATATTCCGGAAGAAATCCGCATCCAAAACGGTGTTTGCAACCGTCTGCTCCGTTTCTCGGTCGGTATCGAGCATGCCGACGATTTGATCGCTGATTTAGCGCAGGCATTGAAAAACATGAAAGAGGTGTGAGCGATGGAACGGGAATGGTCGTTTTCGACGAAATTGCTCCATAACAAATGGAAAGTCGATCGACATACAGGGGCGGTGAGCGTGCCGATCCAGCATGCATCCACGTTCCATCAGTTCGATTTCGACTCATTCGGCAAATACGACTACAGCCGCTCCGGCAATCCGACGCGCGAGGCGCTTGAAGAAACGATTGCCGCATTGGAAGGCGGTGTGCGCGGGTTTGCATTTGCTTCTGGCATGGCTGCCATTTCCACAGCATTTTTGCTCCTGTCAAAGGGCGACCATGTGCTCGTGACGGAAGATGTCTACGGCGGCACATACCGGATGATTACCGAGGTGCTTAATCGCTTTGGTATCGAATATACGTTCGTTGACATGACGGACCTTGAAGCAGTGGCGGAAAACATCCGGCCGAACACAAAGGTCATTTATATGGAAACGCCGTCCAATCCGCTCTTAAAAGTGACCGACATTCGCGGTGTCGTCAAGTTGGCGAAAGCGCATGGCTGTTTAACTTTTCTGGACAATACGTTCATGACCCCAGCGTTGCAGCGGCCGTTGGATCTCGGCGTCGATGTTGTGCTTCATAGTGCGACGAAGTTTTTAGCCGGCCATAGCGACGTCGTTGCCGGGTTGGCGGTCGTAAAAGACGAGGAGCTCGGCAAACAGCTATACAAATTGCAAAACGCCTTTGGCGCTGTCCTTGGCGTCCAAGATGCTTGGCTTGTGCTGCGCGGTGTAAAAACACTCCATGTCCGGCTGAAACAGTCGTCTGAATCAGCGGCCGCCCTTGCTGCCTATTTGACGCGCCATCCCAAAGTAGAGGAAGTGTACTATCCAGGATTGTCCCACCACCCGGGCCATGCGATCCAGCGCAATCAAGCGGCTGGGTTCGGCGCTGTGCTGTCGTTCCGCCTGGCGGATGAAGAAGCGGCCCGGACGTTCGTCCGAAACGTTCGCTTACCGGTGTTCGCCGTCAGTCTTGGCGCTGTTGAATCGATTTTATCGTATCCAGCGAAAATGTCACATGCCGCCATGCCGAAAGACGAGCGGCTGCGACGCGGCATTACCGACGGACTGTTGCGGTTGAGCGTCGGGCTTGAGGATCTCAACGATTTGATCGCCGATTTTGAGCAGGCGCTATCATTTGTCAACGAGCGCTCGTCGATTCCGGCGCGATGAAAGAAAGTAAAAAAATGGCTATGCTGTAACAGCATAGCCGCAGCTTGTCGACAAAGTCGACAAGCTGTTTTATTATGAAGGTAAGACGAGGGAGAAATGGAGGAAAGGAACGATGCTTCGGCCACACCAAGAAGATGGGCGCTATACCGAAACCACGGTGAAACTGGATGATCTGGTTCCAGAGGATCACTTGGTAAGAAAGCTGGATGCGGCCATTGATTTTTCTTTTATCTATGATGTGGTGAAAGATCTCTACTCTCCTGATCATGGACGTCCGAGCATTGATCCAGTGATGTTGTTTAAAATGTATTTGATTCAGTATGTATTTGGGATTCGCTCCATGCGTGAAACCGTCGAACAAATCCGAACCAACGTCGCCTACCGTTGGTTTTTAGGACTTAGTCTTCATGATCCCGTTCCTCATCACTCGACGCCAAGTAAAAACTATGCGCGTCGTTTCGCTGGAACGGATGTATTCCATCAAATTTTTTCACGGATTTTAAAAGAAGCCTTTGAACACGGATTGGTAGATTCGAGTGTCTTGTACGTAGACTCCACTCATGTCAAAGCAAGCGCCAATAAAAAAGAAGTTTACAACGGAAATGGCAGAAGTCGAAGCCAAAGCCTACCAACAGGAACTCGAAAAAGAAATCGAACGGGATCGGATCGCTCATGGAAAATCGCCGTTGCCATCTGAGAAAAAAAAAAACGGGAAGTAAAAGTAAGCAAAACGGATCCGGAGAGCGGACTGTTGGTGAAAAATGAACGGGAGCGAGTGTTTGCCTATTCGTATCATACAGCTTGTGATCGCAACGGATGGATTCTACAGACCTACGTGACGGCAGCCAACGTCCATGACAGTCAAGCGTTTTTTGTGCTGTTCGAACGAGTGAAACGGGAAATCCAATCATGTCCGGAAGCCGTGTGTGTAGACGCAGGATATAAAACTCCTGCCATTGCCAAGTATTTACTCGAACAAGGGGTAAAGCCGATTTGGCCGTACACTCGCCCGAAAACAAAAGATGGATTCTTTCGGAAATCAGATTTTGTGTATGACGAATATTTTGATTGTTATCTATGCCCCAATGATCAAGTTCTATCTTACTCTACTACGAATCGGGAAGGGTACCGGGAATACAAATCGGACCCGGCGGTGTGCCGAAGCTGTCCGTATCTTCATCAGTGCACGCAAAGCAAGAGCTACACCAAAGTAGTCACTCGCCACGTATGGCAGGACTACTATGAAGAAGCAGAGCATTTGCGGTATGTTCCGGAATACCGGGAACTCTATGCCCTCCGAAAAGAGACGATTGAACGGGATTTCGCCGATATGAAAGAGAAGCATGGTCTGCGCTGGACGCATTACCGGGGATTGGAAAAAAATGAGGCGCAGGCGATGCTTGTTTGTGCTGCCATGAATTTAAAAAAACTGGCGAATTACCTATGGAAGGCGAAGCACCGCCCTTTCTTTTCCTTTGCATGGCTTCCCATCCTACCCACTTTTTTTGAAAACATAGTCTATTTATGGAACAAAATGGGTTTCAGACATTCGTCTGAAACCCATTTTGTCAACAGTCTGTGGCTATGCTGTAACAGCATAGCCGTTTTTCATTGTTTGATAAGGTATGTGAGGTTTCGGCGGATGCATACCTTATACTCTTTGTTGTTACAGCTCGCGAACAAAGTTAATGGCCGAAAGTTGAATCAAGACCGTTCGTGTTTCCTGCTCATATTCACCTGCTTCGGCTTGCAGTTGAATAATTCCATTCCCAACAGCAGTCAATTTTCCTTCAAACAAGTTGTTATCGGTTGCGACTTGGAGCGTCTCGCCGATCAAGCGGCGGAGCTGCAGTATCAATAGGAGCGAAAAGTTCATCGTTTCCTCCCTCCTTTCAGTCTAATAGGGCGACGGCTTGAATGTTGGTAAACGGAAGGTAGACGAAACGGCCGAGCGCATCTTCAAGCACAACATAATCGATTCGGACTGCCCTGACGGTGCCGGTCACGAGCCCGAAATTGACCGTAATTTCTACCGTTTCACCGATCAAGTCGTTAAGTTCATCGCGAATATCGCCTATTAACGATGTACCGGTATGCAGCGCGTCACAAATCTTCTGCAACAACTCCCTTTCATCTGCTAAAAGAGCACGCTGTTCTTGTCCCTCACCACGCATTCTTTTCAAAATTTGTTCCACATCACCTTTGCGCTCTTGTAACAAAGAATGGATCTGTTCCAATGTCGAATCGTCCAAATCTAGTTTTTCAAGCCATGTACGGATTTTTTTCATCTCTTTTGACGCATGGTGTAAATGTTTAGAGCTCAATGTGTTTTCCTCCTTCCTGTGATTTCGATACGTTAACTACGTATATGCACCGTGCTCTTATTCGACACGGGTACGTATCCACGGAAAAAAGAACGATTTTTTTTAGTGGCAGGTATGGGGGAAAGGTCGAATTTTGTTAGGAAAGATGGTAGAGGGGAAAGTAATATTATCCTATTTTTTTACAAATCAACGATCGCCTCTCACCGCTAAGAAGAAAACTGGATATATAGTATAAGAAGAAAACTGGATAGTAGAAGAGGGGATTGATGATGGAATCAAAGCGAAAAAGCGATTTTATTAGCGTCGTCATTCCATGCTATAATGCTTCCCGTTACATTCAAGATTGTCTTGACGGGCTTGCTAGGCAAACATACCAACAGTTTGAGGTCATTATTGTCGATGATGGTTCCACGGATCAAAGCGAAGAAACGGTAAAACAATGGATGGAACAACATTCGCCATTTTTTTCGATCATGTATATTAAGCTACCCCGCAACATTGGCTTTGCCGGGGCGGTAACGGTCGGCTATTTTTCAAGCATCGGAGAGTACATTGCTGTTCATGATGCCGACGATATTTCCCACCCTGAGCGGTTGGAAAAACAGCTTTCCTTTTTGCGCGAGCACCCAAACATCGCCTTAGTCGGCACCAAATACGCTTTCTTTCCCGACGGCCATTTTGAGCGCCAAACCCCCGCTAACTGGCTGGCGTACGGAAGCGACAACATCCGCCGTGTATACGCCCAAGGCAAACATTGCGTTTGCCACGGAACGATTATGTTCCGCGGTGAAGTATTCGACCGGCTCGGCGGGCCGACAAGACGCATTCGAGGTGCGGAAGACTATGAGTTTATCGTCAAGTTTTTAAACGCGAAGCTCGAAATCGATAACTTGCCTGATATCCTTTATTATTACCGCAGCCATCCGAAGCAACGCTCGCGTCAATTTTACGGGAAAAGAGGTTGAGGATGATGCGTGTATTGATGGTGCTAGACGGCCTTGATTTCGGAGGAACAGAAACACACGCCTTAAGTTTGGCAAAAGAAATGGCAGCCCGCGGTATTCACATCGCTGTCGCCGCCCGAAATGGGGCGCTCGCTTCCCGCTTCGAGGCAGTTGGCTGTCCGCTTTACTTCATTGATTTTCCAACGGTGATCAACATTGACGAGCAGCGAAAAGAACAGATCATTGAGCAGCTTGAGGCGGTGATAAAGAAGGAAAACATCTCGATCGTTCACACCCATCAAACCCCATCCGGCATCCTCACTGCCCTTGCAGCGAACCGTTGCGGCGTCCCGGTTGTCTTTACCGCTCATGGCACATACTATCCACTTTCCGAATTGGAAACGATGCTCCGCTTAGCGTCAGCTGCTATCGCTGTCAGCCCACCTGTCGAGCGCCATATCCGCCCGATGATCGCGAAGCGGTTTCTCATTCCGAACGGCATTGACACGAACGAGTTCGCACCGCTTGGCCGTCAGGGACGGCAGGCGCTCGGCATCCCAGACGATGCCCTTGTCATCGTCTACAGTAGCCGGCTCGCCTGGGCAAAAGCGCGCATTTGCTTTATGGTGTTAAAAGCGTGCAAAGATCTCAAACCGCTGTTTCCGAACTTGTACGTCGTTGTTGTCGGAGACGGTCCGCGCTTTTCCGACGCCGAGAACCTTACCCGTCTCATCCACCAAACGTGTCGCGCGACGTTTATTCATCTTGTTGGTGAACAAGGGGACATGGCGCCATACTATTCGCTTGCCGATCTTGTCGTCGGCACTGGGAGAGTCGCCTTAGAAGCAATGGCATGCGGCAAACCGGTGCTTGCCGCCGGCAACCACGGCTACTTCGGCCTCGTCGAACCAAACTCCTATAAGGACGCATGGGAATGCTACTTCGGCGATCATGGCTCACGTCAAGATTGCAGCCGCTACATCCTTTCCCAAGACATGAAACACCTTCTTCGATCCCCCTTATATCTCGAACAGCTCGGCCAGGCCGGGCGGGAGTGGGTCATGCGCCAGTTCAATATTCAAACGTGTGTGGATCAAGTGCTTAACGTCTATGAATCATTGCTGAAAGGGGAAGCGAAACAATGAAAAAAGTGCTGTATATCGGTTGGCTTGGATTTCAAAACATCGGTGATGAACTGTTATGGAACGTCTTCGCCGCCTCGGCTCGCCAGTACGCCCCAGGCGTTCAGATCGTTCCGTCAACGCCTAAGGTCAATTGGAAAGACACGAGCCCTTATGACGCCATCGTCCTCGGCAGCGGTTCGCTCTTGCTTCCGGGCTATATGGCCGTTTTGCGTCAAGCGCACGAAGCAGGAAAACCAATCTGGATATGGGGAACCGGCATCGACTGGATCGGCCCGATGGAAACGGACGCCTTGCGCGCGGGTGCCAAGCCAGCACTCAACCATCATTTTTCCGCCAAAGACGCCGAACTCTTTCGCACGGTCCTTGCCTCGGCCGCCTTTGCTGGCATCCGTGGCCCACTCAGCAAAGCGGCCTTGGACACGTTAGACGCTTGTCCTCCAAACGTCCGTGTCATCGGCGATCCCGGACTGCTTCTATCACCCGCTATGCCCGCTGAGCAGCCAAAGACAGAAAAAACAATCGGCATTAACTGGGGGACGACGTATAACCGCTTGTTCGGGCAAAACGAAGCGCTCGTCGAAGACGCACTCGTCCGCGCCGCCAAAACGTGGATTGACGCTGGTTACCGGATTTACTTGTACATCGTCTGGCCGAGCGATCGCTCCGCCTGCGAGCGGCTGTACAAGAAAATCAATTGCCCGGAGCGCGTCACCTTCGACCGCACGTTATACAACGAACAACAGCTCATCGAGCGGCTCCGCCCATTGACAGCCACCGTCAACTTTAAGCTCCATGCCAACTTGTTGTCCCTTGCTGCTCGCGTTCCGGCCGTCATGCTCGGCTACCGGTTTAAAGTCTTCGATTTCGCCGCCTCGCTCGGCTTCGAACAGTATGTCATTTCCACCGCTAGCCCGCAGCTTGACACGGAATTGGTCAAAACAGTGGCCCTCGCCGAAGAACAGCGCAGCCGCATCATTGAGCAATACGAAGCCGCCCGCCGCCAATACACTCCGCTCTTGCTCGAACCGTTCCAACACGGATTATTTGTTTAGGGGAAGGCGCCTTCCCCTTTTCATTACCTTTTTTCATCATGAACATCGATTTTTTAAAAAAAGTTGTTGACAACCTGTATGCTCGTCTATATAATTAAAAATGTGTTCGATAGCGAACAACAAAATATGATTCCGTAGCTCAGCTGGGAGAGCGCCACCTTGACAGGGTGGAGGTCGCTGGTTCGAGCCCAGTCGGAATCATCAAGTGAAATCCCTTGAGCCACAAGGCTTCAAGGGATTTTTTATTTCTGTTGTCATTCGTTATTTTTGGTGTTTTTGGTGACTTGGTGTGATTTTTGGAGTGATTGATTTAAAACTTTATTCCTCCTCAAACAATTGTTCGAATTTTTCGGCTGCTGTTTCTTGTATGCTTGGAAGCAAATGAGAGTAAGTATCCATTGTCATTTTGATACTCGCATGTCCTAACCGTTCCGAAACGACCTTCATATGAACATTTTGTTGTAACAGCAAAGTTGCATGTGTATGCCTTAATGAGTGCAATGTAATATCCTTTTCTAATTTCATCTTTTTATAAGTATTTCGGAATGCCCGTGTTAAGTTATCTACATACACACTTGTTCCGTTTACTGTGCAAATAACTAAGTTGTTGTCCTCATAGTTTTCGTTCTCTGCTTTTTCAATTTCTTGTATTTGTTTATGTTTTTTCAATTCCTCCACAAGATAGTTGCTAATAGCAATCACTCTTGTAGATTGCTTCGTTTTTGTAGAGTGTTGAACCGTTCGTTGATGTTTAAGAAGTGTTTTATTTATTCTGATTGTTTTTCTTTCAAAATCAATATCGTCCCACGTTAAAGCGAGCAATTCTCCGCGTCGCATTCCGGTATGAGCCAGAATTTTAAAGGCAATGGCATAGCGAGTTGTCTTTTCCGCTATCTTAATAAATTCTTTTAATTCTTCAACTGTAAATACCTCAATTGGTTTTTTCTCTCTGTTCACGCGGTTTTTCAATCTGATCGGCGACATTTCGTCGAATCAATTCCAAATTAACAGCATCATTTAATCCTTTCCGTAGTATGCTGTAAATTCTTTTTACATAACCGCTGGAATATCTCTGATGAAGGCTATCAATAAACCGTTGAACCATTAAAGGAGTAATATCGTTTAGTTGCAGGCGTGTTGATTATCCAATAAAATCCAAAGGGTATAGAAAAAAGAGCACCTTTCCTGTAGAATGTGAGTAGCGACACAAACAAACCCAGGAGGTGCTCTCTATGAACAAGCATACCACACTCCCGAATTTGATGCAAAAACTTGTTTCGGATGAAGAGATTCAACTGATTGCCGAAGCGGTTGGGTATCGTGATTCGTCTCGAACCTTTACGTTGCGCGAGTTGATTCACTTCTTCCTGCTGGCCGCCATGCATCAATGGAAAAGCTTTCGCCACGGAGCCGATGTGGGGCCTCTGTATGGATTGCCGCGATTCCATTATTCAACTGTATCCAAGAAAGCGAAAGAAGTTCCCTATGACATCATGAAACGCTTGTTGGCGTTGATCATTTCCAAGTGCAACCGCCAAACCCGCCGTTCGCTTCGGTTTCCCAAACCGCTTCGGGTGGTGGATTCGACGACCGTCACGGTCGGGAAAAACCGCCTGCCATGGGCGCCGTATCACGGCGAACGCGCCGGAGTGAAGCTGCACGTCGCGTATTCGCCGGAATCCTCGTTGCCGGCAGACGTGGTGGAAACCATCGGACTGCGTCATGATGGCCCGGTGGGAGAACAGTTGACGAACGCTCAACAAGTGCTGGTGGAAGACCGGGCGTATTTCAAAATCGAACGCCTCGATCGATTTGTGGAGCAGCATCAGCTCTTTGTCATTCGGATGAAGGACAACATCGAACTTCATCAGAAAAAAAGCTTGAAACGCCTTTCCAGCACATCCTCATCGGTTCAAGCCGACTTCACGTGCCAGTTGGGGACGAAACAATGCCGCTCCACCAAGCGTCACCGGGTGGTGATCTTTCGAGATGCGAATGGCCGCGACATTCGGGTCGTGACGAACCTCTTCCATGCGTCTGCGGAAACCATTGCCGACATGTACCAACAACGTTGGACTGTTGAGGTCTTTTTCCGTTGGGTGAAGCAATATCTGAATGTCCCGACCTTGTTTGGCACGACGGAAAATGCGGTATACAACCAACTGTTTGCGGCGTTCATCGCGTATGTGTTGCTGCGATGGCTGTATGATCAAACCAAAAAACAGACGAACGTCTCTCTTTCCTTCATTTCGTTCGTTCGCCGTTTTTTCTCTGGGCAGCTTCCTCTCGATTGGAAATCCGGGATGGCCGCTGCTTTGTTTGAGTATGCCCAAATTTATGGAAGGCGTATGTCTAATTTTGGATAATCAACACTCGTGGTATAATTATTAACTAATTAACAAACAAAACGTACTTTTAGCACATCCATAGTCTTGTTTTAATTAAAAAGCACTCTGCAAATATAAGCAGAGTGCTTCCATGGAATGGATTATCCCCTACAGATAGACAGTAAAAAAGAGAACAGTTGATATGATGTTCTTAGGAGTCTATCTGGGAGGGATTTTTATGGCGAAGACTAGGGATTTGAATATAAAATAAGGCAAATCTTTTAACAATTTATTTACAAAAAATTTTTTGCGATAGAATTCAATTAATCAATTGAATAGTTAAATTTGTTTTTAGATGGGGATGAAAAATTGAATCCGAGAGAGTTTAAAGATTTCGTTTATGAACAGTTTGCGCGTATTGGAAAGACATTATCCAGTCCAAAAAGAATCGAGTTGTTAGACTTACTAGCACAGGGCCCAAAATCAGTGGAAAGATTGGCAAAAGAAACAAAAATGAGTGTTGCTAACACTTCACAACATTTACAGAATACATATGCTAAGTCTCTATACCTATATTTCGAAGCAATAGACTGTGAAATTACACAGATTGATTTATATGGTTCGAATCATCATGTTTATAGTATTGATGTAGTCAAGCTTAATAACAGGAATGGAATAACAAGCTTTCATGATAACGACATACATAATGTTACTGTGTTTGAGCCTCTTCCAGGTCATGGATCTTCATACGATCGAATGTTGGATGTTGGTTGCATGTTTAGACATTTAAGGTTAAATTTATGAGGTGTCTCGAGATAAATTACAAAGTAGGAAAATTACATTCTTTTCTGCGTTCTTTTCTGCGGGAATTGCATTTAATCATGATGAAGATATTGATTATTAAACAATAGATGAAACGATGAAGATGGGGTACAGCAACGATTCATAAAATATGGGGTCATAAGATGATTTATTTTAACCGAAATAATCTTCGGTACAGTAATTACGCTTAAACTGCTGTCTTTTATTTACCGAATTGCTTGGTACGCAAGGCATTCTACCGTAGTGGTCCGAAATAGAATAAATTGTTGCCGTACTTCTATTTCATCTTTTATAATCTATAAGCTATGTGAATAAGAAATTCCTTCGAAACAAAGTCTGAAAGGGATTTTTATAGGTTGTTAGATACATGGACTACATTATATCAAATTTTGGTTTTTAAAGGAGGTAGTTGGTAATTTTAATGTAAAATAAATATAAAAAGTATTGGAGAGGACTTATGATGGGTTTAATTATGACATTTGTAATGATACTTGTTTTTATTGCTTGTACTGTTGGTATTACTTTGAGCATTAAAAACAAGAACATTCTCAATAAACCAAGTTGGGGTATACTCATCTCTCTTGTTTTTCAATTACTTTTATTTACATTCACGAGTGTTGATTATCCAAAATTAGACATACGCCTTCCATAAATTTGGGCATACTCAAACAAAGCAGCGGCCATCCCGGATTTCCAATCGAGAGGAAGCTGCCCAGAGAAAAAACGGCGAACGAACGAAATGAAGGAAAGAGAGACGTTCGTCTGTTTTTTGGTTTGATCATACAGCCATCGCAGCAACACATACGCGATGAACGCCGCAAACAGTTGGTTGTATACCGCATTTTCCGTCGTGCCAAACAAGGTCGGGACATTCAGATATTGCTTCACCCAACGGAAAAAGACCTCAACAGTCCAACGTTGTTGGTACATGTCGGCAATGGTTTCCGCAGACGCATGGAAGAGGTTCGTCACGACCCGAATGTCGCGGCCATTCGCATCTCGAAAGATCACCACCCGGTGACGCTTGGTGGAGCGGCATTGTTTCGTCCCCAACTGGCACGTGAAGTCGGCTTGAACCGATGAGGATGTGCTGGAAAGGCGTTTCAAGCTTTTTTTCTGATGAAGTTCGATGTTGTCCTTCATCCGAATGACAAAGAGCTGATGCTGCTCCACAAATCGATCGAGGCGTTCGATTTTGAAATACGCCCGGTCTTCCACCAGCACTTGTTGAGCGTTCGTCAACTGTTCTCCCACCGGGCCATCATGACGCAGTCCGATGGTTTCCACCACGTCTGCCGGCAACGAGGATTCCGGCGAATACGCGACGTGCAGCTTCACTCCGGCGCGTTCGCCGTGATACGGCGCCCATGGCAGGCGGTTTTTCCCGACCGTGACGGTCGTCGAATCCACCACCCGAAGCGGTTTGGGAAACCGAAGCGAGCGGCGGGTTTGGCGGTTGCACTTGGAAATGATCAACGCCAACAAGCGTTTCATGATGTCATAGGGAACTTCTTTCGCTTTCTTGGATACAGTTGAATAATGGAATCGCGGCAATCCATACAGAGGCCCCACATCGGCTCCGTGGCGAAAGCTTTTCCATTGATGCATGGCGGCCAGCAGGAAGAAGTGAATCAACTCGCGCAACGTAAAGGTTCGAGACGAATCACGATACCCAACCGCTTCGGCAATCAGTTGAATCTCTTCATCCGAAACAAGTTTTTGCATCAAATTCGGGAGTGTGGTATGCTTGTTCATAGAGAGCACCTCCTGGGTTTGTTTGTGTCGCTACTCACATTCTACAGGAAAGGTGCTCTTTTTTCTATACCCTTTGGATTTTATTGGATAATCAACACGCCTGAGCATCGACCATATTTTCAGAATTTACATAATGGACAAATAGAGTTAAAAACAATAGAAAAAAACGATATAGGACCCTATTGCTAGTTTATATAACTTCTCATTGGTTGACTTTCGCAAAAGAAAAATAGAAAGTGAAACAATCATAAAATCTAAAAAAATATAATCCCTAACATGGCAGCTGCAACCCCTTTGTTAAACATGCAGTTTTTATATTATGGACTAAATTTGCAGAAACAATGGAGATGATTCTTATCATGTAATGATGTAACAATCTCAAAAGAGTCCATAAATTCTCCACATTTTATTGTTTTAATATGTTAGAGGAATGAAAATATCGCAAACAGGTTTCAGGAGGAATAATTTATGTAAAAAGTCCATTACAGGAACCTATAGATGGTATAAAAATAGAGTTTGTTAAATTTAAATAAGATCAAAATATAATATTTTGCTAACCCAAGTCTTGATAAAATCTATAAAATTTAAATTTGATAAAGTGGGGGAATAACAACATAATGTGCGGTTTTATTGGTTGCATTCATGATCATCCAAGAATCATCGATGAAAAATGGAAAGAAACGTTTCAAGAAATGAATAATATTATTACTCATCGCGGTCCTGACGATGATGGTTATTTTTTGATGAATACGTGAATTTTGGATTTCGACGCTTGAGTATTATTGATCTTGAGGCAGGGCATCAGCCATTGTCCTATGAAAATGAGCGATATTGGATCATATTTAATGGGGAAATCTACAACTATGTGGAATTGCGAGAAGAATTGCTTGCAAAGGGATATAAATTTACTACTCATTCCGATACCGAAGTCATTATTGCTCTTTATAATGCTGAAAAAGAAAAAGCTGTAGAAAAGCTTCGAGGTATGTTTGCTTTCGTCATCTGGGACAAACAAGAGAAAACCATTTTTGCGGCACGTGACCCGTTTGGCATAAAACCATTTTTCTACATGGAACAGGGGGATCGTACCTTTTTTGCTTCCGAAAAGAAAAGTATTTTGCTCGCGCTTGAAAATGATTTACTAGATTATGATTCACTGCAGCATTATTTGACATTCTAATATGTACCTGAGCCAATGACGATGTCTGTTGGCATTCGAAAGTTGGAGCCGGGTCACTATGTGAAGAAAAAAATCGGTGAAAAATTAACCATTCATCGCTACTGGAAAGCCAAATTCCAACCTATCATCAAATCAGAAGATGAACTTGTCAAAGAAATTCGCGACGCGCTGTTTGATTCCGTGAAGGTACATATGCGCAGCGATGTACCGGTCGGCTCATTTTTATCAGGAGGAATTGATTCATCATTCATTGCAGCGATTGCGAAACAATTCAATCCTCATCTCAAGACGTTTTCTGTCGGTTTTGAGCGGGAAGGCTTTAGTGAAATTGATGTGGCAAAGGAAACAGCGGAAAAGCTAGGCGTTGAGAATATTAGCTATGTCATTTCACCAGAGGAATATATGGAGGAATTGCTGAAAATTATGTGGCATATGGATGATCCACTTGCTGATCCCGCTGCAGTGCCGCTTTATTTTGTTGCCCGGGAAGCAAGAAAGCATGTAACGGTCGTTCTTTCCGGTGAGGGAGCTGACGAGTTATTTGGCGGTTACAATATTTACCGTGAGCCGCAGTCATTGGAACTTTTTGAACGAATGCCAAGTGCGGTTAAATCAGCGTTGAGAGTGATTGCGGGACTACTCCCGGAAGGAATAAAAGGAAAAAGCTTTATTGAGCGCGGTACAACACCAATGGAAGAACGATATATCGGCAATGCGAAAATGTATAGCGAAACAGAAAAACAAGAGCTGTTAAAAGGATATAAGAGGGGATTAGAACATACAAATATTACAGCTCCTTTTTATAAAGAAACAACTCATTATCCTCCTGTAAACCGGATGCAATATATTGATATTCATACATGGTTGCGAGGCGATATTTTATTGAAAGCGGACAAAATGACGATGGCCCATTCATTAGAGCTGCGAGTTCCATTTTTAGATAAAAAGGTATTTGAAGTAGCGGCAAAAATCGTTCCAGAAATGAAAACGGCAAACAGCACGACGAAATATATTTTACGAAAAGCAGCAGAAGGAATTGTTCCAGATCATGTTTTAAATCGCAAAAAACTAGGATTTCCAGTGCCAATTCGTTATTGGTTAAAAAATGAGATGTATGATTGGGCGAAAAATATGATAAAAGAAAGCGAAACAGATCATTTATTTAATAAAGATGTATTGTATCGTTTACTAGACGAACATTACAGAAATAAAGCAGACCATAGCCGGAAAATCTGGACCGTCCTTGCTTTTATGATTTGGCATCAAGTATATGTGGAAAAGAAATACGATTTTACAAATGTATATAAAAAGACAAGCAGTCGCTACCAGCCTAATTTGACTGATTTGCGATGCCTGTCTTTCTTATTTGCACCCAAGCTTCTAAAAATTTAGCTTTGGGTGCTTTTCTATTTTTGGTAATTTAGAACATAATTAGTAATATTAGTATTACCGTTTCTTAACATGAAGATGAGCCGATTGAGTATAAAATATGAGTTATTTTTATTATTTTGTTTTCTACATAATTTCTGCAAATTTATTTATTAAGATACATTTATCTAGTTGTTAGAATAATTGATTTAGGAGAGGATATGAAAACTGTAAGAATCAAAAATTGAAACGGCAAGAGTCAGGAATACGGATTCTGTAATTTTTAATTAAATCGTCTATGATGTTAGTCAAACAGTTTCTATTGTGGAAGGGAAGAAAGAAGTCACAACCGGCATCCATATAATTGAAGAAACTGCTTCTGTATTTCAACAAATTGTAAAAACTATAAATGAAATCTCATTCGCAAGAGGTTGTGTTAAACACAAACAATATTTGGTCTCAATCACAAACAATTAATTATAAATCCAATCAAGAACTTTACTTTTGCAACGTCTTCACTGACAGAAGAAGTACAAGAATTAAATCATTTAGTCGCTAAACTCAATATATCGGTCAATAACTTAACTTTACACTGCCAAATGAGGTGGTTGGAAGCGAATGAATAATAAAAAGCGAGTTCTTCAAATCGTAAAGCGTCTTAGAGCGATGGGCATACCAGCAGAAATAACGAAATCAAGATTAGCTATATTAGCTGCTATGTTAGAAAATTCAGGGAAAAAGAATAGAAAGGAGACTTTAGTAAGTAAATGGAAGCCATTAAACCTCTAAATCCAATTGCACTGGAATTAGGTCCTTTAAGTATTCGTTGGTACGGAATTGTTATTGGTATAGGACTCTTGTTAGGATTGTATATTGCTACTAATGAAGCAGTAAAAAGGGGATTACAAAAAGAGGTATTTACTGACCTTGTATTATGGGCTGCCCCTATAGCTTTGATATGTGCCAGAATTTATTACGTCATCTTTAATTGGTCGTATTATTCGCAACACCCCGATGAGATTATAGCCATATGGAAAGGCGGAATCGCCATTCATGGGGCTTTAATAGGTGCTATTGTCACAACTGTCGTTTTTGCAAAGAAAAAGAATTTGAGCTTTTGAAATTGGCAGATATCGCAGCACCAAGCATTATACTGGGGCAAGCGATTGGACGTTGGGGAAACTTCATGAATCAGGAAGCACATGGAGGACCTGTATCAAGAGAGTTTTTAGAAAGCCTTCAGCTGCCAGATTTTATTATTAATCAAATGTATATCGAAGGAAGTTATTATCATCCAACATTTTTGTATGAGTCTCTATGGAACTTGATAGGTTTTCTGATTTTATTGACATTACAACGTTTAAACTTAAAACGTGGAGAAGTATTCTTGACTTATGTTATATGGTATTCAATTGGCAGATTTTTCATTGAAGGGATAAGAACGGATAGTTTAATGCTAACAAACAATTTAAAAATGGCTCAAGTTTTATCTGTCGTTTTAGTGATTACAAGCACAGTTCTTATATTATACAAACGAACTAGAAAAGATTTGACGGCTAGGTATAAAGATTAGATCGAACTATTCATTTCGAGCTTGGTGTAAAAGTAGGCCTGCAAGATAAAATTGAAGTGGACCGAATTCCTATGAAGAGGGAAGAACCAGTATACTATCTTCGACCAAGTCCAAATTATTGTGTAAATTCCCCTTTGATAGACAACAGGAACCTGATGACTTGATGTATAGTAGGCAAGTCCGGCAAGCCTCCTTGCCGGTCGCCTTTCTGGACAAATGATCATGTTGTCAAGGAGCTTTCGCGGTAGATCCTCGCTTCGCTCCGGTATTCCACGTTCTCCTTGAAACGTCAAAGGGGTGAGCCGTTATCCCTCTCTTTTCATCGCCGGAGTCTCTTCATTCACCGAGCGGGCTTCTTGTTCTTTCGTTTTCTGCAATGCCAATAGCCAGACAATCTAAACCCTTCTTCGAGGATTTGATTCAGAACTTGTTCGAGTAGCTTAATCAATCTTTGATCTTTCAGCAATAACCCGTGCAAAAGTTCATCATTTACGGGAATATGATATTGAGCCATGGTTGCATTCCTCTTTATGTTTGGTGTTTTTGTCCCACTGTTTATTCTACCAAAGGGGAAGCAACGTGGTTCTTTTTCTATTCCCTTTTTACGCAATTATACGGACTTAACTTAGAAACCCACATACTACACACCGCAGAAAAATCTGCACAAAACTTGCGATGATGTATAAAATTTTGTGTAAAGCATTTTGCTAGACCAAAAGAAAAAAGGTAGGGTATTCTCTGATTTGGACCAAAACATTCCAGAGAAAGGAGAACCCTACCTATGTCTAAAAGTATACCGAATGTAGACTGGGCAAATCAACTGGAAAGTGTTATTCGTCAGTTTGTAAAGGAAAAATTAGAACTGATCATGCGGGAAGAAATTAAAAATTTCCTCGAAATTGAACAGGCTGGAACGTCGAATATGAGAAACGGCTACTATCAGAGAAATCTAGATACGCAATACGGTCGGATTGAAGGTCTTTTGGTTCCAAGAGACCGAAACGGGGAATTTCAAACACAGTTGTTTGCCCCTTACCAACGGCACACGGGCTGGCTGGAGGAAGCAATCATTAGGATGTACCAAAGTGGCATGAGCACGCGTGAAATTGGCAAGTTTATCGAACGAATTCTAGGAAGCACCTATTCTCCTGCGACGATCAGCCGGATTACCGATGTCGTGAAGGAAGACATCGAGAAATGGCACGCTCGTCCACTACACCAGCGTTATTCGGTCTTATATTTGGACGGCTTGTACGTGAAACTTCGCCGGGATACGGTAGAGAAAGAAGTTATTTATGTGGTATTGGGGGTGAACGAAGAAGGGTATCGTGAAATTCTTGATTTCTTCGTAGGAGGACAAGAAAGCGCCTATGTATGGCAGGAGATTCTCCAACAGCTCTACAAAAGAGGCGTCAAGGAAGTGCTTCTTGGCGTCTTCGATGGCCTTCCGGGGTTGGAGGAAGCCTTTAAGGCGGTGTATCCGAAAGCCGATGTGCAGCGCTGTGTCGTGCACAAAGTCCGCAACACCCTCAGCCGTGTTCGGAAAAAAGATCAATTCGAAATGGCGGAGGACCTGAAACTCATTTATCGTTCTCCGAATAAAGAAATCGCATTGGAGATGTTTCAACAGTTTCAATCCAAATGGTCTCACAAATACCCAAGGGAAGTCCAATCTTGGGCAAATGAGTTGGATGTCCTTCTCACCTTTATGGACTATCCAAGCAGTATTCGAAGTGTGATTTATACGACCAATGCCATCGAACGAACGATCAAGGAGATTCGGAAACGCCTAAAACCGATGAACAGTTTGAGCAGTTTAGAAGCCGCTGAAAAAGTCGTATATTTGACGATACAGGACTTTAACGAGAAATGGGCAGGGCGAAAGTTGCGAGGATTTGCCGAAGCGCAAGAAGCCCTTCAACGAATGTTTGAAGAACGTTATTGTTAACCAAATATTGTAAATAAACAAAATAAGGGGATTTTCCCTTTCCACACAAGAGACTGAATATTCAGTCTCTTGTGTGAAGGAAACCGGTTCCCTATCCATTCCAAATCCATTTCAGAGATACCCTATCTATCTTACATTACACAAAATTCTTGACGGTACCAAACTTTGCACAAGAGGTACTTTAACACAATTAATTTATTTAATTTTTATTAACTCACTTAAATAAAAAACCTTTGAAATATCGCGTGTTTTCAAGACATATTTAATTTTGGTTATCTCATTTTACATAGTTTAATTAACTTATTTTTTCCCCTTCTATTTTGACAGGATGGAGGTCGCTGGTTCGAGCCCAGTCGGAATCACTAAGAGTGAAAAGCTTGAAATCCTTGCATGTATCAAGGATTTCAAGCTTTTCGTTTTTATAGCATTTACTCAAATGACGGTCGTGCCATTTTGGTACCGAAGCATTTTTCGTTTGATTTTGATAGCAGGGCATCGATCTGATTGGATGCTTCCTTTTCAATTAAGATATAAATGGTTAACTATCATGATGTTTTTGAAAAAATAAAGCAGCATCATTTCATATGCTGCTGGTAGGTGATTTATTTGCTATTCACTTCAACGTAAGAAGGAATCGGACAAGCCTCTTGCTTTAAAGAACTGTACTGTGAATGTGGATCAATCTCCACATCTTTTGTGCGCGCTTCAAACCAAGAGGTGATCAACGGCTGTAGAGAAGAATCGATATCTAATAACGTTGTTACGTGAACCGGGTGTGCACGATTGGTCAGTTTTACACTCATGACACCAAACATTCGCTGTAGCAAAGAACGCTCAAATTGCAATTCAAGCAACTTTGCGCGTTTCGTTACGAGTGTTTCTACTGTAAAGGCACCTGAGCGAAGCTGCACATGTGTATCTTCTAACCGAAACGCTGTATGACGGTATTCTCGAATGCGGTTGATATAAGTAAACACCAACACAATCGCACCAAGAATAAAGAAAAGTGGTTTCCAAAATCCAATGGCAGCAACGAGGCTTGCAAAAATAGGCGGCCGAAGCCAAATCAACTTTTTTGCTTTAGGGGATGCATAATGTGTCATACTACGCAGTTGAAATTCTGGCAGCATGATGGCTATTAATTCATGTGCTTTTTCCGTCGGTAAGTACGGGAAAAATTCATTAAGGTTTTGGTCCTCACTCGGCAAAATTTCCCCTGCTGAAATCAGCTTAATGGTTGTCACACCGAGCAACTTTTGATAGCCGTTTTGTTTGTAAATGACCGCTTGTACTTTGTCTTTACGAATGGAAAAGCTTTGTTTAGAAAGCCAGCCTTTTTGTACATAAATGCGTTCATTGTCCATTGAAATGGTATATTGATAGTAGCTATTAAACGTTTTAAAGACGCCGATACCGACAGCTGCGAATACGGCAAGTAAGACGAGCAAGATGAGCAGCCATCCTGAAAGATGAGACATCACCGTATCTACATTAATGTATTTCTCTGGATGTACATCTGACCATATATTTAAGCCAATAGGAATGATGGCTAAAAAACTGAAAGACAAAAGGGACGCTTTCAAAATATCACGAATGGTAGTAGTAAAAAGAACTTGACGTTCAGATACATGGATGGCTTCCCCAACCTGTTTCTCTTGATTCCCATTTCGTAAAACATAATCCTCTATCTTGATGCAATCTGCTTTGCTTACAAATTTCAATGTCACATCGCTAGTCGCTTCACCTGTTTCCATTGTGATCGATTGTACGCCAAATAATCGTTGCAAAACATTTGCCTGCGTTTGCACATTCTCAAATTTTTCGCGCGGTATAAATTGCTCTGATTTAGAAAATAGGCCCTTATGTATATGAATACCATCTTCAGCAAATACCACTTTAGTAAATAATGTCTCATAGATGCGAAACAGGAAACTGAATCCGAAAACCGCAATCGCACCCCATTGCACAATATTCATGAACATAGAGTTACTACCTGCATTTAGGAATAAAATGAACAGTATAAACAGATTGTTTTTGATAAGGTCTAGCATGTCATAGAATAGTTTTAGCTTGGAATAGCGAAACGTCATCTTTCATCAAGCTCCTTTAAACGGGCAAGCTTCGAAATATCATCGCGGAGCTTTATGGCAACTTCTTCCTCAATATGTGGAATGGTAACGCCGCCTTGCATCGTTTTAATTTCAATGGAGCGGACACCATATTTTCGCATAATGATGCCTTGAATCAATTCAATGGATTGTATTTTTGTCATCGGCACTACAACTTCCACTTTTGTCCAAACCCCGCTTTTAATGTATAAAAAATCATCCGTTAGCCCGTATCGAAACGTTTTATAGTATATCGGTGAGCTTACAAAATACGTCCACGGAATACCAATGATAGTAATGATAAACAGGGCGATCCAAACATACCGTAGCCAGTTCCACCAGTTAAAATAATCTGTGGAAAAATAAAGTCCAGTTATAACGACAAGGGAAATGAGTGATGTAATCAGTTCATTTAAATTGCGCACCTTCATCGCTTTAGGTGAGATTTGTTGATACTGTACTTCCATACGGTTCTCTCCTTTAAGTTGGAAAATTATCCATGCAATTTCACTTACGGTAAGTGATAAAAAAAGTTTCGTTTGAATAAGCTGTGATTGAAATTTTTGTAAAACAGCTATTTCGAAAAGTGAGAGATCTTTGAAGGAAATGTTTTGGGCTATGAGATACATTTTTGCTCTTCGCATAGCCCACAGGATATGAGTATGAGATGAAAAACAAACTTCAACAATCGGGCGATTTTTTTGAAGAAAGATGGAATGATATATGACTTTTTTTTAGGTTTAGGGAATTTCATTAAAATTCAAGGCTCACGTTTTTTCTAAACGTGAGCCTTGAGTCATTCTTCTGTATTTGCATTTTTTCACTTATTCATTCTGCTCGTATCTATTCAATGTGTGTTATTTTAGATTATCATTTAAAACGCTCTCCTCTAACACAGTAAATTTATCACCGTATACCTTGGTAATATGTTTTTCTCCCCATGCACATAAAGAGTCTAAAATCTCTTTTAAACTCCATCCATATTCGCTAAGTTCATATTCCACTTTTGGAGGAACTTGGTTATAAACAATGCGATTAATGATCCCATCTGCTTCTAACTCGCGTAGTTGTTGAGTTAACATTTTTTGTGTAATGCCGGGCATAAGACGTTTTAGCTCACTTGTCCGTTTTTTTACCGTGTGTTAGATGGCAAAGGATTACGCATTTCCATTTTCCGCCTATCACTTCTAATGTTGCTTCAACGGGAATATTATACTTCTTTTTTTGCATTTTTCTTCCTCCTAACCGATAGGTACTAAAAGTATCTATAGTACTTTTAAGTGTCTATATTACTTAAAAGTACGTACTTTCCTGAGTAATTTATATGTATCATAATAACATTTGCCGGCCGGTTTTCACCATCCTCTTTTGTATATCGTTTGTTTGCATAGATGGAAACAATGATTAGGAGGCAAAAAAATGACTTTAGATAAAAAACGAAGTACATTGGCATTGCTGGCATTAGCAGTGAGTGCCTTTGCCATTGGGACAACGGAATTTATTAGTGTAGGACTATTACCACTTATATCTCAAGATTTACACGTTTCTGTTTCAACGGCGGGGTTAACCGTTTCCTTATATGCTTTAGGGGTAACCTTTGGAGCACCGATCCTGACATCTGTGACATCGAATATGTCACGTAAATCGTTATTACTTTGGATTATGATTATTTTTATTATCGGAAATAGCATTGCTGCTAGTGCAACTAGTATTGGTGTGTTGTTAGTCGCTCGTGTGCTTTCGGCTTTTTCACACGGGGTATTTATGTCAATTGGCTCCACGATCGCAGCAAGTTTAGTACCGGAAAATCGCAGAGCTAGTGCTATTTCCATTATGTTCACAGGTCTCACCGTAGCAACTATTACGGGTGTACCTTTTGGCACATTCATTGGGCAGCAATTCGGCTGGAGGATTGCTTTTATATTTATTGTTGTTGTCGGCATTATTGCTTTCATCGCCAACGGTATTCTTGTTCCATCGAATTTACGAAAAGGTGCTCGTACTACATTGGGTGATCAGTTCAAGCTTTTGACAAATGGCCGCTTATTGCTTTTATTTATCATTACGGCTTTAGGATATGGAGGTACGTTTGTTGTCTTTACGTATTTATCTCCACTTCTTCAAGAGATCACGGGATTTCATGAGAAGACAGTTGCTGTCATTCTACTTATCTATGGAGTTGCCATTGCGATTGGTAACGTGATGGGTGGAAAGTTGTCTAATCAAAATCCGATTGGTGCATTATTTTATATGTTTATTGTGCAAGCCATTGTGCTCTGTATCTTAACATTCACAGCTCCATTTAAAGCAGCTGCATTCATTACGATCATCTTAATGGGATTGCTAGCTTTTATGAACGTGCCGGGACTGCAAGTATATGTAGTAATGTTAGCCGAGCGTTTTGTACCGAGTGCAGTAGATGTGGCTTCTGCGATTAATATTGCAGCATTTAACGCTGGAATCGCAATCGGATCGTACCTGGGTGGGGTAATCACCGATTTGCTTGGACTTATTCATACACCGTGGATAGGAGCATTAATGGTTCTAGGAGCTGTGATCTTAACAGATTGGAGTCGAACCCTAGAGCGAAAAGATCAAAAAAGTGTTGCGTAAAATTTAGATAAAGAAGGAAAGACATTCAAAAAAACAACCTTTCAATATACGTTTACAGAATGCGATGACTATCAACTATGCTTGCTTTCTTTGTTGGTATAAATCGGTTTATTAACTAAAAAATATAAAATATTGCTTAGAGGGAGGTGATGGATACTTACATAGACAGCAACACTGTTTAAAACCAATTTCAATTCTTAATCATTAGGAGGTCAAGTTATGGTTGCAAAAAATTTACAAGATACAACTACTTTGCATAACGGTGTAAAAATGCCCTGGTTTGGTATCGGAGTGTTTAAAGTAGAAGAAGGTCCCGAGCTAGTTAATGCTGTCAAAACAGCCATTAAACACGGTTATCGCAGTATTGATACAGCAGCTATTTATGGAAATGAAGTGGGAGTCGGTCAAGGTATTCGTGAAGGGATGAAAGAAACTGGTATTTCTAGAGAAGAGCTATTTGTGACATCGAAAGTTTGGAATACCGATTTAGGATACGAATCTACGATTGCAGCCTATGAAACGAGCTTAACTAAACTTGGTTTAGAGTATCTAGATTTATATCTCATTCACTGGCCTGTAGAAGGTAAGTATAAAGGTGCATGGAGAGCATTAGAGACGCTTTATAAAGAAGGACGAGTAAAAGCTATTGGAGTAAGTAATTTTCAAATCCATCATCTTGAAGACTTGATGAAAGACGCAGAAATTAAACCAATGGTGAACCAAGTGGAATACCATCCGCGTTTAACCCAAAAAGAACTTCAGTTGTTTTGTCAGGAACATGGGATTCAGCTAGAAGCTTGGTCTCCATTAATGCAAGGTCAATTACTAAATAATGAGGTTTTACAAGAGATCGCAAATAAGTATAACAAATCTGTTGCCCAAGTCATTTTACGTTGGGACTTACAAAACGGCGTTGTAACCATTCCGAAAACTACAAAAGAACATCGCATTGTTGAAAACGCATCAGTATTTGATTTTGAGTTAACGGAAGAAGATATGAAGAAGATTGATGGTCTGAATCAGAATCATCGAGTCGGTCCAGACCCAGACAATTTTGATTTTTAACATGTTCGCCGAGAAGGACCCATCTCTTAATGGCTCGTAAGGGGGAGAGGCTCATAAACGGAAAAGAAGTACCTTATGGGACTAAAGGAAGCTCAAGACTAGATTAGTATAAAGATTATTACCCCAGTCAGAATCATCAAATGAAATCCCTTGAGTCACAAGGCTGCAAGGGATTGTTTGTTTTTTCAGTGATCTAGTGTAATTTTTAGAGTGATTGAGCAATTATTGCATCCTATTTTTTATATTAAAAAACAAGGGGAGAGTCCTATGCCATTGAAAACAGGGGATGTCATCACCTTCGGCTGGACGTTTCTGGTGACAGCGGCATTCATCATGTCACCCCATATGAACAAGGAAGGCTTGTCGTTCAAGGATTGCTGACGACGACGTTGCCAACGAAGATCGGTGGGGATGATAACATCTTGGCGCGCACGGTGAATGTTGAGTGTTTGCGCCCTTTGTTTACGGGGGATACGATCCGTTGGGATGTGAACATTGAGAAGTCGGGATTTTTTATAGGATATATTGGGAGAGTGAAGAAATTTCGAAGTTGGACTACGATGAACCGAAAGAGGCTCTCTCATTGAAAACTTGCGTTTCTACCTATTACAAAAGGAAAATCACTCATTTGGGCCTAGGAAAGAAAACGACATCTGAACAATCAATTTCTTTGTTGTCATTTGATGGGCTGTTGGTCCCGAGTTGTGGCCTCATGGATGAGGTTAGCAAGTTCACGCTCATGGCCATGATGTCGGTTTGGGAAAACGGATAGATCGCCGTATTTTGCGGGTGAAGTGGTTAGACACCATTTCGCCATAACTTTTTGAACAGATTGTGAAATGTTGAACAAAGTTATTCCGTTTGTCGGAAAAAGGAGTATGATGAAAGTGTAAGGAACATCTTCCAAAATGAGAGGGGAGACATACAATGGTAGTAAAATGGTTGCGTGAATACGTTACAGCATCAGCGTTGATGGTAGTATTGAGGCTGTATTTAGGATATGAGTGGATGGTGGCAGGGTGGGGAAAACTGACGAACGGCTTTGATGCTTCAGGGTTTTTAAAAGGAACGTTGGCGAAGGCCACAGGCGAACATCCAGCTGTGCAAGGCTGGTGGGCAGCCTTTATCGAAAACGTAGCACTGCCGAATGTTGGATTGTTTAACTTCCTCGTGCCATGGGGCGAATTTCTCGTCGGCATCGCACTGATTCTTGGATTGTTTACGACTTTTGCTGCGCTCATGGGAGCGGTCATGAACTTCGCCTTCATGTTCTCGGGCACGACGAGCACGAACCCGCAAATGGTGCTGCTGACCGTCTTCATCCTCGTCGCCGGGGCCAATGCGGGACGATACGGTTTAGATCGTTGGGTGTTGCCTTATCTCCGCCAACGGTGGACGGATAAAATGCATCGTCCGCATCGTCCGGCCGTAGTGCATAAATAACCGCCATCACGCTGCGTAAGCTGTTTCGGATTTCTTCTTTATTCCAACGGCCGCTTCTTCTCCGATATGGAAGGAAGCGGCCGTTCGCTGTAGCAACCAAAATCTATGATCACGATCGCCCTTTTAAATAGAAGGATGGATCATCTTAAGCTGGAAGTGGGACACTTTCAACTTTTAAAAAGCGGGTGGCTTTTTATCCGTTTTGACAAACTCTTTTAGCAGATCGTCAAAATGATATTTATATTATTTTTATAATATATATGTTGTTCGCCTTTGATACTGCTCCCTTCTAGTAAATAAGTTGCGAGAAATTTGAACAAAATAGCAAAATATTTGACAAAAACTTCAGGAAATTTCTTGGCTGCGCTAGAATATGAATATAGGAAAATAAACCATTTTGGGAGGTGGATGTATGCTACATATTGTAGCCTGTATTAAGCAAGTGCCGGATACGAAGGTCGCCAAGATCAACCCGAAGACGAATACGATCGACCGCGCGAGCGCCCCGGCGATTTTAAACCCGTATGATGCGCATGCTGTAGAGGAAGCTGTCCGCTTGAAAAAAAGATATGGCGGCGTCGTTTCCGTCTTGACGATGGGCCCGCCGCCGGCAGTAAAAGCGATTCGAAAGTGCATTGAGCTTGGTGCTGATGAAGGGTATATGATTTCCGACCGCGCGTTTGCCGGGGCGGATACGTTGGCGACGAGCTATGCGCTGGCGAAGGCGTTGGAACAAATCGCGAAACAACGGCCGATTGATTTGATTATTTGTGGAAAAATGACCATCGACGGTGATACAGGCCAAGTGGGGCCAGGCATTGCCCGGCGTTTGGATATTCCGCCGCTCACCGGTGTGAACAAGGTCGTTGAAATTAACAAAGAAAAAGGATATGCGATTGTCCACCGCAAGCTCGAAGATGGTTATGAAGTCGTGAAGTCGACGCTCCCATGTTTATTCACGGTTGAAAAGGAAATTAACGACATCTCCTTTGCACCTTTACCCAACATGATTAAAGCCGCACGATACTACCCGACAATTTGGACCGCAAACGATTTGGAAAACGTTGACCGCAAACAGTTAGGATTAAAAGGTTCCCCGACAATTGTTTCGAAAATATGGACACCACCAAAGCCAAAAGGCGGTGAGATGCTCGAAGGGACGACAGAAGAAAAAGTAGAACAGCTGCTTTCGATCGTGCTTGAGAAAAAAGAGTTGTTTCAATCGTAGCAACGTTCCTGAACCTGCTTGGCTCGCTGCTAGGAGCGAAAAGGAATGTTTGATGTTCACAAGGAGGGGATAAAGTATGAACTTGGCTGATTACCAAGGGATATGGGTCTATATTGAAGTAAAAGACGGAAAGGTAGCCCCTGTTTCCTTGGAATTGCTTGGGGCCGGGCGAAAGCTCGCGGATAAACGCGGCACGGAACTTGGCGGAGTGTTGATTGGAAGCGGTATCAAAGAGCTCGCTCCGACGTTGTTCGCTTATGGGGCCGACGTTGTCTACGTCTATGACGATCCGATTTTTGCCCATTACCGCACAGAACCGTATATGCGCGCATTGCTTCACTGTTGCCAAAAGTATAAGCCGGAAGTGCTGTTATACGGAGCGACGCCGACAGGAAAAGACTTAGCGAGCGCGATTGCCACGGATTTGCCGACTGGATTGACGGCGGATACGACGATTCTTGACATTGAAGAAGACACGGGATTATTGTTGGCAAGCCGACCGGCGTTTGGAGGCAACATTATGGCGACGATTTTATGCAAAAAGTACCGCCCGCAAATGGCGACGGTCCGGCCGAAAGTAATGAAGGCTCTTCCGCCAGATCCGACTCGAACCGGCCGAATCGTTGAAGAGCGGATCGAGCTGCGCGAGGAGGAGATGCGGACGAAAGTGCTTGAAGTCGTAAGGCAAACAGTAAAAAAGGCGCGTATCGATGAAGCGGATATCGTCGTTGCCGGCGGCAAAGGAATGGGCAGCAAAGAAGGATTTCAGCTTATCCATGAGCTGGCGGATGTCCTCGGCGCCGCGGTCGGCGCTAGCCGTGATGTCGTTGAAGCCGGCTGGATCGACCACCATCACCAAGTCGGGCAAACCGGGGTGACGGTGACGCCGAAAATTTATTTCGCCATCGGCATCTCAGGAGCGATTCAACATATTGTCGGCATGCAAAACTCCGAACTGATCATCGCCATCAATAAAGATCCGAACGCGCCCATTTTCCAATCGTGCCATTATGGCATTGTCGGCGATGCGTTGGAGATTGTGCCGTTATTAATCAAACGGTTTAAAGAAGAGATCCCGAAATTAAAAGCATCAGCCGATGCGAAGGAGGAAATCCGCCATGCCTGAAAAATTTGACTGTATCGTCGTCGGAGCGGGTCCGGCCGGAACGGCTTGTGCCTATGAGCTCGCCAAAGCCGGAGTCAACGTATTGTTGCTTGAGCGCGGCGAATATCCAGGATCGAAAAACGTCATGGGCGGCGTGCTCTATCGAAAAATGATGGAAGACATAATCCCTGAGTTTTATAAAGAGGCGCCGCTCGAGCGGCCGATTGTTGAACAGCGGTTTATGTTGATGGATAAAGAGTCAGCGGTGACGTTCAGCTATAAAGGATTGGAGTGGGGACGCGAGCCGTATAACAACTTTACCGTTTTGCGGGCGAAATTTGACCAATGGTTTGCCGAGAAAGCGGTCGAACAAGGAGCGTTGCTTGTTTGTGAAACGGTGGCACTCGAATGCATCGTCGAAAACGGCCGCGTCGTCGGTGTCCGCACTGACCGTCCAGATGGCGAGGTATACGCCGATGTCGTTGTGCTGGCTGATGGCGTCAATTCGCTTTTGGCGAAACAGCTCGGGTTTCATCGCGAATGGCGGCCGGATGAAGTTGCCTTAGCAACAATGGAAATTTTAAAGTTGGACAAAAAAGTGATTGAAGAGCGTTTCAATCTCGAACCGGGGCAAGGATGCACGATCGAACTGCTTGGTGATGCGACGAAAGGCATTTTAGGGACAGGGTTTTTATATACGAATAAAGATACGTTAAGCATCGGCGTCGGCACGCTGCTTTCCGGGCTGATTAAGCATAAGATTAAGCCGTATGAGCTGCTTGAATACGTGAAAAACCATCCAATGATTCGACCGTATCTTCAAGGGAGCGAACCGGTCGAGTATTTGGCGCACTTGATTCCGGAAGGTGGCTATCATTCGATGCCGAAAGTCGTCGGCGACGGCGTGCTTGTCGTCGGTGACGCCGCCCAGCTCGTCAACGCCATTCACCGTGAAGGCTCGAACATGGCGATGACTTCCGGGCGCTTGGCAGCCGAAACGATCATTATGGCCAAAACGTACAACGACTTCTCGGAAAGCATGCTTGACCACTATCGCCTGAAACTGATGGAAAGCTTTATTGTCCAAGACTTGAAGAAGTATAAAGATGCCACCCATCATTTTGATGCGTTCCCGCAATATTTTGAACGCTATATTCCGCTGCTCAACCGGGCGGCTAGCCATATGTTCACCGTCGATGGAGCATCGAAGTGGGAAAAACAGAGAAAAATTTGGCGCGATCTTGGCTCGATGAAAGAAAAACTCAAATTGGCGCGCGATGTGTTTAAGGCATGGGAGGTGATGAAATAATGAGCCATTCGTCAACCATTGAGGAAAAGCAATATTTAGTCCGATTTAATGCCGATACGAAATCACACCTTCACGTCCTTGACCACGACATTTGCCTGACGAAATGTCCGGATAAAATTTGCACGATTTTCTGCCCGGCGGCGGTATATAAATGGGAGGGAACACGGATGCATGTTGGTTATGAAGGATGTCATGAATGCGGCAGCTGCCGCATCGGCTGTCCATATGAAAATATTCGTTGGGAGTATCCGAGAGGCGGCCACGGGATCGTCTTTCGGTTAGGGTGATCGCCATGTTCCAAATCGGGGATTGCGTCGTTTTCGCCCGTGATGGGGCAAGGGGAATCGTGCTTGAAATGAACGATCACTCCTGCCACGTGTTATGGGAAGACCGTTTTGTCAGCTGGGAGAAAAAAGAGCTGTTAACGGTCGATGTTGAGTTGACGAAAAGACAAACAATCCGTGTTTCTTCCGAACATGTTTCCTCTGATGTCAACCACCCGTTGTAAGGGTGGTTTTTTGTGTGCATGGGCAGCCCTCCGTGCTCACTAGGAAAGGTTTGGTTATGAACGGTGCAAAGACAAAATTTCATTGGAAATTGCTGATTTGCGGATGCTGTGTATGACAATCAAGCTGATGAACGGCATCCGTTTGGATCAAGTGATGAAACGGTTTGGGCAATGGGTTCATGCCATAGCGAACGGGAGATCACGCCGTTCGCTTTTTTTAGGTGTAGGGACTATCTTTTGTTATTTTGTTCCTTTGAAGGAAATTATTTTTTTATATTTTGCCGGTAATATATTGGAGGTTTTAACGTTTATATATTCGGGAGTGAAAATGTAACAACTATTTTTTTACAAAAAACCTTTAAATTTCAAATCAGCTTGTAATAAAATGAAAGTGTTCTTTGATAATTCTTTTGTTCTAGCCTTATCTGTTCATTGATTTAGTGAATGATTTCCACTTCACTTGACTTGAAGAGGGCGTTTCTTCGTTTCACGACGAAAGCCGCCTTTCGCCTCTCTGAGCCCTATTTTGGGTCGTCCCAACGGTGAGCATCCGGTGATTCGGAGTTCTTTCGCACCGCGGATATTTTACCTATGGGAGGCTTGGCTTTTTCCGTGAAAATGTGGGTGCGTTGAGCCGCCGTTTTCATGATCGGGTGAAGAACAAAGTTTGCTCATGGAACTTTTCCATGAAACCCCATATATAAAAACATCATACACAGGGCCTTTATCATGTGGGGGGTTGACACTAAATTACATTCATCTTCTGTTGATTGGCCAAACTCTGCCTTTTATGAGCGTAAAGCAACAATCTTCTTTTAGAACGATGATACCAAGGGGGAAGAATCAACATTATGTGCGGCTTTATCGGTTGTGTTCACGATCATCCGCGAATAAGAAATAAAAAATGGAACGAAATGTTTCAACTAATGAACGGTCTTATTACCCATCGCGGTCCTGATGATGAAGGGTATTTTTTTGATGACTACGTGTCTTTCGGGTTTCGACGTTTAAGCATTATCGATTTGGAAGCAGGGCATCAGCCGCTCTCTTACGAAAACGAACGCTACTGGATCATCTTTAACGGGGAAATCTACAACTATATTGAATTGCGGGAAGAACTGTTGGCGAAGGGGCATCAATTCGCGACGCACTCTGATACTGAAGTGATTGTTGCTCTTTATAGCGTGGAAAAAGAAAAAGCAGTCGAAAGGCTGCGCGGGATGTTTGCGTTTGTCATTTGGGACAAGCAAGAGAAATCGGTGTTTGCGGCGCGGGACCCGTTTGGTATTAAGCCATTTTTTTATGCGGAACAAGAGGGTCGCACATTTTTTGCTTCAGAAAAGAAAAGCATTTTGTTTGCGTTGGGGCATGAATCATTGGAGCATGATTCTCTACAACATTATTTAACCTTCCAATACGTCCCTGAGCCATTGACGATGTCGTCTGGCATTTACAAGTTGGAACCAGGGCATTATATCAAGAAAAAAGTTGGGGAACCGCTCACCGTTCACCGTTATTGGAAAGCATCCTTCCAGCCTGTTCGCCAATCGGAAGAGGAGCTTGTGAAACAAATTCGCGAGGCGCTGTTTGATTCGGTGAACGTGCATATGCGCAGCGATGTGCCGGTTGGAGCGTTTTTGTCAGGCGGGATTGACTCATCGTTGATCGTGGCCATCGCCAAGCAATTCCATCCGCATCTTAAGACATTTTCTGTCGGGTTTGAGCGGGAAGGGTTCAGCGAAATTGATGTTGCCAAAGAAACGGCGGAGAAGCTCGGTGTGGACAATATCAGCTATGTCATCTCCCCGCAGGAGTATATGGACGAGCTTCCGAAAATCATGTGGCATATGGATGACCCATTAGCTGATCCGGCAGCTGTGCCGCTCTATTTTGTGGCCCGTGAGGCGAGAAAACATGTTACGGTCGTGCTTTCCGGTGAGGGGGCAGACGAGCTGTTTGGCGGTTACAATATTTATCGCGAACCGCAGTCACTGCGGCTGTTCGAGCGGATGCCAGACGTGGTGAAAGCTGTGTTGCGGATGATCGCGAAGCTTCTTCCGGATGGAATGAAAGGAAAAAGTTTCTTAGAACGCGGGACGACGCCGCTCGAGGAACGGTATGTTGGCAATGCGAAAATGTATAGCGAAAACGAAAAAGAGGCATTACTCAAAACATATCAAAAAGGGCGCGAGTATACAACGATTACGGCTCCCTTTTATGAAGAAACGTCTCATTACCCTCCGGTCAACCGGATGCAATACATTGACATTCATACATGGCTAAGAGGCGATATTTTATTAAAAGCGGATAAAATGACGATGGCTCATTCGCTCGAACTGCGGGTTCCATTTTTAGATCGAAAGGTGTTTGAAGTCGCATCCAAAATTGCTCCTGACATGAAAACAGCCAACGGTACGACAAAATACATTTTGCGCAAGGCCGCTGAAGGCATCGTGCCGGATCATGTGTTAAACCGGAAGAAACTAGGGTTCCCGGTGCCGATTCGCCATTGGCTGAGAAATGAAATGTATGACTGGGCAAGACGACTTATCTATGAAAGTGAAACTGACCATTTGTTCCATAAGGATGTGCTATACCGTTTGCTCGATGAGCACGCCCAGCAGAAAGCGGATCATAGTCGCAAGCTGTGGACCGTCTTGGCGTTTATGATCTGGCACCAAGTCTATGTAGAAAAGAAATACGATTTTGCTTTATCTGTACAAGACGAAAAGTGGTCAACATCTGTTTTGGAGGCATAGCAGCGAACTGAAAAGGGGTCTCGGGAGTGTAGCCGGGACTCCTTTTTTGATGATTGCAAACAGAAAAGGAGTTCAGCAGTGAAGGGGGGAGTCAGCTCCCGTTTGATGCGGAAAGCAGGATTCCACAACGTTTTCCCTCAAATGAGCAACGGTTGGAAACGTATGTGTTCACGGAATAAAAAACCCCCTTCTTGACCTGTTTCTCCGTAAGAAACAGGTCAAGAAAAGGGACCGCGAATGGGAAGTTCCACTGTAAAGGTCGCTCCTTCTCCCGGCTCGCTCTGAACGGAGATAGTTCCATGGTGCATATCCACAATTTGTTTCGCGATCGCCAAGCCGAGCCCGCTGCCGCCTGCGGCGCGATGGCGGGATTTATCGACTTTATAAAACCGCTCAAAAATGCGGGGTTGGTCATGCTTTGGAATTCCCGGCCCTGTATCAGAAATCGTGACGATGGCTTGTTCGCCACGGCGTTGAACCTGGACGGTGATTGTTCCTCCTTTCGGTGTAAATTTGATGGCATTATGGATCAAGTTCAGCCACACTTGACTGAGCAAATCTTCATCAGCTGTAATCGATACTTTTTCCATCACGGCACACATGTCCACGTCTTTTTCCGCCCACTGCGGCTCGCAGTGAAGAATGAGCGTTTGTAATTGCGTGTCCAAACGATAGGATGTCGGATGAAGCGGGTAGCGCTCAGAATCTAACATCGCCAACCGCAGCAAATTCTCGCTTAGCTTTGACAGTCTTACGCATTCAGTTTCAATAATATCAAGATAATGCATCCGCTGCTCTTGGCTTAAGTTCTCGTTTTTGAGTGCGCGGGCAAATCCACGAATCGATGTTAGCGGAGAGCCAATCTCATGAGAAACGTTGGAAATAAATTCTTGACGCATGTCTTCCATGGCCTGCAAATTTGCGGCCATGTCGTTAATGCGTGTCACGAGTTCGGCAAACGGATGATGCCGTCCGCCCCAGTCAACCTGAAGATTCACTCGAAAATCGCCTTTGGCGATTCGATTAATGGCGTCTATTAAGTGGTGCCAAAATACTCTTTCGCGCTTTCGCAAAAAAGGACCGATCGCGCTCATGGTCATCCCGAATAGCAAAAAGCCGAAGATCGATGAAATGATTTGCCGAACGAGCGGATGCGGCTGCCAAGCGAATCGGGTGTAGATCGCTTCTGTGATGAAATATGCCGCAGACCAAAAGAGGCAGATGATTGACATCACAGCGATCACGGTCAAGATGGATTTAAACACAAACCATAATCGTTTCATTGGCGTGCCTCCAGCCGATAGCCGAGTCCACGAATCGTGCGGATGAAAAAGGGAGCGTTCGGCTGAGCGAACCGTTCACGCAGCCGCTTGATATGAACATCAACGGTTCGCTCATCTCCTTCATAATCGTAACCCCAAATCTGTTCAATCAATTCGTCGCGCGTGAACGTTTTACCGGGATAGCTGGCCAGTTGAAAAAGCAGTTCGAATTCTTTTGGTGGCAAAGGGACTTCCACGTCTCCCAAACGGCATTCGTACGTCTTGCGGTTTAACGACAAATGGCCAATTTGCACGATTTGCGAGGTGGCGATACGATACCGTTTAAGCAATGCTTTGACACGGGCGACAAGTTCAAGGGGGTCAAACGGTTTGACGAGATAGTCGTCTGCCCCAAGAGAAAATCCTTTCACTTTTTCCCTCGTTTCCCCTTTAGCGGTCAACATCAGAATGGGAACATCGTCATAGTCGCGCAGTTCACGGCATAGTTCCCACCCATCCATTTCCGGCATCATAATATCCATAATGACCAAATCCACTTTCGTCGTTTCTAGCACGTCAAGTGCTTCTTTTCCATTAGCTGCTTCGTGGATTGTCAATCCTTCCAAACTTAAAAAATGGCTGACGAGTTCGCGGATATGTGCATCATCATCGACAACTAAAATTCGGGCCATTGTCATCTTCCCTCCACGCGTTCTCTTTTCCATTGTGCCGTTTTCGTTCGTCCCCGTCAATGTAGCGGGCGTATTGCTCGCCATTCATCGCTATTCGTCCGATGTTTTCGTTCGTTTCCGTTAATGTAGCAGCCCATCTGTTCCTTATTTTCATCCTGACGTCAGATCGTGAATGAATCTGTTTGTTGGTTTTGGCTGTTCGGGGGATAAGCGTCAGACATCCCCCATGATTATGCGCGGCGCATATAGACACGAACCGTGATCGGGGCAAAAATCGCGACAATCGCTCCTGCGCCGATTAAAGAAATAATAAAATCAGTGCCAATCGTGCCATGGTTCGTTAGTTCGCGAACGGCCGTGATCATATGGGAAAGGGGATTGGCTTTGGCAATCCATTGCAGCCAGTCAGGCATTGTCTTGACTGGCACGAACGCATTTGAAAGAAACATAAGCGGAAACAGCGCCAACATGGAAATTCCTTGTACGCTAGCTGCATTGCGGGCAATGACGCCGAAGAAGGCAAATATCCAGCTGACAGCCCACGTGCACCCGATGGAGAACACGATGGCAAGCGCCACACTGGCGACACCTCCTTCCGGACGATAGCCGATGAGAAATCCGATGGTAAACGTCAGCACAGCGGCAATGACATAGCGAACGACATCGGCTAATAACGCCCCTGCCAACGGCGCGATGCGGGCGATCGGCAATGATTTAAAGCGGTCGAACACACCTTTGTCCATATCATCCCGAAGTTGGACTCCTGAAGCGACAGAGGCGCCGATCAATGTTTGGATGAGAATGCCGGGAATAATCATTGGCAGGTAGTTGTCCACATTTCCGGCGATGGCTCCACCAAAGATATAAGTAAACATCAACGTGAAAATGATCGGCTGGAAAGTGACGTCAAATAGTTGTTCCGGCGTACGCCGTACCTTCAGCAAACCGCGATAGGCCATTGTGAACGAGTTTCGCACCGCTTGGGAAATGCTCGTGCGGCTGTTCAGTTGGCGAGTGTTCATTCTATCGAACCTCCCTTAGAACGCTGAATTCTTCTTCATCTTTTTTCGCTCCATGGCCGGTAATGGCTAAAAAGACTTCATCAAGGGTTGGTTTTTGGACGTTGACCTCGGCTAAGCGGATCCCCTCTTGCCGCAAAGCGACAAGCACGTCCGTCACTTGATCCGGATCGGCCATTGACGCCGTGATGTTCCCGGTTTCTGCAGATATGCTTGACCGGATACGGAGAACGTGTTCAATGATGCGTTTGGCCGCTTCGATCTTTTCCGGTTGTTGCAATTTGACTTGCAATGACGACTGGCCGACAGATGTTTTGAGTTCATCGGGGGTCCCTTCGGCGACAACACGGCCGTGATTAATCACGGCGATGCGGTCCGCCAATTCATCCGCTTCTTGCAAGTATTGGGTCGTCAACAGCACGGTTGATCCCATGCGGACTAAGCGGCGGATCGTTTCCCACATTTGATTACGTGTGATCGGATCGAGACCCGTGGTCGGCTCATCAAGAAAAATGAGCGGCGGCTGGGCGATCAGGCTGGCGGCGAGATCGAGGCGCCGACGCATGCCGCCCGAGAAATGTTTTAACGGGCGTTTGGCCGCTTCTGTCAAGCCGAATTCCTCCAATAATTCACTTGTTTTCCGTCGCGCCTCTGCTCGGCTCAGTCCGAGAAGTCTACAAAAGATCATCAAATTTTCTACAGCGCTGAGCGTTTCGTCAACGGACGCATATTGGCCGGTGACACCGATCAACTGTCGGACAATTTGAGGTTGCTTGACGACATCGTACCCAAAAATTTGGGCCGAACCGCCATCCGGGCGCAACAAGGTCGCCAACATTCGAATGGTTGTTGTCTTGCCGGCGCCATTGGGTCCAAGCACTCCATAGATCGTGCCGGTACGTACACGCAACTCGAGGCCATCTACGGCCCGATGGTCGCCAAAAACTTTTACCAATCCGTGCGCTTCCACTGCCCACTCTTGATGCTCGGAAGCGGAGCGGTGTTTGTGTCCCATTTTTGTGTCCTCCTCTTTACAATGATTTGTACATGGCAAATCGTAGCACGCTATTATGAACAGAATGTGAACAAGGAACAATTTTTTGATTTACCCACTCTTGCAATTTTCCCGGTTTTGGTATATGCTTGTTCCAGTAACATGATAAATACTATATATCGTTGTGTTTGTTTGCTTTAACAACTACATATGGTGATTGCAAGCAATGGTGTCCATCAGGACTTAATAGGGAATCCGGTGCGAATCCGGAACTGCCCCCGCAACTGTATGTGCGGACGAAATGGGATGGCCACTGGCGGTGAAAGCTTGCACGGCACGCCGCTGGGAAGGACCCAAAGTAGGACGATGCACGAGTCAGGAGACCTGCCTTGCTTGGAAGTTTCATGTTCTTCGGGGTGTGAGAAGATGAAACGATAGGGAAATAGAAAAAGGAATCGTATGCCTTTTTCTGTCTGTCGTTTCATCCGCTCGTTCACCCGAGCGGATTTTTTTATTGAAGGAGAGGGAAAACGAATGACAGCGGTCACGAAATCCATTGTTGTTGATGATCAAGGAAAAGAGAAGTCGCTTTCGCGCAGAGAGTTTGCCGCGTTAATTGAGCAGGCGACGGCAGGCTTTGTCCGTTTGTCGCTTGAGGAATATGAAGAGCGTGTATGGCAGCTTCTCAGTCGAAAAGAGTTCGTCACCGTTGATCAACTGTATCAAACCGCTATTTTAGAAGGGTTGTCGTACATTAGTGAAGAGGAGCCGGAATGGACGTTTGTGTGCGCGCGGTTGTATTTGCGGATGATGTACCGCGAGGCGGCACGGCAGCGCGGGTACGATGCGCGCGAGCGGTATGGTGATTTTTATTCATTAATCGTTTCTTTGACAGAACAAGGGGTGTACAGCCCGCTATTGCTTGAGCGTTATACAAAAGAAGAGATCGAGACGGCTGGCTCATTTCTTGATCCAGACAAAGACTTGTTGTTTACGTATATCGGGTTGCGCACGCTCGCTGACCGTTATTTGGCCCGCGATTATGAGCGGCGGCTGTACGAACTGCCACAAGAACGGTTTCTCATCATTGCTATGACCTTGATGGTGAACGAACCGCCTAAGCGGCGCCTCGAGTTGGTGAAGGAAGCGTATTGGGCGTTAAGCAACCTATATATGACGGTGGCCACGCCGACACTTGCCAATGCCGGGAAGTCATACGGTCAGTTGTCAAGCTGCTTTGTCGACACGGTGGATGACAGCTTGCAGGCGATTTACGACAGCAACACTGACATTGCCAATTTATCGAAGTCAGGCGGCGGCATCGGTGTCTATCTTGGCAAAATCCGTTCGCGCGGCAGCGACATCAGAGGATTTAAAGGTGTTTCGTCAGGCGTCATTCCGTGGATGAAACAGCTGAACAATACGGCGGTGAGCGTTGATCAGTTAGGGCAACGCAAAGGGGCGATTTCCGTCTATTTAGATGTGTGGCATAAAGACATTTTTGCCTTTCTTGATGCACGGCTCAATAACGGCGACGAACGGCTGCGCACGCACGACTTGTTTACCGGTGTTTGCATTCCTGATTTGTTCATGGAACAAGTCGAACAGCGAGGCGACTGGTATTTGTTTGACCCACATGAGGTGCGGAAGGTGATGGGGTTTAGCCTCGAAGACTTTTATGATGAGGAAAAAGGGCGTGGCAGCTTTCGCGAGAAATATTGGCAATGCGTCAATGAGCCGAGACTGTCAAAAGAAAAAGTGCCAGCGATTGAAGTGATGAAAAGCATTATGCGCAGCCAGCTCGAGTCGGGGACGCCGTTTATGTTTTACCGCGATGAAGTCAACCGGCAAAATCCCAACCGCCATCTTGGCATGATCTACTGTAGCAATCTTTGTACGGAAATTGCGCAAAACCAAAGTCCGACAGTGACGAAGCAGCAATATGTGAAAGATGGAACGATCATCATCGAAAAAATACCGGGCGATTTTGTCGTCTGCAATTTATCGTCAATCAATTTGGCGCGCGCCGTCACCGATGGAGTGCTCGAACGTTTGATTCCGATTCAACTGCGGATGCTTGATAATGTCATTGATTTGAACAACATTCCTGTGCTGCAAGCAAGCTTGACGAACAAAAAATACCGTGCTGTCGGTCTCGGTACATTTGGCTGGCATCATCTGTTGGCGTTAAAAGGGATTCGCTGGGAGTCAGAGGAAGCCGTCCGCTACACTGATGAGCTGTATGAAACGATTGCTTATTTGGTGATACAAGCTAGCATGGAGCTGGCGAAAGAAAAAGGGAGCTACCCGGGGTTTTCAGGGTCAGATTGGCAAACGGGTGCTTATTTTGAGCGGCGTGGCTACAAAAACCACGGCGAACGGGATTGGGATCGGTTGAAGAGAGAGGTGGCACGCTACGGGATGCGCAACGGCTATCTCATGGCGGTCGCCCCAAACGCATCGACATCGATCATCGCTGGCAGCACGGCGAGCATTGACCCGATTTTTCGAAAAGTGTATGCCGAGGAAAAGAAAGATTATAAGATTCCTGTTACGGTGCCGGATTTAAACGAACAGACGACATGGTATTACAAATCAGCGTATTATATTGACCAGCGTTGGAGCATTAGACAAAACGCTGCCCGTCAGCGCCATATCGATCAAGCAATCTCGTTTAACTTCTACGTCATGAATACGATTAAGGCGAAAGAATTGTTGGAGTTGCATTTGACGGCGTGGAAGTCGGGGCTGAAAACGACGTATTATGTCCGCTCAACGTCAGGGACGATGGAAGAATGTGATGCTTGTGCGAGCTGACCGCGGACAACGCCATGCTATTTGTCGGATCGGGTTTCTTATGTTAGAAGAGATGTCCGGTGAGTGGGTTGCCTAGGAATACGATGACACGAGGGGGAATCGACGATGAACTTGACGAAACGACCGATTATGGATCCAGAAGCGCCAAACCGCTCAACAGGCATGATCAATGGACGCTGCTCGAATGTGTTGAACTGGGACGATATCGCCTACCCTTGGGCGTATGCGAAATATAAGCGGATGCTCGCCAACTTTTGGACGCCGTTTGAAATCAATATGGCGCAAGATGTGAAGCAGTTTCCGCAACTAACCGCACGCGAGCAGGATGCATTTTTAAAAATTATCGGGCTCTTGGCGCTCCTTGACAGCATCCAAACCGATTACGCAGGACGTGTTGCCGATTACATCACCGACCCGAGCATTAATGCGCTGATGATTATGCTCGCCCAGCAAGAGGTGATTCACAATCACTCGTATTCGTACGTGCTCTCAAGTCTTGTACCAAAAGCGAAGCAAGATGAAGTGTTTGATTTTTGGCGGAATGAACCGACGTTGCGCAAGCGAAACGACTTTGTGACGAACGGCTACAAGGCGTTTGCCGAAAAGCCGAACGTCGAGAACTTGCTTCGGTCGATCGTTTTTGACGTGATTTTGGAAGGGCTGTTTTTCTACTCAGGATTCGCTTTCTTTTACAATCTCGCCCGCCAGCAAAAAATGGTGGCGACAAGCACGATGATCAATTACATTAATCGTGACGAGCACATTCATGTTGACTTGTTTGCGAAAATTTTCAAGGAAGTGCTGAATGAATATCCAGAGTATCGGACGCCCGAGTTGGCTGATTTTGCCCGCAGTACGTTTATGAAAGCGGCCGAGCTGGAAATCGAATGGGCTGGGGAAATCATCGGAAATGACATTGATGGCATCGACTTGGCGGATTTGGAAGCGTATATTAAGTTTTACGCCAACGTCCGCGCCCATCAGCTTGGGTTCGACCGTCCGTTTGACGGCTACCGGACAAACCCGCTCCGCTGGATTAAGGCGTATGAAGAAGTCGACCTTGGCAAGTCCGACTTTTTTGAACAAAAACCGCGCCAATATACGAAAGTGCAAGTGGATAACGGATTTGATGAATTATAATGAGGAAAGCCACGTTTGACGATGGTCAGGCGTGGCTTTTTTGTCAGACAAGGCCGTTCGTCTCTCTTTTGATTGATCGTCTTTCGTGATATGATGGCGGCAAACAAGAGAACGGCGGCGCTCCGTCGTGGACGTGTCCTGCGGTTTTTCATAGATGGCAGGACATCGCTGAAAGGGGACGAGCTGCTCGGCAAGATGGTGTCATTTTTCATGCTGGACGGTTTTCACGGTGGGGAAGTTGAGTTCAATACGCAAACAAGTACATGTTTACTCGAGCCGGTCAAACCGATCATTCACTTCTGTATGAAACAGTAGCCTTTTGGCTCGAGACTGTCGGCGGTTTCTTGGATTCCGGCCCGCAGCTGATTGCGCAGATCGTCAGTTTGGCCACGGATATTGCCGAGAAAATAACTTCAGCGCCTACCATCTCTTTCACGACCGTATCGCACTCCATACTAGTTCCTCTTCTTCTGTTTTGATTATACAATGAGAATGGGAAAAAATGATATTGCTTTTGTCGAATGGAGGAGCTGCTTGGTGTATTCCTAATGCTTCCATGTGTCATAGTATCATGAGAAAAAAGCATGTCCCTTGCTGTTGAAATAGGGGAGGGGAGATAGATGGAAGAAATGGAGAAAAAACAGGACATGGAGCGGCTGCGAGAAGAATTGAATCATTGGCTTGCGGAAGAGGAGAGCGATGATGACTGGAAATGGTTGAAACGGGGGGGGGAAGACATTTGTCTTCGTTTCTCTCAACTCGAACCGAAAAATAGGAAATTCAAAATATGGTTTGCTCAAATTTTGCGCGATTATGGCCGTGACATAAAGTTAAAGAAAGAGAATTATCGCAAAGCGAGGAAATTGTTTGAAGAAGCTCTTCGTCTTGATCCGGAAGACGCGGTTTGCCGCTACCATTTGGGGCATCTCGAGCTGTATGACGGGCGGTGGCATAAGGCGATTCGTCAATTCCAACTCGTTTTGCAATCAACAAGCAAAAACCTAGAACCGTATCACTATATTCGTGCGCTCTGTTCTAGCGCTATCGCCTATAATCAGCTTGGCGGTCCCGAAAAGGCGCTTCGCCTCCTTGATGAAGCGAAGGAAAGGGACAGCGAGCGTTTGTATCGTACGGAAATTGACAATGTTCGTTTGCAAGTGAATGTGGGGAAAAAACGGATGTGGAGGAAGAGGATGTTTCATTTCTATTAAACGAAATAAACGCTCCTATATTACATACGAAGAAGCTTGCAGACTGGCTGAGGAAGACGAAACATATGTCATTTTAGATATGCGGAGGGGTCAAGCGGTTTTCCATGGCCCGCATGACTCTGTTGGCTTGCCCGGTCGACTTGTCAAATTGCTTCGCTATTTGCTCGAGGATGCGCCGAAGGTTAAACGATACGATGCCATCCTTAGTAACGTTTGGGAAGATAAAGATACCGTGAAAAAAATGATCAATAAGTTGAGGAAAAAATTAGAACAATGTTTTTCCGAGCCAGCTGATCAGATTATTGTGAATGTAAGAGGGGAAGGATATGTGTGGAATTGTAAGATTCCGTACCGGATTATCGTTTGCCTGGATGAATATGAATATTTCACATGAAAAACAGCCTACGGGAATGGTCACCATGTTGGTGACCATTTTTTCGTATGATGACATTGTAATCCATAAAGTGAAGGAGAAGGAGGGAGTCGCAATGGCGACATTGACAGCACAATTGTTGATCGGAAAGGGTCATCCGTACCACGGCGGCATTAACCCGACTCATTATTTGTTTTTATCGGAGAACAGCGTACCGGCATGGATTTTAGTCCCGGAAAATCTTCTCTCGTCTAAACACCCGAAACCGTTTAAGAAAAAAGTATGGATTCCGACGCTCGAGCATATGCTTGAGGACGGACTGCTCATGGTGGCGTATTATGTCCTCAATGACCCTGTGATCCAAGAAAAGGCGAGACCGTTCATTGAAGGGAAAAAAGGGCAGACGTGTTCAATTGTACGAGGACATCGCTATGAGCAGTCTTCGTGAGCTGCATGCGCTCTGCCGGCAGATGGACACGGATTATAAAATCGCGTTCACCATTTTTGATGATTCCACGCTGAACGGTCATTTGGATGTATTGAAACAATACAAGATGGATGTAGAAATTTGCCTTTCTTGCTATCATCGCTATGGGAATGTGTGGGGCCAGCGAACGGTGGAAAGAGGAAGCTGGCCGATCCGTTGACGATGCAGTGTCCTAGGAGGAGCTTGATAGATTTTTCAACGGTTTGGCTGCTAGGGGTCGAGCGGTGAACGACAATCCAACAAACATGTATTTTAAGGATAACGGAGGAATAAAAATGGAAATGATCAATGTATTTGTATACGGAACACTTCGGCGAGGTGGGGGGAATCACCAGCTGATTGCTGAGTATGTGCAGTCTGTGCACGAGGCAACGGTAAAAGGGATGCTGTTTCATTTGCCATACGGCTATCCGGCAATGGTGGATGGAAGAGGGACAGTGCGCGGCGAAATATTGGAACTCAGCAATCCGGAAACAGCGCTAACCATACTCGATGAGCTTGAGGGGTATCACGGTCCGGGGCAGTCTAACGAGTATGAACGAATCACCGTTACAGCAGTGACCGCCGATGGCAACAAATATATTTGTTACACTTATGTTTATCCAGAGGAACAGAGAGAGTGGCTCGAGCAAAACGCTCAACCCATTTTCGGGGGTGATTGGATGGCGTTTCTTCATTCAAAAGATGAAGTGATGTATTTTGCGTATGGCTCTTGCATGAGTGAACGCGATTTTCGCCGCACTGTCCCGCATTTCGAAGTGATGGGGCGGGCCGTGCTTGATGACTATCGGTTGGCGTTTACGCGGTATTCGTCCGGTCGGCAAGGCGGGGTGGCTGATATCGTACCTTCTCCTGGCGACCGGGTTGAAGGGGTGCTGTACAAAATTTCGTCACGCTACGTAAAGGATTTGGATTGGCGCGAAGGTGTTCCGGCTGGTGTGTACCGCCGGGAATACATCGATGTGCAGCATAACGGACAACTTGTTTCCGCCCTCACGTACGTTGTCGTTGAGAAACAGTTGGATGAAATTGCTCCGAGCGAATCGTACGCTTCGATTATTCTTGATGAAGGGACGTCTCTTTTAAGTCCGCAATACATCGAGCAAGTGCGGCGTCATATTGAAACCTTACAGAAAAAAGGGCGGTAAGCATAAAGTACAGCTCATTGGCGGCAGGGATGACGATCCAAGACCTGCTGTTTTTTGGGCTAGGAAGTGATGGTTTCTGCACATCGTTGGGCTCTTTACCGTAAATTCGGCATAGCTGTCATGTGACAGCAACTTCAGCGTTTAGATGGCTTCTCCCAACTGTATCATCACTTCTTAATATATGGGGGAATTCGTGGAAAACGCTTTGCCAGTCAACCTGTGCCTTGTTTCAAGCTTGATGGATCTCCGCGATATTGCGACGGGAATAGGAGGGAGATTTATACCATAGACAGCAGGTGAGGGTAGCTGATATGATGAGGAGGTGAAAGGATAGCAAGCTGGATGCGTAAATGCGCATCTGGCTTATTCTATTTTTTTGACGATTTGAGGGGGATGACATGCTCAAAGACATTGTTTTAGTGTTGGCGCTGCAGCTTGTTTATGTGCCGATTTTAACGCTGCGGACCATTTTTATGGTCAAAAATATGAGCCTATTGGCTGCGTTCATGGGATTTTTAGAAGCACTCATTTATGTGTTTGGACTATCGATCGTCTTTAGCGGAGAACAAAGCTATATCGTTATGATCGTCTATGCGGCTGGATTTGGCGCCGGGCTTTTTATTGGAGGATATATCGAGCAAAAGCTGGCGATTGGGTATACGACTGTGACGGTCAATTTGCAACAAAAAAACCAAGAGTTGATTCACTTGCTTCGGGAAAGTGGCTATGGCGTTACCGTTTATACGGGGGAAGGAAGGGACAGTCAGCGGTATCGGCTTGATATTTTGACGAAACGGAATCGGGAAGAGGAGTTATTGGAACTGATCGAACGGTATGAACCGAAGGCGTTTATCATTTCTTACGAGCCGCGGCGGTTTAAAGGCGGGTTTTTAGTCGCCTCGATGAAAAAGCGTGTGAAAAGGAAAAAGGAGTGTCACGAGTCATGACTGATACGCGAGCAGCCCACCTGGTTAACGGGTGGGCTGTTTCCGTTTAGGGCGTACACATTGTTCGTATCGATGTTTCGTACCTGTGAACGGGGAACGTCAACATAAGGAAAGAGGTCAAACGATATCCCCGAGCTGCTCTTTTCCAAGTTGGCGGCTGACGAGTTCATCAAGCTGGCGGATTTTTTTCAACGCCAAATCATCGCTGATCGTTCGGTAATGGTGGCGGCCGCCGGGTTCCTCGTCGGCTTCGTCAGCCCATTTGACGATGGCTTGGAGCGGATTTCGTTTCAGCTCGCCTTCCGGAAGGTATGAATCAGTATGCAGCAAAATCGCTAAGGCGATTTCTTTCGCATTTTGCGGATGTTCGCCAAGGTGGATAAGCAATTTATGAGCGCGCTCTGCTCCCTTAATGGCGTGGATGTCATTTTGCTTGTATTGTTCATAATCCCATTGACCGTTTTTGTACCATGTATAATGACCGATGTCATGAAGCAGCGCAGCTTTCGTCGCCAGATCGGGGTTGACTCCGTACCGGAGGGCTAGGTGATAGGCGTAGTATGCTGTGGCGATGGCGTGGGCGAGGCCAGATCGTTTTAAATATTTTTGCGCAATCGGATGGGTAAAGACGTCCGTTAAGGTGACCGTTCTCATGGGCATCCCCTCCGTGTTTTTCTTACCATCATATCATGGCAAGAAGAAGCCAGCAATGGGGGAAAACGGACGAGAGCGGTTGCATGGATGAAAAATAGGCCGGCCGTGTTGAACAATAGTGGTCGACCTATTTCATCCGTGCTTGGCAAGCCAGCCGTTTCGTTGGTTGATTCGTTTTTTCGCGCTCGCGCCGTGTTTTCGGGGCGAGAAAGTGAGCGCCGGCAAGGAGGGTGACAGCACAGCGGCCACACGTTCTTTTTTGCATTTATGATCAAGTGGAATGCCTTGCCAAGGGGCGGCATCAAGAAGGGAAACGCCGGAGGCTGGTTGCACGACAAACCGTTTTCCTTTTTGTTCTACTTGAATAACAGAGGATGCAGCAAGCGGCACATTAGGTTTGGATGATGTAGCAGAAGCAGCTTGCATGGGTGGACGGGCGGTAGGCTTCAGCGAGCCGACAGTAACAGTAAATGTTGGTTTCATTTTTTGGCTTGCAAAAGACGCAGAAAATCGCCGTTTTCCCGCGATAAGAACGCTTCGTTCGCCAACGCCTCTTCCAGTTTTGGAAGCAAAGCGGCCCAACGATCAAAGCGGTGTTCCTCTTCTTCGTAAATATGATGCCAATACAGCCGCTCATGATCATCAGTGGCTTGTTCAATCGTCGGTTCTAAAATGGCTTGAAATTGGCTGAGCGCTTCTTTGGAGCGGCTAAGAATAGCATGGACTTCCGCTAGTGTGTCGTGCAATGAACTCCCTCCCATATCATTGTCTTATATCATCTTTTTCACATGAAAAGCGGGATAAACATCTAATCTATGCTGCTTTCTTGGTTGATATAGAAGGTTGGTGATTGATGGAGAAACGAGGCTTAAAGACAAAGCTTCCCCAATAGAGGAACTTTACAAATATCTCTTTTCATTTCCTATTGAAAACGGCTAGGCGGTAAGGAAACAATCAGTAAAAAATACAGCTTCTTAAGAAGAAATAGAGAATGTACTCAAGCCAAAATATATGGATAAGGAAAAGGGGATGAAAGGCAAAGTTGATAAATAATCAGAATATTTATTATTTACTGTCTGTATAATATTTTTATATAATTTATTATGGATAGACTGTCTATCAACAGGGGGGAGAACTGATGGATAAAGGGGTATCTAAACGGGTTTTAGTCGCGAGTCTCGTCGGCAGTTCAATTGAATGGTTTGACTACTTTCTGTATGGAACGGTCGCAGCACTTGTGTTCAATCAATTGTTTTTTCCAAGTGAAGACCCAACTGTCGGCTTGCTCTTATCATATGCATCATTTGCCCTTTCATTTTTCATTCGCCCGTTAGGTGGCATTGTGTTTAGTCATATTGGCGATAAAATCGGGCGAAAGAAGACGCTTGTTTTGACGTTAAGTCTCATGGGGATCGCCACGGCCGGCATGGGGCTGTTGCCAACGTATGAAACGATCGGCATATGGGCGCCCGTGCTGCTTATTTTGCTTCGCCTCATCCAAGGGATTGGTCTCGGCGGTGAGTGGGGCGGGGCGCTGTTGCTCGCGGTCGAATACGCACCGAAAGAAAAGCGCGGCTTATTCGGCAGCATCCCGCAAATGGGCGTGACGATCGGCTTGCTTCTTGGCACCTTTGTAATGTCGCTCATGACGCTTATGCCGGACGAGACGTTTATGTCATGGGGGTGGCGCATTCCTTTTCTGTTAAGTGCGTTGCTTGTCGTTTTTGGATTGTGGGTGCGCCATGGCATTGATGAAACACCTTCGTTTAAGAAGGTGCAAGCAACCGGACGAGTGGCGAACGTGCCGCTTATTGAGACACTGCGAACTCAATGGAAGGAAGTATTGATCGCAGTCGGCGGCAAAGTGGTTGAAACAGCGCCGTTTTACATTTTTGGAACGTTTATCGTTTCATATGCAACAACGAACTTAGGTTTCTCGAAAACAGCAGCATTGAATGCAGTAACTGTGGCGACAGTCGTGACGACGATTCTGATTCCACTGATGGGTAAATGGTCGGACCGTTACGGCCGCAAGCCGCTTTATATAGCGGGGACGATCGGGATGATCGTTTATGCGTTCCCATATTTTTGGCTTTTGCAACAAAAATCAGTCGCCTTGTTGATGATAGCGACGATCATTGGTCTTGGCATCATTTGGGCACCGATTACGGCCGTGCTCGGCACGATGTTTTCGGAAATTTTCCCGTCCAATGTTCGATACACGGGCATTTCGCTCGGCTACCAAATCGGTGCTGCATTAGCGGGGGGAACGGCGCCTTTGATCGCTACAGCCTTGCTTGCGGCGTACGGGAACTCTTATGTTCCGGTCGCCTTGTACATTATATTCGTATCGCTTGTTTCGCTGATCGCAGTTTGGTCGGTGCGCGACCGCAAACATGAGGAACTTGATGAGGAAGACGGAATCGCGTAACGCGGTTCCGTTTCGTTCTAACGGAGGGAGAATCATGCTTATTTTGTCGGAGAAAGAAATTCAGCGTCTGTATACGATGGAGGATGCTATTTCCGATGTAAAGGAAATGTTGCATCAAAAACAGTCAGGGAATGTGAACACCCCTGAGCGCACAGTGCTTTCTTTTCCGCATGATGACGCTTCGATTTTGTATATGCCTTCTGCGGAGGAGAGAGCGGCGGCGGTGAAAGTGGTGAGCATTTTTCCGCACAATCCCGCTTTAGGAAAACCGACAACCCAAGGAGTTATGATATTCACAGATACGAAAACTGGGGAGCACCGGATGCTTTGCAGTGCCACTTATTTGACGCGGCTGAGAACAGGAGCGCTATCGGCGATTGCTGCCGACTATTTAGCCAAACGAGAGGCATCGCGATTAGCCGTGATCGGAACAGGGGCGATGGCGAGGGAACAAGTAGCCGGCATGCTTGCGGTCAGGGAGATCGAGCATATTTTCTTATACAACCGGACGAGAAGCAAAGCGGAACATTTTGCGTTGGACATGCAGCGAATGAACTCTTGCTGGAACGGAAAAGTGCACATCGTCGATGACGCAAATGAGGCCGTCCGCCAGGCGGACATTGTTGTATGCAGCACGCGCTCGGAGCAACCGGTATTCTCAAGTCGGGCGCTGCAGCCGGGCACGCACGTTAGCGCCATCGGTTCGTATTTGCCGCATATGCGTGAATTGGATGTGGAAACTATCGTTATGGCTGACCGTATTGTTGTTGATACGGTGGAGGGCGCCAAGCATGAGGCAGGAGAACTTATTCAGGCGGCCGAGAGCGGAAAATGGTCTTTTTCCCGAATTGATGCCGAAATCGGGGAACTCGTCACCGGGGAGAAAGCCGGGCGGCAACATGAACAGGAAATCACCTTGTTTAAATCGGTTGGAGCAGCTTTCTATGATTTGGCCGTGGCGATGGGCGTCTATCAAAAGGCGACGGAGCTCGGAGCAGGGCAAGAAATTGAGTTGTAAGGGATGCATATGTTGTTTTGGAGAGAGACAGGCGGTCGTTTTCCGGACGGCTGTCCGTCCATTTTTTGGGCCGTTTCCATCCGCGTCACCTTTGGGCCTAGTCCGGAATAAAACAGAATAAGGAACATTGCCCACTTGATATGAGGCGCGTTTCCGGCGATAATGGAAACAGTGCGTGATGAATGCGCTTGTCAGCATGGAATGAACGAAGAAGGTGACAGAAAGATGGAACGTGCGGAACACATTTATCAAAAACTTGTAGCTATTTGTGGAGAAGAGAATGTTTTGCGCGATGAGCCGATGAAACATCATACATTAGTGCGGATCGGCGGCAAGGCTGATTTTCTCGTTTGGCCGGAAACGTACGAACAAGTCGTTGACGTGCTGCGGCTGAAAGAGGAGTACGAGCTGCCGTTTACGCTTCTTGGCAACGGCTCCAATGTCATTATCCGCGATGGCGGGCTGCGCGGTATTGTTATGCAGCTGAAGCATCTCAATCGCATTTGGCGCGAAGGGAACAACATCATCGCTCAAAGCGGAGCAGATATTAAGGCAGTGTCTCGGTTTGCGCTGGAACAACATCTCACTGGTTTGGAGTTTGCCTGCGGCATCCCGGGATCGGTCGGCGGGGCGATTATGATGAATGCCGGGGCTTACGGTGGAGAAGTGAAAGATGTGCTCGACCATGTGAAAGTGGCGACGCTTACTGGCGAGTTGAAGACGTTGACAAATGAGGAGCTCGAACTCGGATATCGAACGAGCTTGATTAGCCGGACACACGATATTGTGCTTGAAGTCGTGTTTGCACTCCAGCCGGGTGATTATGGACAAATTAAAGCCAAAATGGATGATTTGACGTTTCAACGTGAATCAAAGCAGCCGCTTGAATACCCGTCAGTCGGCAGCGTATTCAAGCGCCCGCCGGGCTATTTTGCCGGCAAGCTTATTCAAGACAGCGGCCTGCAAGGGAAAGGGTTTGGCGGTGCGGAAGTGTCGACCAAGCACGCCGGGTTTATTATTAATAAAAACAATGCAACGGCTGCCGATTACATTGCGACGATCGAAATGGTGCGCAAAACAGTGAAAGAAAAATTCGGCGTTGAACTTGAATTGGAAGTGAAAATTCTCGGCGAAGAGTGACACCTATCCGAACCCGATTGGCGGGTTCGGATTTTTTTATCATGTCGAACTGAGAAGATTCTCTTTTTCATGCGCAGGCATAACTTGCATCATCGAATCGTAGCGGGAGAGTGTTCAAAGTTATCGATGAACTGAAAAAATAGAGTAATAGGAATAGTATTTGGAAAACGGGGGAAGGAAGATGAATCTGTATTTTATCGTTAACCCTGCAGCCAAAAACGGCCGCTCGGCAACAGTATGGGAACGGGTGCAGCATATGCTGGAGCAGGAAGGCTTGTCATATGAAGTGCATTGGACGAAAAAGGCAGGAGACGGAAAACGAATTGCCCGCCTGATTGCTGAGCGAAATGCTGAACCGCTAGTGCTCATTGCTGTTGGTGGGGACGGAACTGTGTATGAAGTCGTCAACGGGGCGTCGTTGTTTCCGCATGTCGTCATCGGCTACATCCCGGCAGGGACAGGAAATGATTTTGCTCGTGGTTTCGGCATGCCACGCCGTCCGGAACAGGCGCTTCAACGGCTGTTGACTGGGAAGGTAGCTAGCGGTGATCTTGGCCGCTTTGTGAGCAGTGATGTACGGGATGGAGTGTTTGTCAATAGCATCGGCTGTGGTTTTGATGCTCACATTGCCCGCGCAGTCAACCGATCCAAATGGAAAGGGCGGCTGAACCGCCTCGGACTCGGTACACTCGTTTATGTGTTTTATTTAGTGAAAGAGCTATTCCGTTATCAACCGACCGATCTCGATATTTGTATTGACGGACAAACCTATTCGTTTCAACAAGCTTGGGTGGCGACCGTATCGAATCATCCATACTATGGTGGCGGGATGCGCATTGCACCGTCAGCCCGGGCCGATGACGGCCTCCTTCACGTGACCGTTGTCAGCCGTCTGACGCGTTGGAAAATTCTTTCAGTATTTCTAACCGTATTTTGGGGCGGGCATGTGCGAATGAAAGAAGTTTCCGTGTTTGCTGGGCGGAACGTGCGCATTCGCCCTGCTGCTCCTGTGCCGGTTCACGCTGATGGAGAGGAGGCAGGGAGAGGAGAGGTGTCAGCTTGGATTGAGTCTGGAGGCTTGAGAGTGATCGGTGCGGAAACTTTGTGAATGATTGGTACGTATGTAAAAAGAAGAAAGGAGGTGTGAGGAAGACGAGTGATGGAGAAGCGGATGGTCATGCTTGATGTCGTATTCTATGTGGTGTTTCCGATCGTTCTCTGGCATGCATTGCGCGGCCCGGTCGGGGAGTACGGGGTGATGTTGATTTGCACCGTGCCGGGAGCGATTTATACGGTTTACCGTTTTTGGTCCATTCGCCGAGTACAATGGTTTGGCACGTTTTTGCTTGTCAATCTCGCAGTTAGTACGCTATTGAACGTATTAGCCGGATCAGCGTTGCAGATGTTATGGAACGACGTATGGTACTCAATTGCTTTGTCCGTCTTTTTTCTAGCGACTGTCGTTGTCAAGCGCCCGTTGATGCTTTATTTTTCGCTTGATTTTGTGGAAATGCAGGGAGCGCCGCGTTCGGTAATGAAAAAGCAATTTTTTGAGCGCGATGTTTTCCCGCTTTTTCAATGGATCACCGTTGGCTTTGCCTTACGCGATGGACTGCTGGCGGCGATTAAGGCGCATTTGATCGTTCGTTATGGCGTCGAAGCGTTTGACCGTGCGATTGTGATTCGCGAAGTCATTGGTTGGGGGATTACGATTCTCTGTATGTTGGGGTTTGTCCGCATCTCGAAGATCCTCTCGAACCGTGACACTCCCCATTATCCGGCATGAATGTAGATGAGAGAACTAAAGCATTGGAGAGAAAAACAGAGGAGAAGGAGGCAGTACTATACATAGATATAGATAAAAAGCTGTGTTCGATGCGTTTGGGAAACAATCGTTGCTTTAACTTTATTTTCTTCTTTGTTTTCTCGCTTTCGTAAGGGATGATTTTGTGCTGGTGTTCGTTTGCTCATTTCAGTGACGTCTTCCTGACAATGCTGGTACAGTGGCGAGCTTTTCTGTACCCGTTTCAGGAGCAGATCGCGCACCTCCATTTTTCGACTCTTCCGTTTCGCTAGTTGTCAGTATCACTTTATTGTCTGTTTCTTCTACTTCAGCTTGTTTTGTCAGCCGTTTTTCCATTTTGGCTTTCAGCTTTTGCTTCGCTTTGTCAATGGTGTACTTCTTTGGAGGGCAAGTTTAGCAAAAAAAGAAACCATGGGGCTCTGTTCGCCGTTTGGCAAGTAACAACTTATTTGGTATAATGGGGGCAAGTTTATTGAAAATGGTGCGTAAGCCACGACTCCTGCCAATCGATTTGGTAGGAGTTTGTTTTTGCTATCAACGCCTAATGAGGCTAAGAAAGCGGGATGGAACGCCCGCTGCCTGTCGTCTTTGCAAGTGGAAAGGAGTATATCGGTGATGACGGAGCGGATTGATGAGGTTATGGAGATTTGCTTACTGGCGGGAAAATTGATGCTCGAAAGCGGTGGAGAGACGTATCGAGTTGAAGATACTATGACGCGTATTGCCGCTTCGTTTGGCATGTCACGCTCCCACGGCTATGTCACACCAACGGCCATCATTTTTTCCATTGAAGGGACGGACTCAACGAGACTGATCCGCATTTCCGATCGTTCGACTGATTTGGCGAAAGTGGCGGTCGTGAACGATATTTCTCGGCGCATCAGCCGCGGCGAATTGACGCTGGAAGAGGCGCGCAAGGAGCTCGAGGAAGTCAGACGCGCCCCAATGAGTTACCCTCTTTGGCAGCAAACCGCCGCTGCAGCGTTAGCGAGTGCCTGTTTTGCGTCATTGATTGGAGGAGGGATGGTTCACTTTTTTCCATCGCTTTTTTCCGGAGGGGTGGCGTTTTGGTGTTTTGAAATGGTGCATCGGTTCGTGAAAATCCGGTTTTTCGCGGAATTTTTTGCTGCTTTTGTTGCAGGAGGTCTCGTATTGTTAATGGTACAGGCCGGATTTGGAGGGGATATCGGGAAAATGATCATCGGCTCTGTGCTGCCACTTGTTCCAGGGTTGGCCATTACGAACGCGGTGCGTGACTTAATGGCCGGCCATCTCATCGCCGGGTTGTCTCGCGGGGCCGAAGCGTTTTTGACGGCGTTTGCGATTGGCACCGGCATCGCCTTTGTTTTATCCATTCGATGATGTGATGGGAGTATAGATCATGGTCGTTATGCAGCTGCTACTTAGCTTTTTTGCGTCGATGTTGTTTGGCATCATTTTTAATATTCCGCCGCAGCTATTGCTGCATAGCGGGTTTGTTGGGATGAGCGGATGGACGGTCTATATGTTGACCGTACGTTCGGGCGTAGACAGTGTGATTGCAACGTTTATGGCTGCGTTTTTCGTTGCCTTTTTAAGCAATGCGTTTGCCCGGCGCTATCGAGCGCCGGCGACCATTTTTATCGTTCCCGGCATTCTTCCGCTCGTGCCAGGTGGAACGGCATTTGAGGCGATGCGCCATGTCGTCATCAACGACTATAATGCGGCGATTCCGTTGGCGGTGAAGGCATTCATGATTTCCGGTGCGATTGCGATGGGGCTCATTTTTTCCGAGGTCGTCAACCAATTGGTGAAGCGTCGCCATTAATTATTTTTCTGAATCACTTGCCTATCGTTATATTTGCTTGTTTGAATATTATAATCTAAGTATAATTATGCTTTCATGTGGATTGGAAAGAGCGGGGGAGAGGAATGAAAGAAATCATTGGGCAGATGAAAGCGGAGCTATGGAGTATTTTTGACTATCTTCATCGTCATCCGGAAATTAGTTGGGAAGAATGGGGAACAACGGAATTTGTTCGCCGGGAGTTGGAACGCGAAGGGTATCGGGTGTGGACGTTTGCCGATTGTCCGGGCGTGGTGGCAGAAATCGGCGATGGGCCGTTTATGGTTGGCGTGCGCAGTGATATGGATGCTCTTTGGCAAGAGGTAAACGGTGTTTGGCAGCCGAATCATGCGTGCGGACATGACGCCCATATGACGATCGTGTTGGGGGTGGCGAAGCTGCTTCGCCGCATCGGCTATGAGCCGCCGGGGACGCTTCGGTTTTTGTTCCAGCCAGCTGAAGAGAAAGGTACAGGGGCGTTGAAGCTGATTGAAAAGGGAGCGGTCGATGGAATGTCGTTTTTGTACGGCGTTCATTTGCGACCGGTTCAAGAAGTCAAGAGCGGGTATGCGACACCGGCAATCATTCACGGGGCAGCCCAATGCATCGAAGGGCGGATTCGCGGTATGGCAGCGCACGCGGCGCGGCCTCATTTAGGTGTGAATGTCATTGAAGTCGGCAGTGCCATCGTGCAGGAGCTCGGCAAAATCCATGTTGACCCACAAGTACCAGCAACGATCAAAATGACGAGGTTTCATGCGGGGGAAAAAGATGTGAACACGATTCCAGATTACGCTGAGTTCTCCTTGGACTTGCGAGCGCAGACGAACGAGGCGATGGAGCAGCTCGTCGAAAGGTTGCGCCGTGTGGTCAACGGAGTCGCTGCTATTTACGGGGCTGAGATTGAGCTTGATGAACGGACGCGAATCGTCGCCGCCAACCCTGACTTGGATGCCAAGAGGCTCATGGAAGAGGCGATCATCGCTGTTCTAGGGGAGGAGAAATGTATTCCGCCAGTCATCACATCCGGCGGGGAAGATTTCCATTTTTACGCATTTAAAAAACCGGAGTTGAAAACGACGATGCTCGGGTTAGGCTGCGACTTACGCCCGGGGCTTCACCACCCGCAGATGACATTCCAACGTGACGATTTACTTTCCGGCATTGAGATTTTGGCGCGGACGGTCATCAATACGTTTGCGCTACAAGGAGAGAAAGAACGTGTCTCTATCACTGCAAATCATTGAAACGATAGAGCAACTAAAAGAAATGGCTGAGCTGGAAGCGGACATTTGGGGGACGACGCCGATCCCGCTTCATCAAACGTTGACAGTGGCAAAAAACGGTGGCATTGTGATCGGGGCGTACGTGGACGGGAAGCTTGTCGGCTTTGTCTACAGTTTCCCGGGAATGCAAAACGGGGAAGTATATCTTTGTTCGCATATGATGGGAATTGCGGCCTCATTTCGCGACCAAGGCATCGGCTATCGTTTGAAAATGAGGCAGGCGGAAGAAGCGCGGCGGCTCGGCTATCGGAGCATCCGTTGGACGTACGATCCATTGCAAAGCCGCAACGGCTATTTAAACTTGGTGAAGCTTGGGGCCGTTGGCATCGAGTATGTGGAAAATTGTTACGGGGAGATGGACGATGCGCTGAATGGCCAGCTGCCGTCCGACCGTTTCATTGTCGAATGGCGGCTTGATGAACGTCCGAATAGAACGTGGAACCCGGCCAAGGGACTAGTGGTGCTTGAGGCAGAGGCAACGACTGACGGCCTGTGGCGGCCAGTGCTGAAGGACATTGATGAAACAGCAACGCCATTCTTGCTGACTGCTATTCCGCTTGATTTTTCGCAACTAAAGGAGCGGAGTCTTTCATTAGCGCTTGAGTGGCGCCTAGCGACACGCTCCTTGTTTGCCCGGTTGCTCGCTGAAGGCTGGGTTGCTATTCATGCCATGCGCGGCGAAGGGGAACCGGTTATGCACTACATATGGGGACGCCGGAATAAGTGGTTAGGGGAAAAGGGGGAAAGTAATGAGGCTTGAAATTGATTACATCATTTTACGTTACTTGCAAATGGAGCTGAAAGCACCGTTTACGACCAGTTTTGGTACGTTTCAAACAAAAGAATTTATTTTAGTGGAAGCAGTCGACAGCAACGGTGTCTCAGGATGGGGCGAATCGGTGGCATTTTCCGCTCCGTGGTATAGTGAGGAAACGGTAAAAACGAACTGGCATATGCTTGAGGATTTTCTTATCCCACTGGCATTTGCCGAGCCGATCGATCATCCGAGTGAACTATCAAAACGGTTTGGGGCGATCCGCCAAAACCATATGGCGAAAGCCGCGCTCGAAGGTGCGGTATGGGATTTGTACGCCAAGCGGCTTGGCGTTCCGCTTTATCAGGCATTGGGTGGAACGAAAAGGGAAATTGAAGTTGGTGTCAGCATCGGCATTCAGCCGACGATAGATGAGTTGCTTCGGGTTATTGAACGGTATGTAACCCAAGGATATCGGCGAATGAAGGTGAAAATCAAGCCGGGCTGGGACGTTGAGGTCATTCGTGAAGTGCGGCGTGTGTTTCCAGACGTGCCGCTCATGGCAGATGCCAATTCAGCGTACACACTTGCTGATGTGGAGCGGCTGAAAGCACTCGATGAATTCGGACTGATGATGATCGAACAACCGCTTGCGGCTGACGATCTCGTTGATCATGCCCAGCTGCAGCCGCTTCTGAAGACGCCGATTTGCCTTGATGAAAGTATCCGCTCATTCGACGATGCGCGCAAGGCGCTTCATCTTGGCAGTTGTCGCATCATCAATATGAAAATTGGACGCATCGGCGGACTGCAGGAGGCAAAACACATTCATGATCTTTGCCGTGAGCACGGCGTTCCGGTTTGGTGCGGTGGCATGTTGGAAGCGGGCGTTGGGCGCGCTCACAATATCGCCATTACGACTTTGGAAAACTTCACCCTTCCCGGCGACACAGCGGCATCTTCCCATTACTGGGAGCGGGATATTATTGTTCCGGAGGTCGAAGTGCATAACGGCTTGATTCGCGTACCGGACGCCCCGGGTATCGGTTATGAAGTCGACCGCCGCCAAGTCGAGCGGTACACGCAATTTGCCAAAGTATATCGCCGTTCGCTGCCGGCATAAAGAAGGAGGCTGACCCTAAAAACCGCTTCTCCTTAAACGGAAAGTATTGATACAAGAAGGATGTCTTGCCGCTTGCAGGACATCCTTGCTCGTTGTTCATTATGCTGAACGGATGCTTCGGACTAAGAGATGCGGCGAACCGTTTGCTGTTTCAGAAGATGTGTCCAAAAAAATAGGGAAACCAGCGGCCATGCCGGCTTCCCTGTTTTGTTACACGCGCCCGATTCCAGTATTTGCTTTGACGAGGATTTCGGTAAATTTTTTTTCGTCTGCTTTTTTCGCTGAAACGAGTGTGCCGATGATAGCGCCGATAAAACCGAGCGGAATGGAAATAATGCCCGGATTGGAAAGTTTAAAGAGCGGCTCGCCGACAAAAATGGCAGCTCCCGGTTCCGGTGACCAGACGTTCGGGCTGAAGAAGACAAGCAACAGGGCGCTAATCAAGCCAACGAGCATTCCGGTAATCGCTCCTGTCGTATTAAAGCGGCGCCAGAAGATCGTAAAGACGATCGTCGGCAAGTTGGCGCTTGCGGCGACGGCAAATGCGAGTGACACAAGGAAGGCGACGTTCATTTTTTGAGCAAAGAGCGCTAACAAAATCGACAATACTGAGACGCCGATCGATGCCCAGCGGGCGGCAAGCATTTGTTCTTTTTCCGTCGCTTGGCCGCGCCGGATGATGTGGCTGTAAAAGTCATGAGCGAATGCGGAAGCAGCTGACAAAACAAGACCGGCGACAACAGCCAAAATCGTCGCAAAAGCAACAGCGGCAACAAAAGCGAATAAGAAATCTCCGCCAAGCGCCTCAGCTAACAGCGGAGCCGCCATATTGCCGGCAGGGTCAGCGGCGATGATTTTGTCATGACCAACGAACGCGGCGGCGCCAAACCCTAAAAAGATAGTTAATACATAAAAAATACCGATGATCCATGTCGCATAAACGACTGATTTACGCGCAGTCGGCGCATCTTTGACAGTGAAGAAGCGGATCAAAATGTGCGGGAGCCCAGCTGTTCCTAAAACGAGTGCTAGGTTTAGCGAGATCGTGTCCAGTGGATTTTTAAACTTGTTGCCTGGGGTTAAAAATGCATCGCCAAGCGGTGTTGCTGTTTTTAACTGATGGAACATTTTAGCGATGCTGAAGTCGAATTTTCCAAAGACGATTAAGGAAATGATAAATGTACCGATCATCAACAGGACCGCTTTGATGATCTGCACCCAGCTTGTCGCTGTCATGCCGCCGAACACGACATACACGGTCATTAAAATACCGACGATCAAGACAGAATAAATGTAATCGATCCCGAGTAGGAGCTTAATAAGGCCGCCGGCCCCGACAAGCTGTGCGATCATATAAAAAGTTGAGATGGCGATCGTATTCAAAGCGGCGACACCGCGCACTTTTTTATCGTCAAAACGAGCGGCGATCATATCGGCCATCGTGTACTTGCCAAGGTTGCGAAGGGGTTCAGCGACGATATATAAGACGACAAGATAGGCGACAAGGAATCCGATGCTGTAAAAGAAGCCGTCAAACCCGGCTAGGGCGATCATGCCAGCAATGCCTAAAAAGGAAGCGGCAGACATATAGTCGCCAGCGATGGCGAGCCCATTTTGCCAGCCGGTCAAGCTGCTGTCAGCGGTGTAAAATTCGCTTGTCGTTTTCGTTCGTTTCGAAGCATAGTACGTAATGACAAGCGTCAAGGCGACGATGACAAGGAAGAGGAAAAAGGCTAATCCGTTCATTAGACGTTTCCTCCTTCCTTCGCTTCTTGCTTCATTTGTTCGACGATTTCGTCAAACTTGGCGGCCCGTTTCGAATAAAGGATGCATAAAGCCCAAGTCATCACAAATTGTGCGAAAGCAAACAGCCAAGCCCAACTAACCGGTCCAATTGCTGGCGCATTAAGCACGTTTGAGTATGACGTTAATATCGGAAGGGTGAAGTAAAAGGCGAAGAAAAAGATCGTCGCTGGAATAATGAAGGCTTTTTTCTCTTGAATGAGCCCACGAAACATAGCGGATTGGGCGAGCGCTTCATAATCGACACCTGGCCATTCGGCAAAGGATTGTTTTTTCACTGCCATATAAATCCCTCCTTATCTTAATTGAAGCGTTTTCAAAAAAGGGAACAACATAATACGGGATAGAAGCAGCGGATCCCCCTTTCTTGTCACAAATTTGTCACACAATTAATTATATATTTATCTGAAAAGTTTGTAAATTGATTTTTTTGTTATTGCTGTAAATATTTTTTTGCTTTATCGCATAAAACGAAAAAAATATTTTGCTGTTTTTCTTATTTTCGCACTTTACAAAAAAACAAGGATCATGTAGAATGCTAACTGTGTTCATCGGTTAAATTCGACATTTTTCTACAAAAAGCGACAAGGAGAGACATTTGATGAATTTGTTTCGTAAAAAACCGATTCAGGCGCTTTTAAACGAATCGGGGGTGAAAGGAGCCTCGCTGCGGAAAGAATTAAGTGCATTCGACTTAACGATGCTTGGCATCGGTGCCATTATCGGGACAGGCATTTTCGTCCTGACCGGGGTGGCAGCGGCGGAGCATGCCGGTCCAGCGCTCGTTCTTTCGTTTGCTTTATCTGCGTTGGCGTGCGTCTTCGCAGCGCTTTGTTACGCAGAATTTGCTTCGACCGTACCGGTTTCGGGAAGTGCGTACACATATAGTTATGCTGCGTTCGGTGAACTGATCGCCTGGATTTTAGGCTGGGATTTGATTTTAGAGTACGGAGTTGCTTCATCGGCAGTCGCCGCCGGGTGGTCCGGCTATTTCCAAGGGTTGCTTGCCGGGTTTGGCATTGAGTTGCCGAAGGCACTCACGAGCGCATATGACCCGGAGAAAGGGACAATCATCGATTTGCCGGCCATTTTCATTGTTTTGTTCATTACGATTTTATTGAACATGGGCGCGAAAAAATCGGCCCGCTTCAATGCGATTATCGTTTTCGTAAAAGTGGCTGTCATCTTGCTTTTCTTGGCGGTCGGTGTTTGGTATGTTAAGCCAGAAAACTGGACGCCGTTTATGCCGTATGGGTTTGCAGGCGTTGCGACCGGAGCCGCGACGGTGTTTTTCGCTTATATCGGGTTTGATGCGGTGTCAACAGCGGCGGAAGAAGTGCGCAATCCACAGCGCAATATGCCAATTGGCATCATCGTCTCATTGCTTGTTTGCACGTTATTGTATATCGCCGTTTCGCTCGTGTTGACAGGCATCGTTCCATACGACCAATTGAACGTGAAAAACCCGGTGGCGTTCGCATTAAGCTACATCCAGCAAGACTGGGTCGCTGGCTTTATTTCGCTCGGAGCGATTGCTGGCATTACGACGGTGTTGCTCGTCATGCTTTACGGGCAGACGCGCCTCTTTTATGCGATCAGTCGCGACGGCTTATTGCCAAAAGTATTTGCCCGCATTAGCCCGACCCGCCAAATACCGTATGTTAACACATGGCTGACAGGTGCAGCTGTTTCGGTATTTGCCGGTGTCATCCCGTTGAACAAACTGGCGGAACTGACGAACATTGGAACGCTCTTTGCCTTTATTACTGTTTCAATTGGTGTTCTCGTTTTGCGCAAAACACAGCCAGACTTAAAGCGGGCGTTCCGTGTTCCGTTCGTGCCGTTCGTCCCGATTTTAGCGGTCTTGTTCTGCGGCTACTTAGTTCTTCAGCTCCCAGCAACGACATGGATCGGTTTTGTTTCCTGGTTGTTAATCGGCTTGGTGATTTACTTTGCTTACGGGCGTAAGCATAGCGTGCTCAATGAAACGGCTGAGAGCGAAGAAAAAGTTGGCTGATTGGCCAAATAAAAAAGCAAGGGCTTTTCTGAACAGATGTTCGGAAAAGCCCCTTTTTTGTTCGCTTAGAGGATGAATGGCAGCGAAATTGTGTGTTCCATAAATAGGAAGTCTAGGGGTGGAAAGGGGGAAACCAGCCGTTTGACAAGAGGGAGGCTCATAAACAAGGTTCACGATTCAATCCCGTTAGGCTCCCGCTTGGAATAATTTTTTTCTTGAATGACGGCCATATTTCCCTTACGATATACGAAATAGTGTATAAGGAAGCGTCAGTCCGTCTTGTATAAGCGGGGTGAAATCGATGTTTGGCACATTATTAAAAAAAAGAGAGAGAACGCTTGAACGGACGGTTGCGGAAATTCAACAAGGGAATGAAGCGCTGCGCAATGAACTCATCCAACAATATAAGCCGTTTATCGCTAAAACGGTCTCGGGCGTGTGCAAGCGATTCATTCATGAAGAAGATGACGAAGCGAGCATCGGATTGATCGCTTTTAATGAGGCGATTGAAAAATATGCGCCACATAAAGGAGGCTCCTTCCTCTCATTTGCCGAACTGCTCATTAAACGGCGCCTTATCGATTATATTCGGAAAGAGGCGAGAATACGAGATGCAGTATGGTATACGGAGGATAGAGAAGACGGTGAGCAAACGGCGCAAGCGTACTTGGACGCTAAGCTTTCTGTCGATGAATTTTACAAGCAAATCGAACAGGAGCAGCGTCGCGAAGAAATCATCCATTACCAGCAAGTGCTGAAACAATTCGGCATTCACTTTCACGATTTAGTTGAACATTCGCCAAAACATAAAGACGCCCGCCTAAATGCCATCCGTGTAGCCCAGCTGCTTGTGGAGAACGAGGACTTGCTCGGTCTGTTGTTTCAAAAAAAACAGCTACCGATCAAACAGCTGGAAACGATGGCGTCCGTCAGCCGCAAAACTATAGAGAGAAACAGAAAATACATTATTGCGGTCGCGGTCATTTTGGCGGGCGATTATATTTACTTGAAGGACTATATAAAAGGGGTGCTACCATCGTGAAGAAGGGGATTGTGCTGGAATTGGACGAAGAGTTTGTCACCGTGTTGACGCCGGAGGGGGAATTTCTTCGGTTAAAAAAGGAAGGAGATTGTGAAGTTGGAGAAGAGATTGAAGCGAGGGCGGTAAAAAAAACATTTCTATTTCACCGTCGTTCGTTTCAATATGCGGTGGTGAGCGCGTTAGCAGCTGCCGTCCTGCTTGTCATCACTTGGATTCAATGGCCTTCCGACGCGGTGTGCGCATATATGTCGATCGACATTAATCCGAGCATTGAAACTGGGGTCGACGATGAACTGCGCGTGTTGACACTAAAGGCGTATAATGAAGAAGGGAAACATGTAATCGCAGCGCTCACTTCATGGAAACATGAGCCGTTTTCTGCTGTGGCGAAACAAATCATTGAATTAAGCGAAAAAAAGGGATATTTAAAGGAAGGCGGAGAAGTGCTTATTGCAACAGTAGAGAAAGAGCATAACGATTCTTCGGCTCGGAAGTTGTCCGCTGAACTCGCTGAAATCCAGCGGTCGGTAGCGAACGAACGGATCGTTATCACAACGGTGAACAGCACGATGGAAGTGCGCAACCGAGCGGCAAAACAAGGAATGACAACCGGGAAACTATTGCAAATCCAGAAAAAAGCAAAACCGTCTTCGTCCACATCCGCCAAGCCGAATAAAGAGAAAGAGGAAGTCGGAAAGAAAGAATCCGCTACGTCGAGCAAGGAGAAAGGGCAAGGTGGAAAGAAGGAATCTACTAAGTCGAACAAAGAAAAGCAACAGGACGGAAAGAAGGAATCCGCTAAGCCGAATAAAGAGAAAGGGCGAGTAGCAAAGAACGAATACGCCAAGTCGAGCAAAAAGAAAGAACAAGGCGGAAAGAAGGAAAAGGAAACGTTGTCACTAAAAGGACAAAAACTAGAGCAACTGCCGCAAATGAAACAGAGGCATAGCGAACAGAAAGCAAATCAACAGAAAAAAGAAAAACAGCCGCCACACGAGTGGAAAAACTCCGGCTTAGAAAAACATAGTTCCCCTTCGGACGAAGAAATTTCTCTGAAAGGGAAAAACAGTTCCCCTTCTGATAAAGAAATTTCTTTGAAAGGGAAAAACTATGAAAACGCCCGTCCGTCGCGGCCGGGCGATCATCATGCAAACAAAAAGGCGGTGAATAGCCAGCAGGATCGCAACGACAACAAAGATCGCCACAAGCTGGCGAACGTTCACCGCCAACCGAAAAGCATAGATTCCAAAATGAAAAAAGTCGAGTGATGACGCTCGGCTTTATTCTGTTTTTCGGCCTGCCAGCTGGCTTTGGGCTTGAGCAACAAGCCGTTTTGTAATTTCCCCGCCGACGGAACCGTTGGCGCGCGAAACAGTGCCAGCCCCGAGCTGTACGCCAAATTCTTGAGCGATTTCGTATTTAATTTGTTCCAATGCTTGTTCAATGCCTGGAACAAGCAGTTTGTTGCTTCCACGTGCCATCATTCTTGCCTCCTTTGTCATGTTTAAGTGTGGCATCATTAGTATGAGCAAACCGTTAGTGGGCTATAGGTGGCAATTAAAGGGAGGATTTGTTGTGAAAAAATTATTGCAAACGTTTTCGGTTCACGGTTATAATAAAATTAACAACAGGATCCGAAACGTTTTGGAGGAATAGCAGTGACAACGATTAAAGATATTGCCAAAGCGGCAGGAGTTTCGATTACTACCGTTTCACGTGCGTTAAACGGTTATTCCGATGTGAATGAAAACACGAGACAAAAGATCATTGATATCGCTAGGCAACTAAACTACATCCCGAATACGCTCGCACGCGGGCTTGTGATGAATAAATCGAAAACGATCGGATTGCTCGTTTCCGGACTGACGAAGGAAAGCGCCAAGGACAATTTTACGTTTGAGGTGCTAGCAGGTGTCAACGAATATGTCAGTGAAGTCGATTATGATATGGTGCTGTTCAGTACGACATCGACGAAACAGCGGGAAAAAACGTACACCCAACTTTGCCGGGAGCGCCGTGTCGACGGAGCGATTTTGCAGGGGATTCGCACCGATGACCCATACTTGCACGAGGTCGTGGAGAGCGATATTCCGTGCGTTTTAATCGATATTCCAATCGAGTCGCGGACGGTTGGTTATGTCACAACAGATAATGTACTTGGGGCGAAAAAGGCGGTGCGCCATTTAATTGAACTCGGCCATAAACGAATTGCTATGATTAACGGCTATGAATACGCTTTTGTGAGCGAACAGCGATTGAAAGGATTCAAGGAGGCCCTGCTTGAAGCTGGGTTGCCGGTGCGGGAATACTGGATTGCCAATGGAGCGTTTCGTGAAGAAATTGCTGAGCAGGAAGCGTTGAGGCTGCTTCAACACTACCCAGAAATAACGGCGTTCTTTTGCGCCAGCGATTTAATGGCGCTAGGCGTGATTAAAGCAGTAAAACGGCTTGGAAAGCGAGTGCCGGATGATGTTGCGGTCATCGGTTATGACGACATTATTTTAGCCTCATATTCCTCGCCTTCGCTGTCAACCATCGCACAGGATAAGTTCGCTATGGGGTATGAAGCTGCCAAGTTGCTCATCGCTATGCTGGAAGGAAAGGCGGATTCGCATATCAAAATTTTACAAACGGAGCTAAAAGCTCGGGAATCGACAGTCAAGGGAATCAAGTAGTCGCCGTGTTATTGGTGACGGAAGGAGGGAAAAGATTTTTTTTGCGAAAAACCGAAAACGTTTCGGATAAAAAAGGGAATAGATCCATTAATTAAAACGCTTTCTCAACCATTTCCTTTTTATTTATTCCCGAAACGTTTTCGGGATGATAGAAAGTAGAAAACATCAACGGGAGGAAGCAAGATGGATTACCGTGTGATTAAGGAAAATGATTTATTTTTATTAACAGACCGTGAGGGGAATATTCCGGAGCACCATCCGTACGGACTAGGTTTATACACGAAAGACACTCGTTTTTTAAGCAAATGGGATTTACGCATTAACGGGAAAAAGCCGGTTTTGCTGTCGTCCGACGCTGCGGAAAATTATGTTGCCACGATTTTATTGACGAACCCGCATATAGAGGAAAACGGGGAATTGGTATTATGGCGGGAATCAGTTGAAATTGAGCGAAAGCGCTTCATATATGGTAACGTTCTCTATGAAACGATGAAACTAAGAAGCTATCATCCAAAGCCGGTACAGTTTGAAATCAGTGTACATATGGATGCTGATTTTGCTGACATGTTTATCGTCCGCGGGTTTCAGAGCGGGGAAGTTGGAAAGCGGACGGGGCAGACGATCGGCGATCGCACGTTAACGTTTGGCTATGTAGGAGCTGACGGGATTAAGCGGTCGACACAAGTCGCCTGGGATCGGCCAGAAAAGGCAGTGTTTGAGCACGGGGAAATTTTGTTTCATTTTCATCTCCAGCATGGAGAAGAGCAAACGGTCACCTTTACCATTACGCCACATATCGGCGGGGAGGAAAGGAAACAACCTGTTCCATTGGAGGAGGCATTTTGCCGCCTAAAAGAATCATACTGCCGCTGGGAGGAAAAAACAGCGAAAATCACAACGGATGATCACCGACTTGACCGCTTGGTACGCCGTGGAATCGCCGATTTGCGAGTGCTGTTGACCGATTTAGGATACGGACAGTTTCCTGTGGCTGGGTTGCCGTGGTTTGGTGTCCCGTTTGGCCGTGATAGCCTGATCGCAGCACTGCAGCTTTTGCCGTTCAACCATGAGGTCGCCAAGGGAACGTTGCTGACGATGGCCCGATATCAAGGGAAAAAGAATGACCCATGGCGGGACGAGCAGCCGGGAAAAATCATGCATGAAATTCGGTTTGGCGAGCTGGCTAATACGAATCAAATTCCGTTTACCCCTTACTATGGAACGATTGATGCTACACCACTGTTTTTAGTGTTGCTGGCCGAGTATGTAAAATGGACGGGAGATTTTGCTCTTGTCGGTCAACTGCGTGAACATATTGAGGCAGCGCTCGCTTGGATTGATCAGTATGGTGACCGCGACGGGGATTTGTTTGTTGAGTATCATCAGCAATCGAGCAAAGGGATTGCTAACCAAGGGTGGAAAGATTCGGGGGACTCGATTGTCCACCGAAACGGTGAATACGCTCGCTCACCGATTGCCCTTGTTGAAGTACAAGGGTATGTATACCAAGCAAAAACAGCGCTTGCTGATATTTTTGAGCATCTCGGCGAACTCGAGCGGGCTAAAGAGTTGCGTCATCAGGCGAAAGCATTGAAAGAGCGGTTTGACGAGCAGTTTTGGATGGAAGATGTGCAATTTTACGCCATTGCTTTAGACGAAAAGAAAGAACAAGTTGGTACGGTGACGTCAAACCCTGGACACGTGCTGTTGTCGGGAATGCTGAATGAAGAGCGGGCCGAGGCGGTTGTCCGGATGCTTTTATCTAAGAAGATGTTTTCTGGCTATGGAATTCGGACGATGGGAGAAGGCGAAGCCGGATACAATCCGATTAGTTATCATAACGGAAGCGTATGGCCGCATGACAACAGCTTGATTTTGCTTGGACTCAGTAAGCTAGGCAAGCGGCATGAGGCGAAGACCGTAATTCAAGGGTTGACGGAGGCGGCGAACTACTTTGAATATGATCGGCTTCCAGAGCTGTTTTGTGGATATGGAAGCTCGGCTGGGAAGCCGGTTCGCTATCCGGTCGCCTGCTCGCCGCAGGCATGGGCGGCCGGAACACCGTTAGTGTTTATTCAGGCTTTACTAGGATTGTTCCCAAATGCGCTCGAAAAGAAAATTTATTTGTCGCCGATGCTGCTTGATACGATGAACATGTTGCGGGTGGAAAACATCTCGATCGGCGGCGGACGGTTGTCATTGACCGTTATGCGTGAGAAGGAAACGTTCAACGTCCAAATCGATGAAAATACGACAGGCTGGGATATTGTTATTCGTTAACAACAGGGAAAGAAGCTTCTTTCCCTGTGAATATAAACCATTTTTTAGGGGGTTGTTTACATGGGGAAAACAAAGTGGATGGCAACGCTAGGCATTGCGACGCTACTGTTTGGCAGTCTTTTGGCCGGATGCGGAGGCGAAAAAAGTGAGCAGGCAAACGGGGGGAACAAGCAAGGAGAAAAGGTGGAAGTGACATTGGCTGGCTGGGGTGGCAACCCAAGCGAGCAAAAGTTGTTGCAGCAAACGATTGATGATTTTGAGAAAAAACACCCTGATATTAAAGTCAAATATGAAGTGATCGCCGATCAGTATATGGATGTCATTAAAACCCGTTTATCGGGAGGACAAGGGCCAGATGTGTTTTATCTCGATGCATTTGAAGCGCCGGCATTAATTGAAACAGGAGCGCTCGAACCGCTCGACGAATATGTGACCGATGAGTTTGATATTGACGATTTTGAAAAGCCGATGCTCGATGCATTTAAGGGGGAAGACGGCAAAATTTACGGATTCCCGAAAGATTATTCGACGTTAGCCTTGTTTTACAATAAAAAAATGTTAGAAGAAGCAGGCGTCGAAGTGCCGAAAACGTGGGATGAGCTGAGAGAAGCAGCGAAAAAGCTGACGAAAGGAAAAGACGTATATGGGTTTGGCGTTGCTCCGGAATTGGCTCGTTTATACTACATTGCTGAGTCGAAAGGTGGCAAAGTCGTCACGGACAACAAAGCAAGTTTTGCTGATTCTAAGGTTGTCGATGCGCTCCAACCGATCGTTGATATGCACTTGAAAGATAAAACGGCAGCTCAGCCGAACGAAGTTGGAGCAACATGGGGCGGCGAGATGTTCGGCCAAGGTAAGGCTGCTATGGTGATTGAAGGAAACTGGGCGATTCCGTTTTTGCAAGATACATTCCCGAACTTAGAATTCGGAACGGCGGAACTCCCGACGATCAACGGCAAAAAAGCAACGATGGCGTATACAGTAGCCTATGTGATGAATAAAGATTCACAAAAGAAAGAAGCAGCTTGGAAACTCATCTCCTATTTGACCGGGAAAGAAGGAATGAAAACGTGGACAAGCAAGGGATACGCTTTGCCGACGCGTAAATCGGTCGCTGCTGAACTTGGATTTGATAAAGATCCGTTGCGGGCGGCATTAGTGGCCGGAGCACCATACGCTACTGTATGGCAAAACGGAACGAATTTACCGATTATTGTGAATAACTTCAACAACCAGTTTGTCAGTGCTTTCTTAGGGGAGCGCCCGCTTGCTGATGCATTGAAAGAAGCAGAAAAAACGGCGAACAGCGAAATCGAAAGTCAATAAATGAAAAAAAGCCTCCGGCGGAAAACAGCTTCTGCCGGAGAGCTGTTCCTTTCTTTCTAACAGCGGCTTTGTGGCCGCGTTAGAAAGAGGGGAATAGCGATTCGATTGCAAGGGGATGAAAAAGGATGAAGCAGACATTCACGAAAAAAATGTGGCGGGAAACAGGATCGGCTTATTTTCTGTTATCTCCGGCTTTATTTGTGCTTCTTTTATTCATTATCGGCCCGATCGTGTTCGCAGTTTTTTTGGCATTTCATAAAGTGCAATTGTTAGGAACGACATCGTTCGAGTTCGTCGGACTCGATAACTTCGTCCGCATAGCTAACGATACGAGGGCGAAAATCGCGCTATGGAACACGCTGAAATATGTAGCGATTGTCGTTCCGTGTCAAACGATTTTAGCGCTTGTGTTAGCCGCTACTTTAAACGCCGGGTTGAAAGGGCAAAAATTTTTCCGCATCGTTTACTTTTTACCGACCCTGACTTCTTCAGCAGTATTGACCCTTATTTTCATGTGGATGTACAACCAAAACGGCTTCATTAACCATGTGCTTGAAGCGGTTGGGTTGCCGACGTACAATTGGCTCGGCGATCCGGACGTCGCTTTAAATGCGATCATGATCATGAACATTTGGTCAACGGCCCCGTACTTTATGGTCATTTATTTGGCGGCATTGCAAGATATTCCAGATTCCTTGTACGAGGCAGCCGAATTAGACGGGGCCAACGCTTGGCAGAAGTTTTGGCACATCACTGTTCCGTATTTGCGCCCGGTCACATCGTTTGTTGTGGTTATGGGGCTGATCGGTACTTTCCAATTGTTTGATCAATCGTACATTTTCTCAGCCGGTTCTGGCGGGCCGAACAATTCTACATTAACTGTTGTGCTTCTTATTTACCAATATGCGTTTAAAACGTTAGGAACGATGGGATACGCTGCTGCGTTGGCATTTGCATTGGCCATCATTATTTTAATCGCGACATTAATCCAGCGGAAGCTATCGAAAGAGGAGTCCCTTTATTAAGGAGTTGAGGACGAATGAAAAGAAAAATAGGAATTGGGAAAGCGCTGCTGTATGTTGTACTTGTTATGTATGCGATCATTACGCTGATTCCGTTTTTATGGGCGCTGTCTTCCTCGTTTAAGACGCTTGAGGAAATTGTCAGTGGAACCATGTCGTTTGTTCCAAAACAGTTCACGCTGGATAATTACAAGCAAATTTTTGTTGAGCAGGATCTATTCCCACGTTGGTTGTTAAACAGTGTCATTATCGCCGTGGCAGTGACCATACTCAATTTATTGTTTAATTCCATGGCTGGCTATGCCTTAGCGCGGCTGCAGTTTCCTGGGAGAAAACCGCTGTTTTTGATCATTTTAGCTGTCTTAATGATTCCCGCCCAAGTGACGATGATTCCAAACTATTTGATTTTAAAACAGCTCGGCTGGTTAAACTCGTATCAAGGAATGATCGTGCCGACGATGATTAACGCTACTTTTATTTTCATGATGCGGCAGTTTTTTATCAATTTCCCGAAGGAATTGGAAGAGGCAGCGGAGCTTGATGGGCTTGGCCGGTTCGGGATCTTTTTCCGGATCGTGCTGCCGCTTGCTCGCCCGGCACTGGCGGCTCAGGCTATTTTCGTCTTTATGGGCTCGTGGAATGATTTTATGCGTCCGCTTATTATTTTGTCCGATCCGCAATTGTTTACATTGCCGCTTGGCCTGAACAGCTTCAAAGGACAATACATCAGCTATTGGAACTACATCATGGCTGCCTCGATGGTATTTACGTTGCCGGTGTTGGTCATTTATGCGTTTTTCAATCGGTATTTCATCAAAGGAATTTCGTTTACGGGCGGGAAATAAGAATGGTTTTGCTTCCGTGCGCACATTGAAGAAAGAAGGGTTCGCGTATAGGGCTGTCGGCAAAGGTTTCCTTGGCCTTTGCCGACAGCTTTTTTTCATGCGTCATATGCGTTGAAAAGACGAGCATTATATAAATTTCATCAGGAAAGGAAATAAAGCGATGGAATGGACGATGTGGCTGCCAAGATAGGCGGAGAGGACGGGGATGGACGGCTGCGTTTGTTGGTGGATTCATTCATCCTGAAACCGCCGAAGGGAAAGAAAAGGAAAACCGTAACATGCCAAGGCAGTGAAGATGTCACGGGCAAACGAAAACCAAATCCGAACATGTGAAAAATGGTTGATGAAAAGAAAGACAGCGGCATGAAAGCCGTGCTGAAGCCGTCGCGGTGCATAAAGCATGCTTGGCCGAGGCACGATAAGAAAAAATGTGGAAGGAGGATCGATGTGACTGACATCTCATTCCCGGTTGCCCGTCTCCATGACGGGACGCTTCGCCAGTTGCAACAACTGGAACAGCGGCTGCGCGAAGAGACGGGAGAAGAAATTGTGCTTGTCGCTTATCAACGGAAAACGATGGACGAAGGGAGAACGAAATGATGGTGAAACGGAAAGTGAAATTTGACGCAGCGAAAAACAATAATAAAACGCCGACTGAAAGCTTGCCAGATACGGAATTTGCCGCGCAATACGCCGGCGAAGAAGACATGATTCGCGGTGCGAATCGCAATTCGAAAAAAGGACGCCAAGGAGGCGGCGATGGGTAAAGAGCAAAAAGGGCGGACTGCCCAACGAAATGAAGAAATGGCGTTTGAATGGGGCGATTTTGCTGCTCATCAGCCCATTTGGCTCATGGAAGAGCAAAAACAGGCGAAGAAAAAGGAAACAAAAAAGGAAGAGACGTCACGATGAAGAGGCTGTCTGCCAGCTGCTTTTACAGCGGGACAAGGGAAAAAGAAGAGCGCCGGTGCCGGCGTTCTTTTTTCATTTGCGATCATGGGCAACTTCTGTTTATGAGTTGATTGAACCTGGCAAAGCAGCAACAACGATAGTGGGATGCGACCTCGCCTATTTCGAGTAAGGAAAACGATTCGTCATCTTTTTATCATCTTGAGCCGAGAAAACGTCTACTTCTTGGGGCGAGTATAGGGGGGGAACGGGTTCAATGGCAAAGAAAGGCACTGACATCCCCCCCTAGCCGTACGGAAACGAAGGATTGTCAGTGCCTGTTCACTGTCTGCCGTTTTTGATGGGCAGACGGAATGGTATGAAATGAAGCCAAGGGCCGTTTAGTTCCTCCGGTTTAAGCCGACGTGAAAGAAGCCGACAATGAGGAAAGCGGCACGGAAAACATGGTCGCACCGGCACCGGACGGGTCAAAGTAGGCGACGATGACAGTTGGCGTAAGCGAAAGCTGCTTTTTAGAAATGTAGAGGCCGACATCGACCGGCACGATTTCAACGACCGTATGTTTAAACAGCTCTTTTTCTCCGAGCCCAAGGGCGGCGAAGTCCGCCCCGAGCACCTCAGGGCGCTCAAGCAACGTCCGGTAGACGGCTGTGCGCGTCGTTTTCTCTGTTTTTTCGTCCCACCACGGCTTGCGCGGCTTATATTTTTGATTGCGCAAGTAGTCGTATTTCATGAGCGATTCGGCGACAGGTAAGGCGTCTGGTACCGACGTACGTAAAAACTCATAGAGGCGGCGGAACAAGTCTTCTAACTGATGACCGATGCGCGCCCAGCCGCGTTCATCCCAATATGTTCCAAACTGCTGGAAGAAGTCAAACGGTGACGGGAAGACGTCGGTTACTAAATATTCGATCGTTTCATCCATCCGATGGGCGTTCCAATACTTTTCGAGCACATCTTCCACTTGCTTGATGCGGATGACGTCATCAAAAGACAAAACGTTGTTGCGAAGCACTTCATACGGCGCATGATCCATATATACATAGCCGTATTCATGAGCGCGCAGGCGCAACCCAGTGCCGCGCAGCAGTTTCAAAAACCCAAGCTGCAGTTCTTCCGGACGGAGGGCGAATACGTCATTGAACGTCTTCCGAAACGAGTCATAATCTTCTTCCGGCAGCCCGGCGATCAAATCTAAGTGCTGGGTAATTTTTCCCCCCTCTTTAATCATCGTCACCGTCCGCGACAGTTTCGCGAAGTTTTGCTTGCGCATGATGAGACGGTTCACTTCATCGTTCGTTGACTGAACGCCGATTTCAAAGCGGAATAGTCCCGGTGGCGCCTCGTTGTTTAAAAACTCGATCACCTCAGGACGCATAATGTCGGCGGTAATTTCAAACTGAAACACCGTCCCCGGCACGTGCTCGTCAATTAAAAAGCGGAACATATCCATCGCATAGCTGCGGCTGATGTTGAACGTCCGATCGACAAACTTGATCGTCCGCGCCCCGTGCTGCATTAAATAACGCAAGTCATCTTTGATTTTTTCGCGGTCAAAATAGCGGACACCAACCTCGATGGACGACAGGCAAAATTGGCAGCTGAACGGGCAGCCGCGGCTTGTCTCGACATAAACGATCCGGTTCGGAAGATGCGGAAGATCTTCGGGAAAGCGAAACGGCGACGGCATGTCGGCAAGGCGGATTTTATTCCGTTGCGGGTTGACGACGATGCGATCTCCGTCACGAAACGCCAGTCCAGCGACATCGCTCACGTTCCCATCGCCGTTTAAGGCGAACAGCAGCTGTTTAAACGTTTCTTCTCCTTCACCGGTGACGATAAAATCGAATTCCGGCACTCGCTCCATCCATTCGCGCACATCATAAGACACTTCCGGCCCACCAACGACGACCGTCACGTCCGGCGCCACTTTTTTTAACATTTTTACGACTTTGATCGTTTCTTCAATGTTCCAAATGTAACAGCTGAAGCCGACGACATCCGGTTGTTGCTGATACAAATCAGCAACGATGTTCATCGCTGGGTCTTTAATCGTATATTCAACAAGCTTGACGTCAAACTCCGGCTGGGCGTATGCTTTTAAATAGCGAATGGCTAAATTCATATGAATGTATTTGGCATTTAATGTCGTACAGACAACGTTCATCGTAGCAAAACTCCTTTTCATCGTACTAACCCCACATTATAATGCAGTTTAGCCAAATGAAAAAGAAGAAAAAACTTGTCGAACATTGAGGAAAAGATTTTTGAAAAATCTTCGTGAATGGAGGAAGGAGTAAATTTTTCCACATAGAATATATATTAGTTGATATGGTTTCAATGGACAAGGAGAGATCAATATGGCCCAAAGCCTTTCTCCCCGTGAAGAACAAAATTCGACACAAGATGTGCGGTTGCTTGAAGAGGAAAACCGACGCTTAAAAGAACGGTTGAACAGCTATTCGATCATTTTTGAGAGGTCGCTTGATGCGATTGTCATTTTAAATAAAAACGGCGAGTTTGTCGATGTGAACGAAGCAGCGTGCAAGCTGTTTGAAATGGACAAGTTTGACTTGATTGGTCGTTCCTTCTCTTCATTTTTAGAGCTCGTTCCGCCGGATATTTTGTTGTTTCAGCGCTCCATGCTACAAAAGTTCGGTTCGTTTAGCGATGAATTGCTCATCAAGTTGCCGGATGACAAGGTGAAACATGTTGAATTTTCGATGAAAAAGGATGTCTTTAACGAATTTGATTTGGTGATGATGCGCGACGTTTCGGCTCATAAGGCGCTCGAGCGCGAGCGAATCATTCATGAATTTTTGTTTCGAGACGTCTTTAACCGAGCGGTCGATGGCATCGTCATTTTCGATGAGTTCGGTCGGTTTATCGACGTCAATCCGGCATTTTCAATGAGCTTGAATTTGGAAAAAGGAAAGCTGCTGAATTTGTCGTTTCAGCAGTTTGTTGCCCGCGAATGTGCTGATGAGTTTGCCCGTCTGTTGTCGGAAGTGAAGGAAAAAGGAACGGCCAAAGGCGAGCTGTCGTTGGTTCGCCTTGACGGAACGGTGAAAATGTTTGAGCTGACGGCAACGTCGAACGTTTACAGCGGCTTTTACATGGCCATTATGCGCGATGTGACTGAACGGAAAAACATGGAGATTAAATTGCAAAAAAGTGAAGAACGATTCCGGGCCATTTTCGAGCAAGCGCATGAAGCGATTATCATTTGGGATGATTTCGGTTACATACTCAACGCCAATCCAGCGGCGAGCCGGACGTTTGAGCTGCCTTTGAACTTGCTTGTACGCCGCAATTTGCTTGATTTTGTGCAATATGGGGATGAAAAGGTGAAGCGCATTTTCAGCGAGTTCCGGCGCAAAGGAGAAATTCGCGATGAATTAACGTTCCATATGCCGAACGGTGAGGATAAGCAGCTTGAGTTTACGATGAAAAAAGGGGCGATCGACGGCTATCATTTGACGATTTTCCGCAATGTGAGCGAGCGGCGGAAAATCGAGCGCGAGCTGCGTGAAAGTGAGCAAAAGTTCCGCAGCATTTTCGACCATGCGATGGACGGCATTTTGTTATGGGATGAGAAGCATCGCATCATTGACGCCAATCCAATTGCCTGCGAATTTTTTTCCGCCACAAAAGAAGCGTTGCTCGGTCAAACGGTGATGGAACTTGTTCCAGAGCGGGCGCGCCGCCAGCTGAATAAGCTCTTTGTGCAATGTGAACGTGCAGGCGAGGCGAGTGGGGAAGTTGAATTTTCCGATGAAGGAAAAGGGAAAATCGTTGAGTTTTCATTGAAAAAAGAAGTCATTCCTGGCGTAGGGATGATGAGATTTCGCGATGTCACAGAGCGTAAAGAAATGGAGCTGCAGCTGCGCAAATCGGATACGCTCAATGTTGTTGGTGAATTGGCTGCGGGCATCGCTCACGAAATCCGCAATCCGATGACGGCATTAAAAGGCTTTATCCAACTGTTGCAAGGAAGCGTTGGCGGCGATTATTCGATGTATTTTAATGTCATTATGTCGGAATTGAAGCGGATCGAGTCAATCATCACCGAGTTTCTCGTCTTGGCCAAACCCCAGGCGGTGCAATACAAGCAAAATGACATTTGCAAAATTATGCAGGATACGATCGATTTAATCAGCGCTCAGGCGATGATGCATAATGTGCAAATCATTGCCGATTTCGAGCGCGGTCTGCCGCCGGTGTATTGCGAGCCGAACCAGTTGAAGCAAGTGTTTATCAATATTTTGAAAAACGCCATTGAAGTGATGCCGAAGGGCGGGGACATTACGGTGCGCATCGCCCGTACTGGACGTCATGTGCGCATTTCAATCACTGACCAAGGGTGCGGTATTCCGAAAGATAAAATTAAAAAGCTCGGTGAGCCATTTTATACGACAAAAGAGCGCGGCACTGGACTCGGCTTGATGGTCAGCTATAAAATTATTGAAGAACACCGAGGGAAAATTGACGTCGAAAGCGAAGTTGGCGTCGGCACGACATTTCATATTACGCTGCCGATCGAACGAACGGAAAGAGAGGATAACGATGACAATTGACTATGCGGTATACCGTTCAGAGTTGCTCGGCGATATCTATATTGCTTCTGATGGCGACGCGATTGTGAAAGTCGAACTGTTTCCGGAAGAATGGCGCGCGTTTGCAAGCGAGCATCCGGTTGTAGAAAGCCGGTCACCGCTTCTTGAACGCGCGCTTGCACAGTTGGACGAATATTTCCACGGTCGCCGCCAAACGTTTGATTTTCCAGTTAAATGGCATGGGACGGTTTTCCAACAGGAGGTGTGGACGGCGCTTTGTCGCATTCCATATGGAGAAACGGCGACATACGCCGATATTGCGATGCAGATTGGTCGCCCGAAAGCGGTACGCGCCGTCGGACAGGCGAATCGGGCGAATGAACTAGCCATTGTTGTTCCGTGCCATCGTGTGATCGGCAAAAACGGCGCCTTGACCGGCTATGCTGGAAGCCGCACCGATGTGAAAGCGAAGCTATTGGAGCTGGAGCGGCGCTGTAAATAGGGCGGAAGGGCCGGGGATGAAGCATGGAAAATAAAAAATGCCGCCCCCGGGACTTGAACCTACAGGGGCGGGACCGGGGATTATTTTTTTTGCCAATGTGACAGAGCGAGGGCGCCGACTAAAATGGCGCCTTTAATAATGTCTTGAGCGTAGTACGGGACGTTCATCATCGTCAAGCCGTTTAACAATACCCCCATCAAAATTGAGCCGAACAACGTACCGATGACATTCGGCTTGCCGGCGCCAAAGACGGAAAAGCCGATGTAGGCGGCGGCGACGCCATCCATCAAAAACGAAGCACCGGCTGATACTTGACCAGTGCCGATACGCGAGGCAAGCACAATGCCCCCTAAAGCAGCGAAAAAGCCGCTAATGACGTACGCATACGTCCGGTAACGGTTCACTGGAATGCCTGACAGCCTTGCCGCTTCTCGGTTTTCCCCGGTCAAATAAAAGAGGCGTCCCGGTTTTGTGTATGTCAAAAACAAATGGGCGGCAATGACAACGAACAGCATCAGCAAAACGGAAAACGGGATGCCGAACAACTCTCCTTGGCCGATAAATAAAAAGGAAGGAATGAATTTGCCCGGCGCCGTACCGCCGTCTGGCAGCGGCATGTCGTTGTAAATGGAAAATCCTTTCGTATAGGTGAGCTGCACGCCGTTAATGGCGTACATGGTTGCTAAGGTCGCGAGCAAATCAGGCAATTTGAACTTGACGATCAATAGCGAATTAAGCAGCCCGACGGCGATACCGAGTAAAAGCGGAACGAGCAACGTAACGAAAATTTCTTGGCGGTACAAAACGAGCGCCGCTGCACTGGCGATGGTCGCGAGACTTACCGTCGAGCCGACCGATAAATCGAAGCCGTCAACGATCAGCGAAAAGGTAATGCCGATCGCTACGAGTGTCACGATCGAAATCGAGCGCAAAATGTCGCTGAAGTTTTCATACGTAAAAAACTGGTCTTGTGTGATGCCAAAATAGGCGATCACGGCTAAAATGGCCAACAGTGTGCCATGTTTATACAAAAACTCAAGAGTAGACAACACCGCTTTTTTCGACGGTGTCGCGGAAACGGCCGGCTGGGCCATCGATCTCACCTCCGCTGCAATAATAAACAAGCTGCTCATAGGTTAATTCAGCGGCCGGCAGACGGGCGAGCAGCCGGCCGTCTACCATGATATAAATCGTGTCGCAAACTTCTAGCAGCTCACGAAATTCACTTGAAAAGTACAGCACGGTTTTCCCCTCATCAGCAAGAGTGCGGATAATGGAAAATACATCTTGTTTGGCATGAACATCGATTCCTTTCGTAGGTTCATCGAATAAAAAGACACGCGCGTTCGTGTTTAGCCATTTGCCGATCACGACTTTTTGCTGGTTGCCGCCGCTCAAATGGCGGACGGCGATGGATGGTGATGGCGGATGGATGCCGAGTGAGCGAACGAGCCCATTGGCTGCGTCCGTTTCTTTCATCCGACTGATCCATTGCCAATGCGACAGCCAAGAAAGGAGGCGGACGGTTAAATTCGTCTGCACCGACTCAGACAAAAACAGCCCTTGTTTGCGCCGTTCTTCTGGGATCAGGCAAAGACCGGCGGCAATCGCTTCATATGGCGACGAAAATGTATAGTGTTGGCCGTCAAGCTGCCATTCGCCAGACGTTTTCCGGTGGGCGACGAGACTTTCAGCGAGCTCTGTTTTGCCGGCGCCGACCAAACCGGCGATGCCGACAATTTCGCCGCGATGGGCGTATATATCGACCGTTGTGCTCGTTTTGTCGATCTTGATTCCGCGGGCGGCAAAGGCGATCTCGCTTCCGTACGTACGCGCTTGTTTTGCAGTGGCGGCCTGTTTTGTCCCGGTCATGTGAAGGACGATGTCTTCAAGCGACTGGCTTCCGGCAGCGCCTTGATAGACGATGCGTCCATCGCGCAAAATCGTTAGTCGATCGGCGATTTCCTGCACCTCTTTGAGCTTATGAGAAATATAAATAAAGCCGACTCCCTGCTGTTTCAGTTCATGAATGATGGCAAACAGCCGCTTTGTTTCCGCCTCACTTAACGCGGCGGTCGGTTCGTCCAAAATGATGTAGCGCGCGTTTGATGACAATACTTTCGCCAGCACGATGAGCTGCTTTTCATGGAGTGAACAGTCACGCACGAGCTTCGTCGGTGGAATGGAAAGGCCGACACGGTGAAGAAGTGCGGCGGCCCACTTCTTTTCTTCGCGCAGCGAGCGGATGGGATGGTGTTTGACGTCAGCTAGTTCATCAGCTGCTAAGTTTTCGTAAATCGGCAAGCCGGGAAACAGCGCCGTGTCAACTTCCTGGACGACAAGGCCAATGCCCGCCTGCTTCGCCTCACGCGGCGACGAAAACGCGCACGGGGTGCCGTCGATCGTGATGGTGCCGGCGTCCGGCAGAATGGCGCCGGCTAAAATGTTCATGAGCGTGCTTTTGCCAGCACCATTCATGCCTAAAAGGGCGTGAACTTCGCCCGGACGGACGTCAAAGTTCACGCCGTTAAGCACGCGCACCGTGCCAAACGCTTTTTCAATGGCCTTCATTGACAAGCCGCTCATTTTTGGCTCACCTGAGCTTCTAGTGTTTTCATCCACGGCGAGATGGCGATATTCGATTGTCCCCAGCTTGGGATGTATTGCGAGAGCTCGCCCATTGATATTTGTTTGTCCGGCAGATCGGATCGTTTCACTAAGTGCGGTTCAAGTGAGTAAATGTTCGGCGTTTTTTCACCAGCGATTTTTTGATAGGCGAAGCGTACTTGAACGCGACCGACTTCGGCTGGATCGGTAGCGGTCGTCGCCACCCACGGGCTGTTCGATTTTTGAATCATTTGCAAGTCTTCATCGCTTAGATCAATGCTGTACACTTTAATTTCCGTGCGCCCGGCTTGTTCGATGGCGCGCGTTGCTCCTTTGGCGAACTCGTCCCATGTGGCGAAAACGGCGTCGATGTCGCCCTTATTCGGATATTTTTTCAAAATGGCCTCCATTTGTGTTTGTGTGTCTAAGGCGGTGTTAGCGCTCGCTGTGCCGAACTTGGCGACTTCTTTAATGTTTGGGTAGCGTTTTTTAAATGCGTCGTAAATGACATGGCGTCGCTCCATTGGCGTAAAACCGCCGACCCAAATCGTGACGATTTTGCCTTCGCCGTTTAAGTCTTCCGCAAGTGTTTTTAACGTCTTCCAAGCGAGGCTATAGTCGTCTTGGTCGATGACGGTGACGCCCGGAATGTTCAAATCATTGTCAAATGCTACGACCGGGATGCCTTTTTCAACTGCTTTTTTCACGGGACCTTCGAGCGCGTCGGCGCGGCCGTGGTCAAGCAAAATAGCATCGACGTTTTGCGTAATGGCCGTCTCGACATAAGAGGCCATCTTCGTTAAATCGTTATCGGCATTATAAATTTGCACTTCACCGCCGAACTTTTGCACTTGTTCTTTCACGCCGGCGATGTATTGTGATGAGAACGTCCCGATCGACATCTGCATAATGGCGGCGATTTTCACTGGCTGTTTCAGTTTTTCTGGGATGGCGGCCTCTTCACTGCTTGTGGCTGCTGTTTTGTCAACGGTTGTTTCATTATTCGTTGCCTTCGTTTCATTGGCCGGCTTTGCGCTCATTGCGTCTTGCTCATTTGTGCAGCCCGCTAAGACAAAGAACATGGCCAAGAAAAGAAGGAACGATGAGATTTTAAGCTGTTTCATGGTGCTCCTCCTTTGCAACTAACGATGGCAGCTCCGTTTCATAGTCTCCGTAGACGATGCCTTTTTCGGTAATGATGGCGGTAATGAGTTCGTTTGGTGTGACATCAAACGCCGGGTTGTATACGTTGACGCCTTCCGGGGCGATGCGCACCCCGTTTAGATGGGTCACTTCATCTGGATGACGCTCTTCAATTGGGATATCCGTCCCTGTTTTCGTCGCCAGGTCGATCGTTGACAGCGGGGCAGCGACGTAAAACGGGATGCCAAACGATTGGGCGAGCAAGGCGAGGCCAAATGTGCCGATTTTATTCGCTGTATCGCCGTTTTGTGCGATCCGGTCAGCGCCGACGATAATAGCATTAATGTTTTTCGCCTTGATCGTTTGTGCGGCCATATTGTCAGTAATGAGCGTCACATCGACACCTGCTTGCATGAGTTCCCAGGCGGTCAGACGAGCTCCTTGCAAGACAGGCCGCGTTTCCAAGGCATAGACGGACAACTCAATCCCTTTTTCTTTTGCCAAATAAAATGGGGCGAGTGCCGTTCCGTAGCGGGCGGTGGCGATCGAGCCAGCGTTGCAGATGGTCATGATTCGATCGCCTCGATGAAAAAGAGACAAGGCATGCTCGCCGATGCGACGGCACACATCTTCATCTTCGATTTGAATGCGGATCGCTTCGTGAACGAGTGTTGTTTTTGCTTCGTTGACGGAAGCGGCGCTTTTAGCGGCGGCAACGAGCCGATCAAGCGCCCAAAACAAATTGACGGCCGTCGGGCGAGCACTCGCCAAATAATCGCGGTCTTGTTTTAAACGGCGCTGAAACTCGTCGACGGATTCGGTTTCGTAGCGGGAAGCAGCAAGCGCCAAGCCATAGGCGGCGGTGATGCCGATCGCCGGTGCCCCGCGCACTTTCAGTGTCACGATCGCGTCATGTACATCTTCGAGCGTATGCAAGTCGAGATATTCAGTTACCGACGGCAGCTTTTGTTGATTTAAAATCGTCACATGCGTTTCGTGCCATTCAACTGAGCGCGGGATAGCAAATGTGCTCATTGTCGTCTTCCTTTCCTTGTACATGTTTCAGTTTGCCTGGAGTGGTGTTGAACAGCCGTCTTGAGAGAGTGGTGTTATCGTTCCGTCTCGACAAACAGCCGGCGGAAGTCTTCCGTTCCGTCTAGTTCGGCGCGTTCAACGATCAGGCGGCGGCCAAGGCGAAGCGCGTGTCGCTTTGCCGCAAGCCGTTCGTCTTTTTGCTCAATGCCGTCAAGATCGGCAACATGGGCGAGGCCGATCGTCCGACGGATGACTTCGCAGCCGGCAAAGCCGATGGCGTCGATGAACGTTTGTCGCAGCACATCGTCAAGCAGGCCGGGCGTTGCGGCATACGTTTCGACACTTTCGGTGCGCCAAAGCTCCGAGAACACGGACGTAAAGACATCCCATGTTCGGTCGATGTGATCAAAGAGCGGACGGCGCTCTGATTCAGGGCGGGACAACGCATTTAACAGCAAGTTGGCGATAAAGTGGCCAAGGTCAAACCCGATCGGGCCGTAAAAGGCGAATTCCGGGTCGATCACTTTCGTTTCGTCATCACTGGCGAAAATGCTGCCAGTATGTAAATCACCATGCAGCAATACATCAGCTTCGGTTAAAAATTTGCGCTTCAGCTTCGCTGCTTCGAGATGGAGACGGTCGTCGTTCCAAAGTGTTTCCACATCCAGGTGCAATTCGTCTTCAAAATTGTTCGAGTCATGGTCGAAAAACGGATCGGTAAAGACGAGATCTTCCGTAATTTTGCACAGCTCCGGATTGACAAAACTTTGTGCCAATTTCTTTTTCTCTTGTTGGTTCATGCCGAAATCAGACGTGTAAAACGCCGTTTTGGCAATGAATTCACCGATATGCCTAGACAGAAGCGGATACGTTTTCCCTTCAATCAGCCCTTTGCGGGCGATTTGTAAATAGGACAAATCTTCCATCACCGTAATGGCGAGCGATTCATCAGAATAGTAGACTTTTGGCACGTATTGTGGTACGTAGCTGGCAAACGTGCGCAGTGCGTTGCTCTCAATGACCGCACGTTTTAATGTGAGCGGCCAGCTTTCACCGACGACTTTCGCGTACGGCAGTGCTTGCTTAATGATGATGCCTTGCTTTGTTTCTTGGTCGACGACGTGAAACACTAAGTTTAAGTTGCCGTCGCCGATCTCACGGCATAAAAGCGGTGTTCCGTCGCGGAACAAGCCGAGGCGGACGGCGAGGGCGGTCGCTTTTTGTTCGGTGAGCGGTTCGTAAGCAGATGATTGGATAATCGCCATTTTCACGTTCCCCCTTTAGTTTTGGCAAATAAAAAACCTCTTTCACATACGGAAAGAGGCTTGAAGATTCTCGGTCTTCGCGCCTCTTATCTCCCAGAAAGACGTCTGTCTTTCCGGTGGACTTAGCACCGTGCCCTGCGGAAGCGGGTCGCTTCCGGCGCCGCTTATGCGTGCGCCCTATCTCACGATAGCATTACGGTCGGTTGCTGGGCTTCATTGGGCCAGTTCCCTCAGCCAACTCTTGATAAGAGTACCGAATCTGCTTATTTAGTTTTTGGAATTTTTGTGATGTTGGCAATTGTTCGGTTGCTTGATTCGAATAATACAGCTTAAGCAGGCCGATTGTCAATACGTTTTAAAAAATTTTTTTGTCGTCTCTTCATAAAGGCGCGGCCGGCGGTCAGCAAATACGGGGATGCGCGAACGAACATCTCTGACGAGTGCCGGGTCGATGTCGGCTAGAAGGATGCCTGGGTCCTCATCCGCCTCAGCGAGGATTTCCCCCCATGGATCGATGATGAGCGAATGGCCAGCAAAGACGTTGTTCGGGTCGCTTCCGGCTCGATTGCAGGCGACGACATAGCATTGGTTTTCGATCGCCCGCGCCATCAGCAACGTCCTCCAATGGTGAAGGCGAGGAAGCGGCCATTCGGCGACAACAAACAACAATTCGGCTCCAGACAAGGCATGGGTGCGAATCCATTCCGGAAAGCGGATGTCATAGCAAATGACCCCGGCACACGACAACTCATCAAGCGAAAACAAGCCTGGCTCGTTTCCTGACTGCAAATGCAAATGCTCATCCATCAGCTGAAACAAATGAACTTTGCTATATTCCTTGATGATTTGGCCGTTTCGATTGGCGACAATCATTGTGTTCGTTACGCCGGCGTCCGTTTTTTTAGCGACCGAGCCGGCCACAAAATGGATGCCGTATGTTTGTGCCAATCGGGAGGCGAACGTTTTCGCCCGTTCGGCATTGTCATCAGCGATTTCACCTAAGCGCGTCAAGTCATAACCGGTCGTCCACAGCTCCGGAAGAACGATGATATCGGCTCCTTCTTTGACGGCGAGTTCCACGGCTTTTTCGGCTTGCTGTTCGTTTTTTTGCGGGTCACCAAACGCGATATCCAATTGGAGGCAAGCGATGCGGATGGTCATTGTTTTTCACCTCAATGAAAAAATTTACTTTACATTTTGCTTTTTACGATATATGATTTTGCACTAGAATTTCAAGAAATTTTTGAGAAGGTGTGGGCGATGACGACCGAATTTCCTTTTTCCGAACTGCTTGAACAGTTGCCGAAGCAATTTTTTGCTTCGCTTGTCGCCAAAGTGGGAGCGAAAATAAAGGCCGGGCACGATGTCATTAATTTAGGGCAAGGCAATCCGGATCAGCCGACGCCTGGCCATATTGTTGAGGCGATGCAACAGGCAGTGGCCAATCCAAAATACCATAAATATTCGCCGTTTCAAGGTTACTCATTTTTGAAAAAAGCAGTCGCTGCGTTTTATGCGCGTGAGTACGGGGTTGATGTGGATCCAACCCGCGAAGTAGCCATTTTGTTTGGCGGTAAGGCTGGTCTTGTTGAGCTGCCGCTTTGCCTCGTCAATCCGGGCGATGTGGTGCTTGTCCCGGATCCGGGCTATCCGGACTACTGGTCCGGGATCGCGCTCGCCCGCGCACGGATGGAAATGATGCCGCTTATCGCCGAGCAGCAATTTTTGCCTGATTACAGTGCCATTCCGGCAGCGATCGCTGATCAGGCCAAACTGATGTTTTTGAACTATCCGAACAACCCGACCGGGGCGACGGCGACGAAAGAGTTTTTTGCTGAAACAGTGGCGTTCGCCGCTAAGTACGGCATTGCTGTTGTGCATGATTTCGCCTACGGGGCGATCGGTTTTGATGGCAAAAAGCCGGTCAGCTTTCTCGAAGTTGATGGGGCGAAAGAGGTCGGTGTTGAAATTTACACGTTTTCCAAAACGTACAATATGGCCGGTTGGCGTGTCGCGTTTGCCGTTGGCAATGAACAGATCATCCGGGCGATTGAGTTGTTGCAAGATCATTTGTATGTCAGTTTGTTCGGCGCTGTTCAAGAGGCGGCTGCCGCGGCGCTTCTCGGTCCGCAAGATTGCGTCACGGAGCTCGTCGCATTGTATGAAGCGCGCCGCAATACGTTCATTTCTGCTTTGCACCGCATCGGTTGGGAGGCGCCGGCACCGTCTGGATCGTTTTTCGCTTGGCTTCCCGTACCGAAAGGATTATCGTCCGCTGAGTTTGCCGACATACTGCTTGAACGCGTACACGTGGCGGTCGCTCCGGGCATCGGTTTTGGCAAGCACGGCGAAGGCTATGTGCGCGTTGGTCTGTTGACAGATGAGGCGCGTCTTGTCGAAGCAGCTGAACGGATCGGGCGTCTCGGGCTGTTTTGAAAAAAATGATTGACAACAGCGGCAGAGGCTGTCATAATTCAAAGTACATTTGCCATACTCGACAAAATTGTTTGACAAGTTCATAAATACGCAATGATTCTTATCAAGAGTAGGCGGAGGGACGAGCCCGATGAAGCCCGGCAACCGGCTTGGCATATCAAGCACGGTGCTAATTCTTGCAGCGGAAACGCTGAGAGATAAGAAGAGTGCCATGGAAGAATGATGCCTCTTCTTAGTGAAGAGGCTTTTTTCTTTAGGAAAGAGGGATGAATGATGAGCACAGTGATTGCCACGTATTTGCTGCATGACGAGAAAGACATTCGCAAAAAAGCAGAAGGGATTGCGCTCGGCTTGACGGTCGGCACATGGACGGATTTGCCGGCATTAGAGCAAGAGCAGCTTCGCAAACATAAGGGAGAAGTCGTCGGGATTAAAGAACTTGGGGAAAGCGGTCCGGCGAACGAGTATTTCGGCAAGCGACTGAAGCGGGCGATCGTCAAAATTGCTTACCCGACGGTCAACTTTAGTGCTGATTTACCAGCGCTCTTGGCAACGACGTTTGGCAAACTGTCGCTTGATGGTGAAGTGAGGTTGCTTGATCTTGAGCTTTCGGACGAATGGAAACGGCATTTTCCGGGACCGCGTTTTGGCATTGCCGGTATTCGTGAAAAAGTCGGGGTATATGACCGCCCGCTATTGATGAGCATTTTTAAAGGTATCATCGGCCGCGATTTGGCGTATTTGACGTCCGAATTAAAGAAACAGGCACTTGGCGGCGTCGACTTAGTGAAAGATGACGAAATTTTATTTGACAATGAGTTGTTGCCGTTTGAAAAGCGGATCACCGCGGGCAAGGCGGCGCTCCAAGAAGTGTATGAACAAACAGGCAAACGGACGCTGTACGCCGTCAACTTGACCGGCAAAACGTTTGAACTGAAAGAGAAAGCGAAACGGGCAGCCGAGCTTGGCGCTGATGTGCTCTTGTTTAACGTGTTCACCTATGGGCTTGATGTTTTGCAAGGGTTGCGCGAGGACGAGAATATCAACGTGCCGATCATGGCTCACCCGGCGTTTAGCGGTGCCATGACGCCGTCTGAGTTTTACGGGGTCGCCCCGTCGCTGCTGCTCGGAAAGTTTTTGCGGCTTGCGGGAGCTGATTTTGTCTTGTTCCCATCGCCATATGGCAGCGTCGCGCTTGAGCGTGAACAGGCGCTTGGCATTGCTCGGGCGCTCACCGATGAACAAGAGCCGTTTGCGCGCGCGTTTCCGGTACCGTCGGCCGGCATTCATCCGGGGCTCGTGCCGCTTCTAGTCCGCGATTTCGGTCTTGACTGCATTGTCAACGCTGGCGGCGGCATTCACGGCCATCCGGACGGGGCGATCGGCGGTGGGCAGGCGTTTCGTGCTGCCATTGATGCGGCTCTTGCCGGCCGTCTGCTCCGCGAAGCAGCGAAAGAAAACGAGGCGTTGCAAAAAGCGATCGACCGCTGGGGCGCGATTGAGGTGGAAGCATGAAAAAACAGCTTGTTCTCTTTTGTGATTTTGACGGAACGATTACAGAAAATGACAACATCATTGCGATTATGAAGCAGTTTGCTCCACCGGAGTGGGAAGCGCTGAAAGACGACATTCTCGCTGAGCGCCTCTCGGTTCAAGAAGGGGTCGGAAAGATGTTTTCCCTCCTTCCGTCGGCGTTGAAAGACGAGATCGTTGACTTTTTGCTTAGCACCGCTCGCCTGCGCGAAGGCTTTCGAGAGTTTGTCGCATTTACGAAAGAGAAAGGCATTCCGCTCTATATTGTGAGTGGCGGCATCGACTTTTTTGTCTATCCAATGCTAGACGGACTGATCGACAAAGAACGCATTTTTTGCAATGGCTCCGATTTCAGCAGCGAGATGATTCGCATCACATGGCCACACGCGTGCGACGGTAAGTGCCAAAACGGCTGCGGCTGTTGCAAGCCGTCACTTCTTCGAAAGCTCGCCCGTCCGGACGGGTATCATGTCGTCATTGGTGATTCGATTACCGACTTGGCAGTGGCGAAGCAAGCGGATTACGTGCTGGCGCGCGATTTCTTGCTTAAGAAATGTCAAGAGCTCGATTTGCCGCATGCACCGTTTACGACATTTTTTGATGTGGTGGATCATTTGCAGCGGCTGGAGGTGATCGCATGAGCATTATGTTGAAAAAATGGAATGAACTTGCGGAAGTGAAAGCTGAGCTCGCCGCCCGTGATTGGTTTTTTGCGACAAGCGGCAATTTGTCGCTCAAAGTGACCGATGCCCCGTTGACGTTCCTTGTCACCGCAAGCGGCAAAGATAAACGGAAGCAGACAAGCGAAGATTTTCTGCTCATCGACGCCGATGGAAAACCGGTGGAAGACACGCATTTGAAGCCGTCGGCGGAGACGCTTTTGCACGTCGAGGTTTATCGGCGGACGAATGCCGGCTGCGTCTTGCACGTTCATACGGTCGACAATAACATCATTTCCGACGTGTACGCTCAAAACAGGGAAGTAGTCTTTTCGGGTCAAGAAATTATTAAGGCGTTTGGCATCTGGGAAGAAAATGCGGAAGTGCGCATTCCGATCATTGACAATTACGCCGACATCCCGACTTTGGCTAATGAATTTGCCAAGCATATCGACGGTGATACGGGGGCTGTTTTGATCCAAAACCACGGTATTACCGTTTGGGGTCGTGATGCGTTTGAAGCGAAAAAACATTTGGAAGCGTGGGAGTTTTTGTTCAGCTGGCAGGTGAAGCGGCTATTATTACAACGGGCCGCTGTGCCGCTAGTTGACTAACCGATATATTTTTAAAGGGGGATTTGACGATGGCAGTGATTAAAGTGAAAAAAACGGGCCAAGTGATTGAAGGGGAAGACAATGTCCGCGCTTTTTTAAACAGCCAAGGTGTTTTGTATGAGCATTGGGATATTACAAAACTACCGGAACATTTACGCGACAAATATGTGCTCACTGACGAAGAAAAAGAGGAAATTTTGGCGACGTTTAAAGATGAGATCGAAGACTTGGCGGCGCGTCGTGGCTACAAAACATGGGATATCGTCGCCCTGTCTGATGCGACTCCAAACTTGGAAGAGCTGCTGAAAAAATTTGAGCAAGTGCATATCCACACAGAGGATGAAGTGCGCGCCATTACGGCCGGTCACGGCATTTTCATCATCAAAGGAGACAAAGAAACCGGTTATTTTGACGTCGAGTTGGAAGCGGGCGATGTCATTTCTGTGCCGGAAGGAAATCCGCATTACTTCACATTGATGGATGACCGCCAAGTTGTTGCTGTCCGGTTATTTATTGATCCGTCCGGTTGGGTCGCCCATCCGTACGAAGAAAAAGAAGAAGTGAATTCATAATAGTTGAGAGGCTCTCGCAACAAGATGCCTTTTCTAAGTTATCTAGGTAGACATGGAAAAAGCCGCCTGCTTTCCATCGTCTTCATAAAAGCGCATATAAAAAGGGGTGTCCCGTTTGTCTTTAGGGCACCCTCTCTTTTTTTGATCAAAACGATTGCGTTAAAAAAATCATGAACACAATGCCGATAATAAATGCATATGTCGATGTCCGTTCGTTTCCATCGCCATGGCTTTCGGGAATGAGCTCTTTATAAATAATAAACAGCATAGCCCCAGCGGCAAACGCCAATCCGTACGGGACTAAACCGCGGAAGAGGGAGGTTAAATAAAAACCGAGCAGCGATGTGACGATTTCGACCGCTCCTGTCAACGTGGCAATAAGAAATGCTTTCAAGCGACTAATTTGTTGATGAACTAAAAATAAGGCGACTAAAAATCCTTCCGGCGCGTTTTGCAAACCGATGGCCAATGCGATCAAATTGCCGGTCGTCGCGGCATCGGATGCGTAGCTGACCCCAACGGACAACCCTTCAGGAAGATTGTGCATCGTAATGGCAGCGATAATGAGCATCGCTTTTTCGTCAAACTGTAAGCCATGTTTTGTATGTTCCAAGTCGATATGGGGAACAGTCATCTCGAGCAACGTTAAGATGAGCACACCTGCCGCCAGGCCGATTACGAGTGCTCCCAAGCCGCCGGTTTTTAACGCTTCGGGAATGAGACTTTCCATCGAGGCTGCCATCATAATGCCAGCGGAAAACGCTAGCAGTATATCACGCCAGCGGTGGGTGAGTGATTTAGCCAAAAACAAAATCGGCACGGCGCCAAGTCCTGTCGATAAGGCAGAAAGCACGCTGCCGACCAACACCTGGTTCATTCAATTCCCCCCTCATCATCCTTTACTTTTTCATATGCAATGATCATATAAATGTGACAATCGCCCAAGCGCCTTCATATAATAAATTATCATAACGAATTGGGAAGACGGTGGCGAGCAAAATGCATAGGTAGCTAGCAAAAACGGTTGCTTGTCTGTTTGCCGTTTCGGTATAATGCAAGTAAGAAATGGTCAAATGTAAAGGGTTGAATGCCATGGAACAGAAAGAACAAGAACTTGAGCAATCATTAAAGCTGTTTATTGTACTGTCACGGGCGTATCGTGCTGTCAGTGACCAAGTGAACAAATCGATCTGTTCGTGCGGGGTGAATCCGACTGAGTTTGCGGTGTTAGAACTGTTATACCATAAAGGCGACCAGCCGCTCCAGCAAATCGGTGAAAAAATTTTGCTCGCTAGCGGCAGCATCACTTACGTTGTCGACAAACTTGAAAACAAAGGGCTGATCGTCCGTCGTGCTTGTGAACGAGACCGGCGCGTCACGTATGCATCGATTACGGAAGAAGGTCGGCGGTTTATTGAGCGCGTCTTTCCCAAGCATGCAGAAAAAATTCATGAAACGATATCAGCGCTCACAGCGGAGGAGAAAGAGCAGGCGATCACTTTGCTAAAAAAATTAGGATATGGGGCGAAAAACGCCCAGCAAAACAGAGACTGACAGTTCGTCGGTCTCTTTCATTTTTGTTAAAAATGCGAAATATGGCGACTCTGTTCGTGGAAGACGTCGAACTGACAGTGCTCAAGCCGTTGTCGCACTGCCTGTTTGCTTGTCGGGGATACTGAGGGAACGCCAGGAATGACGATTCATGGGCTGAATGGAACGGTGACGGCAGACAAGGGGTCATCATTGCCAAGCGCCACATTCATATGACGTCGAAAGATACGGAAACGTTTAGCGTCCGCGACAAGCAAGTCATGAAAGTGAAAACGCAAGAGGAGCGCGCTCTCATTTTTGACGAAGTGACCGTCCGCGTCAGTGAAGACTTTGCGTTACATATGCACATTGAAAACGGTGAAGAGAACGCGGCCGGTTTAAAAACGGGTGATTACGTGAAGTTGCTTCCATCGTGAAATCATCCGCAGCAATGGGAGATAAGGCGCCCTCTCGGGACGAACGAGAGGGAGCCTCCCGTTAACGCGGGCGCTTCTTCTCTGATCGATCTAGGGTGCCGACCAGATGAAACGGCGTATCACGCCGAATGGCATCAATGACGCCGTCGCTGATTTCTTGATGGGTGAGCCAGCGCGAACCGTGTTCTTCCACGACAAAACCGAGCTGAACTTGCCGATAAAGACAAGCGGCAGGCAAACAGAGTTCCGCTTTCGCCTCGGCTGGATCGGCGCGGCTGCCGAGCACGTGAAACAAACGCCAAGGGCCGGGATGTCTGCTATTTTTTTGGATGACGGTCGGAAGCGCCTGTTTTCCGTCCGTATGGACCCACGCAATGATGAGATCAAAAGTTCCGTTTTTTTGGATGGTCCGAGAAATCAGAGAACAAAGCGCTTCTTGGTCGCGATAATCAACAAGAAGCGGGGTGATGGATGCCGTCTGTCCAGCACAGTCGATGAGCTGCTTCATTCGTGCGTAGCGGCGGGCGATGACAGACACATAATATCCTTCCCGCACAAGCCAAAGCGACACATCAGCCAACATACCTGTCCCACCGATGACAAGGGCGTGCATGGCATGTCTCCTTTCGGATTAATCCCGTGGTCCTTTCAAATAGTGATCAAACCAACCAACGATTTGGTGAAGCCGCTCGAGGCGAAGCGCCGGGTTCCCGGTGCGTGACAAATCATGGTTGGCGTCCGGGAAGCGGACGAGCTTTGTTTCTTGCCCGAGTTGTTTCAATGCGATAAACAACTGTTCCGCCTGCTCGATCGGGCAGCGATAGTCATGCTCGCTATGCAAAATTAAGAGCGGCGTGCGCACATTTTTGACGTACTTGAGCGGCGAATGATGCCAAAGCCGCTCAGCGTCTTCCCAGACGTCGCACCCGACTTCCCATTTCGTGAAAAAGTAGCCGATGTCGCTCACACCGGCGAAGCTGAGCCAGTTGGAAATCGAGCGCTGGGTAACAGCGGCCCGGAAGCGATTGGTGTGCCCGACGATCCAGTTCGTCATAAACCCGCCGTAGCTGCCGCCGGTAACGCCAAGACGTGTCTCGTCAATAAAGGCAAACTGCTTGATGGCGGCGTCCACACCGGCCATAATGTCTTCATAATCCATGCCGCCGTAATCGCCGCGCACGGCATTGACAAACGATTGGCCGTATCCATGGCTTCCGCGTGGGTTCGTAAACAGCACGGCGTAGCCGGAAGAAGCGAGCAGCTGGAACTCATGGAAAAACGTAAATCCGTACATTGTATGTGGTCCGCCGTGAATTTCGACGACAAGTGGAGCTTTTTCCACGTCGCCGAGCCTCGGTGGCTTCATGATCCAACCTTGAATGTCCCAACCGTCCGTTGATTGATAAGTAAACGGTTCGGCATCGGCGAACGTGACTTCGTTCTCGAGCTCTTCATTGACCCTAGTGAGCCGCGTTTTTGCGCCGCTTTCAAGTGAGATGGTATACAAATCTCCAATCATCGTTGGCTCGCTAATCGCGGCAACGGCCTGCTGTTCATTCGGATGAATGGCGAGGCCGTACACATGAAAGTCCCCTTCGATGATCGGCACGATAGGTCCGTCAAGCGGGACGAAATATACATTGACGCGCCCACGTTGTGAGGCGGTGACGTATAGGCCGGTTCCATCGCGTTTCCAAATCGGGCCAGGACCTTTTGCATCGGCGTGTGTATCGCCGACCATCGCATCGCCGAGATGAACGTCCCAGTCGGCGGTCAGCACCCGTTTCGTTCCACGCTCCGGCTCAAAAACGTAAAGCTGGTGAATCGTCGCCCCGAGATAAGCTAAATCATGGCCGATGGCGGCGAGCTTTGTTCCGTCCGGCGACCAAGCGAGCGAGGTGAATGTGCCGCTTCCCTTCGTCAAATTTGTTTCCGCTTTCGATTCGAGATCAAGCAACACAATGTCACGTGTAAAGGTTGTGTCCGGATCTTCGTTTCGGTTGGCCACAAAGGCAAGCGTCCGTCCATTGGGCGAAATCGCAAACGAACCGATTTCCTCCTCGCGGCTCGTCAACGCTTCCGTTTTTCCTGATGTTGCATCGATGCGCACGAGCACCGCCTGTTTGCCGTCAAGAAAACCTGATGCGTCTGATTTGTAATAGAGCCGCTCCACCACGTGCGGTTTCAGGTCAGCTGGCTTCGTTTCCTTTTTTTTCGGCTCTTCGCGGTCGTCGATCGTTTCGTTGTCGCCAAGCGTCGTCAAAGCGATAAGAAACGTCCCGTCCGGCGCCCAAACGTAATCGCGCACCCCGTTTTTGAAAAACGTTAGCTGGCGCGCTTCGCCGCCGTCAGCCGGCAACAGCCAAAGCTGTGTGTGTCCGGAGCGATCGGACAAAAACGCGATCGTTTTGCTGTCCGGGGAAAAGCGCGGCCTCGTGTCGCGCCAGCGGCCGAACGTCCATTGGCGGATGGCTCCGTCTTCGGTCCATATGTATAGATGAGAGCAGTATTGTTTTTCCTCATCGATCGATTTTTGCACGAACACGCCGTGCGTTCCGTCCGACGCATAGTGCGGATCGCGCACCGAGCGGAGGCGAAGTAGATCTTCTACAGTCACGCCGCGGTGTTTCAGCGGTTGTCCATTGTTCATGAGCGACCTCCTCTTTCCATAAGTAAAGTTAGGATGGTATCTTATTTCGTGTTTCGAAAGAAAAATCCTGCCGGCAAATAAAAAACGAACGTCCCATTGATGGACGTTCGTTGTTCGTTACGCTGATAATTTTTCTTTTTCGTTTGTTTGCTGCGCCGCTTTTTTCACTTGCGGGTAGAAGATCACGCCGCTAGCCAACAAGGCGACGCCGAGCAGGAACGTTTTCATGTCCGCCGTGCCAGCGATGACGACCCAGATCGAATAGACGGTTGCAAAAACAGCGATAATCCCATCACCTAGCCGCCCGCGCGCTGCCTCATATGTTTCCCCAGTGAGCACGAGCTTCAGCTGGAAGACGGAAGCGATCAAATACGGAACGAGATAGGCGAGCGTAGCGATGTAAATGACAAAGTCGAATGCAGCCGCTATCGAATTGGAAATGGTCGAGAAAATGAACAGCTGGGCTGCTAAGTTTGATAGTAGTAGCGAGAAGTTTGGTACGCGTCTTTTGTTTTCTCGTAAAAATGCCGGCATAAACATCCCTTGTTTTGCCGCTTGGTATGGCACTTCAGCGCTCAACAAAATCCAGCCGAGCGTCGAACCGATCAAGCTGATGAGCCCAAGCCCAGCGAGCACGTAGCCGCCGATTGGGCCGATGATGGCGACAATGGCATCAACGAGCGGTTTGTCCGATTGAATGAGCTTGTCTTGCGGCAAGACGCCCATCACCAGAATGCTGATGCCGATATAAATGACTAAAGAGATCAAGAGACCGGCGATCGTTGCTCGCTTCACATCTGCCTGTTTGCGCGCCCGCGCGGCGAACACCATCGCCGATTCAACGCCAATGAATGCCCAAAGCGCCGATAAAGCGGCATTGTTGATTTGCCCGAGCAGGCCGAGCGGCTGGCCATTCCCGTCATAACGTGGGGCGTCAAGCGGACCGACGATCGCTCTGTCAAAAGCGAATAAGGCAATGACAATAAACAGGAAAAAGCCGAGCACTTTCGCCGCTGTCGCAGCAAAATTCAACTTGCCGGCACCTTCTACACCTTGCAAAATAATGACGTGCGTCACCCAAAGAAGCACCGTGCAGATGATGAATGTCAGTAAATTCCCAAGCTTTAACGTAAATGAACCCATCACGAGTACTGTTTTGTCGCTTGTTAGCACGGGGAAAAATGTCGACAAGTAGCTTGCCAACGTCGTGATAATGGCAACGTTTCCCGCAAAGTTACCGACCCAATAGCCCCATGACGACATAAAACCAGATAAAATCGACAAGTTCGAACCTTTTGGGAACAGCTCTTTCGCGTAAATTTGCGGCCCGCCGCTCAAGTTCGGTTTGCGGATCGCTAAGTTGCCGAACACCAGCGCCGTCGCTAAGACACCAGCGCCGGTCAATAGCCAAGCGAACATGACACCAAGGGGACTGGCCGCCTCGGCTAGTGAACGCGGCAGCATAAAAATGCCGGATCCGACCATATTGCCAACGACTAACGCCGTTAGCACCCAAAATCCAAGTTGTCGGTTGTTGTTCAAGATGGAAAACTCCTTTCTTCGCCAAAGGTAAACAATAAAAAAAGCACCCATATTGTTTCAACGGGTGCATTACACGTCCGCATCCAACGAATGCGATAGCGCTCCATCGTTCTAGAACGATGGCAGTCCTGCACCTGTTCGGCCGCAGGCCCAGCTTGCGCCGCCGGAGCGCGTCGCAAACTTCGGCGATGAATCCTTTCATTTCGCTTCATCAGTGCTCCAGCCTCAGCGAAACTACTTTTATTCATCGCAACCTCTATCCCATTGAAGTGGAGAGGGGTATGTTGTTGTCGACATTATATTACTTAATTCAACAAAAAACGTCAATATGTTTTTGTTGGAAAGAATGGGACGAGATGTTGAATATTCATGCATCCTCTTTCTTTTTTACATAATAATTAACTAATTTTTATTAATTTCTTGTTATGAAAACACCGGTGCCAATAAGGAATAGTCCCATCAGCCCCGATAAAGGTTTTGAGCTGATGTAGTATAAAATAGAAATGGATTTAAGAAGTTGGAAAAAGAGGAGATTTTTCAACTCTGACGAATATACAATGTGGTTGATGAAACATGGGAAAGATCCATTCCAATCGGGTGCATCTGTTCCCGCTGTTATATTCCGTGAAAAGGTGATCATGAAAGAAAAGGGGATGAATGATGAAGTTTTCCGAGTTTCGTTATGAGCGGCCTGACATTGATCAGCTGCAGGCATCGTTTCAAGATGCGCTCGATTCGTTCCGACGCGCAGGGAGCGCTGCCTTGCAGCACGAGGCGATGAAGCGGATCAATGAACTGCGCCGCCGCTACAGCACGATGGCGAACCTTTGCCATATCCGCCACACGATTGATACGAACGACGAATTTTATAAAAAAGAGCAAGACTTTTTTGATGAAACTGAACCGGTTGTCAAGGGACTCGTGAATGACTATTACCGTGATCTTGTCGCTTCGCCGTTTCGCGCAGAGCTTGAAGAGACGTGGGGGAAACAGTTGTTTGCCTTGGCGGAGACGCAGCTGAAAACATATGCCCCGGCGATTATGGAGGATTTGCAAAAAGAAAATAAACTGGCAAGCGAATATACAAAGCTGATCGCGTCGGCAAAAATTATGTTTGAAGGTGAAGAGCGGACGCTCGCGCAGCTGCAGCCGTTTGTTGAATCACCGGACCGCACGATGCGTAAGCGTGCGAGCGAAGCACGGTTTTCATTTTTCACGGACCATGAAAAAGAGCTCGATGAACTGTATGATGAACTCGTTCATATCCGTACTGCGATCGCCCAAAAATTAGGATTTCAAAACTTCATCGAACTCGGTTATGCCCGCTTAGGCCGAACGGATTACAACGCCAAAATGGTTGCGAACTTTCGTCGGCAAGTGAAAGCACACATCGTCCCACTGGCATCTAAGCTACGCGAGCGCCAACGGCGGCGCATCAAAGTCAATAAGCTTTACTATTATGATGAGCCATTTATGTTTCCGACCGGCAACCCGGCACCAAAGGGGGACGCAGCTTGGATCATCGAAAACGGGCGGCGTATGTATGAAGAGCTGTCTCCGGAAACCGGTGTTTTCTTCCGTTATATGGTTGAACATGAATTAATGGATCTCGTCGCCAAAAAAGGAAAAGCGAGTGGCGGTTATTGCACGTATATCGATGATTACCAAGCGCCGTTTATTTTCTCGAATTTCACTGGAACATCCGGCGACATTGACGTATTGACCCATGAAGCTGGTCATGCGTTCCAAGTGTATGAAAGCCGTCATTACGACATTCCAGAATACAACTGGCCGACGCTCGAAGCGTGTGAAATTCACTCGATGAGCATGGAATTTTTCACATGGCCGTGGATGGAGCTGTTTTTCGCCGAGGACGCCGATAAATATCGGTTCGCTCATTTGAGCGATGCGCTCTTGTTTTTGCCGTATGGTGTCGCAGTCGATGAATTCCAGCATGCTGTCTATGAGAATCCGGACATGACGCCAACCGAGCGGAAGAACGTATGGCGCAACATCGAAAAGGCGTATTTACCGACAAGGGATTATGCTGGATACGATTACCTTGAGCACGGCGGCTTTTGGCAGCGGCAAGGGCACATTTACACCGATCCATTTTATTACATTGACTATACTCTCGCCCAAGTGTGTGCATTCCAGTTTTGGAAACGAGCGCAGGACGATAAGGATTCTGCGTGGCGCGACTATGTGGCGCTTTGCCGGTTAGGCGGCAGCCGGCCGTTTACTGAGCTTGTTAAAAGCGCTCATCTGATATCGCCGTTTGCGGATGGCGCGGTCGCATCAGTTGTCAGCCACATTGAGCGTTGGCTTGACAGTGTCGATGATGAAGCGCTGTAAAGGGAGGCAAGGAAAAGAAGGCGGGCGGAACTGTACCGTTTCGCCTTTTTCGTTAAGATGAAAACATTTCAGCTAGGGGAACGGAGGGGGAGAACGATGATCCGCAAAGCGACACTGGCCGATGCGGCGGCGATCGCTTCCGTTCACGTTGAAAGTTGGAAGACGACGTATGGCGGCATCGTGCCAGCGACGTATTTGGAGACGTTATCCTTGGAAGAAAAACAAGCGTTATGGGAGAAAGTGCTCAGCCAATCGGATCATTCTGTATTTGTCGTCCAAGAAAATGAGCGCGTCGTCGGGTTTGTCTCTGGCGGCTCAAATCGAATGACCGATGGGCCAACAGCAAAATATGATGGCGAGCTGTACGCGATTTACTTGCTTAAAGAGGCGCAAGGAAAAGGACTCGGCCATCAGCTCGTTCAAACGTTAGTCAGTGATTTGAAACAAAAAGGAATTCATTCGATGGTCGTCTGGGTGCTCGCCGACAACCCGTCGCGCCACTTTTACGAACGGCTTGGCGGTGAAAAGATCGCCGAAGAAGAGGTGGAAATCGGCGGAAAAGCGTTATGGGAGTGGTGCTACGGCTGGCAAGACATCAAGACGATGAAATCGTAAACAGGCTGCCGAACGGTCGGCAGCTAAAACATTTTTATATTGTGAGTGATTACTCACTTCACAAAGGTGGTCGTTCTCTTGTATACTATTAGTGAGTGATTACTCACTAATATAAATTAAGGAGAGGAGAAGCATGGCTGCCGATCCATGTATTCAAGTTGAGCATGTCTCGAAGCGGTTTGGAAAAAAGATTGTTATTGACGATGTGTCCCTAAATGTCCATGCGGGGGAAATTTTCGGCCTGCTTGGTCCATCGGGAGCGGGCAAGACGACATTGGTGCGCATGATCGCCGGCATCGATCAAGCAAGCGAAGGAGCGGTTCGTGTGCTCGGTGCGGATATGCCGGAGCTTACAACGATGAAGCGTATTGGATTTATGGCTCAGTCCGATGCGCTGTACGGGGAGTTGACCGCGCTAGAAAACATGCAATTTTTTGCTTCTATCTATGGATTGAGAGGGAAAAAGAAAAAAGAACGAATCGATGACATGCTGGAGCTCGTCAACTTGGCAGATGATCGGAAGAAGCCGGTACACCAATACTCGGGTGGGATGAAACGGCGGTTGTCGTTAGCAATCGCCTTGCTTCACGAACCGGAAGTGCTTATTTTGGATGAGCCGACAGTCGGCATCGATCCAGTGTTACGTCAGTCCATTTGGGCAGAACTCAAGCAGATTCAAAAGCGTGGCACCGCGATCGTTGTGACGACACATATCATGGATGAGGCGGAAAAGTGCGGACGGCTTGGCATGATTCGTGATGGCCGGTTGCTTGCCGTTGGGCGCCCGGACGAGTTAAAGAGCGAAACTAAGTCGCAAACGCTCGAACAGGCATTTTTACATTTCGGGGGTGTCCATCAATGAGAGTGATGGCGATTGTCGTTCGCATCATCCACCAGTTTTTCCGCGACAAACGGACGTTGGCGCTCATGATTGTCGCGCCGATGTTCGTCTTGTTGTTAATGGATTTCGTGTTTAATGGCGAAGAATACACACCGGTGATTGCTGTCAGCGACAACGTGCCTGATGCAGTTGTTGACAAGCTGAAAGAAGCGGGAGCGAACGTGAAAGAGCTGTCGGCAAAACAAGCGCGAAAACAACTGGACGATCAAGAGATTGACGCATGGCTTAACATGAACGGAAGCGCTCCGCACATTACGCTCGAAGGAAGCGACCCGACCGCCAATCAGGCGGCGCTGGCCACGGTGCAAAAGGCGTTCCAGTCGATGGTGCCCACCCCCTCATTTCAACTGAAAACAACGTATTGGCACGGGTCAAGCGACATGGCGTCTTTCGATTATTTCGGTCCAGTGTTGATTGGTGTTTTCATCTTCTTTTTCGTCTTTTTGATTGCCGGGGTGTCATTTTTGCGTGAGCGGACGAACGGGACGCTCGAGCGGCTCATGGCGACGCCACTGCGGCGCTGGGAGATAGTCGCCGGTTATATGATCGGATTTGGGCTGTTTACGACCGTTCAAGCCAGCTTGATTTCGTGGTTTGCTATTGATGTGCTTGACATGATGATGGAAGGTTCATTCGGGTATGTGCTGATTATTACGTTTTTGCTAGCGATGACGGCGCTTGCACTTGGGATGCTGTTATCAGCGTTTGCCAACAGCGAGCTGCAAATGATGCAGTTTATCCCGCTTGTTGTTATTCCGCAAGTGTTTTTCTCTGGTTTGTTCAACCTTGATACAATGGAAGAATGGCTGCGTTCACTGAGTGTCGTCATGCCGCTTACGTACGGGGCAAACGCGTTGCGCGACATTATGGTGCGCGGCCAAGGATGGAGTACGATCGCTGCTGACATATACGTGCTGCTTGGGTTTACGGTGTTGTTTATGGTATTAAATGTAGTAGCGTTGAAAAAATATCGCAAGCTGTAAGGGGTAGAACAATGAGCGAGCATTCATGGATTCACGAGCTGCTGCAAATAGATGGAACAAAAGAAAAGTTCAGCGAAAAGCAATTAAAAATTTTGGAAGCTGCCGTCGAAATGTTTGCCGAGAAAGGGTATGCGGCGACTTCGACGAGCGAAATTGCCAAAAAGGCCGGGGTGGCGGAAGGAACGATCTTCCGCCATTATAAGACAAAAAAGGACTTGTTGTTAGCCATCGTCACGCCGACATTATTTAAGTCTGTTGCTCCGTTTTTAGCGAAAGAATTTGTCCGTGAAGTGTTTGACAACGAATATGAGACGTACGAACAGTTTTTGCGTACGTTGTTATCGAATCGCTACGCTTTTGTGAAAAAATATTTGCCGGCGATTCGTATACTTTGGCAGGAAGTAGCGTTTCATTCTGAAATTAAACAATGCTTTCGACACGTGTTTACAGAGCATGTGTATCCGAAATTTGCCCGCATTGTCCGCCATTTTCAAGAAAAAGGGGAGTTGGCCGAGCTCCCTGTTGATTCTGTCATCCGTTTGACGATCACATCGTTTGCCGGTTTTTTAGCTACCCGTTTTCTTTTTTTGCCGGAGCATCATTGGGACGATGAGGCCGAGATGGAACGGACGATCCGCGTGTTGATGAACGGTCTGCGGCGCTAGACAGCCGGCTTCCGCATGAGAAGCCGGCTTAGCCTTGTTCTTCCACATAGTGGAGGAGGACTTCTAAAAACGGTTTGAAATCATTTAATAATGGCTTAAAGTTCAACGGTGGGGAGTCATGGACGGCGATGTTACGGAATCCGACTGACTATTTGCTGATGGAACGAGAGAGCATTCGATATTTTTAAGCAAAACGAACGCATCACGGTTATGCTGTGGCGGAGCGTATGAAGGTTGGGTACACAATCCCTCAATTCAAAACCTTTTAGGAGTGAAGAAGAGGTAGTTGACTACAATTTTTATAGATGTAATGTGCAAAAAACCGTCTCACCTTGAAAACGAGGTGAGACGGTGTTCACAAGATGGTTATGATGCGATTTGCGCTACAATGGCGCCGTCGTTGACGTCGACGCGGATCGTGTGCACCGGTTGGTTCGCGTCAAGCAGGCAGTCAGCGATGTTGTCTTCGACATGTTCTTGAATGACGCGGCGGAGCGGACGGGCGCCGAAGGCTGGATGATAGCCGAGTTCGGCCAGTTTTTCTTTCGCCGCTTCGGTCACTTTGAGTTCGATGCCTTGTTCGCGCATCGCTGTTTTGACGTCATCGAGCATCAAGTCGACAATTTGAAGCAAATGCGCTTTTTCAAGCGGCTTGAACTCGATAATGGCGTCGAAGCGGTTTAAGAATTCCGGCTTGAAGTAGGCGCTCAGAGAGTCGAGAATGCTTGAAGCGCCACCGCTTTGTTTTTCAAAGCCGACGGTGATTTTTTTGTCGGTTACACCAGCGTTGCTTGTTGCGATGATGACTGTGTCTTTGAAGCTGACGGTGCGGCCTTGACTGTCGGTCAAGCGGCCGTCTTCTAAAATTTGCAGGAAGATGTGCTGAACATCCGGGTGCGCTTTTTCAATCTCGTCAAGCAAGATGATGCTGTATGGATTGCGGCGCACTTTCTCCGTCAGCTGGCCGGCTTCTTCAAAGCCGACATAGCCTGGCGGCGAGCCGATCAGTTTTGAGACCGAATGTTTTTCCATGTATTCACTCATATCAAGGCGTATCATGCTATCTTTTGTGCCGAACAGCTCCTCGGCGAGCGTTTTGGCAAGCTCCGTTTTCCCGACGCCGGTCGGACCGACGAACAAGAACGAACCGACTGGGCGGTGTTTCGCTTTCAAGCCGGCGCGGCTGCGACGAATCGCTTTGGCGACTTTTTTCACTGCTTCTGCTTGGCCGATCACTTTTTTCGCCAAATTGTCTTCAAGATGTTTCATTTTTTCTTTTTCATCAGCTTGCAGCTTGCCGACCGGGATGCCTGTTTTGTCAGCGATGATCCGCTCGATGTCGGCGACATCCACAACAGGGTGCTCTTGGGTGACGCCTTGTTCGAGTTGTTTCTCAAGCTTCAGCTCTTCATCGCGCAGTTTTGCCGCCAGTTCATAGTTTTCTTCTTTAGCTGCTTGATCCTTTTCTTTCGCGATTTGCATCAACCGCTCTTGCAATTGTTTCTCATCGGTCGGTCCGAGACGCAAGTTCGCTTTCGAGCCGGCTTCATCAAGCAAATCGATCGCCTTATCCGGGAGGAAGCGGTCTTGGATATAGCGGTGCGCAAGTTTGACGCACGCTTCGATCGCTTCATCCGTATAGCGGACATGATGGAATTGTTCGTATTTTGGCTGGATGCCTCTTAAGATGGCAATTGCTTCGTCAACGGTCGGCTCGTGGACGATGACCGGTTGGAAACGGCGCTCAAGGGCGGCGTCTTTTTCAATTTGCCGGTATTCTTTCAATGTTGTCGCCCCGACGACTTGCAGCTCACCACGGGCGAGCGCCGGCTTCAAAATGTTGCCGGCGTCCATCGACCCTTCGGCAGCGCCGGCACCGACGAGCAGATGAATTTCGTCGATGAACAAGATGATGTTTTTCCGCTCTTGCAGTTCGGTGATGAGCCGTTTCATCCGCTCTTCAAATTGACCGCGGATGCCGGTGTTGGCGACGAGCGATGCAACATCAAGCAAGTACACTTCTTTGTTCAACAGTTTTTCTGGCACTTGCCCTTCGCCAATCTTCAGAGCAAGCCCTTCGACGATGGCTGTTTTTCCGACGCCCGGCTCTCCGATCAAAACCGGGTTGTTTTTGTTGCGGCGGTTTAAAATTTCAATGACACGTGCGATTTCTTTGTCGCGGCCGATGACTGGGTCAATCAAGCCCGCCTTAGCCATTTGTGTCAAGTTGCGGCCGAATTGATCCAAAAATCCACCGCCGTGGCGCTGCGGACGTTTGGCTGCTGTTTCTGGTCCGACTGCTTGAGCGTTGGCCGTCGCAAAGTGGTCGGTGAACCAGTCATCGAATGAAAACGGCGAAAAGCCGAAGTTTATCGGAATCGACAATTGTTGTTTTTGCTTTTCATAGCATGTATGGCAAAGATGAAGTTGTTTTTTCTCACCGTTCCATTGTAAGTTGACAAACACTGTTGCTTCCCGTTGTTGGCATGCTTGACAACGCATAAGGCATACCTCCTTTTTTACGGTTTGACTTTGACTTTCTTTGACTTTCTGATTTTATTATACTTTGACCTTTTTTGACTTTCAAGTATTTTTTACAAAAAAATTGTTATCATGATGAAATGTTTTTGAAAAAATGGTGAATACTAATGTAGGTGCGATAAAACTATGATAAAGTGAAAAACAGAAAAAAGTAGAAGGTGCTTGTGGCTGGCGCTTGCAGCGGGGGAGATGGGGAGACCTGTTTATACTATTTATAAAGCTATGAAAGAAGGAGAAGGATGAGAATGAGAAGACGTCTGTTTTTCGTGATGGTCGCGGTGCTTACCGCTATCATCATCGCAGCTTGCTCGAACAACAACGAACAAGCGGAAACGCCGGCGATGCTTGAAGTGAAAATGGATGTGCCGGATCACATCGATGTGAACAAGCCGACGAAGCTCGCCTGTGTGGTGACATATGGCGGCGAAAAAGTCGAGGATGCAAGCGAAGTGAAATTTGAAGTATGGAAACATGGGAATGGCGATCGGGAAATGCTGGAAGCGAAGCATGATGGCAATGGGCGTTATTCGGTGACGAAAACGTTCACGGAAGCGGGAACGTATTCTGTTGTTGCCCATGTGACAGCTCGTGACATGCATAATATGCCGAAACAAGATATCGTGGTTGGGAATCCGGAACAGGCCTCAGCTGCAGGGTCAAGCTCTGATGATCAAGCAAATAAGGAAGAAGGCCATCATCACGGCAGTGATGTTTCCATGTCATTATCTTCCCATTCGTTCGAAGCTGGAAAGCCGGTGACGTTAGGGGTTCGGATCACGAAAGATGGAAAGGCGCTCACGAACGCCACCGTTCGTTTTGAAATTTGGCAGGCGGAGAATAAGCACGAATTTATCGATGCGAGCGAAAAAGGAAATGGCGAATATGAGGCAGTGGCCACGTTTGCGAACAAAGGGACGTACTCGGTAAAAGTGCACGTCGAAGCAAGCGCACTGCATGAACATCAAGTGAAACAAGTGACCGTCAACTGATGAAGGATGCCAAAGAAAGGCATCCTTTTTTCTTCCCTTTCGTCTTTCTTGTCCACGTTAGACATATATATAGCAATAAACAGCGGACAAGAGAGAAGGAGAGGGCAGACAATGCATGGGAAGGAATGGTTGGAGGCTTGGCAAATCGCCGCTGTCTATATCGGTACGGTCATTGGTGCGGGGTTTGCGACCGGCCGGGAAATTATCGAATTTTTCACCCAGTACGGAGCAGTAGGGACAGTCGGTGTAGCCGTGAGTGGCCTCTTGTTTACATGGGGCGGCATGCGCCTGATGGTGATGGCACGCCGTATCGGGGCGTCATCGTACGATGAACTGAACCGGTATTTATTCGGGAGGATGGTAAGTCCGTTCGTGACGCTTGTCATGACGGTCATGCTCGCTGGGGTGACGGCGGTGATGATCGCCGGAGCGGGGGCGGTGTTTGAAGAACAGCTTGGCTGGGCGCGGCAGACAGGTGTTGCGCTGACCCTCGTTTTGGCGTTTGTCATTATGTTATTTGACCGCAAAGGCCTATTTGGCATCAATGTGTTTGTGGTGCCGATGATCATGTTGTTCAGTGTGGTCGTCTTCATTAAGACGGTGATGGCCGGGGAGCTGTGCCGCCCGGACATGGTAGCGGCGGACTATTCTTTGAAGGCGGTATTGTCGCCGTTTTCGTATGCGGCGTTTAATTTGGCAATGGCTCAAGCCGTACTCGTCCCTGTCGCCTGTGAGGCAACAAACGAACGGGCGGTAAAGAGGGGGGCGCTTTTAGGCGGGATCGTGCTGACCGTTTTGTTGCTGCTGAATCATACGGTGCTGTTGTCGTTTCCGCACAAGAACGGGTATGATATTCCAATGGCAGAGGTCGTCCATACGTTTTTTGCCGTTTTGTATTGGTTTTATGTTTTTGTCATTTACGGAGAAATTTTTACATCGATTATTGGCGGTCTATTCGGACTTGAACGGCAAGTGCGCATTTGGGTGCCGCTCCGCGGAAAATGGCTTGCCGTATTGCTTGTCTCACTATTTATGGCTGTGAGTCCGTTTCGCTACGGGGAGCTGCTGTCGTTTATTTATCCGCTATTTGGCTATATCAGTCTCGTCTTGTTATGGCTTCTTTGGCGACGGCAGCTGCCGCGTCAATAAATAAGCCCTTTCGTCTCCGGCGATTCCCTGTTTCAGGGGGGGAGGTGAAAGGGCCTCAATTTTTTAGCAACGCTCTTTTTGAAAAAAGAGATTGGCGTGTTGATTGGAAAATCTCTCATCAACGCAACGTCATGGGCGAAAGCGGGCGATCATCGTTTCCAAATCGCGCGACGCCGCAGTGTTTCCGCTGTTTCCATCACTTTTTTCAATGCCTGTCTCGCCCGTCGTCGTTTCGCCAGCTCACTCGTTTGTGGATTCCCCTTTTAGAATATTCTGTCTAATCAATGAGGAATGTGAGGAATGCATAAAAATGTTCTCACATTGGAAGACTATGCCGTAAACGGAAAGGCGAGGGGATAGCCGTGAGCTTTTTATCATTTTTCAAAAAGAAAAAGCATCCGTCACAGCTAACAATGCCGCAATTATGGGAAAAGCTCCGGCGATCCAGTGATTTTGTCGAAGTGTCGTTTGTGGTTGGACGCAAGGAGCTATCGGTTTACTATTTTGATTCGCTCGTAGACCCGAAAGTGCTGCAGGAAAATATTCTTTGTCATCTGCAAAATGATCTTTCTCGCCGTCCGGATGTTCAGTTGGAAGATTTACAGCAAATCGTTCCGATTCAACGCATTGAAGTGAGCGAGGATCCGGCGGCGATCGAGGAAAAAGTACTGAAAGGGTTTGTTGTCGTCAGCTTTCGAGAACAGCCGGGCAAGGCGGCGCTCATCAGTGCGGCGAACGAAAATCTAGGGCTGCGGGAAAACAACGATACGGAAAACGAATTTAGCGTCGTCGGACCGAAAGTCGGGTTTGTCGAAAATATCGGCACGAACTTGCATCTTCTCCGCCGACAAATCGTAACGCCGAATCTTGTGTTTCGTGAAATGATGATCGGCTCGGTGTCAAAAACGAAAGTTGTGATTGCCTATATTGACGGCGTGGCGAACCCGGAAACGATCCGAACGATGACACAGCGAATTGAAGCCATTGATTTTGACGTTGTGTTTGATAATGCGATCATCGATCAGATCATCGCCGATAATTCAAAGACGCCATTTCCGCTCTTCCTCTCCACCGAGCGAATCGACCGAGCTGTTTATGCGCTCGTATCAGGACAAGTCGCGGTGTTTTGCGACGGTTCACCGTATGCGATCATCGGCCCGTCCACGTTTTTTGATTTCTTTACTTCGCCGGAAGACTATTCTTTGCCGTGGGTGCTCGGCTCATTTTTCCGGCTTATCCGCTTTTTCGGTGTTATGTTTTCCATCTTGGCATCACCGGTTTATATCGCGGTATTGACGTACCATTATGAAATGATTCCGGAAGACTTGCTTGGTCCGATCATTTATTCGCGCTCGAACGTTCCGTTTCCGCCAGTGCTTGAAGTATTGTTTTTGGAGATTACGATTGAGCTGCTGCGCGAGGCAGGGGCGCGTCTGCCGACGAAAGTCGCACAGACGCTCGGTATCGTCGGCGGGATTGTTATCGGGCAGGCGACGGTGGATGCCGGGCTGGCGAGCACGATTTTGCTCATTGTCGTCGCTTTAGCGGCGCTCGCCTCGTTTACGACGCCAATTTTTAAAATGTCAAATTCGATTCGGTTTATCCGATTCCCGTTTATTTTGTTTGCCGCATGTTGGGGAGGGATCGGAATCGCCTTCGCCGTCTGCGGACTGCTTATTCATTTAGGGCGGCTTCAGTCGCTTGGTTATCCATACTTAGTGCCGTTTTATCCGTTGCGCGTGCGCAACTTCCGCGATACGTTCGTCCGCTCGCCATACAGTATGACAGCGGAGCGGCCGACGTTTTTCCGCCCGCAGTCGCGGTTTCGCTATGACCCGGAAAATGCTAAGCAAAAGCGCGATATTGATGAGTAAGGTGTGATGGGGATGAAACGTTGGCTCGCATGTTTGCTAGGGTTGCTGTTGCTTGGCGGCTGTGCGAAATCGCGGCCGATCGATCAAATTCAAATTATCCAACAGATGGGCTATGATTTTAAGGATGATCAATATATCGGCACCGCCGTCTACCCGACGTTTAAACAAGGGCCGATGACGAAACCGAATATGTTGACGACTTCATCACCCACCGTCTACGATTTAATCCCACGCTTGTCGGCGAAATCGGCGCTGCCGATCGAAGAAGGGCAGCTGCGGCTCATTTTATTCGGAAAGCAGTTTGCCGAACGGGGGATCGAACAAATTACTCATAGTCTTGCGCGCAATAACAAAGTTGGCAGTCATTTGTTCCTTGGTGTAGCGGAAGGAAGTGCGAAGGAGCTGTTAGACATTACGGCAAAAACGACATTGAGCGATACGTTGTATTTACCGAATCTCATTAAGCAAAATGAACAGTCAATGAACTTGCCAAAGACGAACTTACACTTGTTTTTGTACCGATATTTTTCTCCGGGAAGCGATCCGTTTTTACCCTATTTTGAAAAAAAGGGCGGGTTCGTCAAGTTAGAAGGAGTGGCGTTGTTTCGTGATGGCCGATATGTCGGACATGTGGATTTGCGGGATTCTTTTTTGATGAAAATTTTGTTAGGGGAAACGAAAAACGGCGTCTATCAGCTAAAGGTTGGGGAGCGTGGCAAACAAGGTGAAGATCGAGTGATGTTGCAAAATTTATGGGCGAAACCGACTTATAAATGGAGGCGGGATGGAGACCGTCATGTGCTGGATGTATTTGTTCACATTCATGCTTCGGTAAGAGATTATCCGTCATGGCTTGATGAACCGGGAGCCAATTTGTTTACCGATGTAAAAAAGAAAATGGAAAAAGAATTGGAACAAGATATGCGTCGGCTGTTTCACTATTTTCAGGAAAAACGCATTGATCCGATGGGCATCGGCGACTTTGTGCGCAGCGTCACGAGACGGTGGGATCGCGAATCGTTTTATCGTGAATATCCAGATTTAGATATTCGTCCACACGTGACGGTGGACATTATCCATACAGGAATTGGTGAATAAAACGGGGATCATGAGGAGGGATAACGATGAAACAAACGCTCGATGAACGATTTCTCATCTCCCCGTTTCTTGTTTTTTTTATCGTTCATGCAACCCAAGTCGGTGTCGGGATGCTTGGTTTTCAGCGGCCACTAATGGAAGATGCGGGGCAAGATGCTTGGATGGCTGTATTATTGGCTGGATTGGCTACGCACGTGCTCATTTGGCTGATGTATCGTCTGCTTGCCTATTCCCCATCCGGCGGCGATATTGTATCGCTTCATAAGCATTATTTCGGGCGTTGGTTCGGCGGGGTGTTAAGCATCGGTTTGTTGGCTTATTACGCCCTAGCAGCGTTTACGGTGCTTCAATCATATATTGAAATTATTAAAGTATGGATGTTCCCGCTGATGGGCGCATGGCAGTTCAGCCTCATTTTTTTAATGTTGACGTATTACGTCATTTCCGGCGGTTTTCGTGTCGTCGCTGGCCTATGCTTTTGGGGAGTTGTCATCCCGCTGGCGACGATATTTCCGATGATGGCTTTTGCGTTCGAATATGCACAATATCGGAACTTATTGCCGGTGTTGGACCATTCGCCCACACAAATCTTAAAAGCTGTCAACGATATGGCGTTTCAATATTTAGGGTTTGAAGTGCTGCTTATGTATTACCCATTTTTAAAAAATGCCCCGTCATCGCAAAAGTGGGCGCATGCTTCCAACGTATTGACAATATTCCTTTATTTGGTCGTCATACTTATCTCCATCATTTTTTACAACAAAGAACAGATCGCTCATATTACATGGCCGACGTTGACGCTTGCCAAAATTCCGGAAGTGCCATTTATTGAACGGATGGAATATATCGTCATTTCGATTTATGTGCTTGTGGTGTTTCCGAACCTTGTCGTCGCTGTTTGGGCGATGGCGCGCGTGGTCAAACAGCTGTTTTCCATCAGACAGCGCCGGTCATTGCCGGTGTTGATCGCCTGCTTGTTTATCGGGACGTTGTTTTTTGAAGAGAAAAGCGATATCGAACGGTTCATACAATGGACGTCTAAAAGCGGGCTTTTCCTCATAGGGGTTTATATTCCACTTCTGTACGTGTATGTATGGGTAGTGGAAAAAGTGAAAAAATCTCTACAACAAAAGCAGTAGTTATGTTATAGTAAAAAAGGAAACAGAAGAATACAATTCCGTACGCTCGTACGGGAGAGGTTTCTAGCAAAACCCTCTATAAAAAACTAGGGACGGCTGTATCCTAGGGGTATGGCCTTTTTTGTTTTGGAAACCTCTTCTTCTGTCGATTCAGAAGGAGGTTAGTCAAGATGAAAATGAATGAAGAAAAGGCGGTCGTCGTCTTTAGCGGCGGCCAAGACAGTACGACGTGTTTGTTTTGGGCAAAAAAGCAGTTTGCGGAAGTCGAAGCGGTGACGTTTGATTATGGCCAACGCCATCGCCGAGAAATCGAAGTCGCCGCATCGATTGCCGATGAGCTTGGTGTCCGCCACACGGTGCTTGATATGTCGCTTCTTGGACAGTTGGCGCCAAATGCCCTAACACGCGGCGAGATCGCTATTGAACAAAAGGAAGGCGAGCTGCCGACAACGTTTGTGGATGGGCGCAATTTATTGTTTTTATCGTTCGCTGCGGTGCTTGCTAAGCAACGAGGGGCTCGCCATATTGTTACCGGTGTATGTGAAACGGATTTTAGCGGCTATCCGGATTGCCGCGACATCTTTATCAAATCGCTGAATGTGACACTGAATTTGGCGATGGATTATCCGTTTGTCATTCATACACCGCTCATGTGGTTGACGAAAGCGGAAACGTGGAAACTAGCTGATGAGCTTGGGGCGCTTGAATTCGTCCGAACGAAGACGCTGACGTGCTATAACGGCGTGATCGCCGATGGCTGCGGCGAATGCCCGGCGTGCGTGTTGCGCAAGCGCGGGTTGGAGGAGTATTTGCAGGAAAAAGCGGGGGTGAAGGCGCGATGATCTATCAGCTCTACCCGCAGGTGGCCCATCCGTACCGTTATGAGCTGAACAAAGATATGCACATCGCTGCTGCTCATTTTATCCCGCACGAAGCGGCTGGGAGCTGCGCCAATGTGCACGGGCATACGTACGTCGTCAATGTGACGGTTGCCGGCGACGAGCTGGATGAGAGCGGCTTTTTAGTCAATTTCCAAATGTTAAAGAAGCTTATCCATGGAAAATTGGATCACACGCTGCTCAATGATCATACCGATTGGTTTGACCGCCATGACCCGAACCGGTTTCCAACGACGGAAGTGGTAGCGCGCACGATTTATGAAACGATTCAACGTTATTTAGATACGCTGCCGCATAAACCGAAATGTTTACAAGTATTTGTCCGTGAAACACCGACCAGTTATGTCATTTACCGCCCGAAAGTGGGGGAACGGTAGTGGCTCGTACGATTCCGGTATTAGAGATTTTCGGGCCGACGATCCAAGGAGAAGGGATGGTAATCGGCCAAAAGACGATGTTCGTCCGCACCGCCGGCTGCGATTACCGCTGCCGTTGGTGTGATTCAGCCTTCACGTGGGACGGGTCGGCGAAAGAAGAGATCGAACAGCTGACGGCAGAAGATATTTGGCAGCGGCTTGAAGCCATTGGCGGTCGTCGCTTCCGCCATGTGACGATTTCAGGCGGCAACCCGCTTCTGCTCGCCGCTCTTGGTGAGCTCGTTGCGCTCCTTCATGAAAAAGGGGTACAAGTGGCGGTCGAGACGCAAGGGAGCCGCTGGCAAGATTGGTTGCTTGACGTTGACGATGTCACCATTTCCCCGAAGCCGCCAAGTTCGGGGATGGATACCGACTGGGCGATGCTCGATTCCATCATCAGGAAGCTGCTGGCTGATCAAAATCGGACGCGGCGTGTTAGTCTGAAAGTTGTCGTCTTCGATGAAGCGGATTTGGCGTATGCGAAAGAAGTGCATCGCCGTTACCCGGGAGTTCCATTTTATTTGCAGACCGGCAACGCCGATGTCGAGGCGCTCGATACGAATGCGCTTCGCATGAAGCTTTTTGACCAGCTTGATTGGCTAGTGGAACGGGTGGCTCAATCAGATGAGCTGAATGACGTTCATGTGTTGCCGCAACTGCACACGCTTCTTTGGGGAACGAAGCGCGGTGTCTAAAGCCGCACGCTGGTCCATCACGAAATGATAAAGAAGGAGGAATGACCAATGAATGGAAGGAAAGACGAAGAATTGAAAGACTTGACGCTGCTTGGCAATCAAGGGACAACGTATTCGTTTACGTACGATCCCAATCTTCTTGAAGTGTTTGACAACAAACATCCTGACCGGGATTATTTCGTGAAGTTCAATTGTCCGGAGTTTACGAGTCTATGTCCAAAAACTCGCCAACCGGACTTTGCGACGATTTACATTAGTTATATTCCGGACAAAAAATGCGTCGAAAGCAAGTCGCTGAAACTTTATTTGTTTAGTTTCCGCAACCATGGCGATTTTCACGAAGACTGTGTCAACATCATTATGAACGATTTAATCAACGTGATGGAACCGCGCTACATTGAAGTATGGGGCAAATTCACCCCGCGCGGCGGCATTTCGATCGACCCGTATTGCAACTGGGGGCGCCCGGGGACGAAATACGAAAAAATGGCCGAGTATCGGCTGCTCAACCATGACCTATACCCAGAAAAAATCGATAACCGCTAAAGCCGGCAAAAAATGAGGTGGTTTTTTCGCCAAAACTCATATATAATGGACAATGAATTTTTGCTTGGAGGTTTTGGCGTTGGAGCGAAGAACAGCTCTTTTGCTTGGAGCGAGCGGTTTGGTGGGCAGCGAACTGCTGGCGTTACTGTTGCAATCGGATTTATACCGGCAAGTGACTATTTTCGTTCGCACCCCGCTGCCGTTGGAACATGAAAAGCTGCAGCAAGTTGTGGTCGATTTTGCGCGGCTTGAGTCGTATGAACGGTATTTTAATGTTGACGATGTGTTTTGCTGTCTCGGAACGACGCGTAAAAAGGCGAAAACAAGGCAGCAATTCATTCAAGTCGACTATGAATATACACTGCGTGCCGCGGCGTTGGCGGAAAAATGCCGGGCGAAAAGTTTTTTGACCGTCTCTTCGATCGGCGCCAACCCGTGTTCGCCGTTTTTTTATCAGCGCGTCAAAGGGGAAACGGAAGAGGCGTTGCAGCGGCTGTCCATTCCGTCGCTCCATATTTTCCGCCCGTCGCTGCTTGTCGGCAAGCGCCGGGAGTTCCGCCTCGGCGAGACGCTCGCCGGATGGCTGTTATGCCGGCTGCCGTTTTTGTTTGTCGGCAAGTGGAAAAAATATAAGCCGGTCGATGCCAGCCAGCTTGCGTTGGCCATGTTTTACCGGGCGGCATCGGCAGCAAACGGCGTCCATATATATGAATGCGATGAATTAGCCCGCATTTCATAATAAAAAGAGGCTCATAGCAGCCTCTTTTTTATTCGATGATCTTGTAGTTTTTATGATTGACGACTGTCCGTTCTTGCAAATCAAGCTCACGGTAGTTTTCCATATATGTCAAATCCACGATGACCGAGTTTTCGTTCACTTTTTCCACAATGCCGCGTAATCCATTTTTAAATTCAATAATATCTCCGACTTTCGCTTTTTTTATCATCATCATCATTCTCCTTTTAAACAAATAGTGGTGAACCCAATGGATTGCCAACCGAGCCGACCGGCACGCCTGCCATTGTCAGCAGCGCTAGCCCCCTGAGAGACTCGGTGCTTTTCTACTAGTTTGCCCTATTTTTATGCACAAGTAAAGCCTTTTCTTTCCTAAAATTTAATATTTTTAAAAAAACAAGGGGCGAAGTCTTAACTATACTATAATGATTAGAGGATATTATGTTCAGTATAAGGACATATATCCTCTTTTTTCATACATAATAGATTCATTATATAGATATTGAAAATATGGTCTATTATGTATACTTATAGGCAAAACATATTTTTGTTTTAAAAGAGGTGGAGGACATAGCCCACAGCGGGAGGCGTAGCGAGGTCTTTCGACCGAGCGTAAAAAAGAAAAGATATTAGGTGGTGAAGATCTATGAGGGTGCAAGAGGTTTTCTTAGAGAATAACATTAGATACATATTAGTGGATGAAAAAGGATTTCCTGTGATTCCTGTGGTAAAGTATCTGAAGTATTTAGATACAACAGGGAAAAGCAGGAATACACTGAAGACCTACTGTTATGCGTTAAAGCAGTATTTTGTGTTTTTACAGGAAAAGAAGAAGGATTACAGGAAAGTTCGTTTAGAGGACTTGGTGGAGTTTGTCGCATGGTTGAGGAATCCATATGAAAGCACAAAGGTGACTCCCCTCCAACCTGTGAAAGCAAAGAAAACAGAAAAAACGATTAATCTGACGATTACAGCCGTCACCAATTTTTATGACTATTTGTATCGAAATGAGGAACTTCCAAATGATCTGGTCGATAAGTTGATGAAGCAAGATTTTACAGGAGGAAGAACCAGATACAAGGATTTTCTGTATCATGTCAATAAAAATAAGCCTTCTAACCGTCATATTCTGAAGGTCAAAGAGCCAAGAAAAAAGCTGAAAGTTTTAACGAAAGAAGAAGTACAACAATTGATAAAAGCAACCACTAACATCCGAGATAGATTGTTAATTCAATTGCTTTTTGAAACAGGATTGCGAATTGGTGAGGTGCTTTCTCTATTCATTGAGGATTTTATTTTTGATCATAAGAACGGACATCGGATTCGTTTAGTCCATCGAGGGGAACTGGAGAACGGAGCAAAACTAAAAACAGGGGAACGGGAAATTTATGTTTCCCAAGCCTTAATGGATTTGTTGGATGATTACTTGTATGAGGTAGTGGATGAATTGGACTTCAATACAAATTTCTTGTTTATCAAATTGCGCGGCAAGAACGTAGGTCAACCCATGACCTATAGCGATGTAGAAGCCTTATTTAAGCGATTGAAAAAGAAAACAGGGATCCATGTTCATCCTCACCTTTTACGCCATACACACGCTACCATGTACTACCAACAAACGAAAGATATTAAACAAGTACAAGAACGATTAGGACATTCTCAAATCCAACCACGATCAATTTGTATCTCCATCCTTCGGATGAAGAAATCCGTAAGAATTGGGAGAAGGCACAACATGCGTTTGACATCACAAAAAAATCTGGAAAGGATTCGATCGAATGAATATTCAACAACACCCTATTCATCAATTAAGTTTCCATGAACGTTTACAGCAAGAGTTATCAACCTATACCGAAAAAACCATCCATGAAGACGGCTCGATAACTACCAAAGTTGAACCAAATCCATATTTTTTAGTCAATGATAAATGGGACATTAATGTAATAGGAACTATTTCTAACTTCAAAGAACAATTTTCAAACTATAAGGATACACATAGATATATTCTATTTCAAGTGAAAAGCCCATCTGTCAACTTGGAAATTAAGTATGTGTTCTACCATAAGTTATTTCGGGATGAATGGAGTTTAACAACTGTTTGGATTGGACTGGCTGCAATTCTTCGAAAATTGACCGCCTTCCTAAATGCAAAGTACCCCACCTTATATTCTCTACTTGATTTGGAGATAAATCAAGTAGAGCGAGAATGGTTGCTTTGGTTAACCGAGCAAAGGATTAAAACACAAAAAATTAAAAAACATTATTATGGTGAACGCACAGTTAAATCACAAACAGCAACCATTTTACGAGTCTTACAAACGAAGCTTTTTGAATTAACTGACAATCGTGAAGAATGGGAAAAAGACCGATGGGATGTAAGGGTCCTACATGATAAGTATGGGATTGAGTACAACAAAAGTAAGTCTGACCATTACATTGACTTCACCAAGTTTGAAAACATGAACATACGTCAGCAAGTAAAACAGTATATCAAGCAACGCTTATTAAGTAAAAACCGTTTCGCTTGGAGTAGCGCAATAAACTATTTTACCAATTTACTAAAATTCTTCTCTTTCTTGTTTTCTTTAGAACCGACTTGGAATGATTTAAGTGGGTTAAAGCGTTCCCATATGGAACAGTACATTCAATGGTTGCATGAATATGCGGAAAGCAACTTAAAGCAAAAGAATGCGCATCCTGAACGCTATATATCATATGCCCTATATATCGTAGGAAGGTTTCTTGAAGACATTCAACGATATGGATACGATATCGCTCCCGAAACTAATGTAAATTTGTTAATTTTCCCAGAAGACAAACCAAAACCAAAGAAGAAATCCATTGACCAAATTGACTATATTCCTGATTATGTGTTGGAGCAACTATTCACTCATATCAATCATCTTCACAAAGATATTCAGACTATAATATGGGTAGCCTTTAAAACAGGATTGCGGATTTCCGATGTACTAGGCTTAACACAAGATTGTTTAGTCAAACTAAACGGAAAATATTATATCGAGACCGATATTGAAAAAACCTACGTAAAAGGACATCGGATTCCGATTGATGAAGAATTAGCCAATATTCTTGCGGTATTGATTGATAAATCCATAAAAAATAGCAATGACGACAACAATCCTGAAAAATTTATTTTCGTTCGTTATCGAGGTTCCCGCAAAGGAAAACCATTTAGTCAAGCTTTCATTCGGTATGAACTAAATAAATTAGCAAAAACCAAGAATATTATAGACGAAAACGGTCATGTCTTTCATTTTAAAACACATCAATTCCGCCATACCTATGCGGTCAAAATGTTAAATAGTGGAGTCGATATTTTAACGGTTCAAGAATTATTAGCACATGCTTCACCTGAAATGACCCTGCGATACGCTAAGTTATTAGACGATACCAAGCGTAAAGCATTTGAGGAAGCAATAAAACAAGGTGTATTTAGTTTTGACCTAAATGGGGAGGTTCGGGAAGTAAAACCTAATAAGGATATTCCAGAAGATATCTTGGAAACATTGTGGCGTGATCATAAATTGAATGCGATTGATAATCCATACGGAACTTGTCACGCAAGAATCAACGGAAATTGTCCGTATGCCGAAGAACCACCATGTCTAACATGTAACGGTGGAAGCCCATGTAAGGACTTAGCCATCGGTTTTTCTGATTTGGATATACAGAAGTATGAATTATTAATCAAAACAACCACAAAAACGATAGAAGCTTTGGAACAGCGTGGCAGGAATGATATCGCTGAAAAGAATAAAAGGAATTTAGAGCGTTACGAGAAAATCTTAAACACCATTAAAGAAGTCAATATCATCTTTGGGCGATTAGAACGAATCAAACGAAAGCAAGGTGTTTCCAATGGCTAACTATGACCGTAGAGAGCATTTGAAAGCCATTCATGCCTCCAGAAAGGCTCTCACCTATCAAAAGGTCGATGAAGCCATTAAAAGGCTCATACGAGCCAATGAGAGCATTAATTTTAATAGCGTAGCAAATGAAGCAGGGGTAGCGAAAGCAACACTTTACAACCATTCTGAACTGCGTGAGCGTATTGAAACCTTACGCCAACAACAAGCACAAGCTCCTACTGCGAAACAAATAAAGCGAGAAATGAATGAGAGCAACAAAGACGCTCTTATTGAATCGTTGAAACGAAAAATCAAAAAGTTAGAAGACGAAAACAAGCAATTACGGGAACAGTTAAAATTAGCTTACGCAGAGGTATATAAGAAGTTATAGTAACAAAAGGGAACATTGTTTCCTTTTCTTCTTCAACTAACGGTCAAGTTAGTTGAAGGAGAATTTATTATATTTAGAAGATTTTGAAGGCGAATTAACCAAAATAAATCATCTTTTTTAGGGGAGGCTATCTAAAAAAGGAGGTAGCTTTTATATGAAACGGATTCTAATTTCACTTGTTATATGTTTATTATTCTGGAATTTATCATTGTCCTACCAAGTTGTAGCAAAGACTAATATTACTGGCGAGGAAAAACATACTGATTTTTATGATGCTTTGTTAGTTTTATTAGACCCATATGCGAGGAAAGCAATAAACAACAAGTACCCATCTCGCAGTTATGGGTTATGGAATGCAGAAATATTAGAAGTGAATCGGAAAACTGAAGGATATTCTCAATATGACTTTACAATAAAGGTTAAATATGATACTTATACAGGTCCTCATAATCCACCAGAAGGTCCAGTCATTCTAACTTTTGATGTAAAGTTAGATAGGGTTACTGTAACTAAGGTTGAAGGATGATTTTTGAAATCGTTTTGTTTAAGCTAACGGGATGCTTTAGTTGAATAAGAAAGGACATTACATATTAGTCATATACAATATGTAATGTCCTTTTATTTACTTATATTTCTTTAATTTAGGTCTTGATAAACTTTTTTGAGGAAAGGTCCTTGCGTCGATAAAAGGAGGGCTTAAGTCAACTCCCCAAGCATGGTAGTAAAGTTGCTCCCCTATTACCCCAAATCGCTTTCGTAGACGATCCAAAGAACTGTTTGCCACGTCTCCAAGCGTATACATTCCCATATTGTTCAGATGTTTCTCCATTCGGCTGCCAATACCCCAGACTTCCCGTAACGGAACCGGCCATAACTTTTTCGGTACTTCTTCATATGTACATTCCGCGATGCCTTGTTTTTTTGCGTATACATCAAGCACGACTTTGCTGATGAAACGGTTCGGGCCGATACCAATGCAAGATGGCAGACCGAATTGATTCCAGATCGCGCTTCGTATTTTTTGCGCTGCTTCCTTGGGAGATCCATGTAGTTTTTCCGTACCGTCTAGGGTTATCCAGCTCTCATCAACGCTGTATGTGAGAATCGCTTCAAAAGGGACAAAGGTAGAAAACAGTTCTGTAATTTGCACACTGATTTCTAAATATCGCTTCATGCGAGCGTTAAAAATATGGATATGGCGACGGCAAGGCACTTCATATAGACGGCTTCCTGTTCTGATTCCGTAATCTTGCTTCATTTTTGGAGACGCGGCCAGAACCACGCTCCCGCTCCGATTTTTATCAGAAACAACGACAACATAATCTTCAAGAGGATCCAGTCCATGATCGACGCATTCGCAGCTGGCATAGAAGCTCTTCATATCGATACATAAAATTTTATTTTTTGGCAGACAAGAAATATCAAGCAACATCGACGCAAGGACCTCCTTTTAGGAACATATGTTCCATTTACGAATATATGTTCTTATATTTTGTTAAAAAAGTCAAGCGGAAACCGGGAAAAGAAGGAGATAAGAAGGAAGAGGGGGGAGACAAAAATAAAAAGACCGGATTGCTCCGGTCTTTACAGCTTGTTGACTTTGATGAAATTATTATTAAAAAAATTAGCCCAAAATGTAAAGAACACTTTACATTTTGTTCTTAATATAATATTAACCCGTAGTGCTAGTTGAGCGCTAAAGCTCAACTAGCACCACGGGTAGTAGAGATCTTTCACTATGTCGTAAATAAAGGAAAAAATCAATCGCCGTGCTAGGTGGTCTTTTTGGGCCAGATCGTCCAGTTTTATCGAAGTTTCGGTATAGCGCCGAGGTGGGAGAGGTTCATGTATCGTATGCATTTCAAGGGACGATTTTTGCCGGATGGGATGGAAAAACAACCTTTTACCTTTATCATGAAGACAACAGCTAGCATAACGAATACAATTTAATAAAAAAGATGAATGTAAAGGAGGCGGGCAGAATGAAAGTGTCTTTGGATATTGACAGCGATTACGATGAGACAATCGTGACCATTCACTGTAAGGAAGTAGATGACACGATTAAAGAAATTCTTGATTTTTTAAAAGGGATGGAGACGGAATTTATTGTCGGAAAAAATGGTGATATGCATTATATATTAAAGCCAAATGAGATCCATTTTTTTCGTGCTCATGAGGATAGCATCGAGGCGGTGACAGCCGAGGGAACATTTAAATTGAAGGAAAAGCTGTATGAGCTCGAAAAATTGCTTCCCTCTAACAAGTTTGTTCGCATTTCTAAGTCGGTCATTGTAAATCTCTATGAGTTGAGCCGGTTTGAAGCATCGTTCAATGGCACTCTATGCGTTTATTTTAAATCAGGAGTGAAAGAGTACGTTTCTCGACGTTATGTTCATGCCATCAAAAAAGCATTAAAAATGAATAGGGGGAAAAAAGAATGAAAAAATTCTTATACAGAAGCATCATCGGGATATTGATCGGTTCCTTTATCGCAGTAGTGGTAACTAGCTCTATCATCTATTTCGGTCATTTCCCTGTCATTAATGGTGAAGAATTTATAAAAAACTCATTTGGGAGCATATTTTGTGGATGGTTTTTGCCGTATCTTCGCTTTATTTTGAATTAGAATCGCTCCGTCTGTCGCAACAAACGGCATTGCACTTTGTTACAGTAATTGTTTTATATTTTATCCTGTCCTTGGGAATTGGGTGGATCCCGTTTGATTTGAAAAACATCCTTATTTCAGCAGCTATATTTATTGTAGTCTATTTAGTTATATGGGGTTGCTACTATTTATATTTCAAAAACTTAGCAAATCAAATGAATGAAGATTTAGAGAAAATATAAATAAATATCCCCTTCAGTCAGGATCGGATTTTCACAGTTTGGTCCTTTGTTTGCTGATGCGGATAAAAAAACATTAATAATAAAAGTGAAATAGGAGAGGAGTTGAAATGAACAATGGCAAACAAGCAAATGACTGCAGATGAAATTTTGGAAGCGATCCAAAAAATGAGCAATGAAGAACGTTGGAAATTGCTTGATAAGATGTACGACCTGTATTATTCCAAAGAGCATTTGATAATAAAAGCAAAACGTAAATATTTAGAAGAGGACGACTATTGACGAGCAAGCCTAAGCTAATTGCCTAGGCTTTTTCTTTTTTTGTTCATTATGAAATTTATTACATTAATGTTATATATTTTACAATATTAAATCATTTTGCTTTCATTTATACTAAACTCGTATATTTATATTATTTTAACCCGTGGTGCTAGATAAAATCAGACAAGCATAAAAATAGCCCTTGCATGAGGATCTCCTTAAAATGAAAGTGCGACCAAACATTTAAAAGGAGAATTCACATGCAAGAGCACTTTCATTTTACAACAGATCGAGCCAAACTTCAAAAACAATATGTATCGACACGAGTGTTGATTATCCAAAATTATACATACGCCTTCCATAAATTTGGGCATACTCAAACAAAGCAGCGGCCATCCCGGATTTCCAATCGAGAGGAAGCTGCCCAGAGAAAAAACGGCGAACGAACGAAATGAAGGAAAGAGAGACGTTCGTCTGTTTTTTGGTTTGATCATACAGCCATCGCAGCAACACATACGCGATGAACGCCGCAAACAGTTGGTTGTATACCGCATTTTCCGTCGTGCCAAACAAGGTCGGGACATTCAGATATTGCTTCACCCAACGGAAAAAGACCTCAACAGTCCAACGTTGTTGGTACATGTCGGCAATGGTTTCCGCAGACGCATGGAAGAGGTTCGTCACGACCCGAATGTCGCGGCCATTCGCATCTCGAAAGATCACCACCCGGTGACGCTTGGTGGAGCGGCATTGTTTCGTCCCCAACTGGCACGTGAAGTCGGCTTGAACCGATGAGGATGTGCTGGAAAGGCGTTTCAAGCTTTTTTTCTGATGAAGTTCGATGTTGTCCTTCATCCGAATGACAAAGAGCTGATGCTGCTCCACAAATCGATCGAGGCGTTCGATTTTGAAATACGCCCGGTCTTCCACCAGCACTTGTTGAGCGTTCGTCAACTGTTCTCCCACCGGGCCATCATGACGCAGTCCGATGGTTTCCACCACGTCTGCCGGCAACGAGGATTCCGGCGAATACGCGACGTGCAGCTTCACTCCGGCGCGTTCGCCGTGATACGGCGCCCATGGCAGGCGGTTTTTCCCGACCGTGACGGTCGTCGAATCCACCACCCGAAGCGGTTTGGGAAACCGAAGCGAACGGCGGGTTTGGCGGTTGCACTTGGAAATGATCAACGCCAACAAGCGTTTCATGATGTCATAGGGAACTTCTTTCGCTTTCTTGGATACAGTTGAATAATGGAATCGCGGCAATCCATACAGAGGCCCCACATCGGCTCCGTGGCGAAAGCTTTTCCATTGATGCATGGCGGCCAGCAGGAAGAAGTGAATCAACTCGCGCAACGTAAAGGTTCGAGACGAATCACGATACCCAACCGCTTCGGCAATCAGTTGAATCTCTTCATCCGAAACAAGTTTTTGCATCAAATTCGGGAGTGTGGTATGCTTGTTCATAGAGAGCACCTCCTGGGTTTGTTTGTGTCGCTACTCACATTCTACAGGAAAGGTGCTCTTTTTTCTATACCCTTTGGATTTTATTGGATAATCAACACGCCTGATAAGATAATAACTTTTTTAATAGTCACTCTTGTTGTTATGTCAAGAAAACGGACACGTTAAACAGAGAGAAATATCTGTAGCTGAATTTATGCAGCTACTTTTCCCTGGTTAGAGTAATATGCAAATTCAAATTCACATGGCGATACATAGCTAAGAATTGAATGATTTCTTTTGTGGTTGTAAAAGCATTAGATGTACTCAAAAATTGCTTGTTTCGCTTCTGTTCGCGTGCGGAATCGATTCAAATGTCAAGGCCGATTATTTTTTCCCCAAAATCGCCGGTTTAAAATTCCCCAGAAGGACCTTTCATTGATCCTTCTGTTTTTCTTGTTGGATCCTCTTTTCCCGTAATCGATAGCTTTCCCCCTTTAGGTTGAAAATGATGGAATGATGCAGTAATCGATCTAACATCGCTGTCGCCAAAACCGAGTCTCCCACGATTTCTCCCCATTCCCCGAAGCTTTTGTTGGAGGTGAGGATAATCGGGGCATGCTCGTACCGACGAGCGATCACTTGAAATAAGTAATGAGCGCTGTTCGGGTCCAGTTTTAGGTACCCCATTTCATCAATAATGAGAACGGTTGGCTTCACAAAGACACGAAGCTTTTTCTCCAACTTTCCTTCCTGGTCGGCTCTTCTTAACTGATTGACCAAATCGTGAGCGGTAATAAAATACGTTTTATACCCTCTTGCGATCGCCTCCATTCCAATCGAAATTGCCAGATGTGTCTTTCCAATCCCCGGTGGACCGAGAAAGAGGATATTTTCTTTCCGGTCAATAAAGGACAACGTAAGCAGCTCTCGAATCCGGCGCTCATCCACCGAAGGCTGCGCGGTAAAATCAAACGTATCGATCGTCTTGCGATACGGCAGTTTGGACAGCTTGATGAGCGTTTGGATCGATCGTGCCTGTTTTTCGACGATTTCTGCCTCTAATAAGCGGAATAAAAACTCTGAATATGATATATTATGAGTAGAGGCGTATTCTGCCATGGCGGACCATCGCTCCGCCATGACAGGCAAATGGAGTTGGTGGCAATACTCGTGTATGCGTTCTTTCATGAGCTTTCCCCTCGCAGGAATGCGTCATAAACGGACAATGGACGAGTATCCACTTCCATCGAAACAGGCGAAATGGTGGCGGCCATTTCTGTCTGTTTCTTTTTTATTTTTTCAGCGAATGAAATCACTTTTTTCTGTTGGTCCACGTGAGAAATCTCCTTCCCTCGAAAGTACAATCGAATATCTCCATTTAATCGCTCCTTCACCAGAATTTCTTTGCCCGCATACTCCGCCGATAAGAGCCATTGCTCCCCTTTATACGAGAAACTGCCATCCCAATGCACTTTCCGATAGGAAAGATAGCTCGTATCGTAATCTTTCAACGGGAGAGGTTTGAGTGACTCCTCGGCCCAACGCTCTTGCGGAGAAATACCGGTAGTGGCGTTTGGCTTCCGATTCGCCACTTGATCGAGCCAATGATGTAAAAGGAAATTTAATTCTTCGATGCTTTCAAACGATGTTCCTACATAGAAGTGATCCATAATATACTGAATGGCTCGTTCGACTTTTCCCTTTGTCTGGGCCCGGTAGGGCCGGCATACTTTTGGAATAAATCCGTAGTAACTCGCAAATTCAGAAAATCGCTGATTCCATTTCACCACTCCTTGTTCTCGCCCGTCTGTAACGGTCTTCATATTGTCAAATAACACCTTCTTCGGAACCCCACCAAAGTACTTGAAGCTCTGAATCAGGCATTCCATTAAGTGCTCCTGGTCCTGGCTGGTCGTAAATACCGCGTATTTCATCCGCGAATAGCCTAACGTGGCCACAAATAGCGATAACTTGACTTTTCTCCCTTCGATCACGACCTCCCCAACTTCTTTCCAATCGACTTGCATTTGTTCGCCAGGAAGCGTTTCATAGCGAACGGTGTATTTCTTTTTGGCCGTCTCTCGGAAAGGTTTCATATAGTCTTTTAAAATCGTCTTTCCTCCCGTATAGCCCTGTTGTCGAATTTCAAAAAACAACTTTTCGCTATTAAACACCCCATCTTCTAACATCCTGTAACTGCTAAACTAAAATGGACAGAATCCGACAAATAAAATTGAACACTCATTTACCAATTTTACTCCGAACAGCTATGATAGATGTTGAATGCTATCTAGCTGTTGGAGGGATGGAAAGGTGGATAAGTGGGAAGTGTACATGGAAATTTATCAGCTCTTAAAGCAAGGATTTAGTAAAGCCACTATCGCTAAAAAATTAAACATATCCAGAACGACATTATATAACTATTTAAAACGTTCACCAGAGGAAATGACGATATGGCTGGCTTCTACGAAGCAGCGAAGAAAAAAGTTAGACCCTTACCGAGAGATTATTTTACATTGGATTCAGAAGCATCCAGATCTATCAGCGTCTCAAGTACAAGATTGGCTGGAGGAACAATATCCCGATCTCCGTGTGGGAGAAAGTACGGTCCGCAGCTATGTGAGGAATTTACGAGAGGAGTGGAACATCCCAAAAGAAACTTCTGTCCGCCAATATCAAGCAGTGCCAGATCCACCAATGGGTCACCAAGCGCAAGTCGATTTTGGAAAAGTCAAAGTAAAAAATCAACAAGGAAAGGATATCGTGTTATATTTTATCGCCTTTGTTCTTTCGCACTCCCGTTATAAATACATGGAGTGGCTGAATCGTCCTTTACGACGAGAGATGTCATCCAAGCGCACGAGAATGCGTTCCAATGGTTTGGGGGAATCCCAAACGAACTGGTTTACGATCAGGACAACCTGATTGTGGTCAGCGAAAATGCCGGGGATCTCATTCTCACGGCCGAATTTGAAGCCTATCGGAGACAACGAAACTTGACTCTTCATGTATGTCGAAAGGCAGATCCGGAAAGTAAGGGGAAAATCGAAAACGTCGTAGGATTTATCAAACATAACTTTGCCAAACATCGGATCTTTACTACTATCGATGCATGGAATGAACAAGGATGGAATTGGCTGCGCCGAACAGGAAACGGCAGAGTTCATAATACGACAAAAAAGAGACCGGCCGATGTGTTCGAACTCGAAAAAGCACACTTACGACCGATCTCTCCATCATTGGACGTGACTGGTGTCCCCAAAACAAACCTTACCAACAGTATAACAAGGACGGTGAGAAAGGACAATACCATTCTGTACAAATCCAATCGATACACGGTTCCGTGCGGAACCTATACATCGTTTGGGAAAACGGTGCAAATCGTCATTCAAGAGGCAGAACAAGAACTCCTGATCTATGATTTGGAAACCGGGGAATACTTAGGGAAACACCCGATCACTCACGGCAAAGGGAAACTCATTCAAAACCGGAATCATCTGCGTGATCGAGCGAAAGGGATCGATGTGTATCTCGAGAGGATTGCCCATGAATTTGAAAATCCGGATGCGGCCAAGGAGTATCTCGAACGTATACGAAAAAACTATCCACGATATATACGGGATCAATTACAGCTCATTCAAAAGCAGCTGGCTCAATCTCCACTCTCTCTGTGCAGCCAAGCGCTGCAAAAATGTATGGAATTACAGTTGTATAGCGCCTCTGCATTTACAGATATGGTCGGTTACTTACAACGACAACATAGATGGAACACTTCCGACAAAGTCGTTTCAGTGAACCGAATTCAACCATTACGTGAGGGGAACCTTTCGGTTTTGGAAGCTCAACCAGCTGTCAGAAGCATCGAAGAATATATTGAGATTTTGGAGGGAAGAACGAAATGAGCCAGCTGGCGAAAGTACAAGAGTTATTGCGAACGTTGCGTTTGACAGAAACGGCTTTTCACCTGCCTGTACTAGTGAAACAAGCAGAAACAAACGAGATGACCTATCTTCGTTTTTTTGTCCATAGTATTACAGTATGAACAAGATTGTCGGGAGAAAAAAGCACGGGAAAGGCGTCTAAAATGGGCAGCTTTCCCGTATTACAAGACATTGGACGAGTTTCAGCTGGATGAACAGCCATCACTGACAAAACGGCAATTTCATCAATTGCGGGAACTCGCATGGTTAGACCAACTTTTTAACTTAATTTTATTAGGACCGCCAGGTGTAGGGAAAACCCATTTAGCGATTGGACTTGGGATGGAGGCGATTGATCAAGGGTATAAAGTGACGTTTATTACCATGGGAGAGTTGATTCAAGCGTTAAAAACAGAAGAAATCACTCGCAAATCTCGAATTCGTCTTCAGCGTCTAAGAGAATCCAACCTCGTGATTATCGATGATCTCATGTTTATGGCGATGGATCAACGAGAAGCCAATTTGTTTTTCCATTTGATCAATGACTTGTACAATCAATCATCCATTATTTTAACGTCCAACAAGGGACCAAGTGAATGGGGAGAACTACTGGGGGATCCAGCGATCACTACAGCCGTATTAGATAGAATTATTCATCGGGCAGAGGTGATTCATTTAAACGGAGACAGCTATCGCATGAAGCATAGAATTTCCATTTTCAGCGATGAAACTGTTCAAAATTAATGAGCAAAAAGTGTTCAATTTTACTTGACGGTTACATGCAATTGAGAACAGTATAAAATGAGTGAAAATCCAGAGGAATTCCAAAGGGAAATTACGGTGATAATTGCAATAACCATTATTATTGAAAAACCACCGATTAACAGAACAGTTGCTCTTGAAATTCAAATTAGAGGTATTTAGCCAGCTACTCCCAGAACCGAACCCCCCTCCAAAATTTTTATTTGTTACTTTATGATTATCTCCGCAATGGTCGTGGTAGCGAATAACGATGTCATTGGAGAAGATAATGACATCCTTTGGGAAATACCTAGGAATTGGGCTCACTGAATATGCTGAATATGTATTACTATAAAATGCTCTGTTATCTTGGGAAGGGAAAACTATGGATCTATAGAAGATAGACCATTATATAACACAAAATATAAAAGCTAGGAGGCAAGCGTATGGAAAGATATATTTTAGTGAGTACTATTTTAGGTCTTATATTATTATTATTTTTCTTTAGCGAATATAGAACTAACCAATCTCTTAATCAAGAAGCTACTTTGGAAGGTTTTATAATTATGAAAGAAGGGGAAGTATATTTAGTTGAAGATCCAGATTTTGTTCAGGAAGACGCAAACAAATTAACAATACAGGAATTAAGAAGAAAATATAATATGAGTAAGTTATTAATTAAGGGGTTTGGTACTTTGAGGGGAATAGAAAATGGACAAAAAGTAAAAGTGTGGTATTCAGAGATTTTAGAATCGTATCCGGGCAAAGTCGAAGTTATAAAGATTGAACCTATGTAATTATAATTTTCAAAATAATTGAAATATATGAACTATTTGGTTATAATAACTTTGAAAAATTCATAACCCGAGTTCGACAGTCACTAGGCAAACAAAATGCCTCTCGCCCCTTGATACAAAAGGGATCGGAGGCATTTGGGCACACTTCGGGCGTGTATCTAGGTGCGAGGGTGGATGCCTAGAATCTTTGGAGGAGGTTCCAGCCCTAGAGCCGCAAGGAATAGCGCTTGTTTGGCCGTCAGTTCGGTTCGTTGATAAAGGTCGCCGTTTTTTGAAGAAAAATGTCCAAGCATGAGACGCTCGCATTCGTCTCTTACTTTCGGCCACGATTCATGAGTTCGGATCTCCACGATCCGAACCAGCAAGAGAGCCAGCCAACTGAGCAGCACATGCGCCCGGATACGGTCTTCCAAGCGATGATACATGGGGCGCAGCTCGAGTGTTGATTTCAACGTCCGAAAGGCCTGCTCGATATCCACCAGTTGCTTATACCCGAGCGCGACATCCTCGGCAGACAAGGTGTCATCGGAGGTTCGGATGAGATATTTGCCATCGTACGTTTCCGCTTCACGAACCGCTTGCTTGTCGATGCGAAGCGTTCCATCCTTCAATTGACGCAAGTATTTTCCGTAGGACGGATGGGAACGCAGCCGGCAGGTGGCCTTATGATGAGCTTCATTGGGGAGTTGGCGAAGCCCCTCCAACTCCTCTTTCAGCGATTCGAGCAGCTTTTCCCGTTCCTTGCGTTGGCGTTCGGCTTCGCTGGGATTGTACACGAGAACATAGCGCTGACGCGCTTCTCCGTCGCCCACGATGATTTCTTTGATATGCAAGTTCTCGCGAACTTGTTGGTAGCGCCCGCGACGGTTTAGGGCCTCTTCGACGGCGGCTTTGCCGGACCGCATTTTTTCGCCGACAATGTAGTGTCCCCCGGCCTGTTGCAAGATTCGCAAATTCTCTTCAGACGAAAATCCGCGGTCCATCACGCTGATCACACGCCCAAGCTTCCAGCCAATCAAGTCTTGTTTCACCTGTTTGATGACCGTCATATCCATCGTATTGCCAGGCCATACCCAAGCGCGAATGGGGACTCCTTCCCGGGTAACGGCCAGTCCAATGACGATTTGGACCAAATCGGGACGCTTATCTTTGGAAAACCCCTGCTTTCGAAGCGATTCTCCTTCTGGTGTTTCGGATGGATCCACTTCGAAGTACGACGAAGTCGTATCAAAGTAAATCCCGAGTTCGACAGTGACTAGGCAAATAAATCGCCTCCCAGCCCTTGATACAGAAGGGCTGAGAGGCAATTGGGCATACTTCTAGCGTGTATCTAGGAGCGAGGATGAATGTCTAGGATCTTCAGAGGAGGCTCCAGCCCTAGAGCCACAGAGGTTTTCCTTTGTTTGGTCGTGATCTTTGTACACTGATAGAGGTCACGATATTTTGAAGAAAAATGTCCTAACGTGGAGCGCTGACATTTGTCTCTTACTTTCGGCCACGATTTTACTCTCGATTCGGATCAAGAGGAGGATTAGACCGTGGAGAAGCACGTGAGCATAGATGCAATCCTCCAATTGATGGTACATTGACAGTAACCACGGTTACCCATCGAATGTACATGTCTATATTATAAACAAAAAAACTTTATATTAAAAGGATTAAATTATAAAGCGTGTGCCTATGAAATTCGGCGTTTTTTCCTAGGTTAACCACCGCTAAACCCTTGATATAACGGCATTTCTGGCATTTTCATTTGCCTAAAATGGGCCTCAAACTGTCGAACTCGGGTTCCGGATTTTGCACATTCTTTCGGAACGTTTGCACGCTCTTTCAGATGAAGATTTCCAGCGCGCCTGATGGACCGATGGAAAAGAAAAAGCACAAAAGAGGCCGATTCGGCCCCTTTCATGCTAATACCCCATTTCCTCTGCGGCCATGCGCACCACTTCTTCGTCAATGGCGTCCTTTTTCAGCTGATACCCGTATAACAGGCACGTCGTGGCCAACGTGTTGATCACCCGAGGCCATCCCCGCGACTGCAGGGCAATCGCCTCTAACGCCGATGGGGTGAAGATCGGGTGCTTCGCCCCGGCCTGTTTCATCCGATGCTTGATGTAGCCCGCCACCTCTTCCTTCTCCAGCGGCCCCATCCGGTATCGCATGATGATCCGCTGGTCGAGAGGGCGGTGCTGATTGAGCCGCAGCTTCCCCTGTAAATGGGGCAGCCCGGCCAAAATCAAGACAAATGGGTTGGTCGAATCCATCTCGAAGTTGAACAAGATCGCGATGTCCTGTAAAAATGCATCCTTCGCTAAATGCATCTCGTCCAAAATGAACACCGGCGTGATCCGCCGTTCATGATACAATCGCTCGATCGCCTGCTGGATTTGGCGGAAGAGGTCTACCTTGCGGTACTTCGGTTCCTCTCCTAATCCCAAGGCCAAACCACGGTAAAAATCCATCACGCCTCCGGTGGATAACGGAAAGTAGACGACATGATACAATGATGGATTCAATGATTCTTTCAGCGCCCGAAGGGCGAACGTCTTGCCCGCCCCCGGCTCTCCGATCAACAGCCCGATCCCCCGGGTTCGTTTCACGTACTCCAGCGCCCGCAACGCTTCCTGAAACGGCGCCCCTTGATACGCCTCGGACGGGTCTGTTTCTTTCGCAAACGGCTCCCGCGAAAGGGAGTAAAACGATTTATACACCGTGTTCTCCCTCCTTCGCCGGAATCGCCGCAAACGGGGACCGATGGCGTTTTACATAGGCGTTGTCCTCCAAACGAACCCGAACGGCCTCCGCCACCTTCCTTCCATCTTCGTACACATAGACGCCCCGTTCGTCATAGCGGAGTTCAATCGATTGCCCAATGAACCGGGGCGGCACTTCATACAGCTGCTTGTTCAAGGTGATCGTTCCATCGGCTTTGACCTTGCGGTGCTCCCGCTTCAGAAAAATCGCATCCAGCCAATCGCTATCTTCGATGAACGACACGAGATGCACTTGCGATTGAAACACCTCATGCGGCGTTTTTCCGTCCAGCGAGGCGTGCGGTTTTCGATGATACTCCTCTTCAAGCCACCTCCAAAAGCGCTCGTTCAGCTCTTCGAGCGACTTCGGGGGATCCAACTCCAGCAGCGGATAAAACCGCGTCTGTACGGTGCGGAAGAACCGTTCGATTTTCCCTTTGCTTTGCGGGTCATACGGCTGGGTGTGGATGAGCGTAATTCCCATCTCGGCGCACGCATACTGCAGCACCTCGGATCGATAAATTTTCCCATTGTCCGAGTAAATGCGCTTCGGCTTCCCGCAACGAAGCACCGCTTCCTTCGTGACGATCCGCAGCCCGTCAAACTTCTCCGAAGGGAAAAACTGCGCGTACGGCACAAACCGCGAGCAGTCATCGATATAGGCGATCAAAAACGTTTTCTGGGCTTTCCCATTGACTCGAATCGTTGGTCCATGGGATAAGTCCCCTTGCCAAAGCTCATTGATCTGGTCATACGCAAAGCGCTTTCGCTCCGGCATGGGCAAGATTTCTTTCCCGACAAGGTTGTGTTTTTTCAACAATCGGTATATAGTAAAGTAAGAGGTATGATTTTCTGGGATTTCCCCCTGCTCGATCAGGTGTTCGTAGAACACCGTCACGGGCATGGTGGGATGTTCTTTTCTTAGGGCTAAAATATGATCCTCATCATCGGGCGACAGACGCCTTGAGTGGCCGCGGTCCGAACGGCGCTTCGGCTTTAAGGCGTCAAAGCCCCCTTTTTTGTATCGGGTGCACCAATCGAGGATCGTCTTGGCTGCGATTCGTTTGTCGCCCTGGTGGGGAACATGGTGCACTCGCTCGCTCACCTCTTTCAGATACGTCTTCGGTTCCACCTGCCCATTCACCAACGGAGCGATTAGCCCGTACCGAAACAGGGCAATGTCGTGTCTCATCGACTCATCCATTCGAATCTCCTCCTTGTCTCACTTGGAATCAGGACCGTTCCGGTCCGTCTGCCCTATCGTACCGGATCGCTTTTTCTCCGTCGATAGGAAAGGTTTGTGGGAACCTCAACTATTTCCAATTTAGGATATGTATGTAAAATCAGGATCCCATTTGATTCGCAAAAGGGTGTCGGAATCCGTCCTCCCACATGTCTCTGATGACCGAATAGAGACCGTGTTTCTCCAACGTCCGGATCCACCAGGAAGCCCGTTCCTTTTCTTTTTTCACGATAGGGCCTATGATCCTCCACCGCCTCGCAAAAAAGCTGTGAAGGCTTGATAGGTTTCGGCAGAACCGTCGGACATAAAAGATGATGCCGTCCTTTGTCGGGAGAAACGGAGCCCGGTTCGTCCCCTCGGTCAATCCCAACTGCTCTTTCACGACTTGCCATATGGCGGACAACGTATACTGAAAATACGGGAGGAGAAAGGAAGGCAGCACACTCACCGTCTTCAAGCATTCCCGACAGCGATACCGGACAATCCAAATGCGATAATCACCATGTGGGGTCAATGCGTTTCGCTCATAGTAACCGTGGCGGTGCAACGGGCGCTTGGCCCGGCAATGCGGACACTTTTTCAGAAGAGGGAAGTCGTTTTCTTTTCCACGCTCTGCATACGTTTGGACGTCAATGCCAAAGTTAAGTCCATATAATTGTGTAAAAAGGGAAATAGAAAAAGAGCCATGTTGCTTCCCCTTTGGTAGAATAAACAGTGGACCAAAAACACCAAACATAAGGAGGAATGCAACCATGGCTCAATATCATATTACCCTAAATGATGAACTTTTGCACGGGTTATTCACCAGAGATGAGGGATTAGCTAAGCTATTGGAACAAGTCCTCAATCAAATCCTCGAGGCACAAGTAGAAGAACAGCTGGGAGCTCGCCGTTATGAACGAACGGAAGAATGAAAAGGCTATCGAAACGGTTCGTATCCACGCCAGCTGACGACCCGGGTGGGACGGTTGACCTTGCGCGTTCCACGGACAAGAGATGGGGAGTTCTCTACGGAACTGTTCCAACGGTATCAACGGAGCGAACAAGCACTGGTACTGGCACTAATGGAAATGGTGGTAAACGGGGTGTCTACCCGAAAAATCACTCAAATCACGGAGGAATTATGCGGCACTTCGTTTTCCAAGTCCACGGTCTCCTCACCGTGCAAGGGACTGGATCCGATTATCCAAGACTGGAATTACCGTTCCCTTCATGAACACGTGTATCCGTTTGTGCTAGTAGATGCTATTTATACGAAAGTCCGGGAGGATGGACGAGTACGCTCCAGAGCCGTGTTGATCGCTACAGGAGTGAATGAGGAAGGATATCGGGAAATTCTTGGCCTGCAAATCGGAAACAGTGAATCGGAGTCCAGCTGGAGCGAGTTCTTCGGATGGCTGAAAGACCGGGGACTCCGGGGAGTGGACTTGATCATCTCGGATCAGCACGGTGGGCTGGTGCAAGCCATTGAAAAGCATTTCCAAGGCGCTACATGGCAACGATGCCAGACACATTTTATTCGCAATATCCTCGATGCCGCACCAAAGTATATGCAGGATGCCTTGCTCGAGGAGATTCGTGGGATTCTTCATGCTCCAAATAAGCAAACGGCCCGGCTGTTATTGGAACAAGTGCTGGCCAAATGGGAAGAAAAAGCCCCAAAAGCCATGCAAATCCTCGAAGAGGGATTCGAAGACGCCACCGCCGTATTGGACTATCCGGACCGTTATCGTCGGCGTCTGCGCACGACCAACGGAGTGGAACGGCTGAACGAAGAAATTCGTCGCAGAGAACGGGTCATCCGCATCTTTCCGAACCGGGAATCGGTGTATCGCCTCGTTGGTGCCGTGTTGATCGAAATCGATGAAAAATGGATGTCAGGGCGCAAATACTTGGATATGGCTGAATATTGGAAGTGGCGGAAAACGAAAAAGCAAGGAGTCCGATCGGTGAATCAGGAGGCTCCGGCGATCAAGAGAGTGGGATAACCTCTACGCCGTGTCAAGGAGAACGTGGAATACCGGAGCGAAGCGAGGATATGCCGCGAAAGCTCCTTGACACGCCTGTTCCTTGACAACATGATCATTTGTCCGGGAAGGCGACCGGCAGGGAGACTTGCCGGTCTTACCTACCATACGTCAAGTCATCAGGTCCATGTTGTCTATCAAAGGGGAATTTACACAATAATTTGGACTTGACCAGCGATAAAACAAGGTTTATTTAGTTTTGACTTGAATGGTGAGGTTCGAGAAGTAAAACCCGATGAAGATATTCCAACTGATATTTTGGAAACGTTATGGCGTGACCATAAGTTGAATGCGATTGATAATCCATATGGAACTTGTCACGCAAGAATCAATGGAAAATGTCCGTTTGCGGCAGAACCACCATGCCTGACATGTAACGGTGGCAGCCCATGTAAAGATTTAGCTATCGGTTTTTCTGAGTTGGATATACAAAAGTATGAATTATTAATCAAAACAACCACAAAAACAATAGAAGCTTTGGAACAACGTGGCAGACATGACATGGTTGAAAAAAATAAAAAGAATTTAGAACGTTACGAGAAAATTTTGAGCACCATTAAAGAAGGAAATATCATCTTTGGGCGATTAGAACGAATCAAACGAAAGCAAGGTGTTTCCAATGGCTAACTATGACCGTAGAGAACAATTGAAAGCCATTCACGCTGCAAGAAAGGCTCTCACCTATCAAAAAGTCGAAAAAGCCATTAAAAGGCTCATACGAGCCAATGAGAGCATTAATTTTAATAGCGTAGCAAAGGAAGCAGGGGTAGCGAAAGCGACACTTTACAACCATCCTGAACTGCGTGAGCGTATTGAAACCTTACGCCAACAACAAGCACAAGCTCCTACTGCGAAACAAATAAAGCGAGAAATGAATGAGAGCAACAAAGACGCTCTTATTGAATCGTTGAAACGAAAAATCAAAAAGTTAGAAGACGAAAACAAGCAATTACGGGAACAGTTAAAAGTAGCTTACGCAGAGGTTTATAAAAAGTTTTAGTTTGATGAGAACGGTGTTCTCATCACTTGGTCAACTATCGAGGCAGTATGCTTAACTAAGATAGTTCGTCAAAAAGGAGGTTTTGATTTTTTTGGAACATATAACAATAGCCAAATTGAATGAATTAGATGAGATAGTAAGAATCGATGCGGAAGTTATTGGAGACGAAAGCAGAAGAACATACATAAAGAAAGCAATTGAACAAGGGTGTTGTTTAGTCGCTAAAGTTAACAGGTCAATTGTTGGTTTTTTGGTTTACAACACTCATTTTTTTGAATGTAGTTTTATCTCATTAGTTGTTGTAAAACCTTCAGAAAGAAGAAAAGGATATGCGAAATCACTAATCAAGTATTTTGAAAATATATCTCCAACGGAAAAGATTTTTTCTTCAACGAATCAATCTAATGAGAGAATGCACAGGGTATTCTTATCACTTGGATATAGTAAGAGTGGTTTTATTGATAATCTGGATGAAGGAGACCCTGAAATAATTTACTTTAAACAACTCAAAAAATAACTCTCTTACTTATCTCCCATGGAAGAACGAATGAACTTCCATCATCTGTGGCGCTACGAAGCGATGCATGGGCGGCTAACGGGTGGAATTAGTTCAATCCAAAATAAAAAAGGTAAGCAAACATATTATACATGACTAATATGTGCTTACCTTTATTTTTTTAGCATTTTTTAATTTTAGGTCTTGATAAATTTTCACCCCTTGTTTTTGTTTACTTAGCGAACACATGGTTGCCGATGACAACAGTCACCGGGCGGGAGCGCAGCCAGTTGCTTTTCGCCGTTTTCGGATTATAGAAATAGAGCGAGCCGTTTCCTAAACCGCGAAAAGCAAGTGCTTCTTCAACGGCGCGATACGCCTCGTGGTCAGCTGGTTTGTTGATCGTTCCGTTTGCCACGGGCGTGAAGGCATAATGGCCGCCAGAGCGCTCATAAATGACTTCGCGAATCGAATTTGGAAAATCAGGATGATCGACGCGGTTGAGCACGACCGTCGCCACAGCCACCTTCCCAGCATATGGTTCTCCCTTCGCTTCGGCATGAACGAGACGGGCAAGCAAATCTTTTTCCGCCGCTGTAATGCTAGTAGTATTCGGGATAACAAGTTTTTCGCCAGGATATAGTAAATCGCCTTTGCGATTTGTTTGTTTCAATTGTTTCAGTGGCACACCATATTGTTTCGCAATGTTCCAAAGCGTATCGCCGCGTTTGACCGTATGGACCTTTGCGGCATCGGCGTGGCCAGCAAAGAAAAACGTTCCACACAATATCGCGAGCACCCATGCCTTTCCTCTTTTCATCCTCATCCCTCCTCTCGTAAACTCGGTACTAGAGTAACAAGGATGGCGCTGTTGTTCATTATCTAAATGATGGAAAAAAGCGTGAAACATTGATACAACTAGTTTCATAGAAAGAGTGGAAAATTCTTCGCCAAAAGAAAGATCCGGCCTTCAGGAACAGAAAGCCGGATGTTGATCAATGAAAACAAACAAGTCAGCTGCGCGGGGTGTCCATGTAATGGTAGAGAACGTGGCCGCCGCGCTGGGCGATACCGCGAAAATGTTTAAAATCAGGCTGTTCGATGAGCACAGCTCGAAACGTAAGGAAGTCCTCTTTCTTTACTAACAGCTCAGCAATGACACCGTTGCGCAACTCGGCGATTTGTTTGGCTGCTAGTGCTTTGTCCATCACATCCCCCCAAGCATTCACTGAATCTTGTTGTCCATATTCATCATAGCGCAAATCATCTTGTGGGATAAATACCTATATTTTTGCCGGGCAAACACCCTTTACTTGTTCCGACATACAATATGGATGGGTACGCGCCCCGATAATCTGAGCAAGAAAGGGAGAGGACAATGAGTCAATGGGATTCGTATAATGATCCGTTTCTGAACGACTCCAGTCATGGCGATGAGGCTGAACGGATCGACAATAATATGCCGCCGATGGCGCCAATGCCAACTGGAGCGATGCCAACAGGGGTGATGCCGATGGCATATTATCCACCGGTCGTGCCGCACGGGTATTGGTGTCCGCCGATGACGCTGCCGGCACCACTTGTCAGCCCGGCCCACCTTGATCACAAGGATGAGTTTGACAGCCCTGATATGATGCCTCCGGCGCCGCCGCTTCACTTAGGAACGATGCCCAATGTAGCTCCGGCTTCCGTCTCACCGATGGGTGAGAACGAAAATGTCCCGCCGCTGTCACTTGGTGGCGCCGCTGCTCCGTACGATATGGTTGCTCCGCATATGGGGGCGGAACCGAATGTCGCCGGTATGACATCTGAAGCCGTTCCGAATGTGATGCCAAGCATGACACCGGGTGTTTTGCCTAGCATGATGCCAGGTCACGCTCCGTGTGTACCAATGTGCCATCCACCAGTCGCACCGATGCCCTACGCCCCGGTCGTGCCACATGGCGGCTATTGTGGCACACCGCAGCCAGGGATGGCTCCGTATGTGCCCGGTTTCCCAATGCCGTACGGCCCATATCGGTAAGCCGCTAAAAAGACCGCTTGACCGCGGTCTTTTTTTATGGAAAATCGCTTTTCCACCTAGATTGTCGGGTGCCACCGCTAGAAAAAAGTCTCCCATTGCTTTGCTTTCGTTACAAACTTTGCATCAACGGTTCGAATCCCCCAACGCTCTTATATGGCATCCATATATTTCCGTTACTGTTGGTGGTATAATAAAGAGGCCATTTTCGTGTGAAACGAAGAAAGAATATTAGAACATGCTAAAGAGGAGAGAAAGGGGAATGGACAAAATGGTCGGAGAACGGAAAACGGTAATTGTCACCGGCGGAGCGAACGGAATCGGCAAGGCGATTGCGGAGATGTTCGCAAAACAGGGAGCGAATGTTGTGATTGCGGACGTTGATGCGAAAAATGGGGAAGCGATCGTTGAGCGGCTGCGAGCCGACGGACGGAATGCTGTATTTGTGGAGGCAGACGTGCGGAATGAGGCTGACATTAAGCGATTGATAGAGGAAGCTGCCCGCCGCTTTGGCCGCATCGATAATTTAATCAACAATGCGGGCGTCTCGCGTTGGAAATCGCCGTACGAGTTGACCGTGGATGAGTGGGATGACGTGCTGGCAACGAATTTGCGCAGCGCCTTTTTGGCTTCCCGTGAAGCGGCAAAATATATGCGACGCAACCCTAAAGGTGGGGCGATCGTCAACATCGCCTCGACAAGAGCACTTATGTCCGAGCCGAATTCGGAGGCGTACGCGGCATCCAAAGGCGGCCTCATCGCTCTCACCCATGCGTTGGCCGTGTCGCTTTCCGACGATCGCATTCGTGTCAACTGCATCAGCCCTGGCTGGATTGAAACGGGCGATTACGCGAAATTGCGGGATGTTGACCATCGACAGCACCCGGCCGGCCGCGTCGGCAAGCCAGACGATATCGCTCGCGCCTGCCTTTATTTATGTGATGAAGAAAACGATTTTATTACCGGAGTAAACCTCGTCATCGATGGAGGGATGACGAGGAAAATGATTTATATTGAGTAGGCGTTGGGTGTTTGCTAAAATAAATAAAATGGAGACGGCTTATTAGCGAAAAGGTGGGGATGGAACGATGAAAATCCGTAAAACGCCGCTAGTTGACGGACAAGCTCCGGCTCATGTATATATTTATGAAAACCGAAAAGAGGAATATATCGTTCTAGCCATTCCGGCGCTCGAGTGGTCATTTTCGTTCTCTTATGAGGAGGAAGCGGAGGCAGTGGCACAGCGGCTTGAGATATCGCTACAAAAACAGCTCGGCCATGAACGCGCGGTCATGTTGGCCGACCGGTTGCTCGGATGGGCGCGAGAGATGTAGACCAGCGGATGGCGCGGCCGCCACTGACTTTGTATGTTAGGGGTTCGATGACAAAGTGTTAAACAAATCAAAAGTCATGGCAATTTACGTTACAGGTAGTGTTTTATGGCTAACTGTCACCGACTCCCTGCTCAATGTGCTGACGGTCAGCCGCGGCGTGTACGTTGCGCTTAGCGCCGCCAAAGGGACGGTCTTTATTTTTCTGTCGGTCGTGTTCTTATATCAGCTGCTAAAAAAACACGAACAGCTTGTGAAAGTGGAAGAAAATGAACAGCAGTTGTTGAAGCTCATTAACTCGATGCCCGACTTTGTTTGTTTTAAAGACAGCGAAGGGCGGTGGCTGCGCGTCAATGATTTCGGTCGGCGGCTTTACCATCTCGAGCATATTGATTATGTCGGAAAAACGGATCGCGAGCTTGGCGAACTCGTACCCTTTTTCAAAGATGCGTTTGAGCAGTGTATCGAATCGGATCGCGAGGCGTGGGAAATCGGGGCGTTGACGCGCCGCGAGGAGTCGCTCGAGACGCCGGATGGGGAACTGAAGACATTTGATGTCATTAAAGTGCCGCTGTTTGAAGAAAACGGTGCGCGAAAAGGATTGTTAACGATCGGGCGCGACATTACCCAACAAAAGCGCACCGAGGAGTTGCTGCTGAAAAAAGAGAAGCTGTCGGTGCTCGGAGAGCTAGCAGCTGGCATTGCTCATGAAATTCGCAATCCGCTTACCTCACTGAAAGGCTTTATGCAAGTGATGCAAGAAACGCGTGAAGTGAATGATGACCACGTGCGCATTATGCTGAGTGAACTTGGCCGCGTCAACCAAATCGTCAGCGAGCTGCTTGTGCTGGCTAAGCCGCAAAGTCCTGATTACCGGCCGTTTTTGTTGGAAGAGGCCATTTCGTATGTTATTAACCTCATCGGTCATGAGGCGACATTAAATAACGTTTCCATTTCCGTTCGTAACAACGCGCCAAAAGCTTGCGTGTATGGCGACCAAAACCAAATTGTTCAAGTGCTTTTAAACGTTATGAAAAACGCTATTGAAGCAATGCCGAATGGAGGAAACTTGCATGTCCATGTTTCTGAAGCTGAAAGTCTGATCCGTTTGGACATTGCTGACACTGGCATCGGTATTTCGAAAGAGCGGTTGCAAAAAATCGGTGAGCCATTTTTTACTTTGAAAGAAAAAGGAATGGGGCTTGGACTGACAACAAGCATGAAAATTGTCCAAGAACATAAAGGGACAATGCAGATTGAAAGTGAAGTTGGAAAAGGAACGGTCGTCCACTTGACGTTTCCGTCCGGGTATGTGTTTGTAGACGCGAATGACTAGCAGAAGATGACATCCTAGAAACAGGCGTTCCCAAATGGTGTGGGAACGCCTGCTTTGCTATTGCTCCACCCACGTCGACAAGGTCTCGATGGGCAACCGGATTGAATGGTGGGCAGGGGCAGCCGCCTTGCCGATCGTGATAAGCAACGTCGGCACATAGCGGTTTGAAATGTGAAACTCCTCTTTGAGCCGTTCGGGGTTAAATCCGCCGATCGGACATGTCGCCCAGCCTTTCGCCGTTGCCGCCAGCATGAGCTGCATTGCGGCGAAGGCGGTGTTTTGAAACGCAGCGTCACGGGCGTATTGCTCGTTGGCATACGCTGTCTCAATTTGCTTAGCGAGCTGCTGCTTTACCTCTTCGGTCATCGTCCCTTCGCGAACGAGTGGGTCATAAACGGCATCTGTATTCTGGTTCGCCTCCAAATCACCAAGCACAACGATCACAGCAGAGGCATCAACGATTTGTTGTTGGCCATAAGCGATCGGTTGCAACCGTCGTTGTGCCTCTTTGCCGTGGATGACGAGAAAGTGCCATGGCTGCAAATTCCAAGCAGACGGTGCTTTCGCGGCAGCCGTGAGAATGGCACGCAGCTCATCTTTGCTGATCGTCGCGTTGGCGTCATATTGACGGACGGATTTTCGTTCCTCAATGACAGCAAACAAGTCTTTCATGATTGGCGTCATACCAACTGTCATGATCATTCCCCCTTTTTGTGAGGTATGCAAGGGTGTCCCGCTGTTTTTCGGCCATCTCGCTGTCGTTACGAGCGGTTTTTCTTTGCTTGCTTCGCCGTATCGATGCTGTCTTTTGCCATTTCTGCTTCCGCCTTCGAGACAGTCGGATTGGCTACTTCTTGGCTTACTTTATTTTGTCTTCCTTTTTTGGACATGCATGTTCCTCCTTTCGTTCAAGTGATTTCCGCCGACTGTACACCCGTAAGATGTTGTTTAATTCACAGCTATGTTTGGTCGGGATTTGATGGCGGGCCCGATCGATGAACACGACGTCAGCATGCGGTACATAACGGCGGAACATGGCGATATAGGGATGGATGTAATAGTCGCGTGCGCCATAAATAAGCAACAAGGGGGCTTGAAGGGAAGACAGCTGCTTCGTGCAACAGTAGACAAGTCCGGCACGGTATGCGGTGTCTAAATCCCGTTTGTTAGCCCGCCGAACGTACTGCTTGAGCAGCTTCCGTTCGTGTCGGCTTGTTGCATGTCCGATGGCGAGTACCGAGGAGATTAAAGATAAGGCACCTAGTTTGGCGGCTGAAATGCCAAGCAAAAACTCGCCGTACAAAAGTGGAGTGCACACTTCAGGAAACCCACCGATTAAAATGACCTGTTCGACGTACTGTGGATAGCGAAGCGCGAAATCAAGTGCGATTGATCCGCCATTCGAATAGCCGCAAATGATGGCACGCTCGATGCCAAGGAAGCGGAGCAATACGGAGACGTCGTCTGCAAGCAGCGGGACGGTAATCGGCACGTCTGATGGGCTGCTTCTCCCATTCCCGCGCATATCGCACAAAATAAGGCGAAAATGGCGGGCAAGCGGCTCCTGTTGGCGAAAAATGACGTGTCCCAGCCCCGGAGGGTGGATAAATAAAAGCGGCGGTCCTTCCCCTTTTTCCTCATAATAAAGGCGGACGCGCTCATTAATGGAAACGTATGGCATATCAATCCCCCTCTCTTGGCACTCTATAGTATGGAAAGAAGGGCGTCGTCCCATCCAAAAAAACGCCATCTTTTTTTCGTTGAGCGGCGGGGTGTTTCCGGTTTATAATTAGTCGCGTAATGAATAACGGGCCATTGCCGCGGAAAGGAGGGAGCTTGATGGAACAGTCGTTTCGTGTAGAAAAAGCGCTCAATAACAATGTGTTAATCGCTTCCCATCCAGCGTATGGCGAAGTCGTCTTGCTTGGTAAAGGGATCGGCTTCGGCAAAAAAAAGGGGGACGAAATTGCTGAGAGCACTGTAGAAAAATGCTTTGTTCTCAAAAATGAACGTGAACAAGAGCAATACAAAAAACTGCTCCCTGAACTGAGCGAAGAGTTTATCGCCCTCATGAATGAGGTGATTCAACATATTAAGCAGCGTGTCGGCGTGCCATTAAACGAGCACATTCACGTTGCACTGACCGATCATATCGCGTTTACACTAAAGCGACTTGAACAAGGATTAGACGTCAAAAATCCGTTTTTGGTCGAGACGAAAAGTTTGTATCCGCTTGAGTACGAAATCGCGGCTGAAGTCGCCGAGCTGATTGGGGATAAGCTCGGGGTCGCACTGCCGGAAGGAGAAGTGGGCTTCATCACCCTCCATATTCATAGCGCTATTTCAAAACAAAGCTTGGCAGAAGCTAATCAATATTCCCAGCTCATCGCTAAGCTTGTCGAGATTGTCGAACAGCAGCTTGGCGTCGACATCGATCGTGAGAGTATCCACTATTTGCGTTTCGTTCGTCATTTGCGCTACGCGATCGATCGGCTGAAAAAAGGAGAAAAAGTCGAAGAACCAAAAAATTTGTCGAAAATCTTGAAAGAGGCTTACCCGCTATGCTATAATCTAGCATGGAAGTTAGTTAAAGTCATGCAGCAAACGCTTCAACTGCCGGCTGACGACGCCGAGGCAGTCTATTTGACGCTGCATTTGCAGCGGCTGGCGGAAAAAAAGAGTGGCACAACAATATAACATTGTCTCGCTTTACGTGTTACTGATTCGATCAGGCATGAGTAAAGAGAGCGAAACAGGACGGCAACGACCGGAATTTTGTATTCAGGTTGTTGTAAGCGTTCTTTTTGTCTCTCTTTATTCATGCCTTTTTTATTGCCACTGGTTGTCCGAAAAATGATCGCCCGTCTATTTTTCAGTACATGAATCTGCCGTTTGCTGCAAAACTTAAGAAAAGGAAGTTGAAGGAGGTCGTAAGGATGAAACAAGCGTTTGGCACGCTGCAAAGGGTCGGGAAAGCGCTTATGCTCCCGGTGGCGATCCTGCCGGCAGCAGGGATTTTGTTAGCCATCGGTAACGCTTTGAAAAACCCAGCGCTCACCGACAAAATTCCGGCGTTAAAAGCCGACTGGGTTGTGTTAATCTCAAACGTTATGGAACAGGCGGGCGGCATTGTTTTCTCTAACTTGTCGCTCTTGTTTGCCGTCGGTGTAGCGATCGGTCTCGCCGGCGGGGAAGGGGTCGCCGGATTAGCGGCGATCATCGGCTACTTAATTATGAACGTCACAATGAGCGTTGTTTTAAATGTGAACGCCGATATGGTTGGTAACGACCCATCATTTGCCAACATTCTCGGCATTCCGACGCTGCAAACGGGCGTCTTCGGCGGGATTATCGTCGGGATTTTGGCCGCTTATATGTACAATAAATACTTTAACATCGAACTGCCGCAATATCTCGGCTTTTTCGCCGGCAAACGATTCGTGCCGATTGTGACAGCGGCTTCTGCCGTCGTGCTTGGCATTATCATGACGTTTATCTGGCCGCCGATTCAGCACGGATTAAATGCGTTCTCGCACAATATGATTGATACAAACAAAACGGTTGCCGCGTTTATTTTCGGTGTTATCGAACGTGCGTTGATCCCGTTTGGACTCCACCATATTTTTTATTCGCCGTTTTGGTTTGAGTTTGGCGAATATGTAAATAAGGCTGGTCAAATTATACGCGGCGACCAAAAAATCTTTTTCGAGCAGCTGAAAGACGGAGTGGAGCTGACGGCTGGCACGTTTATGACCGGGAAGTTTCCATTCATGATGTTTGGCCTTCCGGCTGCAGCCCTCGCTATTTATCATGAAGCGCGCCCGGAAAACAAAAAAATCGTCGCTGGTATCATGGGCTCAGCAGCGCTGACATCGTTTTTAACTGGGATTACTGAACCGATCGAGTTTTCGTTTTTGTTCGTCGCTCCGGCGCTGTTTGCCATCCATTGCGTTTTTGCCGGGCTATCGTTTATGATCATGCACTTGTTGAACATCAAAATCGGGATGACGTTCTCTGGTGGGGTCATCGACTTCCTGCTGTTCGGTGTTCTGCCGAATCGGACGGCGTGGTGGCTCGTCATTCCGATTGGATTAGCGTTTGCAGTCATTTATTACTTCGGGTTCCGTTTTGCCATTCGCAAATGGAACTTGGCGACGCCAGGACGTGAAAAAACGGGCGATGAAACGCCAAAAGCTGAAGCGGCCACTGGTGATTTGCCGTATGAAGTGCTTGCGGCTCTTGGCGGAAAGGAAAACATCGAACATTTGGATGCATGTATTACGCGCTTACGCGTATCGGTCCGTGACATCGGCCAAGTCAATAAAGACCGGCTGAAAGAGCTCGGCGCTGCTGGTGTGCTCGAAGTCGGCAACAACGTGCAAGCGATCTTCGGCCCGAAATCGGATATCTTAAAAGGACAAATTCATGATATTATGCAAGGAAAAGTGCCGACAAAAGTGAAAGAAGAGCCGAAGGAAGAGACGCCAGCTACGACTCAGGCGGAAGCGGTCGCTTCGCCGCTCGCTGGGGAAATCGTCCCGCTTGCTGATGTACCTGACCAAGTATTTTCGCAAAAAATGATGGGCGATGGTTTCGCCGTCATGCCAACGGATGGCACAGTCGTCTCCCCTGTCGATGGGAACATCATCAACGTGTTTCCGACGAAGCACGCCATTGGCATCAAGTCGGCTGGAGGACATGAAATTTTAATTCACTTCGGCATCGATACGGTGAAACTGAATGGTGAAGGATTTGAAGCGCTCGTCAAAGAAGGCGATGAAGTGAAAAAAGGACAGCCGATTTTGCGTGTTGATCTCGATTATGTGAAAAATAACGCACCATCCATCGTTACACCGGTGATTTTCACGAACTTGCAAGCTGGTCAGGCGGTGCACATCAAAAAGCAAGGCGCAGTCTCCCAAGGTGAAGACGGCGTCGTTGAAATCGGCTAAACCGCTTGTTAATCGTTGGTGCGGGGGGACAAGCATTTTCCGTTGCCTCCCCGCCCGTGTATTTGATATGATGACAAAGAAAAAAATAGTGAAGAAGGGGATTGATGAACGATGGAAAAAACGTTTAAAGTCACTTCAGACTCTGGCATCCATGCCCGCCCGGCGACCATTTTAGTGCAAACAGCCAGCAAATTTAACAGCGAAATTCAACTGGAGTACAACGGAAAAACGGTCAACTTGAAATCGATCATGGGCGTTATGTCGTTAGGCATTCCGAAAGGGGCAACGATTAAAATTACGGCAGAAGGGGCCGATGCAGCAGAGGCGATGGCAGCGTTAACGGATACGTTGGCGAAAGAAGGCCTTGCTCAGTAATGGAAAAAACCATCCATGGAATTGCTGCATCGAGCGGTATCGCCATTGCCAAGGCATACCGCTTAGAAACCCCTCATTTGGCGGCTGAAAAACGGCCGATCACTGACGCTGAGGCGGAAGTGGCGCGGCTCGAGGCGGCGGTCGCCAAGGCGAAAGAAGAGCTTGAGATGATTAAACAGCACGCCTTAGAGAAACTCGGTGAAGACAAAGCCGCCATTTTTGCTGCCCATTTGCTTGTGCTTGATGATCCGGAACTGTTAAACCCGATTAAAGAAAAAATTAAAACGGAACAAGTGAATGCCGAGTATGCGCTTGACGAGACCGCATCGTTTTTCATTTCCATGTTTGAAGGCATGGACAATGAATATATGAAAGAGAGAGCTGCTGACATCCGCGATGTAACGAAGCGAGTTCTCGCCCATTTGCTCGGCGTTGCCATCTCCAACCCAAGCCTGATTTCCGAAGAGGTCGTCATCATTGCTGAAGATTTGACACCATCCGATACGGCGCAGCTGAATCGACAGTATGTCAAAGGATTTGCGACCGACATCGGTGGACGGACATCGCACTCGGCCATTATGGCCCGCTCGCTCGAAATTCCGGCTGTCGTCGGCACGAAGACGGTAACAGCGGAAGTGAAAAACGGCGACATTGTCGTCATCGACGGGCTTGATGGACAAGTCGTTGTCAATCCGTCGCCGGAGCTGCTCGCTCATTATGAAGAAAAGCAAGCCCGCTATGAAGCGCAAAAAGCGGAATGGGCAAAACTCGTTCATGAGCCGACAGTGACGGCTGACGGTGTACATGTCGAGCTGGCAGCCAACATTGGCACACCGGACGATGTAAAAGGGGTGCTTGCTAACGGGGCGGAAGGCATCGGTTTGTACCGGACGGAGTTTTTATATATGGGCCGCCCGGAACTGCCGACAGAGGAAGAGCAGTTCGTCGCCTACAAAACGGTGCTTGAGCAAATGAAGGGCAAGCCGGTCGTCGTCCGCACGCTTGACATCGGCGGTGATAAAGAGCTACCATATTTAAACTTGCCGAAAGAAATGAACCCGTTTTTAGGGTTCCGTGCGATCCGTCTTTGCTTGGAAATGCAGGAGATGTTCCGCACTCAGCTGCGTGCCCTGCTGCGGGCGAGCGTGCATGGCAATTTGAAAATTATGTTTCCGATGATTGCCACGCTCGACGAATTCCGTCAGGCGAAAGCGATTTTGCTCGAAGAAAAAGAGGCGCTCCTGCGTCAAGGCACGCCAGTCGCCGATGACATTGAAGTCGGCATGATGGTCGAGATTCCGGCTGCTGCCGTTATGGCGGATCAGTTTGCAAAAGAAGTGGATTTCTTCAGCATTGGCACGAACGACTTAATCCAATATACGATGGCCGCCGACCGAATGAATGAGCGTGTCTCGTATTTGTATCAACCGTACAATCCGGCCATTTTGCGGCTTATCAGCCATGTGATTGATGCTGCCCACCGCGAAGGAAAATGGGTCGGTATGTGCGGGGAAATGGCTGGCGACCCGATTGCAATTCCGATTTTGCTTGCCCTCGGACTTGACGAGTTCAGCATGAGCGCCACCTCGATTTTACCGGCGCGCGCTCAGCTGAAACAGCTGTCAAAAGAAGAGGCAACTCGCATCAAAGAGAAGGTTCTGTCGCTCGGAACAGCCGAGGACGTTGTGGCCTTTGTCAAACAAACATTTTCTCTTGCTTAAATGAAGGCGTGGCAACGTTTGTGTTGCCGCGCTTTTTCGTGTTGCTTTATGCCAACAACGGGGCAGATGTTTCGTAGCCATAGCGTTGCCTGATGGTGAGGGAAAGGCCGATGGCGATGACTTTCGCCATTTGATAAACAATGTGTAAATTCGTATACGGAAGTGCGCTCACATCAGCCGTGTCCTCTATCATGACCCCCATGATGCTGATGTCGCCGATACGCGGCAGCGATTTACCAAGCGCCGTTCCGGGAGCGAGCGCGCCGGGGAGAATGGCGATCGTATGTACAAACGGACGTGGGCCAACAATGCTGTCAATGGCCAATATGTAGGAATCATCTTTGTTTTGCAACTGTTGGTGCACCTGACGGATGTTCGTCGCATCGACTGGCTGCTGCAGTGTACCGATCACTGTCAAATGATCCGGATAAGCATTTTCAAGCAGCGTGCCAACAAACGGACCTAAACTGTCCCCGTTAATGCGGTTGCTGCCGATGCAAACAACGGTCAGATGGCGGACATGCGCCGGTAGCAGAGAAAAGAGCTCATTGCGAATAAGTAAAGGAGCGAGCGGATCGTTGTAGAAAATCGGTTTCATCGATGACGATTCCTTTCTATCTATGTTCTCCTTTTCTTATTCGCGGCCGCTGCCAGTGACTCCTTTCTTTTCATAATTGTAAATTTTTTACAATTTTACTTAAATGGGTGTTCTATTTCATGAACATCGCATGATTGAGGGGGTTTTTCATCTTCTAAATCATTGCAAACCATTGCAAGCGGTGTACGTCCGCAGCAAAGCAAAAACGTAATGGATTGAATCTTTTAGCTTACTGACGATTCCTTTGTTCCTCCATTCTTCTAGGAGCAGTTCGTTTATATGGTTGATGTAATCAGGCATCCATCTGCCTCCAAGGCGAATGACAACTTCATCCATCGATTGCATGAGCCACTTAACGCGGGCCCAGCTTCCAGTACGGTAGGGAAATCCAATGTCAATGACAGAAAACGTATTGCCGTTAGGATGATGGTCGTGAATATCACCTCCGTCGGTCATTTCTTACCATAAATCATTAGCATGGCTAGGATCGAAGTCGAGGATGGGTCCGGTCATCGCTCCGATAAAACGGTTCTTGTATATACCGCTCCTCCTTGCTTTCGTTATGCCCCATCATAATCTGAACGCTAGAAAAAACGCCAAGAAAAGAAAACAGCCGCTGTTAGCGGCTGTGGGCATGTTGTTCAACGTATTTGCTGACCAACGCTTCGATTTGTTGTTCATCCGGCTTTTCGCCGTGAAATGGAAACACAATTTCCTCAATAAATTCACCGTCACGGTAAACATGAAGCGCTCCTTTTTGCAACAGGACACTATATTCAATTTCGAATACATAGCCTTCATGTTCGATTGCCCCCATCGCTGTTCACCTGCCTATTTTTATTGTTCCGCCTGCCGCCTCTTGCTATGTATGAATTAAGAAGCTAATCCTATGGACGGAGGACTATCGTCCTTTTATAATGGAATGTAGTTCAATAAAATGTAGTTCGATGAAACCAGGGGACAGAGGGGAGAAGTAGGGAGTGTTTCGAACATTACGCAGCAAGTTAATTGTTTTGATGGCGCTATTATTGATTCTTTCGTTGGCGGCCACGCAGTTCGTCGGCATGATGCAAATGAGGAAACTCGTTGACGCTGATGTCAAGCAACGAGCACAGTCGGCACTCGACGGGTTGCTCGGCGATATTCGTACGAGCTTTCAAAGCGAGGAGAACAGCTTAGTACAGTTTAGTGAATCGCCGTCAGCTATGCAAATGATTCAAGATGAAAAAGCATGGTTGCAGCTTGAAAAGCAGTTCCGTACGTTTTTGCGCATTCATAAAAATGTGCAGTACATCTATATCGGCACGGAGCAGAAGAAAATGTACATTACGCCGACGGCGGAGTTTCCGGACGGATACGATCCGACAAGCCGCCCGTGGTATAAAGAAGCGATGGAACGCCCGGACCAAGTCGTGTGGACAGAGCCGTACGTCGATGCCATTACAGGTAAACATGTCGTGACATTGGCTAAGGCAGTGAGTGAAAATGGCCGCGTTTCTGCTGTCATCGGTATTGATATGTCGCTCGATACGGTGACGAGAATGGTCAACGCGAGCGATGTCGGTTATCACGGCTACCCGGTGTTGTTTGATTCAAAAGGAATGGCGATCGTCCATCCAGAGCATAAAGGGAAAAATATGGCGAAAAACGCGACTGTTCGCTATATGCTTGAACGTGAAAAAGGAATGTGGCAATACGAGGAAGATGGCGAACAACGGGTCATATATTTCACAACGATTCCAGAGCTTGGATGGAAAGTCGGCGCTGTTTATAAGAAAGCGGACTTATCAGCGATGAGCCGTTCAGTTGGGATGAACATGCTCGTCATTACAGTGATCGCGCTGATTGTAGCATTTGTCGCTGTTTACTTTTTAGCGCGTTCGATTACGAAACCGATTGTCGTCTTGCAAGAGCAGGTCGAAAAGGCGGCGTCTGGTGATTTGACGGTGCAGGCGCGTGTGACAGCAAAAGATGAGATTGGTCGCCTCGCTCGCCATTTCAACGACATGATCGAGCATATGCGCGTGCTGATCGGTGAAGTGAACCGATCGGTAAATGAATTAGCGGCTTCAGCTGACCATTTAAGCGCCGTCTCCGAAGAAACGATGGCAACGAGCGAACAAGTGGCGAAAGCGATCGGTGAGATTGCGAAAGGGACGACCGATCAAGCTGGAAGCCTTGATACGATCAATGAGCAGACGTCAGCGTTGTCACAGCAAATTGAATCGGTCACAAGTGCGACAGTTGGCATGGAATCATTGTCGGATGACACGAAAACGGCCAGTTATGATGGGTTGGAGCATTTAAATATCTTGCAGCTGAAATCGGAGGAAGCGAAACAAGAGCTGTCCGCAGTAGAAAACGTCATTAACGATCTAGTGAAAAAAATGGATGAAATTGATGGGGTTATCCAAACAATTACCGCCATTTCCGGACAGACGAACTTGCTTGCGTTAAACGCCAGCATTGAGGCGGCGCGCGCCGGCGAGCATGGCAAAGGATTTGCCGTTGTCGCTGACGAGGTGCGCAAACTGGCGGAACAATCAGCAAAAGCGACAGAAATGATCCATGCGACCATTGCGGCCATTCAGCAGCAAGCGGCATTGGCGATCGAGGCCGTCGGCCGTTCCAAACAGGCGTACAACAAACAGCGGGAAGCGGTGCATACGACCGGTGATTTGTTCGTAAAAATCACTAGCATGATGGAACAATTGACAGACGCGCTCGCTGCTGTGATGGAAGAAGCAAAGCGGATGAACAGAAGCAAAGATGACGTGGTCGGCGCGATGCAAAACATTGCCGCCATCGCCCAACAGTCAGCGGCAGCGGCAGAAGAAGTGGCTGCTTCGGCCGATGACCAGTTGCAGGCGCTGGCGACGGTGACCGAATCGGCAGGATCGTTAAACGAGATGAGCCAGCAATTGAAGCAGCTCGTGGAAAAATTCAAGCTCTCGTAAGAAAGCGCAGCTTTTGTTCGGCTGCGCTTTTCCATTGGTGCCGACGGGCTGTAGCTGGTAGTTGGACCGCCTCTCAAGCAGCAGGAGGCGGCGTTGCCTGTAGGTCATAGCCATGTTCCCATCAATTTGTTAACAATATATTTTCTATTCATACTATTCATATAATGATAATGAGTGGAATTTTTTTAAGTTTCTGCGTCGATTTTAGTGAATAATAGTGCTAAAATAAACAGTGAAAACGTTTATATAGTTATTTTGTTGTCCATTCGGGAATAATGGTAGCCAATGGGGACGCGGCGTCTTGATAACCGCTGTCCGCTTGACCCGAGGGACACGAAAATTAGTTGGAGGTTTTTTCACGATGGCAAAACAGACGAACTACGCTCAACCGTGGAGCCAGTTTTACGGGCCGAACCTCGGCTATGTCATCGAAATGTATGAGCAGTACCTCGATGACCCAGACAGCGTCGACCCGGAACTAAAACAACTGTTTGAACAGTGGGGAGCGCCGGTCGTCGAGGAACCGGTTTCTCCTGCGGATCCCGAAGCGACGCAGACGCATCAAACGTTCCGGCTGCCTGAGACACCAACTGTATTTAGCAAACTTGTCGCCGCCGTCAAACTGGCGGACAGCATTCGCCATTATGGCCATCTGGCCGCCGATACGAACCCAATCGTTAAAAAGGAGAAAAAGTTGCGCCGTCTCGAACTAGATGAGTATGATTTGACAGAAGAAGATTTAAAGCGCATTCCGGTCGCATTTCTTTGTCCACATGCGCCGGCGCACGTTAAAAACGGTTGGGATGCCATTTTGCACTTGCGTAAAATCTATACAGATAAAATCGCCTTTGAATTCTCGCAAGTACATAATTTAGAGGAAAGGAACTGGCTCATCCAGCAAATCGAGTCTGGAGCGTACTATCCGAGCTTGGCGAACAAAGAGCGGGTCGCTTTGCTGCGTCGCCTGACGGAAGTAGAGGGGTTTGAAAAGTTCATTCATCGGACATATGTCGGGCAAAAGCGGTTTTCGATTGAGGGTCTTGACTCCATGGTACCGCTTCTCGATGAACTTGTCCGTCAAGCGATTGAGCATGAGATTGATGCTGTCAACATCGGCATGGCGCACCGCGGCCGGCTAAACGTGCTCGCCCATGTGCTCGGTAAGCCGTATGAAATGATTTTCGCTGAGTTTCAGCATGCAGAAAGCAAAAACTTTATTCCGTCCGAAGGGGCGGTGGCCATCACCTACGGCTGGACGGGTGACGTGAAATACCATTTGGGAGCGGCGCGCCGTCTGCGCAATAAAAGCGCGCATACGATGCGAATTACGCTCGCCAACAACCCGAGCCATCTTGAAGTTGTGAATCCGGTCGTGCTCGGCTACACGCGCGCTGCACAAGAAGACCGGACGAAGCCAGGCGTGCCGGAGCAAAAGGTAGACGCCTCGTTTGCTATTTTAATTCATGGCGATGCTGCCTTCCCGGGGCAAGGTGTTGTGGCTGAGACGCTCAACTTAAGCCAGTTGCGCGGCTATACGACCGGCGGGGCAATTCATATTATCGCCAACAACATGATCGGCTTTACGACGGAAAGTTACGATTCCCGTTCGACAACGTATGCTTCCGATATGGCGAAAGGGTTTGAGGTGCCGATTGTGCACGTCAACGCCGATGATCCGGAGGCTTGTTTAGCAGCGGCAAGCTTGGCGTTTGCATATCGCCAGCGATTTAAAAAAGATTTTGTTATCGACTTGATCGGTTATCGCCGCTTCGGCCATAACGAGATGGATGAGCCGATGGCGACGAATCCGCTCATGTATAGCATCATTCACCAGCATCCGACCGTGCGGCAGCTGTATGCGCAAAAATTGATTGATAAGGGCATCATCGCTGAGCGGGAAGTCGAAGAAATGGAGCAGGAAGTGGCCGAACGGTTGAAAATTGCCTATGAGCGGGTGCCGAAAAACGAAGAGGAACTCGATTTCATTATGGATCCACCGAAACCGGTCGTCGACCGGCTGCCGGAAGTAAAAACAGGTGTGGCAAAAGACGTGCTTCACCGCATCAATGAGGAGCTACTCGAGTTCCCGGCTGACTTCCATGTCTTTAACAAGCTTGAGCGCATCTTAAAACGACGCAGCAATGTATTTGCGCAAAACGGCAAAATCGACTGGGCGCATGCGGAAACGTTGGCGTTTGCCACGATTTTGCAAGACGGCGTGCCGATCCGCCTCACCGGCCAAGATTCGCAGCGCGGCACGTTTGCCCAACGCCATTTAGTGCTGCACGACGTGAAAACTGGAAAAGAGTATGTTCCGCTTCATCATATCAGCGGTGCAAAAGCTTCGTTTGTCGTTTACAACAGCCCATTGACTGAAGCGGCCGTGCTCGGTTATGAATACGGATACAACGTGTACGCACCGGAAACACTTGTGCTTTGGGAAGCGCAGTTCGGCGATTTTGCGAATATGGCGCAAGTGATGTTTGACCAGTTTATCTCGTCCGGCCGGGCGAAATGGGGACAAAAATCTGGGCTCGTTATGCTCTTGCCGCACGGTTATGAAGGGCAAGGGCCGGAACATTCCAGCGGCCGTATCGAGCGGTTTTTACAGTTGGCGGCAGAAAACAACTGGACGGTCGCCAACTTATCGACGGCGGCGCAGTATTTCCATATTTTGCGCCGGCAAGCGGCGTTGCTGAAAAAAGAAGAAGTGCGCCCGCTCGTCCTAATGACACCGAAAAGCTTGCTCCGTCATCCGCTTGCATCATCCGAAGCTGAAGCGCTTGTTCAAGGTGCATTCTCACCGGTGCTCGAACAGCCAGGATTGGGCGCTGACGCCAGCAAGGTCGAGCGGATCGTGTTTGGTACTGGCAAATTGATGATTGATTTAGCGGAACAAATCGGCAAAATGGATGGGCTTGATTGGCTGCACGTCGTCCGTGTCGAAGAGCTGTATCCGTTTCCAGAAGAAGCCGTGCAAGCTATTATCGCCCGCTATCCGAATGTAAAAGAGCTTGTTTGGGTACAAGAGGAACCGAAAAACATGGGCGCTTGGATGTATATGGAACCGCGCCTGCGAGCCATCGCTCCAGAGGGCGTCGATGTCAGCTATATCGGGCGACGTCGGCGAGCGAGCCCGGCAGAGGGCGATCCGGTCGTCCATCGGAAAGAACAGGAGCGCATTATCCGCTGTGCATTAACGAAACATGAATGATGACTAACGGAATATTTGAGGAGGGCATCAACGTGGCTGAGATCAAAGTCCCAGAACTAGCAGAGTCCATCACCGAAGGTACGATCGCTCAATGGCTGAAAAAGCCGGGCGACTATGTGGAAAAAGGTGAATCGGTTTGTGAGTTAGAAACAGATAAAGTGAACGTCGAAATTATGGCCGAAGAGTCGGGAGTTTTGCAGCAATTGTTGGCGAACGAAGGTGACACGGTCGCTGTCGGCCAAGCGATCGCCATTATCGGCGAGGGGGCGGCTTCGGCACCGACTGCTGCTCCGCAGGCTGCGCAGCCAACTGACGAAACACCAACCGTGCCGGCTGACCGCGCCGAGCAACAAGCACCGCAACCGGTCGCTGTCGCCCAAGCACCGGGCCAACGTCCAGTCGCTTCGCCGGCCGCTCGAAAAATGGCGCGTGAGAAAGGGATTGATTTGACGCAAGTGCCGACCGTTGATCCGCTTGGACGCGTCCGCAAGCAAGACGTGGCTTCATTTGCCGCTCAACCAGCAGCTGGTTCACAAGCAGCGCCGCAACCGGCTCCAACGGCTGCGCCGGTTTCTGCGCCAACACAGGCTTCTGCGCCGTCAGCGGAAAGCGGCAAGCTGGTCATCCGTGAAAAAATGTCGCGCCGCCGGCAAACGATCGCCAAGCGATTGCTTGAAGTTTCGCAATCGACTGCGATGTTGACGACGTTCAATGAAATCGACATGTCAGCCGTTATGGAATTGCGCAAGCGGAAAAAAGACAAGTTTTTAGAAGAGCATGACGTCCGCCTTGGCTTTATGTCGTTTTTCGTCAAAGCGACGGTGGCAGCGCTGAAAAAATATCCATACGTCAACGCGGAAATTCAAGGCGATGAAATTTTGCTGAAAAAATATTACGACATCGGCGTGGCTGTTTCGACCGATGAAGGGCTTGTTGTCCCGGTTGTGCGTGACTGTGACCGGAAAAACTTCGCTGAAATTGAGCGAGACATCGCTGAATTAGCGGCGAAAGCGCGCAGCAACAAACTGTCGCTTGCCGATTTGCAAGGCGGTACGTTTACAATCACCAACGGCGGTGTATTCGGCTCGCTTCTTTCGACTCCGCTCTTGAACGGGCCGCAAGTTGGTATTTTAGGGATGCATTCGATCAAACTGCGTCCGGTAGCTATTGATGAGGAGCGGATTGAAAACCGGCCGATGATGTATGTCGCTCTGTCGTACGATCACCGCATCATTGATGGCAAAGAAGCAGTTGGGTTCTTAAAAACAGTGAAAGACTTGATCGAAAATCCAGAAGATTTATTGCTTGAAAGTTAATGCGGAAAAAGGAGCCTGCAGCATGCAGGCTCCACGTTTTTTATCGTCTAAATGGCACGTTGTACCGAATGAACTTTCCTGTTTTACGGAAAACTACCGTCAAAAAGGAGAGAAGCATATGCCAGAGCGTGGACGAAACGACCACCCGCATGAGTTTCACCAAGATGGTGCCCGCGAAAGCATCATCAATGATGCGACTGCCTATGGTGCCAAGGCAATCGGGGTGCGAAGTGATGCAGACCCTCTGCGGGAGGCCAACCCTGGTCCGTTCCATGTTGACCACCTTGAAGTGGAAGAAGGAATGAAGCGATTTCGGGCGTTAATGGAAGGGAAAAAAGTGATTCGCTAGGCGAATCGCTTTTTTCATGAATCAGTCAAGAAGGAAAATGGCGAACAAACGCGAATACTGTTATTTGTTATGACTATTTTTCCGGGGGGATTATATAATGGAGTTCGGATTGGCGGGAAAAACGGCGCTTGTCGCTGCATCGAGCCAAGGGCTTGGCAAAGCGATTGCCCGAGCGCTTGTGCTGGAAGGAGCAAACGTGATGATTACAAGCCGAAATGAGGAAAAGCTGCAGGAAGTCGCCGAGGAGCTTAACAGTTTACATAAGGGACGCGTTGCTTATACGCGCACCGATGTGACGAAAGCGGATGACATCCGCCAACTGGTCGCCAAAACGGTGGAGACGTTTGGAACGATCGATTTACTTGTTAACAACGCCGGCGGCCCTCCGGCGGGAACGTTCGAAACAATCAGCGACAAAGACTGGCAATATGCGTTCGAGCTCAATTTACTGAGCTATATTCGGTTGATTCGCGAAGCGTTGCCTTATCTAAAGAAAAAAGGCGGTAAAATTGTCAATATCGCCTCGTCGTCCATCAAAGAGCCTATTCCGGGGCTCATCCTGTCCAATACGTTCCGTACTGGGATCATCGGGTTGACGAAAACGCTTGCAACGGAGTTCGCGCCTGATAATATTTTGATCAACACAGTCGCACCTGGACGGATTGCTACGGAACGGGTAGCTTTCTTAGACAAGGTGAACGCTGAAAAGCTCGGCATTACGAAAGAAGAAATGGAAGCGCGCATGAGAAGCGCCATTCCGCTCGGCCGTTACGGAACCCCTGAGGAGTTTGCCAACGTTGTCGTCTTTTTGCTGTCAGATGCAAATACGTACGTCACCGGGCAAGCATTGATCGTAGATGGCGGCATGGTGAAGGCCATTTAGAAGGCTTGTGATTCAAGGTACGACAAGGATTGTTTAAATGGAGAAACTGTTTTGAATCTATCATTCTGCCGTTCTTAAGAATCGTTGAGTAGCAGGAGACGGTTATGTTCGCCAGATGTTTTGGCAAAACGAACAGAAAGGGAGAGACAGCATGAAAACAATCGGATTTATCGGCCTTGGTGTCATGGGGAAAAGCATGGCGCGTCATTTGTTAAAAGCGGGCTACCCGCTTCTTGTCCATACACGTACGAAGGAAAAGGCGCTCGACTTGCTTGAGGAAGGGGCGGTATGGAAGGAAACGGTCGCCGACTTGGCGCGGGAAGCGGACGTTGTCATGACAATGGTTGGCTACCCGCACGATGTCGAGCAAGTGTATTTCGGTGAGGGAGGCATTTTGGAGCAGGCGCGGCCGGGAACGTATGTCATCGATATGACAACTTCGACACCAACGCTAGCGCAAGCCATTTACGAAGCGGCAAAGCAAAAAGGCATTCACGCGTTGGATGCTCCGGTATCTGGTGGTGATATCGGCGCCCGTGAAGGAACGTTGACGATCATGGTCGGCGGCGATGAAGAGGTGTTTTTGGCGTGCAAACCGATTCTTGAGCATCTCGGCACGAACATCATCCTTCAAGGAAAAGCCGGGGCCGGCCAACATACGAAAATGTGTAACCAAATCGCCATTGCCACCAATATGATCGGTGTTTGCGAAGCGATGGCGTATGCGAAAAAGGCAGGGCTCGACCCATTTCGTGTGCTTGAAAGTATCGCCAAAGGAGCGGCAGGCAGTTGGTCATTAAGTAACTTGGCGCCGCGCATGCTCACCGGTGATTTTGCGCCCGGGTTTTACATTAAACATTTCATTAAGGATATGAAAATTGCGCTTGAAGAAGCTGAACGCATGAATTTGCCGCTTCCGGGACTAGCGCTCGCCAAATCGATGTACGAAGAGCTGGCGCAAGCAGGTGAGGAAAACAGCGGCACACAGGCGCTGTACAAGCGCTATGTTGAGAAGTAAGGGGCGGTTTTCGCCCCATTTTTTATGCTAAATATATTTATCAAAAAATATTGAATATTAATTCTTATCGAGGTATAGTAGAAGTAAGAGGAACATACTAACCGGTTGGTATAAAGGGAGGGGAGGGCATGGACTTTTCCTATTCGCCGAAAGTCCAAGAGCTGATTAGAAAATTAAGCGCTTTCATGGAGGAGTATATTTATCCGAACGAAAAAGTGTACGAGGAGCAGCTGAATGCACAAGAGTCGAGATGGTCAGGCGTGCCACCGATCATCGAAGAGCTAAAGGAAAAAGCCAAAAAAGAAGGGCTTTGGAATTTGTTTTTGCCGGACAGCGAGTACGGAGCCGGCTTAACGAACGTCGAGTACGCACCGCTTTGCGAAATTATGGGCCGTTCCCTTATCGCTCCGGAAGTGTTCAACTGCAATGCGCCGGATACAGGCAACATGGAAGTGCTTGTCCGCTACGGTAGCGAGGAGCAAAAACAAAAATGGCTCGTTCCGCTCTTAAACGGGGAAATCCGCTCGTGCTTCTCAATGACCGAGCCGGATGTGGCGTCAAGCGATGCGACGAATATTCGTGCGTCGATCATCCGTGACGGTGACGAATATGTCATTACCGGACGGAAATGGTGGTCGTCCGGCGCCGGTGACCCGCGCTGCAAAGTGGCCATCGTCATGGGCAAAACGAACCCGGACGCCCCAAAACATGAACAGCAGTCGATGATCATCGTTCCACTCGATACACCAGGTGTGAAAATCGAACGGATGTTGCCGGTGTTTGGCTTTGATCATGCGCCGCACGGACATGCGGAGATTACATATGATCACGTGCGGGTGCCGAAAGAAAACATCATTTGGGGGGAAGGAAAAGGGTTCGCTATCGCCCAAGGAAGGCTCGGTCCAGGACGGATTCACCATTGCATGCGCCTCATTGGTGCGGCGGAACGAGCGCTTGAGCTCATGTGCCGGCGTGTGCAGTCGCGGGTAGCGTTCGGCAAGCCGCTCGCTGAGCATGGCGTGATCCGCGATTGGATCGCCCAGTCGCGCATCGAGATTGAGCAGGCGCGCCTGTTGACAATGAAAGCAGCGTACATGATGGATACAGTCGGTAACAAGGTTGCGCGTAAAGAAATTGCCATGATTAAAGTTGTCGCTCCAAATGTCGCCTTAAAAGTGATTGATCGCGCCATTCAAGCGTTCGGTGCCGCCGGGGTGAGCAACGACTTCCCGCTTGCCGCCATGTGGGCGAACTCGCGCACGCTCCGTCTCGCTGATGGGCCAGACGAAGTGCATAAAGAGCAAGTTGCAAAGCTTGAACTGCGTCAATATCAATAGCATGGGGGAGGAAGTGGCGTTCATGCATGTGCTCGACTTATTTAAAATTGGAGGAAAAACGGCCATCGTCACCGGTGGTGGGCGAGGTCTCGGTGAACAAATCGCCATCGGCCTCGCCGAAGCCGGGGCGAACGTCATCGTCTGCTCGCGCAAGGTGGAAGCGTGTGAGCAAGTAAAAGAAAAAATTGAACGGCTCGGCGTCCGCTCACTTGCTTTGCCGTGCGATGTAACGAACCCGGATGACGTAAAAAAGGTCGTCGAAACGACGGAAAAAGAATTTGGCGGCATTGATATTTTGGTCAACAACAGCGGAGCGACATGGGGGGCGCCGGTTGAGGAGATGCCGCTTGAAGCATGGCAAAAGGTAATGAACGTCAACGTCACTGGTACGTTTTTGATGAGCCAAGAGGTCGGCAAAGTGATGATTGCCAAGCAAACCGGAGGCGCCATCATCAATATCGCCTCTGTCGCTGGCCTTGGCGGCACGCATCCGGACATTTTAAATACGATTGGCTACAACACAAGCAAAGGGGCAGTCATTACGTTTACGCGCGATCTAGCTGCCAAATGGGGAAAACACGGTATTCGCGTCAATGCGGTCGCACCTGGCTTTTTCCCAACGAAAATGTCGCGTGTCGTCCTTGAGCGTGTCGGTCAAAAAGTGTTGGAACATACGCCGCTCGGCCGCTTTGGTGGTGAGGATGACTTAAAAGGCGCTGTCTTATTCCTCGCTTCGCCGGCATCCGCGTTTGTCACCGGCGCGCTCCTCGTCGTTGACGGCGGCAGTCATGCGTCTGGCATTTAACGAAAGTAAGGGGGAAAGCAAATGAGCGAAAAACGGGCCTTGTCTCTTTATCCGGAACATGTGTCATTTCATATTGACATTCCGGACAAAACGGTATGCGATGTGCTCCATGAGCGAGCAGCGCAATTTAGCAGCCATCCCGCGCTGACGTTTTACGGCAAAACGATCACGTATGCTGAGCTCGTTGCGGCGGTTAACCGCTTCGCCTCCAGTCTGCAGACGCTCGGAGTGCAAAAAGGCGACCGTGTCGCGATTATGCTGCCGAACTGTCCACAATACGTCATTGCGTACTATGGCATTTTACAGGCTGGCGCCATCGTCACCCAAGTGAATCCGATGCTCGTCGAGCGTGAACTGGCGTATGTGCTGAACGATTCCGGAGCTGAGACGATCATTATTTATGAACCGCTTTATCCGCGCCTCGCCGCAGTAAGAGAGGGGACGGCCATCAAGCGGGCGGTGACCGTTAGCTTCGGAGCGCCGTCCTCCGCTTCATTGGCCGCCGAAGACGTCACATTTGATGAGTTTCTCGCCGAAGGAAGCGGGCAAGTGCGTCCAGTGCCAATCGAACCGGCGCATGACGTCGCTGTACTGCAATACACGGGCGGAACGACAGGACGCTCGAAAGGGGCGATGCTCACCCATCGCAACATTTTCGCCAATGTTTTGCAATGTGCCGAATTTTTCAAAGGCACGTTTGAGATGGGAAAAGAGCGCTATTTAACTGTGATCCCACTCTTCCACGTCTTCGCCATGACTTCGGGAATGAACTTGGCCATTTATCAAGGAGCGGAAAACATTTTATTGCCGCGCTTTGAGCTGAAGGAGGTGCTCGAGACGATCCGAGACAAGCAGCCGACTGTGTTCCCCGGTGTGCCGACGATGTATGTTGCCATTACGAACACACCTGGAGTCGAGCAATACGGCATTAGCAGTATTAAAACGTGCAACAGCGGCAGCGCACCGATGCCGATGGAGCTCATGCGCGATTTTGAGGAAAAAACCGGGGCGGTCGTTCTCGAAGGGTACGGACTGTCCGAAGCATCCCCGGTGACGCACTGCAATCCACCGTTTGCTGCACGCAAGCCGGGGACAGTCGGCATCGGCATGCCACTTACTGAGTACAAAGTCGTCGATGTGGCGACGGGCACGCAAGAATTGCCGCCGGGTGAGGTCGGTGAACTCATCATCCGCGGTCCGCAAGTGATGAAGGGGTATTGGAACATGCCGGAGGAAACAGCGGTGACGCTGCGAGACGGATGGCTGTACACCGGAGATTTGGCTTCGATTGACGAGGAGGGGTACGTGACGATTGTCGATCGGAAAAAAGATATGATCATTGCTGGCGGCTATAACATTTATCCGCGCGAGGTCGAGGAAGTGCTATATGAACATCCGGCCGTGAAAGAGGCGGTGGTGATCGGTGTGCCGGATTCGTATCGCGGCGAAACAGTGAAGGCGGTCATCGTCTTAAAAGACGGGCAACAGGCGAACGAAGACGATATTATTCGTCATTGTAGGAAAAATCTAGCGTCCTATAAAGTGCCGCGCATCGTCGAGTTCCGCACCGAACTGCCGAAAACGAACGTTGGCAAAATTTTGCGTCGTGCTTTGCGCGAAGAGGCGTCTCGCCCGCAATGACGAAGGCGCAGTTGACGGCCAGGTCCCGAGCAGGCTTGGCCGTTTTATGGTAAAATAGCTGGCGGTGACTACATGTAAGGCAAGAGGTGGAAAGACATGAGGGAAAAAATTATCGCTGCCAGCATTGAATTATTTGAACAAAACGGGTTTAGCGAAACGTCGATTCAAGATATTGTCGATGCTCTCGGGGTGACGAAAGGGACGTTTTACTACTATTTCAAAAGCAAAGAAGAGCTGCTCATGGACATTCATCTTCGCTACATTGAAGGGCTGCTTAGCGAACAGGCGCGCATTATGAATGATGAGCAGCGGACGATGCGGGAAAAGTTGTACGCCATCGTTTATATGCTCATTCATAATGTCGAGCGGCAAGGAAGACAGGCGCGCATTTTTTTCCGTGAGATGAAGCATTTAAGCGAGGAACATTTGCAAAAAGTGAAAGAAAAGCGCGATTTGTTCCGCTATCATCTGCAGGCGTTAATTGAAGAAGGAATGAAAACTGGCGAACTGCGCCGCGATTTGTCGCCATCGATTGCTACCCTTACTGTGCTTGGGGCGGCCAATTGGAGCTATCATTGGTTTCGTCCGGACGGCGAGCTGACCGATGCTGAAGTGGCGAAACAAATGGTGACGATTTTGATTGAAGGAATGAGTGCGCCATATACTCGATAGACAAGTGAAACGGCGCACACCCAAACGCGTTCGTAAAGGGGGAGAGGGGAGATTGACCGCCATTATTCCGGTTCGCAAAGGGGAAGAACTGCCAGCCGAAAAGCTGGCTAAGTTTTTACGCACAGTGTTGCCGGATATACCGGACGGCGAGCTCGAGATCAAGCAATTTTCCGCCGGTCGGTCGAATTTAACGTATTTGCTTCGCTGCGGGGAATGGGAGGCGGTGCTGCGCCGCCCGCCGTTTGGCCCCGTGCCGCCGAAAGCGCACGATATGAAGCGGGAGAGCACATGGCTTGCTGAAATTCATCCACTGTTCCCATTGGCCCCGAAGCCATTCTACTTTTGTGAAGATGAATCGGTTATCGGCAGCCCGTTTTTTGTGATGGAGCGACGTCACGGCGTTGTGATTGACAGCGATTTCCCAGATGGCATCGACCCCACGGAAGACGTCTGCCGCGGCATTTCCGAGACGATGGTTGAGACGCTTGTCAACATTCATCAAATTGACTATACGAAAACGCGCCTTGTGCAGATAGTCAAGCCAGAAGGGTTTATGGAGCGGCAAGTGCACGGATGGATTCAACGCTACGAACGAGCGAAAACAGATGATGTTCCAGCGGCTGAGGCGCTTATGAAGTGGCTTGCTTCCCATATCCCGCCACAGCGGGAGGCGACGGTCATCCATTACGATTTTAAGCTGAATAACGCCTTGTTTGCTGAGGATGATGCAACGAAAATGGTTGGCTTGTTCGATTGGGAAATGTCGACTGTTGGCGACCCGCTTGCTGATTTGGCGGTGGCGATGAGTTATTGGGTTGAGGAAGACGACCCACCGCTTGTCAAGCAAGGTTTCGGCCGCGAGCCGGTCACCGTTCGGCCTGGCTTTTATACGCGTGAACAGTTTATTGCTGCGTATGCAGAAAAAAGCGGACGCGATGTTTCCGATATGCACGTTTATTTAACGTTTGCTTATTTTAAATTGGCCGTCATCTGTCAACAAATTTATTACCGCTATCGCCGCGGACAAACAAATGATGAGCGGTTTCGTCATTTCAACCAGTTTGTCGAGGCGCTCATTGAGCATGCGTGGCAGCTGGCGACAAGGCGGTGAGAGAGTATGATCACGAAAGTGCATGTTGTACTGCGCAAAGAAGATATTGACGAAACCGCACTTGCTGACGGTAAAGTGGCCGTTGTGTTTGATGTCTTGCTCGCGACGTCATCGATTACAGCGGCATTGGCTGCCGGCGCCCGCTCGGTCATTCCGGTGTATAGCGCCGCCGAAGCGAGAGAAGTCGGGCGGCGATTGCCTGACGGGAGCTACGAACTTGTCGGCGAAAGCGAAGGGCGGACGATCGTTGGCTTCCACCCGCCAGCGCCGCTGTTTTTGCAAACTGTTTGCCCGGGGAAAACGGTGGTGTTGTCGACGACGAACGGCACGGTGGCGCTTCGTAAGGCGATGCCAGCCCGCGCTGTGTATGCAGCGAGTTTGCTCAATAGCCCAGCAGTCGGCGAATATGTTTGCCGCTCACATCGGGAAGAGACGATTATCGCCATTTGTTCCGGCTCATCCGGCCGATTTTGTCTTGAGGATTTTTATGGCGCCGGCTATTTTGTTCATTGCCTGATTGAGCACGGAATCGCTGCTGCAGAGCTTTCCGACAGCGCCATGGCTGCTTGGCTGTTTTATCGGCAATATAGCGGTGAAAGAAGGGCGAAAGAAGTGCTGTCCTCCTCGCGTGTCGGGCGCTGGATGGCCGCTTACGGTCTCGAAAAGGAGATCGACTACATCAACCAGCATGGAGCTCTTTCTGTCGTTCCGAAACTTGAGTGTGAGTCGTTTGGACCGGAAATGCGTGATATGACGCAAACGAAAGTAGCGGGGGAGGGGAAACAACAATGAAAATGGTACAATTTACGGAATACGGCGGTCCAGATGTGCTTGAGGTGAAAGAGGTAGAACGCCCGTCGCCATCCGGTCGCCACGTGTTGATTGAGGCGGAGGCGATTGGCGTCAATTACGCCGATACAGCGAGACGAGAAGGACGCTACGTTGTACCGACACCGCTTCCATTCGTGCCTGGAACTGAAGTGGCCGGTGTCGTCCGTGAAGTTGGTCCGGACGTGCAGGCGATCCGCCCAGGGCAGCGCGTCGTCGCCTTAGTGGAGTCGGGAGGGTACGCCGAGTTTGTTGCCGTTGATGAGCGGGCGGTCGTGCCGCTGCCGGATGGGATGGATGTCCAACAAGCAGCGGCGCTGCCGGTGCAAGGGTTAAGTGCCTATCATATTTTAAAAACGATGAGCCGTCTGGAGGACGGAGAAACGGTGCTCGTTCACGCGGCAGCCGGCGGCGTCGGCACGCTCGCCGTGCAGCTGGCGAAACGGTTCGGCGCGAAAACCGTTATCGCCACGGCGAGCACCGAAGAAAAGCGGGAGCTTGCTCGGCGTCTTGGTGCTGATGTGACGATCGATTATACGCAAAACGACTGGACCAAGGCTGTGATGGAGGCGACTGATGGCCGCGGCGTTGACGTTGCCTTGGAAATGGTGGGCGGCGGTATTTTCCATCAAACGCTTGATTGCCTCGCCCCGTTCGGTCGCCTTGTTGTTTACGGCATGGCAAGCGGGGAGATGACGCGCCTTAACCCAGCTCGTCTGATGGCGAAAAACTGGTCTGTCGTCGGCTTTTTCTTGCCGCAAATCATGCGGAAGCGGGCGCTGTACGAGCAAAGCTTGCGTGAATTGCTCCATTGGGTGCAAGAAGGAAGCTTAGAGCTGATCATCGGCGGCGTCTATCCGCTTGAGCAGGCGGCTATGGTACACGAGCTGTTGCAAGGGAGGAAAACGAGCGGCAAACTGTTACTTGTGCCGTAAAAAGAGGAATGGAGTTGACCAGAAAGGTCGCCTTTCTTCAAGAGAGACAAGATGCTGTATTGTGGAAGTGTTCAGATCGTATATCGTGATGAAAAAGGGTGTCCCGTTGTCTTTGTGGGACACCCTTTTATATGTGCGTAAACCAATCGGCGGCCACCGCATACGATATCGCGCTGAAAGGAAAACAGCGTTACATTTGTTTTATAGACTGTTTCTCTTTTCGTGAACGTATCGTTCGAGCCGGTCGAGCCCTTCTTTGAGCACATCGAGCGAATAGGCGTATGACAGGCGAACGTAGCCTTCGCCGTATTCAGAAAAGGCGCTTCCGGGAACAAGGGCGACGCCGGCTTTTTCAACGACATCAAGGGCAAAATCGAACGACGGCATACGAAACGCAGCGATCGACGGAAACAAATAAAACGCGCCGTCCGGCTTTTCCACAGGCAGCCCCATGGCCGTGAGGCGATTGTAAGCGTACTCAAGACGTTCAGCGTAGGCAGCGCGCATTGCCTCGGCGTCATTTTTGCCGGCGGTAAGCGCCTCAACCGCTGCTTTTTGGCTGATCGACGACGTGCAGGAGACGCTGTATTGATGCACCTTGACCATCTGTTCGATGACAAAGGACGGAGCGAAAACCAATCCGATGCGCCAGCCGGTCATCGAGTGTGATTTGCTTAGACCGTTGATGACAATAGTCTGCTCTGGCAACCATTCAGCGATTGAGCGGTGGCGCCCGCGATAGACGAGCTCGCTGTAAATTTCGTCAGACACGATCCAAATCGGCCTTCCTTTCATCAGTGCAGCGATGGCTTCCAGCGCTTCACTTGACAGCGTCGTTCCGGTCGGATTGGACGGATACGGAAGGACGAGGCAACGTGTCTTGTCGGTGAGGTAAGGCTTAATCAACTCGGCCGACAGACGAAAGCCGTTTTGTCTTGTATCGATGTACACCGGTTTCGCCCCGCACAAGCGGATGAGCGGCTCATAGCCGGGGTAGACCGGCGCGGGAAGAAGCACCTCCGTCCCTTCTTCTAAAATGGTGCGAAACGTAATGTCGAGCGCCTGGCTGGCGCCAACGGTGGCGATCACTTCATCCGGGCTGTAGCGAAGCCCGTATTTATCAGCGACAAATTGACAAGCAGCTTGGCGCAACTCCAGGAGACCGGCGTTCGCCGTATATGTTGTGAAATCGGCGGCGATCGCTTCTTGGGCTGCCACTTTCACATGATCGGGTGTCGGAAAATCCGGTTGGCCGATCGTCAAGGAAACTAACCCTGGCCGGCCGGAGACAAGGTTGAAAAATTGACGGATGCCAGATAGTTGAATGGCTTGAACGCGTGGCTGAATGAGGTGTTTCACAAGCTGTCCACCTTTCCGTTTTTTCTCTATTGTACCATTGGGCCTGCAAAACGGAAAAACAAAAATGAGCCCCTTTCCGTTCGGATCGTTTTCCGTAGACGGAAATGGGGCTCATCCTGTCATAGATGATTCACACTCCAACGTCGTTCTCTCCTTTTACGCGCCGTATTTTTTCAATAAGTCGTTATATTGGGCGGAAAGCTTGACAAACAACGGTTTGTTGCCAGTAGCAAGCGCCTCGTCGATTTTTTCCATCAGTTTTTTTTTCTGGAACTGGAAGAGTGCTTCTTTCAACACTTGTTCGGCCATTGGACCATAGCTGCTTTTTTCTTCAGGCTGGTTGAACAATATGGCGCCTTCGTTTGGATACTGTTTTTCATACATAGTCAATTCCCTCCCATATGGGAACGAAGGGGTTCCCTTTTTATATTATCGTCCTTTTTGGTGAAAATGTAAAGAAAATTTAGATAAATATTTTTTGTCAATTTTTTCTCTACACGATTTCTTTACCCGTTTTTTGTTGGTGTGTAACAGCTTTTCGGTTATGATAAGAAGAGAAAAAATGGCAAGGTGAGATGGCGATGATTCGCACGTGTGTCGTAACAAAAGAGTTTGAGGTTATGCATGATGTTGATTTAGCGTTCGTCAACAGTCCAGACGTTTCATGGTATTGGGTTGATTTTCATGAACCGACGGACGAGGAGTCGGACTTACTCGCTTCATTTTTCCGTTTCCATCCGCTAGCGATTGAGGACTGTTTGGAATATGTACAGCGTCCGAAACTTGATTTTTATGACCGCTACTTATTTGTTGTCCTTCATGCGATTGCGGGAACAACCCTCGAGGCTGAGGAAGTTGACTTGTTTGTCGGACAAAATTTTATCGTTTCGTTTCATAAGTCGTCGATTCACGCAGTCGATGACGTATGGGAGCGGCTGAAACGCGAGCAGGATGTGCAGCAGGGGCCGTTTCATGTTATGTATCGGCTGATTGATAAACTCGTCGATGATTACTTCCCGCCACTGTACAATATTGAAGATGTGTTAAATGATCTAGAGGAAAATACGAACAATGAGCCGATTCATGACATTATCGAAAAAGTGTTTGATATTCGTGGCGATTTATCGAAATTGCGCCGGACAATTGTGCCGATGCGCGATTTACTGTATCGCATCATCCACTCCGACCGACTGCAGCGCATGAAAGAACGGCAGTTGTATTTCCATGATATTTACGATCATTTATTGAAGCTGTCGGAAATGATCGAGACGAATCGGGAAATTACCTCCGATATCCGGGATAGCTATTTGTCGCTCAACTCCAACCGAATGAACAACATTATGATGACATTTACAGCCATTACGACGATTTTTATGCCGCTCACCTTTATTGCCGGCATTTACGGGATGAATTTTGATTATATGCCGGAACTGCGCTGGAAATATGGGTACTTTGCTGTATTGGCGATCATGGCAGTCATCGGCATAATGATGTTTGCTTGGTTTAAACGCAACGGTTGGTTTCAGCTGTTAAAAGGCGACTCGTCGAAGGAGGAACGGCGTCGGTAACCGTATAAAACAAGCTGGCCCCCTCATATATATAACTATGGCAATGCGACCGTGAAGGAGGGGGAAGGATGGTACGAGGTGTTTGGGGCGTTGATTCGGCGCAAGTCGTCACAGACCAATTGTTTCAATGTGTACGGACGGAGTTTGGTTACCCGAAATTTTGGGGTCGCTATTTGGTGGAAGTGCCGAACGTCTCGGAAGGGCTGACGCGGGACGAGATCACCCGCATCCGCAACTATGGGATCAAAGTACTGCCAATTTATAATGCCTTTCGTGAGGCGGTTGGCTATGCGAACGGCCAAGTGGCGGCGCGCAATGCGGTGTTCCATGCACGGCGGCTCGGCATTCCGAAAAATAAATTGCTGTTTGCCAACATCGAAGATTTTTTTGCTGTCGATGCGGCTTGGATTACGGCTTGGGTGGAAACGCTCTATCCGACTGGGTATCGTCCGGGGCTGTATGCCGATCCGACGCAGGGGGATTTCGCCGCCGCCTATTGCGAGGCGGTTGGGAACAACAATCAAGTGGCGGTACAGGCCGTTATTTGGAGCGCAGCCCCAAGGCCTGGAACGACGAAAGAACAAAAAGCTCCGCGTTACCAGCCGGCCGCCCCGCCTTGTAGCGCGAACGTTTGGGCGTGGCAGTACGGGCGCGACGCAGAAGGCTGTCCGGTTGATACGAATTTGGCGGATCGCCGCCTGCTTGACTTTTTATATTGAACAGCGCCGTTGCAGCAAGGCAACGGCCTTTTTATTATCTTGATCGAGCAGGCGGCCACTTCTGAGTGAAACGAAAGCGGAGACGAACAGTAACCGAATTTGCTTCAGCGAAAGGAAATGTGAGAATCCCTCGCTTCCGCGGCAGGAGGTGAGGAAGGAAGTCAGAATGTTTTTAGGTCGTGTTGACTATATTAATAAATATATAGGAAAAGATGAGTACGGAAATGAAAGCAGTTCGAGGGCTTTTTATCGGGATTACGGAATGGCTAACATAAAGAAAGGAGAGGGAAGTTGGATTCCTATATCGTGTCGTTACTAGACCGGATGAAAGAGCAGTATGAACAATGGGAGTCTTCATCTTCGCTCGACGGGGCGGAGCTGACTCAGTTTTTCGATGCCATCGGCCGAGCGGCGAAGGTGACCGGCCGCGATGATCTTGCTGCTGAAGTAGAACGGATTCTCCGCCGGATGAACAGGCAAAAGGAACGGCAATGGACGGTGGAGGAGGTGCTAGCGGAGATGTTTCCACTCCTGCGCCGCTGCTATGAAGCCGAGGAAACGGATTCTACAATCGCTTCCTTCTTGCAACAACAAGGGGCGGAAGCTGACATTCTTCTCTGCGGAAACGACCCGTTATTTTTTGCTTATATCCGTCGATCATGGCAAACCGTACCTTGGCGCTTCATCACGCTTCCTTCCCTCGAACAAGCAGCCGCATCCATGTTTCGCCTCAACCCGGACTGCATCATCGTCAACATCGGGGAAGACGATTTAGAAACTCCTCCTTTCGTTGCTCTGCTGAAGACCGCCAGTCAGCCTTCCTACATTCCAGTAGTGATCATTAGCAGAGACGGACGAAAAGCTGTACATCTGAAATGTTATGGGCTTGGCGCCGACGATGTCATCGCGCAGCCGGTGGCAGCTAGTGAGCTATACATTCGTGTTCACCGTCTCGTAGAAAAAAAGCGGAAAATTGATAAATTGGTGCTTATTGATGAGTTAACCGGCGTCTATAACCGTAAATATTTACCGCGAGTGTATGTCCGCCTGCGCAGCGATCTTGAGCGTTTCGGGACACCGAGCTGTTTGGCGCTGCTTGATTTGGACCATTTTAAGCAAGTCAACGACCGCTTCGGACACTTAGTGGGGGATGCGGTGTTAAAAAAACTGGCCGCCTTTTTGCTTCAACATACGCGCGGAATGGACACGGTCATTCGTTTCGGGGGTGAAGAGTTTATCGTTTGGCTGGCAAAAACCTCGACATGCGAGGCGCACCGTGTGCTTGGGCGGCTGCAGCGTCAGTTCGCCTCAGAGGAAATCGAAGCAGCTGGCGTACGCCTATCGTGCACGTTTTCCGCCGGTTTTGTCGAGTGCTCCGACCCGAACGAATCGCTTGATCATTGGCTCAAACTGGCCGATAAAGCGCTATATGCAGCCAAAAAGAGCGGCGGCAGCCGGGTTGAGGGAGTTTAGAAGCAAGCCACTTCCGTCAATGGCAGTCCGGCGGAGGAACAGCATCGCCGAGCGGGCAAACAGAGATAGTCTGTTGCCTTTGTCGACGGCGGTGCACTGGTGTGAACGGTCACCGCTGATCTCGTTCGCAAGCTTGCTGCTGAGCAGGGGTGGGAAGTGGACATTGATGAGTTGGGTGACGGGCTTTCCTTCCTCGAATCGCCACTCTATCAAAAAACGGACGGCACTTCATTGTCATTTTAGACTGGAAAATGTGAGGTGTGACACTATCTCCGCCGCATAAAGTGTTGGTATTGCCGCTGCACCAAGACGAACAGGCAATCGCCCATGCTACCGGCAAGGGGGATGAGTATGTGATAAAGCCACTGAAATGGTGCGAGCTTGGTTGCTAAAAGAGCTAGATGAATAATAAGGCGCGTTTTTGCTACTGAGATGGCGGCTGCTAGGCAAGGAGTGTTTCTTCAATGATAGTGGGCTTCCCTTGTTTCTTATTTTGAACGGAAAATCTCCACTTCCAACCAAAGCGAAACAATAGCTGCTCGGAGTGGGGATCCTTGATTTTATTGTAAGTAAGTGGAGGAAGGACAGAAGCAAGGCGCTGGGAACATTCCAGCGCCTTGTTTAGTAACGGTCACCGAGCCGCTTAAACACAGGCTTTGCCAATCGTCTCGGTTTTCGTTCCGTCGATTCTTTGATTCCGGTATAGGCGATGAGAATGGCTTTTGCCTCCGATAAAGGCATCCGGGCGGAAGGATTTCGGTATGAGTCGCTGAGCGCGCCGAGGTGCGGAAGGGCGGCGAAATCTTGTTTTGTCGGAGGAATGTGGAAATAGTAGTCGCCGACGGCCACGAGCACATCGGATTGCTGCTGACTATATTTCGGATTGCGGGAAAAATGGAGGCCGACTTTTTTCGCCTTGCCTTCTTCAAGCAGTTTTTCGATGGCTTTTTTCTTGAGAAGATACAAAAACGAAGGGTTTAATGCCGTTTTCGCATGGCGGTTAACTGTAAAAATGGCTTTGGCGATATTGTCGACCGTCAACTGCAACGGTTTCATCGACATGTCTCCTTTTTCTTTCTATTATAGCATAGTTGTGATCTGCTTGACCTATTTCTAGCGATGAATGAGCGAAAAGACTGTTAGCTCCGGCGGGGCGAAAAAGCGAAGCGGCACCCTTGTTGTGCCGAGTCCCCGGTTGACATATAGCACAAGCCCGCCGACGTGGTAAAATCCTTCATAATACCGCTCGGACAGCGGCGGCGTAATGAGCGGGCCGATAAATGGAAGTTGAATTTGTCCGCCATGGCTATGGCCAGACAGTTGAACATGAATCGGATAGCGGCATGTCTCAAGAGCGCCATCCGGTTCGTGAACGAGGGCGATTGTATATGTTGACGCCGGAATGCCGGACGTCATTTTCGCCCAATCGGGTTGGCCGAGCATCATATCATCGCCACCGGCCACAGCGATCCTCTCTTGTCCACGGCGAACGAGCGCATGCTCGTTGACAAGGACGCGAAACCCAGCTCGTTCCATCAGCCGGCGATAAATGTCCGTCCCGTAGCCACCGTGGTCGTGGTTGCCATAAACGCTAAATTTCCCAAGTGGAGCACGGATGGAGGCCAACGCATCTGCCACCTCTTCGGTGTGCGGGTATCGGTTCGCCTCATGAAGCAAATCGCCGGTGAAGACAACGATATCGGGTTGCAGCTTGTTTATTTGATTAATGATGCGGTAAAAGCGTTCCAAGCTGTCATAATGACCGAGATGGAGGTCACTGAATTGCAACAGTTTCACGCCGTCAAACGCCTTCGGGATGAGCGGGTGTGACAGTGTATGGTGAGTCACCGTCAAGTGCGACGGTTCAACCCAACGGGCGTAGCCGTAGGCGAGCGATGTTGCCAACGCTGCGGCGAAGCCGGTGCGTGTCAGCTTTTTTAAAAACGTGCGTCGGTTCATTTTGGTTGTTTCAATACGGTGCATCGTTTCGCCGTCCTTTCACAAGTAGCTTTATTATAACGAAAACGAAAAGGGAAGAACAATAGGAGAAAAATAATGTTGTTAAATCAAGAAGGTCATCATTCTTAGAAAGTGAAAGTAGAGAAGAAGCCATTGTGTTTTGATTTTCAAAAAAATCAGTCATTTCTATTGAAAAGAGGGGGAAATTGCCCTATGCTAGAAAAAGAAAGAAAACCAAGCATAAGAAAAAATGAATGAACCATCAGTCATAGGGGGAGAAGTGAATGAACGGAAAAGTGATTATTATTACCGGTGGATCGAGCGGAATGGGGAAATATATGGCGAAGCGGTTTGTTGCCGAAGGGGCAAACGTCGTTATTACCGGACGACGGGCGGAGGCGCTTGAAGAGGCCAAACAGGAAATGGTCGTACCAGGCGGGGGACAGGTGCTCACTGTTCCGATGGATGTGCGCAACCCGGAGCAAGTCGCAGACATGGTCAAACGGGCTGACGCGGAGTTTGGCCGCATCGATGCTCTAGTCAACAACGCGGCTGGCAATTTTATTTGCCCGGCGGAAAAGCTATCGATCAACGGTTGGAACAGCGTCATTAATATCGTATTGAACGGTACGTTTTACTGTAGCCGGGAAGTCGGCAACTATTGGATTCAACGTGGCTTAAAAGGGAATATCGTTAACATCATTGCCACATACGCCTGGCATGCCGGTGCGGGGGTCATCCATTCAGCAAGCGCCAAGGCCGGGGTGCTGGCGATGACGCGTACATTGGCGGTTGAGTGGGGGAAAAAATATGGCTTCCGCGTCAACGCTATCGCTCCAGGACCGATTGAGCGGACAGGTGGGGCGGAGCGTCTTTGGGAATCAGAAGAGGCGGAGCGGATGACGATCGACAGCGTGCCGCTCGGGCGGCTCGGAACACCAGAAGAGATTGCAGCGGTTGCGGCGTTTTTACTTTCAGATGAAGCCGCTTACATCAACGGTGCCTGCATCACGGTTGACGGCGGTCAATGGCTGAATCGGCGACCGTTTTAACGAACGTGCTAGTGAAAAAATCACTGTCCTTTCTTTATTCAGCGATCCTCAATCGCTACGAAGGACAAGGTTCATAAGGTTTCTCCATTTAGCAAATGTCTTTCTTGGCTGTGTTGTTATGAAATCACCGACTTTCTAAGTGGATTTTGCCTTACATTTGTGGAACAACGGCTGCTGTCCAAACGGATTTCCTATGATTAGGAGATCCGTTTTTTCGTTCCGGAAAAGGTTGGTCAATATGGTATAATAAAGTCAAAGATGGTCGACGAGAATGAGGTGAGCATGATGGATGCATTAGACGTGATGGCCAACTTGTCGCAAGCAATCCCGTACTATCAGCCGATTTTTAGCGCCGATGAGCATGGGGTCATCGGGTATGAAGTGCTCGGGCGATTTCAAACGGAAGCGGGGCCAGTCAGCCTCGGGCCGTTTTTTCATGACGACACGATCCCGGAAGAGTTTCGCATTGAAGTGGATGATGTCATTACAAAAAAGGCGCTTGATTATTTTTTGTCGCTGCCCGACCAGACGCTGCTCATCTTTTTAAACCGTGACGCCAATTTGTTAATGCTTGACCGCGGCGAATCGTTTTTGCAATTGCTTCTTGCTTATGAAGCGAAAGGGTTGGCGCTTAGCCGTATCGTATTGGAAATTAACGAGCAACATTTTAAAGGCGACTTGGATCAGTTCAGCCATTTATTGACGTATATCCGCACGTACGGCATTAAGGTGGCGGTCGATAATATCGCCGAACATAGCATTCATCTCGAGCGGATCGGCGTTTTGTCGCCTGATATTTTAAAAATTGATTTGCATGAATTGCGGAAAACGTCTGTCCACCAAGCTTATCAAGAAATCGTTCATTCCATTTCATTGTTGGCGCGCAAAATCGGAGCGACGCTTCTGTATGAAGATATTGAAACATCATTTCAGCTCCAGTACGCTTGGCGGCATGGCGGCCGCTATTACCAAGGGTATTATTTGGCCAAGCCGGCGCCAGAGGTGGTGCCGCGTGATCTGTTGAAAGAGCTTCTCCGCCAAGAATGCCATCGGTTTATCCAACAAGAAAAGAAAAAGCTTGAGACACTGTATCAAATTTCTGAGCAGTTTCAGCAACGGGTTGCCGCGTTGCTTGGCAAATATAAAAAAGTGAGCAGCTTTAATGAGCTCATTTCACTATTGGCTGACGAACTGAATGACGTTTGCTTCCGCATTTACGTTTGTGATGAGGACGGTTTTCAGCAATCAGGCAATATGTTTAAGCGCGGTAGCCGCTGGGAGTTGCAGCAACAATATTACATGAAAAATTGGAGTTGGCGTCCGTATTTTTTGGAAAACATTATTCGCATGCGTTCGCGCCGCAGAGGGATTCTATCGGATTTATATACAGACATTGAAACCGGGGAGACGATTCGGACGTACTCGTACCCGATTGATGAGCATCATTATTTGTTTATCGATTTGTCGTACAGTTATTTATTTGAGCATGACGCCCATTATTGATGGTATAAAATCATCTTATTGCGGCAAAGTAAACATGAGGTGAAACTTATGGCACAGCTGACTTTTGTGTTATCTGCCCTCTCTGTATTGATTGCGATCATCGGGTTCGTCTATACGGTTCGCCTCGGCCGCCAACAGCGTTGGCAAGGGGAGCTTGATGGACCGATTCCGAAAACGGTACAGGAACATGCCTATTTACGTAACCCGGTGTTGCTTGCTTACGTGCTTGCTGTCCTGCTCGCTATTTTTGCCATCGGTTATTTGGCGTTGCGCTATTATTGAAAAAAGGCCATTCATACGGATGGCCTTTTTGCTTGTCCGCGAATGACGCTTTTTTCCACGACTTTTTTCCTTTGCCACTGAATATATATGAAAGCGGAAGAGGCAAAGGAGGAATGAAGATGGCGAAGCGGCTGCCGTTGCGGCTGTCGGGCGAGGAGGCGTCATTGTTGCTTGAGGTGCTGTTCAGCCAGCAATATGCACTCGAACTTGTCCGCTCTGAGCTAGCGGATATTGAAAACGGGGATAAGGAAGCCGATGAACAACGATATCGGCAGCTTTTACGTTTATACGACCGCCTTTTAACGGAGGAAGAGTAAAATGTCGTTCTATGCTATCGCTTGGCAAGAAGCGATAGTCTTTTTTATGATATGATAAAATCGGAGAGGAGAAGACGTAAAAAGAGAAAGGCGGAACATTGGCATGACATGGTTAGAAAATACACAGTTGGCCAACATGACAGTTAAACCATTTCTCATCCCTGCTGATAAAGTTGCGCACGTTCAGCCTGAAAACTATTTGGATCATGCGCTGCTCGTCTTGACAAAAACCGGCTATTCAGCAATTCCAGTTCTTGATACATCGTATAAACTGCACGGGCTAATTGGCATGACGATGATTATGGACGCGCTGTTAGGATTGGAGCGCATCGAGTTTGAACGGCTCGAGACGATGAAGGTCGAGGAAGTGATGAATCGAAACATTCCGCGCCTGCAGCTTGACGACAGCTTGCTGAAGGCTCTCGGACTGATTGTCAACCATCCGTTTGTCTGCGTCGAAAATGAAAACGGTTATTTTGAAGGGATTTTTACTCGCCGTGAAATATTGAAGCAATTCAATAAACAGCTGCGGAGGCTTAATGGCGGCCGGAAACCAGGCCGAAAAGAAGCTGAACAATGAGCAGAAAAGTAATCGTGTGTAAGATTAAGCGCAGCTGGTTTTGTTTCAGTTTTTGTGCGACTCGAACCGATACTTGAGCGCCGATCAACGATCCCATCGCCAAGAACGGAGCGATATGCCAGTTCATAAGGCCGCTGTATAGATAAGACGCCATTGCGCCAAAGCAGCTGATGAACGTTTGGAATCTTGTCAGCGCCATGGCCGATAAGTAATCCATGCCGGCGCGTAAGTAAGCATACATGAGCATGGTGGCTTGGCCGGGGCCAAACATGCCATCATAGACGCTAATGCCATACAAAATCGGATAGAAAATTTTTGGGAGAGCAGGGGCTGTTGCCGCTGATTTGGGCTTTTTTTTGAAAAGTTGCAGGCATAGTGCAAACAACAGCAACATGACCGCGATGATAGTCATTGTTCGTTCGGACAACAGCGAGGCGATGGCCCCTCCTGTGGCTCCCCCGCCGAGGCTGATCGGGATGATCAGAAGCAGTTGTTTCCCACGAATGTTTTGCTGGCGAAACAAGACGAAGAAGCTGGAAAACGAGCTGATGGTATTGGAAAACTTTGCGGAGGAAATGGCCTGATGGATCGGAACACCGAGCGTGAGCAGAACGGGCATGCTGATAAGGCCACCGCCGCCAGCTAATGTACCAACGAATGAAGTAGCAAACCCAATGAGGACAAACAGGATCCAGTCCATGTAGAGATTCTCCTTTCGATAAGGGTTCTACAACTATTTTATTTTTGTTATAACGATAAGAAAATGTGAAAAAAATAGACATAAATGATAAGAAAAACTTATCAAAGGGATGATCGTTTTGAATATTTCAGAGTATGAAATCCTCACTGTTTTGGCGGAAGAATTAAATATGAGAAAAGCCGCTGTCCGGCTGTATGTTACCCAGTCTGCACTATCCCAACGGCTACAGACGATCGAGGCCAGCTGGAATGTGAAAATATTTATCCGGTCTCAGCGCGGATTGCTGCTAACACCAGAGGGGGAAAAGATTGTTCAGCTTGCCAAAGAAATTGTGCAGAAAACGAACAAAGTAAAAGAAGAAATGAAACAACTGGTCGGGCAAATCAGCGGGACATTAACGATAGCGGTGGCTTCCATCGTTGCTCAACATTGGCTGCCTGCCGTGTTAAAAAGGTTTATGAAGTTATACCCCAATGTAAACGTTTCGTTGATGACGGGATGGACAAGTGAAGTCCTAAGTCATATGTATGAAAATCGATGTCAACTTGGGATTGTTCGTGGAAAGCCAAATTGGAGCGGGATGGCGACACGTTTATTTACCGATCAGCTATATTTAGTAGACCAAGAAATTCAATCTTTGGAGCAATTGCGCCATACTGATCGGCCATTTATTCAATTTAAAAGCGATTCAACTTATTCGTTGCATATTCAACAATGGTGGCATGAGCAATTTCAAGCCTTGCCGCCACGAACGGTGATGGTCGATCAAATTGAAACATGCAAACAGCTTGCTTATCATGGCGTTGGTTATGCGATTTTACCGGAAATTGCTTTAGGTGATCGAGAACAACATCTTGTTCACATGATACCGTTAAAAACGAAGCATGGTGAGCCCATGACCAGAGATACATGGCTGATCAGTTCGGAAGTGGCATGGCAACTTCCACAAGTACAAGCCTTCGAGAAGACATTACGGCATTTTGCTCGATGAATTGGTGCTTGTCACAAGGCTCTCTGGTTTGCTAAAGTAAAAAAAGAACACAGGAATAAGGAGGATATTGGCTATGAAGATGATGGACGCCAATGAAATCATTTCGTTTATTCAAAACAGCAAAAAATCAACGCCTGTTAAAGTGTACATAAAAGGGGATCTCGAGGGTATCGATTTCGGCTCAAGCGCGAAAACGTTTATCACTGGCAACGCCGGTGTCGTGTTTGGCGAATGGCAAGACATTCAAGCCGCCATCGAAGCGAATCAAGACAAAATTGAGGACTATGTCGTCGAAAATGATCGTCGCAATTCGGCCATCCCGCTGCTGGATTTAAAAGGAGTGAAAGCGCGCATTGAGCCGGGCGCCATTATTCGTGATCACGTCGAGATCGGCGACAATGCTGTCATTATGATGGGAGCGGTCATTAACATCGGCGCCGTCATCGGCGAAGGGACGATGATCGATATGAACGCCGTGCTCGGCGGTCGGGCAACGGTAGGGAAAAACTGCCATATCGGCGCTGGTGCGGTGTTGGCTGGGGTAATTGAACCGCCATCAGCGAAGCCAGTCGTGATCGAAGATGATGTTCTTATCGGAGCCAATGCTGTCATTTTAGAAGGTGTCACCGTTGGCAAAGGGGCGGTCGTCGCTGCTGGCGCGATTGTCGTTGAAGACGTGCCGCCATATACGGTCGTGGCCGGCGTACCGGCGCGCGTTATTAAACAAATCGATGAACAAACAAGAGCGAAAACGGAAATTAAACAAGAGCTTCGCCAATTATAATCACATCAAAAAGCTGTCCGCTCACAGGACAGCTTTTTTCCGATGGAGGAGAGAGGATGGAAACGATCAGCCCATTTGTCGCCATTCGTCGCGACTTGCATAAAATTCCCGAGCTCGGGTTTCAGGAGTTTAAAACACAGCAATATTTGCTTAATTATATTCAATCTCTGCCGCAAGAGCGGCTTGATGTCCGGACATGGAAAACAGGTATTTTTGTGAAAGTCAGCGGAACAGCACCGCGAAAAACGATCGGCTACCGTGCTGATATCGACGGCTTGCCGATCAGCGAAGAAACTGGTCTGCCGTACCGCTCCGAGCATGCAGGGCAAATGCATGCGTGCGGTCATGATGTCCATATGAGCATTGCCCTTGGCGTGTTGACCCATTTTGCCCACAATCCAATCAGAGACGATTTGCTGTTTATTTTTCAGCCGGCCGAAGAAGGGCCAGGTGGGGCGAAGCCGATGTTAGAAAGCGATATAATGCGCGAGTGGAAGCCGGATATGATTGTTGCTTTGCATATTGCCCCGGAATATCCAGTCGGCACAATTGCAACGAAAGAAGGCCTGTTGTTTGCCAATACGTCGGAGCTGTTTATTGACTTAAAAGGGAAAGGCGGCCATGCGGCGTTTCCGCATCTAGCCAACGATATGGTCGTTGCCGCCTGTGCGCTCGTCACCCAGCTGCAATCGATCGTCGCTCGCAACGTTGATCCGCTTGACAGCGCCGTCATTACGATCGGAAAGATTACCAGTGGGACAGTGCAAAACGTCATCGCCGAACATGCTCGGCTCGAAGGGACGATCCGGACGCTGTCGATCGATGCCATGCAGGCAGTGAAGCGGCGGATTGAAGCGCTCGTCCGTGGGGTGGAAGTGGCCTATGAATGTGAGGCGGTGATTGATTACGGTGCCATGTACCACGAAGTGTACAATAACCCGGCACTGACAACGGAATTTATCCAATTTGCTGAGACACATACTGATATGAATGTTATTCGCTGCAAAGAGGCGATGACCGGTGAGGATTTTGGCTATATGCTGGCAGAAATTCCTGGTTTTATGTTTTGGCTTGGCGTTGATTCCCCGTACGGGCTGCACCATGCGAAGCTAGTCCCGAATGAAGCGGCAATCGATCGGGCCATCGCCTTTTTAATCAGCTATTTTTCGTGGAAAGGAAATATGGAGTGAAGTATAGTTCCACCTCGATTAAGACACATTATGTGTGTGAGGAGGTGGAGTGTGATGGCGAAAATCGGTGTCGAGCAATCGCTGACTGACGTGCAGCAGGTGTTGAAGGAAAGAGGATATGACGTTGTTCCGCTGCGCAGTGAACAAGATGCTAGAGGTTGCGATTGCTGTGTCATTACTGGCTTGGATACAAACGTCACCGGCATTCAAAACACAATCACATCCGGTCCGGTCATTGAAGCGAGCGGACTTACTGCGGAAGAAATTTGCCAAAAAATCGAACAAAAGCTTCGGTAACGATTGTCGGGCTGTGTGCGCCAGCAGCCCGTTTTTTATGGGGACGATAGCATGGACAAGCCGACTCGGAAGGTTTGCGTGAACTAATAAAGACGTAGCCGTTGCATCCCCTAAACGATGAAAGAAATGGTTTACGGTGTTGCAATGAATGATGTCAGTGATTGGTATGACATCACTATTTTTAGCAATGGAGGGCTTACATATGGCAGAGCGCTTAGTCGGAAAACAAGCTCCACGTTTTGAAATGGAGGCTGTCCTGCCGAATGGAGAGTTTGGCCGTGTCAGCCTTGAGGAAAACATGAAAAATGGCAAATGGACGGTGCTGTTCTTCTATCCACTCGACTTTACATTCGTTTGCCCGACGGAAATTACAGCGATATCTGACCGCTATCATGAATTTGAAGACTTAAATGCAGTCGTGATCGGTGTATCGACTGACTCTGTTTACTCGCATAAAGCATGGATGAACGTACCGCGAAACCAAAACGGCATCGGTCAAATTAAATACCCGCTCGCTGCTGATCGGACGCAGCAAGTTTCGCGTGATTACGGCGTGCTCATTGAAGAAGAGGGGTCGCACTGCGCGGTTTGTTCATCATCGATCCGGACGGTGAGTTGAAATATGCCGTCATTCACCATAACAATATCGGCCGCGATGTCGATGAAGTATTGCGCGTGCTGCAAGCGTTGCAAACCGGCGGCCTCTGCCCTGCAAACTGGAAGCCAGGACAACCGACGTTGACGCTGCAAGGAGAGTCGCATTGAGCATGGAAAAGGTCTAACGGGGAGTTAGGCCTTTCTTTTTCCATATGGAGGGATGAGGTGTGAAACTGCGTGAACCAATGCCGGAACTGACCGGAGCAACGGCAACGTTAAATGGAGACGTATCAAGAGATGAATTGATCGGTGAAAAACCAACGCTAATCCATTTTTGGTCGGTCAGCTGTCATTTGTGCAAGGAAGTGATGCCGCAAGTGAACGAATTCCGTGACCGATATAAAGAGAAACTCCATATGGTATCCGTCCATATGCCGCGCTCGGAATACGATTTAGACATTGAACTCGTGAAAAAAATAGCTGAAAAGTACGGCATTACTCAGCCGATTTTCGTCGACAACGAGCATAAAATCGCCGACGCGTTTGAAAACCGATACGTTCCGTCGTATTACGTGTTCGACGTTGAAGGAAAGCTCCGCCATTTCCAAGCAGGCAGCGGCGGCATGAACATGCTCGAAAAACACGTCAACCGCGTGCTCGAAGAAGCAGAAAAGAGAGAGTAGGCGTAATGGTTGTCCGAAAAGGAGCGAAGAATCGTTTTCGTTCCTTTTCTTTTTTTGCTAAAATGAGGGGAAGAAGCGATGATTGACCATTGTTGGAGGAGTCAATGATGAAAAAGAAACAGTTTGCTGTAATCGGTCTTGGGCGATTTGGGGGGAGCATTTGCCGCACGTTGAGCGAACAAGGGATGGAAGTGCTCGCGATTGATATTGATGAAGATCGGGTGAATGAATTTGCGTCGATTGCCGCGCACGCTGTGGTTGGCGACACGACTGACGAAAACGTGCTAAAAAGCTTAGGTATCCGCAACTTTGACCACGTCATTGTTGCGATCGGCGACAACATTCAGGCAAGCATTTTGACGACGCTCATTTTAAAGGAGCTCGGCGTCAATCATATTACCGTCAAGGCGACGAACGATTACCACGAGAAAGTGCTGAAAAAAATCGGCGCTGATCAAATCGTGCATCCGGAGCGGGATATGGGTGAGCGGATCGCTCATAATCTCCTTTCGAACAACGTCTTGGATTATTTGGAGCTGTCCGACAAACATAGCATCGTCGAGATTGTAGCGAGCGAGAGACTCGACGGTCATTCGCTGCTCGAGCTTGACATTCGTGCCCGCTATGGCATTAACATTGTCGCCATTAAGCGAGGGGCGAGTGTCATCGTCTCACCGCTTGCCTCGGAAATCATCCGTAAAGGCGATGTATTGGTCGTTATCGGCGCTGACAGCGACATTGACCGGTTTGAAGAAAAGGTCGTTGGCTAGCGGTGTGATATGAAATGTCTGCGTTCAGATTCGTTCCTAGCCTCCCTGTTTTGGAAATTTGTGTTCTATATTAAAAGGTTGGTGAACAACGATCGTTTCCTGTTGTGCAGCGGTTTTAGGAGGGGAGTGAAATCAAGGTTTCTTTGGTGGGGAAGCGACATGTTTGCGCCGCGTCCCCGTTAGGTGATCACTCCTCTAGAGGCTGGTCATGTTATATAGAAAAGGGTGTCCTTGCGAAAAGGACACCCTTTTTGGTTAAATCTCCATGATGATCGGCAAAATCATCGGCCGCCGCTTCGTTCGTTCATATAAGAACGGAGCGAGCGTTTCCGTAATTTCATTTTTAATTTCCGACCATTGATTCGTTTTTCGCTCGAGCACTTTTTCGAGATGTTTGGTGATGAGCGCCTGTGCCTCGCTGATCAAATCACCTGACTCGCGCATGTAGACGAAGCCGCGGGAGATAATATCAGGACCGGCCGCGATTTTAAATTCTTTCATATTGATGCTGACAACAACGATCACGAGCCCTTCCTCCGACAAAATGCGACGGTCGCGCAAGACAATGTTGCCGATATCGCCGACGCCGCTGCCGTCGATGTAGACAGAGCCGGACGGAATTTTGCCGACGATGCGTGCTTCGCTGTCGCTGATGCCGAGCACTTCACCGTTATCCATAATAAAGCAGTTTTCCTCTGGCACACCGCAGTCGATGGCAAGCTTGGCGTGCATTTTTTGCATGCGGTATTCGCCGTGAATTGGCATAAAATATTTCGGTTTCATCAACCGGATCATTAGTTTTTGTTCTTCCTGCCCGCCGTGTCCCGACGTGTGAATATCGTTGAGCGGACCGTGGATCACTTCGGCGCCGGCCCGGTATAGCATGTTGATCGTTCGGTTGACGCTCACCGTGTTGCCCGGAATCGGCGACGAAGAAAAGACAACCGTGTCGCCCGGGATGATTTGAATTTGCCGGTGCGTACCGTTGGCGATGCGTGATAGGGCCGCCATTGGTTCGCCTTGACTGCCGGTGCATAAAATGGTCACCTGGTTTGCTGGGAGTCGATTGATTTCGTTTGCATCGACGAACGTGCCTTTCGGACATTTAATGTAGCCGAGATCTTGGCCGATTTCAATGGCTGCTTCCATGCTGCGGCCAAAGACGGCAATTTTCCGATTGTTGGCGACTGCAGCTTCCGTCACTTGCTGAAGTCGGTGGATGTTAGAGGCAAACGTCGCGAAAATAATTCGTCCGTCCACTTTACGGAAAATGTCGTGAATGCTTTCACCGACCCGCCGTTCTGACATCGTGAAATGCGGAATTTCGCTGTTTGTGCTGTCCGAAAGCAGACAAAGGACGCCTTCTTTCCCGATTTCCGCCATTTTCGTCAAATTGGCTGGCTCGCCAACCGGCGTAAAGTCAAATTTAAAATCTCCGGTATGGACGATTTGGCCGACCGGTGTTTTGACGACGATGCCGTAGCTGTCTGGAATGCTGTGCGTCGTGCGGAAAAAGGTGACTGCTGTTTTTTGGAAACGAATGACATCGTCCTCACGAATTTCAATGAGTTTAGCTTGACGAAGCAATCCGTGTTCTTCGAGTTTATTGCGAATGAGCCCAAGCGCCAGTTTCCCACCGTAAATAGGGATATTCACTTGCCGAAGCAAATACGGAATGCCGCCAATATGGTCTTCATGCCCGTGGGTAATGAACAAACCTTTCACTTTTTCTGCATGTTTCACTAAATACGAATAATCCGGGATGACGTAGTCGATGCCGAGCAGTTCGTCTTCCGGAAATTTAATGCCCGCGTCAATGACAATGATTTCATCTTGAAATTGTACGCCGTATGTATTTTTCCCGATTTCACCCAGTCCGCCGAGGGCAAAAACGCCAACTTGTTGGTCTGTCAATAGTTTCATGATGAAATCTCCAATACTTGAAAGTTAGGGCTTTGCTTTTCGTACTCCAAATGCGCTCCCTCTAACGGCTGAATATACTCGATATTGATCGAACGATCCTGCAGTTTTCGGCGTACGTCCCGCTCTGATTCTGCTTCAATGTAGAGCGTTTTTGTTTTTTCTCTAACGGGCACTTCGTCCGCATTTTCTTGATAAAACACTTTGAAAATCATCGTGAAATCTCTCCTTATCGTACAATGATTGCTTTTTTATTATATAGGAATTAACCCTCGTTTTCATGTTTTTTATTGCCAAAAGCAAAAAACAGATGGCAGATGTGCCGATGATATGTACCATCTTTGACGAGTTTTGGCTATTTCATTCGCCAAAGTGGGAAAAGAAGCCCTTCGTAAAGAAGGGCTATCATTGCAACGGTTAGGCGATCAATTTTTTTCGGAGCAAATCTTTCCATTGTTGAAGCAGCTTTTTTTTCAGCTTTTTCAACATTTTTCATCACTCCTTACTTTTTATTGTACTCATTTTGCAGCGAAAGTAAATGTTCTATTATATAGGATATGTAGGCGAAGGCTTGTTTTTCATGGGGAAAATTGGAACGAATCGTCGCGTTTCGATTGACATTCAGATCGTTTTTCAGTACGGTAGACAGTGAATACATTTTCGGCAAGGGGAAGAGAATGTGGGTAGAAAAATTGTGTTTTTCGACATCGACGGCACGTTGCTTGACGAGAAAAAACAGTTGCCACCGTCAACTATTGAAGCGATCCGTCAACTGAAACAGGCGGGCGTCTATGTGGCCATCGCTACCGGACGGGCGCCGTTTATGTTTGAACATATACGCCATCGGCTTGGCATTGATTCATTCGTCAGCTTTAACGGGCAATACGTTGTCTTTGAGGGAAGCGTGCTGCATAAACAACCGCTCCGCCGTGAGAAAGTGAGGATGCTGACGGAAGAGGCCCATCAAAACGGTCACCCGCTCGTCTTTATGGACGCAGAGGAAATGAGAGCGAGCGTCGACGACCATCCGCATATTCATGTCAGCATGGAGAGCCTGAAATTCGCCCATCCGCCCGTCGATCCTTTGTATTACGAAAACAAAGACATTTATCAAGCGCTGTTATTTTGCCGCGCTGGAGAAGAAGCGCCATATGTGCGCAACTATCCGGAGTTCCGTTTTGTCCGCTGGCACGATGTGTCAACTGACGTGCTGCCGGCGGGTGGATCTAAGGCGGAAGGCATCCGTCTCATGATCGAGAAGCTTGGGATCGACAAAGAGGATGTGTATGCGTTTGGTGACGGATTAAATGACATCGAAATGCTGTCATTTGTCGGAACCGGGGTGGCGATGGGCAACGCCCATGAAGAAGTAAAACGGGTTGCCGATTTTGTCACGAAACCGGTCGATGAAGAAGGGATATGGCACGGACTGAAACAATTGCAATTACTTCCATAAAAAAAGCGGTCTCCGCTCATCCAGCGGAACCGCTTTTTGCTTGTGAAAATGCCTAGAAGGTAGGAGAAAACAGCTGTTTTCCGTCGCGCAGCAGTTCTTAAACACGGTGAGGAAAAAGAGTTGTCAATTTGAGAAACCGATCTCTTGATTCATAAACCATAGGTTTTCCAGAGCCGAGTCATTTTTAACGCCCGATTGGGACCGCTCCGTCCGGAGCTTTAAAGGGGTCGGATGGATTAATATGGTCGTAAAACATAATGCCGTTTAAATGATCAATTTCATGTTGGAAGACGATAGCTGGCAATCCTTTCAGGCGTAATGTGACTTCTTCGCCGTCAATTGTCGTGCCGGTGACGGTAATGCGGGCATAGCGCGGCACATACCCTGGCACATCGCGGTCAACTGACAGGCAGCCTTCCCCGGTTGTCAAATAACATTGCTGTACGGAATGGCTGACGATTTTTGGGTTGAACAACGCATAGCTGTAGAGCGTTCCGTTTTCGTCAGTGACATGGACGGCGATCATCCGTTTTGATACATTAATTTGCGGAGCAGCCAGTCCAATGCCGGGGCGCAGACCGTACTTCGCCGCCATCTCCGGATCTTGGCTCATTTTGAGATAATCAAGCAAGCTTTGCAAAATGCGCTTATCCTCCTCCGAAGCTGGTAACGGAACTGGCTCGGCGACTTTCCGCAACGTCGGATGCCCTTCTTTAATGATGTCTTTCATCGTAATCATCCACTTTTTCACTCCCTGTCTTTGGCATCGCTGTTTACATTTTAGTCTAACAAAATGCTCAGCTGCCGTAAATGAAAATGTGATAATCTGTCTAATATATTATTGGGGTATAAAGTTTAAATTAGAAAACGCTCTCAACAATAAGAAAGGTGGTCATATGATTTATATTTTTTCAAAATATAACACAGGACTAATACAGGGTGTTGACTATGTGATATAACAGATTCTTTTGAAGTGACTTTTTTTCCTAAATATAACCAGTTTAGTGATGGCGAATCAAAGACATTGACGGCTTTGAAAATAAAGTGTAAACTAAAGCATGTGAATGGGCATTGTACTAATTTGAAAACCAAAAACAATAATACAGATTTTTGAAGCCGCATTCGTTTGCAACTGCGCCAAGCGGTGGCCATTTTTTATTTCTTCTTCATTTTGGGTACATTAATAGTATATGGGTGAATGTAGCCTGATTTCCAAATTTTTGACGAAAGGCAGAGGTGAACAAAATGGGTGTGAAGACCTCCCAGTTTCCGTTTGCGGAGCAGCTCGAGAAAGTGGCCGAGCAGTTTCCGACGTTCCAAATTTTGAATGAAGAAGGCGAAATCGTTAATAAAGAGGCGATGCCGGATTTAAGCGATGAACAACTAAAAGAGCTAATGCGCCGGATGGTATATACGCGCATTCTTGACCAACGCTCCATTTCCTTAAACCGCCAAGGCCGTCTCGGCTTTTACGCGCCGACTGCCGGGCAAGAGGCGAGCCAAATTGCCAGCCATTTCGCGCTTGAAAAAGAGGATTTCATTTTGCCGGGATACCGTGACGTCCCACAACTCGTTTGGCACGGGCTGCCGCTTTATCAAGCATTCTTGTTCTCACGCGGCCATTTCCATGGAAACCAAATTCCAGAAGACGTCAATGCCTTGCCGCCGCAAATCATCATCGGTGCACAATACATTCAAGCAGCCGGTGTGGCGCTCGGCTTGAAAATGCGTGGAAAAAAAGCAGTAGCCATTACATACACGGGCGACGGCGGTACATCGCAAGGTGACTTCTATGAGGGGATCAACTTTGCTGGGGCGTTTAAAGCACCGGCCATCTTTGTTGTGCAAAACAACCGATTTGCTATCTCGACACCGGTCGAAAAGCAAACAGTCGCCAAAACGTTAGCACAAAAGGCAGTTGCTGCCGGTATTCCGGGCATCCAAGTCGACGGCATGGATGCGCTTGCGGTTTATGCAGCGGTGAAGGCAGCTCGCGAGCGTGCCATTAACGGTGAAGGGCCGACGCTCATCGAAACGCTTTGCTTCCGTTACGGTCCGCACACGATGTCCGGTGACGATCCGACTCGCTATCGTTCGAAAGAGCTTGAAAACGAATGGGCGAAAAAAGATCCGCTTGTGCGTTTCCGCAAGTTCTTAGAAGCGAAAGGTTTATGGAGCGAGGAAGAAGAAAACCGCGTCATCGAGCAAGCGAAAGAGGACATCAAAGAGGCGATTAAAAAAGCCGATGAAACGCCGAAACAAAAAGTAACCGACTTAATCAGCATCATGTACGAAGAGTTGCCGGCGAACTTAAAGGAACAGTATGAAATTTACAAAGAGAAGGAGTCGAAGTAAGCCATGGCGCAAATGACAATGGTTCAAGCGATCACCGATGCGCTGCGCATCGAGTTAAAAAATGATCCGAACGTGCTGATTTTTGGGGAAGACGTTGGGGTCAACGGCGGCGTATTCCGGGCGACCGAAGGGCTGCAAGCTGAGTTCGGCGAGGAGCGCGTATTTGACACGCCGCTGGCCGAATCAGGAATCGGCGGCTTGGCAGTCGGCTTGGCGCTGCAAGGGTTTCGTCCGGTGCCGGAAATTCAGTTTTTTGGCTTCGTTTATGAAGTAATGGATTCGATTTCCGGACAAATGGCGCGCATTCGCTATCGTACGGGCGGCCGTTACCATATGCCGATTACGGTTCGCTCACCGTTTGGCGGTGGCGTTCATACACCGGAATTGCACTCGGACAGCTTAGAAGGGCTTGTCGCCCAACAGCCAGGTTTAAAAGTGGTCATTCCGTCGACGCCGTATGATGCGAAAGGGTTGCTCATTTCGGCGATCCGCGACAACGACCCGGTCATTTTCCTTGAACATTTGAAACTGTATCGTTCGTTCCGCCAAGAAGTACCAGAAGGGGAGTACACGATTCCGATCGGCAAAGCGGACATTAAGCGTGAAGGAAAAGACATCACCATCATCGCTTACGGCGCCATGGTGCATGAATCGTTAAAAGCGGCGGCAGAATTAGAGAAGGAAGGCATCTCTGCTGAAGTCGTCGACTTGCGCACCGTGCAGCCGCTCGACATCGAAACGATCATTGGTTCGGTGGAAAAAACAGGCCGCGCCATTGTCGTTCAAGAGGCACAGCGGCAGGCTGGCATCGCTGCCAATGTCGTTGCCGAAATTAACGAACGGGCCATCTTAAGCCTTGAGGCGCCGGTGCTCCGCGTTGCCGCGCCGGATACGGTCTATCCGTTCGCCCAAGCGGAATCGGTTTGGCTGCCGAACTTTAAAGATGTGATTGAAACGGCGAAAAAAGTAATGAACTTCTGATAATGGACAAGTCCCGGGGGAGCAGATCGCATTCCCCCGCCTATTTTCGGCAATCGATAGGAGGTCGACATACAGTGGCATTTGAATTTAAGCTGCCGGACATTGGCGAAGGCATTCATGAAGGCGAGATCGTGAAATGGTTTGTGAAACCAGGCGATGAAGTGAACGAAGATGATGTGTTGTGTGAAGTACAAAACGACAAGGCAGTCGTAGAAATCCCGTCGCCGGTCAAAGGAAAAGTGCTTGAGATTCTTGTCCCGGAAGGAACCGTTGCGACGGTCGGGCAAACGCTTATCACGCTCGACGCACCGGGATATGAAAACATGACGTTTAAAGGACAAGAGCACGAAGAAGAGGCGAAAAAAGAGGAAAAAACGGAAACGGTGTCGAAAGAAGAAAGCGTTGGGGCCACCGCCCCGGCAGCCGCAGCAGAGGCTGCAGCAGAAGCCGATCCAAATCGTCGCGTCATCGCGATGCCGTCTGTGCGCAAATATGCGCGTGAAAAAGGTGTGGACATTCGTCTCGTCCAAGGAACGGGGAAAAATGGCCGCATCTTGAAAGAAGATATCGATGCTTTCCTTGCTGGCGGTGCGAAAGCTGCAGCCCAACCGGCGCCGGCAGCAGAAGCTGAAGAAAAAGCAGCGCCGCAGGCAGCGGCGACACCGGTTGTGCCAGAAGGCGAATTCCCGGAAACGCGCGAGAAAATGAGCGGCATTCGCCGAGCGATCGCCAAAGCGATGGTGAATTCGAAACATACAGCTCCGCACGTGACGCTCATGGACGAAGTCGACGTGACGAAACTAGTTGCCCACCGGAAAAAGTTCAAAGCGATCGCAGCAGAAAAAGGTATCAAGCTGACGTTCTTGCCGTATGTCGTCAAAGCGCTCGTTTCGGCGTTGCGTGAATATCCGACGCTGAATACGTCAATCGATGATCAAACAGAAGAAATCATCCATAAGCACTATTACAACATCGGCATCGCTGCTGACACAGATCGTGGTTTGCTCGTGCCGGTCATTAAGCATGCCGACCGGAAGCCGATTTTCGCGTTGGCGCAAGAAATTAACGAGCTCGCCGTAAAAGCTCGCGACGGCAAGCTAGCGCCAAATGAAATGAAAGGTGCATCGTGCACGATTACAAACATCGGTTCGGCTGGTGGGCAATGGTTCACTCCGGTCATCAATCATCCGGAAGTAGCGATTCTTGGCATCGGTCGCATCGCGGAAAAACCGATTGTCCGCGACGGCGAAATCGTCGCCGCTCCAGTCTTAGCGCTCTCGTTGAGCTTCGATCATCGAATGATCGATGGAGCAACGGCACAAAAAGCACTCAACCATGTGAAACGGCTGTTAAGTGACCCAGAACTATTATTAATGGAGGCGTAAAACGATGGTAGTTGGCGATTTTGCAATTGAAACGGAAACGCTCGTCGTCGGCGCCGGCCCTGGCGGCTATGTAGCCGCCATCCGCGCTGCACAGCTCGGCCAAAAAGTGACGATTGTCGAAAAAGCAAATTTAGGCGGTGTCTGCTTAAACGTTGGTTGTATTCCGTCGAAAGCGCTCATCTCAGCCGGTCATCGCTATGAGCAGGCGAAACATTCCGAAGAGATGGGGATTAAGGCGGAAAACGTCACTGTTGATTTCTCGAAAGTACAGGAATGGAAGGCAAGCGTCGTCAAAAAGTTGACGGGCGGTGTTGAAGGGCTCTTAAAAGGAAACAAAGTGGAGATCGTCAAAGGGGAAGCCTATTTCGTCGATGCGAATACGGTGCGTGTCGTCAACGGCGACAGTGCGCAGACGTACACGTTTAAAAACGCCATTATCGCTACTGGCTCTCGCCCGATTGAACTGCCGAACTTCAAGTTTTCGAACCGTATTCTTGATTCGACCGGCGCGCTCAACCTCGGGGAAATCCCGAAATCGCTCGTTGTCATCGGCGGCGGCTACATCGGCATCGAACTTGGTACAGCGTACGCCAACTTCGGAGCGAAAGTGACGATTTTAGAAGGAGCCGGCGAAATTTTGTCCGGTTTTGAAAAACAAATGGCGGCCATCATTAAACGTCGCTTAAAGAAAAAAGGCGTCGACATTGTGACGAATGCGTTGGCGAAAGGAGCCGAAGAGCGTGAAGATGGCGTCACCGTCACGTATGAAGCCAATGGCGAAACGAAAACCGTTGACGCTGACTACGTGCTTGTGACGGTCGGCCGTCGGCCGAACACCGATGAACTCGGCCTTGAACAAGTCGGTATTAAAATGACGGACCGCGGCTTGATTGAAGTGGATCAACAATGCCGCACAAGCGTCCCGAACATTTTTGCCATCGGTGACATCGTCCCAGGGCCAGCGCTTGCCCATAAGGCGTCGTATGAAGGGAAAGTGGCGGCCGAAGCCATCGCTGGTCATCCATCAGTCGTTGATTATGTCGCCATTCCAGCGGTTGTCTTCTCTGATCCGGAATGCGCTTCGGTTGGCTATTTTGAGCAACAGGCGAAAGACGAAGGCATTGATGTCATCACAGCGAAGTTCCCATTTGCTGCTAACGGCCGCGCCTTAGCGTTGAACGACACAGATGGCTTCCTGAAGCTGGTCGTTCGCAAAGAAGACGGTGTTGTCATCGGGGCGCAAATCATCGGCCCGAACGCATCCGATATGATCGCCGAGCTAGGATTGGCCATTGAAGCCGGCATGACGGCAGAAGATATCGCCTTGACGATCCATGCTCACCCAACGCTTGGCGAAATCGCGATGGAAGGAGCCGAAGTAGCGCTCGGCACACCAATTCATATCATTACGAAGTAACGACATCGCGACCGGATTGAAGTGTTGACTTCATCCGGTCGCTTTTTATTGGGCCAGCTGTTTCAGGGCAAAGGCTGGCAGGAGAGAAGCCGTTTTTGCTTGTTCATATGCCAACCAAAGCGGATCGATCGGACACGACGATCCTCTATACCGATTTCTTGTCCAAATTCTCATACTATTTTCCGCTGTTGTTTCATATCGTTATGGTAAAGAAAAGCGGGAGATGGGTTTGAAATGAAAGCGTATGTGGCTTTTTTATTGCAGATGATGATTTGGAGCAGTTTCTCATTAATCGAGTGGTTGTCAGGGCGAGATCGGCCGTTTTTTCGCGGACTGATGTTGTGCGTCTTTATGTACATAGCGTTTTTGCTGGCGCGTCAACTCGGCTTAGCGACGCGTAAAGCAGCGCTGACGACGATCGTGACGGCGGCTGTTTATTTTACCGGCCAGCATTTCATTTGGCAAGCCGTCCATTGACTTCCCCTGCTCATCTGTCATTGGAGTCGCCGATTTCCGGTGTTTTCCCTTCACGAAGCAAGTTTGGTCGTCGCTGCCCCGGCTTCTGGGCAATAAAAAACAGCGGTGGAACGCCCGCTGTTTACGCACCATTAAATGTCATCGTCCGGCCGCTAAACAAATGCAGTTCGCCGCCAAGCGTTTTCGCTATCCATTTGCTGAATTCGTTCGCTTTTCCTTTATCTCCGTGTGTCGCCCCAGGCGGCAGCGCCACATCAATGAACGTTTCTTCTCCGTCTGTTCGCACAGAAATGGCCATTCCTTTATACAAACGGTTATCCCCTTGTAAGTATAGAACTGAGTCATGTTCGTGCACCGTATACGGGAAAGCGGCCTGTTCGTACGCCCAGCCAAGCTGTTCTCCCGTTTTGCCTAGCGCCGTCCGATAGCGTTCGAGCAGCTGTTTCACTTCCTCGGTTGTAACCGCTTTCCCCGCCGGCAGCTTTAAGTATGCGTTCAATTCTACTCTCCCCTTTCGCCATCCTTTTGTCTCTTTACGTTCATTGTACCATGTTTTTCCGGTTGTTGGCGAAAAAGTTTGTTGATGCAAAAGGCTATTATTATTTTAAATGTGACATACAAATTAAGGCTTGACATTCGAAATGTGATATATTATTATAAAGTCAACAACGAATTTATCATCATAAAGGGGTTTTGGGGATGGGCACGATCGTATGTCAAGCATGTGAAGCGACAATTGCGTATTTTGAAGACGAAAAAGTGACAACGCTTTACGGAAAATGTGATTGTTGCGATCATGACGACGAAGTAGAGGAACGGGAGTAGAACGGTCAAACAAACGGGGGAAGGAATGGATAGGCGCACATGTGAAAGGGGCACATGTGCGCCATTTATTTTGCACAAAAAAAGCACAAGCTAGTAGTTACCTAGCTTGTGCGGTCAGCGAATCGGTTTATATTCTTTAATCACACGCAACGATTGCAGTGTATCATCTTCTGGACCTTGGACAGGGAGGCCAGCGGCCAAATTCGTTTCGATATACTTCAAGTTTTCCTCAGTAATGATCTCGCCAGGGATAAAGATCGGGATGCCCGGCGGGTACACCATCACAAACTCAGCGATAATTCGGCCTACCGACTCGTGAAACGGCACAACTTCCGTTTCGGCGTAAAACGCATCACGCGGCGTCAAGGCAAGCGCCGGGATATCTGGAAGCAGCACTTTCGGTTTTATTCCTTCTTCAGCTTGGTGGCTGAATTGCTCTGATAAGCGGCGGAGCGCCTCGATGAGCAGGCTGGCTTCGCGCTCGCTATCACCCGGAGTGATGATGCACAAAATGTTATATAAATCGGAAAGCTCTACTTCGATGTTGTACGTTTCTCGGAGCCATTGCTCGACGTCATGACCAGTCAATCCGAGCTCTTTGACGGAAATGATCAGCTTCGTTGGATCGTAGTCGTATGTCGCTTCTGTCCCTAAAATTTCTTTGCCAACACAATATAAATACGGAATCTGATTGATTTGCTCCCGCGTCCAGTCGGCAAGGCGGATCGCTTGGTCAATGAGTTCCCGACCTTTCGTCGCCAGCTGTTTGCGGGCAACATCGAGTGATGCGAGCAGCAAATACGATGTCGACGTCGTTGTGAGCATGCTCAAAACAGCTTGCACATGTTTGGCGGAAACGAGCCCTTCGCGCACGTTCAAGATCGAGCTTTGGGTTAGTGATCCACCGAGTTTATGAACGCTGGTCGCCGCCATATCAGCACCGGCTTGCATCGCCGAGAGCGGCAAATCTTCGTGGAAGTGGATGTGCACTCCGTGCGCTTCGTCGACGAGCACTGGGACGTTGTATGAATGAGCAATCTCCACGATTTTTTTCAAATCGCCGGCAATCCCAAAGTATGTCGGGTTGATGACAAGCACCCCTTTGGCATCCGGGTGCTGTTCAAGCGCTTTTTCGACCGCTTGGGGAGTGATACCGTGAGAAATGCCAAGCTCCTTATCGATTTCCGGGTGGATGAAAATCGGTGTGGCCCCGGAAAACACGATCGCCGACATGACGGATTTATGGACATTGCGCGGCACAATAATTTTATCGCCCGGTCCAGCGACCGACATAATCATCGTCATAATCGCGCCACTTGTCCCCTGCACTGAGAAAAATGTATAATCGGCGCCGAACGCTTCAGCAGCGAGCTCTTGCGCCCGCTTAATCATCCCTTTCGGATGGTGCAAGTCATCGAGCGGGCTGATGTTGATTAAATCGATCGCCAAGGCGTTTTCTCCGATGAAGGCGCGAAATTCCGGATCCATACCTGCTCCCTTTTTATGACCGGGAATGTGAAATTGGATTGGATCTTTTTTTACGTGTTCCAACAGCCCGGTAAACAATGGTGTCTCGAGTTGCGACAATGGTTTTTCACACCTCTTTACCTTAAAATAAAACAAGTGCATTATAGCATTTATTTTTTCGTTTGCAAAGAAGAAATGAATGCTATGTGAAAAAGGAAAACAGCGGTGAAAACAAGAAATAAAAGAAGGACAAAACCAAAAGGAGGCATAAGGGGATGGAATGGAAAACGAGAGTGACAGAATTGCTCGGCATTACATACCCGATCATTCAAGGAGGACTTGCCTATTTAGCGTACGCCGATTTAGCCGCTGCTGTCTCGAATGCGGGCGGCCTCGGGCAAATTACAGCGATGTCGCTAGAAAGCCCGGAGCGGTTGCGCGAGGAAATTCGCAAAGTGAAGGAAAAAACCGATCGGCCGTTTGGCGTCAATTTTGCCATCGGTCAGCACGGCCGCGCGTTTTCTCATATGCTTGAAGCCGCGCTTGACGAGGGAGTACCGGTTGTCTCGGTCACCGGCGGCAATCCGGCACCGTTTTTTGAGCAACTGAAGGGAACGGACGTAAAAACATTAGTGCTTGTCGCAGCAGTCCGCCAAGCGGTCAAAGCGGAAGAATTGGGCGCCGATGCGGTAATGGTCGTCGGCCAAGAAGGAGGCGGGCATCTCGGCAAATATGACACCGGCACGTTCGTCCTCATTCCGAAAGTCGTCGAATCGGTATCGATTCCGGTTATCGCCTCTGGCGGTATCGCCGATGGGCGCGGGCTGATGGCGGCGCTGGCTCTTGGGGCAGAAGGCATTGAAATGGGGACGCGGTTTATTGCGACGAAAGAATGTGTCCATGCCCATCCGGTGTATAAAGAAATGATCGTTAACGCCACAGAGCATGACACGGTCGTCATTAAACGGTCGCTTGGGGCGCCGGGGCGGGCGATCGCCAATCAATGGACGGAGAAAATATTGGAAATTGAGCGCCAAGGCGGCACGTACGAAGATTTGAAAGAATATATTAGCGGAGAGGCAAATCGCCGCTTCATTTATGAAGGAAAGGTGGAGGAAGGGTTCGCTTGGGCTGGACAGGCGATCGGGCTCATTCGCGACATTCCGTCCGTTGCTGAGCTGTTTGCCCGCATGATTGGTGAGGCGGAACAAATTCGGCGCCGCTGGGCAAACTAATGGAGGAGGTGAAACAATGGGCTATTCGTACCCATTTTCCTACGATTGGTCAACACAGGAAATCATTGATGTCATTAAGTTTTTTACGGCTATTGAAACGGTGTATGAACGGGGGATGAAGCGCGAAGAGCTAATGGACGTCTACCGCCGGTTCAAAGAGATCGTCCCATCCAAAAGCGAAGAAAACCGGCTGTATGCCGAGTTTGAAAAAGCGAGCGGCTATTCGTCGTATGCGGTCATGAAGCAAGCGAAAGAGGCGAAAAACGGTGACTGGATTCGCATTGAACGAAGCGGACGAAGCACGGTAGGTAAACGCACAAATTAGTTGCATACACCCCTTTTTCCACATAATATAATATAAAACAAAATGAAGCAGCACATTCCGTGAAGAGCGCCGGAAGTTTAGCGGATGATAGGGAAAGGGGTGCGGACGGAGATGAAAAAGACCGCCAATTCGCGGAAACGACCAGACGGAGACAAACGCATGGCGGTGTTGCGACTCGAGCTCGATTACGAATTAGCGACGCTGTATGAAGCCATGATGGAAAATGACGAAGAAAAGAAAAAAGAGTGCAAACGGCGGCTTGAAAAGCTGCGCCAAGAACTGATGCGCCTTCAAGTATGATCATTTTTAAGGCGAACCATCTTTGCGGTTCGTTTTTTTCTTGAACGGTGTCCCCCCCTTTCCGGTTGCTGCATACATAACGAAAGCAGGAGGAATTGACATGGCAGGAAAATGGGAAGAGATCGACCAATATGCCCGGCAATGGATTGAAGAAGCTGGACGGCGCATTCGCGCCTCGTTTGCTGAACAGCTGACCGTAGAAACGAAAGAAAATCGCAACGACTTAGTAACGAATGTTGACCGTGGCATTGAGCAGTTTTTTGCCGAGCACATCCGCCGTCAGTTTCCCGGCCACCATATATTAGGCGAAGAAGGGTTCGGCGATGAACTCGCCGTATTGGACGGCATTGTATGGATTATTGACCCGATTGACGGAACGATGAACTTTATCCACCAGCAGCGCCATTTCGCTGTGTCGGTCGGTATTTTTGAAGACGGGGTCGGCCGGCTTGGCTATGTGTATGACGTTGTCTTTGACGAGCTGTACTCCGCTCAAAAAGGGCGGGGGGTGTTTTTCAACGGCAAGCCGCTTGACCGCCTGCAGCCGGTGCCGATTGCGGAATCAATTATTGCTGTCAATGCAACGTGGCTGATGGAAAACCGCCGCATCGATCACCGCCCGCTCGTCCGGTTGGCCAAAGAAGCGCGCGGTACGCGCTCGTATGGGTCAGCGGCGCTCGAGTTGGCGTATGTCGCCGCCGGCCGCTTGGATGCGTATATTTCACCGCGCCTGTCGCCGTGGGATTTCGCCGGTGGGATGATTTTAATCGAGGAAGCGGGCGGAATCGTGACAAACTTAGATGGCAAGCCGCTCAATCTGCTCAGCCGCAATTCGGTACTCGCTGCCAAACCAGGAGTGCACGAGGAAATTTTGCAGCGCTATTTGCGGCAATGACAGTGCGGGGTGTCGCCGCAAAAAAGAGGCTGTCTCAAAAGGTCGTCTAAACCGACCTTTTGAGAGTAGCCTCTGTTTCTTTTTCTTACCATTTGGTTATTTATTCCTTTTTTGAGGCAGGAATTTCTCCTTATTTCCGAATTTTATCCTATTTTTTCCTTGTTGGGTCGGTCGTTGTGGCCCACTTTCTCAAATTGTGGGCAGCACAAACTAGACCCCACTCCAAGGTAATTTTTGGGAGGCCTCTCAATGAAAACCGATGAAATTGCTGATTATGCTTGATTTGCCCAAACACCGGCTCGTTTTCGATTTGCCGTCTTCGATATGTCGTCGCCCCTTCTTCCGTGGACAGCCGTTTCCGGATTTCTTGCCGTTGTTGTTGATTTTTCAAGGAAACGCGGATGGTTTTCGTGTCTTTGCCTTTGGCACATGCTGCTTGAAACGGGCATCCGGCACATGCTGTACAACGATACGTCCGTTTGACGATGACGTACCCGTTGTCGGTCGTTTCCTTCCGTTTATACACAAACACCAGCCGTTCCCCTTTCGCGCAAATCCACTCATCCAATTCCTCATCGTACGTCATGTTCTCGATTCGGCCGATCTCTTTCGCCCACGCTTTCGTTTGTTCCCGGTCCAATGTGTTGTACTTGATCAGCGCGACGATCTGCTTTTTTCTCGCAGTACGTGTAGTTCTCCTCACTCCCATAGGCGGAATCCGCAATCGCTCGTTTAGGCATGGGACGCCCATAGGCGGCCAATTGCTCCAAATGTGGAATGAAGCATCCGGCATCCCCCGCCCGTTGATGCACGCTAAATCCAGTGATGAATTGGTTCTCTGTCCCTATCTGCACATTATATCCCGGTTTGAGCTGGCCGTTTTTCATATGGTCGTCTTTCATCCGCATAAACGTCGCATCGGGGTCCGTTTTCGAAAAACTGTTTCGTTCGCCTAACACTTTTTTGTATTCTTCATATTTTTTCTTACGGGGGAGAATGTCTTGTTCCAATTGCTGTTTTGCTTTCTTTAACGTGCGATTCTTCGGCTCTTTCTTTAGATGTTCTTCCACTTGTTCGATCACGGCTTCGATCTTTTCAGACGTGATCGGTGAAGCTTCCAGCTTTTCTTGAAAATCTCCTTCTTGTTCCGACTCTTCATCCTCTTTTACCACCTGTTCGATCGAGGCTACGATTTTCCGGAATTTCTCCTCCAACTTCTGATCGTACTTTTCCGTTGATTTGCGCCAAACGAACGTGTACTTGTTGGCGCTGGCCTCGATTTTCGTTCCATCCAGAAAGTAATCCTCTAGTTTGACCAACCCTTCTTGACGCAGAAGATCGACAATGGAGAAAAACGTTTCGTAAATGATGTCCTTCATCCGTTCCGACCGAAATCGGTTGATGGTGCGGAAATCCGGTGTTTGATGGCCGGATAGCCACATAAAATAAATGTTTTCTTTCAATTGCTTGGCGATTTGGCGAGAGGAATAGATCCGATTGGCGTAGGCATACAGGATGACTTTCAACATCATTTTCGGATGATAGGCTGGGCGGCCTCCGCCGGGATAGAGGGAAACGAGCAGAGCTGGATCCATTTTTTCCACGGCTAGATCCACGATCCGGCAAAGATGATGTTTGGGAATGAGAATTTCAAGATCCATTGGCAAAATGAGTTGATCTCGGTTATAATAAATGTACATAAGAAAACCGTCCTTTCTTGGTAGGGTTGTGGTGACTCTATTATACCAAAAAAGGAACGGTTTTCTTCTTTTTTTGCCCAAAAAAGTGCCCCAAAAGCGAACGCTATGCGAACACTTTTGGGACATCCTCTTTTTATTCATGCGTCCGTTTTTTGTGAGCAAATCCGGCGCCCATAATGACGATGAGAATGAGTGCTGAAGCAGCGATACCGATTATGTTTTGTTCGGCGATAAAAACGCCGATCGCCATGATGGCGGCAACCGCGAGAATCGCAAACAACAGCGGCACAGCCTTGATGCGTTTCATCCGCTTGACTCCTTTCTGGCAAAATGGGGCATCTTTTTTAAGTTTACCGGAAAATATGCTGATTTTCTATGGTTGTGATATAATAGACAAGCAGTTTGCCTAATGGGAGTGAACGACATTGACGAATAAACGATTGGATCTGCGCAATATTGCGATTATCGCCCACGTCGACCACGGAAAAACAACGCTCGTTGACCAGCTGCTTCGGCAGTCAGGAACGTTTCGCGAAAACGAACAAGTCGAGGAGCGGGCGCTTGACCGCAATGATTTGGAGCGGGAGCGCGGCATTACGATTTTGGCGAAAAACACAGCGGTGTTATATAAAGGAACGCGCATTAACATTTTAGATACGCCGGGGCACGCCGATTTCGGCGGGGAGGTTGAGCGGATTATGCGCCTTGTCGATGGCGTTTTGCTCGTCGTCGACGCATACGAAGGCTGCATGCCGCAAACGCGGTTCGTGCTGAAAAAAGCGCTTGAGCAGCGGCTCGTGCCGATCGTCGTCGTCAACAAAATCGACCGCGAGTTCGCCCGTCCAGCGGAAGTTGTCGATGAAGTAATCGATTTGTTTATCGAGCTTGGCGCTTCTGAGGAGCAGCTCGAGTTTCCGGTTGTATATACATCGGCATTGCACGGAACATCAAGCCTTGATCCGGAACGGCAAGATGGCGACATGACCGCCTTGTTTGAAACGATTATAAACCATATTCCGGCGCCGGCTGACAATCGCGATGAGCCGTTGCAATTCCAAGTGGCGCTGCTCGATTACAATGAATACGTCGGACGTATCGGCATCGGCCGCATTTTTCGCGGCACGATGAGAACTGGCCAGCAAGTCGCCTTGTTAAAGAGAGATGGCGCAGTGAAACTATTCCGTGTCACGAAGCTGTTTGGCTTTATCGGCTTAAAGCGGATTGAGATTGATGAGGCGCACGCCGGCGATATCGTCGCTGTTGCTGGAATGGAAGACATTAATGTCGGCGAGACGGTGTGCCCGCCTGACCACCAAGAGCCGCTACCGCCACTTCACATTGATGAACCGACGCTGAAAATGACGTTTCTCGTCAACAACAGCCCGTTTGCCGGTCGTGAAGGCAAGTATGTCACCGCCCGTAAGTTGGAAGAACGGCTGCGCACCCAGCTCGAGACCGATGTCAGCTTGCGTGTCGAGCCGACCGAGTCGCCGGATGCGTGGGTCGTTTCTGGTCGCGGCGAGCTCCATTTAGCCATCTTAATCGAAAATATGCGCCGCGAAGGATACGAATTGCAAGTATCGAAGCCGGAGGTCATTGTAAAGGAGATCGATGGCGCTCTATGTGAGCCGATTGAGCGGGTTGTTATCGATGTTCCTGAAGAATATACCGGTGCCATTATGGAATCGCTTGGCAGCCGCAAAGGCGAGTTGGCTGATATGGTGCATGGCGGCAACGGGCAAGTGCGCCTCGTCTTTCATGTGCCGTCGCGCGGCTTGATCGGCTACCGGAGCGAGTTTATGTCGCTGACGCGTGGATACGGCATTTTAAATCACTCGTTTGACCATTATGCCCCAGTGCAGCCAGGTATGATTGGCGGACGTCGTCAAGGGGTGCTCGTCTCGATGGAAACCGGTAAGGCGACGGCTTACAGCATCATGCAGCTTGAAGACCGCGGCACAATTTTTGTGGAACCGGGTACGGAAGTGTACGAAGGGATGATTGTCGGCGAACATAACCGTGAAAACGATCTGGTCGTCAACATTTGCCGCGAAAAACATGTGACAAACATGCGCTCGTCGACGAAAGAGCAGACGGTAACGATGAAAAAGCCGCGCCTTTTGACGCTCGAAGAAGCGCTTGAGTATTTGAATGACGATGAATATTGCGAAGTGACGCCGACATCGATCCGCTTGCGCAAAAAAATCTTAAACAAAAGTGAGCGTGAAAAGGCGGAGAAGAAAAAGAAAGCCGCTCAACAGGCAAAATAGCAGGCAGCGGCATTCCCTAGGCGGACAGGCGGATGTATGCTGGCTGTATTGCTTGATGATTGAGAAGTCCGGAATGGTCTAGGTTTTTGCAGGACATTCAGGTGAATGGGGGGGAATCGTGTGAATGTGCTCGAACGGCTGACGTTTTTCGCTTCACTCTATGATGTACACGAAGATCCCGAGCGCGGCATGTGGCTGCTTTATGCCACCGTGTTGTTGCTTTCGGCGCTTGTGTATCGGCTTGGCTTTGCCCGCCGGCTGCCATTGTTAAAAAGCGTCATCATTTATACATTGCTTGCGCTCGGCTGCACCATTTTAACGTTTTTTGCTGTTTTTTTGCCGATAGCAGAAGGATTGACGGTTGCCGCTCTCGTATTGATCATTTACAAAATTCGCCTCAAGGAGGCGAAACAAGAGGAACAGCCATAAATGAAAAGGCGGTGGCGTGATGAAATCGGTTCAAGAGGCTCTTTACAATTGGCTGACGATTCATCTTGTCGCTAATGCCCGCCCGCACGATGCAGCGGCACGCGACACGGCGTCGTTTTTTCTCTCCATCTTGGAAAGCGATTTTGGTGTGACAGCGGTGAACGCCGTGAAAGATGAAGCGAACGGTCAATACGTTGTCGAATATGTGCGTGGCGGAGAAAAACATTCGTCCTATTTCCCTGCGGAGTTGGCTGAAGCGATATGGCGACAAATCGAAGCCGAACCAGAAAAGTACGGTTCCTAGCAATGAAAAGAGGATGTCCCAAAAGTGTTCGCATAGCGTTCGCTTTTGGGACACTTTTTTGGATAAAAAAGAAGAAAACCGTTCCTCTTTTGGTATAATAGAGTCACCACAACCCTACCAAAGAAAGGACGGTTTTCTTATGTACATTTATTATAACCGAGATCAACTCATTTTGCCAATGGATCTTGAAATTTTCATTCCCAAACATCATCTTTGCCGGATTGTGGATCTGGCAGTGGAAAAAATGGATCCGGCTCTGTTCGTTTCCCTCTATCTTGGCGGAGGGCGTCCAGCCTATCATCCGAAAATGATGTTGAAAGTCATCCTGTATGCCTACGCCAATCGGATCTACTCCTCTCGCCAAATCGCCAAGCAGTTGAAAGAAAACATTTACTTTATGTGGCTATCCGGCCATCAAACACCGGATTTTCGCACGATCAACCGATTTCGGTCGGAACGGATGAAGGACATCATTTACGAAACGTTTTTCTCCATTGTCGATCTTCTGCGTCAAGAAGGGCTGGTCAAGTTAGAGGATTATTTTCTGGATGGAACGAAAATCGAAGCCAATGCCAACCGATATACATTCGTTTGGCGCAAATCAACGGAAAAGTACGATCAGAAACTGGAGGAGAAATTCCGGAAAATCGTTGCCTCGATCGAACAGGTGACGAAAGAAGATGAAGAGGCGGAACAAGAGGGGGATTTTCAAGAAAAGCTGGAAGCTTCACCGATCACGTCCGAAAGGATCGAAGCCGTCATCGAACAAGTGGAAGAGCGCCTAAAGAAAGAGCCGAAGAATCGTACGTTAAAGAAAGCCAAACGGCAATTGGAACAAGATCTTCTCCCCCGTAAGAAAAAATATGAAGAATACAAAGAAAGATTAGGCGAACGGAACAGTTTTTCGAAAACGGATCCGGATGCCACGTTTATGCGGATGAAGGACGACCATATGAAAAACGGCCAGCTCAAACCGGGGTACAATGTGCAGATTGGGACAGAGAACCAATTCATCACTGGATTTAGCGTGCATCAACGGGCAGGGGATGCCGGATGTTTCATTCCGCATTTGGAGCAATTGGCCGCCTATGGGCGTCCAATGCCTAAACAAGCCATTGCGGATTCCGCCTATGGGAGTGAGGAGAACTACACGTACTGTGAGAAAAAGGAGATAGTCGCCCTGATCAAGTACAACACGTTGGATCGGGAACAAACGAAAGCGTGGGCGAAGGAGATCGGCCGAATCGAGAACATGACGTATGATGAGGAGCTGGATGAGTGGATTTGCGTCAAAGGGGAACGGTTGGTGTTTGTGTATGAACGGAAGGAAACGACCGACAACGGGTACGTTACCGTCAAACGGACGTATCGTTGTACGGCTTGTGCCGGATGCCCGTTTCAGGCGACATGCGCCAAAGGCAAAGACACGAAAACCATCCGCGTTTCCTTGAGAAATCAACAACAACGGCAAGAGATCCGTAAACGGCTGTCCACGGAAGAAGGGGCGGCGACGTACCGAAAACGACAAATCGAAAACGAGCCGGTGTTTGGGCAAATCAAGCACAACCAGCAATTTCAGCGCTTTTTGTTAAGAGGGCTCCCAAAAATTACCTTGGAATGGGGGCTTATTTGTGCTGCTCACAATTTGAGAAAGTGGGCGGCCACAACCGATCCAACAAAGAAAAAACAGGATAAAATTCAGAAATAAGGAGAAATTCTCGTTTCAAAAAAGGAATAAATAACCAAATAGTAAAGAAAAGAAACAGAGGCTGTCCCCAAAAGGTCGGTTTAACGACCTTTTGAGTCAGCCTCTTTTTTTGCGGTTACCAGTTATCTTCAGCACAGACGCCGCGGTAGAAGCGGAATTTTCCGGTTGCCAGTCGCTGCTTTGTTTTTTCGGCAATGCGGTCATGGCATTGGCGGCACATGTACGTATGGATCGGGCGGTTGCGCAGCCGTTTGGCGAGCAACGATTCGTCATCAATGGTATCGATTTGTTCGCAAAGCACGCATTTAACTTTCATTGTTCACCTCACTGAATCTCCCGATGGCGAAAATCGCGAGGGGGTGCGTATAACAGGGGTTCTTCATTACACGTACGTGCACAACTCACCCTTGTTCGGCAAGACGTTCATAGGTAAACACCCTGACGGCGCTTAACGCCCTGTACGCCCGATTCAAGATATGGAATGTTTTCTCTATGCAGGAATAGTATATCATCGTTCACCACAGCAAAGCAATCGGTTCATCCTATATCAAAAGACAAGGTTATATGGAATGGAACCGATTGTCATTTGTAAAAGGGAAGCTGCGGGCTGTCCTCCTATTTACTTGCAGCATGGTCGCACCGGAATCATTTAGCGATTTAAATGTTCGTTCGACTGTTTATCTTGACGCTCATTCAGTTGCCGTTCTTCCTGCTCGTTCAGCTGCCCGTCGTTTTCTTCCGTCGGCTCAGGCGTCGTTTCAAATAAGTCGCTTGGTACTTCCGGCATCACCCGTCCGACGATGTCAGCAATTTCATTCATAAACGCCTGCACCGGTCGTCCATCATCGATTTGTTTGCCGATGTTGCGCACGCGGGTGTAAAGGTCCGGGTCAGCGACAATAATAGCGTTGGCGCCGTATGGATCTTTTTGCAGCGCTTCGGCGACGGAATATTTAATCGTGCCGACGCGCGAGGCATCGACGTTAGCACCGACGTCAATGCCGACGAGGGCATATTTGCCGACGACAATCGCTGCCGCGTCATGAACGTTTGGGACGCGGTTGGCGATCTCTGCTAGTCGGCGGGCGATTTCCTGTCCGGATTTGTTTTCTACCTTTTCATCAACCGTATTTTTTACGCGTACGAGCGAACGGTCGGACTCCTTTGCCTCATTATCATTTCCGATGGCACATGCGCTTAAAAGAAGAACGCATAGAACAGCCAGCCAGTAGTTTTTCTTCATCATCTGCCCACCTCGCCTTTTTTTACTTTATTTTGCAAATATCCTTCTATCTTTATACATTTTTTCATATGCTATACTACAGCCATTCCCATCCGGTGCAGAAGGCGAAAAACGGATATAGGGGGAAGCGGAATTTGGGAAAGAAAATCTATGTGCTCGATACGAACGTGCTCTTGCAAGATCCGTATTCCATCTTTTCATTTGAGGATAACGAGGTCGTCATCCCGGCTGTTGTGCTTGAGGAAGTGGATTCGAAAAAGCGCTATATGGATGAAATCGGAAGAAACGCTCGCCAAGTGTCGAAGTTGATCGACCGCCTTCGTGAAAACGGCAAGCTGCACGAGAAAATTCCGCTAGAAAACGGAGGGGTGCTGCGCATTGAATTGAACCACCGCTCCTTTCAGCAACTTCAAGAAATTTTTGTTGAAAAAACGAATGATAACCGCATTTTGGCAGTCGCAAAAAATTTATCGCTCGAGGAACAGGCGAAAGAAAATGGACGCTCTGTCATTTTAGTGAGCAAAGATGCCCTCGTGCGCGTCAAAGCCGATGCGATTGGGCTGCAGGCTGAGGACTTTTTAAGCGACCGTGTCGTTGACGTCGACCACATTTACACCGGGTTTTTGGAGCTGTACATAGGAAACGACCACTTGCAACGGTTTTACGAGAAGGGAGAGCTTGTGCTGGCCGATATTGCAGACCACCCGTTTTACCCGAATCAGTTCATCATTATGAAAGATGCGTTTGGCAGTTCGACCTCGGCGATTGGGATCGTCGACCAAAACGGAAAAAAGGTAAAAAAGCTCGTCTTCCATCAAGAGCATATATGGGGCATTCGCCCGCGCAATGTGCAGCAAACGATGGCGTTTGAGCTGCTCATGCGCGACGACATTCCACTTGTGACGTTAATCGGTAAAGCCGGTACTGGCAAAACGTTGTTGGCGCTTGCTGCCGGCCTGATGCAAACCGAGGACTTGCGCACGTACAAAAAACTGCTTGTTGCTCGACCGATTGTGCCGATGGGGAAAGATCTCGGCTTTTTGCCGGGGGAAAAAGAAGAAAAGCTGCGTCCATGGATGCAGCCGATTTTTGATAACCTTGAATATTTGTTTAACACGAAAAAAACAGGGGAGCTGGACGCTATTTTAGCCGGTATGAGCTCGATCGAAGTTGAGGCGCTTACCTACATTCGCGGTCGCAGTTTGCCGGAGCAGTTTATCATTATCGATGAGGCACAAAATTTAACGAAGCATGAAGTGAAGACGATTTTAACACGCGTCGGTGAAAAAAGTAAAATTATTTTGATGGGTGATCCGGAGCAAATTGATCATCCGTATTTGGACGAGTATAACAACGGCTTGACGTATGTGGTCGAAAAGTTTAAAGATCAAAAAATCGCCGGCCATATCCGACTCATCAAGGGGGAGCGTTCGGCGCTTGCCCAGCTCGCTGCCGACTTGCTTTAAACCCGCTTCCTGACACGAATGGCTGCCCAAAGTGCGGCTAACAGCTCCCCCAAATGAGGCAAAAACCGGGCGGTCCCTTCATAGGGCGCCCGGTTAGCGGACAATCAACTCACGCACATTCGTAATCGGCATTTCACGGTTTGAGCCGTCGCCAAAATAAATGTGAACGGGTCCGTCATCGCGCAGCGGTTTTCCATTTTTCGAAAAAGCGAAAATCAAGTCGTATGCTTTCTCGAGCGGGATCGCAATCTCCTCATTTTGTGCCACGATAACAAGTTCAGAAGCATCTTCATGCGGTTCGGCATTTCGCAAAAACGGGGCAAACGGCATGCCGAACGAACCGGTGATGATTTTTTCCTTCAAAAAGCGCTGCTCTGTTTTCAACGTCGGTGGAAAAACGGCACCCTCTTGAATTTCCCGGTCCCAAAAAGCCGACCACTTTTTGATTTCCTCTTCCTCTTGGCCCTTTTCTGTTACTTCCGGTTTCGGTTGCGAAAAATACGTGTCCAAATCGATTTTTCGGTCGTCGAAAATCCAGACGCCGGGATCAAGCGTGATCGTAAATTTTACTTTTCCAGTCAGCATAATAATATCGCTCATCAAAGCATCCTCTCCTCTGCATTTTCCCGCTGTTTTTAGTATAATAATAAATAAAAGGTTTGTCATGTTCCAAGCCGTTCGACTGTCAACGGTTTCAACTTGCAAAATGGCTTGTTTCACGTTAACATTTAAAGAAGGATAGGGGAGAGAACGGAGGGATCGATGTGACGGACGAATCGATGAGCTATCAGGAAAAGGCGTACGCGCTTTTACAGGCGGATGCAGAAAAAATTATTCAGCTCATCCGCGTGCAAATGGATCATTTGACGATGCCACAATGTCCGCTATATGAGGAAGTGTTGGATACGCAAATGTTCGGCTTGTCGCGGGAAATTGATTTTGCGGTGCGCCTCGGCCTTATCGAGGCAAAAGAAGGGAAGGCGCTCCTTGACCGGCTCGAGCGTGAGCTCTCCGCGTTGCATGAGGCAGTAACGAAAAAGCGCGTGCGATAACAATACATGGCAACTCAAACGATTGGTCTGCCGTCGTTTGAGTTTTTCTGTTTTTCGGCAGGAAAACGGTGTGCCGCTGCGAATGATTTTATGTACATAACTGTGTAAATGGGGAAGAGGGAAGATGGAACGACAATTGTGGAAGAAAGTATTGAAATGTTACGATTATCCGCTTGTGATTGCGATCATTATGCTATCGTTGTTCGGATTGATTATGGTGTACAGTTCAAGCATGGTTACCGCTGTCATCCGCTTTGAAGTACCGAGCGACTATTTTTACGAACGGCAAAAGCGATGGCTCATCGGCGCGTTGATCGCCTTCGCTGTCATGGCTATGATCCCGTATAAAGTGTGGCGGAAAGAACGATGGGTGAAACTAGTGTTTTTTACTTCCCCGTTGATGCTGATTGCAGTTGCTTTTCTCGGCCATACGGCCAACAACGCCACGAGCTGGTTTCGTGTCGGGGCGCTCTCGGTCCAACCGGCGGAGCTGGCGAAGCTCGGATTGATTTGGTACTTGGCCGCAGCGTTTGCCAACAAGCAGAAACGGTTGGCTGAGCCGGTGAAAAGCAATTTGTTCCCGATTTATTACACGCTGTTTATTTGTTTTTTAATCGCCATTCAGCCGGATTTTGGCACGGCAGCGATCGTGTTTTTCATCGCGATGTGCATCATCGTATCATCTGGGCTGCGCCTCATTTTGCTCCTAAAGCAACTGCTCTTTTTTACCCTCATTGGGGCGATGCTATCGCCGTTTTGGCTTCCAGTTGTGGGTGGAAAGATTTTTTCGGATGAACGAATGTCACGCCTTTATAGCTATTTGGATCCGTTTAAATACGCGAGCAGCGACGGCTACCAGCTTGTCAATTCGTACTTAGCGATCGGGCTTGGCGGATTGAAAGGGCTCGGGCTCGGAAAAGGTGTGCAAAAATACGGCTATTTACCGGAATCGCACACGGATTTTATTATGGCGGTCATTGCCGAAGAACTCGGGCTGTTTGGCGTGATGTTCACGCTTGGGTTGCTTTCGTTTATCGTGCTGCGCGGGTTTTGGGTCGCTCGTCGTACCAACGATGCGTTCGGCAGTTTGCTCGCCATCGGCATTTCTGTCATGATCGGCTTTCAAACGTTTATTAATGTCGGTGGAGTCACAGGAATCATTCCGATCACCGGTGTGCCGCTGCCGCTTGTCAGCTACGGGGGAACATCGCTCGTCCTCATGATGGCCTCACTTGGCTTGCTTGTCAATATTTCGATGTTTACGAAATATGAACAACGGTATAAAAAAAGTAAAAAAATGACTGTCGACAGACAGAAAAGAGGTCTGACTTTTTAGAAAGTGTATTTACAAAATAGAAAAAGTTTTATAGTTTAAATTAGAAAGGAGGAAAGACGATGAAGACAAGACGAATTCGCAAAGTGCTCGTAGCTAACCGCGGGGAGATCGCCATCCGCGTTTTCCGCGCCTGCACGGAGCTTGGCATCCGCACCGTGGCCATTTACTCGAAGGAAGATGTCGGCTCATACCACCGCTATAAAGCGGATGAAGCGTATTTAGTCGGTGAAGGAAAAAAGCCGATTGAGGCGTATTTGGATATTGAAGGCATCATTGAGATTGCCAAGGCCCACGATGTCGATGCGATTCACCCAGGATATGGGTTTTTGTCAGAAAATATTCAATTTGCTAAACGGTGCCGTGAAGAAGGAATTATTTTTATTGGCCCGAATGAGAACCATTTGGACATGTTCGGCGACAAGGTGAAAGCGCGCCATGCGGCGGTGAACGCTGGCATTCCGGTCATTCCGGGCAGCGACGGGCCGGTCGACGGCCTTGAGGACGTTGTCCGCTTCGCCGAAGCGCACGGCTATCCGATCATCATTAAAGCAGCACTTGGCGGCGGTGGGCGCGGCATGCGCATCGTCCGTTCGAAGTCGGAAGTTAAAGAAGCGTTTGAGCGTGCCAAATCGGAAGCAAAAGCGGCGTTTGGCAGCGATGAGGTGTATGTTGAAAAGTTGATCGAAAATCCAAAGCACATTGAAGTGCAAATTTTAGGTGACTATGAAGGAAATATCGTTCACCTTTATGAACGCGACTGCTCGGTGCAGCGCCGCCACCAAAAAGTCGTCGAAGTCGCGCCGAGCGTCTCGCTGTCGGACGAGCTGCGCCAACGCATTTGCGAGGCAGCGGTTCAGCTTATGAGAAGCGTCGGTTATGTCAATGCCGGCACGGTCGAATTTCTCGTTTCGGGTGATGAGTTTTATTTCATCGAAGTCAACCCGCGCATTCAAGTCGAGCATACGATCACCGAGATGATTACTGGAATTGATATCGTCCAGTCGCAAATTTTAATTGCTGATGGCTGTTCGCTTCATAGCCATGAAGTCGGCATTCCGAAGCAGGAAGACATCCGCATTAACGGTTATGCCATTCAGTCGCGGGTGACGACGGAAGACCCGCTCAATAACTTTATGCCAGATACTGGGAAAATCATGGCGTATCGCTCCGGTGGGGGCTTTGGTGTACGTTTGGACGCCGGCAACGGTTTCCAAGGGGCAGTCATTACGCCGTATTACGATTCCTTGCTCGTCAAATTGTCGACATGGGCGTTGACGTTTGAGCAGGCAGCAAGAAAAATGCTGCGCAACTTGCGCGAGTTCCGCATTCGCGGTATTAAAACGAACATTCCGTTCTTGGAAAATGTCGTCCAACATCCGAAGTTTTTATCAGGCGAATACGATACGTCGTTCATCGATACGACGCCGGAACTATTCGTGTTCCCACGCCGGAAAGACCGCGGAACGAAAATGCTCACTTACATCGGCACAGTGACGGTCAATGGATTCCCAGGCATCGGCAAAAAGAAAAAGCCGGTGTTTGACAAGCCGCGCTTGCCAAAATTGAGCGAGGCAGAGCCGATCCCGGCCGGAACGAAGCAAATTTTGGACAAGCATGGCCCCGAGGGGCTTGTCCGCTGGATTCAAGAACAGCCGCGGGTGCTCTTGACCGATACGACGTTCCGGGACGCTCATCAGTCACTGTTGGCGACACGAGTCCGCACGGTCGATTTAGTGCGTGCAGCCGAGCCGACGGCGCGCTTATTGCCGAATTTATTCTCGCTTGAAATGTGGGGCGGGGCGACGTTTGATGTGGCGTATCGCTTTTTAAAAGAGGATCCGTGGGATCGGCTTCTGAAGCTGCGCGAGCGCATCCCGAACGTGTTGTTCCAAATGTTGCTCCGTTCTGCCAACGCCGTAGGCTACAAAAACTATCCGGACAACGTCATCCGCGAGTTCGTCGAAAAATCGGCGCATGCTGGCATCGATGTGTTCCGAATTTTCGACAGTTTAAACTGGGTGAAAGGAATGACGGTGGCGATCGACGCCGTCCGGCAGAGCGGCAAAATCGCTGAAGCGGCGATTTGCTATACGGGTGATATTTTAGATCCGAGCCGGTCGAAATACAATTTGGATTACTATAAGGCCCTTGCGAAAGAGCTTGAACAGGCGGGTGCGCACATTTTGGCCATTAAAGATATGGCGGGGCTCTTGAAGCCGCAGGCGGCGCATGTGCTCATTTCCGCGCTCAAGGAAACAGTCGACATTCCGATTCATTTGCATACGCACGACACGAGCGGTAACGGCATTTATACGTACGCGAAAGCGATTGAAGCCGGCGTTGATATTGTTGATGTCGCCATCAGTTCGATGGCCGGCTTAACGTCTCAGCCGAGCGCCAATACGCTTTACTATGCGCTTGAAGGGACCGAGCGGGCGCCGGAAGTCGACATTTACGGTCTTGAGCAGTTAGCGCGCTATTGGGAAGATGTGCGCAAGTTTTATCAAGAATTTGAAAGCGGCATGAACGCGCCGCATACGGAAGTGTACATGCACGAAATGCCAGGCGGCCAATACAGCAACTTGCAGCAGCAGGCGAAAGCGGTCGGTCTCGGCGATCGGTGGGATGAAGTGAAAGAAATGTACCGCCGCGTCAACGACTTGTTCGGCGATATTGTCAAAGTGACGCCGTCATCGAAAGTCGTCGGCGATATGGCGCTTTACATGGTGCAAAACAACTTGACGGAACAAGACATTTTCGAGCGCGGCGAAACGCTGAACTTCCCTGATTCAGTCGTCGAGCTGTTTGAAGGATATTTAGGCCAGCCGCACGGCGGATTCCCGAAAGAGTTGCAGCGCATTATTTTAAAAGGACGCGAGCCGATCACTGTCCGTCCGGGGGAACTGCTCGAGCCGGTTGATTTTGAGCAAATGAAAAAAGAGCTGTATGACAAGCTTGGCCGCGAAGTGACCGACTTTGATGCCATTGCGTACGCCCTTTATCCGAAAGTGTTTCTTGAATATGCAGAAACGGTGGAAAAATACGGCGATGTGTCTGTACTCGATACACCGACGTTCTTGTATGGCATGCGCCTTGGCGAGGAAATTGAAGTGGAAATCGAGCGCGGAAAAACGTTGATCGTTAAGCTTGTGTCGATCGGCCAGCCGCAGGCGGACGGTACACGCGTCGTCTACTTCGAGCTGAACGGTCAACCGCGTGAAGTTGTCATCCGCGATGAAAGCATTAAAACCGCAGTCGTTGAGCACATTAAAGCGGATCGGACGAACCCGAACCATATTGCGGCGACGATGCCGGGTACGGTTGTTAAAGTGCTTGTCGAAAAAGGGGAAAAAGTCGACAAAGGGGACCATTTAATGGTCACGGAAGCAATGAAAATGGAAACGACCGTGCAAGCACCGTTTGCCGGTGTTGTCAAAGACATTTACGTCAAAAGCGGCGATGCGATCCAGGCAGGCGATTTGCTCATCGAGTTGTCCAAATAAAAAAACATTGATCTTGGCACAAGCCGGTTTCCTAAAAAAGGGATGCCCAACATTTGTGGGCATCCCTTTTATGCAACGAGTGAGCGTTATTTTAATGGCGCCGATGCCGTGTCCTCGACCGACCGACCCGCGGCTGTCGCCGGCCGGCGGCGGGTGCGGAGCGCCAAGAGCAGTAAATAGCTGAGCACGCCGAATAGACAGGAGATGAAAAAGGCGTGCGCCAAGGAGATATACAAGTTCAACTCGGTAAAAACGACAAGCGCGCCGGTCACCATTTGCGCAAGAACAAGAAGAAGAGAGATGATCCATCCGTAATAAATGACCGGCTGTTCGCGGTAATAACGGGCGGCATGCACCGTTGCAACAGCGATCCAAATGATGATAACGGCAGCCGCCAGACGATGCCCCATTTGCACCCATTCGTGAAACTGCACGGGGAGGAGGCGTGACTTCGCGCACAGCGGCCAGCTCGGACAGGCAAGACTGGCATTCGTATGGCGGACAAGCGCTCCAGTATAAACGACCAAGTACGAATAGATGATGATGCCATAAATATGGAACCGCATTTGGCCGTCAAGCTGAAGCGAAGTGGCAGAAAACTTTTTGTCAACTTCGAAAATAAGCAATGTCAACAACAGCACAGCAGCAAACGAGATGAGCGAAATACCAAAATGTAACGCCATAACGAAATCGGACTGTCCCCACACAACCGCGGCGGCGCCAATTAATGATTGCAAGACGAGAAAAACAAAAGAGAGAACGGCTAAAGGCTTTGTTTCCCGCACATGCCCCATGACCCGCCATGACCGAATGCAAAGAATGAGCACCATGATGGCGGCAAGCCCGGAAACAAGGCGATGGCTCAGTTCGATCACGAGTTGGGGTGTAATGTCATCCGGTATCCATTGGCCGTGGCACAGCGGCCATGATCGTCCGCAACCCATGCCGGAGTCCGTTTTTGTCACGAGTGCTCCGCCGATCAGCACAAACAGCATCGCCACCGTTGTTGTCGAGGCAAACCATTTTAATGAACGTTGCAAAATCTTCACCTTCTTGTATTGAGAAATTATGATTTTGTCCATATTAGTAAAGTAATGAAGTTTATCGCAATCATCGGCGTGTCAAGCCAAGTCTATTTTACACGATGACGCCATGAAACACAAAATGACGTTTGCATATTGAATAAGTCACTTAAGTTTGCTAGAAATATTAATGGGACAAGCGTATGAACCGATTTCTATGTCAGGCATTCAAAAATTTGACACAAATTATTCAAAAAAAGTTCACATGATCTGAAAAAAATGTGATTTAATATAAAGAGAAAACAAATCTTTTTGTTCTTTTTTCGTATTGGATAGAATGTTAAGCAATAAGCAATATGATGGCGCTGTTCTCATCACGGATGGCGCAGCGAGGAGGAACAGGAGAATGGCCGATTTGAAAGCGGTGCAAGAAGCCGATGTTCGGCAGCGCCCGCAGGCAAGCATAAAGATGTTTTGGAAAGAGTTATCGGCAGTTGTGAAAATCGGAATCGTTAATTCCAACTTGATCACGACATTTGCCGGAATGTGGTTGGCGTTTTATTTTACTGGAGAGCGATTTTTAGAAAACTTGCATATCGTCTTTTTCACGCTGTTCGGGGCGGCGCTTGTCATCGCCGGATCGTGCAGCATTAACAATTTTATAGACCGCGATATTGACCAGCATATGGAGCGGACGAAAACGCGGCCGACGGTGACGGGGACGATGGAGCCGCGGCGGGTGCTTTGGCTTGGGGTGACGCTTGTTGCCATCGGGACGATGAGCCTGCTCATGACAACGGTTACGGCTGCAATTGTCGGGCTGATCGGCGTGGTGACTTACGTTTTCCTGTATACGCTTTGGACGAAGCGCAACTATACGCTTAACACCGTTGTCGGCAGCATCTCTGGTGCTGTACCCCCGGTGATCGGCTGGACAGCGGTCGATTCGGATTTCCATATCGTTCCGCTCATCTTGTTTTTAATCATGTTTTTATGGCAGCCGCCTCACTTTTTGGCTCTAGCGATGAAGCGGTGTGAAGAATACCGGGCTGCCGGCATCCCGATGTTGCCGGTCGTTCATGGCTTTGAGATGACGAAGCGGCAAATCATCGTCTGGGTGGCATGTTTGTTGCCGCTGCCGTTTTATTTGTTTTCGCTCGGCATCCCGTTTTTAATAGTCGCAACGGTGCTGAATGTCGGGTGGTTGTTGTTAGGCCTATGGGGCTTGAAAATGAAAGACGACATCAAGTGGGCCAAGTTGATGTTTGTCTACTCGCTCAACTATTTGACGATTTTGTTCGTGGCGATGGTCATCGCCACGATTTGGTGAACAGGTTAAAATTCTTTCTTCGTGAAAGAATTTATATACATTTATCCATCAAAGAAAGAGGGGTTTGATTAGGCTATGAAGAAAGGGCTACGGAACTGGCGCTTATTTTCCTTGTTTGGGATGATGGCGCTGTTGCTCGCCGGCTGCGGCAAGCCGTTTTTGTCGACGCTTCAGCCTGCCGGTGAAGTAGCGAACATGCAGTATTCGCTCATGTTGTTGAGCACGTCGATTATGGTGCTCGTCATTGTTGTCGTAGCGATTATCTTCGTCTACGTTGTGATCCGCTTCCGGCGGCGGAAAGGGGAAGAAAATAAAATTCCGAAGCAAGTGGAAGGGAACCATAAACTGGAAATTATTTGGACTGTCATTCCGATTATCCTCTTGCTTATTTTAGCGGTGCCGACGGTAGCGGCGACGTTTAAGTTGGCGGATGTAAAGCCGATGAATGACAAAAACCGCGATAAAGACACGGTTGTTGTCAACGTGCGCGCCAATTTGTACTGGTGGGAGTTTGAATACCCGGATTATGGCATCATTACGAGCCAAGATTTAGTCGTGCCGACGAACGAAAAAGTCTACTTTAATTTGGTGGCGTCGGATGTTAAACACTCGTTCTGGATTCCGGCCGTTGGTGGCAAAATCGACACGAACACGGACAATAAAAACCAGTTTTGGCTCGTCTTTGACCAAAAAGCGACAGACAAAGCAGGCGGTGTCTTCTACGGCAAATGTGCTGAGCTTTGTGGTCCGTCTCATGCATTGATGGATTTCAAAGTGCGCCCGCTGCCCCGTGCAGAGTTTGATGCATGGGTAGAAAAAATGCAAAAAGCGGAAAATCCGGTTGTGACCGATCCGGTTGCTAAACAAGGGGAAGAAATCTTCAATAAAAGCTGTATTGGCTGCCATGCGGTGTCGCCGGTAGACAATCGTCCGGAGCAAGCGCGTACAGCGCCGAACTTGGCGGGCTTCGCTGACCGTGAACGGATTGCCGGCATTTTGGAACACAATGAAGAAAACTTAAAAAGATGGCTGAAAGACCCTGAAGGTGTGAAACCTGGAAATAAAATGACGGGTACATATGGCCAGCTGACAGAAGAACAGCTTGATGCATTGACAAAATATTTAATGAGCTTAAAAGTGGAATAAGGCATAAAAGGGAGGTTTCGCTGTGAGTACGATCGCTCGCAAAAAGGGCGTTGGGGCCGTTTTATGGGATTACCTGACGACGGTCGATCATAAAAAGATCGCCCATCTGTATTTGATCTCTGGTGGCATTTTCTTCCTGCTTGGCGGTCTTGAGGCGTTGTTTATCCGCATTCAGCTTGCGAAGCCGAACAACGATTTTCTTGTTGGCGGCTTGTACAACGAAGTGCTGACGATGCACGGGACGACGATGATTTTCTTGGCTGCCATGCCGCTTGTTTTCGCGTTTATGAATGCGGTCGTGCCGCTGCAAATCGGCGCACGCGATGTTGCATTTCCGTTTTTAAACGCGCTTGGTTTTTGGCTCTTTTTCTTCGGTGGGGTGTTTTTAAACTGTTCATGGTTTTTAGGCGGCGCTCCTGACGCAGGTTGGACATCGTATGCGTCGTTGGCGCTCGATTCGAAAGCGCACCATGGTGTTGACTTTTACACCCTTGGGTTGCAAATTTCAGGCTTGGGGACATTAATAGGCGGAATTAACTTTCTTGTTACGATTATTAACATGCGCGCTCCGGGCATGACGTTTATGCGTATGCCGATGTTCACTTGGGCGACATTTGTGACGTCTGCGCTCATCTTGTTCGCGTTTCCGCCGTTGACGGTTGGATTGATTTTCTTGATGATGGACCGATTGTTTGGTGGAAACTTTTTCAATCCGGCTGCTGGCGGTAATACGATTATTTGGGAGCATTTGTTCTGGGTGTTCGGCCATCCGGAAGTATACATTCTTGTATTGCCAGCATTCGGTATTTTCTCGGAAATTTTCGCGACATTCTCTCGTAAACGGCTGTTTGGCTATTCATCAATGGTATTTGCAACGGTGCTCATCGCCTTCTTAGGATTCATGGTGTGGGCGCACCATATGTTTACGGTCGGAATGGGGCCGATTGCGAACGCCATCTTTTCTGTCGCAACGATGACAATTGCGGTGCCGACAGGAATTAAAATTTTCAACTGGCTATTTACAATGTGGGGCGGGAGCATCAAGTTTACGACGCCGATGCATTATGCGGTGGCCTTCATCCCATCGTTCGTTATGGGTGGGGTAACCGGCGTTATGCTGGCAGCGGCAGCGGCTGACTATCAGTATCATGACAGCTATTTCGTTGTTGCCCACTTCCATTACGTCATTGTCGGTGGGGTTGTGTTTGCCTTACTTGCTGGTACGCATTACTGGTGGCCGAAAATGTTTGGCCGCATGCTAAACGAGACACTTGGCAAAATTACGTTCTGGCTGTTCTTTATCGGATTCCATTTAACGTTCTTTATCCAGCATTTCCTTGGCTTAATGGGAATGCCGCGTCGCGTGTTCACATTCTTGCCGGGGCAAGGGTTGGAGACCGGTAACTTCATCAGTACGGTCGGAGCGTTCTTTATGGCGGCCGCAACGGTTGTTTTACTCATTAACATCGTGATTTCGGTAAAAGGTGAAAAAGCGCCGGCCGATGCATGGGGTGACGGCCGCACGCTCGAATGGGCGATCGCTTCGCCGCCACCAGTATACAACTTTGCCCAATTGCCGCTTGTTCGCGGGTTAGATCCTCTCTGGCTTGAAAAAATGGAAGGGAAGAAGGAATTGACGCCAGCTGAGCCACTTGGCGACATTCATATGCCGAACTCGTCATTCCTGCCGTTTATCATGTCGTTCGGCTTGTTTGTGGCGGCATTTGGCTTTACGTACCATCAAGAGACGGCTTGGGGCTTGCCGGTGGGTATTCTCGGCTTGCTCATTACGTTCGGTTCGATGTTCTTGCGCTCAGTGATTGATGATCACGGTTTCCACATTCATAAAGAAGAAGTGCTTGAACTTGAGAAGAAGGGGGCGAACGCCTGATGCACGTAGAGGAAAAACTGACGCCCGAGACGTTCCCGGCGGCGCCGGAACGAGCCACTCTTGAGGGGAAAAATAAATTTCTTGGTTTCTGGCTGTTTTTAGGCGGAGAGACGGTGTTGTTCGCCTCTCTCTTCGCCACCTATTTAGCGCTCAAAGACAAAACGAACGGTGGCCCTTCCGGTGAAGAACTGTTCCAAATGCCGATTGTGTTTATGGCAACGATGCTTCTGTTAACGAGTAGCTTAACGAGCGTTTACGCCATTTACCATATGAAAAACTTTGATTTTCAAAAAATGCAACTTTGGTTTGGCATTACCGTGTTGCTTGGCGCCGGATTTTTGGCCTTGGAAATTTATGAGTTTTATGAGTATGTTCATGAAGGCCATAAGTTTACGTCCAGCGCTTTCGGCTCTGCGTTTTACACACTTGTTGGCACGCACGGTGCTCACGTTGCGTTTGGGTTGCTTTGGATTTTAACGTTGATGATTCGCAACGCCAAGCGCGGGTTAAATTTATACAATGCCCCGAAGTTTTACGTCGCGAGCCTTTATTGGCACTTTATCGACGTCGTCTGGGTGTTCATTTTTACCGTTGTATACTTAATGGGAATGGTGGGGTGAACGTATGACGAACCAAATGAATTCAGGAAATGAGCGCGTCGACTTAGCGTACCGCCGTCGGAAAAATGCGGAAGAAATGCGTCATCAAGTGATTGCTTTCGTGCTGATGATTTTATTGACGCTCATCGCTTTTGCCGCGGTTGGTTACGAAGAGTTTTCCCACTGGTTTGTCATTCCGTTTATTTTGCTTTTAGCTGGTGTACAAGTAGCGTTTCAGCTGTACTATTTCATGCATATGAGCCATAAAGGGCATGAATTTCCAGCCTTGTTTATATATGGCGGCGTGCTTGTCATGTTAGTTCTCGTCTGGGCGTTTTCGACGATCGTTTGGTGGTAGACACAAGGGGGGGAATCGGTATGGATGCCGGTTTCCCTTTTTTAATAGCTGTTATCCTGCCGCATGTAGTATAATGGGAAAAGGACAAAGCAGGAGGAGATTCCTATGTTTCAATCGCTGCAAATGTTTGGCACAGTTGCGCTTTGGAGTCCGTTTTTTCTGTTGGCATTGCTGACTATTGCCGTATTATATCTCGCAGCTACCGGACCGTGGCGGCAGCGGTTTGGTCTTGATGTTCCTGTTTCGAGAAAGCAAAGAGCGTACTTTTTGACAGGAATTGTTCTTCTTTACGTATGCAAAGGCTCCCCGCTCGATTTGATGGGGCATTTAACGTTTACCGCCCATATGGTGCAAATGGCTCTGCTTTATTTACTGGTGCCACAATGTTTTATTTTAGGAATTCCAGCGCCGTTTTATGAGCGGATATTCCGCATTGCAATCGTGCGCCGTTCGTTTCAGCTGTTGACAAAACCGATCGTGTCTTTGTTTTTGTTTAATGGTTTATTTTCGTTGTACCATGTTCCAATGGTGTTTGATGTCGTGAAAACGAATATGTTTTTGCATGCTTTTGTCACAACGGTCATTTTCATTGCAGCTTTTTTCATGTGGTGGGCGCTTGTTAATAAACTTTCGGGCTGGACGACATTATCAGGATTAAAAAAAATGGGATATATTTTTGCTGACGGCATGCTGCTTACACCGGCTTGTGCGCTCATTATCTTTGCAGGCACCCCGCTTTATGAGACGTACACAGATCCAGAAGCATGGATGACCGGGTTGGCGCTTTGCGTGCCGCAAGGAATATTAGCTTCGCTTGATTTGACCGGACCGCAAATGTTTTTGTCGATGTCCCCGCTTCATGATCAGCAGCTTGGTGGGATATTGATGAAAATTATTCAAGAAATTGTGTATGGGACTATGCTGTTCTTTGTTTTTAGAGAGTGGTATCAGAAGGAGCGGGAAAAAGAACCGAGCATGGATATGACGCCACGGCCGACGAAACTGTAACGTGCCGTTCATCGTAAAGAAGAGACGAAGGGAAGGGAAGAGAAGCCATGGAGATGTTACCGACGATCAGCACGAGTTGCATTGTGATCAGCGCCCTGCTTGTCGCTTACGGTTGGTACTTGATCAGCCGCAGGCGGACGGAAGCGCATAAAAAGGTGATGTTGGCCGCTGCTGTCTTTGCGCTTTTGTTTTTTGTCATTTATATGTCGCGGACGTTGTTTATTGGCAATACGAGCTTTGGTGGACCAGAGGACGTCAAGGTGTATTATACCGCATTCCTCTTTTTCCATATTGTTTTAGCGACGATTGGGGCAGTGTTTGGCCTTGTGACGATTTGGAGCGGCTTAAAAGATAATCGGTCCCGCCACCGCCGTCTCGGTCCAGTGACAAGCATCATTTGGTTTGGCAGCGCCTCAACCGGGGTTGTTGTCTACTGGTTGCTTTATGTGCTTTATCCGGGGGGACAGACGACATCGCTCATTAAAGCCGTATTGGGCTTTTAGCTGGCCGAGTAGCGCCGGCTGCCGGCCCCGCATAGCATAAGCATAAGCAGAGAATGCGCAGCGGGAGGGGAGTGCGGTGAATACGTTGCGATACCGGAAGCGGAGCGCCGTGGAAGCGACGCTGCTGACGATTGTCATGATGTGTGTGCGCGAGTGGGAAGAAGTGTTGCCCGATGATTGTGAAGTGCTCGTGACTGTCTCCCAAAGAGGCCGATGCCGCATCACCGTGAAGCTGTCCATCCGGTACGGGGCGCCGGTGCTCGCTGTTTGCCGCGAGCTGCAACAGCAAATTGCTGAGGAGATTGCCGCCATGACACCGTACGTGGCTGAGGCCATTGATGTCACGGTCAAGCGGCTTGTGATGCCGTGAAAAAACGCATGAGAAATCAGCTCTCATGCGTTTTTTCATTACTCCTTGACTTTCTCGAGTTCGCTTTTGATTTGCGATAATAGTTTTTGGCATTGGCTGACAAGGGAAGATGGGAAATGTTCATCCTCGCCATATTCGACGCCGTGCGGATAGTAATGTTTCCCTAAAATCGGCGTGAGCAACTTAATGAGGGCATAGCGCGAATCGACATCTCCCTCGACCGCGTATCCTTGAACGCGCAAATAATATGTCCCTTCCTTAATCACATATTTCCGGTCGTACGTGACCCGCTCATAATCCCATTGCGCCGCGCGTACAAAACCGAGGCTTTTCATGATGTCATCAAGGCGGGACAGTTCAACTGTCTGATTTTCGAGTCCGCTATTTTCAAATTTCATCTGTCTTCCTCCTAACAACGCAGTATGTAGAGCGCCAAAAAGGAAATCATCCCCTCATTTATAATAGTACGAAAACGGTTTGCTTTTCAACGAATTGTTTGCCATTGTTTTTGTTTTAGGTGCATTTTTTCTCGTTTCGGGCACACAATAACAAGCAGAAAGGAGAGACGGACAATGCAAACAGTACGGGACGTTATGTCCACTGATATACAATATTGCACCCCGCTCGACAACATTTATGAAGTAGCCGTGAAAATGCGTGAATTTGATGTTGGGGCCATCCCCATCGTCGATGATGGCCACTTGGTTGGAATGATCACTGACCGCGATTTAGTCGTACGCGGTATAGCGGAAAAGCACCCCGGCTCGACGGCGGTGACGGAAGTGATGAGCCGTGATCTTGTAACGCTATCCCCTGATGATTCGGTGCAAAAGGCGGCAGACATGATGGCGCGCCATCAAATTCGCCGGCTCCCCGTCGTTGAAAATGGCCGTTTAGTCGGCATTGTGGCGCTTGGTGATTTGGCGACGAACCGCTATTCCGACGAAAGCGCCGGCCGTGCGCTGAGCGAGATTTCCGAACAACATAGCGTCCATTAGCCAATCAGACAAGGCATCGCTTCTTTTAACGAGACAAGACGCTCTTTTTGGGCGTCCTCTTTTTTTTGGCTTTGAAAAACGGCTATAATGACAGTAAGGATATTGTGTAGAAAGCGGGAGTTGCTTTGTGAGATGGTTCTTCCTTTTTTTGTTATTCTTGATCGGGTTTTATTACTTTGCACCGAGCCCGCCGCCCCCAAGTCCCGTGGAACAGCCGAAGACAGACGGTCATGTGTTGACAGAGCCGAAGGCGACCGCTGGCATTGTCTCTTTAATCGGTCGACCGGCGCAAGAAGCGAAAAAACAGCTTGGCGAGCCAGAGCGGATCGATCCCTCCGCCTATGGCTATGATTGGTGGGTGTACAGCCGCCATTCGGAATCGTACGTGCAAATCGGCGTGCTTCATGGCAAGGTCGTTACCGCTTTGGTTGGCGGGGAAAAGGTGAACGTCGAGCCGTTTGCAGTCGGTCAGCGCCTGCAGACGATTTTTCAAACGATGCCGGTCTTATCGAACATTGAAATTAAGCTAAGCAGCGGGACGTATCGGTTTGAGCTGTCCGAACAAGATTATTCATCAAGGCCGGTCGTCAAAGTTGGCGATGCTTATGCCCAGCTGTACATCGATCGCTTTACCGGCAGCGTAGCAGCCGTTCGTCTGATGGATGCGGAAACGTTCGTTAAGCTGCAGCCGTACGAGCTTGTTTACCGCGGCCGCCTCCCCACGGTTGCTCCTTTGTCGGAAGAAGAGCAACGAAATGTGGATGCGGCCAATGCGAAACAAATTTTTGACTGGACGAATTTGCTCCGTCACCGCTATGGGCTTTCTTCCCTTATGTGGGATGACCAAGCGGCCACCGCCGCCGCCAAGCATAGCCGGGACATGCATGACAACCAATTTTTCTCCCATGAATCGCCGCAATATGGGGATTTATCCCAACGGTTGGGCGTTCTTAATATTTCTTTCCAATTGGCTGGGGAAAATATCGCTGCTCATCAGGTGGATGGTGTGGAGGCGACCATCGGATGGCTCAACAGCGAGAAACATCGGGAAGTTATGCTAAACGAAGAATTTACTTACCTTGGTGTCGGCGTCTATGAGGATTATTACACGCAAAACTTCTTTACCCCACTGTAAAAATTGGGCGCACGTTCGCTTGCTGGGTGCGATATGATATGGCAGATAGGCATGAGTGGATGAAAGGGATGAGAACCGCCATGGCCAAGCCTCTGCATCCTTCTGTTGAGCAATTCAAACAGTTTGTGAAAAAACATCCGAAACTTGTCCAAGAGGTGCGCAGCGGCAAAAAGACGTGGAAGCAAGTGTATGAGGATTGGTATTTGTTCGGGGAGGACGATGAAATATGGGATCCGTATCGTGAAGCAAGCCGCAAGGAGAAAGAGGAGGAAAAAGGAACAAACACATGGCTTGATAAGCTAGCTGCAATGCTCGGACAGCTCGATGCGGAAGAGGTGCAAAAACATTTAGCGAACGTCCAACAGGCGATCACTGCCATTCAAAGCATTCTTTCTGAATTTCAAGGGGCTGGATCGCAGCGCCCGAACAAAGAGGAGCATCCGTTTTCTTTCCGCAAAGACTAAAGGGTGGTGGCGATGAGAAAGGACGTATGGCAATATATACAGGCAAACCCGATGTTGCGTGCGTTTTTGCGCGAACAGCCCCGATGGTATCGGCTGCTTGCCCGCCGCCCGCATGAGCTGTCGACGCTTCAGTTGGCTGCTTTGCGCCATTACGAGCAAACGATTCCCGATAAGGTAGAAAAAATTGCCCAATCCCTGCAAATGGCATCGCTCATGTGGCAAATGTTCAAAGCGTTGCGTGACTAATTTAACAGCAAACAGCAAAGACTAGCCCTAAAAGGGAGTGATGTCTTTGCCGAAATGGCTTGTATGGCTTGGGTGTGTGATGCTGCTATTGGTGCCTGCCATCGGCGGGCCGGCGGCAACATCAGCCGCCCTTCATGAACCATCCGCGGGCGGCCTATTGGAAGTAAAGCATCAGGTGCAAGGGAATGACGTTCTCATTGAATGTTTTGCCGCTCAGTTTCCGTTTCGCAAAGGAAACGGCGGTGGTCATATTAACGTCTATGTCAACGAACAAAAGGTAACGGAAGTATATACCGCTGCGTTTATCGTGCGCGGTCTGCCGAGTGGAAAGCATGTCATTCGCCTTGAACTCGTTTACAACGATGGAAAGGTGACTGGCATGACGCATGAATTTGATGTGGATATTCCGTAACAAATGGCGGGTGGCGGCTTTGGGCAAGAGTCGCTCCCGCCTCGTTTTTATGCGCTTTTTGGCCTATTCACGAAAGGGGCCTTTTGCTCTTAAGCGTGAAGGTGTACGAGCATCAGTGATGTTTATCAACCTTATATTATTTTACTCAATGATTTCCAGTTTTTACATAATCTTTTTTGGCCATCCTCCCCTCTGACATCTCTCCGCTTTCCATTTTTCTTTCATTCATGGTATGATGAATAATGGAGGTGCCAGATTTGTGAGGATTGCTACTCTCGAGCGCATCGAGATTTTGGATAAAGCGGAAGCGTTAGCGAAAATGGTTGTTGAGTCAGATGTGGCGGCCGACTATCGTCGCGCGTTTTGGCGGCTCAAGCAAGACCACCGTGCTCAACAGCTGATTGCCCGCTTCGTTCAGTTGAAGGAACGATACGAGGAAGTGCAGCGATTCGGCAAATATCATCCCGATTACCGCGATGTGATGAAAGAAGTGCGGGAAGCGAAACGGGAGCTCGATTTGCACGGAACGGTTGCCGCCTTTAAAGAAGCGGAAAAGGCGCTGCAGCAACTGCTTGACGATATTAGCGTACTGATTGGCAAGGCCGTATCGGAACATGTGAAAGTGCCGACCGGGAATCCGTATTTTTTGTCGGCCGGCTGTTCCGGCGGTTGCGGGAGCGGTGGGAGCTGCGGTTGCCGCACATAGAAAAAAAGGGGAAGGGACTATGTTTCCAAAACGGCAAGGGATTATCGTTTGGCTTCATTCGCTGAAATATGGGAAACAGCTGCGCAAGTTCGGCAACATTCATTACATTTCCAAGCGGCTGAAGTATGCAGTTCTTTACTGCGATATGGAACAAGTTGACCATGTGATGAAAAAACTTGCCGCACTCCCGTTTGTCAAGCGGGTCGAGCCGTCGTACCGACCGTTTTTAAGGTTAGAGTTTGAATCGAAAGGGGAGAAAGAAAAAGACTCCCCGTATCCGCTTGGATGAGAGAAAAGAGCGGGCCCTAGCTGGTATCAGCAGCGGGCCTGCTCTTTTTTCACTATTGAAGCGGCGGAATGAAGCGATTCATCCGCATAATGCCGATTAAGTGCTGATAGTATAGGTCAAGGTCAGCGAACATTGTCGATGGCTTGACATCGAGATGGATGATGGTTTCGCCAAGCTCTTTCACCGTTTCTTCGAATAGTTTGTACCGTTTGTTCGGCTTGACGGATGGATCGGGAATGCCTTCACGGCAAATATAAAGCGGCTGAAAGTCGCCCGGATCTGTTGGGCGAAGAACAACAACCAAGGAGACGACGGGCTGCTCTTTTTTCACTGTATGGAAAGCAAAAAAGCCGGATAAGCGATGGCGATTAGCCCGCGCCAGCTCAATCAATTCATATATATCGGAATAACCTTCGCCAAGTTCGATAAAACGTTGGATCATATGTTGTCCCCCTTGCAATCATCGTCCATCCTTAACTTTACCGGCCATCGTCAGAAATTGCAATCAAAAAAAACCTTGCGGACAAAACGATCCGCAAGGCTCTTTCCAATTCCTTGTCTCCGCCTAGTGCGGAACAAGGGATGGAAAGAAAAAAAGAAAAGGGAGAGGAGAAACCGGAGGAAGAACTTATGGGGAAACGTAAGTCTTCTCCGTCATTGGCAACAACGCCATTAACGATGTTGCCATTACTCATTATGGACGGTTTGCCGATTCTTATACATCGGCGGATAAAAAATTCTTCGGTTTGACGATGACCAACTTTATGGTAAGATTACGATGAAAACAACGAATTAGGTGAACGCGATGAGAGTCATTTCTGGAATGTGCAAAGGTCGGCATCTGCAAGCGGTTCCAGGGATGTCGACGCGTCCGACGACCGATAAAGTAAAAGAGGCGATTTTCAATATGATCGGGCCGTATTTTACGGACGGCATCGGTCTTGATTTGTTCGCCGGCAGCGGTGGGTTGGGCATCGAAGCGCTCAGTCGAGGGCTCGAGCGTGTCATTTTTGTCGATCATGATACGAAGGCAGTGCAAACGGTTCGAAAAAACGTTGCTGCCTGCGGGCTTGAGAAACGGGCGGAAATTTACCGCAATGATGCCGGGCGGGCATTAAAGGCGGTTGCGAAGCGCGGCTTGCGTTTCTCTGTCATTTTTCTTGATCCGCCCTACAAAGAGAAAAAGTGGCTGACGCTTTTATCATTCATTGTCGAGCATGGCCTGCTGAAGGCGAATGGCGTTGTCGTTGCCGAACATCTGGCTGAGGTCGAGCTGCCGGAAGAAGTCGGCAACTTAAAGCAATGGAAACGGGAAACGTATGGCATTACCGGCATCACCATTTATCGCCGGATAGACGAACAGAAAGGGGACGAAAGCGATGGCGAGCATTGCCGTTTGCCCGGGGAGCTTTGACCCTGTGACATACGGGCATTTGGATATTATTAAGCGGGGGGCGAAAGTGTTTGACCAAGTTTATGTTGCGGTGTTAAACAACTCATCGAAAAAGCCGTTGTTTACCGTCGAGGAGCGGATGGAGTTGCTGCGTGAGGTGACGCGGACGCTCGATAACGTCCATGTGGAATCGTTCCACGGTCTGCTTGTTGATTATGCCCGAAGCAAAAAGGCGAACGCCATTTTGCGCGGCTTGCGTGCCGTGTCTGATTTTGAGTATGAAATGCAAATTACGTCGATGAACCGTGTCCTCGATGAGAACATTGAAACGTTTTTTATGATGACAAACAGTCAGTATGCATTTTTAAGCTCAAGTATCGTCAAAGAGGTTGCGAAATATAATGGCGACATTTCTGAGCTCGTTCCCCCGGTCGTTGAAGCGGCGCTAAAGCGGAAATTTGCGTCTGCAGTTGCCGATTGACAGCCAAGATGGAACAGTGCCCGCTCGGCAACTGAAATACGGCTTTGGAGTTGGCTGATAATGAAAACATAAACAGTGTGGACTTGGCTCACCGGATGGCCCCAAAGACCGGGCGCCTAACGGTTATAAGCGCCCGCGGGTTCCATTGGTCGTTTTGGCGGTCAGCCATATATAAAGGCAAAGAAAGAGCAGTGTTACTAGCGGTCCATATTGTTGCAGCAGTTGCCAGACTTCGTCCCAAGCGTTGTCCGGGGGGATGGGAAGAAACGTCGGAATACTGTCTGGCTCTCCGCTAGCTGTCTGTACATACAGCGGCTTCCAGAGCAAGTATGTAAATAAAGCTGCGAACACCCCGTGCATCAGACGGGCGATGAAAAATGGCTGGAAGCGAATGTTGGCCTCAGCAAGGATGCTGGCGACTTGCGCTTGAACGGAAAAGCCGCCGAAAGCGAGGATGAAGCTTGTCGCCACCGCTTTTTCAAGCAGCGAGGCCTCTTCTGTTTGGCTGATCATTTGACTGCCAAGCGTAATTTCAAATAAGCCGGAAAACACCGGGATGTCAAACTGCTCCGGCAGCTGGGTGAGGCGGAGCAGCTGACGTAGCAGCGGAGCAAACTGTTCAGTCAAGTGCATCATGTACAACAGTTTGTTGACGACAGAAAAGAGAATAATAAAACCGCCGATCATTAACAGCGTTTGAACGGAAGAACGGACAGCGTCGCCGAGCAGTTTGCCAAGCGGCTGTTCGTTTTTTAACCTCGTTTGGTGCAACGTGCGCAACGCGTACGGAAGTGAAAACGGGCGAGGGCTTCGCTTTGGCTTCCCTTTCTCTTTTCGGATGCCGTGAAAGCGCATGATCAATCCAACGCTAATGTTCCCTAAATAATGGGAAATGGCCAACACAAGCCCAAGATGTGGATTATTGAAAAATCCAGCCGAGACAGCACCAAAAATGAACAGCGGGTTCGACGAATTAGTGAAGGAAGCGAGCCGCTCAGCTTCAATGGTCGATAGTTGCTTTTCTTGGTACAGGCGGGCGGTTAATTTGGCTCCGGACGGATAGCCGGACGCCATTCCCATCGCCCAGGCAAACCCGCCAACGCCTGGGACACGAAACAACGGGCGCATCAGCGGTTCAAGCAGGACGCCGAGAAAGCTGACGACGCCAAAGCTAATCAGCAGCTCTGAGATGATGAAAAACGGCAACAGCGATGGAAAAACGACTTCCCACCACATATTCAAACCGCGAATGGACGCTTCAAGCGACTGTTTCGGGTAACAAATGAGCGAAAACGCAAATAGGGTGACAGTGGAAGCGAGCAGTACCGTTTTCAGTTTGGTTCCCCAGTTTCGTTTCAACGTTCTCCCCCCTTTTCTCGCTGTTCGGCTTTTTGCGGTACAACCTCATATAACCTAATATACGAGCATAGGGGGACATTTTAGACCATAAGATGAAAGCGGGGAACACCGCAGCGAAGGAGGGAAGGATTGTGCCGCCGAAAGTCGGATTGGCGCTTGGCTCGGGAGGAGCGCGCGGGTTTGCCCATCTTGGTGTATTGAAAGTATTGGAGCAGGAAGACATTCCGGTGTCCTACTTAGCCGGCAGCAGCATCGGTGCGCTGGTTGCTGTCCTTTATGCGAGCGGCCACGGCCTCAACCGGCTTTATCGGCTCGCTAAATCGTTTCGGCGCAACGATTTTCTTGATTGGACAGTACCGAAAATGGGATTAATTGCCGGCGAACGTATCACTGAGTTCATCCGTTTGTTGACGAAAGGGAAGCGAATCGAGGATCTTTCTCCACCGGTGGCGGTTGTCGCCGCCGATTTGCAGACGGGGGAAAAAGTCGTCTTTCGACAAGGGGAAGCGGCACAGGCGGTGCGGGCAAGCATTTCGATTCCCGGCATTTTTGTGCCGGCTGAGATGGACGGGAGACTGCTTGTCGACGGTGGTGTCGTCGACCGGGTGCCGGTGTCGGTCGCCCGGGCGATGGGGGCGGATATTGTCATCGCCGTCGATGTCGCCCCGCTTAACACGAAAGCGGAAATTACATCGATTGTTGATGTCATCTGGCAGAGCCTCGACGTTTTGCAAGCCGAGCTCGTCACCTACCGCCAGCTTGCCTCAGACGTGATGATCCGGCCGCGCGTTGAGCGGTACAGCTCGCGGGCATTTACACATATTGAGGAAATTATCGCCCACGGTGAGGAAGAAGCGCGGAGACAGATCGGAGCGATCCGCCAAGCGATCGAACAGTGGAAGGAGCCATAGCACGAATGAAAAAACGGACGTATATCGCAGCGTTTTTCTTTGGCGCTGTCCTCGCTTTTTTGCTCTTTTTTGTGAAACTGCCATATTATGTGATGATGCCAGGAAGTGCGCAATATTTAAAGCCGCTCGTTCATGTCGAAAACGGTGACCGTGATGAGGGAACGTTCATGTTGACGACGGTCCGCATGGGGCGCGCGAACGTTGTCGCTTACTTGCTCGCCCATATCCGCCCGTTTTATGAGCTGCATCCGGTGGAGGAGATTAAGCAGGAGGGGGAGAGCGATAAAGAATATACGATGCGCCAGCTCGAGTTGATGGAACAGTCGAAAGAGGCGGCGATCGTCGTGGCTTACCAGCATGCCGGAAAGCCGGTCACGAATGAGGCGAAAGGCGTGTACGTGATGAGTGTCCTTCCTAATATGCCGGCAGCTGGGCGCCTAGAAGCCGGCGACCGCATTGCTGCGATCGACGGCCAGCCGATTAATACGTCAGAACAAATCGTGAGCTACGTTCGAGAAAAACAAGCTGGCGATCGTGTTCGCGTCACGTTTATCCGCGACCGGAAGCAGCATGAAGCCGAGCTTGTGCTGAAGCCGTTTCCGCACCATCCGAATCAAATCGGCCTTGGTGTCACGTTGAGGACAGATTATGACGTCCGCACCGACCCACCGGTGGAAGTCGATTCGGAACAAATCGGCGGCCCGTCGGCTGGACTCATGTTTTCACTCGAAATTTATAATCAGCTTGTCGATGAGGATATTACGAAAGGACGGAAAATCGCCGGCACCGGAACAATTGACATTCATGGAGAAGTGGGTCCGATTGGCGGCATTGCGCAAAAAGTCGTGGCGGCTGACCGTGAAGGGGCAGATGTGTTCTTCGCTCCGAATGAACATGGTGCGCCGTCGTCGAACTATCGCGAAGCAGTAAGGACGGCTAAAAAAATCGGGACGAAAATGAAAATCGTCCCGGTGGATACGTTTGACGAAGCGATCCGCTATTTGCGTTCCATGCCGGAGAAGTAAATGGGCGCCGTCGCGTATTCTTCCTTCAGTGCGGCGCTGTATAACGGCTCAGGAAAGGCGGCAGTGTAGACGGCTGTCGCCCTTTTTTCTTGCTCATACAGCGGATCGCCGTTCAGTTTGGCAGCTTTGGCAATGAGCGGCAATGCCAGCTCTTTTTTCACCTGCTGCAAGTAGCGGCGTCCGGTTTCATTCATACCGAGCAGCCGGATGTACGTCGGAGCGGCCGCCTTGTTTTGTTCCTCTTTTGTGAAATTCGTCAACACATGCACGCACAGGCGCTGCAGTCTCGTCCATGTGTACCGTTTCGTTTTTGTTGCGGCGATGAAAGTAGCAAACGTTTCGGCGCTGACAATTTTTTGCTTCAGCCGGTATTCGATGCCTTCCTCCACCCCGGCGATGCGGCGTAGGTCTTCTTCACTGGATGTCAGCAGACGATATTTCAGCAGCGGAAAATACGCCTCCCAATCATGCCAGCGTCCGTACGTCAGCCGGTATTGCTGCAGCTGTTCGGCGGTGGTGGACGGGATGTACGCGGCGATTCGTTCTAGCTGCCCTGTTTGCCTGAGCACTTTCCGCAAGCTGGTCGCGCTGGCGATGGATGAGTGGGAAAACGATTCGTCATGATATCCGGCCGCCAGACGAGGGATGGTACGCGGCACAATTGCCAGCTTGTTTTGCCAAATCGCTTTTACGTACGCAAATCCAAGCACATTGTTCGGTTTGGATAAGTCGAGTGCATCGGAATCGAGCTGCCGCCACGCCTCGGCGTTCGCTTTCGGGAAGCTTTGCCCGCGTGCAAGCTCAGAACGGACAAGGGAGTCAAACTTCTCCTTATGCTGAAACCATGTTTTGGCGGCAGTCAAAAAGGCGGCAATGTCCCCGGATTCGCTACCAAAGCAAAGTTCTTGGCACCCGAGGGCATCAAGCAGCCGCACCGCCCCGTGTGCAAATTGTTCTGCCGCTTGGACAGCGAATACGTACGGCAGCTCGATGACGATATCAACGCCTGCCGCCAGCGCCATTTTCGTCCGCGCCCATTTCGAAACGATGGCCGGTTCGCCGCGTTGCAGGAAATTCCCGCTCATGACGGCAATAAGGCAATCCGCCGCGGTTTTTGCCTTCGTCTCTTGCAAGTGGTGCCAATGGCCGTTATGAAACGGATTGTATTCAACGATGATGCCGACGGCTTTCATGGCCGCTCTCCCCAACAGAATACATGCCGCCCGATATGAAAATGATCGTTGATCAATGGCCACACCTCCTATATGTAATCTAGTATGGAATAAGCAGTAGCAGAGTTCAACTGTGAGTATGGGGAGGAAGTTTACAAAATAACCGTTGACAAGCAGCCGCGCGGTGTCGACTTTTGCACCGTTGCCAACAGACAGGGGCATGCCAACAGTGAAATTTGGAAATGATGGGAGTATGCCTTTCCTTTTGCTTTGTTTCTCTTTTTTGAAGGCTGTATGGTTGTAAAGAAAAAACATTGACAAAAATAGAAACGGAACGTATAATTTTATTCGTTGCCTTGAGGTGATCATATGAAATGGACGGTTCAACAGCTTCGTCGTTTTCAGCATAAGGAAATGACGATTGACGAGACGATCGATGTGTCTGATTTAAAGCAAATCGACACGTTGATCCGCGATATTTCACTGGTCCGTGTCCAAGGAAAAGCGGACATCGGTTCGACAAAGTTTACGTTTCACTTGACGCTGTCAGGGACGATGGTATTGCCGTGTTCCCGGACGCTCGTTGATGTGGAATATCCGTTTTCCATCGAGACAACGGAAGTGTTTTTGGCCGACGGTGGTGACTTTGTCGAAACCGACGACGATATCCATGTCGTAACCGGGGAAACCATTGATTTGAATCCGATTATTCGTGAACTCATTTTGCTTGAAATCCCGTTGCAACTCATTGCTAATGATCCGGACGCTGACGGAGCGCCGCAGCACGGGGAAGGATGGGACGTTCTCTCGGAAGAGCAATGGGAGAAGGCGATGGAAGAACAAGCAGAGAACAAAGTCGATCCTCGTCTAGCAGGGTTGGCCAAGTTTTTTGAAGAGAAAAACAAGGAATGACATTTACCGGCGTTGCCGGTCGATGGCGCCGGCGAAATGCGCACCGTCCGGCAGCTGCCTTGTTTGCCGGCCGACGGGCGGCTCGAACAAGCGGCCGCCCGCTTGCTGGCATCGATAAGCTGAATGTGCCAGACAAGGAGGTGGGAACGATGGCAGTACCTTTTAGAAGAACATCGAAAACGAGAAAAAGACTGCGCCGTACACACTTTAAACTGCAAGTGCCAGGCATGGTTCAATGCCCGAACTGCGGTGAATGGAAGTTGGCGCACCGTGTCTGCAAAGCATGCGGAACGTACAAAGGAAGAGATGTCGTCAACAAATAATCGCCGACATCACGCGAAAGGCTGTCCGAAAATAGGGCAGCCTTTTTATTATATGGAGGAAACAATGCCGTTTTGTCCGTGGACTCGTTTTTTCGTCACGGGGCAGGAAAACGGCGCATGCATGCCCAATTTATCATACGAAAGGGGAGACATGGTATGGAAGCCATAGTGGAGCATTATAACGGTATCGCGCTGTTTACGATTTGCCGCCCCGAAAGGCGCAACGCGATCAACTTTGCTGTGATGCATGCCCTTGAACAGGCAATGGAGCAAGCGGCGGCCGATGACAAAGTGAAAGTGTTTGCCATTACCGGCGCCGGCGACGAGGCCTTTTGTTCCGGCGGCGATTTAAGAGAGTTCGGACATTTGCGCGGCGCGGAGGCAAAACAAATGCTTAGGCGCATGGGGGAGTTGTTGTACAAACTACTGACGTTTCCGAAACCGACAGCAGCGCTTGTCAACGGAACGGCAATGGGAGGGGGCTGCGAGTTGGCGACCGCCTGTGATTTCCGCTTTGTCAAGGAGGGGAGTCGAATTGGGTTCGTTCAAGGCCGGCTTGGTATTACAACCGGCTGGGGCGGCGCGTCCATGCTGTTTGAAAAGCTTCCGTATGCGCGGGCACTCGACTTGTTGTTGCGCGCTGAGCCGATGGCGGCTGAGGAGATGGCAATGTGCGGCTGGGCTGATGCGGTTCTGTCGGCGGATCGTTGGTGTGAACAGTGGCAAGCGCGGCTTGCTCCCTATACAGCGCGGTCGCTTGCTGTCTTGCAAGCCTATAAGGCTGTGGCAGGCGAAAAATGGCGAATGACTTGGTTTCGTGAGCAATTTTTCGCCGAAATCGATCGGTGTGCTGGGCTTTGGGGATCGGCTGAGCATGAACAGGCATTGCGTCCTTTTTTGCGCAAGAAGTAATTTTTTCCTTCTACCGTTTCTATTAGCCGCATACATATAATGACAAAGCGGCAATAAGGAGGGGAAGGAGATGACGGGAGTACGCCAAGACGCATGGACGAAAGAAGAGGATGAACTGCTTGCTAACGTCGTCCTTGAGTATATTCGTACAGGCGGCACCCAACTGGAAGCGTTTGCCGAAGTAGGGCGGCGCTTGTCGCGGACGGCCGCGGCATGCGGATTTCGCTGGAACTCATATGTTCGCAAGCAGTATAAAGAGGAAATTGAGCAGGCGAAACAGGAGAGGAAAACGAGAAAAAAAGAAACGGCATCCGAAAAAGATGGCAGGGGGCAACCGGAAATGGAAGCGGCGGTTGAGAGTAAGCTGTCATGGGCGGAGGTGTTGGCCTTTTTGCAAGCTGAAGGGCAAAAGGCGCGCGAGATCCGACGGACAGCTGATGAAAACCGGGCGTTAAAAAACGATATGGAACAGCTGCAGCAAATGGTTACAAAATTACAAATGGAAAAAGAAGCGCTGCAAAAACAGCTGGCGGCTGTTCAAGAGGAGTATAAAACCCTGCTCACCATTATGGAGCGAGCGCGAAAAATGATGACAGGATCGGAAAAACAAGCGGAACAAACAGCAGCTGAGGGTGTCGGTGAGGGATAAAAAGCTGGCTTTTTAGCCGGCTTTTTTTCTTAACGGACTAAGAAGACATTTGCTAAAATAAGGCTAGCGTGACTGTGCTAGAAAGCGGGGGAGAGGCATGAACATTGGCATTGTCGGCGGCGGGGCGGTTGGACTGCTACTTGCCGCCTATCTCGGGCAGCGCCACGAGGTAACAGTTTATACGAGACGCTTGTCTCAAGCTGAGCAGCTTGCCAAGTGTGGCGTTGCGCTGAAAAAAGATGGGAAAACAGAGGTTGTAGCGGTTCGAGCGCAGCCGTTTGCTGGGGCGGAGCTCGTTGAGCCGCTTGTGTTCGTGACCGTCAAACAATATGATATCGCAGCTGTTTGCGCACAACCCGATTCGTTTCGCTGCGTCCGCACGCTTGTGTTTTTGCAAAACGGCATGGGCCACATTGAAAAGCTATCCGCTTTTGCTGATAAAAACGTCATCGTCGGTGTCGTAGAGCATGGCGCACTGAAGCTTGACGACCGGACGGTAGTACATACAGGGGTTGGCAAGTTAACGCTCGCATCGTTGTACGGAGCTCTTGCTATGGCCGCCGAATTGTCTGGGGACAGTGATTTTCCAATTGAATGGGCGGATGATTGGGAGCGGGTTCTTGTCGACAAGCTCATCGTTAATGCGGTCATCAACCCGCTTACGGCGCTCTTGCAGGTAAAAAACGGGGCACTCCTTGAGGTGGCGCCGTATCGGGACATGATGGCGCAGTTGTTTGATGAAGTGAGACAAGTGTTGCCGCTTCATAGTGCCGAGCAGGCGTGGCAACGCATTGTCCATATATGCCGAAGCACGGCGGACAACTATTCGTCAATGTATATGGATGTGGCAAACGGGCGCCGAACGGAAGTCGATGCGATTTTAGGCTATGTGTTAAGGCAAGGGGAAGCGCGCGGGGTGGCGTTGCCGCTCGTCCGTTTTGTCTTTTGCGCGTTGAAGGGGAAAGAAGGGGGGAACGCGGATGGGTGATTGGCTCGCGTCGATACTGGCGACATTTGTGACGTTGCCGCTTTTCCTGTTTTTGCTCGTCTATTTGGGAGCGCGTTTGTTTGGGGGGCGGAAGCGGGCGGCATTTTACGCCGCGGTCAACGTTGCGACCGCGTTTTTTATTGCTGCCGTCTATGTTTTGCTGACCGTGTTGTTTGGAAAATCGTATTTTATTCATCTCCTTCTCTTTTTGCTTGGACTGCATGCCGCCATCGCGATCGGGTATTGGCGGAAAAAGGCAGATTTTCGCCTAGCAGCGGTGTTCCGTCTATTTTGGCGGGCGTGTTTTCTCATTTTTGCTTTCCTGTACGCCGGACTGCTCGTGTATGGCATGATGGTGCGTGTCGCCGCCAACCTTTGAGCAATGATTTTTCTTTCTTTGCACCGAACATGCTATACTCATGAAAGAATACATAGGAAAGGGAGTTTTCGTCATGGAAGTTCGAGAAGTTCCGCTGCCGGCGACAACGAAGTTGGCAGCTGATTACATAACCGGTGCATTCCCAGCCGAAAAAGGGTTTGGCTATGCACGGACCGATGATGAGGCGTTTCGCCGGCGTCTGATTCACTTGCAAACAAGGACATATGACCGACATGGGCTGGCCGATTACTTGCAAGCCTATCACCGCCGTTTTTCAGCCAGCGCGGCGACGATGAACAATATCGATAAGCTGCGCGATGAAAACAGTGTTGTCATCGTCGGAGGGCAGCAAGCTGGACTGTTGACCGGCCCGCTTTATACAATTTATAAAATCATTACGATAATCCGGCTTGCCAAAGAGCAGGAGCAAAAACTTGGTGTACCGGTTGTGCCGCTGTTTTGGATTGCCGGTGAAGACCATGACATCGCCGAAGTCGACCATGTATATGTCGTAGAGGACGGCGAAGTAAAAAAAGTGGTGTATCCGCACAAATTGAAAGAAAAGCAGATGGCCGCCGATGTCCCTCTCGATCGCCAGCTTGCTGACGCGTGGATTGAGCGCGTCGTCAAAACATATGGGGAAACGGATGTGACGAATGAACTGCTTTCATTTCTCGCGGCGTGTCTGGACGATTCCCGCACGTTTGTTGACTTTTTTGCCGCTATTGTCCTGCGCTTGTTTGCCGATGACGGCTTAGTCGTTCTCAACGCTGGCGATGCATCGGTGCGCCCGCTTGAGCGCCGTTTTTTTGCTGCGCTCATTGATCGCCATCGCGATGTGACGTCAGCCGTGCTGGCCCAGCAAGAGGCATTGCGCGCGCTTGGATATGCACCGCTCATTGAGATCGCACCGAATGCGGCCAACTTGTTTTATTACGATGGCCGTGAGCGCTCTCTTTTGCACTATGATGAGGAAAGCGGGCTGTTTCGCAATAAAACGGGGAGTGTCGCCTTGACGAAGCAACAGTTGCTCGAGCTCGCTGAAGCGAAGCCGGCCTGTTTAAGCAACAATGTGGTCACCCGCCCGCTCATGCAAGAATATTTGCTGCCGACGCTCGCCTTTATTGCCGGGCCTGGGGAGATTGCCTATTGGGCGGAATTGAAAGAAGTGTTTGCGTTGTTCGGAATGGAAATGCCGCCAGTTGTGCCGCGTTTGCAGGCGACGCTTGTCAGCCGTTCACTGCAAACGGATCTGGTCGATATCGGTCTTGAGGCGGCCGATGTATTGTCCGGGCGCCTCGAGGCGGTAAAGCAGCAATGGCTCAAGGCAACCGCTGAGGCGCCGCTGACGGAGGCGTTTGCCAAAGCGAAAGCTGATATTGAGGCGGCACATCGGCCATTGCGTGAGCTTGGCGTGGCCATTGACCGCGGATTAGAGGGATTAGTGGCGAAAAATGCCGCCATCATTCAGGCACAAATCGAGTTTCTTCAGCAAACGTTGGAGCGGGCGTTGCTACGCAAACATGAGGTTGAATGGCGGAAATTTTGGCGTGTGGAAACGTCGCTGAGGCCGAACGGGGCGCCTCAGGAGCGGGTTTGGAACGTGTTTTACTATGTGAACCGTTACGGATTTGATTTTGTAGAAAAACTTTCAGCGATTAGCAACCCGGGAAACGGGATGCATAAAATTGTATATATATAAGGCTTTTTCAAAGAAAAAGTCGAAAAGAAAAATCCTGTTTCGAGCAGGATTTTTTTTTTCTTGAAATGAATAGTAAAAAAACAACCAAAATCGGATGGGAATAAAAGTAAAGGATCGATTTTTAAATTATGGTTCATATTGGTTTTGTCCGACAAAAATAAACAAAAAGGGACGCTTTTTTACAAAAAAAGCTAAAATTTTGTTCATCTTTGCGATATAATAAGGAAGCGGCCACTGGCCGATGCAAGTGCGTTCGGAAGCAACAAAGGTGGTGGACATATGTTTCAGCATACAACTGTGTTGTTAAAAGAGGCAGTCGATGGGCTGAACGTCCGTCCAGACGGTGTCTATGTTGATTGCACGTTAGGCGGCGGCGGCCATAGTGAATATTTACTCTCCCGTCTTTCAAAACGAGGAAAACTGTTTGCTTTTGATCAAGACGAGACCGCCATTTTGCACGCGAGCGAGCGGCTCGCCCGTTACCGTGAACAAGTGCAGTTCATAAACCGGAACTTCCGGTTTTTGCAGGAGGAGCTTTCAGCCCTTGGCATCCACGCTGTTGACGGGATATTGTTTGACTTAGGCGTTTCGTCGCCGCAGCTCGATGAGCCGGAGCGCGGCTTCAGCTATCAGCATGATGCGCCGCTTGACATGCGGATGGACCGCAAGCAGCGGCTTACAGCGGCGGAGATTGTTAACCGCTGGCCATATGAAGAGCTTGTCCGCATTTTTTTCCGCTACGGCGAAGAAAAGTTTTCAAAACAGGTGGCGCGCAAAATTGAAGAGGTGCGCCGTAAAAGACCGATCGAAACAACCGGAGAGCTCGTTGAAGTGATCAAAGCGGCGATCCCGGCACCAGCGCGCCGCAGCGGTGGACATCCGGCCAAACGCATTTTCCAGGCGCTTCGCATCGCTGTCAACGATGAGCTCGAGGCGTTTCGCGAAGCGCTCGAGCAGGCAATTGAACTGTTGGCGCCGGGTGGTCGAGTGAGCGTCATTACGTTTCATTCGCTCGAAGACCGTATTTGCAAAGAAACGTTTAAAAAAGCAAGCGAAAGCCCGCCATTGCCTCCGGGGCTTCCGGTTCTCCCCGATGATTACCGTCCCGTGCTGAAAATCATTACAAAAAAACCGGTTGTTCCTTCTGCTGAGGAGCTGGAACGAAACAACCGCGCCCGTTCGGCAAAACTTCGTATTGCTGAAAAACAGTAACGTGTGCGAATGATGGAAAAGAACGAGAGGAGAAATAGGAGGGGAAAGCTGTGAACAATTTGGCAGTTAAAGTAGTGCGTGAACAAAAGCGTCCGGCTGCACCGCCGAGCCCGAAGCCGCAGCGAAAACGTCGTTTTCGTCTCACATTGGCCGAGAAGCTGTTGATCGTCTCATTTTTGTTATTTGCCTTTTATGTGGCGGTTCAATTTGTCTCAAGCCAAGTGCAAATTTATGAGCTGAATAAAGACATACAAAAATTGGAGACGGCCATTGATGAACAGAAAAAGGAAAATAATGACTTGTACGTCGAAGTGCAGCAGTTGAGCTCGTACGAGCGCATTTTGCAAAAGGCGAAGGAGCTTGGGCTGTCACTGAACGAAGACCATGTGAAAGTTGTAAAGGAATGATGGAGAATGGAAATGAAAAAACATTCCAACACCCATCGAGGAGCAGGGATTTTGTTTATCGTTTTCAGCCTGCTCTTTTTTCTGCTCTTTGCCCGTTTTATCCAACTGCAATGGACCGGAAAAGCGGACGGTCATGTGTTAGCCGCGAAAGCTGAACAGCAGCATAAACAAAAGCGAGTGATCGAAGCGAAGCGCGGGACGATTTTCGATCGCAACGGCACCATTTTGGCGCAGGATGTACCTTCATATACGGTCGTGGCCATTTTGGATCCAGAGATGACGACCAACCCGGAACGTCCGCGTCATGTTGTCGATCCGGAAACAACGGCGAAAAAGCTTGCGCCGTTGCTTGGTATGGATGTCAAGGACATGGAGCGCATTTTAACGAAAAAGGCCAAGCAGGTCGAGTTCGGCTCCTACGGCCGCAACATCAGCTTTGAACTCAAGCGAAAAATTGAAGCGCTCGATTTGCCGGGCATTGCCTTCATCCGTGATACAAATCGGTTTTATCCGAATGGCACATTTGCTTCGCACGTGATCGGGTACGCACAAAAAAATGCGGAAAACGAAACAGTGGGCAAAATGGGTGTGGAAAAATGGCTTGATCGATATTTGCGCGAAACAGACGGCTATGTGTCATTTGCTGGTGATGTGAACGGCTTTCGCCTGCCGGAGGCAAAAGAACGTATCGTCAAGCCAGACAACGGGGCGAACGTCTATTTGACGATCGATGGAAAAATCCAAACATTTTTAGAAGACGCCATGAATAACGTTGAGAAGCAGTACAAGCCGAAGAAAATGATCGGTATCGTCGCTGATCCGAAAACAGGGAAAATTTTGGCTATGGCGACCCGTCCGAGTTTTGATCCGAATAAGCGCGACATTACGAACTTTTTGAATGATGCCATTTCCTATCCGTACGAGCCAGGGTCGACGATGAAGGTGTTTACGCTCGCGGCGGCTATTAATGAAGGGGTATATAACGGCAAGGAAACGTTTCGTTCCGGAGCGTACAAAGTTGGGCCAAACACTGTTCGCGACCACAACGATGTCGGCTGGGGAACAATTACATTTGACGAAGGAGTGCAGCGTTCATCGAACGTCGCTTTTTCCATTTTAGTGAAAGAAAAGCTCGGTGAAGATCGATTTTTGCAATATTTGCATCGCTTCCGCTTCGACCAGAAAACCGGCATCGATTTGCCGAACGAGTCTGTTGGGCAAATCCGCTATCGCTATCCGATTGAACGAATAACGACAGGATTTGGCCAAGGGACGTCGGTGACGCCGATTCAGCAAATTCAAGCAGCAACGGCAATCGCTAATGATGGAAAAATGATGAAGCCATACATCATTGAAAAAGTGGTTGATCCGGACAACGGCAAAGTCGTTCTTGATCATGAGCCGACTGTAGCCGGTGAACCGATCACTGCGGAGACGGCGCGCCAAGTGCGCGAGATTTTAGAGACGGTTGTCTCGTCGGAACACGGTACCGGCCGTCCGTACCAGATCGATGGCTACCGTGTCGCAGGCAAAACAGGGACGGCGCAAATTCCGTCGGCCGCCGGCGGCTACATGACGGGCCGGGAAAACTATATTTTTTCGTTTTTAGGTATGGCGCCGGCTGACGATCCACGGCTCATCATGTATGTAGCCGTTCAGCAGCCGCGGCTTGATGTAACGGAAACCGGGGCAGCGCCGGTGTCGCAAATTTTTACAACGGTGATGAAAAGCAGTTTGCAATATTTGCATATCGAGCCGGTAGAGAAAAAACAGACAGAGACGAAGAAGGCGGAACGGCGCGCGCTTGACTCGCTGATCGGTCAAACCGCCGTCTCAGCGGCGGAACAGCTGAAAGAAAAAGGATATGTGCCGGTTGTCATCGGCAACGGTAAAAATGTTGAACGGCAGCTTCCGAGCGGTGGGGAGCGCGTTCTTCCAGGGGAGCGAGTCGTGCTGAAAACGGACGGATCAGCAACGATGCCGGATTTGCGCGGCTTTTCGCTGCGGGACGCCATGAAAGTGGCCAACGTGCTCGAGTTGCGTCCGAGTACGAAAGGCACCGGTTATGTCGTCAGCCAAAGCATTCGTCCGGGAGCGGAAGTGCGCAAAGGAGATTATTTGATTGTCGAGCTGGCTTCTCCACGCCAATGGGAAGAAACGATGGCGAAGAAAGAAAAAGAGGCGGCTGAACGGAAGGACAACAAGCCGCACGAATGATTTTTGCCGTTCTATAACGGGGCGTACAAGCATATAGTGGAACGAGCCCATCACGAAGGAGGTTCCGCCATATGCGCGTGTCGTACGTTACCGTGCGCAAGCGGTTGACGATCGTGTTTTTGATCGGTATTTTCATTTTTGCGATTATCGATCTCCGTCTTGGTTACGTCCAATTTTGGCTTAGCGATATGTTAACGGAACGGGCGAAAGGGCTATGGGGCCGGAACATCCCGTTTGAACCGAAGCGCGGTGAAATTTTGGATCGCAACGGCGTCCCGCTGGCGACGAATATGAGCGCGCCGACAGTGTACGTCATCCCCCGGCAAGTGAAAAATCCGGCGGAGGCGGCGGAAAAGCTGTCCGTTGTGTTGGGCGCTTCAGTCGAATCAATCTATAAGCAAATTACGCAAAAAACATCGATCGTCCGTCTAAAGGAAGGGCGAAAAATTTCTGATGAAAAAGCGGCGAGCGTACGCGCACTTGACTTAGATGGGATCTATATCGCTGAAGATACAAAGCGTTACTACCCATTTGGCAGCTATTTGTCGCATGTGCTTGGCTTTAGCGGCATTGACAATCAGGGGCTCACCGGGCTTGAGCTGTATTATGACAAAGAACTAAGCGGCGAACGCGGCTCTGTGCAATTTTATTCCGATGCCAAAGGACGACGCATGCCCGGTATAGCGGACGACTATACGCCGCCGACCGACGGCTTGGATTTAGTGCTGACCATTGACTCGCGCATCCAGACGATTATCGAACGGGAGCTTGATATCGCGGAGGCAAAATACAATCCAGACGGCATCATCGCCATCGCTATGAACCCGAATACGGGCGAAATTTTGGCGATGGCGAGCCGCCCTACTTTCGACCCGGCCAACTACCGGGACGTCCCTCCGGAAATTTACAACCGCAATTTGCCGATTTGGAGCACATATGAGCCAGGGTCAACGTTCAAAATCATTACGCTTGCGGCAGCTCTTGAGGAAGGAAAAGTGAATTTGCTCAAAGACCACTTTTTTGACCCGGGCTATGCCAAAGTAGCCGGTGCTACGCTTCGTTGCTGGAAAAAAGGCGGCCACGGAGAGCAAACGTTTTTGGAAGTCGTGCAAAACTCTTGCAACCCAGGGTTTGTAGAGCTGGGAGAACGACTAGGAAAAGAAACGTTGTTTAAGTACATTAAGCAGTTCGGGTTTGGCGAGAAAACCGGCATCGATTTGCAAGGGGAAGGAACCGGAATTTTGTTTGATTTAAAACGGGTAGGGCCGGTTGAGCTGGCGACGACCGCGTTCGGCCAAGGGGTGTCGGTGACGCCGATCCAGCAAGTCGCTGCCGTATCGGCTGCGGTCAATGGCGGTGTTTTGTACACTCCATACATTGCCAAGGAGTGGATCGACCCAGAAACGGGTGAAATCGTCCGGCGCAATACGCCAAAGGCGAAACGGCGCGTTATTTCCGAGGAAACGTCGAAACAAGTCCGATATGCGCTTGAGAGTGTCGTTGCCCAAGGAACAGGGAAAAAGGCGTATGTCGAAGGATACCGTGTCGGCGGAAAAACCGGAACGGCGCAAAAAGCGCAAGGAGGCCGCTATTTGCAAAACAACCATATCGTATCGTTCATCGGTTTCGCTCCGGCTGACGATCCGCAGCTTGTCGTATACGTCGCCGTTGACAACCCGAAAGGGACGGTTCAGTTTGGCGGTACGGTCGCCGCGCCGATCGTCGGCAAAGTGATGGAAGACAGCCTACGTGTGATGAACGTAAAACCTCGCAAAGATCAACTCGCCAAAGAGCGGGACTGGAACGAGCCGAAAGTGCTGGAAGTACCAAACTTAATCGGATTGACAAAAAAAGATTTGCAAGAACAACTTTTTGACTTAAAATTAGATGTTAGTGGCGAGGGAGATGTGGTCGTTGAACAATCTCCAGAGCCAGGTGCGAAAGTGAAAGAGGGGTCGACAATTCGCATTTATTTGGCGAAAAACGAGACGGCAGAGGAGCAGTAAATGATCGCACAAGGGGCGGCCGATGCGATGATTCATCGGGTTGGTTGTGCCCCTTTTTCCGCTGTCCGCATCGTTGGGCGGGCTATTTATAAGCGAAAGGGATGAAGCAAACATGAAATTACAAACGCTGCTGTCACGCTTGCCCGGCTTTTGGGTGCATCGTGGGGGCAACCCGGATATCGTTGCGCTGGAGATGGACTCGCGCCATGTCACGCCTGGTTCTCTCTTTTTTTGTGTGAAAGGATTTACCGTGGATGGACACGATTTTGCCGAACAGGCGGTGGAGCGCGGGGCGGTGGCGATTGTCGCCGAGCGCCCGCTCTCGGTGAATGTGCCGGTTGTTGTTGTGCCGGACAGCCGGCGAGCGATGGCGATTTTAGCGGATGCGTTTTACGGTCAACCGACTCACCGCCTTCATTTAATCGGAGTGACGGGCACAAACGGTAAAACAACGACGACTCATATCATTGAGCAGGTGGCGAGAAAAGCCGGCAAGAAAACCGGGATCATCGGCACGGTTGGGACGAAAATCGGCGACCGTTCTTACCCGGCAGTGAATACGACACCGGAGTCACTTGTCTTGCAGCGTACGTTTAAACAAATGGTTGACGAAGGTGTGGAGTTTGTAACCATGGAAGTGTCATCACACGCCCTTCACCAAGGACGGGTGCACGGTTGCGATTACGACGTCGCCGTGTTTACGAACTTGACACAAGACCACTTAGACTATCATGGAACAATGGAAGAATATCGGAACGCCAAAGGGCTGCTGTTTGCCCAACTTGGCAACCGTTACGACGAGCGGCGGCCAAAATTTGCCGTTCTCAATCATGACGACCCCGTTTCGCAATATTATAAACATATGACAGCTGCACCGATCATCACATATGGCATAAAGGAAAAAAGCGATGTGATGGCAGAGCAAATCGAAATGACTCCCGGCGGCATGGCATTTCAACTGTGCACTCCGCATGGGACCATGGCGATCGAAACGAAGCTGGTCGGCCTGTTTAACGTCTATAACCTCCTCGCTGCCACAGCCGCTTGCCTTGCGTCCGGCTTTTCGCTTGCGACGATTGCCGAGGCGCTCGCTGATGTCTCGCCGGTGCCGGGGCGGTTTGAAACGGTCGATGAAGGGCAAAATTTTACTGTTATTGTCGATTATGCTCATACGCCGGATAGTGTGGAAAATGCACTGAAAACCGTGCGGCAATTTGCAAAGCGAAACGTGTATGTTGTGATCGGCTGCGGCGGTGACCGCGACCGAACAAAGCGGCCGCTCATGGCGCAAGCGGCGGTGCGCTATGCGGATGTCGCTGTTTTTACCTCCGACAATCCGCGCTCGGAAGACCCGAGGCAAATTTTGCGCGATATGGAGGCCGGCGTTAGTGCTGGGGACGGGACGTATGTGACCATTCCCGACCGGGAAGAGGCGATCCGGTATGCCATTGGGCAGGCGCAAGAAGGTGATGTCGTGTTAATTGCCGGCAAAGGGCATGAAACGTATCAAATCATCGGCGACGATGTGATCGACTTTGACGATCGCGCTGTCGCCCGAGCGGCGGTGAAGGAGAGAAGATGACGATGGTTACGTATAAAATGGTGCAATCCATCGCGGTGGAGGCGCGCGGCATTATCGATGAGACGATTCGTTTTCACGCCGTGTTTGTCGACCCCGCGAAGCAAGTGAAAAAAGGGCTGTTCGTTCCGCTCAAAAATGCGGCGGAAACGTTGAAAACAGCCATTGATCATGGGGCGATCGCTTCATTTTGGCCGATCGGCGAGCCGCTGCCCCGCTATATTCCCAACCAGTTTCCGCTCTTTTTTGTTCCGTCGCCGCTTGAAGCGGCTGCCAGGTTGCTTGAGCGGTACTTAGGGCAAAGCGAGGGCGACGGGGGCACGGAATTTTCTTTTACGTTCTCGGAAAAAGGCGGAACATACGCTCCAGCTGATACTGAAGCTCGCCTGCAGCTCGCTGAATTGCAGAGAAGGTGGCTGAGCGTGCGGCCGGCAAAAGGATGTGACGATTCATGCCAGAGCAAATAATCGTCATTGCGATGGCGGTCTCCTTTTTAATCACAGTCATTTTGTCCCCGCTATTTATCCCGTTTTTGCGACGGTTAAAATTTGGGCAAAGTATTCGAGAGGAAGGACCGAAGTCGCACCAAAAAAAATCGGGCACTCCGACAATGGGCGGCATAATGATTTTGCTTTCCATCATTGCGACGACCGTGTGGGTGACGGCCAAGTTTTCCGTTCTTTCGGCGGGGACATATTTATTGTTGTTTGTAACGATCGGTTATGGGGTGCTCGGCTTTTTAGACGACATGATTAAAGTTGTGATGAAGCGAAATCTTGGACTGACAAGCCGGCAAAAATTTATCGGCCAGCTCATCATTGCGGTCATTTTCTTTTTTGTCTATCGGCAAAGCGGTTTTTCGACAGCGCTACATATTCCCGGCACTGACTGGTCGTTTGACCTTGGTTGGGCATACGGGGTGTTGCTGTTGTTCATGCTCGTTGGCGGTTCGAACGCTGTCAATTTGACCGATGGGCTTGACGGGCTGCTCGCCGGAACGGCGGCCATCGCCTTTGGCGCTTACGCCGTCTTGGCTTGGAATCAAGGCCAGTACGACGTGGCTGTGTTTTGTGTGGCTGTTGTCGGCGCCGTGCTCGGCTTTTTAGTGTTTAACGCTCATCCGGCGAAAGTGTTTATGGGCGATACCGGTTCGCTTGCGCTCGGCGGAGCGATTGCCGCCGTCGCTGTCTTAACGAAGCTTGAGCTGCTGCTTGTTGTGATCGGCGGCGTGTTTGTCATTGAGACGCTGTCGGTCATTATTCAAGTTGCCTCATTCAAAATGACCGGTAAGCGCGTCTTTCGTATGAGTCCGCTCCATCATCATTATGAGCTCGTCGGCTGGTCGGAATGGCGCATTGTCGTCACGTTTTGGGCTGTCGGCCTTTTATTCGCAATGCTAGGAATTTATATCGAGGTGTGGATTTAATTGAAACCGACTCCTTTTTATCAACATCGTCGTGTGCTTGTCATTGGATTGGCTAAAAGTGGGGCGGCGGCGGCTCGGTTGCTTGCTGAATTAGGTGTTGAAGTCGTCGCCAACGACCAAAAACCGTTGGAGGAAAATGCGGAGGCGAAGAAGCTGGAGCAGCTCGGTATCCGCGTCGTTTGTGGTGGTCATCCGCTCGAGCTGCTCGATGAGCCATTTGATCTTGTTGTGAAAAATCCAGGAATTCCGTATACAAACCCGTTGGTCGAAAAGGCGCTCGAAAAAGGGCTTCCGATTGTGACAGAAGTGGAGCTTGCCTATCGTATTTCTGAGGCGCCGTTTATCGGTATTACCGGGTCGAACGGAAAAACGACGACAACGACGCTCATTTATGAGATGTTAAAGGCGGACGGCCAAGACCCGCTGCTTGCTGGCAATATTGGTCTTGTGGCCTGCGAGGTGGCAAAGGAAGCGAAACCGGATCAATGGCTTGTCACCGAGCTGTCTTCGTTCCAACTGGCCGGCATTGACGAGTTTCGTCCGAGGATCGCGGTCTTGCTCAACATTTTTGACGCCCACTTGGATTACCACGGGACGAAAGAAGCATATGCAGCGGCGAAGGCGAACATTTTCCGCAACCAAACAGCACACGATTACGCCGTCGTCAATGCGGATGATCCGCTTGTGATGGACATCGTCTCGTCCGTTCGGGCGCAAAAGGTGCTGTTTTCGGTGACAAAGCCGCTTGGTGAAGGGGCGTACGTCCAAGATGGCACTGTTTATTGGAACGGTGAGTCGGTCATCCAGATCGCCGACATCGTTCTCCCCGGTCAGCACAATTTGGAAAATATTTTAGCTGCAGTAGCAGCTGCTAAACTAGCTGGCGCTAGCAATGAGGCCATCCGTCGGGTGTTGACGACGTTTACGGGCGTGAAGCACCGACTTCAATATGTGGCTGAAGTCGACGGACGGCGATTTTACAATGATTCGAAGGCGACGAACATATTGGCGACGCAAAAGGCGCTCGCGGCGTTTGCTGATGAGCCGGTCATTTTGCTGGCCGGTGGGCTTGATCGCGGCAATGAATTTGATGCCCTTCTCCCATACTTGCAACAGGTCAAAGCCATGGTGCTGTTTGGCCAAACGGCGGCCAAGATTGGCCGCGTGGCTCGGGAGGCGGGAATAGAAACGGTAGAATATGTCGATAATGTGGAAAAGGCCGTCCCGGTTGCCTTTCGGCTTTCAGAGCCGGGCGATGTCATTTTGCTCTCTCCGGCATGTGCCAGTTGGGATCAATATAAAACTTTCGAGGAGAGAGGGGACATTTTTATTAACGCCGTGCATAAGTTGAAATAGAGGGAAAGGGACAGCCCTTTCCCTCTAGTTTACAAAATAGAGGTGTTGGGCATTGCCGCGAAAAAAGTCTGCACCGGATTTTTTGCTCATTATTTTAACGTTTTCGCTCTTAGCGATCGGGCTTATTATGGTGTACAGTGCGAGCGCCATCTGGGCAGAATACAAGTTTAACGATTCGTTTTTCTTCGCCAAGCGTCAGCTTTTGTTTGCCGGCGTTGGCGTGATCGCCATGTTTTTTATGATGAACATCGATTATTGGACGTGGCGCGATTGGTCGAAAGTGCTGCTCGGTGTTTGTTTTGTGCTGCTCATCCTTGTGCTTATTCCGGGAATCGGCATGGTGCGCAATGGATCGCGAAGCTGGATCGGCGTCGGGGCGTTTTCCATTCAGCCGTCTGAGTTTATGAAGCTTGCTATGATCGCCTTTTTAGCCAAATATTTATCTGAAAACCAAAAAAAGATTACGTCGTTTAAACAAGGGTTGCTGCCGGCGCTTTTGCTCGTGTTTGCTGCTTTCGGAATGATTATGCTGCAACCGGATTTAGGGACGGGCACCGTCATGGTCGGAACATGTGTGACGATGATTTTCGTTGCCGGCGCCCGCCTCAGCCATTTTATCGGTCTTGGTGTATTGGGGCTCGCCGGGTTTGTGGCCCTCATCTTATCAGCTCCATACCGGATTAAGCGGATTACGTCGTTTTTAAACCCGTGGGAAGACCCGCTCGGGAGCGGATTTCAAATCATTCAGTCGCTGTACGCCATTGGGCCGGGCGGCTTGTTCGGTCTTGGGCTTGGGCAAAGCCGGCAAAAGTTTTTTTATTTGCCGGAGCCACAAACGGATTTTATTTTCGCGATTTTAGCTGAAGAGCTTGGTTTTATTGGTGGTTCGCTCGTCCTTCTTTTGTTTAGCCTTCTTCTCTGGCGCGGCGTGCGCATCGCCCTTGGCGCTCCTGATTTGTACGGCAGCTTTTTGGCGCTTGGCATCATTTCGATGATCGCTATTCAAGTGATGATCAATATCGGCGTTGTTACCGGACTGATGCCTGTCACCGGTATTACTCTTCCGTTTTTAAGCTACGGCGGTTCATCGCTGACGTTGATGCTGATGGCTATCGGTGTGCTGCTCAATATTAGCAGGCATGCCCGCTACTAGACCTAGGCAGGCGGCGGCTGTCCGCCGCTTTTGTTTGCCTTGATTGGGCCGGTGGCGCTCTCGTCGAATAGTGGCGGCAAATGCGATAAAAAACAGGCTCTCTCTCGCAGTCTATTTGTGATATAATGAAAACAAGTGCAAAGGACAAAGAAACGGCAGCGGATGCCGTTTGTTTTTATTCAAATGCGGCAATGTGTTTTGTCCATGGGCAAGAATGTGGGCGTTGGACAAGAAAGCGGTGAATGCGATGGAAAAAGGAAAGGTCGTCGTTCTAGAGGATCGTGTGCCGAAGCTGAAAGAGCGGCGCCGTCAAAAAGCGAACCGTCGGCTCATTTTGTATTTGTTCTTCTTTTTTCTGTTTATCTTATGTGTCCTTTATTTTCAATCGCCGCTCAGTGCAGTGAGGCATGTGGAAGTGAGCGGCAACCGTCATCTGCCGGCGGAGCGGATCATCAGTTTGAGCGGCATTACAAAGCGGACAAGCTTTTGGAAAGTGAATGAACAAAACGTGGAGGCGAAAATTGCTCGTCATCCGGAAATTAAGGAAGCCACTGTGAAGAAGCGGCTGCCGAATACGATCGTCATCGACGTTCGTGAATGGCGGCGGGTCGCCTACGTATATAACCGGCAAACGTTTTTTCCACTGCTTGAGAACGGGCAGCTGCTAAAGCAGGAAGCGGTGAAAACGGCTCCGAGCGATGCACCGGTATTAGTCGGCTGGAAAAGTGGTGAAGCCATTGCGGAAATGACCGGGCAGCTTGCTGAACTGCCAGCGGCGGTGCTTGGTGCCATATCGGAAATTCACTACAAGCCAACCGGTGAATACAAAGACCGGGTCGTTGTCTATATGAATGATGGCTATGAGGTGAGTGCGACGATTCATAACTTTGCTGATAAGCTGTCGCATTATCCGTCGATTATCGCCGAGCTCGACCGGAATGTCAAAGGAGTCATTCACCTGGAAGTAGGCAGCTATTTTGTTCCGTATGAACCGACGAAAAAGGAGGATGACGATGAGACGAAAAGTCCGTAGCCGCGTCCTCCTTACTTTTATTTGTTTTATCTTTGGGACTATGCTTGGGTTTTCGTACCAGCATACGAAAGAGGAGGAGCCACGTCGCCAATGGAGCGACAGTGAGTGGAAAAAGGAGTACGAGTATCGTTCGGCGCTTATCGCTTTGCAAAAAGAAAACCGGTCGCTAAAGCAGCAGCTTGTCAAAAAGCAAGCTGAATTGACCGAATGGGAAAAAAAATTGGCCGAGCAACAGTCGAATGAGGTCGGGTTGGCGAAAGAGGCAGAACAGCTGCGCATGCATGTTGGAAAGGCGAGGGTCAAAGGGAAAGGCGTAGCAGTCACGCTTTCCGATTCCTCTTATATCCCCTCTGAAGCGAGTGCTACTGATTACATCGTTCATGAACAGCACGTATGGAAAGTCGTTCACGAGCTGCTTATTTCCGGTGCTGAGGCCGTTGCTATTAATGGGCAGCGTATTTCCCATCGCTCTTACATTGTCTGTAATGGTCCAGTCATTGAAGTGGACGGGACACAACATGCGGCTCCGTTTGTCATTTCGGCGATCGGCGACCCGGATGTGCTATCATCCGCGCTTGAGTTAGCCGGCGGTGTCGTCGACCAGCTAGTCGAAGACCATATCGATGTGAAAGTGGAAAAGCAAAAGAACATCGTTCTCGATCCGGTATTTGCGCCCAAACCGTAAAAAAGGGCGGGAAGGAGCGTTGAAGCATGTTGGAGTGGAAAAAACGGTTATCTTTTGTCATCGTCGCCGCCGTGTTTGGCGTGATGCTCGCGGTTGAGCTGCGGACGACGATGCCTTCAGAAGAGCGTGACACACGCGACATTTGGGAACTGCGCGCTGATTTAACGAAAGAACAACAGCTCGAGCAGCAGCTGCTTGAGGAGCTCGAAGATTATGAAGAGAAATTGCGCCATTATCAGGAGAAGGAGGCGGCAGGCGGCGGGGCGGCGCTCGAGGCGACTGTCGCTGAGTTGCGGGAGGAAGCCGGACTGACTGAAGTGAAAGGGAGCGGCATTGTGCTGATGATTGCACCATTCTCGACGGCCGACTATGTTGGGCCAGTCACTGCGACCGTTTCCCCGGAGCTGCTGCAACGGTTAGTGAATGAGTTGAACAAATATGGGGCAAGGGAAATTGCTATCGGCGGCGAGCGGCTGACGAACCGGACGGCGATTCGCGATATCAACGGTATAACGAACGTTGGCCGCCGCCCAATCAGGCTGCCGGTTGAGGTGAAGGCGATTGCGGATGACGTGGACAAGCTGTATAGCGGATTAGCTGTTTCGCCGATTCGCGACGATTTCATCGTCGAAAACCTGGAGCTTTCGATTTCCAAACCGAAGTCGGTGATCGTCATTCCACCATCAACTGAACGGCCGGACGTAAAATACATGGAGACGGCGAGCGCCGGCAAGGAGGAGAAGTAGCATGTGGCTCCCGCTTCTCGGGATGTTGCTCGGGTTTGCTGTCGGCGTTCTCGCCGGCTGGGAAATTCCCGATGAGTATTCTAATTATTTGTCAATTGCTATTTTGGCGGCCTTTGATACATTAATCGGAGGATGGCGCGCCCATTTACAGCGGACATACGACGAACTTGTATTTATAACCGGTTTTTTTTTCAACATTATCCTTGCCACAACTTTAACTTTTCTTGGGATACATCTTGGTGTAGACTTGTATTTAGCGGCTGTGTTTGCGTTCGGTGTCCGCCTTTTTCAAAACATTGCCATCATCCGCCGCCTTTGGCTTGCCGAATGGGCGGAGCGGCGGCAAAATCGTGAAAAAAGTTAAGCAAAAGACAGGGAAAGCCTTTTGGCATGTTGAATTATATGGAGTAAAACAAAATATGGTGTTTTTGCGGAATTTATAAACTAGACATAGACAAAGAGATGGATAGAGAAATTTCAGCCGAAAAAGGAGGTGTCGCTGCTTACTGAAACGCCGGCCGATAGGTGCGTTTTTAGTAGGCAGATGCCAAAAGATGAGCAGCAATGAGATCGTCGTTAGCCTCGATGTCGGGACATCGAGCATTAAAGTGATCATTGGGGAAATGTTAGGCAGCTCGATTAACATTATCGGGGTAGGCAATGTGAAATCCGAAGGGCTCAAAAAAGGGGCGATTGTTGATATAGATAAAACGGTGCACTCGATCAAGCGGGCGGTCGAGCAAGCAGAGCGGATGGTCGGCCTGTCAATCCGCCGCGTGATTGTTGGGGTGGCAGGCAGCCATGTTCAGCTGCAAGATTGTCACGGCATTGTCGCCGTTGCGAGTGAAAATCGTGAAATTAGTGACGAGGATGTCGCTCGCGTCATCGATGCTGCGCAAGTCGTTTCCATCCCTCCGGATCGGGAAATTATCGGGATCGTTCCGCGCCAGTTTATTGTTGACGGATTAGACGGCATCCATGATCCGCGCGGCATGCTTGGTGTCCGTCTAGAAATGGAAGGGACAATGATCACGGGAGCGAAGACAATTTTACATAATCTCCTTCGTTGTGTGGAACGGGCTGGCTTGGAAATTAGCGATATTTGCCTCCAGCCGTTGGCGGCCGGCTCGCTTGCGTTATCCGATGACGAACGGCATTTAGGTGTTGCACTCGTCGACCTAGGGGGCGGTTCGACAACGGTCGCCGTCTTTGAGCAAGGCGGGTTGCAGGCTGTATCTTCGCTTCCGGTCGGCGGGGAACATATTACAAAAGATCTGGCCATCGGGCTGCGCACAACAACAGAAGACGCCGAAAAAATTAAACTGAAGCATGGGCATGCATTTTATGACTATGCCTCGGAAGAAGAGGTATTCACCGTGCCAATCATGGGTACCGATCAGCACCAGCAGTTCAGCCAGCTTGAGATCGCCGACATTATTGAAGCAAGGTTGGAGGAAATTTTGCAAATGGTTCAGCATGAAGTGCGCCGTCTCGGGTTTCGCGACCTTCCTGGCGGCTATGTGCTGACAGGTGGTGTGGCGAATATGCCAGGGGTGCTGGAACTGGCTCACGTCGTCTTAGGGACGAGCGTCCGCGTCGCCCTGCCGGATTATATCGGTGTGCGTGACCCGCAATATACGATCGGCGTCGGCTTGCTCAAATTCGCCTACCGGCAAGCGCAGCTGCAAGGAAAAACGGTTCCGGTTGCTGCGGCGGCGGAGCCGATTGAGCGCCCCGCACCAAAACAGCAGCCGAAACCAAAAAAGAAAGAAGACCATTTTGGGAAAAAGGTCAAGAAATTTTTCGGATCTTTCTTTGAATAGAGACTGAAATTTAGGAGGATTTGGTTATGTTGGAGTTTGATACGACAATCGATCAGTTGGCAACAATCAAGGTGATTGGGGTCGGGGGCGGCGGCAACAACGCCGTCAATCGGATGATTGAACACGGAGTGCAAGGTGTGGAGTTTATTGCAGTTAACACGGATGCACAGGCACTCAAATTATCGAAGGCGCCGACGAAACTGCAAATCGGGGCGAAACTGACGCGCGGTTTGGGCGCAGGCGCAAACCCGGAAGTCGGAAAAAAAGCCGCGGAAGAAAGCAAAGAGCAAATTGAAGAAGCGCTCCGCGGTGCGGATATGGTGTTTGTTACCGCCGGGATGGGCGGTGGCACAGGAACAGGCGCGGCGCCAGTCATCGCCCAAATCGCACGCGAATTAGGAGCGCTGACGGTCGGCGTCGTTACGCGCCCGTTCACTTTTGAAGGGCGGAAACGGGCGACGCAAGCCGCAAGCGGCATCGCCGCCATGAAAGAAGCGGTCGATACGCTGATCGTCATTCCGAACGACCGGTTGCTTGAAATTGTCGATAAAAATACGCCGATGCTTGAGGCGTTCCGCGAAGCGGACAACGTGCTGCGCCAAGGGGTGCAAGGCATCTCTGACTTGATCGCCGTGCCGGGGCTCATCAACCTCGATTTCGCTGACGTGAAAACGATCATGTCAAACAAAGGTTCGGCGTTGATGGGCATCGGAGTGGCCAGCGGTGAAAACCGGGCTGCAGAGGCAGCGAAGAAGGCGATTTCCAGCCCGCTGTTGGAAACATCCATTGACGGAGCGCAAGGTGTGCTAATGAACATCACTGGCGGGATGAATTTAAGCTTGTACGAAGTACAGGAAGCGGCTGATATCGTCGCTTCAGCAGCCGACCAAGAAGTGAACATGATTTTTGGCTCGGTCATCAACGAAAACTTAAAAGATGAAATTGTCGTCACTGTCATCGCGACCGGCTTTAACGAAAACGTTGCTTCGCAACCGCGGCCATCGCGCGTCGGCATCAGTACAGCGCCGAAAGTGACGCCGGCGCCGAAGCGGGAAAAGCGCGAAGAGCCGACACAAGACTATGCGGCGCTTCGTTCAGGGCAAGCGGAAGATCCGCTTGACATTCCAGCTTTCTTGCGTAATCGCAACCGTCGTCGTTAAGATGAAACCAGGCATGAACAACTTGTTGTTCATGCCTATTTTTATTGAAATCAAGTTTTTCGCCTTGCTTAAGTTGCAGACGGCTTGTTTCATCCGCCGTGATTCCCCTCACTTTGACAAAACATCCTTTTTTTCACCATCACCGATTGACAGACTTTCCCTCATGATGTGCTATATACTTGTTTCAGACAAAGCTAATGTGGGCGGGGGGAGGGGCTTGCTGTTTGATCGTTTACGTCGATGTGATTTGGCTGCTCAATGTCTGTTTTGACGCCTTGCTTCTTTGGCTGGCAGCGCTCATGCTCAAGCGACCGGTCATTTGGTGGCGCCTGTTGGCTGGGGCGTTGATCGGGTCGCTGCTTGTGGTGCTGCTGTTCACCCCGTTGTCCGCCATCGCCCAGCACCCGCTTGCCAAAATGGCCGCCTCGATCTTGATTGTGCTCGCCGCTTTTGGCTTTAAGCGGCCGCGCTATATGATCGAGAACATGATGGCATTTTACTTTGCGACGTTCGCTATCGGCGGCGGCATGCTGGCTGTCCATTATTTGTTCGTGCCGCAGCTGTCCGTTCAGCAAGAATGGTTGATCATGCCCCCCGGAGCGGGCGACCCGGTCAGCTGGTTGTTTGTCGTGATTGGTTTTCCGGTGCTATGGCTTTTTTCCCGCCGCCGTGTGGAAAACATTCGTGAGAAAAAACTGCGTTTTGAACATATTATTGACGTCATCGTTGTTTGGGATGGCCGGCCGCTGGCGCTGCGTGGGCTCATTGACAGCGGCAATCAGCTGTTCGATCCAGTGACGAAAACGCCGGTGATGGTTGTTGATAGGGAAAAAGCAAAGGAAGTGCTGCCTGAGGAGCTGACGATGCATATGGCAGCCATGACGGTTGACGACCCGCCCGAACAGTGGGCCCATCGTCTTCGTCTCATTCCATACCGCGCAGTGGGCAGCGGCCCGCAAATGATGATGGCGGTAAAACTAGACCGCATCGCGCTGTCATACGAAAACGAGTGGCTTGAGGTGAAACATGGGCTTATGGCCTTAAGTGCAGACCCGCTTTCAGCCGACGGAGAATACGATTGCATCATCCATCCGAAAATGGTGCAGGCGGGAAGAAAGCTGACCGCTTCGTAGTTCGTTACTATATCATACTCGCTTTTTATCCGTTTAGAAGGGGGATTTTTATGAAAAAGTGGAAACTTCGCTTCATGTATTGGGTGTATAAGCTTCTGGCTAAACTCGGTTTGAAGACGGATGAGATTTATTATATCGGCGGCAGTGAAGCGCTCCCTCCGCCGCTGACGAAAGAGGAAGAGGAACGGCTGATCGAGCGGTTGGCGGTCGGTGATAAGACAGCGCGGTCGCTTCTCATCGAGCGCAACTTACGCCTTGTCGTTTACATCGCGCGCAAATTTGAAAACACCGGCATTCATATCGAGGACTTGATCAGCATTGGAACGATCGGACTGATTAAGGCGGTCAACACGTTCAATCCAGAGAAAAAAATCAAGCTGGCGACGTATGCTTCACGCTGCATTGAAAATGAAATTTTAATGTATTTGCGCCGCAATAATAAAGTGCGGGCGGAAGTGTCATTTGATGAGCCGTTGAATATTGACTGGGACGGCAATGAGTTGCTGCTGTCTGATGTGCTCGGCACGGAAGATGATGTGATTACGAAAGACTTGGAAGCGGATGTCGATCGGCGCCTGTTGCTGAACGCCTTGCGCCAGCTGAGCGACCGTGAAAAGCAAATTATGGAACTGCGTTTTGGTCTTTCGGGTGGTGAGGAAAAAACGCAAAAAGATGTTGCTGATTTGCTCGGTATTTCGCAATCGTACATATCGCGGCTTGAGAAGCGGATCATTAAACGGTTGCGCAAAGAGTTCAACAAAATGATGTAGCAAGCGGCGGGAGTGGACGCTCCGCCGCTTTTTTTCGCTCGGACAGGCTGTGCATATTTTTCCCTCCCAGGGAGATACTGAAAACTGACGACTTAGCATCTCCTGATGGGAGGGAACAACTTGACGAGGAACAAAGTCGAAATTTGCGGCGTGGATACTTCAAAGCTTCCCGTCCTCAAAAATGAGGAAATGCGTGAACTGTTTCAACGGATGCATGAAGGGGATTTGGAAGCAAGGGAAAAATTGGTAAACGGAAACTTACGCCTCGTGTTAAGCGTCATTCAACGCTTTAACAACCGTGGCGAATTTGTTGATGATTTGTTTCAAGTCGGTTGCATCGGACTTATGAAATCGATTGATAATTTTGATTTAAATCAAAATGTTAAGTTTTCCACGTATGCGGTGCCGATGATTATCGGCGAAATCCGCCGCTATTTGCGTGACAACAATCCGATCCGCGTTTCGCGCTCGCTGCGCGATATTGCCTACAAAGCGTTGCAAGTGCGAGAACGGCTTATGGGTGAGACAGCGAAAGAGCCGTCGACGGAAGAGATTGCGAAAGAACTTGGTGTCGCCCATGAAGAAGTCGTTTTGGCCCTCGATGCCATTCAAGATCCGGTTTCGCTATTTGAACCGATTTACAATGACGGCGGCGATCCGATTTACGTGATGGATCAGCTGAGCGATGAGCGCAACCGCGACAGTCAATGGATTGAAGAAATCGCATTGAAAGAAGGGTTGCGGCGGTTAAATGAGCGGGAAAAAATGATCATCCGCAAACGATTTTTCCAAGGGAAAACACAAATGGAGGTCGCTGAGGAAATCGGTATTTCCCAAGCGCAAGTATCGCGGTTGGAAAAAGCAGCGATCCGGCAAATGAATAAAAACATCCAAGTGTGAGCGGCTGCTAGAGCAGCCTTTTTTCTTTGTTACATAACCTGTTTGGCGGCGTCATATAGATGAAAAAGAGGAGAGGAAAGGCGGGGGAATGAACCGTGATGAGAATTTCAGAGTTTCAGACAAAAGATGTTGTCAATGTAGCCAATGGGAAAAAGCTCGGCAATATTGGGGATATTGACATCGATCTCGATACAGGCAAAATTCGTTCATTGATTATTTTAGGAGCTGGAAAGATGCTCGGGCTGTTTGGGCGTGAGGAAGCGGTCGTCATTCCGTGGCAAAACATTGTCAAAATCGGAGCTGATGTCATTCTAGTCCGTTTGCATGATACGGAGTGATGCTATGATACTATGTTGGGACACTAATGTTTCAACAAAATTGTAAATAAAGATTATCACGTTTAAGCAAACTATGATAAAATAGGAAAAAAAGTGATAAAAATCTACAAAAAAAGCGTGAGGTTGACACGAATGCCGGACATTTTTCAACAAACGGCTTATGAATGGCTTCTCTGCGGGGCGCCCCCATTCGCCGGGGCCGTCGCAGGGATAACGACGAAACAAGGCGGGGAAAGCAAAGGATCGTTCGCTTCCTTGAATATGGGACTGCATGTTGGCGACGACCGCACTGCCGTCGTCAATAATCGGCGCCGTCTAGCCGCATCGCTTGTTTTTCCCCTTGATGATTGGGTGTGCTGTGAGCAAGTGCACGGCGCCGTGATCCAGAAAGTGACGAAAAGCGATCGGGGAAGCGGGGCACAAGATTTCGCTACAGCAGTTCGGGGCGCTGACGGGTTGTATACGGATGAGTCGGGAGTATTGCTCGCCCTTTGTTTTGCTGATTGTGTGCCTGTCTATTTTATGGCTCCATCCGTCGGCTTGGTCGGTCTTGCTCATGCTGGTTGGCGAGGAACGGCCGGCGGCATCGCTCAAAACATGGTACGGCTTTGGCAAGAACGCGAGCATGTTGCACCCGCTGATGTGTACGCTGCCATTGGACCAGCCATCGGCCCGTGCTGCTACACGGTCGATGACCGGGTGATCGAAGGTTTGCGTTCGACTGTTCCTGCGGGCAGCCCTTTGCCATGGCGTGAAACAAGCCCAGGGCAATATGCGCTTGACTTAAAGGAGGCGAATCGGTTGCAGCTTATTGCTGCCGGTGTTCCTGATAGCCATATTTACGTGTCCGAACGCTGTACAAGCTGTGAGGAGACACTGTTTTTTTCTCACCGCCGCGACCGCGGGACAACGGGACGGATGTTGGCGTTCATCGGCCGAAGGGAGGAGACGACATGACGGTACGTGACAACTTAGCTGCCATTCGCCGGCAAATTGAGGGAGCTTGCGCCCGCGTTGGCCGTGATCCGGCCGACGTACGCATCGTAGCAGTAACGAAATATATTAATGCGGCAAGAGCGCAGGAGGTGCTTGATGCCGGCATTGTCGACCTCGGCGAAAACCGTTCCGACCAACTGCTGCAAAAATATGAGGTTATCGGGAAACAAGCGACGTGGCATTTTATTGGGACGCTCCAGTCGCGCAAGGTGAAGGAGATTATCGATAAAGTCGATTACATTCATTCGCTTGACCGCCTTTCGCTTGCTAAGGAGATTGAGAAGCGGGCGGTGCGTCCAGTGAAATGTTTTGTGCAGGTGAACGTATCAGGTGAGGCGACGAAGCACGGGCTCGCCCCTGACGAAACAGTCCCGTTTATCGAACAGCTTCGCTCGTTTCCATGCATTGAAGTGATCGGATTGATGACGATGGCGCCGCATACGGAGGACAAAAGTGTATTGCGCGCTTGTTTCCGTCAATTGCGAATGCTCAAAGAACGCGTCCAGGCGTTAAATTTGCCTTATGCACCATGCACCGAGCTGTCGATGGGCATGTCAAACGACTATGAGATCGCCATCGAGGAAGGAGCGACGTTTGTACGCATCGGCAGTGCGCTTGTCGGATCATTGTAGGAGGTGAGACCGGTGGGATTGATGAAAAAATTTCGCGATTATTTTTTAGAGGAAGACTACGAAGACTATGAAGAAGAATATGAAGCGCCGCAGCAGGAAGAGGAGGCGCTGCCGCTGAAGACGGCTAACAAGACGAATGTTGTCAGCTTGCAAAGCGTGCAAAAATCAGCGAAGGTCGTGCTTGCCGAGCCGCGGGTGTACGCCGAGGCGCAAGAGATTGCCGACCATTTGAAAAGCCGGCGGGCGGTCATCGTCAATTTGCAGCGTATCCAGCATGAGCAGGCGAAACGGATCGTCGACTTTTTAAGCGGAACCGTGTACGCCATTGGCGGCGACATTCAGCAAGTCGGCACGAAAATTTTTTTATGCACGCCGGAAAACGTTGACGTCAGCGGCGCGATTTCGCTTGATGGCGAGGATGACAGACCGATGAAGAGGTGGTAGCCGTTGGATTATGTGCTCACGTTTTTGACGACGCTCATTCAAGTATATTCGTATGCGTTGATCATTTATATTTTAATGTCATGGTTTCCGAACGCCCGTGAGACGCGGTTCGGCCAGTTGCTCGCTACCATTTGCGAGCCGTATCTAGAGCCATTTCGGCGCGTTATCCCGCCGCTTGGCATCATTGACATCTCCCCGATCGTCGCCTTTATTGTCCTTGAGTTTGCGACAAGAGGGCTATATGCATTGTTTGATATCCTTAAAGCGCAGTTTTAGCCGCCGTTTTGCGCTGTTGGCGGCATTTGCTGCAGCCTGATGATGAAGGTCAATGGGCAGCGCTCATGGAGAGGAATCCATTGCGGGTTCCTTTCTTTAATGAATACGGAGTGAACGGGAATGGAACTGTATCAGCACTTTCGTAAAGAGGAACACCCATTCATTGATCAAGTGCTCGAGTGGAAGGACACGGTGAGCCGCCAATACGCACCTAAGCTGACGGATTTTCTTGACCCGCGTGAGCAGCAAATCGTCCAAAGCATTGTCGGCAGCGATGAAGACGTGCGTGTGTCCTTTTTTGGCGGCGTCCCGTTCGCCGAGCGGAAGCGGGCGTTTCTTTATCCGCCGTATATCGAGCCGGATGAAGGCGACTATGACATCGTCTTGTTTGCTGTCCGCTATCCGGATAAATTCATTTCCCTTGAACACCGCGACGTCTTAGGTGCACTCATGTCGCTCGGTTTGCGGCGCGGCAAGTTCGGTGATATTCTCGTCCAAGGAGGAGAGATCCAATTTTTCGCCGCCGCGGAGGTGGCCGATTACATTCGTCTTCATGTCGAGACGATCGGCAAAGCTCGAGTTACACTTGAGCCGTTGCCGCTGTCGGCTGCCATGCCGATTGAAGAAACATGGCAAGAAGGGACGGTGACCGTCTCTTCGCTGCGGCTTGATGCTGTGCTTGCCCAAGCATTCCGTCTCGCGCGTGATAAGGCGCGAACGCTTGTTGAAAGCGGGCTTGTCAAAGTGAACTGGAGAGTGGTGGACAAGCCGGATTTCGTCTGCGGACCGGGTGATGTGTTGTCAGCGCGTGGTTTTGGTCGCTGCAAGCTGTTTTCTGTGGAAGGGCCGACGAAAAAAGAGCGCTGGCTCGTGCGTATCGGCCGACAAAAATAATCAAACAGCAGCAGGAAATGGGCAAATCGTGTCGAATTAAGCAAGAAAAGGAAAGATGGAGACGGAGGTGGCCGTTGTGCCGTTAACGCCATTAGATATTCACAACAAGGAATTCAGCCGCGGATTTCGCGGGTATGACGAAGATGAAGTGAACGAGTTTCTTGATCAAATCATTAAAGACTACGAAATGCTCATTCGCGAAAAGCGGCAGCTCGAAGAAAAAGTTGCGGAGCTGACGGAAAAACTGAACTATTTTTCTAATATTGAGGAAACATTGAACAAGTCGATTCTTGTCGCCCAAGAAACGGCGGAGGAAGTGAAGCGCAATGCGCAAAAAGAGGCGAAGCTGATCATTAAAGAAGCGGAGAAAAACGCTGAACGCATTATCAGCGATGCGTTGGCGAAATCGCGAAAAATCGCGATGGAAATTGAAGAATTGAAGCGGCAATCGAAAGTGTTCCGCACCCGCTTCCGCATGCTCGTCGAAGCACAGCTGGACATGATTAACAACCGCGATTGGGATGACTTGATGGAATACGAGATGCCTGACTTGGAGGAAGAGATGAAAGAACCGCTGTCCCAGCCTTGACGAACGCCATTTGTCTCATTTATAATAAATGGCAAAAATCGTTGTGCTGACCGCCATTGGTGCGGTTGGCTTTTGAGCGAAGAAAACATGCGATCGACGATGATAGGGACAGTAGCTCTTGAATAGCTGGTTGCAGCGAGCCGGGGATGGTGGGAGCCCGGTATCGGCGCAAGAGTGAACATCACCCTGGAGTTCCATGCCGAACGTCAAAGTAGGCCATGGCGCGTCATTCCCGTTACGAATGAAAAGTGGGCTATGCGTTGATTTGTCATGGCCAAAAAGGGTGGTACCGCGAGACCGTTCTCGTCCCTTGCCGGGAGAGAACGGTTTTTTATTTTGATTTGATTCTTGGAGGAGGAGCAAAGAGAGATGGACTACAAAGAGACGCTGCTCATGCCGCAAACGGAGTTCCCGATGCGTGGCAACTTGCCGAAGCGGGAGCCGGAAATGCAAAAAAAATGGGAGGAAATGGACATTTACCGGAAAGTGCAGGAGCGGACGAAAGGACGGCCGCTGTTTGTGCTGCACGACGGCCCGCCATACGCCAACGGTGATATTCATATGGGCCATGCATTAAATAAAATTTTAAAAGATATTATCGTCCGCTACAAGTCGATGAGCGGCTTTTGTGCGCCGTATGTGCCTGGCTGGGATACACATGGCTTACCGATTGAAACGGCACTGACGAAGCAAGGTGTCGACCGCAAATCGATGAGTGTCGCTGAGTTCCGCAAGCTGTGCGAACAATACGCGTATGAGCAAATCGACAACCAGCGCCAACAGTTTAAACGGCTCGGGGTGCGGGGCGATTGGGACAACCCGTACATTACGCTCAAGCCGGAATATGAAGCCCAGCAAATTAAAGTGTTCGGTGAAATGGCGAAAAAAGGGCTCATTTATAAAGGGCTGAAGCCGGTGTATTGGTCGCCGTCGAGCGAATCGGCGCTCGCCGAAGCGGAAATCGAATATAAAGACAAACGGTCGCCGTCGATTTATGTCGCGTTCCCAGTTAAAGATGGTAAAGGTGTGCTTCAAGGGGATGAACGAATCGTCATTTGGACGACGACACCGTGGACGATTCCAGCGAACTTGGCGATCGCCGTTCACCCGGATTTGGACTACTATATTGTCGAAGCAAACGGGCAAAAATACGTTGTTGCTGCGGCCTTGGCGGAATCGGTAGCGAAAGAAGTCGGCTGGGAGGCATGGTCCGTCGTCAAAACGGTAAAAGGAAAAGAACTTGAGTACGTAGTCGCCAAACATCCGTTTTACGAGCGCGACTCGCTTGTCGTCTGCGGCGAGCACGTCACGACCGACGCCGGTACCGGCTGCGTTCATACGGCACCAGGACACGGGGAAGACGACTTTATCGTCGGACAAAAATACGGGCTTCCGGTTCTTTGCCCGGTTGATGAGCGCGGCTATATGACAGAAGAAGCGCCTGGATTTGCAGGGATGTTTTACGACGAGGCGAACAAAGCGATTACACAAAAGCTCGAGGAAGTTGGAGCGCTCCTTAAGCTCAGCTTCATTACCCACTCGTATCCGCATGATTGGCGGACGAAGCAACCGACAATTTTCCGAGCGACGACACAATGGTTTGCCTCCATTGATAAAATTCGTGATCAACTTCTTGATGCCATCAAGGAAACGAAATGGGTGCCAGAATGGGGAGAAATCCGCATCCATAACATGGTGCGCGACCGCGGTGACTGGTGCATCTCCCGCCAACGCGCTTGGGGCGTGCCAATTCCGGTCTTTTACGGCGAAAACGGCGAGCCGATCATCACAGATGAGACGATCGAGCACGTGTCAAACCTATTCCGCCAGTACGGCTCGAATGTTTGGTTTGAGCGTGAGGCGAAAGACTTATTGCCGGAAGGATTCACCCATCCGTCCAGCCCGAACGGCCTCTTTACGAAAGAGACGGATATTATGGACGTCTGGTTTGACTCCGGTTCGTCGCATCAAGCCGTGCTTGTTGAACGCGATGACCTAGAGCGTCCGGCTGATTTATACTTAGAAGGATCTGACCAATATCGCGGCTGGTTTAACTCGTCGCTGTCTACAGCCGTTGCCGTCACCGGAAAAGCACCGTATAAAGGGGTGTTAAGCCATGGCTTCGTTTTAGACGGCGAAGGGCGAAAAATGAGCAAATCGCTCGGCAACGTCGTCGTGCCGGCCAAAGTCATGGAACAGCTCGGTGCCGACATTTTACGCCTTTGGGTCGCCTCGGTTGACTATCAGGCGGATGTACGCATTTCCGATAACATTTTAAAACAAGTGTCCGAAGTGTATCGGAAAATCCGCAATACGTTCCGCTTTATGCTCGGCAACTTGTTTGATTTTGACCCGAATCAAAACGCTGTGCCGGTTGGGGAGCTTGGCGAACTCGATCGCTACATGTTAGCGAAATTAAATAAACTCATCGCTAAAGTGAAAAAGGCGTATGACAGCTATGATTTTGCTGCTGTTTATCATGAGATGAACCATTTCTGCACCGTCGAGTTAAGCGCATTTTATTTGGATATGGCGAAAGACATTTTGTACATCGAAGCGGCCGATTGTCGTGCCCGCCGTGCGGTGCAGACGGTGCTGTATGAAACGGTTGTCGCCTTGGCGAAGCTCATTGCGCCGATTTTGCCGCACACGGCCGATGAAGTGTGGGAGCATATCCCGAACCGGAAAGAGCAAGTGGAAAGCGTCCAGCTCACCGACATGCCGGAGCCAATGGCCATCGATGGTGAAGAAGCGCTGCTCGCGAAATGGGATGCGTTTATGGATGTACGAGATGACATTTTAAAAGCGCTCGAGAATGCGCGTAATGAAAAAGTGATCGGTAAGTCGCTCACGGCGAGCGTCACTGTTTACCCGAAAGACGAAGTGCGGGCGCTTTTGGCTTCGATCAACGAGGACTTGCGCCAACTTCTCATCGTTTCCGCGTTTTCGGTCGCCGATGAATCGTATGACGCCGCGCCAGCCGAAGCAGAACGGCTCAACCATGTGGCCGTCATCGTTCGCCCGGCGGAAGGTGAGACGTGCGAACGTTGCTGGACGGTGACACCGGACGTCGGACGCGATGAGTCCCACCCGACGCTTTGTCCGCGCTGCGCACATATTGTGAACGAACATTATTCGGCATAACAAAAGCGGCAGGCTGCCTTCCTGGCGGCCTTGCCGCTTCGTTTGTTTGCCATGGCCAAGTATGGTACAATGCTGAAAGGATAAATCGGAAACGTGGGGGGATTTCGCGCGGTGATCTATTATTTGCTCGCAGCGGCGGTGATCGCTCTGGATCAATGGACAAAATGGCTTGTTGTCCGCTATATGCAGCTCGGGGAGAGCATCCCGATGATCGACAATGTCCTCTACATTACATCGCACCGCAATCGCGGTGCAGCGTGGGGCATGTTGCAAGGACAGTTTTGGCTGTTTTATTTAGTGACAGTCATCGTTGTAGCTGGGATCATCATCTACATCCGCCGCTTGCGGCCTTCAGAACGATTGGCCGGCATAGGCCTTGGCCTGATGCTCGGCGGGGCGATCGGCAATTTTATTGACCGTGTGTTCCGGAAAGAAGTGGTCGACTTTATCCATACGTACATCGGCACATACAGCTTTCCGGTGTTCAATATCGCTGACTCAGCGCTGACTGTCGGCGTCATCTTGCTGTTTATTCATCTATTTTTTTTCGCGACACCAGAGAAAGGGAATGAGTAGATGGACACGATCACGTTTCACATCGAAGACGAATATGACGGCGAGCGGATCGATAAAGTGATCGCGGCGCTCAATGAGGAATGGTCGCGTTCGCAAGTGCAGCAATGGATTAAAAATGGGCTCGTGACGGTCAACGGCCGTACAGTGAAGGCGAATTACAAGTCCGAACTGGGCGATACCGTCGCTATCTCGCCGCCGGAACCGGAGCCGCTTCATGTTGAGCCGGAGCCGATCCCGCTTGACATTTATTATGAAGATGAAGACGTGCTTGTTGTCAACAAGCCGCGCGGCATGGTCGTCCACCCGGCGCCCGGGCATATGCGCGGCACGCTTGTCAACGCGCTTCTCGCCCATTGCCGCGACCTCTCCGGCATCAACGGCGTGCTGCGCCCCGGCATTGTCCATCGGATTGACAAAGATACATCGGGGCTTCTGATGGTGGCGAAAAATGACGCCGCCCACCGCTCGCTTGTGGAGCAGCTTGTCAACAAAACCGTGACGCGCCGCTACAAGGCGATCGTCCACGGCGTTATTCCGCACGATTACGGCACGATCGATGCCCCGATCGGCCGCGACAAACGCGACCGAAAAAAAATGGCGGTTACCGATGAAAACGGAAAGGAAGCAGTCACCCATTTCCGCGTGCTCGAGCGGTTTCGCCATTATACGTATGTCGAATGCCAGCTTGAGACGGGGAGGACGCACCAAATTCGCGTCCATATGAAATACATCGGCTACCCGCTTGCTGGCGATCCGCAATACGGGCCGAAAAAAACGCTCTCGATCGAGGGCCAAGCATTGCACGCCGGGGTGCTCGGCTTCCGTCATCCGCGAAGCGGCGACTATTTGGAATTTGAAGCACCGCTGCCGCCGGAGTTTGCCGAACTGCTCGAATGGTTGCGAAAAAACAATTGACAAACGGAGGCGGCCGCTTTACAATGAAAGCAAGTGAACAGGAACCTTTAAATTCAGTCCTGTGAGGCTGAGAAGGGGTCGGATGTAAAAATAGGTGGCGTATGCCCATTTTGTCTGCTGGCAATCAGCCATGCCCCCGCTTCACAGGCGGGGGATTTTTTTGTGTCGACGGAGGTGGTTCGCATGCAAAAAGCTGTTGTGATGGATGAACAAGCGATTCGCCGCGCTTTAACGCGCATCGCTCACGAAATTATCGAACGGAACAAAGGAATCGATGGCTGCGTATTGGTAGGGATTAAAACGCGCGGCATTTATTTGGCGCACCGCTTGGCTGAGCGGATCGAACAAATTGAAGGAACATCGGTTCCGGTCGGTGAACTCGATATTACGCTGTACCGCGATGATTTGACGATGAAAACAGAAGACCATGAGCCGCTCGTCAAGGGAACGAACGTACCGTTTCCGGTGAGCGAACAGAAAGTCATTTTAGTCGATGATGTGCTGTTTACTGGTCGGACGGTGCGAGCGGCGATGGATGCCGTCATGGATTTGGGCCGCCCAGCGCGCATCCAACTGGCGGTGCTCGTTGACCGCGGCCACAGGGAACTTCCGATTCGCGCCGATTTCGTTGGTAAAAACGTGCCAACGTCCAGCGCCGAAGTGATTGTCGTCGAACTTGCCGAAGTGGATGGGGTTGATCAAGTATCGATTCATGAAAAATAAAGCAGCTCCCTTTTAAGCGCAGTCCCGCGAGGCTGCAAAAGGGGCGGAATGGTTTCGGCTGTTTCTGCACCCTCTTTGTGCCTTCGCGGGCCAAGAGGGTTTTTTTGTGCACATTAAAAGATAAATTCGCTTAGATAGCGAAAGGAGTGAAGGAAAGTGAACAAACCGATACTGGATATTCAAGACCGCCCGACAGTTGGGCAATGGGTGACGTTAAGCTTGCAGCATTTATTCGCCATGTTTGGGGCAACGATTTTAGTGCCGTATTTGGTTGGGTTAGACCCCTCGATCGCCCTGCTCACAAGCGGGCTTGGGACGCTCGCGTTTTTGCTTATCACGAAATGGCAAGTACCGGCCTATCTCGGCTCATCGTTCGCCTACATCGCGCCGATCATTGCGGCGAAAACAGCCGGTGGCCCGGGTGCGGCCATGATCGGCAGCTTCCTTGCTGGGCTCGTGTACGGCATCGTCGCTCTCATCATTAAAAAGGCCGGATATCGTTGGGTGATGAAACTGTTGCCACCGGTCGTCGTCGGTCCGGTCATCATTGTCATCGGTCTCGGTTTAGCCGGCACGGCGGTGGGAATGGCGATGAACGGCCCGGACGGCAACTACAGTCTGCTCCATTTTTCGGTCGCGTTAGTGACGCTTGCCGCCACGGTCATTTGCTCGGTACTGGCGCGCGGCATGTTGAGCTTAATCCCAGTGCTTGTCGGCATCGTCGTCGGTTACGTCTATGCCCTCGCAGTCGGGCTCGTTGACTTATCGAACGTAGCGAAAGCAAAGTGGATGGAAATGCCGGATTTCCTTCTCCCGTTCGCTGACTATCCGGTGCGCATCACCGCGGAGATTGTCATGCTCATGGTGCCAGTCGCCATTGTCACCTTGTCGGAGCATATCGGCCATCAGCTCGTGTTAAGCAAAGTCGTCGGCCGCGACTTAATCCAGAAGCCAGGATTGCACCGGTCGATTTTAGGGGACGGAACAGCGACGATGATTTCTGCTTTGCTTGGCGGCCCGCCGAAAACGACGTACGGGGAAAACATTGGTGTGCTGGCGATCACGCGTGTCTACAGCGTCTACGTGCTTGCCGGCGCAGCGGTAATTGCTATCGTGTTCGGTTTTGTCGGCAAAGTGACGGCGCTGATTGGCTCGATTCCGACACCGGTCATGGGCGGCGTCTCGATTTTACTGTTCGGTATTATCGCCTCGTCCGGTTTGCGTATGCTTGTGGATAGCCGCGTGGATTTTGGCCAGACGCGCAACTTAATCATCGCCTCGGTCATTTTAGTCATCGGGATTGGCGGGGCGGTGCTAAAAATTAGTGAGAGCTTTCAAATCACTGGAATGGCGTTGTCAGCCATTGTCGGTGTCCTGCTCAACTTAGTGTTGCCAGGACGGCCGCAAGTAGCGGAAAACTTATTTGAAGAAGAAAAAAGCAACGACCATGTCGCCTAAATCAAGTAAAAACACCTTTTAATTAAGTCCAGCGAGGCTTAAAAAGGTGGGAACGAAGCGCATGGGGCGGAGTCTACCCTCTGCTCCGCCATGCCTCAATCGTCACACCTTGCCTTGCCGGCAAGGTGTTTTTTTATCAAAAAGAAAAGGGAGAGAGACTGATGGCCCATCTACTCACGTTAAGTGAACTGTCGCTTTCCGAAATCAACCGTTTGCTCGATGAAGCGGAGACGTTCCGCAACGGGCGTCCGTGGCATCCAGCGACGCCGATGTATGTAGCGAACTTGTTTTTTGAACCGAGCACGCGCACGAAATGCAGCTTCGAGATGGCGGAGCGGAAACTGGGGCTTCATGTCATTCCATTTGACCCGGAACGCTCAAGTGTGCAAAAAGGAGAGACGCTGTACGATACGGTCAAGACGCTTGAAGCGATCGGGGTTGACGCTGTGGTTATCCGCCATCACGAAGATGCCTATTTCGAAGCGCTCCGTCATTCGGTTGGTGTTTCGATCATTAACGCCGGCGACGGCTGTGGACACCATCCGACCCAATCGCTGCTTGACTTGCTGACAATTCGTCAAGAGTTTGGAACGTTTGCTGGGTTGACGGTCGTGATCATCGGTGACATTCGCCATAGCCGCGTCGCCCGCTCCAATGCGGAAGTGTTGACAAGATTGGGGGCAAACGTCTTGTTTTCCGGACCGCCGGAATGGGAAGATGACATGAACCTGCACGGGACTTATGTCGAGATCGATGAAGCCATCGCTCGCGCTGATGTCGTCATGCTTTTGCGCATCCAGCACGAACGTCACGCTGAAAAAATGGGATTAACCAAAGAAGAGTACCACCAACAATACGGGCTGACGCTCGAGCGGGCACAGTTGATGAAACCGGGCGCCATCATTCTGCACCCGGCGCCGGTCAATCGTGGGGTCGAAATCGCGAGTCAGCTTGTCGAAGCGAAACCGTCACGCATTTTTAAACAAATGGAAAATGGCGTCTATGTGCGGATGGCGGTCTTAAAACGGGCAATAGAAGGGAGAATGCAGCATGGCCATGTGGTTGAAAAATGGCATGTCGTTCAATGAAAACGGGCAATTGGTGCGAACTCATATCAAAATAGAGCACGGAAACATTGCAGCGATCCATCATGAACAGCTGTTTGAAGCAAATGGAGAAGACGTGATCGACGTTGGGGGCAAACTCATCGCTCCCGGCTTGATTGATGTGCATGTCCATTTGCGCGAGCCGGGTGGAGAAGCGAAAGAAACGATTGAAACCGGCACGCTCGCCGCTGCGAAAGGTGGCTTTACGACAGTGGCGGCGATGCCAAACACAAACCCGGTGCCGGACCGGAAAGAGCAGATGGAATGGCTTGCGCGACGCATCCAAGAAACGGCGCATGTCCGTGTGTTGCCGTATGCTTCGATCACGCTCGGGCAAAAAGGGGAGGAGCTGACCGATTTTGCCGCGTTAAAAGAAGCGGGAGCGTTCGCCTTTACTGATGACGGCGTCGGAGTGCAATCAGCGGGGATGATGTTTGAAGCGATGAAACGGGCCGCCGCCCTCGATATGGCGATCGTTGCCCACTGCGAGGACGATACGTTAAAAAACGGCGGTGCGGTGCATGACGGCGATTTTGCGCGCCGATACGGGATCGCTGGCATCCCGTCGGTCTGTGAAGCGGTGCACATCGCCCGCGATGTTTTGCTCGCCGAAGCGACCGGGTGCCACTATCATGTCTGCCATATTAGCACGAAAGAATCGGTGCGCGTCGTCCGTGACGCAAAGCGGGCTGGTATCTGCGTCACCGCGGAAGTGACGCCGCATCATCTCCTCCTATGCGATGAGGACATTCCGAGGCTTGATGCGAACTATAAAATGAATCCGCCGCTGCGCAGCCGCGCTGACCGTGAAGCGTTAATTGAAGGGCTGCTCGACGGCACGATCGATTTCATTGCCACCGACCACGCGCCGCATACAGCAGCGGAAAAAGCGAAAGGAATGGAGGCGGCGCCGTTTGGCATCGTCGGATTGGAAACGGCATTCCCGCTTTTGTACACCCATTTTGTCAAAAAGAACGTGTTTACGTTAAAACAGCTTGTCGATTGGTTGACGATCAAACCAGCGCAATGTTTCGGCTTGCAAACAGGGCGACTCGAGGTCGGAGCACCGGCGGATATCACGGTCATTGATTTAGAAACAGAAGAACCGATTGATCCAGAGACATTTGCCTCCAAAGGAAACAATACGCCGTTTGCCGGATGGAGATGTCAAGGATGGCCGGTGATGACGTTTGTTGGTGGAACACTCGTATGGGAGAAAGGAAGGGCATAACATGAAGCGGCAGCTTATTTTAGAAGATGGTTCGTTTTTTGTTGGGGAAGCATTTGGTAGTTTGAAAGAGACGACGGGTGAAGTCGTCTTTAACACCGGCATGACCGGTTATCAAGAAATTTTGACTGACCCGTCGTACTGCGGGCAAATCGTGACGATGACGTATCCGTTGATCGGCAACTACGGCATTAACCGCGACGATTTTGAAGCGATCTACCCGTATGTGCACGGATTCATCGTTAAAGAGGCATGCTCAATTCCGTCGAATTGGCGCGGTGAAATGACGCTCGATGCCTATTTAAAAGAAAAAGACATTCCGGGGCTTGCCGGCGTTGATACGCGCAAACTGACGCGTCTCATTCGCCAGCACGGGACGTTAAAAGGAATGATTTGCGGCTTGGATGTCCACCCAGCGGAAGCGGCGGCGAAACTGCGGGCGATGGAGTGGCCGCGAGACCAAGTAAAACGCGTTTCGACGAAAAGTGCTTACCCGAGCCCGGGGCGCGGTGAACGCGTCGTGCTCATCGATTTTGGGATGAAGCATGGTATTTTGCGTGAGTTGAACAAACGGCATTGCGATGTCATCGTGTTACCGTACAATGCGACAGCAGAAGACGTGCTCAGCTGGCATCCGGATGGGGTGATGCTCTCAAACGGACCGGGCGATCCGAAAGATGTGCCGGAAGCGATTGAGATGATTCGTGGGATTTTGGGCAAAGTGCCGCTCTTTGGGATTTGCCTCGGCCATCAGTTGTTCGCTTTGGCGTGTGGTGCGAATACGGAAAAATTGAAATTTGGCCATCGCGGATCGAACCATCCGGTGAAAGATTTGCGCACCGGCAAAGTGGCTATCACATCGCAAAATCATGGCTATGCCGTGACGCATGAGTCGCTCGTTGGCACTCGTCTCGAAGTGACACATGTTGCCTTGAATGATGGGACGATCGAAGGGCTCCGTCATCTCGATTTCCCGGCGTTTACAGTGCAATATCACCCGGAAGCATCGCCGGGGCCGGAAGATGCGAATTCACTGTTTGACGAGTTTTTGACACTCATCCGCGAGTTCAGCAAGAAAGGAGAAGTCATCCATGCCTAAACGCCGTGACATCGAAACGATTTTAGTGATCGGCTCAGGGCCGATCGTCATCGGCCAAGCGGCCGAGTTTGACTACGCTGGGACGCAGGCATGCTTAGCTTTAAAAGAAGAAGGATACAAAGTCATTCTCGTAAACTCAAACCCGGCGACGATCATGACCGATACGGAAATCGCCGATAAAGTATATATGGAGCCGTTGACGTTCGAGTTTGTCGCCCGCATTATCCGAAAAGAGCGGCCAGACGCGATTTTGCCGACGCTGGGTGGCCAAACCGGGCTCAACTTGGCCGTCCAGCTTGCGAAAGCCGGCGTGCTTGAGGAATGCGGAGTTGAAATTCTCGGCACGAAACTGGAGGCGATCGAAAAGGCGGAAGATCGCGAGCAGTTTCGCGCCTTGATGAACGAGCTTGGAGAACCGGTGCCGGAAAGCGCCATTGTTCACAGCTTGGAGGAAGCGTACGAGTTCGTCCAACAGATCGGTTATCCGGTCATCGTCCGCCCGGCGTTTACGCTTGGCGGTACGGGCGGCGGTATTTGTACGAATGAAGAGGAGCTCATTGACATCGTCTCGACCGGTTTAAAAATGAGTCCGGTGCATCAATGTCTGCTCGAGCGGAGCATCGCTGGCTACAAAGAAATCGAGTATGAAGTGATGCGCGATGCCAACGACAATGCGATCGTCGTCTGCAACATGGAAAACATCGATCCGGTCGGCATTCACACGGGCGATTCGATCGTTGTTGCTCCGAGCCAAACGTTAAGCGACCGCGAGTACCAGCTGTTGCGCAACGCGTCGCTTAACATCATCCGCGCCCTCGGCATCGAAGGTGGCTGCAACGTCCAGCTGGCGCTCGACCCGGACAGTTTCCGCTATTACGTCATTGAAGTGAACCCGCGCGTCAGCCGCTCGTCGGCGCTCGCTTCGAAAGCAACCGGGTATCCAATCGCGAAACTGGCAGCGAAAATTGCTGTCGGACTAACACTTGATGAAATGATCAACCCGGTCACCGGAAAAACGTATGCCTGCTTTGAACCGACACTTGATTATGTGGTGACGAAAATTCCACGCTTCCCATTTGACAAATTTGAATCGGCGAACCGCCGCCTCGGTACGCAAATGAAAGCGACGGGAGAAGTGATGGCGATCGGCCGAACGTTTGAAGAATCGCTGTTAAAGGCGGTTCGTTCGCTTGAGATTGGCGTTCACCATCTCGAGTTGAAAGATGTGAACACGGCTGCAGACGACGTGATCGAAAAACGGATCCGCAAGGCGGGCGATGAGCGTCTCTTTTACATCGCTGAAGCGCTCCGCCGCGGGGTATCGGTCGAAACGCTGCATGAGTGGAGCCAAATTGATCGCTTTTTCTTGCATAAGCTTGAGAACATCATCAAGATGGAAACGGTCGTCCAAAGCCATCCAGGAGATCTTGAAGTGCTAAAGAAAGCGAAAGCGCTCGGTTTCTCGGACGCCGCGGTGGCGAACTTATGGAACAAAACGGAACGCGACATTTACGAGCTGCGCCGTCAGGAGGGCATCGTGCCAGTTTACAAAATGGTCGATACGTGCGCGGCCGAGTTCACGTCAGAAACGCCGTACTACTATAGCACATATGAAGAAGAAAACGAATCGATCGTGACCGAGAAACAGAGCGTCATCGTACTCGGCTCAGGCCCGATCCGCATCGGCCAAGGGATCGAATTTGATTATGCGACCGTCCATTGCGTCTGGGCCATTAAACAAGCGGGCTATGAAGCGATCATCATCAACAACAACCCTGAAACCGTGTCGACCGACTTCAGCACGTCGGACAAACTGTACTTTGAACCGCTGACAGCGGAAGATGTCATGCATGTCATCGAGCTCGAACAGCCGGTCGGCGTCATCGTCCAGTTCGGAGGCCAGACAGCCATCAACTTAGCGGCAGAACTCGAAGCGCGCGGCGTCCGCTTGCTCGGGACGACGCTTGAAGATTTAGACCGCGCCGAAGACCGCGACAAATTTGAACAGGTGCTCTCCGAACTCGGCATTCCAAAACCGGCCGGCAAAACGGCCGTTTCGGTGGAGGAAGCGGTCGCTATCGCCGAAGAGATCGGCTATCCGGTGCTTGTTCGTCCGTCGTACGTGCTCGGCGGCCGGGCGATGGAAATCGTGTACGGGCAGGAGGAACTGCTCCATTACATGGAACACGCCGTGCGCGTCAACCCGCAACACCCGGTGTTGATCGACCGCTACATCACCGGCAAGGAAGTTGAAGTCGATGCCATCTCGGACGGTGAGACGGTCGTCATTCCAGGGATTATGGAGCATATCGAACGGGCCGGCGTCCATTCTGGCGACTCGATTGCTGTCTACCCACCGCAAACATTAAGTGCCGATGTCATCGAAAAGATTGTTGATTATACAGTCAAATTGGCACGCGGGCTACGCATCGTTGGGCTTTTAAACATCCAGTTCGTTATCTCTGACAGCGATGTATACGTGCTTGAAGTGAACCCGCGTTCAAGCCGCACCGTGCCGTTTTTAAGCAAAATTACCGGTGTGCCGATGGCCAACCTCGCCACAAAGGCCATTTTAGGGGCGAAGCTCGCTGAAATGGGCTATGAAACTGGCGTCTGTCCAACGCGCGAGGGTGTCTTTGTGAAAGTACCCGTGTTTTCGTTTGCGAAACTGCGCAACGTCGATATTTCGCTCGGGCCGGAAATGAAGTCGACCGGTGAAGTGATCGGCAAAGACATGACGTTTGAAAAAGCGCTCTACAAAGGGCTTGTGGCGTCCGGCATTCACATTCAGCCGCATGGGGCGGTGCTGTTGACGGTGGCGGACAAAGATAAAGCGGAAGCCATCGACCTTGCCCGTCGCTTTGTCGAAATCGGCTATCAAATTTTGGCGACGAATGGCACAGCTGCGACATTGAAAGCGGCCGGCCTTCCGGTGACGGTTGTCAATAAAATCCATTCGGCGTCGCCGAATATTTTAGATGTCATCCGCCAAGGGAAGGCGCAAGTCGTCATCAATACGTTGACAAAAGGAAAGCAACCAGAAAGCGACGGCTTCCGCATCCGCCGCGAAGCGGTCGAAAACGGCATTCCGTGCTTGACGTCGTTGGATACCGCACGTGCGATGCTCCAGGTCGTTGAATCGATGACGTTTTCAACGACGGCGATGACGGAAGGGCTGGTGCGTTCATGATCGGCCGTGAACGAATGACGGTAGTCAGCCAACGGATGATTGCTGAGCGCACGTATGAATTGACACTGAGCGGCCAACTCGTTGCCCAAATGAATGAGCCGGGACAGTTCGTTCATATCAAAGTGGCAGAAGCGGCCGATCCGCTTTTGCGCCGTCCGTTGAGCCTTTGTCAGATCGACCACAAGCAGGGGCAATGCATCATCATTTACCGCCAGGAAGGGAAAGGCACTGCGTTGTTAACACAAAAACAGCCGGGCGACAGAGTTGATGTGCTCGGTCCGCTCGGCCACGGCTTTCCGCTAGATGCCGCGCCAGCGGGCGGTCGGGCGCTGTTGGTTGGCGGCGGCATCGGCGTCCCGCCACTGTACGAATTGGCAAAACAGCTGGCGAACCGGGGGGTAAACGTCGTGAGCGTACTTGGCTTCGCGACCAAAGCCGCCGTTTTTTACGAAGCGGAATTTGCTGCGTTCGGTGAGACGTATATCGCCACCGATGACGGATCATACGGGATGGCAGGGCGCGTCACTGATGTGATCGAGCAACAGGGCCTTTCGTTTGACGTGTTGTACGCCTGCGGCCCGAAGCCGATGTTAAAGGCGTTGGATGAACGATTCCGCGGCCGACCGGTCTATTTGTCGCTAGAGGAGCGGATGGGTTGCGGCGTCGGAGCGTGTTTTGCCTGCGTCTGCCATGTGCCGGGGAGCGAGACGGCGTATAAAAAAGTATGCAGCGACGGTCCGGTATTTCGGGCCGGGGAGGTGGTGTTATGAACCGGCTTGCGGTCGAACTGCCAGGTCTTTCGCTCAAAAACCCGATCATGCCGGCGTCCGGATGTTTCGGGTTTGGCCGCGAGTACGCCCAGTTTTACGATTTAAGCGTGTTAGGGGCCATAATGATTAAAGCGACGACAAAAGAGCCTCGCTTCGGCAATTCGACGCCACGGGTGGCGGAAACGCCTAGCGGGATGTTAAACGCTATTGGCTTGCAAAATCCAGGGCTTGATAAGGTGCTTGCGGAAGAATTGCCGTGGCTTGAACAGTTTGATGTGCCGATCATCGCGAACATCGCCGGCTCAACGATGGAAGAATACGTCGAGGTAGCCGCCGCGATTTCCAAAGCACCGAACGTCCATGCCTTGGAGCTCAACATTTCCTGCCCGAACGTGAAAAAAGGAGGCATTGCGTTCGGCACCGTGCCGGAGGTGGCCGCCGAGCTGACGCGGCTTGTCAAGGAAGTGTCGGCTGTTCCGGTGTATGTGAAGCTATCGCCTAACGTTACGGACATCGTCGCGATGGCGAAAGCAATTGAACAAGCGGGCGCCGACGGCTTGACAATGATCAATACGCTCGTCGGTATGCGCATCGATGTGAAAACAGGCCGGCCGATTTTAGCAAATGGCACCGGCGGTTTATCCGGCCCGGCAGTGAAACCGATCGCTGTCCGCATGATTTATGAAGTGAGCCAAGCGGTATCCATTCCGATTATCGGCATGGGCGGCGTGCAAACAGCGGAAGATGTGCTCGAATTTTTCTACGCCGGCGCGAGCGCGGTCGCCGTTGGGACGGCCAATTTCATCGACCCGTTTGTCTGCCCGACGATCATCAATGAACTGCCGGTGCTGCTTGACGAGCTTGGGATTCGACATATCTCGGAATGTACGGGAAGGAGCTGGAAAACCGGTGCACACGCCGTTCATTGTCGCTCTTGATTTTCCATCTAAACATGACGTACAGCAGTTTTTACGCCCGTTTAGCGGCACGCCGCTGTTTGTGAAAGTCGGCATGGAGCTGTATTATCAGGAGGGTCCAGCCATCATCGCCATGTTCAAAGAACAAGGACATGCCGTGTTTTTAGATTTAAAACTGCACGACATCCCGAATACGGTGAAACAGGCGATGAAAGGGCTCGCTCGCTTAGGTGTCGATTTAGTGAACGTTCACGCCGCCGGCGGCCGGCGCATGATGGAAGCGGCCATAGAGGGGCTTGACGCTGGAACGCCAAGCGGCGCTGCTCGGCCGCGCTGCATCGCCGTCACCCAGCTGACCAGCACGGATGAGCGGATGCTTCATGAAGAGCTGTGGATTTCCCAGCCGCTTGAGGAAACGGTCAGCCATTACGCAGCGTTGGCGCAAGCGAGCGGAATGGACGGTGTCGTCTGCTCGGCGAACGAAGCGACGCTCATCAAAGAACGGTGCGGTGCTTCGTTTCTCGCGGTCACACCGGGGATTCGCTTTGCCGACGATTCAGTGCATGACCAAGTGCGCGTCGTGACGCCAAGGAAAGCACGCGCGCTCGGCGCCGACTACATCGTCATCGGCCGCAGCATCACCCGCGCCGCTGACCCGCTCGCGGCCTACTCCCGCTTGCAACACGAATGGAACGGAGGAGAAACAGAATGAAACACGACATCGCTGCCAAACTGCTTCAGATCGGGGCCGTCGCCCTGCAGCCAAGCGAACCGTTTACGTGGTCGTCTGGCTTGAAATCGCCCATTTATTGTGACAATCGCCTAACGCTTGCCTATCCAGAAGTGCGCCGCATGATCGCTGACGGTCTCGCGGACCTCATCCGCACCCATTTCCCGGAAGCAGTTCTCATCGCTGGCACAGCGACCGCCGGCATCCCACACGCCGCCTGGGTAAGCGAACGGCTTGACCTGCCGATGTGCTATGTCCGCAGCCAAGCGAAAGCGCACGGAAAAGGGAAACAAATTGAAGGAAAAGCCGAAGCGGGCCAACGCGTTGTCGTCATCGAGGATTTAATCTCCACCGGCGGCAGCTCGCTCAATGCCGTTCGCGCCTTGAAAGAGGCGGGCTGCGACGTGCTTGGCGTCGCCGCCATCTTCACGTACGGACTTGAAAAAGCGAAGCAGGCGTTTGCCGAAGCGAATGTGCCTGCCTACACCCTCACCGACTACGACACACTCATCGAAACGGCCGTCCGCCTTGGCGCCGTCAGCGAACACGACCTGGCGACATTGCGGCAATGGCGGGAAAATCCGGAAGAGTGGGGAAAATAGATAGAGAAGAGAGAAGCGCGGACCAAAGGATGGTTCGCGCTTTTGTCATGTGTTGTTAGCGAACGGGACTTCCGTCGCCTCCGATGATGACGGAAATGGCGATAGAACGGCCAAAGTCAATCGAACTAGCGATGACTTGATGACTATGGGAGGTACCCTGTTTGTCTCTTAGGGTATGGAAATTACTGTAATGAAAAATGCTCATCTACAGTACTATATATACTCTCGCCATCAAGTTCAAACACACTATAATCTGAATTCTCTAAGTTTAATGCATCAACAACATTCAAAATGTTAGCTACCGAAAAACCTTTTAAAATTTTGTTTTCACTACATTTAGTTGAAAGTTTCTTAAATACTTTCTATTTCAATGTCTGACTTTACTTTTAAAGCCTTATTTAAGGCTTTTTTTAAAATAGTTATTAAATCTTCTCCATCACTTGTAACAAAATAGTTAGATAAGTCTGTAATTTCATCACTTATATTATCTCCCCATGGTGGTGTTTTGGAAATGTCTTCAATATCCCAAATGACCTGTGATGGACTGTAATTTTTTAAACTTTCTTTAATTTCATCTATTTCTTTAATAGCATCTTTAATATATTTATCTCACATTTCGCACCCTCTCGACGAAAATCGGGAGGATTTTTTCGTTCCGATGTCGAATGAATCCTTGACACACAAGGAACGTAAAGGAGTTTTTCTCTTATGAACGTTCAAGTCAAAAAGGTCTATCGCAATTCTTATTTGAATATAATAAGTGCCCTATTCAAGAAACTGGGTCTGCCTCAATTGATTGACCATCTCGTGCCCGTCGATCCGCAGTGCCAAACGCGAGTCAGCGATGCCGTTCAGGCCATCCTCTACAATGTGTTTGACGGCCGGCAAGCCCTTGTTCACTTGGAACATTGGGCTCAGGAGGTCGATTGTGAGAAACTCATCCGTCCCGATCTCCATCCTTCCTGGTTGAACGACGATGCGTTGGCCCGTCATCTCGATCGCCTGTATGAGGCTGGCATTCACAACGTCATCAGCACTTGCTTGATTCATATTTATCGAAAAGAAGGCCTTTCCCTCCGAGCCTTCCACGCCGATACGACGGACAAGACCGTTTACGGCGCGTATGAATCGGCCTCGTTAGAGGCCTTACAAATCACACATGGCTACAACCGCCATCATCGTTGGCAAAAACAGATCGGTTTCGGACTGGTCGGCAACGAGGACGGCATCCCGTTTTACGGCGATGTGCACGATGGCAACCTGCCCGATAAAACATGGAATCCCGAGGTGCTGTCTCGTGTCCATGAACAGCTGAAGCAGGCCAAAATCGAAGACGAATGGATTTACGTGGCCGATTCCGCCGCGATGACGAAAGAGACCCTGGCGCAAACCAAAGCGGCCAACGCCTTTTTGATCACCAGAGGCCCTTCGTCGCTCCGGATCGTGAAAACCGCGCTGGCCGAAGCGGATGCTGAGGACACGACGTGGAGCGATCCCTTTACGTTGGCGGAGAGAAACGGCGCCACGTACCGGGTATGGGAAACGGCCTCGACGTATGAAGGCCACCCCGTTCGGCTGATCGTTGTTGAATCGAGCGCGCTCGACCAGCGAAAAGGAAAGACGCTTGAAAAAGAACGAACCAAAGAAGCGGAGCTTCTTCGCGAGGAACAAGCCCGTTGGGAGCGTCACCCCTTCTCCTGCCGGGAAGATGCCGAACAAGCCTTGGCGTCCCTCAAGGCGTCCCTTCGCCCCCGGTTTCATCGGGTTGAGGCCGCGGTCGAAGAGATCGTACGCCTGAAAAAACGGCGCGGACGGCCGAAAAAAGGGGCGGAACCCGAGGTGGAGACGCTGTATTTCTTGCACCTTGACGTCGAATTCGACCAAGACGCGTGGGAACAGGCGAGACGGAAAGCGTCCCGGTTTGTCCTTGTCACGACCGTTCCGAAGGAATGGAAGGGCCAACCCATGGATGCCCAAGAGATCTTGAAGCTGTATAAAGGGCAGATCTCGGTGGAAATGAACTTCGCTTTTTTGAAAGATCCGTTTTTCACGGATGAGATTTACGTCAAAAAACCAGAACGGGTCGCAGTATTAGGCTATTTGTTTCTGTTGGCCTTGGCTATTTACCGCGTTTTTCAGCGCCGAGTGCGTCAGTTTATTACTCCAGAACACCCGTTGAAGGGTCCTGGAGGCCGCAAGCTGACCCGGCCGACGGGACAGGCGATTTTTCAGCTGTTTCAATATGTGAACGTCGTCCTGTTCAAGCTGCCGGATGGGCGCATCCAACGCTCACTGGATCGCTCCCTTACCCCTGATCAGCGAAGGATTCTGCAGGGATTGGGCATGGATGAGAGCATCTACGTGTAACGTGATACGGAACGACCAGCGATGGTAAAAAAAGGGATTGCCATCGCTCGTTGTGTTGGTCAAAAAGTTATTCTGAAAAACTAAATAAAAAATCCTTTGTTTTGACCTTGTTAGGGTGCGAAATGTGAGTTTATACTTAAGTTTGCCATTATATAGTTTGTTTAATAAAAGAGGATACTTTGTTCCCCAACCATTTGGCTCTAAATGATAGCTTATTGTTGTAAAAATTCACCATGCCCAATTGGATACCAATAATATTTTACTTTAAAACCTACAGCCATTCTGTCACCTCACTCATTAGTTTTAAATCTCATATTTACTTTACCATTTGTTTTTTTTCATTATTTTATCATACAAATCATCTAATGTTTCTTCCAATATGATGACGTCCGCCCTTTCGTGTTTGGTCATCAGTGTTTACTGCTCAGCAAGGGGCGGCTGTTTTTGTTTAGCCTGCTTTGTTCCCATCCTGATGGCGAGTGCTGTTTCAAGAAGGCGTTCGATGATGTGGGTGGATGGGCATGAAAATGTACATGAGCTTACAACAAAAGGGCAGACATATCCGTTAAGAAGTTTTCCGCTCATAACACTGCAAGTGCGCTCACAAACGGCATCATCGCCTTTTTTCAAGATCATTCAATCTCTTTCCAAATGCGCTCAATCGCCATAAGCTCGTTGCTGCGAAACGACAATTGGTAAATGTCGGGCATCGCAAGGCGCTGCCAAAAACGAAAATCGTACTGCTTATCGAAATAGTTCATGATTAATACCATGATGTTGCCGTGCGTACCGATCACGACGTTTTTTCCTTTATGCTTTTCCAATATGCGAAATACAGCACGCACGCCTCGTTGTTGTGCGAGGCGGTTCGACTCGCCACCTTCCTAACAAAAAGCTTCGTCTTCCCACACTTTTTGGACCGCCGCAAGAAAATCGTCGACTGCCGTTGCAGCCAACTTCCGCTCTTTGAAATCGTCTTCGATTTCGATCCTGCTTCCGACATGCTTCGCAATGCCTTCCACCGTCTGGATCACGCGTTGATATGGACTTGAATACACGATATCGATCCGTTCATGCTTCAGCAATTCTGTCACCACCTCGGCATCGCGCATGCCGCGTTCCGACAGCGGTCGACCGAGCTCGTCCGACGTATAAACCGAGTGAGCGTGTCTTACGAAATACAAATTCGTCAACATTTCCCTCTTCTCCATTAACTCCTATCATTTACGGTAGATGAACCATTTTCGTAACAATAATTACCATATCAAAAAAGACAACCATGGCTATAGGGACATTCTTTGTTTACGGCTGTTTCGCCGCGTGTTCTTTTTGCCGCTGTTTCATGGCGCGGACGAGCTCTTCGTCCGGTGTGACGTAGAGTGTTTGTTCGTTTTCGTAAATGACAAACCCTGGCTTGGCGCCGCTCGGTTTTTTCACGTAGCGGACGCGCGTGTAATCGACCGGCACGGAGCCGGAGTGGCGGGCTTTGCTGAAGTAGGCGGCTAAGTTCGCCGCTTCAAGCAGGGTTTGTTCTGACGGCTGTTTGTTCCGGATGACGACGTGCGAGCCGGGAATGTTTTTCACATGCAGCCAAACGTCGTCTTTATGGGCGAGCTTTGTTGTGAGATAGTCGTTTTGTTTATTGTTTTTGCCGACGAGTATGTCCGTGCCGTCGCTGGCCATGTAGCGGTCAAGCTCAGGCGCAGTTGGCTTCCGCTTTTTCGCTCCTTTAGCGGCGCGCGGACGCAAGTAGCCTTGTTCGATGAGCTCGTCGCGAATTTCCTCGATGTCTTTTGGCGAAGCGGTTTCGAGCTGGCTTAAAATCGTATCACAATAAGCGATGTCTTCTTTCGTCCGCTCAATTTGTTCACGGACGACAGCGAGTGAGTTTTTCGCTTTTTGGTATTTTTGAAAATAGTGTTGCGCGTTGTCAGACGGCGATTTTTGCGGGTCAAGCAGGATCGTGACCGTTCCACCGCGTTCGTCGTAGTAGTTTGTGACCTCGATTTCTGTCATGCCGCGCTTGACAGCATACAAATGGGCGGTGAGCAGTTCGCCGTACAGCCGGTACATATCGGCTTGTTTCGCTTCCGCAAGCGTCTGTTCGAGCTTGAGGAGCTTTTTCTCGTTTTTCGCTTTTTCGTTCGCCATGAGCCGCTCGATGTCATGGGCTTGCTGTTTGACGCGGTCGCGCTCCGCTTTGCCGAAATAAAAGCGATCCAACAGCTCGCTCGCGCTCGCAAACGGCTTTCCTTCCGCTTGGATATGGGTCAGCGGCAAAATGTAAAACCATTCTTTTTCTCCGTTGGTATACATCGTCGGCGCAAAACGACGATTGCGCACGTCGTTCATCAACGTGACGAAGCTTTTTGGCAGCGTTGCCCGGTTGGCGAGCCCAGCTCGAAATACAGCTTCATTGGCGAACAGTGGCGAAATGCCACTGAAGGCGGAGACGAGCTGATGGGCGAGCTTGCCAGCGTGAAAGTCGATTTTTTTCAGCATTGTTTCTTCGGTGGCTTCCAGTGGATTCAGCTTGCCGTGCGTCGGCGGGGCGATGTATGGATGCCCAGGGAGCACGGTCCGGTAGCGATTGACCGATGGCGGCAAATGTTTCAAGCTGTCGATGATCGTGTTGGTGGATGCATCGACTAAGATGATGTTGCTATGGCGGCCCATTACTTCAATGATGAGCTGTTTCGTCTGCACATCGCCAAGTTCATCGCGCCCTTTTGTATCGATGACGATAATGCGGTCAAACTCGACTTGGCGGATGGCTTCGACGATGCTTCCTTCTAAATGTTTGCGCAGCCGCATGCAAAACATCGGCGGCTCGGGCGGGTTATCGTACGTTTCGTTTGTCAAATGGACGCGGGCGTACGTCGGATGCGCCGATAGCATCACTTTATGATTATGGCCGCGGGCGCGCACGAGCATGACGATCTCATACGCTGACGGCTGGTGGATTTTCGTGATCCGCCCTCCCGCGAGCGCTTCTTGCAATTCGCCGACAATGGCATAAGTAAACACTCCATCAAACGACATGGGAAACACCTTTCTATTTGTTTCTTTTGCTACTCCGATCTTACCATACGATTTGCCATTTTGAACATTTTTGCGAACATTTTGTGGAGACGGATCGCGGCGTGGAGCAAAACGGTTATATAAAAATGAAAAGGAAATGGCGCGGCCAAGCGATCATTCGTTTATACCGCTAAACATATCATTTTTTCGGACATGTGTGAATAAGCATAGAAGAGCGAGAGCAGTGTGCCGAAAAGACGGAAGAACGGAGGGGAAACGGGATGCAGTGGCATATGCTGGCTGCCAACGATGTCGCACACGAGACAAAGACGAATGTGACGGCCGGGCTGACCGCGACGGAGGCAGAAAAACGGTTGCGGCAGTTTGGTTATAATGAGTTGGCAGAAGGGAAAGCAACACCGGCAATTGCTGTCTTTTTCCGCCAGTTTCAAGATTTTATGGTGCTCGTTTTGCTGTTGGCGACCATCATTTCGGCATTTTTAGGCGAATATGTCGATGCGGTTGCCATTGTCGTCATCGTCATTATGAACGCCGTGCTTGGTTTTATCCAAGAGCGGCGGGCAGAAAAGTCGCTTGCTGCTTTAAAACAGCTGTCTGCTCCGCAAGCGATGGTGTTGCGCGACGGCGAGTGGGTGAAAATTCAAGCGCGGGAGTTGGTCGTTGGCGATATTGTTAAATTGACAAGCGGCGATCGGGTCGGGGCTGATATCCGGCTCATTGAGGCGAACGGGTTGGAGATTGAGGAATCGGCGTTAACGGGTGAATCGGTGCCGGTAGCGAAATCAGCTGCCCCGCTTCTTACTGAGCAGGCGTCATTAGGCGATTTGCATAATATGGCGTTTATGGGGACGTTAGTAACAAGGGGAATCGGCGTTGGCATCGTCATTGCTACCGGAATGAAAACGGCGATGGGGCAAATCGCGACGATGCTTGAAGAGGCGGATGCTGGCCTGACGCCGCTGCAGCGCCGCTTAGAACAGCTCGGGAAAATTTTGCTTATCGTGGCGCTGGCACTGACGGCAGCGGTGGTGGCAGTTGGGGTCGTGCAAGGGCATGATCTGTATGAAATGTTCTTGGCTGGTGTATCGCTTGCGGTGGCGGCCATTCCAGAAGGATTGCCGGCAATTGTGACAGTTGTACTGGCGCTTGGCGTGCAACGAATGATCAAACGAAACGCCATTGTCCGCAAACTTCCGGCAGTGGAGACGCTTGGTTGCGCCTCGGTTATTTGTTCCGACAAAACGGGGACAATGACGGAAAACATGATGACCGTCACGCAACTATGGGCAGGAGGGCGGACGTTTTCAGTAAGCGGCGTTGGCTTGGAAACGGACGGAGAGTTTTCGGAACGCAACCGGACGGTCGATCCGCATCGGGCTCCGGCGCTCGGTCGTCTATTGACGATGGCGGTGCTTTGCAATAGTTCGGAGCTGAAAGAGCAAAACGGCCGCCGCTATGTGGACGGCGATCCGACGGAAGGAGCGTTGCTTGTCGCTGCGGAAAAAGCGGGCATGAAAAAAGGTGAACTCCTTCGTGACTATGTCATTGAACGGGAGTTTCCGTTTGATTCCGAGCGGAAAATGATGACAGTCATCGTTCGCGACCGAAACGGCCGTCGGTTTTCGGTGACGAAAGGCGCTCCGGACGTGTTGCTTGAACGGGCGACACGCCTTGAATGGAACGGACGCGAGCAGGCGCTGACTCCGGCATGGAAAGAAGCGGTCGAGAAGGCGGTTCACCAGATGGCGGCCTCAGCCTTGCGCACGATCGCCGTTGCTTACCGGCCGCTTGCCGACAATGAGAAAATCCAGTCGGAAGAAGAGGCAGAAACACGCTTCATTTTTCTTGGTGTCGCCGGCATGATCGACCCGCCGCGCCCTGAGGTGAAAGAAGCAGTGGCGCGCTGTAAAGAGGCAGGCATGAAAACGGTGATGATTACCGGCGATCATGTGTTGACGGCCAAGGCGATCGCCAAACAACTTGGCGTATTGCCGCCTGACGGCAAAGTGATGGATGGAGCGACGTTATCACGCCTGTCGGTCGACGAGCTTGAGCGTGAGATTGATGATATTTACGTGTTTGCCCGTGTCGCGCCGGAACATAAGTTGAAAATCGTCAACGCCTTCAAGCGGCGCGGTCATATTGTCGCCATGACTGGCGACGGGGTGAACGATGCGCCGGCGATTAAAGCGGCTGACATCGGTGTTGCGATGGGGCGGTCAGGAACGGACGTGGCGAAAGAAGCTGCATCGCTCGTATTGCTTGATGACAACTTTGCGACGATTCAAGCAGCGATTGAAGAAGGGCGCAACATATATGAAAATATCCGTAAGTTTATTCGTTATTTGCTCGCCTCAAACGTCGGGGAAATTTTAGTGATGTTGTTTGCGATGTTGCTCGCGCTGCCGTTGCCGCTCGTGCCGATCCAAATTTTATGGGTCAATCTTGTTACGGACGGCTTGCCAGCTATGGCGCTCGGACTTGACCGGCCGGAGGAAAACGTAATGAAGAGGCCGCCGCGACGCCCTGATGAAGGGGTGTTCGCCCGCGGACTTGGTTGGAAGATCATCAGCCGCGGCTTTTTGATCGGTCTTGTTACGCTGGCGGCGTTTATGACCGCCTACGAACGAAGCGGCCATGAGCTTGCTTACGCCCAGACGGCAGCGTTTGCGACGCTTGTGCTCGCCCAATTAGTCCATGTGTTTGACTGCCGATGCGAACGTTCAATTTTTGACCGCAATCCGTTAGGGAACGGTTATCTTGTTGCGGCGGTCATCGTGTCGCTGCTGCTCCTGTTCGTCGTCATTTACTATCCGCCGCTGCAGACGGTGTTCCATACTGAACCGCTCGCTGCGCTCGATTGGTTGCTCATTGTTGAACGTATATGGTAGCGCATGGTTTACAGATGACTGGCACGAAAAAACGGATCGCTTAATGGTGACGGTGGAAATGAAATCGGTCAACCACCGGTTTTGCGAAATTTCCATACGCCTACCTAGACAATGGCTCGTGTTTGAAGATAAAATAAAAAAAGCGATTTTGCCGTATGTGCGGCGCGGGAAAGTCGAAGTGTTCGTCACGATCGCCGGCGAAGGGCTCGTAAAGCGGAAAATACATATCGATTGGGATTTGCTCGCCCAATATTGGGCTGGACTGCAGGAAGCAGCCAAGCGGTTTTCCCTTGACGGCAATGTGACGACAGCCGAGTTGCTTCGGCTTAACGGGGCAGTCGAAGTCGTCGAAGAGGAAGGCGGCAATGAGGAGATCGAGATGCGGCATGATGGCCAAACAAGCCGAACGAGATCGAGTCGGGCGGAGGAAGCGGCTGACACGCCGCCTGCGTGAATGGGTGCCTTTGCGTGGCGGTGTTTGCCGAAAAAGCAGACATTAACGAAGAATTGAAGCGCATCCGCAGCCATTTGATGCAAATGGCAGATGCGCTTGAAACAGACGAACCAGTCGGGCGGAAGCTGGACTTTTTAGTGCAGGAGTTGAACCGCGAAGTGAACACGATCGGCGCCAAGGCGAATGACAGCGTCATTGCTGCGCAAGTCGTCGAGATGAAAAGCGCGCTCGAGAAAATGCGCGAGCAAGTGCAAAACGTGGAATAGCCGTTTAAAACGGCTTGCTAGCGGCAACAATAACGAATATGGCAGGTGGGCGTGTCATGATGATGAAGTTTATTAATATCGGATACGGAAACATGGTGTCGGCCGCCCGTATCATTACGATTGTCAGCCCCGATTCGGCGCCGATTAAACGAATCATCCAAGATGCGCGCGAAAAAGGTAAGCTCGTCGATGCGACGCACGGTCGAAGAACGCGCGCAGTGATCATTACAGATAGTGATCATGTCATTTTATCATCCGTGCAACCGGAAACGGTGGCGAACCGCTTGTACGGAAGCGATGATTTCTCCGAGGAAGGGTAGGGTTTTCAACGTTGAGGAACGAACGAGGGTTGTTAATCGTCATGTCAGGGCCGTCCGGTGTCGGCAAGGGAACGGTGCGCAAAGCGCTGTTTTCGCGACCAGACATCGAGCTTCATTATTCGGTGTCAGTTACGACGCGCAAGCCGCGGGAAGGTGAAGTGGAAGGCGTTGATTATTTCTTCCGGACCCGCGAGCAGTTTGAGCAAATGATCCGTGAAAATAAGCTGCTTGAATGGGCGGAATACGTCGGCAACTATTACGGGACGCCGATCGACTATGTGGAAAAAACGCTCGCGGAAGGGAAAGACGTATTTTTGGAAATCGAGGTGCAAGGCGCGATGAAAGTGCGCCAAGCGTTCCCGGAAGCGCTCTTTATTTTCCTTGCCCCACCAAGCTTATCGGAGCTTGAGAAGCGGATCATCGGGCGCGGCACCGAATCGAAAGATTTGATCGAAAATCGGCTGCAAGCAGCCAAAGAGGAATTGGAAATGATGGACGCATACGACTATGTCGTTGAAAATGATGAGATCGAGCTCGCATGCGAGCGAATCAAGGCGATCGTCATGGCCGAACATTGTCGGCGTGAGCGCGTCGCCGAGCGATATAAACGGATGTTGGAGGTGGAATGACGATGTTGTATCCTTCCATCGATTTGCTTATGAAAAAAGTGGATTCGAAATATAAGCTTGTTACGGTTGTCGCGAAACGGGCGCGTCAGCTTCAAGACGGCTCGGAGCTGATGGTGAACAAGCCAGTGTCGAAAAAATTTGTCGGCCAGGCATTAGAGGAAATTGCCGGCGACAAGGTTGAATTAGTGGAAGAAGAAAAATAACAACCTAGCTGTTAGGTTGTTATTTTTTTCAATATCGGGGGTGGCGAAGATGATGAAGGGGAAACATATTTTGCTCTGCGTCACCGGAGGGGTGGCCGCCTATAAGGCGGCGGCGTTGACAAGCCAGTTAACCCAGCGCGGCGCGGAAGTGAAAGTGATCATGACCGAAGGGGCGTGCCAGTTTATTACTCCGCTTACGTTCCAAGCGTTGTCGCGCCAAGAAGTATATATCGACACGTTTGCCGAAAACAACCCGGCCGTTATCGCTCATATCGATTTGGCTGACTGGGCTGACCTTGTCCTTGTTGCCCCGGCGACAGCCAATACGATCGCCAAGCTGGCTGCCGGCATCGCCGACAATATGGTGACGACGACGATTTTGGCGACGAAAGCGCCGGTGTGGATCGCCCCGGCGATGAACGTTCATATGTACGAGCATCCGGCCGTCCGAGCAAATATCGAGCAGTTGTACCGGTTCGGTTACCGGTTCATTGAGCCGTCGGAAGGCTATTTGGCGTGCGGCTATATCGGCAAAGGGAGGCTGGAGGAACCGGAAAAAATTATCGCCCATATCGAGCGCTTTTTCGCAGACGATCCGCCGTTGTTCTGTGGGAAGCACGTCCTTGTCACTGCCGGGCCGACGCGGGAAAAGCTCGATCCGGTTCGCTATTTTTCCAACTATTCGAGCGGCAAAATGGGCTATGCGATTGCCGAAGCAGCAGCCCGCTTCGGCGCTTCGGTGACGCTTGTCTCCGGCCCGACGGCGCTTGCGGCACCCGATGGCGTCGAGATAGTGCCGGTTGAGTCGGCTGCTGAAATGTATGAAGCGGTGATGGCTCGCTTTGCGGAAACGGACATTGTCATTAAGGCAGCGGCAGTTGCTGATTATCGGCCGAAATACGTCGCGGCGGCAAAAATTAAAAAGCAGCCCGGCGATTATGTTGTGGAGATGGAGCGGACGATCGACATTTTAAAAACGCTTGGCGAGCAGAAAACAAGGCAAATTCTAGTCGGATTTGCGGCCGAAACGGACAACCTCGAACAGTATGCGTTAAAAAAGCTTGAAGAAAAGCGGCTTGACCTTGTCATTGCCAACAATGTGACTGAAGAAGGGGCAGGGTTTGCCGGTGATACAAACATCGTCACGATTTTCCGCCGCGACGGCGCCACTCGTCCGTTGCCGCTCATGACGAAACGAGAGGCCGCTGAGGAAATTTTAAAAGAAATTCACGCGTATACCGAGGGGATTCGATGAAGGTTGCATCGGTCATTGTCGATGTCCCGACGCGGCAAACAGACCGCCCGTTCGACTATTTGATTCCTGAGCGCTGGCGCGGCATCATCCAGCCGGGAATGCGGGTAACGGTGCCGTTCGGAGCGCGGCGTCTGCAAGGGTTTGTCATTGGAGTAAAAGATCACTCTGAGATCAAGCAGTTAAAGCCGATTGAACATGTACTTGATGTCGTGCCAGTATTAAATGAAGAACTGCTTGACCTCGGCCGCTATTTAACGGAAACGACGCTCTGTTTTGCCATTTCGGCGTATCAAGCGATGTTGCCGGCGGCGATGCGGGCGAAGTATGAAAAGCTGCTCCGCCTAACGGATGAACGAAAGCGCGAGATGCTGCCGGACGACTTAAAGCCGCTGTTTGCCAACCGAGTAGAAGTCGCTTGGAAAGACGTCGAGACGGCCGGCTTATGGCGGGCGGCACAAAGGGCAGTGCAGCAAGGCGTGCTTGAAGCGGTCTACGAAGTGAAAGAAAAAGCTGGGAAGAAAACGGTGAAGCATGTTGTTCTTGCTGTTCCAGCAGAGCAGGCGAAAGACGCGCTGGCAGCGCTTCCGGCAAGGCAAAAAGACGTGCTTTCGTTTTTGCTTGAAAAAGAGGAAGCGGTGCCGGTCGCCAAGCTACAAGCGGCGCTTGGTGTTTCCTCTGCACCGCTTAAAGCGCTCGTCGGCAAAGGGCTGATTGCGATGAGCGATGTTGAAGTTTATCGCGATCCGTACGAACATCGTACGTTTCAGCCAAGCGAACCGCCGACGCTCACCCAAGCGCAGACCAAGGCGTTGGCGGCAATTACCGCTTCGGTGCGCGCTAGGGAGCACCGTACGTTTTTGCTTTACGGCGTCACCGGCAGTGGGAAAACGGAAGTGTATATGCAGGCGATTGAAGAAGTGTTGCGCCAAGGGAAAGAGGCGATCGTTCTCGTGCCGGAAATCTCGCTGACGCCGCAAATGGTCGAGCGCTTTAAAGGCCGGTTCGGCCCGAAAGTAGCGGTGCTCCACAGCGGGCTGTCAGTCGGCGAAAAATATGATGAATGGCGGAAAATCCATCGGAAAGAGGTACAGCTTGTTGTCGGTGCGCGTTCCGCAGTATTTGCCCCGTTTGAAGACTTAGGGATGATCATTATCGACGAGGAACATGAGACGAGCTATAAGCAAGAAGAAATGCCGCGCTACCATGCGCGGGATGTTGCCATTTACCGCGCCCGCCGCCACCGCTGTCCGGTCGTGCTCGGCAGCGCCACTCCATCGCTTGAAACGTTCGCACGTGCCGTCAAAGGGGTGTATGAGCTGCTTGAACTGCCGGAGCGGATTGCTGATCGCGGCATGCCGGATGTCCATATTGTCGATATGCGCGAGGAATTGCGCAGCGGCAATCGTTCGATGTTTTCACGGCGATTGCTTGATGAGCTGCGTCTTCGACTGGAACGCGGCGAGCAGGCGGTATTGTTTTTAAATCGACGCGGCTATTCGACGTTTGTCATGTGCCGCGGCTGTGGCTATGTCATCTGTTGCCCGCATTGCGACATTTCGCTTACGTATCATCGCGCGGGAGAGAGGATGAAATGCCATTATTGCGGTTACGAAGAGCCGCTAGTTCCTCGCTGTCCATCGTGCGGAAGCGAACATATCCGCTTTTTCGGCACCGGCACGCAAAAAGTGGAAGAAGAGTTGGTCAAGCTGTTGCCGAAGGCGCGCATCATCCGCATGGATGTCGATACGACGGGGCGGAAAGGGGCGCATGAAGAGTTGCTCTCCCGCTTTGCTGCCAAAGAGGCGGATATTTTGCTCGGCACGCAAATGATCGCCAAGGGGCTTGATTTTCCTGACGTGACGCTCGTCGGTGTGCTTGCGGCCGATACGATGCTTCATCTGCCCGATTTTCGCGCCGCAGAGAAAACATTTCAGCTGCTGACGCAAGTGAGCGGGCGCGCCGGACGGCATGAGCTTCCCGGTGAAGTCGTCATCCAGACGTATACGCCGGATCACTACAGCATTGAGCTCGCCGCCCGCCACGATTATCGCGCCTTTTACCGACGGGAGATGACGCTGCGCAAAGCGCATGGCTATCCGCCATACTACTATTTGACGCTCATTACCGTCGCTCACGAGGAAGCGCCGGCCGCCGCCAAAGCGGCCGAAAAAATCGCTGCCTATTTGCGCAAACAACTGTCGAATGAAGCGGTCGTCCTCGGCCCGGTCGCCTCACCGATCGCTCGCCTTCATGATAGATATCGTTACCAATGCATGATAAAATACAAACGGGAACCGAACATAACGGCGGCGCTGAAAGCGGTCATCGATCGTTATCAAGCGGATGCCACCCACGGTGGGGTGGCGATTACCGTCGATACGAACCCGTATATGATGATGTGAAAATGGAGGAATGACGTTGTCTGTATTGCCGATTGTCACCTATCCTGCTCCAGTTTTGGAACAACCGTGCGCGCGGGTGACGGTCTTTGACCGCCAGCTCGGCCGGTTGCTTGACGATATGTATGAGACGATGATTGCCGCTGATGGAGTTGGCTTGGCCGCCCCGCAAGTTGGCATTGCCAAACAGGTTGCTGTCGTCGATATCGGCGATGAGCATGGCCGGATTGAGCTTATCAATCCAGTTATCATCGAAGCGCGCGGTGAACAAATTGATGTTGAAGGCTGCTTGAGCTTTCCTGGTCTGTTTGGCGAAGTGCCGCGCGCCAATTATGTGAAAGTGCGGGCGCAAAACCGGCGCGGCCGTCTGTTTACACTCTCTGCGACCGGCTTTTTAGCGCGCGCCTTGCAGCACGAAATCGATCACTTGCACGGCGTGTTGTTTACATCGAAAGTGATCCGTTACTGCGATCTTGAAGAATTGGAAGGGTAGATGCTGATGACGAACATTGTCTTTATGGGAACGCCTGATTTTGCGGTGCCGGTTTTACGGCAGCTGCTTGATGACGGGTATCGGGTTGTTGCCGTTGTTACGCAGCCGGACAAGCCGAAAGGGCGAAAGCGCGAGCTTGTTCCGCCCCCCGTTAAGGTCGAGGCGCAAAAACACGGCATCCCGGTATTGCAACCGACGAAAATTCGTGAACCGGAACAATACGAACAAGTGCTGGCGTTTGCGCCTGACTTGATCGTGACCGCGGCATTTGGACAAATTTTGCCTAAGGCTCTGCTTGACGCTCCCAAATATGGCTGCATTAATGTTCACGCCTCGCTTCTTCCCGAGCTGCGCGGCGGTGCGCCGATCCATTATGCCATTTGGCAAGGGAAAACGAAAACAGGTGTCACGATTATGTATATGGCGGAAAAGTTGGATGCCGGCGACATGTTGACGCAAGTCGAAGTGCCGATTGAAGAAACCGATACCGTCGGCACACTGCATGATAAATTGAGCGCTGCCGGGGCTAAACTATTATCAGAAACGCTCCCGCTTTTATTGGAAGGTAACCTTGCGCCTATTCCGCAAGAGGAAGAGAAAGCGACATATGCTCCGAATATCCGGCGTGAACAAGAGCGGATTGACTGGGCGCAGCCTGGTGAGGCGATTTACAACCATATCCGTGCTTTTCATCCGTGGCCGGTTACGTATACGACATACGACGGGAACGTTTGGAAAATCTGGTGGGGCGAAAAAGTGCCGGCGCCAAGCTTAGCGTCGCCAGGCACGATTTTATCGCTTGAGGAAGACGGCATCGTCGTCGCCACCGGCAGTGAGACGGCCATTAAAATTACTGAATTGCAGCCGGCCGGCAAAAAGCGAATGGCGGCCAGCGAGTTTTTGCGCGGTGCTGGCAGCCGGCTTGCGGTCGGCACGAAGCTAGGAGAGAACAATGAACGTACGTGAACTTGCTTTAGACACGCTGTTGGCCATCGAACAAAAAGGGGCTTACAGCCATTTGCAACTGAACAACGCCATTCAAAAAGGGCGTCTTGACGGGCGCGATGCGGCGTTGCTGACAGAAATCGTGTACGGCACCATACAGCGGCGCGATACGCTCGATTATTATTTGACACCGTTTTTGCGCAAGGCGCGCCGACTTGAGCAATGGGTGCGCGTGCTTCTGCGGCTGACGCTGTACCAAATGGTATATTTAGATCGCGTTCCGGATCACGCCGCCATCTTTGAAGCGGTGGAAATCGCCAAACGGCGCGGCCATCGCGGCATCGCTTCGCTTGTGAACGGTGTCTTGCGCACCATTGGCCGCGAGGGGCTGCCATCGCTTGATGCCATTAACGATTCTGCAAAGCGGCTCGCCGTCGCCACAAGCCATCCGGAATGGCTTGTCCGTCGCTGGATCGAGCAATACGGTCCTGAGGAGACGGCGCGCATGTGCGAGACGAATTTGCGTCCGCCACAATCGACCGCCCGCGTCAATCGGATGCGGGCGACGGTGGAGGAAGCGCTTGAGCGGCTTGGCAGCGAAGGAGTGAAGGCTGTTCGAGGTCTTCTTGCTCCGGAGGCCATCCGAGCCGAAAACGGGAATTTCGCTCATACGGAGGCATTTCACTCCGGTTGGCTGACGATCCAAGATGAAAGCTCGATGCTCGTCGCCCGCGCTCTCGACCCGGCGGCAGGGGAACGGGTGCTCGACTGCTGTGCGGCGCCGGGGGGGAAAACGACCCATATCGCTGAACGGATGGACGGCCGCGGCGAAGTGGTTGCTGTTGATGTTCACGAGCATAAAGTGAAGCTCATTGAACAACAAGCGCAAAGGCTCGGCCTTGACAATATCAGGACGCTCGCCCTTGATAGCCGCCGGCTCGGCGAGCGGTTCGCTCCTGAGTCGTTTGACCGTATTTTAGTCGATGCACCGTGCACCGGGTTTGGCGTCATCCGCCGCAAACCGGAGATCAAGTACACAAAAGGGAACGATGATGTCGCGGCGCTTGTTGAGATTCAACAAGCCATTTTGCGGGCGGCTGCCCCGCTCTTGAAAAAAGGGGGCACGCTTGTCTACAGCACGTGTACGATCGAGCGTGAAGAAAATGAAGAAGCCATCGCCCGCTTTTTGGCCGATCATCCGGATTTTTCGCTCGACGACCGTCTCGTCGAGCGGCTGCCGGATGCGGTGCGGCCGTATGTTCAAAAAGGCATGCTGCAATTGCTGCCGCATTATTTTGATTCCGACGGGTTTTTTATCGCCCGGTTACGAAAGAAGGGGTAGTAAGTGGAAATGACGAATACGGCTGCCCGCCGGTCCACCGGCGAAGCGCAGCTGCTACCGTTGCCGTCGATTTATTCACTGACGCTTGATGAATTGAAGGAATGGCTCGTTGCTCACGGTGAAAAACCGTTTCGTGCCACGCAAATTTATGAGTGGCTGTATGGAAAGCGTGTTACCGATTTTGCTGAGATGACGAACTTGCCCAAACGACTGCGCGAACAGCTCGCCTCGGCGTTTTCGATCACCACGTTAAAAACGATCGTGAAGCAAACATCAAAAGACGGCACGATCAAATTTTTGTTCGAGCTGCACGATGGTTATTCGATCGAGACGGTGCTCATGCGCCATAACTACGGCAATTCTGTGTGTGTCACGACACAAGTTGGATGTCGCATCGGTTGTACGTTTTGCGCTTCGACGCTCGGTGGGCTGAAGCGCCATTTGGAAGCAGGGGAAATCGTTGCTCAAGTCGTGCAAGTGCAAAAGGCACTCGATGAAACGGAAGAGCGTGTCAGCAGCATTGTCGTGATGGGCATCGGTGAGCCGTTTGACAACTACGATGCGCTCATCAAGTTTTTGCGTATTGTCAACCATTCGAAAGGGCTGAACATCGGCGCTCGCCATATTACCGTTTCTACGAGCGGCATCATCCCGAAAATTTATCAATTTGCCGATGAAGGGATGCAAATTAATTTCGCCATTTCGTTGCATGCGCCGACGACCGAGCTGCGGACGAAGCTCATGCCGATCAATAAGGCGTACCCGTTGCCAAAGCTGATGGAGGCGGTTCGGTATTACATTGAAAAAACGGGGCGGCGCGTGACATTTGAATATGGGCTGTTTGGTGGGGTGAATGACCAGCTTGAGCATGCCGAGCAGCTCGCTGAGCTGCTGAAAGGGTTGAAATGCCATGTGAACCTCATTCCGGTCAACTATGTGCCGGAACGCAACTATGTGCGCACGCCGCGCAACCAAATTTTCGCCTTTGAACGGGCGTTGAAAAAACATGGAATTAATGTCACCATTCGCCGCGAACACGGACATGACATCGATGCCGCCTGCGGACAGCTTCGCGCGAAGGAGCGAAAAGAAGAGACGAGGTGAATCGGATGCAAGCCGTTTTCCGAACCGATATCGGGCAAATTCGCGAGTATAACGAAGACAGTGGCGGCGTATTTGCCAATCAAAGCGGCCAATATTTAGCGGTCGTCGCTGATGGGATGGGTGGTCACCGTGCTGGCGATGTAGCGAGCGCGATGGCTGTCGCATATTTGCAACAACAATGGGAGCAAGAGCGTCATCTCTCCTCTCCAACTGAGGCTGAACAGTGGTTGAAATCGCATATTGCGGTTGCGAACGAACGATTGCTTCGCCATGCGCTTTCTCACCCGGAGTGCCAAGGGATGGGGACGACGGTCGTCGTTGCGATTTGCACCAGCTCGTTTGTCACAATTGCTCATATCGGCGACAGCCGCTGTTACTTGTTGAACCAAAACGGAATCCAGCAGCTGACCGATGACCATTCCCTTGTCAATGAGCTTGTCAAAAGCGGACAAATTTCCAAGGAAGATGCCGAGCATCACCCGCGCAAAAATGTGCTCTTGCGGGCGCTCGGCACCGAGCCAGCGGTGAAGATTGATGTCAAAACCGTCTCGATTGACGAGGACGATATGCTTCTTTTATGTTCGGACGGGTTGTCCAATAAAGTGCCAGAAGCGGACATCGTACATATTTTGACAAGCGGCGGCACGCTCGAGGAAAAGGCCGAGGCGCTCATTGATTTAGCGAACGAGCGGGGTGGGGAAGATAACATTTCGCTGGCGGTCATCGATTTTTCATCGGAACGTGAAGGTGGGTGATCGGCGTGCTCATCGGAAAACGATTGAATGACCGCTATAAAATCATCAGCCTCATCGGCGGCGGCGGCATGGCGAACGTTTATTTAGCGCGAGACATCATTTTGGAGCGCGATGTCGCTGTCAAAGTGCTCCGGCTTGACTTTGCCAACGATGAACAGTTTATTAAACGGTTTCGCCGTGAAGCGCAGGCAGCAACGAGCTTAAATCATGAGCATATCGTCTCCATTTATGACATTGGTGAAGAAGAAGGCGTCTATTATATTGTCATGGAGTATGTGCGTGGCGCAACGCTTAAGCAATACATTCAACAGTACGCTCCGCTTCCGGTCGAACAAGCACTCCGCATCATGGATCAGCTGACCTCAGCGATCGCTCATGCCCATGAGAATGGCATCATCCACCGTGACATTAAACCACAAAACATTTTGCTCGATGAGGACGGCAATGTGAAAGTGACGGACTTTGGCATCGCCGTGGCGATGAGCGGAACGACGATCACACAAACGAATTCGGTGCTTGGTTCGGTTCATTATTTGTCACCGGAACAGGCTCGTGGTGGCATTGCCACTGAAAAGTCGGATATTTATTCGCTCGGCGTTGTCATGTTTGAACTTGTCACCGGTCGTCTGCCGTTTTCTGGAGAATCAGCTGTTTCGATTGTGTTAAAGCATTTGCAGGAGGAAACGCCATCACCAAAGGATTGGAATCCGGAGATTCCGCAAAGCGTGGAGAACATTATTTTAAAAGCGATGGCGAAAGACCCATTTTATCGCTACCCATCTGCCCAGGAAATGAATGAGGATATCCGGACAGCGCTTGACCCAAGGCGGCGCAATGAGGCAAAATTTACGATCCCTGATGATGATGAGGCGACGAAAGTCATTCCGGTTATGAAACGACCAGAAAGCGCGGCGTTAGAGCAGGAGACGATCATTGATGAAGAAAAAGTGAACGAATCGGCAAAAACAGCCGACGAGCCAAAGCAGAAACCGAAACCAAAACCAAAGCCAAAATCAAAACGAAAACGGATGTGGATCACCTGGCTTGCGGCAGCCCTATTGTTGTTAGGTGTAGTAGGCGTGAGTGCGCTCACTTGGATTCCAGATCTTGTTTTTCCGAAGGACGTGACAATACCCGATGTCACCAATAAAGAGTACGATGAAGCCGTTGAAGAGCTATCGGCGCTCGGTTTGGAAATTAAGGATACGATCGATGTGGAAGATGATACAATAGAAGAAGGAAAAGTTGTGCGCACTGATCCGGAAGCTGGCATGACGGTGAAGCCAGGGGCTGGCGTTATCATTTATAAAAGTGTCGGAAAGAAGAAAATCGAGTTTCCGAGCTTTATTGGTGATGAGATTTCGGTGGCTGAGAAGGAGCTGCGCGCTGAAGGGTTTACACGCATCACGCGCAACGGCCGCTATAGCGACAAACCGGAAGGAACGATTTTGGATCAATATCCGTATGCTGGCGATGAAGTCGTACCTGATGAAACGGAAGTCATCTTTACCGTCAGCTTGGGGCCGGAAAAAGTGAGGCTCAAAGATTTGACCGGCTATACCGAAAAGAGTGTGCGCGACTACGTCGAAGACCAAGGGCTCCGCATTGAGGTGACATATGAGCATTCTGATGACGTGCCGGAAGGGCTTGTTATTTCACAAACGCCGGCGGCGGGCGAACAGGTGGAAAAAGGAAAGACGATCACAGTTGTTATTTCCCGGGGTCCGGAGCCGAAGCCGTCAAAAACGGTGGTGAAAGAAATCACAATACCGTATGAACCGGCGGAAGAGGGGCAAATAGTCAAAGCTCAACTGTACATTCAAGACGCCAACCATAATATGACAACACCGTATAAAACATATCAGTTAACACAGTCAGTGACAGAGACGGTCGAGTTTGAAATTCCGTACGGGGAGACGGCCTATTACCGCGTCATTGTCAACAATGTCGTCAAAGATGAAGGGACGATTCCGTATCCAGAAAACGGCGGAAAAAAGGAGTGAAGCTATGGCAGAAGGGCAAATTATTAAAGCGTTAAGTGGGTTTTATTATGTCCTCTCTGAAGGCAAGGTGTTTCAATGCCGGGGACGGGGCGTGTTTCGTAAGCAAAAAGTGACGCCGCTTGTCGGCGACCGGGTCGTCTTTACAGCGACGGGTGAGGCGGAAGGATATATTTTGGAGATTTGTGAACGCCAAAATGAATTAGTGCGGCCGCCGGTTGCCAACGTTGAACAGGCGATTTTAGTTTTTTCGGCCGTAAGCCCTGATTTCAGCGCCAAGCTGCTAGATCGCTTTCTTGTTTTAGTCGAATCAAAGAACATTACCCCCGTCATTGTCATTAGCAAAATCGACTTGCTTGATGGGGGAATGAAAGAGACGATCGCTCAATATGTGCGTGATTACCGGCGCATCGGCTATGAGGTGATTGAGACATCAACGGTGACAAAAGAAGGTCTCGACGAGCTGATGTCGCACCTTTGTGGCCGCGTTTCTGTCGTTGCCGGGCAGTCGGGCGTCGGCAAGTCATCGTTGCTCAACGCTCTCCGTCCGGACTTGCAATTGAAAACGGGCGATATTTCGACCCATTTAGGGCGCGGTAAACATACGACCCGCCATGTCGAGCTGCTTGCGATCGCCGGTGGGCTCGTTGCCGATACCCCGGGGTTTAGCGCGCTGGAGTTTGACCATATTGAGCTTGATGAGTTGCCGTATTACTTTCCAGAATTTCGGGCGTACGGAGAAGGGTGCAAGTTCCGTGGCTGCCTCCACGTCGCTGAACCAAAATGTGCGGTGCGCGAAGCGGCGGAGGCCGGGGACATCGCACCGTACCGCTATGGCCATTATTTAAGTTTTGTCGCTGAAATGAAAGAACGAAAGCCGAGGTATTAAACAATGATTCGGATTGCGCCATCGATTTTATCGGCCGACTTTGCCCGTTTGGCCGAAGAGATTCGTTCTGTTGAAGAAGGTGGGGCCGACTGGATTCATGTTGATGTAATGGACGGACATTTTGTGCCGAACTTGACGCTCGGTCCGCCGATTGTGGCTGCCATTCGTCCAGTGACGAAGCTGCCGTTGGACGTCCATTTAATGATCACTGATCCGGACCGATATATTCCAGCATTTGTCGAGGCGGGGGCTGATCTCATTTCCGTCCATGTCGAGGCGTGTGTGCATTTGCATCGGACGATCCATTTTATTAAAGAACAAGGCGTCAAAGCAGGAGTCGTGTTAAACCCGCATACGCCGGTTGACATGATCCGACATGTAATTGCCGATGTTGATCTCGTTTTATTGATGTCGGTCAACCCAGGGTTTGGAGGACAGGCGTTTATTCCGGCTGTGGTGCCGAAAATCCGCGAGGTTGCTCGGCTGGCTAATGAGCAGAACAAGAAGATCGATATTGAGGTGGATGGCGGTGTCAACGCGAAAACGGCGCCGCTTTGCGTCGAAGCAGGTGCCAACGTGCTTGTTGCTGGATCAGCCATTTACAATAATCCCGACAGGGCGGCCGCCATTCGCGCTCTCCGTGAAGTATGCACCAGATAGCGTTAGAGGCGGCGCTCAACGTTCTAAATATACTTCACATTTGCCATTCTAAGGAGGGCAATGGTCAGTCAAACATCGATTTACAGGATGAAAAAGGCACATAACCAACCAGTCATTGCCCTTGCAAAAGGCAAAGGGGGGAGAGAATGATCATCCATATCGTCGGCGGCGGACCACGCGAGCTTCTCCCTGACTTGCGCTTTTATGATGGTGAAGATGTGTGCTGGGTCGGCGTCGATCGCGGTACAATGACGTTGCTTGAGGCAGGTTTTCGGCCGGTGCGGGCGTTTGGCGACTTCGATTCGCTGCCGGCCGAGGACGTTGTCAAGCTGCAGCAGGCATTTCCAGACCTTGACGTATGGCCGGCAGAAAAAGACAAAACCGATATGGAGATCGCCCTGGATTGGGCGGTTGAACAAACGGCTCGCTGCATTCGCCTGTTCGGTGCGACCGGCGGGCGGCTTGATCATTTGTTTGGGAACGTCGAGCTGTTGCTGAAATACGCTGACCGTCCGATTGAAATCGTCGACCGGCAAAACGTGTTGACCGTTCATTTGCCTGGTACGTATACGGTCATGTATGACGCGCGGTACTGCTACGTATCGTACATCCCGGTTTCCGAAACAGTGGCTGAATTCACGCTCACCGGATTTAAATATCCGTTAACTAACTGTCATATTTCCCGTGGCTCCACACTATGTATTAGTAACGAACTTATCCAGTCTTCCGGTACTTTTTCGTTTTCCGAAGGCATATTAATGATGATAAGGAGCAGCGACTCCAGCTGCCTGTAGTTGCGATTGGTCAATTCGGGAATATACTGAATAAGGAAATGATGGGAAGCTCGTTACGATGGGTGTGAGGAGGGAATCGGGATGAAGTTTTATACCATTAAGCTGCCGAAGTTTTTAGGTGGGATTGTGCGGGCGATGTTGAACGCATTCAGAAAAGGATAAGAAAAAAGCACCATTTTTGGTGCTTTTTTTGTTGGATGGTTAGACGCGTTTAATTTTCCCGGATTTCAGTGCGCGCGCCGAAACCCAAACACGTTTCGGTTTGCCATCGACTAAAATGCGCACTTTTTGTAAGTTGGCTTTCCACGTGCGGCGGTTAGCATTCATAGCGTGCGAACGCGTGTTGCCGAACGATTTTTTCTTGCCGGTGACAAAGCATTTTGCCATTCGTTTTCCCTCCTTGCTTTAACATCCCTCTAAAAACACTATTATAATTTATCACACAACCGACGGGATTGCAATAGACGCGCCTTTTCCCTTTCAAGAAAATATCCTTGACATATATTTCAGTTTTCGGCTAAATAATACTAGTGGGTGGCCGGAGCGCTTTGAAAACGGTAAGCATTATAGTACAATAAGAGTAGCTGTGCGATGATACGAAAAAGGGGGAACGAGCATGTCGATCGAATGGCAAACAAAACATGGGCGCATTGAAATCTCCAATGAAGTCATTGCCATGATTGCGGGGGGAGCGGCCGTCGATTGCTACGGCATTGTTGGAATGGCGTCCAAAAACCAAATTCGCGATGGGTTGTCGGAAATTTTGCGCCGTGAAAACTTCTCCAAAGGGGTCATCGTCCGGGAGGAAAACGGCGAAGTACATATCGATATGTACATCATCGTCAGCTACGGGACGAAAATTTCCGAAGTCGCCCATAACGTGCAATCAAAAGTAAAGTATACGCTCGACCAAACGCTCGGGTTGGCGGTTCAGTCAATCAACATTTACGTTCAAGGGGTTCGGGTGACGAATCCGTAGTAAGGAGGAATTAGTCGGTGACAATGAGGACGCTTGACGGAAGACGGTTTGCCGATATGGTGCAGCAAGGGGCCGCACACTTAGCGAACAACGCCAAAGCGGTCGATGCGCTGAACGTCTTTCCGGTTCCAGATGGCGATACGGGCACAAATATGAACTTGTCAATGACGTCCGGGGCGAAAGAAGTGAAGGCGAACGTCTCCGACCATATCGGCAATGTCGCCGCGGCGTTGGCAAAAGGATTGTTGATGGGGGCGCGCGGTAATTCCGGCGTCATTTTGTCGCAGTTGTTCCGCGGGTTTGCCAAGGCAGTCGAAGGCAAACAACAAGTGAATGCCTTCGAATTCGCCGCTGCTTTGCAAGCGGGGGTCGACACGGCCTACAAGGCGGTCATGAAACCGGTCGAAGGGACGATTCTCACCGTTGCAAAAGAGGCGGCACGCCAAGCGATTGATGTAGCGAAAAAAGAGCGCGATGTCGTCGCGGTAATGGAAGCGGCACTTGCCAAAGCAAAAGCAGCATTGCAACGCACGCCGGAGTTGCTGCCTGTCCTAAAGGAAGTCGGGGTTGTTGACAGCGGCGGCCAAGGGCTCGTGTATGTGTACGAAGGGTTTCTCGCCGCTTTGAAAGGGGAAACGATAACGACGACGCGCACCGAAGTGTCGATGGATGATTTGGTGAAAATGGCGCACCATCAAAGCGCGCAAAGCCATATTCACACCGATGAGATCGAGTTTGGCTATTGTACGGAATTTATGGTTCGCTTTGAGGAGGACAAGCTCGCGCGGCATCCGTTTTCCGAAGAAACGTTTCGTCGCGAGCTAAGCCGGTTTGGCGATTCATTGCTTGTTGTCGCTGACGAAGAGTTAGTCAAAGTGCACATCCATTCGGAAACGCCGGGTGAGGTATTGACTTACGGCCAGCGCTACGGAAGCCTAATCAATATTAAAATTGAAAACATGCGCGAACAGCATGCCAACATCGTCGGCAAAGAGGCGGAAGCTCCGTCCCGGGCTGACGTGGAGGAAGTAAAGCCATATGGTATCGTCACCGTGGCGATGGGCGCCGGCGTGGCTGAACTGTTTCGAAGCATCGGTGCGCACGCGGTGATTGAAGGTGGGCAAACGATGAATCCGAGCACGGAAGAAATCGCTGATGCCATCCGCAGCGCCAACGCGGAAACGGTGTTTGTGCTGCCGAACAACAAAAACGTTGTGATGGCGGCCAAGCAGGCTGCAGAACTTTCGGAACGGCGCGTGATTGTCATCCCATCGAAAACGGTTCCGCAAGGCATGGCCGCGCTTTTAGCCTTCAATCCAGCGCAATCGGCTGAGCAAAATGAGCAGTCGATGACGGCAGCGCTGTCGCGGGTGAAAACGGGGCAAGTAACGGTTTCCGTGCGCGATACGACGATCGAAGGCATCGAGATTCAAAAAGGCGATTACATGGGGCTGGCTGATGACCGCATCATCGTCGCTGATAAGGACAAAATCGCGGTCACGAAGCAGTTGCTTGATGCGCTTATCGATGAGGAAAGCGAAATCGTCACCATCTTGTACGGTGAAGATGCGACTGAAGTGGAAGTAGAAACGATTGTTGCTTATCTTGAAACGGAACATGATGAAGTGGAAGTGGAAATACATAACGGTCAACAGCCGTTATACCCGTTTGTCATTTCTGTTGAGTAATATGTTAAGATAATAGAAGGGAGAGTTCCCTTCTATTTTTTCTGTACGAACGGGGGTCGCAACGATGAAATACAAAAGTGTCTTTGATATTATCGGTCCAGTAATGGTGGGGCCGTCGAGTTCGCATACAGCTGGGGCAGCGCGCATTGGTCTTGTTGCGCGCAAACTGTTTGGCAGAAAACCGGAGTGGGCGCACATCTCATTTTACGGATCGTTTGCTGAGACGTACCGCGGGCATGGCACCGATGTCGCCATCGTCGCTGGGTTGCTCGGTTTTGATACGTTTGATGACCGTCTTCCGAATGCGCTCGAAATTGCTCGCATCGAAGGGCTCGATGTATCTTTTTTCACGGAAGAAGCGATTCCGCATCATCCGAATACAGCGCGTCTGCGGATTGGCGATGATAAAGGAAAACTCGAGCTTGTCGGTGTTTCCATCGGCGGAGGGAAAATCGAAATTATCGAGTTAAATGGCTTTGACTTGAAGTTATCCGGCCATCATCCGGCGCTACTAATCATGCATAATGATCGATATGGGACGATTGGAGCAGTAGCCAGCACATTGGCAAAGCATGCGATTAATATCGGTCATATGGAAGTGTCGCGCAAGGAAAAAGGAAAAGAAGCGTTGATGACGATCGAGGTCGACCAGCCGCTGTCAGATGATCTTATCCAAGAGTTGGAACAGTTACCAAATATCATTCAGGTCACGAAGCTTGTCGATTAAAAAAGAAAGCGGTTGCGAACGGGCATGGAAGTGAAACAGCAGCGGTGCTTTGTCAAGAAAGGATGGGATAATGAATGTTTCGCAATGTCGCTGAACTTGTAGAGTTAGCTGAAAAAGAGCAAATCAAAATCGCGGAAGTAATGATTCGACAAGAAATAGAAGTGAGTGGGCGAAGCCGGGAAGAGATTGTTGCGCAAATGGATCGTCATCTTGAGGTGATGGAGCGGGCAGTCGAGAGAGGGCTGCAAGGGGTTGTGTCCCGATCTGGGTTGACTGGCGGCGATGCAATGCGAATGCAGCGCTATATTGAAGCGGGGCGATTTTTGTCTGGGGAAACGATTTTGGACGCCGTCAGCAAAGCGATGGCAACAAACGAAGTGAACGCATCGATGGGTGTCATTTGCGCCACACCGACAGCGGGCTCGGCCGGTGTCGTCCCGGGGACGCTGTTCGCGGTAAAGGAGAAATTGCAGCCGACAAGAATAGAAATGATTGAATTTTTGTTTACAGCCGGAGCGTTTGGCTATGTTGTTGCCAATAATGCGTCCATTTCCGGCGCTGCCGGCGGTTGCCAGGCGGAAGTTGGTTCAGCGGCCGGCATGGCTGCCGCCGCGCTCGTTGAGTTGGCCGGCGGTACGCCCAGCCAAGCAGCTGAAGCGATGGCCATCGCGTTAAAAAATATGCTTGGATTAGTCTGTGACCCCGTTGCTGGTCTTGTTGAAGTGCCGTGTGTGAAGCGAAATGCCATGGGAGCGGCGAATGCCATGATCGCCGCTGATATGGCGTTAGCTGGCGTCAAAAGCCGCATTCCATGCGACGAAGTGATTGAAGCGATGTATCGTATCGGTGCGGCAATGCCAGTCGCACTCAAAGAAACTGCGCAAGGGGGGCTGGCCGCTACGCCGGCAGGCCGCGCCATTGCGGCCCGTATTTTCGGTGCGGCGGCGACAAAGTGAATGAAACGATGCTGCAACCAGTGACGGCGGTGAAAGGCATCGGTGAAGAAACGGCGGCCGCGCTCGCTGACCTCGGCATTACGACGGTCGGCGAGTTGCTTAACTATGCACCGTACCGGTATGACGATTACGAACAAAAAGATTTGGCCGCTGTCCGCCATGAGGAAAAGGTGACGGTTGAAGGGAAAGTGCATAGCGCCCCGCTCCTGACGTATTACGGAAAAAAAAAGTCGCGCCTTTCTTTTCGGTTGTTGACTGGCCGCTATTTAATCACCGTCGTTTGCTTTAACCGCCCGTATTTGAAGGGGAAAATCACCTTAAACGAAACGGTGACGGTAATCGGCAAATGGGATCGGCATCGGCAGACCATCAACGCGTATGAGCTTCGGTTCGGGGCTGCTCCGGAGGCGACCGGCATTGAGCCGGTGTATTCGGTACGCAGCCCGCTGACAGTTAAGACGATGCGCCGGTTGATCAAGGCAGCGTTCGCCCAGTTCGGCATGCACATTCCTGACTTGCTGCCGCCTGCCTTGCGCCGCGCTTATCGCCTTATCGACAAACAAGAAGCGGTTCGTGCTCTTCACTTTCCTCGTTCTCGCGAAGAGCTGCATCAGGCGCGGCGCCGGCTCGTCTACGAAGAGTTTTTGCTTTATCAGCTGAAAATGCAGGCACTAAGAAAGGTTATGCGCGACGAACGGCGCGGTATCATCCATTCATTCCCAGAAGAACAGCTTGCGTCGTTTCTTTCCGGGTTGCCGTTTTCGTTAACAAATGCTCAGCGGCGCGTCATCAGGGAAATTTTAGATGATATGCGTGCACCGAGGCAAATGAACCGGCTTTTGCAAGGAGACGTCGGCTCCGGCAAGACAGTTGTTGCCGCAGTTGCGCTCTATGCCGCCGTGTTATCCGGGTTTCAAGGGGCGCTGATGGTGCCGACGGAAATTTTGGCTGAACAGCACGCCCGCTCGCTTGCAGAGTTGTTTGCTGATACAGGCGTGACAGTCGAGCTGTTGACAAGTTCGGTGAAAGGAAAACGGCGCAAAGAGCTGCTTGCGAAATTGGAGGACGGGACGGTGGATATTGTCATCGGTACACACGCCTTAATTCAAGAGGGAGTGCAGTTCCGCCAGCTCGGTCTCGTCATTACCGATGAACAGCACCGATTCGGCGTCGAGCAGCGCCGTGTTTTGCGTGAGAAAGGACACGCGCCGGATGTGTTGATGATGACGGCGACGCCCATCCCACGCACACTCGCCATCACAGCGTTTGGCGATATGGATGTTTCAGTGCTCGATGAAATGCCGGCCGGACGAAAAAAAGTGGAGACGTATTGGGTGAAGCATAACCAGTTTGCTCGTGTGCTTGATTTTATTGAAAAAGAACTGCGGCGCGGTCATCAAGCATATGTGATTTGCCCGCTCATTGAAGAGTCGGAAAAATTGGATGTGCAAAACGCCATTGATGTCCATAGTCAGCTCGTCTATTACTACCGTGGAAAATATGAAGTCGGCCTCATGCACGGCCGGTTGTCGGCCGATGAAAAAGAAGCCGTCATGCGAGCGTTCAGCGAAAACCGCATCCACGTACTCGTTTCAACGACCGTCGTTGAAGTTGGAGTGAACGTTCCGAACGCGACAGTGATGGTCATTTATGATGCTGAGCGATTTGGACTTGCCCAACTTCACCAATTGCGCGGCCGGGTCGGGCGCGGTGATGCCCAGTCGTACTGTATTTTAATCGCGGATCCGAAGTCGGAAATCGGCAAAGAACGAATGCACATTATGACGGAAACGACGGACGGGTTCGTGCTTGCGGAGAAAGACCTAGAGCTGCGCGGACCGGGTGATTTTTTTGGCACGAAACAAAGCGGACTCCCGGAATTCCAATTCGGCGACCCGGTGCATGATTACCGCATTTTAGAAGTCGCCCGCCGCGATGCGGCCAAGCTCGTTTCGTCCGCAGCATTTTGGCGCGATGAGGCGTACGCCGGGTTGCGGGCCGAACTGGAAGCGTCCGGCGTGCTTGATGGGGAAAAACTAGATTGATAGACGAACGGTGAGGCGGTCGGGGTGCATGCGCGCCCCGCTGTTTTTTATGGGCGTCTTTTTTTTTCGGAGCATCGATTTGGGCTTCACGGCGGACTAAGCATGAATAACGGTTTTCGGCAAAATGTGGACGCTTTTCACTTTTTCTGCTTGCATTCCGGTTTTTGATATTATATATTACTTTTAGTACCTAGTCATAAAATCGGACGGTGTAACGAATCGATGAGAAAAAGCAAACGCGAACGGCAACGGTTGCTGCAGGAGACGATCCGGGAAAACCCGTTTGTGACTGACGAAGAGTTGGCGGAGAAATTTTCCGTCAGCGTGCAGACGATCCGCCTTGACCGGCTTGAGCTGTCGATTCCCGAGCTGCGCGAGCGCATCAAACACGTCGCCCGTCAGTCGTTCGCTGATAAAGTGCGAGCGTTGCCGCTTGAAGAAGTGATTGGAGATATCATTGACATCGAGCCAGATGCGAGTGCCATTTCGATTTTTGATGTCAAAGAAGAACACGTTTTTCGGCGCACCCGCATTGCCCGCGGCCATCATTTGTTCGCCCAAGCGAATTCGCTCGCTGTCGCCGTCATTCATGATGAATTGGCACTGACGGCGAAGGCGACGATCCGTTTCGTGCGCCAAGTGAAAGCAGGCGAGCGGGTCGTGGCGAAGGCGAAAGTAACGGGCAAAACGAAGAGCGGGCGCACGGTCGTTGATGTGAACAGCTATGTCGGCCAAGAGCTCGTGTTTTCAGGAACGTTCGAAATGTATCGCTCAAACATGGAAAAAAAGGATGGCGACAGCAATGAATATCGCGATTGACGCTATGGGGGGAGATCACGCCCCGCAAGAAATCGTGCGCGGGGCGGCAAGAGCCGCCGCGCATTTTTCTGATATTCGCATTACCTTAATTGGCGATGAAGCAAAAATTCGCCCGTACTTGCAGAATGAGGAGCGCATTTCGATCATTCATGCTGATGAAGTGATTGAAGCGACCGATGAGCCGGTGCGGGCGGTGCGGCGCAAAAAAAATTCGTCGATGGTGCGCATGGCAGAAGAGGTGAGGGAAGGGCGTGCGGACGCCTGCATTTCCGCCGGCAATACCGGGGCGCTTATGGCTGCCGGGCTGTTTGTCGTCGGGCGGATTGCGGGCATCGACCGGCCGGCGCTTGCGCCGACGTTGCCGACGTTAGACGGAAAAGGGTTTGTCTTTTTAGATGTCGGAGCGAACGTTGATGCCCGCCCTGAGCATTTGCAGCAATATGCGCTCATGGGTCATGTATACGCCAAACAAGTGCGAGGCATCGCGAACCCGCGTATCGGTTTGCTGAATGTCGGCACAGAAGACCAGAAAGGGAATGAAACGACGAAGCGGGCATTTGCCTTGCTGAAAGAAACGAATCTTCATTTTATCGGCAACGTTGAAGCGCGCGACTTGTTGCAAGGGGTAGCTGATGTCGTCGTTGCTGATGGCTTTTCCGGCAATGTTGCCTTAAAAACGATCGAGGGAACGGCCATGGCGCTCTTTTCCTTGCTCAAACAGACGCTGACAAGCAGTGTGACGGCCAAACTTGCCGCTGCAGCCCTCAAGCCGAAGCTTTCTGGGCTGAAAAAGATGATGGACTACTCCGAATACGGCGGCGCAGCACTGTTTGGCTTGAACGCCCCGGTCATTAAAGCGCACGGTTCATCTGATGCGAACGCTATTTTCCACGCCGTCCGCCAGGCGCGCGAAATGGTAGCGAATGATGTGATCGGCACGATCAAAGCGGAGCTTGAACGGACATCATAAACCAAGGAGGAACGGGAATGGGGAAAATCGCCTTTTTATTTCCAGGTCAAGGATCTCAAACGGTCGGCATGGCGAAAGACGCCGCTGACCATGATGCCCGCGCCCGGGCGGTTATCGAAGCGGCCGACGAACGGCTCGGCTTTCCGCTTTCAGCGCTCATGTTTAATGGGCCGCAAGAGGAGCTGACGCTGACATACAACGCCCAGCCGGCACTTTTGACTGCGAGCATCGCTTTGTTGGAGCTTGTCAAAGCTGCTGGTCTTAAGGCTGATTATGTCGCCGGCCATAGTTTAGGTGAATATACGGCACTTGTCGCTGCCGGTGCGATGTCGTTTGCCGACGCTGTCTATGCAGTGCGCCGCCGCGGCGAGCTGATGGACGAAGCAATGCCAGCCGGTGAAGGCACGATGGCTGCCGTGTTAGGGATGGAAGCGGAGGTGCTTGAGGCGGTGACGAATGAAATTACTGCCCAAGGCGATCCGGTCGAGCCGGCTAACTTCAACTGTCCAGGGCAAATCGTCATCTCCGGTTCGAAAGCGGGGGTGGAAAAAGCGGGGCAGCTGGCGAAAGAGCGCGGTGCCAAACGCGTCATTCCGCTTGAGGTGAGCGGCCCGTTCCATTCAGCGCTGATGAAACCGGCGGCAGAACAGTTGCAAGAAGTCCTTTCCGGCTTGGTCATCCGCGATGCTGACATTCCGGTTATCGCCAATGTGACTGCTGAACCGGTGATGAACAAAGAAGACATCGCTCGCCTGCTCATTGAGCAGCTGTACTCGCCGGTGCGTTGGGAGCAGTCGGTACGCACGCTTTTGGCGCTTGGTGTCGACACGTTTTTGGAAATTGGGCCTGGGAAAGTATTGTCCGGCCTCGTGAAAAAAATTGACCGCAACGCCCGCATTTATGCGGTAAACGATCTCGCTTCCTTAGAAGCGACCGTTGCGGCGTTGAAAGGAGAATCATGATGCTCGAAGGAAAAATCGCTCTCGTCACTGGAGCATCGCGCGGCATCGGGCGGGCAGTCGCTCTTGAGTTGGCCCGCCAAGGGGCAAATGTTGCCGTCAACTATGCCGGCAGTGAAGCAAAGGCGAATGAAGTCGTCGACATGATCCGCTCGCTCGGCCGCGAAGCGTTCGCCGTACAGGCGGATGTCGCCCGCGCCGAGGATGTGGAGCGCATGGTAAAAACGGTGCTTGATCAATTCGGACGCCTCGACATTTTAGTTAATAACGCCGGCATTACGCGCGACAATTTATTGATGCGGATGAAAGAAGAAGAATGGGATGCCGTGATTAACACGAACTTAAAAGGGGTATTTCTTTGTACGAAGGCCGTCACACGGCCGATGATGAAGCAGCGTTACGGGCGGATCATCAACGTTGCTTCGGTCGTTGGCGTGATTGGAAACCCTGGCCAGGCGAATTACGTCGCCGCCAAAGCCGGCGTCATCGGGTTGACGAAGACGGCGGCGCGCGAATTGGCCAGCCGGAACATTACGGTTAACGCCATCGCGCCGGGATTTATTACGACCGACATGACGGAAGCGCTCAGCGCGGAGCTGAAAGAAGAAATGTTAAAGCAGATTCCGCTCGCCCGCTTCGGCGAGCCGGATGATGTGGCCCGTGTTGTCGCGTTTCTCGCTTCGGACGCGGCTGGCTATATGACAGGCCAGACGCTTCATGTCGATGGCGGCATGGTGATGCCGTAATAAACGCCTCTAGTATTTTTTTGACGAATCGACTATAATCATGAAGGGAGGTGAACGCAATGGCAGACGTATTGGAGCGTGTAACGAAAATTATTGTCGATCGCTTGGGTGTTGACGAATCGCAAGTCACGCTTGAAGCATCGTTCAAAGATGATTTGGGCGCCGACTCGCTCGACATCGTCGAACTAGTTATGGAGCTCGAAGACGAATTCAACATGGAAATTTCCGATGAAGAAGCGGAAAAAATCGTCACAGTCGGAGATGCTGTGAACTACATAAAAAGCCAACTGTAATGCCGCTTTTTTGCAAAGTCCCGTTGCTCCGAACGGGGCTTTCTCTGCTTTTTAAGGAACGCTTGGCGAGCCTTGCGGCAAAAGTGAACTGTTCTCGTTGGCGTAGCGGGTCAGTGAACGGATATAATAAAAGATAGTATACGGCCAGTTTGTCTGGAATGAAGTCGGAGGGCATTTTTATGTCAAAACAAAGAGATAAAGGGCGCATTTACGAAAAAAGGCGGGCGAAGTTTCAAGAACTGCAGAAGAAAATCGGCATCACCTTCCAAAATGAAAAGCTATTGATACAAGCGTTCACCCATTCATCGTATGTGAATGAGCATCGGCGGCGGTTCCATGAGGACAACGAGCGGCTTGAGTTTTTAGGCGACGCCGTGTTGGAGCTGACCGTTTCCCAATATTTATTTCAAAAGTTTCCGCATATGAGTGAAGGGCAATTGACGAAACTGCGGGCGGCCATTGTCTGTGAGCCGTCGCTTGTGAAATTTGCCAACGCCTTGTCGTTCGGCGAGCTTGTTTTGCTCGGCAAAGGCGAAGAGCTGACTGGGGGGCGGACGCGCCCGGCGTTGCTCGCCGACGTGTTCGAGGCGTTTATTGGCGCCCTTTATTTGGACCAAGGAATGGACGTGGTCCTTCGTTTTTTAGGACAAACGATGTTCCCGAAGATTGACGAAGGTGCTTTTTCTCATGTGATGGATTTTAAAAGCCAGTTGCAAGAATTGGTGCAACGCGATGGCAGCGGAACGCTTGAATACGCCATTTTGGAAGAAAAAGGACCGGCTCACAATAAAGAATTTGTCGCCCGTGTGGCATTGAACGGGCAAGAGCTCGGCGTCGGTGTCGGCCGCTCGAAAAAAGAGGCTGAGCAACATGCAGCGCAAATGGCGCTCGAAACGTTGCGGGCCGCCGACAAGCAATAAAAGGCTGGCGCTTGACGTCAGTCTTTTTCTATCGGCGTTTTTCTGCCTTTGTATGGTATATTGATAAAAGATAGAACATCCTTGTCCGCCGTTCAGTCCGACGGATGGGGATGTTTCCGATGGATTATACAGCGGAAAGATGGTGAGGCACCAGATCATGTTCCTCAAACGGTTAGATGTGATCGGCTTCAAATCGTTTGCCGATCGCGTATCAATTGACTTCGTTCCCGGCGTGACGGCGGTCGTCGGCCCGAACGGAAGCGGAAAAAGCAACATTACGGATGCGATTCGTTGGGTGCTCGGGGAACAGTCAGTGAAATCACTGCGCGGTGCGAAAATGGAAGATGTCATTTTCGCCGGCAGTGACTCGCGCAAACCGCTCAATGTGGCCGAGGTGACGATCACGCTCGACAACGGAGATGGCTTTTTGCCGTTAGAGTATCAGGAAGTCAGTGTAACCCGACGCGTCTATCGTTCGGGGGAAAGCGAATTTTTCATCAACCGCCAACCGTGCCGCCTAAAAGATATTGTCGACTTGTTTCTCGATTCCGGGCTTGGCAAGGAGGCGTTTTCGATCATTGGCCAAGGCCGGGTCGAAGAAATTTTAAGCAGTAAGCCGGAAGAGCGGCGTACGATTTTTGAAGAGGCAGCCGGGGTTTTGAAATACAAATTGCGCAAAAAAAAGGCAGAGACGAAACTAGCGGAAACGCAAGACAACTTGCAGCGGGTCAACGACATTTTGCATGAGCTCGGGCAACAGCTTGAGCCGCTCCGGATGCAGGCGTCGATCGCTAAAGAGTATTTGGAAAAACGGGAAGAGCTCGAGCGGTTTGAAGTAGCGCTTATGGTGCATGATATCGAGCAGCTGCATCGGCAATGGAGCGAGCTAAATGAGGCGCTTAATGAGCATCAACAAGAAGAAGGAAGATTGGCGGCGGAGCTGCAAAAAACGGAAGCCCATATCGAGCAGCTGCGCGACCAAATCACCGCCATTGATGAATCGGTCGACGGTTTGCAGCAAGTGCTTCTTTTAGCGAGCGAAGAGCTGGAGAAGCTCGAGGGGCGGAAAGAAGTGCTGAAAGAGCGGAAAAAACACGCCTCCCAGCGCATCGAACAGCTTGACGAAACAGTCATTGCGTTGACGGAAAAGCGGCGCCGCCTGACAGAGCAGCTCCGTTCGGAAAAAGCCGCCCTCACCCAACTTGAAGCAGGTGCGGCCGCACTGGAGAAGGAATTGAAAGAACAACAAGCGCTGCTTTCAGCCCACGAAGTCGACATCGAAGAAGAAATCGAACGACGAAAGGGCGATTACATTGATCTTGTCCATGAACAGGCGGCATTGAAAAATGAGCGCTTGCATGTGGAACAAGCCATCCATAAGCTTCGTGCGAAGCAAGCGGCGTTAAATGAAGCGAACAGCGACCATTTAAAACAGCGCAACCAGCTCGAGCAGCAGCGTGCGGCTTTATTGGCTGAGCTATCCCGTCTGGAACAGGCGATCACCGAAGCGAGCAGCAAACTGGCAGCTCTCGAATCGGCGCTCAAAGAACAACAAGTGGAGCTCGAACAGAAAGAGACGTCGCTTCATCAGGCACGCCAATATCGGCAACAAGCAAAAGCGCGCCAGCAGTGGCTTGAGGAGATGCAACACGAGTATGCCGGCTTTTTCCAAGGAGTAAAAGAAGTGCTCAAGGCTCGCAATCGGCTGCCCGGCATCCGTGGGGCGATCGTTGAGCTCATCCGCGTTCCGGATCGCTACGAAATCGCGATTGAAACGGCGCTTGGCGGCGCGATGCAGCATATCGTTGTTGACAGCGAACAAGCAGCGCGGCAAGCCATTCATTTTTTGAAAACGAACGGCTACGGGCGAGCGACGTTTTTGCCGCTTGATGTCATTCAGGCGCGCTCCCTTTCCGAGCGGGAACGTGCGGCGATCAGCGGTCATCCGGCGTTTGTTGGCATCGCTAGTGAGCTTATTGAGTATGATGACATTTATGCAGCGGCGATTGCCCATTTGCTCGGTCATGTGATTGTGACGGCCGATTTAAAAGGGGCGAATGAGTTAGCGAAGCTCCTTCACTATCGATATCGGCTCGTGACGCTCGATGGCGATGTCGTCAGCCCTGGCGGGGCGATGACAGGCGGCGGGGCGGCGAAAAAAACCGCTTCATTGCTAGGTCGAAATCGTGAGCTTGAGACGATCGCCACCAAACTGCGGGAAATGGATGATGTCATCGCCCGTTTGGAGCGCGACATGGCTGCAAAACGACGCGAACGGGCAGAATGGGAAGCGGAGGCGGCGATGCTCAAAGAGGAGATTGCTAGGCTGCAACAGTCGCTGCAAGAAGAGAAAGAGGAGCAGCGCGAACTTGAGTGGCAGAAAAAGCGAATCGATGAGCGACTCGCCTTATATGATGAAGAAAAAGCGAACGATGAACGCGAAATAGCGGAGCTGAACAACCGCTTGGGCGCCATTGATGGGCAACTTCAACAGCTTGCAGAGAAGCTTCAGGCGATCGATGAGGACATCAACCGGCTGCAGGTGCAAAAACAGACGGAGAAAACAACGAAAGAAGCGCTGCAAGTGGCGATCACTGAGAAAAAAATCGCGTTGGCGGAAACGAAAGAGCGAGTGAAGCACGCACGTCGGAAAGCCGAGGAGATCGAAGCGGAGCTTGCCGAAACTGCCCGCGGACTCCAGCAAGCAGAGCGTGAACGGGCTGCCTTGCAAGCGGAAATGGAAGCGCCGGAATGGAATGAAGAAGAACTTGAGCAGCTGCGGCAGCAAAAGCTCGAGGACAAGCAAAAAACGCTTGAACTGATCACGAGCCGCCGCGAACAGCGGCTCGACTGCCAACGACGGCTTGAGCATTTGGAGCAGGAATGGAAAGAAGCGAAGCGGCAACATAAACAGCTTGTTGAGGTCGTCAAAGATGAGGAAGTGAAGCTGAACCGGCTCGACGTGGAACTTGCCAATTTGCTCTCCCGTCTCAGCGAAGAGTACGGGCTATCGTTTGAAGCAGCTCGTTCCGGGTATCCGCTCGAAATTGGCGCCGATGAGGCGCGCAAGCGGGTGAAGCTCATCAAGCGAGCCATTGAGGAGCTTGGCACCGTTAACTTGGGAGCGATCGACGAGTATGAGCGCGTTTCCGAGCGACATCGCTTTTTGAGCGAGCAAAAGGCCGATTTGGAAGAAGCGAAAGCGACACTTCACCAAGTCATTGAGGAAATGGACGAGGAAATGAAGAAACGGTTTTTCACGACCTTCGAACAAATCCGCGCCCATTTCAGCGAGGTGTTCCGCGAGCTGTTCGGCGGCGGGCGCGCCGATTTACGGCTGACCGATCCGAACAATTTGTTAGAGACAGGTGTGGACATCGTCGCCCAACCGCCCGGGAAAAAGCTGCAGCATTTAAGCTTGCTCTCTGGCGGCGAGCGGGCGCTGACTGCGATCGCTCTGTTGTTCTCGATTTTAAAAGTGCGCCCAGTGCCGTTTTGCGTCCTTGATGAAGTCGAAGCGGCGCTTGATGAGGCAAATGTGCAGCGCTATGCCCAATATTTGAAGCGGTTCAGCCGCGACACTCAGTTTATTGTGATCACCCATCGAAAAGGGACGATGGAAGAGGCGGACGTGCTTTATGGCGTCACAATGCAGGAATCCGGCGTCTCGAAGCTCGTTTCCGTTCGTCTCGAAGATTCGAAGCAGCTCGTGCAGTCATAGTGGAAAGGAGGAGCCTCAATGGGCTTTTTTCAAAAGTTGAAAGAAAAATGGACGAAACAAGCCGATGCCGTTACTGAGAAGTTTAAAGAAGGGTTGTCAAAAACGCGCGATTCACTTGCTGGGAAGGTGAACGATCTCATCGCCCGCTACCGGAAAGTGGATGAAGAGTTTTTTGAAGAGCTCGAAGAAATTTTAATCGCGGCCGATGTCGGCGTGACGACCGTCATGGAGTTGGTTGACGAGCTGAAAATGGAAGTGAAGCGCCGCAATATTCAAGACTCAGCGCAAATGCGCGACGTCATCGCCGAGAAGCTCATTGACATTTACCGCGCTGGTGCCGATGACAGCGAGCTTTCTGCTTTGAATATCCAAACGAGCGGACTGACGGTCATTTTGTTTGTCGGTGTCAACGGCGTCGGCAAAACGACAACGATCGGCAAACTCGCCCATAAGCTGAAATCGGAAGGGAAATCGGTGCTCTTAGCCGCAGGCGATACGTTCCGCGCTGGGGCGATCGAGCAGCTCGAGGTATGGGGCGAGCGCGTCGGGGTCGACGTCATTAAACAAACGGCCGGTTCTGACCCGGCAGCCGTCATGTATGATGCGATTCAAGCGGCGAAAGCGCGCGGCGTCGATGTGCTGCTGTGCGACACAGCCGGGCGGCTGCAAAACAAAGTGAATTTAATGAAAGAGCTCGAGAAAGTAAAACGTGTCATCAGCCGCGAAATTCCGGGTGCGCCGCATGAAGTGCTGCTTGTGCTGGATGCGACGACTGGGCAAAATGCCATGAGCCAGGCGAAGCTATTTAAAGAAGCAACCGATGTCACTGGCATCGTGTTGACGAAACTTGATGGCACGGCGAAAGGCGGCATCGTGCTCGCCATTCGCAACGAGCTTGCCATTCCGGTTAAATTTGTCGGCCTCGGTGAAAAAATGGACGACTTGCAGCCATTTGACGCGGAAAAATATGTTTACGGTTTGTTTGCTGGGTTGTTTGATGAACAATAACGTTGTTTTGTTCGTAAGTTATGGCGCAAGCGCCTAATTCGAGGCGGGGCGTTGCTTGTCGGGGAGGCCCGTGTGCTCATGCTTACAGGGCTGACGGTATCGCCGTCAGCCCTGTTTTTGTTATGCCACGGAAGCGAAACAAAACGAATGGCCTTTATCTTGACAACGGCCGGTAAACAAAGTACACTCACTTTTGTAAAGGATTTTCACTTAACAATGAGGGAGGGAGAGTCCGGTGCTGGAAAAAACGATGCGCATGAACTATTTGTACGATTTTTACCAAGCGCTGTTGACACCGAAACAGCGCAATTACATGACGCTCTACTACTTGGACGACTACTCCCTCGGGGAAATTGCCGAACAATATAAGGTGAGCCGCCAGGCGGTGTACGATAATATCCGGCGCACAGAAGCGATGCTGGAACAATATGAAGAAAAGCTCGGACTGCTGCAAAAATATGAGCGACGACAGCAGCTCATCGGGCGATTGAAAGACTACGTTCGCCAACATTATAGCGCCGATGCTGAATTGGCAGCGCTAGTCAACGAGCTTGATGAGCTCGATTAAGGGGGTGAACGCGATGGCGTTTGAAGGGTTATCCGAACGCTTGCAACATGTCATGAATCGAATCCGCGGCAAAGGAAAAGTGACCGAGGCCGATGTAAAAGAGATGATGCGAGAAGTGCGCCTGGCTTTGTTAGAAGCGGACGTCAACTTTAAAGTCGTGAAAGATTTTATTAAACGGGTGAGCGAGCGGGCCGTCGGTCAGGAAGTGCTGAAAAGCTTAACACCAGGCCAGCAAGTTATTAAGGTCGTAAAAGAAGAACTGACAGCGCTCATGGGCGGCGAGCAGAGCAAAATCGCCGTCGCCAAGAAGCCGCCAACGGTCGTCATGATGGTCGGGCTGCAAGGGGCCGGGAAAACGACGACGACCGGAAAGCTCGCCAACTTGTTGCGTAAACGGCATAACCGCAAGCCGCTGCTTGTGGCTGCTGACGTCTATCGTCCGGCAGCGATCAAGCAACTTGAGACGCTCGGCAAACAGTTAAATATGCCCGTTTTTTCGTTAGGCGAGCACGCCAATCCCGTTGAGATCGCCAAACAGGCGCTCGAGCGGGCGAAAGAGGAGCATCATGACTACGTGCTCATCGATACGGCCGGCCGCCTTCATGTCGACGAGGCGCTCATGGATGAGCTGAAGCAAATGAGAGAGGCCGTCAAACCGGATGAAATTTTCCTCGTCGTTGACGCCATGACTGGACAAGATGCCGTCAATGTCGCTCAAAGCTTCCACGAACAGCTCGGCATTACCGGTGTGATTTTAACGAAACTTGACGGCGATACGCGTGGAGGAGCAGCGTTGTCGATTCGCGCCGTCACTGGGGCGCCGATCAAGTTTGTCGGGATGGGCGAAAAGCTTGACGCCTTGGAGCCGTTCCATCCGGAGCGAATGGCGTCACGCATTTTAGGAATGGGCGACGTCCTGACGCTCATTGAAAAAGCTCAAGCCGCCGTTGATGAGGAGAAGGCGAAAGAGCTTGAGCAAAAAATGCGCACGGCAACGTTTACGTTCGATGACTTTTTGGATCAGCTCGGTCAAGTGCGCAAGCTTGGCCCGCTCGATGAAATTTTGAAAATGTTGCCAGGTGCTAATAAAATCAAAGGGCTGGATAACATCCAAGTCGATGAAAAGCAAATTGCCCGCGTTGAAGCGATCATTCGCTCGATGACCAAAGAAGAAAAAATGCATCCGGAAATCATTAACGGCAGCCGGAAAAAGCGGATCGCCAAAGGAAGCGGTACGACTGTGCAAGAAGTAAACCGGCTTTTGAAGCAGTTTGACGACATGAAAAAAATGATGAAAATGATGACGAATATGCCAAAAGGGAAGAAAAAAGGATTTCGCTTCCCATTTATGTAAATGATGTTCTGTTAAGCGAAAAACCTTTACAAACGGAAAAAGAATTGTTAATATACTATCTTGTGTGAACTATATACGGAGGTGCGTACAAACTATGGCAGTAAAAATTCGTTTAAAACGCATGGGTGCAAAGAAAAACCCATTCTACCGCATTGTTGTTGCAGACTCGCGTTCGCCGCGCGACGGTCGTTTCATTGAAACGATCGGCACGTACAACCCGGTTGCTGAGCCGGCGGAAATTAAAATCAATGAAGAGCTAGCGCTCAAATGGTTGCAAAACGGCGCCAAACCGTCGGATACAGTGCGCAGCTTGCTGTCGAAACAAGGTATTTTAGAGAAGTTCCATAACTTAAAATACGGCAAATAAGAGAGACAAGCATGAAACCGCTCATTGAAACGATCGTTAAGGCACTTGTCGATTATCCGGAAGCGGTGGCGGTTGAAAGCCGTGAGGAAGAACAGGCAGTCATCTACGAGCTGTCGGTGCATGCCGAGGATGTCGGCAAAGTGATCGGCAAGCAAGGACGGACGATCCATGCGATTCGTACAGTCGTCTACGCTGCCGCGGCCGGGTCGCCAAAGCGGGTTATCGTGCAAGTGAAAGAAAAAGGGTGAGGACATTCCTCTCCCTTTTTTGATATTGTTGTAAAAGGGGGAAAGGAATGAAGCTGATTCAAACGGTCGAGGTGCGTCAAATTGTCACCGAGCGAAGCAAACAGATGCTCGCTGCCACGTTTGTGGCACGTAAGCAACAACTTGAGCGCGAGTGCGACCAACTTCGTTTCGAACAAAAGAAGATGGAGAAAAGCGGAAAATACTCACCTGCTTTAGTGAAACAATATTTTGCGAAACAAATTGATGACCGCATGGAGAAAATAAAACTGCTGGAGTTTCAGCTTGAACAATTACATATGCTACCGTTAGGCAGTGAGTTGAAGGAGCGGGAAGTCGAGGCGCTTATCGAGGTGAACGTCGGCGACCGCTGGGAAGAGGTGACAAAGGCGCGTGCCATCATCGTTGAAGATGGCGTCGTCAAAGAGATTCGTTAAGAGGGGATGAAGGTGATGGAACGATGGTTTAATGTTGGCAAGATCGTCAACACACACGGTATTCGCGGTGAAGTGCGCGTCATTTCGCGAACCGATTTTCCGGAAGAGCGGTACAAAAAAGGAAACAAACTGTACATTTTCCGTGAACGCGACAGCGAGCCGGTTGAAGTGACCGTAAAGAGCCACCGCGTTCATAAGTCGTTCGATTTGCTATCGTTTGAAGGGTATGACAGCATTAATGACGTCGAGCCGTTTAAAGGGGCAATGCTGAAGGTGCCGGAGAGCCAGCTTGGCGAGCTGAACGAAGGAGAATATTATTTCCATGAAATTATCGATTGTACGGTTGTGACGGAAGCGGGCGAAACGATCGGTAAAGTAAAAGAAATTTTAACGCCGGGTGCGAATGACGTTTGGGTCGTCCGGCGCCAAGACGGCACCGACGCACTCATTCCGTATATTGACGATGTCGTCATGCACGTCGACCCTGAACGGAAGATAATCATCATCCGGCCGATGGAAGGACTGCTTGAATGATGCGGATCGATATTTTAACGCTGTTTCCCGACATGTTTCCCGGCGTGCTGAATGAGTCGATTTTAAAGAAGGCGCAAGAAAAGGGAGCAGTGAACATCCGTCTCGTTAACTTCCGCGAATTTGCCGACAACAAGCATAAAACGGTCGATGATTATCCATACGGCGGCGGTGCCGGCATGGTATTGAAGCCGCAGCCGATTTTTGATGCGGTGGAACATGTGACGGCGGAGTCGCCAGGCGCGCGCATCATTTTGCTTTGCCCGCAAGGTGAGCGCTACACGCAAAAAAAGGCGGAGGAGCTCGCCAAAGAAGAACACTTGGTGCTTATTTGCGGCCATTATGAGGGTTATGACGAACGAATTCGCCAATATTTAGTGACCGACGAAATTTCAATTGGTGATTACATTTTAACCGGTGGAGAGCTCGGCGCCATGGTGATTGTCGACAGCGTTGTTCGCCTCCTTCCTGGCGTTCTCGGCAACGAGGCATCACCGGTTGATGACTCATTTAGTTCTGGACTGCTTGAGTACCCACAATATACAAGGCCGGCTGATTTTCGCGGCATGAAAGTGCCGGATGTGTTGCTGTCAGGAAACCATCAGCTCATCGCCGAATGGCGCGAGAAGGAATCGCTTCGCCGGACGGTGCAAAAACGTCCGGATTTGCTTGTCGATTATCCGCTCACCGAGAAGCAAAAGCAATGGCTGAAAGAGTGGGAGCAAGAGCGAGAATAACTATTGCTTGCAGTCGATGTTTATGCTATCATATTCTTTGTGTTGCTTAAGCGGTATGCTTAAGGATGGAAAACGATGTTCCGCTGCAATGAATGAGACGCATTGGCATGAACATCTGTGGAAGGAGTGGAAAATGATGCATCATTTAATCCAAGAAATTACAAAAGAACAACTGCGGACAGATTTACCGGATTTCCGTCCGGGTGACACGGTGCGCGTCCACGTAAAAGTTGTGGAAGGTAGCCGTGAGCGCATCCAAGTGTTTGAAGGTGTCGTCATTAAACGGCGCGGGGCGGGCATCAGCGAAACGTTCACTGTTCGCAAAGTGTCCTATGGCGTCGGTGTTGAGCGCACGTTCCCAGTGCATACGCCGAAAATCGCCAAGCTGGAAGTTGTCCGTCGCGGGAAAGTACGCCGCGCGAAATTGTACTACTTGCGTGCACTTCGCGGCAAAGCGGCGCGCATTAAAGAAAAAACGGCTCAATAATGGACATCAGTGGGTCGTAGCGAAAAAGGAGCTTGCTTTCAAGCTCCTTTTTTCACTATCCGTCGGCGAAGCGGGTAAATTATGATTTGGGTGGGAGAAAAGATGGAACAGAAGAAAAGCGAATGGCGTGAGTGGTTGAAAGCCATTGTCGTCGCGGTCTTGTTGGCTGGGGGCATCCGCTATTTTATTTTCGCCCCGATTATTGTCGACGGCTATTCAATGATGCCAACATTACATAACCATGAGCGGATGATCGTCAATAAATTGGCCTATAAAATCGGCATGCCAAACCGCTTCGATATTATTGTTTTTCACGCTGAAGAAGGGAGAGACTATATTAAGCGGGTCATCGGCCTGCCCGGCGACCGGATCGAATATAAAAACGACACACTCTATGTCAACGGCAAGCCGTATGACGAGCCGTATTTGGACGAATATAAAAAGCAGGTAGCCGACGGGCCGCTGACCGAGCCGTTTACGTTAGAGGAGTTGACCGGACAGAGCACCGTGCCGGAAGGACATTTGTTCGTCATGGGTGACAATCGCCGTTTCAGCAAAGATAGCCGTCATATCGGTTTCATTCCGATGGAGAAAGTTGTCGGCAAGGCGAATATTGTCTACTGGCCGCTTGGTGGCGTCCGGATTGCGAAATAAACGAGGCAGGTGATGCCAATGACGATGATTCAATGGTTTCCCGGCCATATGGCGAAAGCGAAGCGGGAAGTACAAGAAAAACTAAAACTGATTGATGTGGCGTTCGAACTGCTTGACGCCCGCGTGCCGATGTCGTCACGCAACCCGATGATTGACGATATTCTCGGCCAAAAAACGCGCCTCATTTTACTCAATAAAGCCGATATGGCCGATGAGGCAGTAACGGAACAATGGATCCGCTATTTCCGTGACCAAGGAAGAACAGCCATAGCCATCGATGCGCAAAGCGGAACCGGAGTAAAACAAATCGTCGCTGCGGCGAAAGAGATGGTGAAAGACAAGTTCGACAAAATGAGGGCGAAAGGAATTAAAAATCCGCGTCCGGTGCGGGCGCTTATTGTCGGCATTCCGAACGTCGGCAAATCAACGCTTATCAATCGGCTTGCCGGCCGCCATATCGCCAAAACCGGCGATAAGCCGGGGGTGACAAAAGCGCAGCAATGGATTAAAGTCGGAAAAGAGATGGAGCTGCTCGATACGCCCGGCATTTTATGGCCGAAGTTTGAAGATGAGGATGTCGGTTACAGGCTGGCAGTCACGGGCGCGATTAAGGACGAAATTTTAAATTTGCAGGACGTTGCGGTGTACGCGCTTCGCTTTTTATCCAGCCATTATCCCGAGCGGATTACGGAGCGCTATGGCCTTGACCGCATTCCTGATGACATTGTTGCTTTGTTTGATGCCATCGGCCGACGGCGCGGCTGCCTGACAGGGGGCGGCGGCATCGATTACGATAAAGTGGCTGACATCGTCTTGTATGACATTCGCACAGAAAAATTAGGACGGCTCAGCTTTGAAACGCCCGCTTTATGGACGTAATGCGTCTGGCGGGCGTTTTTCCTTTGAATGAATGTTTCGCTTCACAACGCGCGGAATGCGTCCGATAGTATAAGTAGAAAAGGGAGAGGGTTATGAAACAGTATACGGTCAAAGAAATTGAAGCGCTGCTACCAGAGCTCGAAGGAGAAAGCGACCCACGCTGGGAGATGCTGCGGCACGATGAGCGGAAAAGCGTGCAGGCGCTTCTTGCCCGCTTTGTTAAGCAAAAGGAGCGGGAGAAAGCGGCACGGCAGCGGTGGGAAGAGCTGATGCGCTATGAGCGTGAACTATATGCCGCTGGCATCGAGCGAATTGCCGGCATTGACGAAGCCGGGCGCGGACCGCTGGCCGGCCCGGTCGTCGCTGCGGCGGTCATTTTGCCGAAAGACGCCTATTTGCCCGGGCTTGACGACTCGAAACGGCTGACGCCAGCCAAGCGCGAGGCGCTATTTGCGCAAATTGAGGAGTGCGCCGTCGCGATCGGTGTCGGCATTGTAAGCGCGGCCGAAATCGATGAATGGAACATTTATGAAGCGACGAAGCAGGCAATGGCCAAAGCGGTTGCCGCGCTCTCGCCGTCGCCAGAGCATTTGCTTGTCGATGCGATGACCGTGCCGTGTGCACTGCCGCAGCAACGTCTCATAAAAGGCGATGCTAACAGCGCCTCGATCGCTGCTGCGTCAATCATTGCCAAAGTGACACGTGACCGATGGATGCATGAGCTTGATCGCCGCTATCCGCAATATGGATTTGCCCGTCATATGGGCTACGGGACGCCGGAGCATCTTGCAGCGATTCGCCGCTATGGCGTGACGGATGAACATCGTCGTTCGTTCGCGCCGGTAAGGGAAGCGCTCGGCGTTCAATCATAGCCAACAAGGTGCGTTGTAGCAATGCAGATCGAAGGGGGATGCGCTCTCTAAGCTAGGCCGGAATGAAAGGATGGGAAGCGAATGGTAGAGCGGATGGAACGAACTTTTCCGGTGACAGCTGTCCGTGATGCAACGTCAAATCAGCGGTTTCGGCCCGGACAGGCGGTCGTTGGCCGGGTTGAGCGGGTGGAGGAAACGAAAGGTGGAGAACGGGTGGCGCTTGTTCGTGTCGGCAGCCAGCTTGTGAGCGCTCGGCTTGAGGCATCGCTTATCCTCGGACGCACGTACTTGTTTGAAATCAAACAACAAGGGGGAACGCTCTATTGGAAAGCCACCCCCTTTCCCGAGCGGACGTTTATTTTATCTGATGAGGAGGCCGCGCGTCAATGGCAACAGACGTGGAAGCTGCCAGCTGCCGCTTTGCCGGTGCTCCGCCAAGCGTTAAAAGCAGGGGCGGTCGTAACGAAGAGGGAAATCGTAGAGCTGGCTGAGGCAGTGAGAGAAACAGGGCGTTCGGCCGATGCTGAAGATGTGATCGCTTACTTGTTCCGCCGCCGGCTGCCGCCGTCTTCGGCTGTGTTTCGGGCGTTATGGGCGGCAAAAACCGGTGCTCCGCTTGCTTTCGGGTTAGGTAGACTGAAAGCGGCGCTAGCTGCACTTTCCACCCATCCAGCTGCGCTCGATCTTGGTCGAGCGGTCGATCGGCTTCTTTCGCCGCCGCTGTTCGTTTACGAGACGGTTGTGCATGTGCTCCTTTCGGCCGAAGGACAAGAAGCGGAACCGGCGCGCTCACTCCTCGCTCGTCTTGGATTAACCCCGTTGCCGGAGAAACGGCGTTTAGCGCTTCAAGAGGCGGTGCGGCAGCGACAGTTTGCGGAGGCGGGCAGGCAGCTTGGTTTAGCCGATGAGGAAGCGCTTTTCGCACGGTTTGCCGCTGTAGATGCTGCTTACAAAAACGAGGAACTTTCTGAAGCGGAAGCAAAGCTGTGGGCGGCTGCTAGAGCCACCGGTGATCCTGCGCTGTCGTTATTTCATTGGCTGCGGCGGATGGCCAAGCGTCTCGGACTTGGAGATGAGGCAGCGCTCGCTCGTGCGGTGAAAACCGGAGCTTTGCCAGCAGGTCCCTCATCGTTGAAAAGGTTGCTTCTTTACTTTCTTCGCGAGCCGGGGGACAGGGAAGCGAAACAGGCGGCTGAAGCGCTCCTTGACCAGATCGATGGGATGACCATCGCTGCTGGCGGCGATGGAACGCCCGAACACGTATGGATCGCGTTTCCGCTGTCGCTTGGCTCCCGTTTGAGCGATTTTGCCGTGTGCTGGCAAGGGAAACGGAAACCTAGCGGTCGACTTGATGAAGATTATAGTCGCATTGTTTGTTGCTTAACGCTCGAGACGTTAAACGAGATCGTTGTCGATATGCGCATTCAGCGGCGGATTGTTCACATCTCTATATTTCATGATGATCCGCAGCTGCCAGCGCTCACAGCCCGTTTTGCCCCGCTCGTGAAAGAACGATTGCAGGCGCACGGCTATACACTCTCAGGCATTGATGTGAAAACAACGGACACTGCGCCGCCGCCACCATCTAGTTTTCCGTTTTCCGGCCAGTATAGAGAGGTGGATTGGCGTATATGAACGAAGAGCGGAAAAAAGCAGTCGCCTTGTCGTACGAGGCGGCGGTCGATGAGGCGCCGGTTGTTAAAGCGAAAGGAAGCGGAGAGGTCGCCGAGGCAATCATCGCTGTAGCTGAGCAGTACGGCGTGCCGGTGCGAAAGGACCCATCGCTTGTTGAGCTGTTAAGTGAAGTAGAGATCAATGAGGCGATTCCGGAGGGACTGTACGCACTTGTAGCTGAGTTGTTTGCCTTTCTTTATCAGCTTGATCGGGCGATGAAAGAGGAGAGATTGGGGAAGGGATAATTTTCCTATTCCTCAATTTCTTAATTTTGCGGCGAAACGGTGGACAACCAGGAAACGTTAGGTATAAAATGAAAGCGCTAAGACTTTTTTTAGTTTATACATAGGAGGTTGGCGCATGAACATTCATGAATACCAAGCAAAAGAAATTTTGCGAAGCTATGGCGTAAGTGTGCCGAACGGTCGTGTTGCGTTCACGGTCGATGAAGCAGTTGAAGCGGCGAAAGCACTCGGCACGTCGGTGTGCGTCGTTAAGGCTCAAATTCATGCCGGCGGACGCGGCAAAGCAGGCGGGGTGAAAGTGGCCAAAAGCTTAGAGGAAGTCCGTACATACGCCAGCGAATTGCTTGGCAAAGTGCTCGTCACCCATCAAACCGGTCCGGAAGGAAAAGAAGTCAAACGGCTTCTTATTGAAGAAGGATGCGACATCCAAAAAGAATATTACATCGGCCTTGTCGTCGACCGCGCCACCTCGCGCGTCGTCTTAATGGGCTCGGAAGAAGGCGGCACGGAAATCGAAGAAGTAGCGGCGAAGACACCGGAGAAAATTTTTAAAGAATACGTTGATCCGGCGGTCGGATTGCAAGCGTTCCAAGCACGCCGCCTGGCGTTCAACATCAACATCCCGAAAAAACTTGTCAACCAAGCCGTAAAATTTATGATGGGCTTGTATCAAGTGTTTGTCGATAAAGACTGCTCGATCGCTGAAATCAATCCGCTTGTCGTTACCGGCGACGGCAAAGTGATGGCGCTCGATGCGAAATTGAACTTCGATTCAAACGCCTTGTATCGCCATCCGGATATTATGGAATACCGTGATTTGGATGAGGAAGATCCAAAAGAAGTCGAAGCGTCGAAATATGATTTGAACTACATCGCCCTTGATGGTAACATCGGCTGCATGGTCAACGGTGCTGGCTTGGCCATGGCGACGATGGACATCATCAAATATTACGGCGGCGAGCCGGCTAACTTCCTCGATGTTGGCGGCGGCGCTAGCGAGGAAAAAGTGACGGAAGCATTCAAAATCATTTTGTCTGACCCGAATGTTAAAGGCATTTTCGTCAATATTTTCGGCGGCATTATGAAATGTGATGTCATCGCCAGCGGCATTGTCGCAGCGACGAAGCAAGTCGGCTTGACACTTCCGCTCGTCGTCCGGCTTGAAGGAACGAACGTCGAACTCGGGAAAAAGATTTTGCAAGAGTCGGGCTTGAACATTACGGCAGCTGAATCGATGGCAGATGGTGCGCAAAAAATCGTCGAGCTAGTACGTTAAGAAAGCGAGGGAGACATGTGAGCGTTTTTGTCAATAAAGACACGAAAGTGATTGTACAAGGAATTACCGGTTCGCAAGGGCTGTTCCATACAAAACAGATGATTGAATACGGAACGAACATTGTCGGTGGTGTCACGCCGGGCAAAGGTGGCACAGAAGTCGAAGGCGTGCCGGTGTTTGACACTGTTTCGGAAGCGGTGGAAAAAACAGGAGCGAATGCTTCGGTTATTTACGTTCCGCCGGCGTTCGCTGCGGATGCCATCATGGAGGCAGTCGACGCCGAACTCGATCTTGTCGTCTGCATTACTGAAGGCATTCCGGTGCTCGATATGGTAAAAGTGAAACGGTACATGGAAGGCAAAAAGACACGCCTTATCGGGCCAAACTGCCCGGGTGTCATTACGCCGGAAGAGTGCAAAATCGGCATTATGCCGGGCTATATCCATAAAAAAGGGCATGTCGGCATCGTCTCGCGCTCTGGAACGCTGACGTATGAGGCGGTTCACCAATTGACACAAGCCGGCATCGGCCAATCGACAGCGGTCGGCATCGGCGGCGACCCGGTCAACGGCACCAACTTTATCGACGTGTTGAAGGCGTTCAATGAAGACGATGAGACGTATGCGGTCATTATGATCGGTGAAATCGGCGGTACGGCTGAAGAAGAAGCGGCGGAATGGGTGAAAGCAAACATGACGAAGCCGGTCGTCGGCTTTATCGGCGGACAAACAGCTCCTCCGGGCAAACGGATGGGACATGCCGGCGCCATCATTTCCGGCGGCAAAGGTACGGCTGCGGAAAAAATTAAAAAAATGAACGAATGCGGCATCAAAGTGGCGGAAACACCGGCCGTCATTGGGGAAACGCTCATTTCCGTCCTGAAAGAGCGCGGATTGTACGAAAAATGCAAAACGCATTAATGGTTCTACCCCGCACGATCATCACGTGCGGGGTGCTGTTTATCATGTTGCGAGAAAGGAGAATACGATGTACGATACGGTCCGTGACCGGCTCATCCATCTTCACCACTGCCGCGGAGCAGGATGGAAGACGATCCACGATTTGCTTGAGGTTGACCCGACATTGTCCGCTCCATTTTCTTTACCTCCCGCTGTTCTCCGTTCGCTCGTTCCACTCTCCGACGCTCAATGGGCTGCTTTTTTTCATGATTTGCATTCTATCGACGTGAAAAATGTGGTAAAAACATATAAGGAGCGGGGCATTCGCATCATCACCATGTTCGATCTAGACTATCCCCCGCTGCTTAAGCATATATACGATCCGCCGTGGGTGCTGTATGTGAAAGGAAATATTGCCTTACTTCAAGAAACAAAGTTGATTAGCATCGTCGGCACGAGACGTCCGACAAAAGAAGGAATCGAAGCGCTCAAAAAACTTGTGCCGCCGCTTGTGGCTGCCGGTTGGACGATTGTGAGCGGGCTTGCCTTTGGTATTGACGTTTGCGCCCACCAACTCGCCGTTAGTTATGGCGGAACGACGATCGCAGTCATTGCTGGCGGGCTTGACCACATTTATCCGAAAGAACACCGCTCCTTCGCCCAGCAGCTTATGAACGAGCAGCTCGTCGTCGCCGAACATCCGCCGGCAACGAAACCACAAGCGTGGCAGTTTCCGGCGCGCAACCGCATCATTAGCGGGCTGTCGCTTGGCACGCTCGTTGTGCAGGCAAAAGTGAAAAGCGGTTCGCTCATTACAGCGTCGTATGCGCTTGAACAAGGACGGGAAGTGTTTGCCGTCCCTGGCTCGATCAACTTGGCGGAGGCTGCCGGACCGAATACGCTCATTCAACACGGAGCAAAACTAGTGCAGGAGGCAGCGGACATTATCGCTGAATTCCCGTACGTATAATGATCATGTTTGACAAATACGGCAATAATCATTAATAATAATGAAGATTTCAATTTACTTCCTAGGGGTGGAAGATGGATGTCAGACTACTTGGTTATCGTCGAATCGCCAACGAAAGCGAAGACGATCGAACGATACTTAGGGAAAAAATATACGGTCAAAGCTTCGATGGGCCACGTTCGCGATTTGCCAAAAAGCCAAATGGGCGTTGACATAAATGACGGCTATACGCCGAAATATATTACGATCCGCGGCAAAGGCCAAGTGATTAAAGAGTTGAAAACGGCAGCCAAAAAGGCGAAAAAAGTGTTTCTCGCTGCCGACCCGGACCGTGAAGGGGAAGCAATCGCCTGGCATTTGGCCAACATGCTCGATCTCGATATTCACTCTGATTGCCGCGTCGTCTTTCATGAGATTACAAAAGACGCCATTAAACAATCATTCCAGCAACCGCGCTCAATCAATATGAATCTCGTCGATGCCCAGCAAGCGCGGCGCGTGCTTGACCGTCTCGTCGGCTATAACATCAGCCCCCTCTTGTGGAAAAAAGTGAAAAAAGGGCTGAGTGCCGGCCGCGTCCAATCAGTCGCGCTGCGTCTCATTATCGATCGGGAAAAAGAAATCCGCCAATTTCAACCGGAAGAATATTGGACGATTCAAGCGAAATTTCAAAAAGGGAAAGAGGCGTTTGCCGCCTCGTTTTACGGCGTTGACGGGGAAAAGCTGGAATTAAAAACGGAAGCGGACGTAAAAGAAGTGCTCGCCCGTTTAAACGGGCGAGCGTTTACGGTGAAAACGGTGACAAAGCGCGAGCGCCGGCGCAGCCCGGTGCCACCGTTTACAACGTCATCGCTTCAGCAGGAAGCAGCGCGCAAGTTGAATTTCCGCACAAAAAAGACGATGATGGTCGCCCAGCAGCTGTACGAAGGGATTGATCTCGGCGGAGAAGGGACAGTCGGGTTGATAACGTATATGCGTACCGACTCGACGCGCATTGCCGAAACAGCGCAACAGGAAGCAGCGGCGTATATCGAAGCGACGTTCGGCGCCCAGTACGTCCATCAAGAAAAGCGGAAGGAAAAGAAAAGCACGAACGCCCAAGATGCTCACGAAGCCATTCGCCCGACCTCGGCATTTCGCGATCCGGATAAAGTGAAGCCATATTTGACGCGCGACCAGTTCCGGTTGTATAAACTCATTTGGGAACGGTTTATCGCCAGCCAAATGGCGGCGGCTGTACTGGACACGATGAGTGTTGAACTTGAAAATAATGGGGTGCTGTTCCGCGCCAGCGGTTCGAAGGTAAAGTTCCCAGGGTTTATGAAAGTATACATCGAGGGGACGGACGACCAAACGGAAGAACAAGATCGTCTGCTTCCTGATCTTGAGGAAGGAGAGGCGGTCGAAAGTGAAATGATCGAGCCGAAGCAGCATTTCACCCAGCCGCCGCCGCGCTATACAGAAGCGCGCCTTGTTAAAACGTTAGAAGAGCTCGGCATCGGCCGTCCGTCCACCTACGCGCCGACGCTTGATACGATTCAGAAACGCAACTACGTTGTTCTTGAAAACAAGCGGTTCGTCCCGACAGAGCTTGGTGAAATCGTCGTCGAGCTTATTTTAGAATTTTTTCCAGAAATTATTGATGTCGAGTTTACGGCTAAAATGGAAAAAGAGCTTGATGAAATTGAAGAAGGAAAAGTAGAGTGGATCAAGGTTGTGGATGAATTTTACCGCGAGTTTGAGAAGCGGCTAAAAGTGGCCGAAAAAGAAATGCGCGAAGTGGAAATTAAAGATGAGCCAGCCGGCATTGACTGCGACGTGTGCGGCAGTCCGATGGTGTACAAAATGGGTCGCTTTGGTAAATTTATCGCTTGCTCGAACTTTCCGGAATGCCGCCATACGAAACCGATTGTGAAAGAAATCGGCGTCAAATGCCCGAAATGCCATGAAGGGAATATTGTCGAGCGCAACAGCAAGCGAAAACGGGTGTTTTACGGCTGCGATCGCTTCCCGGAATGCGACTTTGTTTCGTGGGATAAACCGCTTGCGCGCCCGTGTCCAAAGTGCGGAGGGCTGCTTGTCGAGAAAAAGCTGAAAAAGGGTGTGCAAGTCCAATGCACGGCGTGCGACTATGAGGAACAACCAGAAGCTTGACCACGCATCGGATACAATTCAGAATTTTATAAAAAATAGTTGCGCGATGCAGAGTCATATGGTACGATGAAGGAGCCGTTGCGAGGTGAGGCGATGAAAAATGCGAAACTTGCGTTACAATTGTTCCTGGAATATTTACAAATCGAGAAAAATTATTCACAATATACTATTGTGTGCTACCGGCGCGACATTGAGCAGTTTCTCCAGTTCATGAACGAAGAAGGGATCGATGAGCTCAATGAAGTAGCCTACAGCGACGTTCGCTTATATTTGACGAAACTATACGGACAGCAGCTGGCCAGCCGTTCGGTCGCCCGTAAAATTTCCAGTTTGCGAAGCTTTTATAAGTTTTTGCTGCGTGAAGGATGGGCGGCCGAAAATCCGTTTGCACTTGCCGCGTTGCCGAAAAAAGAGCAAAAAATTCCCAACTTTTTATATCGTGAGGAATTAGAAGCGCTGTTTCGTGTCAATGATGGAAATACAGCCGTCGGCCAGCGCAACGCAGCACTTCTTGAGCTGCTGTACGCGACTGGTGCACGGGTTAGTGAATGCTGTCACATTCGGCTGTCCGATCTTGATTTCGCTGCATCTACCGTGCTCATTCATGGAAAAGGAAATAAGCAGCGTTATGTTCCGTTTGGCCGTCCGGCTAGGGAGGCGCTTGAACGGTACATCGGTGGCGGACGCCGCGAGCTCGTAGGAAAGCTGCCGGCAGACCACCGCTATTTGTTTGTCAATGCCCGTGGCAATCCGCTTACGCCTCGGGGAGTGCGCTACATTTTGGATCGCATCGTCGAAACGGCGGCGCTGACGCAAAACATCAGCCCGCATGTGCTGCGCCATACGTTTGCGACCCATTTGCTCAACGAAGGAGCCGATCTCCGCTCCGTGCAAGAGCTGCTAGGCCATGCGCACTTATCATCAACGCAAGTGTATACCCATGTGACGAAAGATCGGCTGCGGCGTATTTATTTGCAGGCGCATCCGCGTGCATAGCCTGCGGGCAAGGAGGGAAGAACCATGGACGGTTTTCATGCGACGACGATTTTCGCCATCCGTCATAATGGGGCGGCAGCGATGGCAGGCGATGGCCAAGTGACATTCGGTAACGCAGTCGTCATGAAACATACCGCGAAGAAAGTGCGACGCCTGTTTCATGGCAAAGTGCTCGCCGGTTTTGCCGGCTCGGTCGCCGATGCGTTTACGCTGTTTGAGATGTTTGAAGGCAAGCTCGAACAATTCAACGGCAATTTGCCGCGTGCGGCCGTCGAGCTAGCGAAAGAGTGGCGGAGCAACAAAGTGTTGCGCCGCCTCGAGGCGATGTTGATTGTCATGGACGGGCAGCATTTATTGCTGGTTTCCGGTACTGGTGAAGTCATTGAGCCGGATGACGGCATGCTCGCCATCGGTTCAGGCGGCCATTATGCGCTCGCCGCTGGACGCGCCTTAAAGCAGTATGCCGGCGCCTCGATGACCGCCAAAGAGATTGCGAAAGCCGCGTTGGAGATTGCCGCTGACATTTGTGTCTATACGAACGGCCATATTATTGTCGAAGAGTTGTAAAAAAGGAGGAGGCCGAAGATGGCGGAAACACTGACTCCACGGCAAATTGTCGAGAGGCTCGATCAGTTTATTATCGGGCAAAAAGAGGCGAAAAAGGCGGTGGCGATTGCGCTCCGCAACCGGTATCGCCGCAGTTTGCTCGATGAAAAATTGCGTGATGAAGTGATGCCGAAAAACATCTTAATGATTGGTCCGACCGGGGTCGGGAAGACGGAGATCGCCCGTCGGCTAGCTAAACTTGTCGGCGCGCCGTTTATCAAAGTTGAGGCGACGAAATTTACCGAAGTCGGCTACGTTGGGCGAGACGTCGAATCGATGGTGCGCGATTTAGTGGAGACATCGGTTAGGCTCGTGAAAGAACGAAAAATGAGCGAGGTGAAAGACCGGGCTGAGCAGCAAGCGAATAAGCGGCTTGTCGAATTGCTCGTTCCCGGTAAGCAAAAGCAAACGATCAAAAATCCGCTCGAGCTCCTATTTGGCGGTCAAGCTAGCCAACCGGACAACGGCCATAGCCACGACGATGAACAGGTGGAGAAAAAGCGGCGCCAAGTCGCTTGGCAGCTAGCCAACGGCCAACTCGAAGATGAGATGGTGACGATTGAAATCGAGGAGCAGCCGCCCATGCTATTTGACTTTTTGCAAGGGGCGGGCATTGAGCAGATGGGTGTCAACATGCAAGATGCGTTAGGCAGCCTCATGCCGAAACGGCGTAAAAAGCGGCGCCTGAAGGTGAGCGAAGCGCGCAAGGTGCTCATCAATGAAGAAGCGCAAAAACTGATTGATATGGATGAAGTGACGCAAGAGGCAATCCGCCTTGCTGAGCAGTCCGGCATCATTTTTATTGACGAAATTGATAAAATCGCCCGCGGCAAAGAGGTGTCCGGTTCGGCCGACGTCTCTCGCGAAGGGGTGCAGCGCGATATTTTGCCGATCGTCGAAGGTTCAACCGTCATGACGAAATACGGGCCGGTCAAAACAGACCATATTTTATTTATCGCTGCCGGCGCGTTCCATATGGCGAAGCCATCGGATTTGATCCCTGAGCTGCAAGGTCGTTTTCCGATCCGTGTCGAACTGGCGAAACTTTCGGTTGACGATTTCGTAAGTATATTAGTCGAGCCGAATAACGCGCTCATTAAACAATATCAGGCACTTTTGGCGACGGAAGGTATAAATCTCGAATTTTCTGACGATGCTATTCGTAAGATCGCTGAAGTGGCGTTTGAAGTGAACCAGACGACCGACAATATCGGCGCGCGCCGGCTCCATACGATTTTAGAGAAGCTGCTCGAAGATTTGCTGTTTGAGGCGCCGGATATCGGGCTTAACCGAGTCGTCATCACACCGCAATACGTCGAACAAAAACTCGGCAACATTGTCAAAAACAAAGATTTAAGTGAGTTCATTTTATGAGGAGGAGATGGAAAAGATGAATTTGCTAGAGAAAACGCGAAAAATTAACGCCATGCTGCAAAAAGCAGCCGGGCGGCCGGTCAATTTCAAAGAAATGGCGGAAACGCTTTGCGACGTCATCGAAGCGAACGTGTTCGTTGTTAGCCGTCGCGGCAAACTGCTCGGATTTGCCATTAAACAATCGATTGAAAACGAGCGAATGAAACGGATGCTTGAGGAGCGGCAGTTTCCGGAAGAATATACGCGAAACTTGTTCAACATTACAGAAACGTCTCCTAACATCGATATTAATAGCGAATATACGGCATTTCCAGTGGAAAATCGTGACTTATTTAAAACAGGCTTGACGACGATCGTCCCGATCAACGGTGGGGGCGAACGGCTCGGCACGCTCATTTTGTCGCGCCTTGACCGCGAGTTTGATAACGACGACCTGATTTTGGCCGAATACGGAGCGACGGTTGTCGGCATGGAGATTTTGCGTGAAAAAGCAGAGGAAATCGAAGAGGAAGCACGCAGCAAGGCGGTCGTGCAAATGGCGATCAGCTCGCTTTCCTACAGCGAACTCGAGGCGATCGAACATATTTTTGAAGAGCTTGATGGAACGGAAGGGTTGCTTGTCGCCAGCAAAATCGCTGACCGTGTTGGCATCACCCGATCGGTGATCGTCAATGCCCTGCGCAAACTTGAAAGCGCTGGAGTCATTGAATCGCGTTCGCTTGGCATGAAAGGGACGTACATTAAAGTGTTGAACGACAAGTTTTTAACTGAACTTGAAAAACTGAAATCAAACTAATCTAATAAGCCTTTGGCGCCCGCTAGGCATCTTTGCTTAGCGGGTGTTTTCTGTTTCTGGCGGTGTTTGCACACAACACTGATTCTATGGTCTTATCGTTGGTATAAAAATAGTACTAAGTTCCGTCTATACATTAGGTTTTTCTTCCCGTAAAATGAAATCTAGCAGAAATTGTCGAAAAATAGGATAAAAGAGGGGATTCCATTGTCGCTGTTTTCATCGACAATCCACTGGATTGAACAAGGGCTCCGTTATGCGTCGCTCCGCCAGCAGGCGATTGCCGACAACATCGCCAATGTTGATACGCCGGGCTATAAGGCAAAAGACGTACGCTTTCAAGCCGAACTCAATCGGGCGCTTCAGCTTGAGGCCAAACGGACGAATCCGAACCATTTTCCATTTCGAAGCGAACAAAATGGAAAAATCATCGTGACGGCGAATGCGAATATAAGTTACAATCATAATAGCAACAGTGTCGATATTGATCAAGAAATGTCAAAATTAGCAGAAAACCAAATTTATTACAATGCGCTCATTGAGCAGTTAAACGGGAAATTCAATACGTTAAAAACAGTGATTAAAGGAGGAAAATAGTCCGTGTCTATGTTTCAAAGCTTAAACATCTCAGCCTCGGCCCTGACTGCTCAACGGTTGCGTATGGACGTGATTTCGTCCAACATCGCCAACGTCGATACGACGCGAGCGCGTTTGGTTAATGGGGAGTGGGAGCCGTATCGCCGCAAAGTTGTTGTTGTTGAACCGCGCGGCGAACAGTTTTCAAGTTATTTGCAGGCTGCTCTCGGCCGTACCGATGCGGTCGGCAGCGGGGTGCGGGTGCGTGAAATCGTCGACGATCCAGCACCGTTTAAGCTCTTGTACGATCCGGATCATCCGGATGCGGGGGACGATGGCTATGTTCGTTTGCCCAACGTTGATCCGCTCAAAGAAATGGTTGACTTGATCGGTGCCACGCGTTCCTATGAGGCGAACGTCACTGCGTTGAACGCCTCAAAAGGGATGTTGATGAAGGCGCTCGAAATAGGAAAATAGTACGTAAGGAGGATGCATCATGCTTGACGGAGTAAGTCGTGTTGGGCTGACACCGGTGTCCACCGTCCCGAACCCGGTAAAGCCAGCCGAGGTGCAAAAACAGTTTGCCGCCTTTTTAAAAGAGGCGCTCAACAACGTAAACGACAAACAAATTCAAGCGGACGCGCTAACGGAAAAACTCGTCCGCGGGGAGAACGTCCAATTGCATGATGTGATGATCGCCGCGCAAAAGGCGAGCGTTGCGCTGCAGCTGACGATTGAGATCCGCAACAAGGCGATTGAGGCGTATCAAGAAATGATGCGCATGCCGTTGTAGCATTCATAAGCTGCAATACATTACATATAGAGGCTGTCGTCATTGCCGGGCGATGGCAGCAAATGGTTGTATGGCTGGATGATCGGGGGAATTGTATGAACAGCAAATGGAAAGAGTGGTGGGGCCGCGCTCGTTCGTTTTGGCAAGAGCGGACGAAAAAACAGAAATGGCTCGCTATAGGCGGGATAGCGGTGGTTCTTTTTTCCATCGGCATCGGAGTGTTTTTCGCCACGAGGACGGAAATGGTGCCGCTATACAGTAATTTAACACCGCAAGAAGCTGGGCAAATTAAAGCGACGCTTGATGGACGCGGTGTTTCGGCAGAAGTGGCCGATGGCGGCACAACGATCAAAGTGCCGAAAGAGCAAGTCGATGCGCTGAAAGTGGAGCTAGCCGCCGAAGGCATTCCGAACAGCGGAGTCATCGATTATTCGTTTTTTGGCCAAAACGCGAGCTTCGGCATGACTGATAATGAGTTTAATATGGTAAAGCTGAAGGCGATGCAAACTGAACTCGCCAATTTAATGAAAACGATCGACGGCGTCGAGGATGCGAAAGTGATGATCAACCTTCCGCAGCCGAGCGTATTTGTTTCTGATGAAAAAGGGGAAGCCTCGGCTTCGATTGTGCTGAGAACGAAGCCAGGCTACCAGTTTAGCGACGAGCAAATTCGGGCGTTGTATCACCTCGTCGCCAAAAGTGTTCCCAACCTCTCTACAGATAATATCGTCATTATGAATCAGTTTTTTGAGTATTTTGACTTAAAAAATGATAGTGGAAATTCGACAGGGGCGACATTTGCTTCGCAGCAACAAATCAAAAAACAAATCGAACGCGATATCCAGCGTCAAGTGCAGCAAATGCTCGGCACGATGATGGGGCAGGACAAAGTCGTCGTTTCCGTCACGGCTGATGTCGACTTTACGCAAGAAAAACGGGAAGAAAATTTAGTCGCTCCTGTTGGTGAAGAGAACGACGAAGGAATCGCCGTCAGCGTCCAACGCATTAAAGAAACGTATGCGGGAAGCGGAGCGCCGCCGGGCGGCACTGCCGGGACAGGCACGAACGAAACGCCGGGCTACCAAGGAGCAAGCGGCGCAACGAACGGCAATTACGAGCGGACCGAAGAAACCATCAACAATGAAGTCAATAAAATAAAAAAACAAATTGTGGAAAGTCCGTATAAAATTCGTGACTTAGGCATTCAGGTGATGGTTGAGCCGCCCGACCCAGACGACCCGAACTCACTGACACCGGAGGCGGTCAATGATATTCAAAAAATATTAGGAACGATTGTCCGAACATCGATTGACAAAGGTGAAGCACAAACATTGACTGATGAAGACATTAACAGCCGCATTGTCGTCTCGGTACAAAAGTTTAACGGTAAGCCGACATTCACGGAACCGGATCCGGTTCGGCCGGCATGGTGGTGGTATGCGGCTGGCGCGGGAGCGTTATTGTTGATCGCTCTGCTGTTATTCTTCTGGCTGCGTCGCCGCGAAGACGAAGAAGAGGACGAAGAATTCGTATTCGCTCCGCCGCTTCCGGCAGAGCCGGAATTGCCAGAGCCGCCGGAGACGGAGGAGAGAATGCGCCGCCGTCAGCTTGAACGGCTGGCGAAAGAAAAGCCGGATGAGTTTGCCAAACTATTGAAAACGTGGCTATCAGAAGAGTAGGAGGAACGACGTATGGCAAAGCGCGAACGGAAAGGCGGGCTGTCGGGCAGACAAAAAGCGGCCATCCTGCTCATTTCCCTCGGCCCAGACGTGTCGGCCTCCGTCTATAAACATTTGTCGGAAGAAGAGATCGAAAAGCTGACGCTCGAAATTTCCAACGTCCGCCAAGTGACGGTCGAACAAAAAGAAGAGGTGCTCGAAGAGTTTCACCAGCTTGCTTTGGCGCAAGACTACATCGCGCAAGGAGGCATCGCCTACGCGAAAGAAGTGCTTGAAAAGGCGCTTGGTCCGGACAAAGCGATGCATATTATTAACCGACTGACATCAGCGCTCATGGTGCGGCCGTTTGATTTCGCCCGCAAGGCGGATCCGATGCAGCTGTTAAACTTTATTCAAAACGAACATCCACAAACGATCGCTCTTATTCTTTCGTATTTAGATCCGGAGCAGGCAGGACAAATTTTATCGGCCTTGCCGCAGGAGATGCAGGCGGACGTCGCTCGGCGCATTGCGCTGATGGATAGCACGTCGCCGGAAATTATTAGCGAAGTCGAGCAAATTCTTGAACGGCGGCTGTCGGCGACTGTTGTGCAAGACTACACACAAGCTGGCGGCATTGAGGCGGTCGTTGAAGTGTTAAACCAAGTTGACCGGAGCACGGAGCGGACGATATTGGACGCTTTGGAAATTCAAGACCCGGAACTGGCTGAAGAAATTAAAAAGCGGATGTTTGTCTTTGAAGATATCGTAACGCTTGATAACCGCGCCATTCAGCGGGTCATTCGCGAAGTGGACAACGACGATCTCATGCTGGCGCTGAAAGTAGCAAGCGATGAAGTGAAAGATATCGTCTTCCGCAACATGTCAACAAGAATGGCAGAGACGTTCAAAGAAGAGATGGAATATATGGGGCCGGTTCGACTGCGCGATGTTGAAGAAGCGCAGTCGCGCATCGTCGCGGTGATCCGCCGTCTCGAGGAGATAGGGGAAATCATCATCGCCCGCGGAGGAGGAGATGATATTATTGTCTAACGTCATTAAAGCACCCGCAGTGACAGCCCGTACTGGCAAAAAAACGATCGCCGTGCAGCGCTATGTTCTAGATGCTCCATCATCTGCAGCTGATCGGCAACAGGAATGGGAGGCGATCGCTGCTGCCAAAGAGGAGGTAGCTGAGCTTCGCCGTCAAGCGGAGCAATATTATGCGGCAGTGCGTGAGCAGTTGGCCCAAGAACAAGAGCAATGGCGACACGAGAAAGAGCGGCTCATGCAGGAAGCGCGCACCCAAGGATATGAAGATGGCTATGCCGCCGGGCGCGACGAGGCGCTAAGCGAGCACCGCGAGTGGATTGAACAAGCCCGCCGCGTAGCAGAACGGGCAAATGATGAGTTTTATGCTCGGCTCGAATCGGCCACTGATATGATGCTTGAGGTGGCGTTAAAAGCAGCCGAACGCATCATCGGAGTTACGCTCGAGAATGACCGAAACGCGTTTTTGCCGCTCGTGCGCCAAGTGCTGCAAGAAGTGCGCCGGCAAACGGAGGTCATCGTTTATGTGCACCCGCACTGTTATGAAGCGGTGATAGGTCAGCAGGAATTACTGAAGTCCGTTTTTCCGCATCACGTCGAATTATTTGTTTACCCCGACGATGCACTGCCGGAATACGGTTGCCTCGTCGAAACGCCGTTTGGGCGCATCGATGCCAGTGTAGATACGCAGCTTGAACAGCTGCGCGAGGCGCTCTACAGGCGGCTGAAGGAGGGAATGTCCGCTGAACTGGCAGGCGCTTCTTGATGAAATTGTCGTTGCTGATTTGTATAAACGGTTCGGCAAAGTATCGCGTGTCATCGGATTAATGACCGAATCGAAAGGACCGGAAAGCTCGATCGGCGACCTTTGCTACATTCACGAAACGAGCGGCGGTCGAAAAATCCCTGCGGAAGTCGTCGGCTTTCATGAGCAGCACGTCCTGCTTATGCCCTTTTCCTCTATGGCGCATATTGCCCCTGGTTGTCTTGTTGAAGCGACCGGCAAGCCGCTTGAAGTATACGTCGGCGATGCGCTCATCGGCACGGTTCTTGACCCGATCGGTCGACCGCTTGACGGAAGCGCGCTGCCGCTTGGGCTGAAGCCGGTATCGGTCGAACGTGATCCGCCCAACCCGCTCGCCCGGCCGACGATTGCCGAACCGCTCGAAGTCGGTGTGCGCGTTATCGACAGCTTGCTGGCAGTCGGCAAGGGTCAGCGCGTTGGCATTTTTGCCGGCTCCGGTGTCGGCAAGAGCACGCTTATGGGAATGATCGCCCGCCGTACGTCGGCTGATGTAAACGTCATTGCCTTAATTGGCGAACGCGGCCGCGAAGTGCGTGAATTTTTGGAGCGTGATCTCGGTCCGGAAGGTTTGGCTCGTTCGGTTGTCGTCGTCGCCACTTCAGATCAGCCGGCGCTCATGCGCGTCAAAGGAGCGTACACTGCGACAGCAATTGCTGAATATTTCCGCGACCAAGGGGCGGATGTCATGTTGATGATGGACTCGGTCACCCGCGTTGCTATGGCGCAGCGGGAGATCGGCCTTGCTGTCGGCGAGCCTCCGACAACGAAAGGTTATACGCCGTCGGTATTCGCCTTGTTGCCGAAGTTGCTTGAGCGGGCGGGGACAAACGCTTCAGGCACGATCACCGCTTTTTATACGGTGCTTGTCGATGGCGATGATATGAATGAACCGATTGCCGATGCGGTACGCGGCATTTTGGACGGCCATTTTGTGCTCGAACGTCAGTTAGCCAATAAAGGGCAATACCCAGCGATTAATGTGCTCAAAAGCGTCAGCCGCGTCATGCCCCATATCATTAGTGCAGAGCACCGCGAAGCGGCAAATCGGGTCCGGCGTCTCCTTTCTACTTATATCGATTCGGAGGACTTGATTCAAATAGGGGCGTACAAACACGGATCTTCTCGAGAAATTGATGAGGCGATTCAATTTTATCCGCAAATTATGGCGTTTTGTCGTCAAGAGATTGACGAAAAAACGACGCGCGCCGAAAGCATTGATGCCCTTTTCCGCCTAGTGTCATCGCGGTTGTAGCTTTCGGGCGCTGAAAGGGTGAGCAGGCGTGACGCCAACATTTCGACTGCACAAAGTATTGACAATGAAAGAAAAAGAAAAAGAGAAGGCGCTCAGCGAGTACGAAGAGGCGGTTCGCCGGTTTGAACAAGCGGCCGAGGCGTTGTATAACTTGCTCAAGGAAAAAGAAAAATGTGAAGCGGAACGCGATGAACAGCTGCAGACTGGCTTATCGATCGGGGCGATCCGCCATATGTTGCAATATATCGGAAATTTACAGCGGGCCATCGACCATTATCAGCTCATCGTCATGCAAGCGCGCGAGCAGATGCAGCGCCGGCAGCAGCGCCTGACCGAATTGAATATTGAAGTAAAAAAATATGAAAAAATGCGTGAGCGTGTGCAGCAGTGGATCGAGCAACGCGAGAAAGAGGTAGAAAGCCGCTTTCTCGACGAATTGGCTGTTCAACGCTTTGCACGGCAAGGGGAGTTATAGATGACAAGCAGCAAAGTCCAACAAGAAGAAAAGCCAAACCGATGGCAATGGATTTTGTTCGTCATTGTCATCCCGAGTTTATTTGCCGCTTTCTTCCTCTTGTTAATCATAAAGGTGGCTGGCATCGATGTGGCGGCAGAAACAAAACAATGGACGGCGAACGTGCCCTTGATCTCTGAATGGATTGACTGGAAGAAGAAGGAGAGAGCACTAGAGAAAACGATCGCGACACAGCAACAGACGATTGAACAGCAACAAGAGACGATTGCTAGGCAGAAAAAACAAATTAGACAGCTGCAAAACGAGCTGACTGTCAAAGAGCATGAAATCGCCCGGCTATCGGCGCCAGATGAGGAGCCAAACGAACAAGCCAATCACGCTGCCACGCCGACTGTGACGGCGGACGATATTGCGGCTATGTATGGAGCGATGTCGGAGAAACAGGCGGCCGCCATTTTAGCCGAGCTGCCGAACCGTGAAGCGCTCGATGTGCTAAGTCGGCTTGAGGGCGACAAAGCAGCCGCCATTTTGGAGCAAATGCCGATTGAACAGGCGGCGAATTTGCTTTCGTCGTTGAGTAAATGGGAAACGGGAGAGGAGGTGGTCGAATGAAGACGGTGATCGCAGCAAGCTTGTCGCGATCTATGAGCATTGAAATGACGCCGACGACGACAAAAAAGGAAACGGGAATGGCTGACGCATTCGCGGCGCTGCTCGCGAGCAAGCAGGCTGAAGCACAACCGGTTGAAACAGAGGAGGATCGACTGCCCTCTTTGTCGGAAAACAAAACGGAAAGGACAGATGAGCAGGACGAATCAGCTGAGTTGCCCGTTTTGTCCATGCAAGTGGGGGGAACTTTTTCTGCTCAAAGCGTTGCACAAGGAAGCGACGATCGTTTGCTGGCGGGGATGAGTGAAAAAGGCCGAGGCAAGCAAAGTGATGGCATGTTCGAAGAGTACGGCAAAGGCAAGCAGAGCGGCGGGGAGAGGGCAATGAACGCCGATTCCCAGCAGGCAGTCTGGTTCGCTCTGCAAGAGGAAGGGGCATCTCCTGCCCAAAGCATTGCACAAGGAAGCGACGGTCGTTTACTGACAGTGGTCAAGGGGGAAAAGGGACATAATGACTCTTTCATCGTTGCGGACGTAAAGGGCAGGGACATAAGAAACATGATGTTGCTGCTTGATCATGGAGAAACCCGACCGACCGCCGAGAGAATCGAAAACATACAATCTTCTGCGATCCAACGTTTGTTCCAAGCGGTTGATGATAGCAACGCACTGGACAGTGTGGGGCGACGAAACGGGTGGGCATATAGGAATCTCGGCGAAGAGGCTATAAGGCTAAACGGCGCAAACACATCAATCGAACCTTTCTTTCCGCTGGTAGCTCAGAAAGCGGAGTACGAAGCAGCTCGTCTTGCGCCGCTCTCCGCTTCGTTTGCTCGTGAACAACGGTTTGGACCGCATAGAGAGAATCATTTTGTGCCGGACGGTCATATGACTTTTTCAGCAAACATGACCTCACTGTTGTCTGTTGACGCTAGTTCGGACAGTCAGGCAAGCAGAACAGAAGCTGGTAACGGCAGCTCTCTGATTGATCAAGTCGCCCGTGCCTTGCGGTTGGGGCGATGGATGAAGTTGCCAAACGGTGCAACGCAGCTCGTTATTCGCCTCCATCCGGAACATCTCGGGACGGTTACAGTGAAAATGGTGCACGAAGGCGGCAAGCTCGCTGCCAAACTGCTTGTGGCGAACGAAGCGGTGAAAGAGCTGCTTCAAGCTCATCTGCCGCAGCTCGCCCAGCTGCTTGATGCGAGTTACATCACCGTCGAAAAATGGACGGTTTGGACCGATTTTGAAGGTTCTTCCATGCCGCCGTATTCCGAGAAGCGCCAAGGCGGCCGTCAACATGGCGAATCACAGCAAGAACAAAGGCGGGAGCCATCGCCTTCTTCTCCGTTTGCATTAGACGGGATCGAGGCGGATGTATAGGAGGGGTGGAAATGGCAACGAACGCAATTGACTCAAATTTATGGTTGGCCAACGCTGTTCAGCCGGAACGAAAAACGGGAGATCAAATTTTAGGGAAAGACGATTTTTTAAAAATTTTGCTCGCCCAGTTGCAAAATCAAGACCCGCTCAACCCGATGGAAGATAGAGAGTTTATTGCGCAAATGGCGAGTTTTTCGTCGCTCGAGCAAATGATGAATATCGCCAATCTCATGCAGCAATGGATGCAAGCAAGTGGGCGTGACGCACTTTTGCGCTACAGCGAGTGGATCGGGAAAACGGTGCATTGGCAAGAGGATGATTCAACAATGAGCGCGGTCGTTCAATCGGTCATGCAAAAAGACGGAAAAATTGTCCTTGAGCTGAATAACGGAACGACGATTGCCGCTGATGTGGTGACAAAAGTCGAACAAAAAGGATAAAGGGGAGAGAAAATCGATGCTTCGTTCCATGTATTCCGGTATTGGTGCTATGCGCAATTTCCAAACGAAGTTGGATGTGATTGGCAACAATATTGCCAATGTCAATACATATGGATTTAAGAAAGGAAGAACGATTTTTCAAGATTTAATGAGTCAAACGATCTCTGGTGCGAGTGGGCCGAGCGCTGCGAGTGGTGGAACCAACCCGCGCCAAGTTGGTCTTGGCTCACAGCTTGCTGCTATTGATACGATTCATACGCAAGGCAGCTTGCAGACGACAGGGCGTGTTCTTGATTTGGCGATTTCCGGGGATGGGTTTTTCATTGTTGGTGATGCTAACGGCAACAATCAAATGTATACGCGAGCTGGAAACTTTTATCTTGATTCGGAAGGTTATATTGTGAATGCCAATGGTCTATATTTGCTTGGTGATGGAGGGCCACTGAAAATTGATTCCAATGCGAAAAGTTTGAGCATAGGGGCTGATGGCAATGTTACCATTGTGGATGATACAGGCAATTTACAACTTGTAGGGACAATTCAATTGGCGAAGTTCGCCAATCCGGATGGCTTGGAAAAGGAAGGGAATAACTTATTTCGTGAGACAGTGAACTCCGGCGATCCGCAGATAGGAGTGCCGGGAGCCAACGGAACCGGAAAACTCGTCTCCGATGCTCTTGAAATGTCCAACGTCGACCTTGCTGAAGAATTTACTGAAATGATTGTTGCCCAACGCGGTTTCCAAGCGAATACGCGCATCATTACGACGTCGGATGAAATTTTGCAAGAGTTGGTCAACTTGAAAAAATAGAATAGGAGGGAGGGCGTTAGCGGTCTCCTAACGCCCGCTCACCGATGATTTCGTTAACGAAGCTCAACGGTAAACGGTTTATGATCAACGCGCTTTACATCGAGCAAATCGAAGCGTTTCCCGACACGACCGTGACGCTGACGAATGGGAAAAAGTTCGTCGTTCGCGAAACGGTTGAGCAAGTGGCGGCGCTCGCAAGCGAATTTTACCGGCAGATCGGCGTGTTTCGCTTACCAGAAGCAGGAGGATTGGACAGTGAAAGGGAATAAAGTAATCCAAACGATGGTCATTATGCTGGCGATCATCGCTTTAGCTGGCACCGTGGCGCTTGTGATGGTCATGAAAATGGCGGGTGGTGAAAAACAAGGGGAGCCAAGCGCTGATGAGCTCGCTGAAAGCTCCATCGACATCCCGGAAATGACGACGAATTTGGCTGATGGGCGTTATATTAAAATATCATTTAAAATCCAGACTGATAGCGACAAAGGAAAAGAAGAGGCGGAGAAACGCGATTTTCAAATTAAAGATGTGATCATTGAGCGGCTTTCGGAAATGAAGGCAGCCGACTTTAAAGGTAAGGAAGGAATGGCGGCACTGAAAGAGCGGCTCAAGCAAGACATTAACGCATTGATGCAGGAAGGGAAAGTGGAGAACGTCTACATTACCTCCTTTATCCTCCAGTAGCCTGCCATCTAGAGAGGGGAAGGTGACATGACAGCCGGGGAAGTATTGTCGCAAAGTGAAATTGACGCACTGCTTGCCGCGCTTTCTGCTGGGGAAATGAGTGCGGAAGAACTAAAAAAGGAAGAGGAAGGGCGGCGCGTCAAAACATATGATTTCCGGCGGGCGCTTCGATTTTCCAAAGACCAAATTCGCAGCTTGACGCGCATTCACGAAAACTTTGCCCGTCTGTTGACAACATTTTTTTCCGCCCAGCTGCGTACATATGTGCAAATCTCGGTCGCGTCGGCTGATCAAATTCCTTACGAAGAGTTCGTCCGTTCCATTCCAAAGATGACGATCATTAACGTTTTTGAAGTGCCGCCGCTAGACGGGCATGTGCTGCTTGAGGTGAACCCGAACATCGCGTACGCCATGCTCGATCGGGTGATGGGCGGACGCGGTGCAAGCATGGACAAAGTGGAGCATCTAACCGAAATTGAAACACGCATCATGTCGAGCCTGTTTGACAAAGCGTTTGCCCATTGGCGCGATGCGTGGGAGTCGGTAGCCGAGGTCGATCCGCTGTTCGTTGATTTTGAAGTCAATCCGCAATTTTTGCGCATGATCGCGCCGAACGATACGGTCGTCGTCATTTCACTCAACACGCAAATTGGCGAAGCGCGCGGCATGATGAACGTTTGTATTCCACACGTCGTTTTAGAGCCGATTATGCCGCGGCTATCGGTGCACTACTGGATGCAGGCGCAAAAAAAGGAACGTTCCCCTGAGGAAGCGGGACGAATTGAACGTCGCATCCGCGCAGCCCAATTGCCGATTGTCGCTGAGCTTGGCACAGCGGTCGTCACCGTCGGCGAATTTCTTCAGCTCGAGGTGGGAGACGTTATTCAGCTCAAGCAGTCGATTCATGAACCGCTTGTTGTCAAAATCGGCCATATCCCGAAATTTATCGGCCAGCCGGGGAAGCGGAACAAGAAGCTGGCGGTGCAAATTTTAGCGATGATCGAGGGGGGCGAAGAAAGTTATGATGAATGATGGAATGTTGTCGCAAGACGAAATCGATGCCTTATTGCGCGGAATGGACGATAGCGATCACGTTCCGGCGCTCCATGATATTTTCACCCCGCTCGAGCAGGATGCTATTGGGGAAATCGGCAATATTTCCTTCGGTAGTTCGGCGACGGCGCTGTCAACGTTATTGAACCAAAAAGTGGAAATTACGACACCGAGCGTGTCTGTCGTTGAGCGGAAACGGGTTGCTGACGAGTTTCCACGGCCGTATGTCGCCATCCAAGTCAACTATACCGAAGGGTTTCTCGGGACGAATTTGCTTGTCATAGAGCAACAAGATGCGGCCGTTATTGCTGATTTAATGCTTGGCGGTGACGGAACGACAGCTGACAGTTCGCTCGGCGAGATTCAGCTAAGCGCCGTTCAAGAGGCCATGAATCAAATGATGGGCTCAGCAGCAACATCGATGTCGACCATTTTTAACAAACGAGTTGATATTTCTCCGCCGACGCTCCATCTCCTTGATTTGACCGAAGGAAAAGGATTGGAATATTTGCCGGACGAGGATTTTTTCATTAAAGTGTCGTTCCGGCTGAAAATCGGGGCTTTAGTTGACTCGAACATTATGCAGCTGTTGCCCATCGATTTTGCCAAAGAGCTCGTCACCCATCTGCTCGGTTCGTCGGCGGAGGCGGCCGGAACATTAGAAAAAGAGGAAAACATTGACCCATCGTCCGCGGGCGCGGTGCCACGTGAAGAGCTACAACCGGCGCCTGCTTATGCCCATGCGAGCGATGGCGAGTTCTCCTCGGCTGCGAGCCGCTTCACAAATGAGCCGGTCGGGGGGCGTTCTAAGGAAGAAGAAAGCGTGGCTGAGCGACATATTCAAGCGGCTGATTTTGCCGAGTTTGACGATCCACCGCTTGCTGCAACGGAGGCGCGCAATTTAGAGCTGTTGTTTGATGTGCCTTTGCAAGTGACGGTCGAACTTGGGCGAACGAAGCGTTCAGTGCAAGAAATTTTGCAGCTGTCGGCCGGATCGATCATTGAACTCGATAAGCTGGCCGGCGAGCCGGTTGATATTTTTGTCAACAACAAGTTGATCGCCAAAGGCGAGGTTGTCGTGATCGACGAAAACTTCGGTGTGCGCATCACTGATATTGTCAGTCAAAACGATCGGTTAAAACGGCTAAAATAATAGTCATTATAGGAGGTAGGCGTACATGGCACGAATACTTGTCGTCGATGATGCTGCGTTTATGCGGATGATGATTAAAGACATTTTGACCAAAAACGGGCATGAGGTCGTTGCCGAAGCAGCTGACGGGCGGCAGGCGATCGAGAAATATAAAGAGACGCGCCCCGACATTGTGACGATGGACATTACGATGCCGGAGATGGATGGGATTACGGCGCTGAAAGAAATCAAAAAAATCGACAGCAACGCCAAAGTCATTATGTGCTCAGCGATGGGGCAACAGGCGATGGTGATTGACGCCATCCAAGCGGGGGCGAAAGATTTCGTTGTCAAGCCATTTCAGGCAGATCGCGTCATTGAAGCGATTAACAAAACGCTCGGATAAGCGATAAGAGGTGGATGGTATTGATGGCAATATGGCGATGGGCGGCAGCTTTGTTTATGACAGCTATTGTGTTGAGTGCATCGCCGGCATTGGCCGCCCAAAGCCCGACGGTTGCCGACTGCTTGCAGCAACCGGATGCGTGCGGGCCGTCAACGCCGGCCGGGCAACAGACACAATCGGCCAGTAAAACAGCTGATGCCGTTTCTGCTTCCGATGTGCTCCGGCTCATTGGAGCGACCGCCTTTGTTCTCATTCTTCTTTATGTGCTGCTGAAATGGCTTTCCCGCCGCCAGCCATTCGTTTCTGGTCAAAAAGGTGTCATCGAGCACCTTGGCGGGACGAGTGTTGGAACGAACCGTTCCGTCCAGCTCATTAAAGTCGGCAACCGGCTGCTTGTCATCGGCGTCGGCGATTCGATTCAACTATTGAGGGAAATTAGCGATGAAAACGAGATTAATGAGCTGCTGGCGCAACATAACGAACGGCTTGAACGGATGGCTGATTTCAGCCGCTTCCGCTTCCGGCTTCGTGAGTATTGGGCGGCAAAATCAAAATCGGAAGGGAGCACGGCTCCCTCGTTTTCGGCGCTGCTTGCCGAGGAAATGAAACAAATGGCCGAAAAGCGCAATGAGTGGCTAAAGCGGCTGAAAGAGGAAGGTACAGCGGGCGATGAATGAATTTGTCCATATGTTTAATTCAATGGCTCCCGAGCATGTGTCGACATCGGTGAAATTGCTGCTGTTGCTCACTGTCTTGTCGATTGCTCCTGGCATTTTAATTATGATGACGTGTTTTACACGCATTGTCATCGTTCTGTCGTTCGTGCGTACGTCGCTCGGCACGCAGCAAATGCCGCCGAACCAAGTGTTGATTGGGTTGGCGTTGTTTTTGACATTTTTCATTATGGCGCCAACATGGAAAGACATCAATGATCAGGCGTTGCAGCCGTTATTTGCCGAAAAAATTGATTTGGATGAGGCGTACGAACGTGCTGCCATTCCGCTTAAGCAGTTTATGAGCAAGCACACACGGCAGCAAGATTTGGCGCTGTTTTTATCATACAGCGGCGCTGAACAGCCGAAAACGGTCAACGACATCCCGTTGACTGCGCTCGTGCCAGCGTTTGCGATTAGCGAGCTGAAGACGGCGTTTCAAATGGGCTTTATGATTTTTATTCCGTTTTTAGTCATCGACATGATTGTCGCCAGCGTCTTAATGTCAATGGGGATGATGATGCTGCCGCCGGTGATGATTTCGCTGCCGTTTAAAATTTTGTTGTTTGTTCTTGTTGACGGCTGGTACTTAGTCGTCAAATCATTGTTGCAAAGTTTTCAATAAAGATAGGTGGCGTCCATGAGTGCCGATTTGATTATCCGCCTTGCTGAGCAAGGTGTCTATATTGTGTTGATTGTCTGTGGTCCGCTCTTGTTGCTGTCGCTTATTGTCGGTCTTGTCGTCAGCATTTTTCAAGCGGCGACGCAAATTCAAGAGCAGACGCTCACTTTTGTGCCGAAAATTATCGCTGTCTTGCTCGGGCTTGTGTTGTTCGGGCCGTGGATGCTCTCGAAAATGGTGTCATACGCCCATGATATTTTCAATAATTTGGCTTCATTTATAGGCTGATCGATCATGGAACAATTATGGACTCACTTTCCGGCATTTTTGCTTATCTTTGCCCGCATCGCTTCTTTTTTTGCTGCGATGCCGCTTTTTTCGTACCGGACGGTGCCGGCTTCATATAAAATCGGGTTGGCGTTTTTTTTCAGTTGGATTTTGTTTTTGGCGGTGCCCAAACCGACACTGTCATTGAACGATGTGTATATGTTGCTTGTCTTCAAAGAGGTGCTCGTCGGGCTGGCGCTTGGGCTGCTTGCGGCAACCATTATGGCAGCGGTGCAAATTGCCGGTGGGTTGATTGACTTTCAAATCGGCTTTGCCATCGCCAATGTCATCGATCCGCAAACCGGGGCGCAAAGCCCGTTGTTAGGCCAGTATCTTCACTCGTTAGCACTCTTGCTTTTGCTGGCGCTTGACGGACACCATTTGCTGCTTGATGGCATGTTTTACAGCTATCAGTGGCTGCCGCTTGACGGGTGGCCGCATATTGCCGATGGGCGGGCTGTCGACTATGCTGTTCGCGCCTTCGCCGCGATGTTTGTCGTCGCCGTACAAATGGCTGCCCCGTTTGTCGGATCGCTCTTTTTAGTCGATGTGGCGCTTGGCATCATCGCTCGTGCAGTGCCGCAAATGAACATTTTTGCCGTTGGTTTTTCGCTCAAAACGGTGACGGCATTTTTGTTGTTGTTTGCAGCGATCGGAGGAATTTTGTTTTCCGCCCGTGAACTGTTTCAACTCATGTTTGCGTCGCTGCGCGAGTTTATGCGGTTGTTAGGAGGCGCGTAAGATGGGCTGCTGGCGGCTTGATTTGCAATTTTTTGCGGGAGAAAAAACGGAAAAGGCGACGCCGCGCAAACGGCAAGAAGTGCGGGAAAAAGGGCAGGTGGCAAAAAGCGGTGACGCGGTTGCCGCCGCCGTTTTGCTTGCTACGTTTCTTGCCTTGTTTTTGGCGGGGGCATACGAGCGCGATGGATTGCTGCGTTTGTTCACCCGCGCGCTGTCCGATTACGCGTCTGTCCCGCTGACGATCGATTCGCTTCATTTGCTGTTTCTCGACTGGCTCCGCCATGCGGCGTTCCTTTTGGCTCCGTTTTTTGCTGCCGCTGTGCTGGCGGCCGGACTGGCCAACTTTTTGCAAATCGGCGCCCTTTTTACCGTTGAACCGCTGAAAATGGATTGGAATCGGCTCAACCCGGTGAAAGGAATGAAGCGGTTCTTTTCGCTGCGCGCCATTGTCGAACTGTTGAAGTCGATGTTAAAAACTGGAATCATCGGCACAGTTGTCTTTACGCTGCTGTTTTTCGAACGAAACGAGCTACTGGCGCTTGTTTCCAAACCGCCGGGCGCCATGCTCGCTGTCATTGGCGGCTTGACGGTGAAAATGGGGCTGTATGCCGCGGCATCGCTCTTATTTTTAGCGTTGTTTGACTATTTGTACCAACGGTTTGAATTTGAAAAAAATATTCGCATGTCGAAGCAAGACATTAAAGACGAGTATAAAAAGACGGAAGGCGATCCACTTATTAAGTCACGCATCAAACAGAAACAGCGCGAAATGGCGATGAAACGGATGATGCAAGAAGTGCCGAACGCGGACGTTGTGATTACAAATCCGACCCATTATGCTGTCGCGCTCAAATATGAAGACGGAAAAATGGAAGCGCCGGTTGTCGTGGCGAAAGGGGCGGACTATGTCGCCCTAAGAATTAAGGAAATTGCCAAAGCGAACGGTGTCGTCACCGTCGAGAACCGTCCGCTCGCCCAAGCGCTTTACCGGCAGACGGAGGTCGGCGATATGATTCCAGAGGCGTTTTTTAAGGCAGTGGCGGAAATTTTGGCGTACGTTTACCGGCTCAAACGAAATGTGTAGCAGCAAGGAGAGAAAAACATGCAAGCGCAATGGAAAGATTTATCAGTTTTGCTTATGGTCGTGCTCATCGTTGCCATGCTCGTCATCCCGTTGCCGACATGGCTGCTCAGCATCTTGATCATCATCAATATTTCTCTCGCCTTACTTGTTTTGCTGACGGCGATGAACACGAAAGAACCGCTTGAATTTTCCATTTTTCCGTCATTGCTTTTAGTGCTGACTTTGTTTCGATTAGGATTGAACGTCTCAACAACCCGCGCGATTTTGAGTAAAGGAGAAGCGGGGGGAGTCGTCGAAACGTTCGGGACGTTCGTCGTCGGTGGCGATGTCGTCGTTGGATTTGTCGTATTCTTAATTTTGATCATCATTCAGTTTATCGTCATTACGAAGGGGGCCGAACGTGTCTCCGAAGTGGCGGCCCGCTTTACGCTCGATGCGATGCCGGGAAAACAAATGAGCATTGACGCCGATTTAAACGCCGGCATGATTTCGGAGCAGGAAGCGCGGCAGCGGCGGGAAAAGATTGCTCGAGAGGCCGACTTTTACGGTGCTATGGATGGGGCGAGCAAGTTCGTCAAAGGCGACGCCATCGCCGGGATGATTATCGTCATTATCAACATGTTATTTGGCATGATCATCGGCGTCGTTGGACAAGGGATGGAGATGGCCGAGGCGGCGAAACGTTACACATTATTGACGGTCGGTGACGGGATTGTAAGCCAAATTCCAGCGTTGTTGATTTCGACCGCGACCGGTATTATTGTCACCCGGGCGGCGTCCGACAGCAATTTAAGCGGCGATATTATGCGTCAGCTGTTTGCTTTTCCGAAAATGTTGTACGTCACTGCTGGAACGATTTTCTTGCTCGGCTTGCTTACACCGATTAGTGACGTATTGACGATGCCGATCGCTGGGCTGTTGGCGCTCGGCGGCTACCGGTTTGCTCGGGGACAACAGCACGAGGAAGCAGTCGGGGCCGAACCGGAAGAGGAAACGGCGGCGGACGAATTGAAAAGCCCGGAAAGCGTCATTCAACTGTTGCATGTCGACCCGATTGAGTTTGAGTTTGGTTATGCGCTCATTCCGCTTGCTGATGCGGCTCAAGGTGGAGATTTGCTCGACCGGATCGTCATGATCCGCCGCCAGCTTGCACTCGAGCTCGGCATCGTCGTCCCAGTTGTGCGCATTCGTGATAACATTCAGCTTCAGCCAAACGAATATCGGGTAAAAATTAAAGGTGAAGAAGTGGCGCGTGGCGAGCTGCTGCTAGACCATTATTTAGCGATGAGCCCTGGCGTCGACGATGGTTCGATCGACGGCATTGAAACGGTCGAGCCGGCGTTTGGCCTGCCGGCGAAGTGGATTTCTGAGGCGATGAAAGACCGCGCTGAAATGCTCGGTTATACGGTTGTTGACCCTCCATCGGTCGTCTCGACACATTTGACGGAAGTGCTTAAGTCCCACGCCCATGAATTGCTTGGCCGCCAAGAAACGAAGCAGCTGATCGATCATTTGAAAGAATCGTACCCAGTGCTTGTCGATGATGTGACCCCGAATCCGTTGTCGATCGGCGATGTTCAAAAAGTGCTTGCCAAGCTGTTGAAAGAGAAAGTGTCGATCCGCAACTTGCCGCTGATTTTTGAGGCGCTTGCTGATTTTGCCCGCCTGACCGGAGACACCGATTTGTTGACCGAATATGTCCGCCAAGCGCTGGCGCGGCAAATTACCGGGCAATACGCCGTGCCGGGCGAGCCGTTGCGGGTCATTACGTTATCCGGCAAAGTGGAAAAAATCATTGCTGATGCTGTGCAGCAAACAGAGCACGGCCGCTATTTGGCGCTTGATCCGACGCGGGCGCAGGCGTTCGTTGAGTCGGTGTCCCAAGCGCTTGACCGCTATCCGTTTGCCGGTCAAACGCCGATTTTGCTCTGTTCTCCGGCGGTGCGCATGTACGTCCGCCAGCTGACCGAGCGCCATTTTCCAACGATCCCGGTGCTGTCGTATAACGAGCTTGAAGCGGATGTCGAAGTCCAAAGTGTGGGGATGGTGGAAATGGAATGAAAGTGAAAAAATTTATCGCCCCGTCCATGAATGAAGCGATGAAAATGGTTCGCGCCGAGCTCGGTCGCGATGCGGTCATTTTACACTCGAAAGAGACCCGTACCGGCGGATTTTTCGGTTTGTTTGCGAAAAAGAAGATCGAAGTGTTAGCGGGCGTTGACCCTGATCCATTGCCGCCGCGTTCGCCGGATGTGGCAGCACCCACTAATGGGTCATTAGCAGCTGGGTGGGAAAAGGCAAATGACTTGCTTGCGGGAGAACTGCAGGAAATGAAAGCGCTCGTCCGTCAGTTGGCTAGCGGCTCGCCTTCGTTGGTGTTCCCCCCGCCGCTAGCTGAGGTGGAGCGACGGCTTGTGCGGCAAGGAATGGCGGAAAGTTACGTTCGCGAAGTGATGGACCGCTTACTTGAACGGTGGTACACCGACAAGGGGGAGCGCTCGGCGGCTGTCGTCTCTGAATGGGCGAAAGAGGCGGTGCGTGACATGTTGTCGTCGCTTCCGTTTGCCGAAGCTGCAAGGCAAAAAAAATATGTGATTTTGCTCGGCCCGACCGGGGTTGGAAAGACGACGACGCTTGCCAAAATGGCGGGGCGCGCTGTGCTTGAACAAGGAAAAAAAGTCGGTTTCATTACGACGGATACGTACCGAATTGCAGCCATCGATCAGTTGAAGACGTATGCGCACATTTTACATGCTCCGTTTGCAGTATGTTACAATGCCGATGATTTCCGGGCAGCGAAGCGAAACCTAGCCGATTGCGACCTCGTGTTTGTAGATACAGCCGGACGCAATTTCCGCAACCCAAAATATGTTGCTGAATTGCAGCAAACGATCGAGTTTGACAGCGAGACGGAAACGTTGCTTATGCTTGCCGCCACCGGAAAATATGACGACATGAAAGCTGTCTATGACCGCTTTTCCGGTCTTCCGCTCGATCGGCTAATCATCACCAAACTCGATGAGACCGACTCGTACGGAGCTGTATTCAACTTGCTGCTCGACAGCCGGCTTGGCGCCGCCTATTTTACGAACGGGCAAAACGTGCCGGACGACATGATGGAAGCATCGGCCGACCGGCTTGTTCAGCTGTTGTTTGGAGCGGAGCGATGATGAAAGATCAAGCAGAACAGCTTCGTCTCAAGCTGAGCCGTCTCCGGCAGCAGCCGTCGCCGCGGACAATCGCGGTGACGAGCGGAAAAGGCGGGGTGGGCAAGTCGAACGTTTCGCTCAATTTCTCGCTGTCGCTTTCTAAGCTCGGGTTTCGCGTCTTGCTGCTCGATATGGACATCGGCATGGGCAACATCGATATTTTGCTCGGCGAGTCATCGTCGTTGGCATTGGCCGATTGGTTTTCGGCCCGACTGCCGCTCTCAGAGCTAGTAAAAAGCGGTCCGGAACATCTATCGTACATTGCCGGGGGAACGGGAGCGGCACAATGGCAGGGGCTTGATACGGCTAGCATCGACCGCTTTTTGACCGAACTGCAGGCCGTGGCGTCACAGTATGATTACCTCATCTTTGACATGGGGGCGGGGGCGTCAGGGGAACGGTTGTATTTTCTAAAGTCGGTTGACGACGTATTTGTGGTGACAACACCGGAGCCGACCGCCATGACCGACGCGTATGCCATGATGAAATATATGCACGCTGCCGGCAGCGAGGCGCCGTTTTCCGTCATTGTCAACCGCGCCGGCAAGGAGCGGGAAGGGTATGAAGTTTTTGAGCGGCTGAAGTACGTCACCGGTCGGTTTTTAAACAAAGATATTGCGTTGCTTGGCATCATTCCGGAAGATCGGACGGTCGCTCGCGCGGTTGTCAGCCAAACGCCGTTTGTATTGCTTGATCCAGCAGCGAAAGCGAGCAAGGCGGTGCGCCAAATGGCATTCCGTTATGCGCCGCAGCGGGAGGAAGGGACGGAGCGGGCGAGTCGCTTTTTTGCCAAACTGCGCCAATTTTTCCTAGAAAGGTAGAGACGGACAATGAAGACGATCAAGGTGCTTGTTGTCGATGACTCGGCGTTTATGCGCAAATGGATCAGCGATTTTTTGTCCGAACACCCGCGCCTTGAAGTCATCGGAACGGCCCGCAATGGTCAAGAGGCGCTTGAGAAAATCGCTGTTCTTCACCCTGATGTTGTGACGCTCGACGTCGAAATGCCAGTGATGGACGGACTGGAAACATTGCGGCATATCATGGAGAAGAAGCCGTTGCCGGTCGTCATGGTATCAAGCACGACGAAGGAAGGGGCGGAAAATACGGTAACCGCCATGCAATATGGGGCCGTTGATTTTGTGGCGAAACCGTCTAGTTCGCTTTCGCTTGATTTATACAAAGTGAGGGATGAACTAGTCCGAAAAGTGTTGCATGCAAGCGAAGCGAACATAAGGGCGCTCACCGTCCGGCGCTCGAAAGTCGGACCTTGGCGTTCACTCGACAAAACGGCGCACGTCGAAAAAGCGATCGTCGCCATCGGCACCTCAACCGGCGGCCCACGAGCCTTAGAAACCGTGCTGACGCAGTTGCCGCCCGATTTGGCCGCTCCAGTTGTCATCGTCCAGCATATGCCGAAAGGATTTACGAAATCGCTTGCCAACCGGCTGGACGCACTATCCGCCATAACTGTCAAAGAGGCAGAAGATGGGGAGGTGCTGCGAAATGGCACTGCTTATATCGCCCCAGGCGGTGTTCATCTTGCCGTCAGGGAGGAAAACGGTGTGCTGAAAGCCCATTTTGATGCGTCGCCGCCGCGCGCCGGCCACCGCCCAGCCGTTGACGTGTTGTTCGAATCACTTGCCGCCATTCACCACTGCCGGAAAGTGGTGGTAATCATGACCGGAATGGGAGCAGATGGGACGAAGGGACTGAAAAAGTTGAAAGAAAGCGGAGACGTGGAAGCGATCGCCGAAGCGCGCGAGACAGCAGTCATTTATGGGATGCCGAGGGCGGCGATCGAGACCGGTGTCATCGATGTCATTACTCCGCTTGACGGCATTGCCGCCGCCATCGTCCAATCGATCGGGGAATGAGGGGGAACATGGGATGGATATGAGTCAATACTTAGACATCTTTATTGATGAAAGCAAGGAACATCTGCAAACGATCAACGAGCGGCTGCTTGAACTCGAACAAACCCCGGGTGATATGGCTCTTGTTAATGAAATTTTCCGCTCGGCCCATACGCTAAAAGGAATGTCGGCCACGATGGGATTTGAAGATTTGGCCAATTTGACGCACCAACTAGAGAATGTGCTTGATGGCATCCGCAATCAGCGGCTCATCGTTACCCCGGAACTGCTTGATGTTGTTTTTCAAGCTGTCGACCATTTGGAAGCGATGATTATATCGATCGCCTCAGGCGGCGATGGGAAGCGCGATGTGGGCGAGACGGTCGAACAGTTGAAACGAATTGAGCAAGGGGAGATGCCGAACAAACCGACAGCAGGCGAACAATTGCCCCTCGAGCATACATACGGGGAGTTTGAATACCATGTGTTGCAACAGGCAAAAGATCAAGGATTTTCTATCTATGAAATTCGCGTTCGCCTTCGTAAAGACTGCATGTTGAAAGCTGCACGCGTGTACATGGTGTTTGAGCAGCTCAATGAAGCAGGGGAAATTGTAAAATCGACACCCCCGGCTGACATGCTCGAGGAAGAGAAGTTTGATCAAGAGTTTCTCGTCACCGTTGTATCGAAAACGCCGGCTGATGAACTGCGAATGCGGCTGATGAGCATTTCTGAAATCGACGAGGTCGAGATCGCCGCGGTGACGGTCGATGAGCCATCTGCTAAAAGCGGAGAACAGGACGACCTTGAACCGCCGGTGTCGACCGCCATTGGACAAGTTGCAGCGACGCAGACTAAAGCAGAGGCGGCGGAAAAACTGGCGGCGAAACAGGCAGGGAAGACAATCCGCGTCAATATTGAACGGCTTGATATGTTAATGAACTTGTTCGAAGAACTAGTTGTCGATCGCGGACGGCTTGAGCAAATTTCCCGCGATTTGAACCACCCTGAACTGACCGAAACGGTGGAACGGATGTCGCGCATTTCAAGCGATTTACAAACGATTATTTTAAACATGCGCATGGTGCCGGTCGAAACTGTGTTCAATCGCTTTCCGCGCATGGTGCGGCAACTTGCCCGTGAACTTGGCAAAAAAGTGCGCCTTGATGTTATCGGAGCGGAAACGGAACTTGACCGAACGGTCATCGATGAAATTGGCGACCCGCTCGTCCATTTGATTCGTAACGCGCTTGACCACGGCATTGAAGCGCCAGACATTCGGGTGGCGTGCGGAAAACCGGAGGAAGGGACGGTCAAATTGCGCGCCTACCATAGCGGCAACCATGTATTTATTGAGATTGAGGACGACGGTGCCGGCATTTCCCGGGAGAAAGTGTTGCAAAAGGCGATCGACCGCGGCATCGTTTCAGCGGAGGAAGCGGCCCACCTGACCGACCAACAAGTGTATGGGTTGATTTTTTCTCCAGGATTTTCCACCGCTGACCGCATTTCCGATATTTCCGGGCGCGGCGTCGGATTGGATGTAGTCAAAAGCACGATCCAATCGCTCGGCGGCACGGTCACCGTCGATTCGCAGCCTGGAAAAGGATCGCTTTTTTCCATCCAGCTGCCATTGACGTTGTCGATCATTTCCGTGCTGCTCGTTCAAATCGCTGCTGAGACGTATGCCATCCCGCTGTCATCGATTATGGAGACAGCGTTAGTAAAGAAAGAAGATATTTTCTCTGCTCATAACCAGCCGGTCATTGACTTCCGCGGTAAAGTCGTGCCACTCGTCCGGCTGAAAGACGTGTTTTCCGTACCGAACGCATCCGATGAGGGGGATGCGGTGGCGGCCGTCATTGTCCGGAAAGGGGAAAAACTGGCAGCATTGGCGGTCGACTCATTTATCGGACAGCAGGAAGTTGTACTAAAATCGCTTGGAAACTATTTATCTTCTGTCTTCGCCATTTCTGGTGCGACAATTTTAGGAGACGGTCGGGTGGCGCTGATTATCGATTGCAATGCGCTTGTAAAATAACAGGCAGCGTACTCACGCCACGGTGGGCAATGGAAAAAGCATGTTGATAGTCTACTAAAAAGCTCTGCAGCGACGTGTTAGTGAGGAATATGGATGTGCCACTATCGTTGGCCGAAAAAATATGAACAAAAGCGGTGCGCCTAATGATGGTTTATTCCATCTACATCTCAATAGAAAAAGGGGGGAGTGGCCAATGAACACCAACGTTCAAACAGACTGGAAAGTGATTGCTTTTCGCTTGAAAGAAGAAGAGTACGCCCTGCCGGTACAGCACGTTCGTTCGATTGAAAAAATGCAGCCGATTACGCGCGTGCCGGGAACGGCCCACTATGTGAAAGGAGTCATCAATTTGCGCGGGGTCGTGACGCCGATTATCGATTTGCGCGAGCGGTTTGGGTTTGCTCCTGAACCGTATGGAGAACAGACACGGATGATTATTGTCACCCTTGGGGATGTCGAAGTGGGGCTGATCGTCGATGCGGCGAACGATGTTATCGATATTCCGGGAGCGAGCATCGAGCCGCCTCCGGAGGCGATCGGAGCCATCGAAGCGAGCTACATTTACGGGGTGGCGAAAATAGAGAAACGGCTCCTCATTTTGCTGGATTTAGCGAAAGTGCTTGGTCAATAAATCGCAGAGAGGGGCGTTGTCGGTTGGATGACATTTGCAATTTGACAGGGATGCATATCGACGTTTTACGCGAAATCGGAAACATCGGGGCTGGCAATGCGGCAACCGCCTTGTCGACGCTATTAAACAAAAAAATTACAATGGCCGTACCGCGCGTCCAAGTTGCAACGTTTGCCGAGATGATGGAGCTGATCGGCGGGCCGGAACAAGTCGTCGCGTGTGTTTATTTGCGCATCGAGGGGGAAGCGCCAGGGAATATGTTTTTCGTGCTGCCGCCGGAACAGGCGGATCGGTTTGTCCGCCGGATGATCGGCGACGACTCGTTTTCGTTTCAAGGGGAGGCCCATGAGCTCGGATGTTCGGCGCTTCAGGAGCTTGGCAATATTTTAGCCGGTTCGTATTTATCAGCGCTCGCCGATTTTACCCAGCTTACTTTGCAGCCATCCGTGCCGGCGCTGGCGGTGGATATGATCGGAGCTGTGCTGTCGTTTGGTTTGCTTGAGCTGTCTTGTGTCGGCGATTACGCCATTTTGATCGATACGGCCATTTACGATGAGCGACAGCCGAATGAAAGCATCGACGGCCATTTCTTTCTCCTCCCCGATCCGGAGTCGTTTTCCACCATCTTTCGGGCATTAGGTGTGGATGGCGGATGAGGGCGATCGAAACGGTCAAAGTCGGCATCGCGGAGATGAAAGTCGTTGTAGCCCCAACCGTCATTCGCACATGTGGACTTGGATCGTGCGTAGGTGTCGTCATTTATGACAGCGGAAAAGCGATCGCCGGCATGGCGCATGTTATGCTTCCACATTCTTCGATGGCGCGCGGAGGGGTCGTCAATGAAGCCAAATATGCTGACACGGCGGTTGAAGCGCTTTGTAAACTCGTCATCGCCGCCGGTGGGCGAAAAGCGATGCTCAAAGCGAAGCTGGCTGGAGGGGCGCAAATGTTCTCGTTTTCTTCAACTAGTGGAGATATGATGCGCATTGGCGCCCGCAACGTCGAAGAAGTGAAAAGGCAGCTCGAGCGGTTGCACATTCCTGTTGTTGCTGAGGATGTCGGAGGCCATAGCGGCCGGACGATCGAGTTTAATCCACAAACGGGCATGCTGTCCATTCGCACGGCTAGTCAAGAAATCAAAGAAATATAATGCCGTTTCCATAAGGCGAGGGGGAGAACGATGGGGAGCGCGCTAACGCTAAAAGGAGACGAACAGAAATATTGGGACGACTGGGTCAACGGCCGCGACCGGCATGCGGCCGAGGAGCTCGTACAGCGCTATATGCCGCTCGTTTCTTACCATGTGCAGCGGCTTTCCGCCACGCTGCCGAGTTCCGTGCCGAAGGAAGAGCTGGTCAGCCTTGGGCTTGTCGGTTTGTACGATGCGCTTGAAAAGTTTGACCCATCGCGCGATTTGAAATTTGACACATATGCATCGTTTCGCATCCGCGGCGCCATCCTCGACGGTTTGCGCAAAGAAGATTGGCTGCCGCGCAGTGTGCGCGACAAAGTAAAAAAAATTGAAGAGACGGCTGAGCGGCTTGAGCAACGGTACATGCGGTCGGTGACGGCGAAAGAAGTTGCCGCCGAGCTCGGAATGACGGAAGAAGAAGTGCAGGCAGCGGTCAATGAAACGTTTTTTTCCAATTGGCTTTCGCTCGGGCAGACAGCCTGTGAAGAGGACGATGAGCCGCTTGCGATCCGCGACGACCGCGCCGTACTTCCGGAAGAACAAGTCGTCAAGCAAGAAATGGTCGAAAAGCTGGCCGTGGGTATCGGACAGTTGAATGAAAAAGAGCAGCTTGTCATTAGCTTGTTTTACAAAGAGGAACTCACGTTTACGGAAATTGGGAGCATCCTGCAGCTGTCCACATCAAGAATTTCCCAAATTCATGCCAAAGCGCTGTGGAAATTGCGCCGTTTTTTTGCTGAGGAGCAATGAGGGGAAAGGAAGTGGAAAGGTGGATATTCAGCTGCCTGCGTTGCAAAGTGTGATGCCAAAAGTGCCGGAAGCGGGAGGTATGCATGCTGCTGCGCAGCACTATCCTTATACTGTGCAGGCGCAAATGGCGGAGGCCAGCGAAAAACGGACAGAGCGGGCACGCCGCCAAGTGACGGACAAGCGGACAGGCACCCGTGCAAGGTGGGAGGCGTCGCGGTTCGGAGGCCATCCTTATAAAGGAAAAACGATTGACATTAAAGGATAGTGAACATCATGGGAGCATTTTGGCTAGCTATCAGCTTGCTGTTACATGCGTTTTCCTTTTTGCTCATCATTTTGCTTTACATGCGTCTGTCGCGGCTTGGCGAGGCGGAACAGCGCGCAGCAAAGCGGGCGGAAGAGCTCGAGGAGGCGATGGCGGCTCACCTTGTCGCCTGGAAAGAAGAGAACGAGCGTTTTTTGGGCGAGCTTGACGCGTTGCTTCGGACGAAAACAACCGCCGGGGCTGCCAAGCAGCCACTGGCTTCAAAACTAGCAGCACCTGCACCGCGCTCAGCAAGCGGCGGCAGCGGATCAGCATCGCCTACATCGCCCACGGATGAAAGCGGGGCGGAAGAAAAAAACGGAGAAATCGCGCAAACGGGACAGAACGACCGTGACGTGGCGCTCGATTATTTTCCGGACATTGAAGCGATCGAAGATGTGCTAGACCTTTCACCGTCCGCCAGCGCGGCTGATGCCGCTCGCCGTTTACATGAAGAGGGGGCGACGATTGAGGAGATTGCCAAAAAACTGCAAAAAGGAAAAACGGAAGTGGAACTGCTGTTGAAATTTGACCGAAAAACGAGTGAATAACAGCTTGATTTACCACCGGCGATTATGATATATTTTTACATGGTGTGAATACACACGCCTGATGATTTCAGCAACGGTGCTGGCGAGGCCAGTCTTGCTGAAAGATGAGACAGGCGGAGGTACAAAAACCACAAGGAAACAGGAGGAGCATACATGTCAGTGATTTCGATGAAACAACTGCTTGAAGCTGGCGTCCATTTCGGACATCAGACTCGCCGTTGGAATCCGAAAATGAAAAAATACATTTTCACGGAGCGCAACGGTATTTATATTATCGACTTGCAAAAAACGGTTAAAAAAGTCGAGGAAGCATATAACTTTGTGCGCGAATTAGCGGGCAACGGCGGCAAAATTTTGTTCGTCGGCACGAAAAAACAAGCGCAAGAATCAGTGAAAGAGGAAGCGGAACGCTGCGGCATGTTTTATGTCAACCAACGTTGGCTTGGCGGTACGCTGACGAACTTCGCGACGATCCAAAAACGGATTAAACGTTTGCGTGAAATTGAAAAAATGGAAGAAGACGGCGTATTTGACGTGCTTCCGAAAAAAGAAGTCATCGGCTTGAAAAAAGAAAAAGAGCGGCTCGAGAAATTTTTAGGCGGCATTAAAGACATGAAAGAGCTGCCGGATGCGTTGTTCGTCATCGACCCGCGCAAAGAGCGGATCGCGGTGGCGGAAGCGCGCAAGTTGAACATCCCGATCATCGGTATCGTCGACACGAACTGCGATCCGGATGAAATCGACTACGTCATCCCGGCAAACGATGACGCCATCCGCGCCGTTAAACTGTTGACGTCGAAAATCGCCGATGCAGTGCTTGAAGCAAAACAAGGCGAAGAGGCAGCCGTCGCAGCGGAGTAAGACAGCTTAGGAAAGGTGATAAGAGGGGAAAGCCTTTTATCACCTTTTTTTGAGACAGAAATCAGCAACTTTTGGCTATACTAACGAATAAGGGCAAAACAGGCACCCGCTGCCGACATCGATACATATATGGGATAAAGAGAAGGAGGAGCTTTTTATGGCGATTACAGCACAAATGGTAAAAGAGCTGCGCGAAAAAACGGGCGCAGGCATGATGGACTGCAAAAAAGCGCTCACCGAAACGAACGGTGACATGGAAAAAGCGATCGACTGGCTGCGTGAAAAAGGAATTGCTAAAGCAGCGAAAAAAGCAGATCGCATCGCAGCGGAAGGAATGACATACATCGCGACGGAAGGCAATGCGGCTGTCATTTTGGAAGTAAACTCGGAAACGGACTTCGTTGCCAAAAACGAAGCGTTCCAAACGCTCGTTAAGGAGCTGGCTGCACATCTGCTGAAACAAAAGCCAGCCACGCTTGATGAAGCGCTCGGACAAACGATGAGCAGTGGTTCCACTGTTCAAGATTACATTAACGAAGCAGTTGCTAAAATCGGTGAAAAAATTACGCTCCGCCGCTTTGCTGTTGTCAACAAAGCGGATGATGAAACGTTTGGCGCGTACTTGCACATGGGCGGGCGCATCGGCGTATTAACATTATTAGCCGGCAACGCAACTGAAGAGGTCGCTAAAGATGTGGCGATGCATATTGCTGCGCTCCATCCGAAATACGTTTCGCGCGATGAAGTGCCGCAAGAAGAGATTGCGCGCGAACGTGAAGTGTTGAAACAACAAGCGTTGAACGAAGGTAAGCCGGAAAACATCGTTGAAAAAATGGTTGAAGGCCGTCTGAAAAAGTTTTACGAAGATGTTTGCCTGCTTGAGCAAGCGTTCGTGAAAAACCCGGATGTGACGGTACGCCAATACGTCGAATCGAGCGGAGCAACCGTGAAGCAGTTCATCCGCTACGAAGTTGGTGAAGGGCTCGAAAAACGTCAAGATAATTTCGCTGAAGAAGTCATGAGCCAAGTAAGAAAACAATGACGGACCGCAACAGGGAACACGCTCGTGTTCCCTGTTTTTCAAAGCGACTCGCATCATCACGGAGGTTTGACATGGAACAACCAAAATACAAACGCGTTGTTTTAAAGCTAAGCGGAGAAGCGCTCGCCGGAAAACAAGGATTTGGCATCCAGCCGGCAGTGATCCAGTCGATCGCCAAACAAGTAAAAGAAGTGGCTGAACTCGATGTGGAAATCGCCATCGTTGTCGGCGGCGGCAACATTTGGCGCGGAAAAACAGGAAGCGAAATGGGAATGGACCGGGCGACAGCTGACTACATGGGGATGTTAGCGACGGTAATGAACGCGCTCGCCTTGCAGGATAGCCTCGAGCAGCTCGGCGTCGAAACGCGGGTGCAGACATCGATTGAAATGAGACAAGTGGCCGAACCGTACATCCGTCGGCGGGCGATTCGCCATCTCGAGAAAAAGCGGGTCGTCATTTTCGCCGCTGGTACGGGCAACCCATATTTTTCAACCGATACGACTGCCGCGCTGCGGGCAGCAGAAATTGAAGCGGACGTCATTTTGATGGCGAAAAACAACGTTGACGGCGTCTATAGTGCCGATCCGAATATCGATGCCAGTGCGGTCAAATACGATGAACTGTCGTACTTGGATGTCATTCAGCAAGGGCTCGGTGTCATGGACTCTACCGCTTCCTCGCTTTGCATGGACAACAATATTCCACTCATCGTCTTTTCGATTACGGAAGAGGGTAACATTAAACGTGCTGTATTAGGAGAAAATATCGGAACGATCGTAAGGGGGAAATAACGATGGCAAAGCAAGTGATCCAACAGGCGAAAGAAAAAATGGATAAAGCTGTGCAAGCGTTCAGCCGCGAGTTGGCGACCGTCCGTGCCGGTCGGGCGAACGCGGGGTTGCTTGAGAAAGTAACCGTTGACTATTACGGTGTCGCAACGCCGATCAACCAGCTCGCTACGATCAGCGTGCCGGAAGCGCGTATGCTTGTCATTCAGCCGTATGACAAATCGGTCATTAAAGAAATGGAAAAAGCGATTTTAGCGTCGGACTTAGGAGTGACGCCGTCGAATGACGGATCGGTTATCCGCCTTGTCATTCCGCCGCTTACTGAAGAACGTCGCCGTGAACTGGCGAAGCTCGTCAAAAAATATTCGGAAGAAGCGAAAGTTGCGGTGCGCAACATCCGTCGCGATGCAAACGATGAGCTGAAAAAACTCGAGAAAAATAGCGAGATTACGGAAGATGAGCTGCGCAGCTATACCGACGAAGTGCAAAAGCTGACCGACAGCCATATCGCCAAAATTGACGCCATCACAAAAGAGAAAGAAAAAGAAGTGATGGAAGTATAGGAAAACGATGCAAACCCTCTATGTTGATGGAGGGTTTTTTTGCTATAATGGAAAGGCAAAACACGTTTGCGGAGGACACGTATGTTCAATAAAATGTGGAAAAATAAAGAGAAAGACGCCCTGTTGACGAAAGAGGATGTGCTTAGTCATCCGATTCCGAACCACGTCGCCATCATCATGGACGGGAACGGAAGATGGGCGAAAAAGCGGGCTTTGCCGAGGGTGGCCGGCCATTATGAAGGGATGCAAGTTGTGCGCAAAATTACCCGTTTTGCTAACGAGCTTGGGGTGCGCGTTTTGTCGCTTTATGCGTTTTCAACAGAAAATTGGAAACGTCCGAAAAGCGAAGTCGACTATTTAATGAAACTGCCAGAACAGTTTTTGACGACATTTCTTCCCGAGCTTGTCGCAGAGAATGTGAAAGTGCAAGTGATCGGCCGTACAGACGAGCTCCCGGATCATACACGTCAAGCCGTCAGGAGAGCCATTCACGAAACGAGTGGCAACACCGGCCTAATTTTAAACTTTGCGCTCAATTATGGAAGCCGGGCGGAAATTACCGCTGCTGTTCAGCAAATCGCCAAAGACGTCCAACGTGGGGCACTCGCGCCGGGGGACATTACCGAGTCACTCATTTCCTCCTATTTGATGACGGGTGGGCTTGACGATCCGGATTTGCTCATTCGTACGAGCGGAGAAATTCGTTTAAGCAATTTTATGCTTTGGCAGTTGGCGTATACGGAGTTTTGGTTTACTGATGTATTATGGCCGGATTTTACTGAACAACATTTCTTGCAGGCGATTGCCGCTTACCAGCAGCGCGACCGCCGATTTGGAGGAGTGTCAGCACGATGAAACAGCGAATCATTACCGGAGTCATAGCGGCGGCGCTCTTTTTGCCGATTGTTATTTTAGGTGGATTTCCGTTTATAATAGTAACATATATATTGGCTACGGTTGGGTTGTTTGAACTGCTGCGGATGAAAGGGATGTCCCCGCTGTCATTCGCCGGGGGAGCCGGGTTCGCGGCTCTTTGGCTGTTGCTTGTTCCCGCCAGCTATGGTGACGAGTGGGTGGCGTCTGGGTCCGCCAAGTTTGGCGTGCTTGCTGCTCTCGCCTTTTTGTTGCTTGTTGGCACCGTTTTGACAAAAAATACGCTGACGTTCGATGAAGCGGCATTTATCGTGTTGGCGGTCCTTTATGTCGGCGTTGGATTTTTCTGCTTCGGTGCCGTCCGTTTAGCTGGTTTGTCGTACTTGATCTATGCGCTGTTTGTCATTTGGGCGACCGACATCGGGGCATATTTTTTCGGCCGCGCGTTCGGTCGGCGTAAGCTATGGCCGGAAATCAGTCCAAACAAAACAATCGAAGGTGCCATCGGCGGCATCGGCTCCGCTGTTGCCATCGCTGCCGTTTACGAATGGACGGCTGGTCTGTTCGACAGCCTCGGTGCGGCGATTGGGCTCGCGCTCTTGCTTTCGATGTTCGGCCAGCTCGGCGACTTGGTCGAGTCGGCGTTCAAGCGCCATTACGGCGTGAAGGATTCGGGAGCGATTTTGCCGGGGCATGGCGGCATTTTGGATCGGTTTGATAGTCTATTGTTTGTGTTGCCGCTCTTATACATATTTATCGAAGTGGTACGATAAGAGGATGAGGAGTGAAAGGATTGAAATATATTAGTATATTAGGGGCGAGCGGATCGATCGGCACGCAAACGCTCGATGTCATCCGCGCCCATCCGGACAAATTCCGCTTAGCCGCGGCATCGGTCGGGAAAAATGTTGAAGCGGCCAGACGTCTTATCTCCGAATTTTCTCCTCGCCTTGTCGCCGTCGCCGACCGCGGTGCTTATGAGACGCTCTACAGTGAATACGGCGGGCGGCTGGCGATTGTGTACGGAGAGGAAGGGCTGGTTGAGGCGGCCGTTTGCTCAGAAGCCGATATTGTCGTCACCGCTGTCGTCGGCAGCATCGGCCTTGTGCCGACGCTAAAAGCGATCGAGGCGGGAAAAACGATCGCCCTTGCCAATAAAGAAACGCTTGTTGTCGCTGGGCATCTTGTCACAGCCGCGGCGGAAAAGCACAATGTGCCCCTGCTGCCGGTCGATAGCGAACATTCCGCCATTTTTCAATGTTTGCAAGGAGAAAAGCACGAGCACGTCGAGAAGCTCATTCTCACGGCATCCGGCGGCAGTTTCCGCGACAAGACGCGCGAGGAGCTTGCCCATGTGACGGTCGAGGAAGCGCTTTGTCATCCGAACTGGTCAATGGGAGCAAAAATTACGATTGATTCGGCGACGATGATGAACAAAGGATTTGAAGTCATTGAAGCCCATTGGCTGTTTCGGTTGCCGTATGAGCGGATCGAAGTCGTCCTGCACCGTGAGAGCGTCATCCATTCGCTTGTCGAGTTTCGCGACACAAGCGTTCTCGCTCAGCTTGGCACGCCGGATATGCGCGTTCCGATCCAATATGCGTTGACTTATCCGGAGCGGCTGCCGCTTTCTGTCGCGAAGCCGCTGAATTTAGCAACGCTAGGGACGCTCCATTTCGCTCCGGTTGATTTTGACCGCTACCGCTGTCTGCGGTTTGCCTATGAAGCTGGAAAACGCGGTGGCTCGCTGCCGGTGGTCTTAAACGCGGCCAATGAGGAAGCGGTTGCTGCGTTTTTAGCCGGCCGCATTCCGTTTTTGGCCATCGAAGAGTGGATCGAGCGCGCTCTTGAGCGCCATCGCCTAGTGAGCGATCCGCAGCTTGAGGAGATTCGCGAAATCGACGCAGATACGCGCGCTTATGTTCGCTCACTACTATCGTAAAGGTGGTTGAAACTTTGGAAACGATCATTTCGTTTATTGTCGTCTTTGGCGCCCTCGTCTTTTTTCACGAACTCGGTCACTTGCTGTTAGCGAAGCGGGCCGGCATTCTTTGCCGCGAATTTGCCATCGGTTTCGGACCGAAAATGTTTTCGTTTAAGAAAAACGAAACGGTATATACGGTCCGGCTTCTCCCGCTTGGCGGCTTCGTACGCATGGCGGGTGAAGACCCGGAAATGATTGAACTGAAGCGCGGGCAAGTCGTCGGCCTGTTGCTTGATGACGAAGGGCAAGTAGAAAAAATCGTCATCAATCATAAGGACGATTACCCGAACATCCGGGTAATCGAGGTGGAAGACGCCGATTTGGAGCATGGCATGTATGTGACGGGCTATACTGACGGGGAGCGGCTTGAGCGATTTGCTGTCAAAGAGCCGGCGTTTTTTGTCGCCGATCGCCAAGAAATTCAGATTGCTCCATACCACCGTCAGTTTGCTGCGAAAACGCTCGGACAACGGACGATGGCGATTTTGGCTGGACCGCTCGCCAATTTTGTCTTGGCCCTTGTCGTCTTTATTTTGATCGGTCTCTTGCAAGGATACCCGGTCGACAAGCCGATCATCGGCGAGCTGACGCCGGAAGGGGCGGCGCGTGCGGCTGGCTTGAAGCAAGGGGACGAAGTGATCGCGATCAACGGCGAACGTATGGAAACATGGACAGAAATTGTCAATACGATTCGCGCTCATCCGAACGAACCGCTCCAATTTCAAATTGAACGGGGCGGAAACGAAATGAATGTGACCGTCACCCCAGAAGAGAAAACGATTCAGGGGGAGACGATCGGCTTAATCGGCGTCTATCAGCCCATGGAAAAATCGGTGTTCGGTTCAGTGAAACAAGGGCTTATGGAGACGTACTATTGGACACGGCAAATTTTAGTCGGGCTCGGTCAATTGATCACCGGCCAGTTCCAACTTGACATGTTGTCCGGTCCGGTCGGCATTGCCGTATCGACCGGTAAAGTTGCTGAGTCTGGCATTTATTACTTGATGAAATGGGGAGCGATTTTGAGCATTAACCTCGGGATTGTCAACTTGTTGCCATTGCCGGCATTAGACGGTGGACGGCTCCTCTTTTTCGCCATTGAGGCGGTGCGTGGCAAGCCGGTCGACCGCCAAAAAGAAGGAATGGTCCATTTTATCGGCTTCGCCTTGCTTATGTTACTTATGCTTGTCGTGACATGGAATGACATTCAAAAATTCTTCCTATAATGAAAGAGAGAAAACGAGGTGGCTATTGATGAGACAAAGTCAAGGGTTTATTCCGACATTGCGCGAAGTGCCGGCGGACGCGGAAGTGAAAAGCCATCAGCTCCTGTTGCGGGCCGGCTTCGTCCGCCAAAGCGCAAGCGGCGTCTACACGTTTTTGCCGCTCGGGCAACGTGTTTTGCAAAAAGTGGAAGCGATTATTCGTGAGGAGATGAATCGCGCCGGAGCATTGGAGCTTCTCATGCCTGCTTTGCAGCCGGCTGAGCTTTGGCAGCAGTCCGGGCGCTGGTATTCGTATGGACCGGAGCTCATGCGCCTGAAAGACCGTCACGAGCGCGATTTCGTTCTCGGACCGACACACGAAGAGATGATTACTACGATCGTTCGCGATGAAGTGAAAACGTATAAGCGGCTGCCGCTTATCTTGTATCAAATTCAAACGAAATTCCGTGATGAAAAACGTCCGCGTTTCGGGCTGTTGCGCGGACGCGAGTTCATCATGAAAGATGCGTATTCATTCCACACATCGCAGGAAAGTTTGGACGAAACGTACAATAAAATGTATGAAGCGTACGCGAACATTTTCCGCCGCTGCGGCTTAAATTTCCGCGCTGTCATTGCTGACTCCGGAGCGATGGGCGGCAAAGATACGCACGAGTTTATGGTGCTGTCTGATATTGGCGAGGATACGATCGCTTATTCCGATGCGTCCGACTATGCGGCCAACATTGAAATGGCACCGGTCGTCACTACGTATGAAAAAAGCAGTGAGCCGCTGGTGGAACTGAAAAAAGTGGCGACCCCGGAGCAAAAAACGATTGCTGAAGTTGCTTCGTATTTGCAAGTAGCACCGGAACGTTGCATTAAATCGCTTTTATTTAACGTTGATGGCCGCTACGTGCTCGTTCTGGTGCGCGGCGATCATGAAGCGAATGATGTGAAAGTGAAAAATGTGCTTGATGCGACTGTCGTGGAGCTGGCGACACCGGAAGAAACAGAACGAGTGATGAACTGCCCGGTTGGTTCGCTCGGCCCGATTGGCGTCAGCGAAGAGGTGACGATTATCGCCGATCATGCTGTCGCGGCGATCGTAAACGGCGTCTGCGGCGCCAATGAGGAAGGATACCACTATACGGGTGTCAATCCAGACCGCGATTTTGCCGTCAGTCAATATGCGGATTTGCGTTTCGTCCAAGAAGGCGACCCTTCTCCGGATGGCAACGGGACGATCCGCTTCGCTCGTGGCATTGAAGTTGGACATGTGTTTAAGCTCGGTACGAAATATAGCGAGGCGATGAACGCCGTTTACCTCGACGAAAATGGTCGGACACAGACGATGATTATGGGTTGCTACGGCATTGGCGTCTCTAGGCTCGTTGCGGCGATCGCCGAGCAGTTCGCCGATGAGAACGGGCTTGTATGGCCGGTTTCGGTCGCACCGTTTCACGTTCATTTGCTGACGGCGAACGCGAAAAGCGATGAACAGCGCATGCTGGCTGAAGAGTGGTACGAAAAACTCGGACAGGCCGGATTTGACGTGTTGTATGATGACCGTCCGGAACGGGCCGGGGTGAAGTTTGCCGACAGCGATTTGATCGGCATCCCGCTCCGCGTCACCGTTGGCAAGCGGGCAAGTGAAGGTGTGGTCGAAGTAAAAGTTCGGAAAACAGGCGAGACGTTTGACGTGCCGGTCGGTGAGCTGATCGAAACAGTGCGCCGTCTTTTGCAAGGATAAACGAACGGCGCCGGCGAAAAAGAACCCGCTTCTTTTTTCGCCGGCGCTGTTGCCGTTTGTATGGTATGATAGAGAAAGAGAAATGATTTCGTTGAGAGGGGAAGTCATGGTTACGAAAGAACAAAAAGAGCGGTTTCTCGTATTGCTCGAGCAGCTGAAGATGACGTCGGATGAATGGATGCCGTACTTTCGAGAGGCGGCCATTCGGAAAGTCGTGATTGATAAAGAGGAAAAAAGCTGGCATTTTCATTTTCAATTGGCGAACGTGCTGCCGGTTGATGTGTACAAGTCGTTTACGGACCGATTGGCAGCCGCATTCCGTCATATCGCTGCTGTCCGTCATACGATTTATGTCGAAGCGCCGCATGTGACCGAAACGGATGTGCAGGCGTATTGGCCGCTTTGCCTTGAACAGCTGCAAGAAGGCGTGTCGCCGCTCGTCGATTTGCTTAGCCGGCAGACGCCGGCGGTGAAAGGAAACAAGCTCTTTGTCACCGCCCGTCATGAGGCAGAAGCGTTGGCCGTCAAGCGGCGATTCGCCAAAAAAATCGCGGATGTCTACGCTTCGTTTGGGTTTCCGCTCCTTCACCTCGAAGTCGGCATTCAACCGGCCGAGCAGGAAATGGAGCGGTTTTTGGCGCAAAAACAGCAAGAAGATGAAGAACGAGCGCTCGCCGTGCTGACGGATTTGGCGAAAGAAGAAGAAAAAGCGGAAGCGGCTTCTCCGTCCGGCCCGCTTGTCATCGGCTATCCGATCCGCGACGAGGAGCCGGTGCGTCCGCTTGAGACGATCGTCGAGGAAGAGCGACGTGTCGTTGTGCAAGGGTATGTGTTTGACGCTGAAGTGACCGAACTCAAAAGTGGCCGTACGCTGCTGACGATGAAAATCACGGATTATACGAACTCTATTGTCATCAAAATGTTCTCGCGTGACAAAGAAGACGCTGCACTGATGTCCAGCGTGAAAAAAAGCATGTGGGTGAAAGTGCGCGGCAGTGTGCAAAACGATACGTTCGTCCGCGATTTAGTCATTATCGCTAATGACTTAAACGAAGTGGCGGCGAACGAACGGCGCGATACGGCACCGGAAGGCGAAAAACGGGTCGAACTCCATTTACACACACCGATGAGCCAAATGGATGCGGTCACTTCGGTGGCGAAGCTCATTGAACAGGCGAAAAAATGGGGGCACCCGGCGGTGGCCATCACCGACCATGCCGTCGTTCAATCGTTTCCGGAAGCGTATAGTGCGGCGAAAAAACACGGCATGAAAGTGTTGTATGGGATGGAAGCGAACATCGTTGATGACGGGGTGCCGATCGCCTACAACGAGGCGCACCGTCGCCTTTCCGACGAGACGTATGTTGTCTTTGACGTCGAAACGACCGGATTGTCGGCTGTATACAACACGATCATCGAGTTGGCGGCGGTGAAAGTCAAAGACGGTGAAATCATCGATCGGTTTATGTCGTTTGCCAATCCGCACCATCCGTTATCGGTGACGACGATGGAATTGACGGGCATTACCGATGAGATGGTGAAAGACGCCCCGGATGTCGAAGAGGTGCTTCGCCGCTTTATCGATTGGGTCGGTGACTCAACGCTTGCCGCTCATAACGCTAGCTTTGACATCGGCTTTTTAAACGCAGGGCTCGCCAAAATGGGGCTTGGCAAAGTCATAAACCCGGTCATCGATACACTTGAACTCGCCCGTTTTTTATATCCGGATTTGAAAAACCATCGTCTCAATACGCTTTGTAAAAAGTTTGACATTGAATTGACACAACACCACCGCGCCATTTATGACGCCGAGGCGACCGGGCATTTGCTGATGCGGCTGCTGAAAGAAGCAGAGGAACGAGGCATTTTGTATCACGATGAGTTGAACAGCCGCACGCATAGCGAAGCATCATATCGGCTATCGCGCCCGTTTCATGTGACGTTATTGGCTCAAAACGAGACGGGGTTGAAAAATTTGTTTAAGCTCGTTTCGCTGTCACACGTTCAATATTTTCACCGTGTGCCGCGCATTCCGCGCTCGGTGCTTGTTAAGCATCGCGATGGCTTGCTTGTCGGTTCAGGTTGCGACAAAGGGGAGCTGTTTGACAACTTGATCCAAAAGGCGCCGGAGGAAGTGGAAGAGATCGCCCGTTTTTACGATTTCCTTGAGGTGCATCCGCCAGCGGTATACAAGCCGCTGATTGAGATGGACTATGTCAAAGATGAGGAAATGATCAAAGATATTATTCGCAGCATCGTCGCCCTCGGCGAGAAGCTTGATATCCCGGTTGTCGCCACTGGCAACGTTCATTACTTGAATCCGGAAGATAAAATTTACCGGAAAATTTTAATTCACTCGCAAGGTGGAGCGAACCCGCTCAACCGGCACGAGCTGCCGGACGTGTATTTCCGCACAACGGATGAAATGCTTGACTGTTTTTCGTTTTTAGGGGCGGAAAAAGCGAAAGAAATCGTCGTCGACAATACACAAAAAATCGCCTCGTTAATCGGCGAGGTGAAGCCGATTAAAGACGATTTGTATACGCCGCGCATCGAGGGAGCGGACGACGAAATCCGGGAAATGAGCTATCGGCGCGCGAAAGACATTTATGGTGATCCGCTGCCGAAGATCGTCGAAGAGCGGCTCGAAAAAGAGTTGAAAAGCATCATCGGCCACGGTTTTGCTGTTATTTATTTAATTTCTCATAAACTGGTGAAAAAATCGCTTGATGACGGCTATCTCGTCGGTTCGCGTGGGTCGGTCGGATCGTCGTTTGTCGCGACGATGACGGAAATTACCGAAGTGAACCCGCTGCCGCCGCATTACGTCTGCCCGAACTGCAAACACTCCGAATTTTTTAATGACGGCTCAGTCGGCTCGGGCTTTGACTTGCCGGATAAAAACTGCCCGCAATGTGGGACGAAGTACAAAAAAGACGGGCACGACATTCCGTTTGAGACGTTCCTCGGCTTTAAGGGTGACAAAGTACCAGATATTGACTTGAACTTCTCGGGTGAGTACCAGCCGCGAGCCCACAACTATACGAAAGTGTTGTTTGGTGAAGACAATGTCTATCGAGCCGGGACGATTGGCACAGTTGCTGACAAAACGGCATACGGATTTGTCAAAGGCTATGCGAGCGACCATAACTTAGAGCTGCGCGGCGCAGAAATCGACCGGCTTGCGGCCGGCTGCACCGGGGTGAAACGGACGACCGGGCAGCATCCGGGCGGCATTATTGTCGTTCCAGATTACATGGAAATTTATGACTTTACGCCGATTCAATATCCAGCCGATGACACGTCATCAGAGTGGCGAACAACCCACTTTGACTTTCATTCGATTCACGATAACTTGTTGAAGTTAGACATTCTTGGGCACGATGATCCGACGGTCATTCGCATGTTGCAAGATTTAAGCGGTATTGATCCGAAGACCATTCCGACCGACGACCCGGATGTGATGGGTATTTTCAGCAGCACTGAGCCGCTTGGCGTCACGCCGGAGCAAATTATGTGTAACGTCGGCACGATTGGTATTCCGGAGTTTGGCACGCGCTTTGTTCGACAAATGTTGGAAGAAACGAAACCAAAAACGTTTTCCGAGCTCGTGCAAATTTCCGGTTTGTCGCACGGCACCGATGTCTGGCTCGGCAATGCACAAGAGCTCATCCAAAACGGGACGTGCACGTTGTCGGAAGTGATCGGCTGCCGCGACGACATTATGGTATATCTCATTTATCGCGGGCTTGAACCGTCGCTGGCGTTTAAAATTATGGAATCGGTGCGCAAGGGGAAAGGGTTGACGCCGGAATTTGAAGAAGAAATGCGCAAGCATGACGTACCGGAGTGGTACATCGATTCGTGCAAAAAAATCAAATACATGTTCCCGAAAGCGCACGCCGCCGCCTACGTTCTCATGGCGGTGCGCATCGCCTATTTCAAAGTGCACCATCCGCTCTTGTATTACGCGTCATACTTTACGGTGCGGGCGGAAGATTTCGATCTTGATGCCATGATCAAAGGCTCAGCCGCCATCCGTAAGCGGATTGAGGAAATTAATGCCAAAGGCATCCAGGCCACCGCGAAGGAGAAGAGCTTGCTCACTGTGCTTGAAGTAGCGCTAGAAATGTGCGAGCGCGGCTTTACCTTTAAAAATATTGACTTGTATCGTTCGCAGGCGACCGAATTTGTCATTGATGGCCATTCACTCATTCCGCCGTTTAATGCCATCCCGGGGCTCGGGACGAACGTGGCACAAAACATTGTGCGCGCCCGCGAAGAAGGGGAGTTTTTGTCGAAAGAAGATTTGCAGCAGCGTGGGAAAGTATCGAAAACACTTCTTGAGTATCTCGAAAGTCGTGGTTGCCTCGACTCACTTCCGGATCATAACCAACTGTCTCTGTTCTGACGGAAGGTTTTTCGTTGCAATATATTTCCGAATGTGTTATAGTTTTAGTGGAATTGGCAAAGATAATGACAAGCAAAGAGTGGGGAAACCCACTCTTTCGTCTTGAATTGGCATCTGTCTTTCGTTCATTCCCCGCCCTGTGCAGGGGATTTTCTCATTATGCCACACGCCCATGTTTGCTCGATAAGGAGGAAAACGATGAGCAAAAAAGTGACAGAAACGGTCGAACAGCTTGTCACGCCCATTTTAAACGAGATGGGATTAGAATTAGTAGACATTGAATATGTGAAAGAGGGAAAAAACTGGTTTTTGCGTGTTTTTATTGATTCAGACGATGGGGTCGATATTGAACAATGCGGCGTCGTCAGTGAAAAGTTGAGCGAAAAGCTGGATGAGGTTGATCCGATTCCGCACAACTACTTTTTGGAAGTCTCGTCGCCAGGGGCGGAGCGACCGTTAAAAAATGAAAAAGACTTTGTCAAAGCCATTGGAAAACATGTATATATCAAGACGTATGAACCCATTGCAGGAGAAAAGCAGTTTGAAGGTGAGTTAACCGCTTTCGATGGAACGACCGTCACGCTGTCGGTCAAAGACCGCGGGCGGCAAAAAACAGTCGCCATTCCGTATGAAAAAGTGGCGAGCGCAAGACTAGCCGTCATCTTCTTCTAATAATAAAAGGGGGATTTTCGTTTCATGAACACGCAGTTGCTTGAGGCGTTAGCCGATCTGATGCGGGAAAAGGGCATCAGCAAAGAAGTCATCATGGAAGCGATTGAAGCAGCGCTCGTTTCAGCGTATAAACGCAACTTTGGCCAGGCGCAAAACGTGCGCGTCGATTTAAACATGGATACAGGAACGATCCGGGTGCTCGCTCGCAAGGATGTCGTTGAAGAGGTAACCGACCCGCGCCTTGAAATTTCTCTTGAGGAGGCGCAGCGGCTCAATCCGAACTATCAAATCGGCGATGTCGTCGAACTGGAAGTGACGCCGCGTGATTTCGGCCGCATCGCGGCGCAGACGGCGAAACAAGTCGTTACCCAGCGCGTGCGCGAAGCGGAGCGGAGCATTATTTACGCTGAATTCGTCGACCGTGAAGAAGACATTATGACCGGCATCGTCCAGCGCATTGACCCTCGCTTTGTCTATGTCAGCCTCGGCAAAGCGGAAGCGCTCTTGCCGGCGAATGAGCAAATGCCGAACGAAACGTACAAACCGCACGATCGGCTGAAAGTATACATTACGAAAGTGGAAAAAACGACAAAAGGGCCGCAAATTTTCGTCTCCCGCACTCATCCGGGTTTGTTAAAGCGGCTGTTTGAGCTTGAAGTGCCGGAAATTTACGATGGCACGGTTGAAATTAAATCGATTGCCCGTGAAGCCGGCGACCGTTCGAAAATTTCCGTTCATTCCGACAATCCGGAAGTCGATCCGGTTGGTGCCTGCGTCGGGCCGAAGGGGCAGCGTGTACAGGCGATCGTCGATGAGCTGCACGGCGAAAAAATCGATATCGTCCGTTGGTCGGCTGATCCGGTCGAATTTGTCGCCAACGCGCTAAGTCCGGCCAAAGTGCTGCGCGTCATCGTGAATGAAGAACAAAAGGCGACGACCGTCATTGTCCCGGACTACCAGCTGTCGCTTGCCATCGGCAAGCGAGGCCAAAACGCCCGGCTGGCCGCGAAATTGACTGGCTGGAAAATTGACATTAAAAGCGAATCAGAAGCGCGGGAAATGGGCATCGACCCGCATGCGCCATCCACTTCGCTTGATTTCGACGGCGTGACGGCCGATAATGAAAATAGTGATGAGAGCGGTCAACCATTTGATGCAACGGCGGAAATCGAGTGAGGGGGAATGAAGATGGCAGCGCAAAAGAAAATTCCGTTGCGCAAATGCGTCGTCACCGGAGAGATGAAGCCGAAAAGGGAAATGGTGCGCATCGTCCGCTCGAAAGAAGGAGACGTATCGATTGACCCGACTGGCAAAAAGGCGGGGCGAGGTGCGTATATTACACTCGATCCGGAATGTATTTTGCAGGCGAAAAAGAAAAATATTTTGGCCCGCCATTTAAAAACTGATATCGCCGACGCGCTGTATGATGAACTGCTTGCCTTGGCGGAAAAGGAGAAGCAGGCAGGATATGAAAAATAGCCGCTGGGCATCGCTGTTAGGGTTGGCGCAGCGGGCCGGAAAAGTCGTTTCCGGCGAGGGGCTTGTCGTGAAGGAAGTGCAACGGGGCAAGGCGCGGCTCGTCTTGCTCTCGGAAGACGCGTCGGCCAATACGGAAAAAAAAGTGACCGATAAATGTACGTTTTATGGTGTCCCGCTTTGCAAAGTGCCGGACCGGTATACGCTCGGCGGCGCGATCGGCAAAGACGCCCGCGTCGTTGTCGCCGTCACCGACGAAGGGTTCGCGCGCCAATTGCAAACGATGCTCGACTGATCTTTATGGGGGTGAATGTATGTCGAAAATGCGTGTGTACGAATACGCCAAAAAACATAATGTGCCAAGCAAGGACGTTATTCATAAATTGAAAGAAATGAATATTGAAGTGAACAACCATATGACTATGCTCGAAGCCGATGTCGTCGAAAAGCTCGATCATCAATACCGCGTGAACTCAGAGAAAAAAGCGGAAAAGAAAACGGAGAAACCGAAGCGGCCGACGCCGGCGAAAGCCGCCGATTTTGCCGACGAGGAAATGTTTGAGGACAAGAAAGAAACGGCAAAGACGAAGCCGGCGAAGAAAAAGGGAGCAGTGAAAGGAAAGGAAACGAAAAAAACAGAAGCACAGCAGCAAGAAAAGAAACTGTTCCAAGCGGCGAAGAAAAAAGGAAAAGGACCGATGAAAGGCAAAAAACAAGCTGCCCCAGCCTCAAAGCAGGCGCAGCAGCCGGCGAAAAAAGAAAAAGAGCTCCCGAAAAAAATTACGTTCGAAGGTTCGCTCACGGTAGCCGAATTGGCGAAAAAACTTGGCCGCGAGCCGTCGGAAATCATTAAAAAACTGTTTATGCTCGGCGTCATGGCGACGATTAACCAAGATTTAGACAAAGATGCGATCGAGCTCATTTGCTCTGATTACGGAGTTGAAGTCGAAGAAAAAGTGACGATCGATGAAACGAATTTTGAAACGATCGAAATTGTCGATGCACCGGAAGATTTGGTGGAACGGCCGCCGGTCGTCACGATTATGGGGCACGTTGACCACGGGAAAACAACGCTGCTTGACGCAATCCGCCACTCGAAAGTGACCGAGCAAGAGGCGGGCGGTATTACACAGCATATCGGTGCTTATCAAGTCACGGTCAACGGCAAGAAAATTACGTTCCTCGATACGCCGGGGCATGAAGCGTTTACGACGATGCGGGCGCGCGGTGCGCAAGTGACGGATATCGTCATCCTTGTTGTTGCTGCTGATGATGGGGTCATGCCGCAGACGGTCGAGGCGATTAACCACGCCAAAGCGGCGAACGTACCGATTATCGTCGCCATTAACAAAATGGATAAGCCGGAAGCAAACCCGGATCGCGTTATGCAAGAGTTGATGGAGTACAACCTCGTTCCGGAAGAATGGGGTGGCGATACGATTTTCTGCAAGCTGTCGGCGAAAACCCAAGACGGTATTGACCATCTGTTGGAAATGATTTTGCTTGTCAGCGAAATGGAAGAACTAAAAGCGAACCCGAACCGCCGCGCGCTCGGTACGGTGATCGAAGCGAAGCTCGATAAAGGGCGCGGTCCGGTAGCGACGTTGCTCGTCCAAGCCGGTACGCTAAAAGTCGGTGATCCGATTGTTGTCGGAACAACGTACGGACGCGTGCGCGCGATGGTCAATGACAGCGGTCGGCGTGTCAAAGAAGCGGGTCCGTCGATGCCGGTCGAAATCACAGGGCTTCATGATGTGCCGCAAGCCGGGGACCGCTTTATGGTATTTGAAGATGAGAAGAAAGCGCGACAAATCGGAGAAGCGCGGGCACAGCGGCAGCTGCAAGAGCAGCGGAGCGTGAAAACGCGCGTCAGCTTGGACGATTTGTTTGAACAAATTAAGCAAGGTGAAATGAAAGAGCTGAACTTGATCGTTAAGGCCGACGTCCAAGGATCGGTCGAAGCGCTTGTCGCCGCCTTGCAAAAAATCGATATCGAAGGCGTGCGTGTGAAAATTATCCACGCGGCGGTCGGCGCCATTACGGAGTCAGACATCTTGTTGGCAACGACCTCGAACGCGATCGTCATCGGTTTTAACGTCCGTCCGGACACCAATGCGAAGCGGGCTGCCGAATCAGAAAACGTCGACATCCGCCTCCACCGCATTATTTACAATGTCATCGAAGAAATTGAAGCGGCGATGAAAGGGATGCTCGACCCAGAATATGAAGAAAAAGTGATCGGTCAGGCGGAAGTGCGGCAAACGTTCAAAGTGTCGAAAGTCGGCACGATCGCCGGGTGCTACGTCACCGACGGCAAAATTACCCGCGACAGCAAAGTGCGCCTTATCCGTCAAGGCATCGTCGTGTACGAAGGCGAAATCGACTCACTCAAACGGTATAAAGATGATGTGCGTGAGGTGGCGCAAGGATACGAATGCGGCGTGACCATCAAAAACTTCAACGATATTAAAGAAGGGGACGTCATCGAGGCGTACATCATGCAGGAAGTGGCTCGCGCATGATCGGCTTCGCCTCATGCGAATGCATCATCTACAACGCCCAGTCGCTAAAAGACAAACGGGCTGTCCTTCAACGGGTGATGACAAGAATCCGGCAAAAATATAATGTTTCTGTAGCCGAAATCGATTATCAAGATGCATGGCAGCGGGCGAAAATCGGCCTCGTTGCCATTGCGTCAAGTCGGCTCGCGACCGAGCGGGAACTTGAGCGGGCGCTGGCTTTGATCGACTCGTTTCCCGAATTGGAGCGGGCGGTGACATCATTTGAGTGGTTGTAATCGAGGTGATGGGTGATGAACATACGGGCAACTCGCGTTGGTGAGCAAATGAAAAAAGAGTTAAGCGATATTATCGGCCGCAAGCTGAAAGATCCGCGCATCGGCTTTGTCACCGTAACCGATGTGCGCGTCACCGGCGATTTGCAGCAAGCAAAAGTGTATATTAGCGTTTTCGGTGACGACGAGCAACGGGAAAACACCCTAAAGGCGCTTGAGAAAGCAAAAGGGTTTATCCGCTCGGAAATCGGTCAGCGCATCCGTCTGCGCAAAACGCCGGAAATTTTGTTCGAAATCGATGAAACAATCGAATACGGCAGCCGGATCGAGCGGCTGATCCGGCAAATTTCCGACGAGGACGGCCGCGATTCCGAAGAGGTGAACGATGAACCGAAAAATGGATAGACGAATCGTCTATCCATTGCCATTAGTGAGTATGACACGGAAAGGGTGCGCCGATGGACGGGGTATTGCTACTCAATAAACCGAAAGGGATGACGTCGCACGATTGTGTGGCGAAAGTACGACGCCTGCTGGGCATAAAAAAAGTCGGTCATACCGGCACGCTCGACCCAAACGTGTCTGGTGTGCTGCCGATTTGCCTTGGCAAGGCGACGCGCATCGCCGAATTTTTAACCGGAGCGACAAAAACATATGAAGGGGAAGTGACACTTGGCGCAGCGACGTCGACCGAAGACGCCGATGGTGACATCATCGCCGTCCAGACGGTTGACCGGACGATTGCGCGTGCGGAGATCGAAGCGGTATTCCGCAGCCTCACTGGGGATATCGAACAAACGCCACCGATGTATTCGGCGGTGAAAGTAAACGGCAAAAAACTGTATGAATATGCGCGTGCTGGCATCGAAGTCGAACGCCCAACGCGGCGTGTGACCATTTACGAGCTTGAGCTGCTTGATGAACGCGAGCAATTCGTCGGGGAAACAGTGTCGTTTCGCTTCCGTGTCATGTGCAGCAAAGGCACGTACGTCCGCACGCTCGCTGTCACCATTGGCGAGCGGCTCGGCTATCCGGCTCATATGTCCGATCTCATCCGCACAGCGTCTGGGCCGTTTCAGCTGGCTGATTGTGTGACGCTTGAAGAGGTCGAGCGCCGGGCGGCTGACGGGACGGTCGATGCCTTGCTAATTCCAATCGAGCAAGCGCTTTTTCATTTGCCGAAATACGAAATCAGTGATAAAGTAGCAGAGAAAGTGAAAAACGGGGCGCTGCTTCGTCTCCCCGCCTTTTTGCAGGAGCTTGACGGGCCGGTTCTGCTCGTGACGCCCGAGCGGGAGGCGATGGCCCTGTACGTGAAGCATCCGGCCCGCCCCGGTGTGATGAAGCCGTTGAAAGTGTTTCGTTAATGCCGGGCGAAATGCGGAAATAAAGAAGGTGGATCATGGACATGGAAACAATATTTATTTCGCATCCGCACCACTTTGAACGCCAAGCGCTTCCCCCAACGGTGATGGCGCTCGGTTATTTTGATGGCATTCATCTTGGTCATCAAAAAGTGATCACTACCGCGGTCGAGATTGCCAAACAACGCGGGTATGAAAGCGCAGTGATGACGTTTCATCCTCATCCATCCGTTGTGCTTGGCAAACAGCCGGAGCTTCGCCTGATCACCCCGCTCGGCAAAAAAGAGCAGCTGATCGCAGCGCTTGGGGTGAATCGGCTATATATCGTCGAATTTACGCCCGCATTCGCTGGGCTGCTGCCGGAACAATTTGTCGACCAATATTTGGACGAATTCCATGTAAAACATATTGTCGCCGGCTTTGATTTCACTTACGGGCGGTTTGGAAAAGGAACGATGGAGACGATGCCGCTTCATGCGCGCGGCCGCTTTGAGCAGACCATCATTCCAAAGATGACCGTCGACGGTGAGAAAGTGAGTTCCACACGCGTGCGGAAGCTGATTGAAGAAGGAGCGGTCGAACAGCTTCCCCGCCTGCTTGGTCGCTTTTACGACATCGAAGGAACGGTCGTCACCGGAGAACGGCGCGGGCGGACGATCGGGTTTCCGACGGCGAACATCGCTTTAAACGGCGATTATTTATTGCCGGCCATCGGCGTCTATGCTGTCAAGGCGACGATCGGCGGGCAAGTATATGAAGGAGTGGCCAACATCGGTTACAAACCGACGTTCCATGAGACGCGTGAAGGGTTGCCGAGCATCGAAGTGCACTTGTTCGAATTTGCCCGCGACATTTACGGGGAAACGGTAACGATTGAGTGGCACCGCCGCCTGCGGGGCGAGCAGAAGTTTGCGAGCGTCGCTGAGTTGACTGCGCAAATCGCCCGTGATAAAGAAGAAGCGAAGAAGTATTTCCACAGCTTAGGCGAAAAGACTTGCATTTTGCCGGAAAAAGAGGTATTCTAATCAATGTATGCGAACCGTTGCTTGGCTAGGCGATTCACCGACGCCCGCTCGGCAATCGGGGATTTCGAATTAGGGAGGTGAACAAGGATGGCATTAACGCAAGAGCGCAAACGTGAAATTATCGAGCAATTTAAAGTCCATGAGAACGACACTGGTTCTCCGGAAGTGCAAATTGCTATCCTGACGGAGCAAATCAACAACTTGAACGAGCATTTGCGCGTTCATAAAAAAGATCATCATTCACGGCGCGGCCTGCTGAAAATGGTCGGGAAACGCCGCAACTTATTGGCCTACTTGCGCAATAAAGACGTGGCGCGCTACCGTGAATTGATTGAGAAACTTGGATTACGTCGATAAAAAAGCGGGAGCATTCCCGCTTTTTTGCTAGTTTATAGGCGCAGTTTGCGCGGCAAATGATACAATGGCGCCAATTCGTCTATACTAATCATCAGCGATACCCATATTTTTATACATAGAGAGGAGTACTCGTTTGTATGGAACAAGAGAAACGCGTGTTTTCCATCGATGTGGCCGGGCGTCCACTCGTCATTGAAACCGGCGAGTTGGCGAAGCAGGCGAACGGCGCGGCGCTCGTCCGCTACGGTGATACCGTTGTGCTTAGCACGGCCACCGCATCGCGGGAAGCGAAAGACGTTGACTTTTTCCCGCTGACCGTCAACTACGAGGAGCGGTTGTACGCCGTCGGGAAAATTCCAGGTGGATTTATTAAGCGCGAGGGCCGTCCAAGCGAGAAAGCGATTTTGGCGAGCCGGCTCATCGACCGCCCGATTCGTCCGCTGTTTGCTGAAGGGTTCCGCAATGAAGTGCAAGTCGTGTCCATGGTCATGAGCGTCGATCAAGACTGTTCCCCGGAAGTGGCAGCGTTAATCGGCTCGTCGGTAGCGTTGACCATTTCTGACATTCCGTTTGAAGGGCCGATCGCTGGTGTCATTGTCGGTCGTATCGATGGCCAGTTTGTCATCAACCCGACGGTTGAACAAATGGAAAAAAGCGATATGCATCTCATTGTGGCAGGTACGAAAGATGCCATCAACATGGTCGAGGCCGGCGCGGACGAAGTGCCGGAAGAAGTGATGCTTGAAGCCATTATGTTCGGCCATGAAGAAGTGAAACGGCTTATCGCTTTCCAAGAGGAAATCGCTGCTCAAGTTGGCAAAGAAAAGATGGAAGTGGTTCTATACGAGCCAGACCCGGAACTAGAAGCGGAAATTCGCCAGCTTGCGGAAGCTGATATTAAGAAGGCCGTGCAAGTGCCGGAGAAACTGGCGCGCGATGCCGCCATTGAAGACGTAAAAGCTGGCGTTATTGCGAAATATGAAGCGGAAGAAGCTGATGAAGAGAAACTGAAGCAAGTGCAAGAAATTTTGCATAAGCTTGTGAAAGAGGAAGTGCGCCGCTTAATTACGGTCGAGAAAATTCGTCCCGATGGGCGCAAAGTTGATGAAATCCGCCCGCTGTCGTCAGCAGTTGGTATCTTGCCGCGCACGCATGGTTCCGGTCTGTTTACACGTGGGCAAACACAAGTATTAAGCGTCTGCACGCTCGGAGCACTCGGTGATGTGCAAATTTTGGACGGGCTTGATCTTGAAGAATCGAAACGGTTTATGCACCATTACAATTTCCCGCCGTTTTCCGTTGGCGAAACGGGGCCGATGCGTGGGCCGGGGCGGCGTGAAATTGGGCACGGGGCGCTAGGCGAGCGGGCGTTAGAGCCGGTCGTGCCGTCAGAGCGCGAGTTTCCGTACACGATCCGCCTCGTTTCCGAAGTGCTGGAGTCGAACGGCTCGACGTCGCAAGCCAGCATTTGTGCGAGTACGCTGGCGATGATGGACGCCGGGGTGCCAATTAAAGCGCCGGTTGCCGGCATTGCCATGGGGCTTGTGAAAAACGAGGACCATTATACGATTTTGACCGATATTCAAGGCATTGAAGACCATCTTGGCGATATGGACTTTAAAGTCGCCGGCACGAGAAAAGGCGTCACGGCGCTGCAAATGGACATTAAAATTAAAGGGCTGACGCGCGACATTTTGGAGGAGGCGCTACAGCAGGCACGCAAAGGTCGGCTCGAAATTTTAGACCATATGATGCAGACGCTCAGCGAGCCGCGTAAAGAGTTGTCTAAATATGCGCCGAAAATTTTGATCATGCACATCAATCCGGATAAAATTCGCGAAGTCATCGGACCGAGCGGCAAACAAATCAACAAAATCATCGATGAAACCGGCGTGAAAATCGACATCGAACAAGATGGCACGATTTTCATCTCGTCTGTCGATGAAGAAGCCAACCAAAAAGCGAAGCAAATTATCGAAGATATCGTCCGTGAAGTCGAAGTTGGACAAGTGTATTTAGGCAAAGTGAAACGGATCGAAAAATTCGGCGCGTTCGTCGAACTATTTAACGGCAAAGACGGGCTTGTCCACATTTCCGAACTTGCTGAAGAACGGATCGGCAAAGTGGAAGACATCGTCTCGATCGGTGATGAAATTTTAGTGAAAGTGACGGAAATCGATAAGCAAGGACGTGTCAACTTGTCGCGCAAAGCGGTGTTGCGCGAGCAGCGCGGTGCCGGAGAGTTGCCGAAAGAGACGCGGGAAAAACGAGGAAGACGGCCGGAGCGCCACCGCATGAAGCCTTAGGAATTTGTTTCTTAAGGCTCTTTTGTTATGTTCTAACCTGTCCCTCTGCTACATAATTTGTAGTAGTAAAAAAGAGGGGGGACAAGGGTGAACAACGGTTATGCTCGTTATATGGCGTTAGCAGTCATGTTCCTCACCGTCTGGATGGTCGTCCATTGGTCGCCGGTCGGCGACTATATTGAGAGTTGGCGCCCCGCAGAAACAGCGGCTGTGAAGGAACGTGATAAGTTATACGAAACGATTGCCAAACAAGCAAAGCAATACGAAATTCCCGCCCAAGATGCGGTTATCGATAAAGTATGGAAGGCGACGCCCGGTTACAATGGTCTTGCCGTCGATATTGACGCTTCTTATAAAAACATGAAAAAAACAGGGACGTTCGATGAGCGAAAACTCGTGTTCCGCCAAGTGTCTCCGCGCATCCATTTGGACGATTTGCCGCCGGCGCCGATTTACCGCGGTCATCCCGACAAGCCGATGGTCTCGTTTTTGATCAATGTAGCCTGGGGAGAAGAGTATATTCCTGACATGCTTGAGACGTTGAAAAAGCACGATGTCAAGGCGACGTTCTTTTTGGAAGGACGATGGGTAAAAAATCATCCGGAGATGGCAAAAATGATAGCAGACGCCGGCCATGAAATCGGCAACCATTCTTACAGCCATAAAGATTTAAAAACGCTTAGCAATGCCGACATCCGCCGCGAACTCGAGAAAACGAATGAAGTGATCGAAGCAGTGACCGCGGTCAAATGCAAGTGGTTCGCCCCGCCAGGCGGCAGCTATCGTGATGAGGTTGTCGAAATTGCTGCCAAGCTTCGCATGAAGACGATTATGTGGAGTGTCGATACAATAGATTGGCAAAAACCATCGCCATCTGTTATAGTGAAACGGGTAACATCCAAAGTCCATCCCGGTGCCATGATTTTGATGCATCCAACGATGCCGACGGCGGCCGCGCTTGATGAGCTGATCGTTTCGATTCAGCGCCAAGGGTACGCCATCGGCAGCTTGACGGCCTTATTCGACGAGAAAAGACTGGCAAAAAAACAGGAGGAACATGGAGTTGATTAACAAATATACGTGCAAAAACGGTGTACGAATCGTGCTGGAGCAAATTCCGACCGTGCGCTCGGTGGCCATTGGCGTATGGATCGGTACAGGCTCGCGCAACGAGACGGAACAAAACAACGGCATTTCCCATTTTTTGGAACACATGTTTTTTAAAGGGACAACTACACGCACGGCTCGGGATATTGCGGAAGCGTTCGACAGCATCGGCGGACAAGTGAACGCCTTTACATCTAAGGAGTATACGTGCTATTACGCGAAAGTGTTGGATGAACACGCACCGCTGGCGCTAGAAATGCTCGCCGATATGTTTTTCCATTCAACGTTTGTTGAGGATGAGCTACAAAAAGAGCGCAACGTCGTGCTTGAAGAAATCAAAATGTATGAAGATACGCCAGATGACATCGTCCATGACTTGCTCGGCAAGGCATGCTATGCGAACCATCCGCTCGGCTACCCGATTTTAGGCACGGAAGAGACGTTGCGCACGTTTACTGGCGACACGCTGCGTCAATATATGGCTGACTATTATACGCCGGACCGCGTCGTTGTTTCGGTTGCTGGCAATGTCGATGAGCGGTTTATTGGGGAGATTGAACGCTATTTCGGTTCGTTTACGGCCGCCAATAAGCCGGCCTCCCCCGGAAAGCCGTCGTTCGTACCGCAAAAACTTGCGCGCAAAAAAGACACCGAGCAAGCGCACGTATGCATCGGATTTAACGGGTTGCCAATCGGTCACCCGGACGCGTACCCGCTCCTTATTTTAAACAATATTTTAGGCGGCAGCATGAGCAGCCGGCTGTTCCAGGAGGTGCGCGAACAGCGCGGATTGGCCTATTCGGTCTTCTCGTACCATTCCGCCTACCAAGACAGCGGTTTGCTCGCTATTTATGCCGGTACGGGAAGCGGTCAGCTCGACATTTTGTTTGAAACGATCCAACGGACGCTTTGCCATTTGAAAGAAGACGGCATTACGGAAAAAGAGCTGCATAACAGCAAAGAGCAAATGAAAGGAAGTTTAATGCTCGGACTTGAAAGCACAAATAGCCGCATGAGCCGCAATGGCAAAAACGAGCTTCTTCTCGGCCGCCATCGGTCGCTTGATGAAATTATCGAAGAGATCGAAAGTGTCACCGTCGAAAAAGTGAACGAGTTGGCGCGCACAGTTTTCGCGGAAGATTATGCCCTTGCTCTCATCAGTCCCGACGGCGTTTTGCCGCAGCCGCTTCGTTCCTAGCGAACATCGGCGCATAAAAAAAAGCTAACGACCTTCGTGAGGTTGTTAGCTTTTTCACTTTGTACGGCCGAGCCCCCCTATCATCCCTCTTCAGGTACGTCGATCATCACCATATCGGCGCCGATTTTGCGGATATATTTCCACGGCACGCGAATTTCTTGCCCCTCTTTACGAAACCCGAACCATTTTCCGGTCGGAATGAGCAGCGCCTCGACTTGGCCGGTTTGCTCGTTGATTTCCAAATCGGTCTGCCCGAGCACCCCGAGCCGCTCTGCCCGCCTCACATCGACGATTTCTTTGCCGCTTAACTCACTCAGCCTCACGCCTGGCTTCCCCCTCTTCGTGTCTTTATTTCTATTGTAAGGAACAAAACAGAAAAAAATGACTGTCGCCCGTCCGGGAACGGAATATATTGCCCATTTTTCCCGCCAAGGATATTCACCTATATTTTCTCCCCGACATAAGATGGGAAAAGAAACGGAGCAGTTTGCTAATAAAAGAAGGTGAGCGTACAACATGATGCTGACAGGAATGCATGTCGCCATTATCGGTGGTGATGCGCGGCAGCTTGAAGTTATCCGCAAACTTGTCGAACTCGATGCAAAGTTATCACTCGTCGGCTTTGACCAGCTCGCCCACCATTTTACTGGGGCAGTGAAGCTGCCGATCGATGAAGTCGATTTTGCCGACTTGGATGCGATCATTTTGCCGGTCCACGGTACGACGTTGGACGGAAACGTAAACAGTGTCTTTTCCCAAGAACCGATTCCGTTTACGGAAGAGATGGTGCAAAAGACCATGAAACGGTGCACGATCTACTCCGGCATTAGCAACTCGTATTTAGATGACTTGGTGAGAAAGACAGGGCGCAAGCATGTGCAACTGTTTGAGCGCGATGATGTCGCCATTTATAACTCCATTCCGACCGCTGAAGGAACGATCATGATGGTCATTCAGCATACTGATTTTACCATTCACGGTTCACACGTCGCCGTCTTAGGATTGGGGCGCGTCGGCATGACGGTTGCTCGGACATTTGCTGCCCTTGGGGCGAAAGTAAAAGTCGGGGCGCGCCGGTCAGAGCATCTCGCACGCATTACAGAAATGGGGCTTGTGCCGTTTCACTTGAACGATTTGGAAAAAGAAGTGCGCGATATTGACATCTGCATTAACACCATCCCCCATTTGATCGTGACAGCGAGTGTTATCGCCAAAATGCCGGCCCATACGCTGATCATCGATTTGGCGTCAAAGCCGGGCGGTACCGACTTCCGCTACGCGGAAAAACGCGGAGTCAAAGCCATCTTGGCGCCAGGGCTTCCAGGAGTGGTAGCGCCGAAAACGGCCGGGCAAATTATCGCCAACGTTCTCGCGCAGCTGTTATATCAAGATTTACAAAAACGGGAGGAGAATAAGTAATGAGCGGAAATAGCTTAAAAGGGAAGCGAATCGGTTTTGGCCTCACCGGGTCGCATTGTACGTATGATGCTGTGTTTCCGGAAATTGAAAAACTCGTCAAAGAAGGGGCGGAGGTTCTTCCAATTGTTACCTATACGGTAAAGACGACAAACACTCGTTTTGGCGAAGGGGAAGAATGGGTGAAAAAACTCGAGCAATTGACCGGGAACGAGGTGATTGACACGATTGTCAAAGCTGAACCGCTCGGGCCGAAACTTCCACTTGATTGCATGGTCATCGCCCCACTGACTGGCAATTCGATGAGCAAACTGGCGAACGCCATGACCGATTCCCCAGTGCTGATGGCCGCCAAGGCGACAATGCGCAACCACCGCCCGGTTGTGCTCGGCATTTCGACAAACGATGCGCTCGGTTTAAATGGTGTCAACTTGATGCGGCTGATGGCGGCGAAAAATATTTATTTCATTCCGTTCGGTCAAGACGCTCCGCACGCGAAGCCGAACTCGATGGTGGCGCACATGCCGCTCCTTCGTGATACGGTGCTCGCCGCCCTCGAAGGGAAACAGCTGCAGCCGGTCGTGATCGAGCGGTTTCGTTACAACGATTAAAGGACATTCGCGGAAAATCGGCACCGCACTCAAAAATTTTCTCTCGTCCGCAGTGGAATGTGATAAAATAAAAATTATGAATTCACTTTTAACAGTGACGATGTGGAAGGAGAATGGCTGATGACTCAAAAACAATATCATGTTGCTGTTGTCGGAGCAACGGGGGCAGTTGGGCAACAAATGGTGCGGACGCTTGAAGACCGGAACTTTCCGGTCGGAAAATTAACGCTGTTATCATCGGAACGTTCGGCAGGCAAAAAAATGCGCTTCCGCGGCGAGGAAATTGAGGTGCAAGTGGCAACACCGGAGCGTTTCGACGGGGTGGATATCGCCTTATTCAGCGCCGGCGGGTCAGTATCGAAAGCATTGGCGCCGGAAGCGGTTCGGCGTGGGGCGATCGTTATCGACAATACGAGCGCATTTCGGATGGACGAAAAGGTGCCGCTTGTCGTCCCAGAAGTAAATGAAAGCGACTTGACATGGCATAACGGCATCATTGCCAATCCGAACTGCTCGACGATTCAAATGGTCGTGGCGCTAGAGCCGATCCGGAAAGCGTTCGGCTTAGAGCGCGTCATTGTCTCGACGTACCAAGCTGTTTCTGGGGCTGGAGCGCAGGCTATCGAGGAGTTGCATGCACAGACGAAAGCCGTGCTCGAAAATAAGCCGGTTGAAGCTAATATTTTGCCAGTGAAATCGGATCGGAAACATTACCAAATTGCATTCAACGCCATTCCGCAAATCGATAAATTTCAAGACAATGGCTTTACATTTGAAGAGATGAAAATGATTAATGAAACGAAAAAAATTATGCATATGCCTGAGCTAAAAGTCGCAGCAACGTGCGTACGCATCCCGGTGGCGAGCGGCCACTCGGAATCGGTGTACGTCGAAATCGAACAAGACGGCGTCACCGCTGCCGATCTGCAGTCGGTACTGAGCGAGGCACCGGGCGTCGTGTTGCAAGATGACCCGAACGAGCAGTTGTATCCGATGCCGGCGGATTGCGTCGGAAAGTATGACGTCTTTGTCGGCCGCATCCGCCGCGACTTGGACAATAGCCGTGCTTTCCATCTATGGATCGTTGCTGACAATCTATTAAAAGGAGCAGCCTCAAACTCCGTACAAATTGCAGAAAGCTTATTGAAGCTTGGGCTGATTTGAATAAGCATCGGGGTGTTAGCATGAAAATCATTGTCCAAAAGTTTGGCGGCACGTCCGTCCGCGATGAGCGCGGACGGAACTTGGCACGCCGCCATATTGAAAAGGCGCTTGAAGACGGCTACAAAGTCGTCGTTGTCGTCTCGGCCATGGGCCGTAATGGCGATCCGTACGCGACCGATACGCTTCTTCACTTGATCGGCGGCACCGGCCATCATGTGACCAAGCGCGAACAAGATATGTTAATGGCGTGCGGGGAAATCATTTCGAGCGTCGTATTTAGCAATTTGCTGAATGAACACGGCATTAAGGCGACGGCGTTTACCGGCGCGCAAGCCGGATTCCGCACGAACGGCGATCATACGAATGCGAAGATTCTCGAAATGCGCTGCGATCGCCTTCTTGAGGCGCTCGAACAATACGATGTCATCGTCGTCGCCGGTTTTCAAGGGGTGGCAGAAAACGGCGATATCACAACGCTTGGCCGCGGTGGAAGCGATACATCCGCTGCAGCGCTCGGCGCTGCCTTAAATGCCGAGTGGGTCGACATTTTTACCGATGTCGACGGCGTTATGACCGCCGACCCGCGAATTGTCGAAAGTGCCCGGCCACTGGAAGTCGTCACATACACGGAAATTTGCAATATGGCGTACCAAGGAGCGAAAGTCATTCATCCGCGCGCAGTGGAAATCGCTATGCAAGCGAAAGTGCCGTTGCGCGTTCGTTCGACGTATTCCGATGCGCCTGGAACGCTTGTCACTTCATCGGTTCGTGGTCAAAAAGGAAGTGATGTGAAGGAGCGGCTTGTCACGGGCATTGCATATGTCGCCAATGTCACGCAAATTAAAGTGCTGGCGAAAGAGGGACACTATGAACTGCAGTCTGATGTGTTCCAAGCGATGGCTCGCGAAGGGATCAGCGTCGACTTTATTAACATTTCGCCATACGGCGTCGTTTACACAGTGAGCGGCGACATGACAGAAAAAGCGATTGCTGCTTTGCGTCGTGTTGGTTATGAGCCGGCGGTGACGCCTCGCTGTGCCAAAGTGTCGGTTGTCGGTGCTGGCATTGCTGGCGTGCCGGGGGTGACGGCGAAAATCGTCACTGCTTTATCGGAACAAGGCATTCAAATTTTGCAGTCGGCTGACAGCCATACGACGATTTGGGTGCTTGTGAAACAGGATGATATGGAAAAAGCGGTTAACGCCTTGCATGACGCCTTTTGTCTGTCTGAGGAAGGCGGATATGAAGCGATTTGGAACGAGGAGTGAAAACAGTGGCTCAGTTCGGAAACATTGTAACGGCGATGGTGACACCATTTGACCGGAAAGGAAATCTCGATTTAGCGAAAACGACGGAGCTCGTCAACTATTTGCTCGATAACGGCACTGATGCGCTCGTTGTCGCCGGCACGACCGGCGAATCGCCGACCTTAACGGCAGAGGAAAAAGTCGCGTTGTTCCGTCACGTCGTTAATGTCGTCAACGGCCGTGTGCCGGTCATTGCCGGGACGGGAACGAACGATACGCGCGCGTCGATCGAACTGACGAAGCGGGCAGAAGAGACGGGGGTTGACGCCGTCATGCTCGTTGCGCCGTATTATAATAAGCCAAACCAAGAAGGGCTGTATCAGCATTTTAAAGCAATTGCCGAAAGTACGTCGCTGCCGGTCATGCTTTATAATGTGCCGGGACGTACGTCGGTCAATCTCGCTCCTGAGACCGTTATTCGGCTCGCTGCGATTCCAAACATTGTCGCTGTCAAAGAAGCGGGCGGCAACTTGGATGCGATGGCGGAAATCATTGAGCAAACTCCGGACGATTTCCTGCTGTATAGTGGAGATGACAGCTTGACGCTTCCGGTGTTGGCGATCGGCGGCGCCGGCGTCGTCTCGGTCGCTTCGCACATCATCGGAAATGAGATGCAGCAAATGATCCGCGCCTTCCAAGCGGGTGATCACCAAAAAGCGGCGGCGCTGCACCGGAAATGGGTGCCGCTTATGAAAGGGCTGTTTGCTGCACCAAGTCCGGTGCCGGTGAAAACTGCGCTTCAGTTGCGCGGATTGGATGTCGGTCCGGTGCGTCTTCCGCTCGTTCCGCTCACTGAGCAAGAACGGAGCGAGCTCAGCCGTCTGCTCAGTGCGTTGTCATAACATCGACACTGTAGGAACAGCTCACCCCCAACGCTGCTGTTTGCGCGTTGGGGCGTTTTTTTGCCTTCGTGGCAAAATCGTCTGCCCGATTATAACAATCTTGTGTTTTTCAGCGCCGATTCGTTATAATAAAGGCAAGTGACTTTGAGCGGGTTAGCATCATGATTGGGAGGACGCAGCCTTGAAATCAAAAATAAAGCCGGTAGAGAAAATACGTATTTTTGCCCTTGGGGGAGTCGGAGAAATCGGCAAAAACATGTATGTCGTTGAATTAGACGAGGACATTTTCGTCCTTGATGCCGGGGTCATGTATCCGGAAGATGAAATGCTTGGCATCGACAAGGTGATTCCGGACATTACGTATTTAATTGAACGGCAACATCGCATTCAGGCGATTTTTCTCACCCATGGGCATGAGGAACATATGGGAGCGATCGCCTATGTGCTCAAGCAGCTGTCTGCGCCAGTATACGGTACGAAGTTGACGCTCGGTTTGGCAGAAGCGATTTTAAAAGAACAAGGCATCACGAACGCCAATCTGAACGAAATTCACCCCGATGCCGAATTATCGTTTGACAAGGCGAAAGTGACGTTTTTCCGCACGATCCACAGCATCCCCGATTCCGTCGGCATAAGCCTGCATACATCGCAAGGGGCGATTGTGTACACGAGTGATTTTAAATTTGACCAAACACCGTACGGAAACAGCCGCGCTGACTTGGGGAAAATGGCACAGATCGGCGAACAAGGGGTGCTATGCTTGCTTTCGGACAGCACGAATGCTGAGCGCCCTGGATACAGTGGTTCTGACGCGGTGGTCGCCCATGAAATTGCCGATGTGATCGGCCATGCGAAGGGACGTGTGTTCGTCGCCTGCTACGCCTCGAACATTATGCGCATCCAGCAAGTGCTTTATGCCGCCCACCAATACGGGCGCAAAGTGGCGGTGATCGGCAAAACGCTGCATAAAGTGATGGATATCGCGGTGCGCCTTGGTTATTTGCACCTTCCGGACAAGGTGACGATCTCCGCTCATGACCTCGACCGTTATCGCGATCAAGAACTCATCATTTTAACGACCGGCGGGCATGGCGAGCCGATAAGTGCGCTTTGGCGCATGGCACGACAGACCAATAAACAGGTGAACATCAAGGAAGGAGACACCGTCATCGTTGCTGCTTCTGTCATGCCGGGCTATGAACTTGGGTTCGCCAAAACGATCGACGCTTTGTACCGCGCCGGGGCGAATGTGATTTACCGCGATCGGCAAGTGCACGTGTCCGGACACGGTTGCCAGGAAGAATTAAAGTTAATGCTCAATTTAATGAAGCCGAAATATTTCATTCCGGTGCACGGGGAGTATCGAATGCAAAAGGCGCACGCACGCTTGGCGAAAGCAGTCGGCATCTCGGAAGAGCGGACGTTTTTGCTCGATAAAGGCGAAGTGATCGAATTCCGAAGCGGAACTGCCCGCCCTGGCGGCAAAGTGCCGTACGGCAACATTTTAATTGACGGTCTTGGCATCGGCGATGTCGGCAACATCGTGTTGCGCGACCGGCGCCTATTGTCACAGGACGGCATTTTAATCGCGGTCGTCACGCTCAACAAAGAAGCGAAAACGATTGCGGCCGGTCCGCAGATCATTTCACGCGGCTTCGTTTACATGCGCGAGGCCGAAACGCTGCTTGAGGAAGCGGAACAAATGGTAGCGGCGATCATTGAACGTTGCCTTGAGTCGTACATGCTTGAATGGTCGTCATTAAAGGCGAACATTCGCGAGGCGTTAAGCCAGTTTTTATTTGAAAAAACGAAGCGAAAACCGATGATTTTACCTATTATTATGGAAGTATAATGCAATCATGCTCAAAGTCCACGGGGGAAATGCTGGAAACGGTTGGCCGTTGCCGGCATTTTTCTTTTCCTTTCGGCCATACTAAACGTATGACCAACAGAAAGGAGAAGAATAAGGATGGAGAAGGAGCGTTACTTCCAAGCAGAGACGGAAGAAAATGCAGAAACGAAAACGGACGAAGCTACCGCGGCCATTACCCAGCTTGGGCAAACGAATATCCCACAAATGGAGCCGGATACGAACATCCACTGTTTGACGATCGTCGGCCAAATAGAAGGCCATGTTCAGTTGCCCCCGCAAAATAAGACGACAAAATATGAACATGTCATTCCACAAATCGTCGCCATTGAGCAAAATCCGAAAATTGAGGGGCTGCTCGTCATTTTAAACACGGTCGGCGGCGATGTCGAGGCCGGGCTCGCCATCGCGGAAATGCTCGCTTCTCTCTCGAAACCGACCGTTTCCGTTGTGCTTGGCGGCGGCCATTCGATCGGCGTGCCGATCGCCGTGTCGTGCAATTACTCATTTATCACCGAGACAGCCACGATGACGATTCATCCGATTCGTCTAACCGGGCTTGTCATCGGTGTGCCGCAAACGTTCGAGTATTTGGATAAAATGCAAGAGCGTGTTGTCCGTTTCGTGACGAAACATTCCAATATTAGCGAAGAAAAATTTAAAGAGCTCATGTTTTCGAAAGGAAATTTAACGCGTGATATCGGAACGAACGTTATCGGGCCTGACGCCGTCCAGTATGGGCTGATCGATGAAGTCGGCGGCGTGTCGCAGGCAATGGCGAAGCTGCGGCAGTTGATCGAGATGAAAAAAGGGGGCGAAGGGAAGATGATCCAATGATTTTATATACGGTCATGCCCGAACATTTGTTGTTCCCAGTGGATGCGGCCGAATATGAAAAGAAAAAAATGGTCTATTATGACGGCATTCCGTTTCTTGTCCAAATCGTGGAAAATGGTGAATATGAAATCGTGCAAAATTTAAGCACAAACCCCTACCACTTTTTAAACGCCAAATATGCACCCGGAGCGCGGTTTCCGATTTCCGCGGCAACATCGTAATGAATTGTTCAGCGGTTCATGATATAATAATAGGGAAGCAGAAAAAAGCAGCCATTGTTGGCTGCTTTTTTCCAGCTTGCCAATTCATTCATGCTGGAGTGAGCGATGATGGCGAAACGAAAGCGAAAAAAAAGGGGAAAGCCGTCAAGGAAGCAGCCGTGGGCGGAGGCGATTCGCTTTGAACTGATCGGCCTTGGGCTATTGACCGTTGCTGTTGTTGCGATGGCTCGCCTCGGGCTCGTCGGCGAAACGCTTGTGTTGATCAGCCGCTTTTTTTTCGGCGAATGGTACATGCTATTAGTAGGCGGTTTATTCATTTTATCGTTCATCTTGATATGGAAACGGGAGTGGCCGTCATGGGCGAGCCGACCGTTTGTTGGTGCTTCGATTATTGCTGCGGCGTTTTTGTTATTAAGCCATGGCAAGTTGTTTGAACTCATGTCGCGGCGCGGTGAACTCGATCCAAGCGTTATTCGCACGACATGGGAACTGTTTTGGAACGAAGCAAACGGCAAGGAGACCGCTATCGATTTAGGGGGCGGGATGGTCGGCGCGTTGTTGTTTGCCGCCAGCTATCAGCTGTTTGATGCGCTCGGGACGAAATGGATTTGCTTCATTTTGTTCGTCGTCGGCTTCATCGTGCTGACCGGAAAATCGTTGCGTGAGACGGCTGGCAGACTGATCGTCTTAGTAGCAACGTTTCTGCGCCAAGAATGGTTAGCGTTTGTTGAGGATATGAAGCAATGGGTGACGGGACGAAAAAGGCGGGCTAATAACGGACGGAAACGACGCAAGCTGCAGGACAAGGCGGCTGCCCAGCAGGAAGATGAGCCTGCCGAAGCCGGCACCGCTGAACCGGAGGACGAGCTCCTTTCCCCACCGCCGATCATATCCGATTTTGCCGCTGTCCGGTCGGCAGTCGAGCTCGAAGAAGAAAAGCAGCCGCCAACTGAAGGCGATGACGGCGGAAACGGGGATGCATCGACGCCACCGTTGGCGTTTTCCGAGCATGAAAACACCAACTATGATTTGCCGCCGCTTGAACTTCTTCGCCTGCCGAAACCGGCCGGGCAATCGGCCGATCATGCCAACATTTACGCCAATGCGCGCAAATTAGAGAAAACGTTCCAAAGCTTCGGTGTTAAGGCGAAAGTGACGCAAGTGCATCTTGGCCCGGCCGTGACGAAATACGAAGTATACCCAGATGTCGGGGTGAAAGTGAGTAAAATCGTCAACTTAAGCGATGATCTGGCGCTCGCTCTAGCGGCGAAAGATATTCGCATTGAAGCACCGATTCCCGGCAAATCTGCGATCGGTATTGAGGTGCCGAACGAAGAAATCGCCACCGTGTCGCTGCGCGAAGTGTTGGAAGCCGTCGAACATACGCGGCCTGAGGCCAAGCTCTTAATCCCGCTTGGACGCGACATTTCCGGAGAAGTCGTCGCCGCCGAATTGAACAAAATGCCGCATTTATTGATCGCTGGCGCCACTGGCAGCGGCAAAAGCGTCTGCATTAACGGCATTATCGTTAGCCTGCTTATGCGCACGAAGCCACATGAGGTCAAGTTGATGATGATTGACCCGAAAATGGTCGAGTTAAGCGTGTATAATGGCATCCCCCATTTGTTGACGCCGGTTGTCACCGATGCGAAAAAAGCGGCCCAGGCGCTGAAAAAAGTTGTCCAAGAAATGGAGCGGCGCTATGAGCTGTTTTCCCATACCGGCACACGCAACATTGAAGGGTATAACGAACATATTCGCCAACAGAACGAAACGGTACCAGAACAGCAGCCGCTCTTACCGTATATCGTCGTCATCATTGACGAGCTGGCTGATTTGATGATGGTGGCGTCTTCGGATGTCGAAGAAGCGATCACCCGCTTAGCGCAAATGGCGCGCGCTGCCGGCATCCATTTAATCATTGCCACTCAACGCCCATCGGTCGATGTCATTACCGGCGTCATCAAAGCGAACATCCCATCTCGTATCGCTTTTAGCGTCTCGTCGCAAATCGATTCACGCACCATTTTGGATATGGGCGGAGCGGAAAAATTGCTTGGCCGTGGCGACATGCTATTTTTACCAATGGGAGCGTCAAAACCAGTGCGTGTCCAAGGAGCGTTTGTATCCGATCAGGAAGTGGAAGAGGTTGTTCAGTTTGTCATCGGCCAGCAGCAGGCGCAATACTATGAGGAAATGATCGTCCAAGATGGAGAAGCGAACTCCTCAGCAGTCGAAGATGATCTGTACGAAGAAGCTGTCCGTCTTGTCGTGGAAATGCAAAGCGCCTCTGTTTCAATGTTGCAGCGCCGCTTCCGCATCGGTTATAATCGCGCCGCCCGGCTCATCGATGCCATGGAGGAGCGCGGCGTTGTCGGTCCGTATGAAGGCAGCAAGCCGCGCGCTGTTCTTTGGTCAAAAGAAGATTTAAAAAAGACGTCATAAACAGGGAAGCAGGCAGGTTCATTTCACCTGCCTGCTCAAAGGTGTATCATATTGGAAGCGCTACCAACCATATTTCTTTTTTTTCGACAAAATTTGATTACACCTATTTATTTGGTCTGTAAAAAATGTTATAGTAATGTCAAAAAGGTTATATGTCTAATGTCAGAGGTCTGATCTTAAAGGAAATGCGTAACGTGGAGGACGTTGTCATGTCAATCAAATCAGACAACCGCCATCTTTACTTGCAAGTCATTGATCGTATTAAACACGATATTGAAACTGGGGTATACAAAGAGCGGCAAAAATTGCCATCTGAGTTTGAGCTCGCCAAACAGCTCGGCGTCAGCCGGGCGACGTTGCGGGAGGCGCTTCGGGTGCTTGAGGAAGAAAACATCATCATCCGCCGTCATGGCGTCGGAACGTTTGTCAATGCCCGCCCGCTGTTTACATCCGGCATTGAGCAGCTCTCAAGCGTGACCGACATGATCCGTCAAGCTGGGCGCAAACCGGGGACGATTTTTTTGTCTTCCTCCATCCAACAGCCGACGGAAGATGATATGCGCCGCTTTCAATGCCAGCCGGATGACGAGATTTTGCTCATCGAGCGAGTGCGTACGGCCAATGGGGAGCCAGTCGTCTATTGCCTTGATAAAATTTTGTGCAAATATTTGCCAAAAGGCATTTCGTATGAGCATGAGTCGCTGTTTGAAAACTTGCACAATCAAGCGCACCGTGATATTGCTTATGCAGTCGCGCGCATTGAGCCGCTCGGCTATCATGAGAAAGTGTCGCCGATTTTGCAATGTGATCCAGAAACAGCCTTGCTCGTGCTCAAACAAATGCATTTTGACAAAAATGATGAACCGATTTTTTATTCAACGAACTACTTCCGCTCCGACAAGTTCAGCTTTCACGTAATGAGGAAGCGATTCGGGTTTTAAAGGGGGTGAAATCGGTACATAGAAAGAGAGCGGAAGTTTCATACTAATTTAGGAACAAATTTTTAATAGGGGGTAATGGATGGTGAAAAAGCGATTCGGATGGGCGCTCTCCGTTCTGTTCGCTGCCGGTACGCTGCTTTCTGCCTGTGGCGGCCAAGGAGGAGACAATGCGGGAGGCAAGAAAGAAGATACGTTCAGCGTTGCCATGGTCACGGACGTAGGTGGCGTTGACGACAGATCGTTCAACCAGTCGGCTTGGGAAGGATTGCAAAAGTTCGGTAAAGATAACGGCCTTGAGAAAGGGCGCGGCGGTTATGACTATTTGCAATCCACGAGCGATGCCGATTATCCGACAAACTTAAACAAGCTCGTGCGCAACGACTTTGACTTGATTTACGGTATCGGTTATTTGATGGGCGATGCGATGAAAGAAGTGGCCGAGCAAAATCCGAAAAAGCATTTTGCCATTGTTGATACGGTCGTTGATGCACCGAATGTCGCAAGCATTACGTTTAAAGAGCACGAAGGCTCGTTCCTTGTCGGTGTTGTCGCCGGATTGATGACGAAAACAAATAAAGTCGGCTTTGTCGGCGGGATGGAAATTCCGTTGATTGAGAAATTCGAAAGCGGATTCCGGGCCGGCGTCAAAGCGGTCAATCCGAAAGCGACTGTCGAAGTGCAATATGCTGGAGCGTTTGACCAAGCGGATAAAGGGAAGGCGATCGCCTCAAGCATGTACGCTTCCGGTATTGATATTATTTACCATGCAGCCGGAGGAACTGGAAACGGCGTTTTCTCGGAAGCAAAAGACTTAAAGAAAAAAGATCCGAACCGTGAAATTTGGGTCATCGGCGTCGATAAAGACCAAGCTCCGGAAGGCGAGGTTAAGATCGGCGACAAAACATACAATGTGACGCTCACGTCGATGGTTAAACGGGTCGATGTAGCTGTTTATGACGTTGCCAAACGGGCGCAAGCCGGCGACTTCCCAGGCGGTCAAGCGATTGAGTACGGCTTGCCGGAAAACGGAGTCGGTATTGCCCCGACGCAAGACAACATTCCGGATGATGTGCTAAAAGCGGTTGATGAATGGAAAGAAAAAATCGCTAACGGTGAAGTGAAAGTGCCGACGAACCGAAAAGAGTACGAACAATTTGCTGCAACGTTGAAATAATGAAATGAAAAAGGCTAGTGCGCGCCGCTAGCCTTTTTCAAAATCATGAAATGAAGGGCGGTCTATATAGATGCCATTTGGTGCTTTACCATTCGCCGTTTTTACGGAATGATTGGACCAACTGTTGGGAGACCGAACAGCGCCGTTTGAGACCAATGGATAAGTCTATGAGATGGGCTGTTCGCTCTTCCGTCATGCCGCGACGCAGCGTAGACAAGCCTTTAGCTTGCGTCGGGCAGCCGCTGCATCTATAGTGTTGCCGCCTCTCATTTTGTGATTTTGACCTTGCCAAAGTGGGGAGTGAATTGCTTGGAATACGTAATTGAAATGCTTAACATTCGCAAAGTGTTCGGCACCTTCGTCGCCAACGACAACATTACGCTGCAGGTGAAAAAAGGGGAAATTCACGCCCTCCTTGGTGAAAACGGTGCCGGCAAGTCGACGCTGATGAACGTGCTGTTTGGCCTCTATCAGCCAGATGGCGGCGAAATCCGCGTCAAAGGGAAGCCAGTGCGCATCACCGACCCGAATGTCGCCAACGACCTCGGCATCGGAATGGTGCATCAGCACTTTATGCTCGTCGATACGTTTACAGTGACGGAAAACATCATTTTAGGCAGCGAACCGGCACGGGCGGGAACGATCGACATGAAGCGGGCTGAACAGGAAGTGCGCGAACTGTCCGAGCGGTATGGACTAGCAGTTGACCCGACAGCGAAAATCGCCGATATTTCCGTCGGCATGCAGCAGCGCGTCGAAATTTTAAAGACGCTTTATCGCGGTGCGGACATTTTAATTTTTGACGAGCCGACCGCCGTCTTGACGCCGCAGGAAATCCGCGAGCTCATCGAAATTATGCGTACGCTCGTCCGCGAAGGAAAATCGATCATTTTAATTACGCACAAGCTCAAAGAAATTATGGAAGTGTGCGACCGTGTTACCGTTATCCGCCGCGGCAAAGGAATCGCAACGCTTAACGTCGCTGAAACGAATCCGAACGAGCTGGCGGCGCTCATGGTCGGCCGCGAGGTGCAGTTTACGACTGAAAAACGGCCAGCTGAACCGGGGAAACCAGTGCTCGAAATTGAAAACTTAGTCGTCAAAGACGCCCGCGGTGTCACGGCTGTCAACGGCCTGAACTTGACGGTGCGCGCCGGTGAGGTTGTGGGCATCGCCGGGGTTGACGGCAACGGGCAAACCGAGCTGATTGAAGCGTTAACCGGCTTGGTTAAGGCGGAATCAGGGACGATTAAGCTGAACGGCCAGGAGATAACGAACTTGCCGCCGCGCAAAATCGTCGAAGCCGGCGTCGGCCATATTCCGCAGGACCGGCATAAGCACGGGCTTGTGCTTGATTTTCCGATCGGCGAAAACATGGTGCTGCAAACATACTATAAACCGCCTTACTCGAAACGGGGCATGTTGAACTTTAAAGCGATTTATGACAAAGCGCGCCAGCTCATCCGCGAGTTTGACGTGCGCACGCCAGACGAGTACACGAAAGCGCGGGCGCTATCCGGCGGGAACCAGCAAAAAGCGATCATCGGCCGCGAAGTCGACCGCAATCCAGACTTATTGATCGCCGCTCAGCCGACGAGGGGGCTGGATGTCGGGGCGATTGAGTTTATCCATAAGCGGCTCATCGAGCAGCGCGACCAAGGAAAAGCGGTGTTGCTCGTGTCGTTCGAACTCGATGAGGTGATGAACGTCAGCGACCGGATCGCCGTTATTTATGAAGGGAAAATTATCGCCATCGTTGATCCGAAAGAAACAACGGAACAAGAACTCGGGCTGCTGATGGCTGGAAGTAAACGGAAGGAAGCAGGTGTGTCGTCATGAGGTCGAATCGTCATCAGCAATTTTTGATTCCATTGTTGGCCGTTTTGCTCGGCATGATCGCCGGCTCGATCGTCATGCTCGTAAGCGGCTATAATCCGGTCGCGGGCTTCAGCTCTCTGATTTACGGAGCGTTCGGCGATGCGTATTACATCGGGGAAACGATCCGCCAGACGACTCCCTACATTTTAACAGGGCTAGCGGTAGCCTTCGCCTTTCGCACCGGTTTATTTAACATCGGGGTCGAAGGGCAACTCATCGTCGGCTGGCTTGCCGCCGTTTGGGTTGGGGTGTCTTTCGACTTGCCGAAGATCATCCACTTGCCGCTTGCCATTTTGGCCGCCGCTGCAGCCGGGGCACTGTGGGGATTGATCCCGGGGGTATTAAAGGCGTACGTAAAAGTGCATGAAGTCATTATTACGATTATGATGAACTATATCGCTTTACACGTGACGAATGCCTTCATCCGTTCTGTGCTGTCGGATGAGGGATTTAAATCGGAGCCGATCAAACAAAGCGCCTCTCTCCAATCGGAGTTTTTGGAGGCCATGACGTACCACTCGACGATGCACTATGGCATTTTGATCGCCATTGCTGCCGCATTTGTCATGTGGTTTTTGCTTGAGCGGACGACGAAAGGATTTGAGTTGCGGGCGGTTGGATTCAACCAACATGCCTCACAGTATGCCGGCATGAACGTGCGCGCCAATATTATTTTAGCCATGGTCATTTCCGGTGCCTTTGCCGGTGTGGCCGGGGCGATGGAAGGGCTCGGCACGTTCGGCAACATTTCGACGAAAGCCGGGTTTACCGGACTTGGATTTGACGGCATCGCTGTTGCCTTAATTGGCGGCAACAACGCGTTTGGCATTTTGCTTTCTGCGTTGCTATTTGGCGCCTTGAAAGTCGGGGCGCTTGAGATGCCATCGGGCGCCGGCGTACCAACGGAACTTGTCGATATTATTATCGCACTCATTATTTTCTTTGTCGCATCCAGCTATATGATTCGTTGGCTGTTATCTCGTGGGCAAAAGGGGGCGGAGTAAGTGAACGTATATGATGTATTGCAAACGATTATCCCAACAGCCATTTTCTTTGCTGCTCCCCTTATTTTCACCGCGCTTGGTGGCGTGTTTAGCGAACGATCCGGCGTTGTCAACATCGGTCTTGAAGGGTTAATGGTCATCGGTGCATTTACCGGTATTGTCTTTAATCTAACGTTTGCCGACCAGTTTGGTTCGCTGACGCCGTGGCTCGCCCTAGTGGCAGCCATCGTAGTTGGCGCGCTGTTTTCTTTGCTCCATGCAGTCGCCTCGGTAACGTTCCGCGCCGACCAAGTCGTCAGCGGGGTGGCAATCAACTTTTTAGCCCTCGGTTTGTCGTTGTTTTTAGTGAAGAAGATGTACGGCAAAGGGCAAACTGATCAAATTCAAGTCGGATTTGACAAAATTGATGTACCGGTATTAAGTGATATTCCGGTCATTGGCCCGCTGTTGTTTTCTAATGCGTATGTGACTTCGTATATAGCGATTATTTTGGCGTTTGTTTCTTGGTATATCATTTATAAAACCCCATTCGGCCTCCGGTTGCGCGCCGTTGGTGAGCATCCGATGGCAGCTGATACGATGGGGATTCACGTCGCTCAAATGCGTTATATCGCTGTCATGATCAGCGGGGCGCTCGGCGGCTTAGGCGGTGCAGTGTATGCGACAATCATTTCCCGCGACTTCAGCCATGCAACGATTTCCGGGCATGGATTTATGGCGCTCGCGGCAATGATTTTTGGCAAATGGCATCCGATCGGCGCGATGGGGGCGGCGCTGTTTTTCGGACTGGCGCAAAGTTTAAGCATCGTTGGACAAACCATTCCATTTTTGAAAAACGTACCGACTGTCTACTTGCTCATTGCCCCTTATGTGCTCACGATTTTAGCGCTTGCTGGCTTTATCGGCCGTGCGGAAGCGCCGAAAGCAGCCGGCACGCCATATGTGAAAGGAAAACGGTAAGAAAACGGGCTGTCCGAACAAAAACGGGCAGCCGTTTTTTATTGTTTCATCAGATAGGGAAGGTGGATTTATTTGCATTTTCCGCTAGGCAACAGGTATATTGTTGATAAGACATCTCACAATAAAGATATCGCCCACTTTACGAAGGAAAAGGAGGAGTTTGATTGGTCGATGAAAAAATAACAACGGTTGGGCCGGTTCGTGTCCATATGATTTCGACTAATAAGTATAAAACGAATACACTTGTTTGGAAAATGAAAGCGCCGCTTGCCAAAGAAACGGTAACGCTGCGTGCGCTGCTTCCGTACGTTTTGCAAAGCGGCACGGCCGATTATCCGAGCGTCAAGGCGTTGCGCACCTACCTAGATGAGCTGTACGGAGCGACGTTGAACGTCGATTTAACAAAAAAAGGCGAAGACCATATCATGACGATCCGCATTGATGTTGCGAATGAACGGTTTTTGCCAGAGCAAACGCCGCTCCTGGAGAAAGCGCTTCAATTGCTCGCCGATCTCTTGTTCCGCCCAGCGCTTGAAGGCGGCCGGTTTGTTGAGGATATCGTCGCTCGGGAAAAACAGGCGCTAAGCCAGCGTATTCAAGCGGTATATGATGATAAAATGCGCTATGCAAACATGCGCCTCGTGCAAGAAATGTGCAAAGGTGAGCCGTACGCCCTCTCACCAAACGGCGAGCTCGAGGACATTGACGCCATCACAGCGGAACGGCTGTATCGCTATTACGAGCAGTCGTTGGCTGAAGATGAGCTTGATTTGTATGTCATCGGCGACGTCGACGAAGAAGCAGTGCTCGCTGCTGTCAAGCGTCGCTTCTCTTTGCCGGACCGTCCGCAGCCGTCGCGTGCGCCGCTCGCTTCGGCAAAAGCGCGAGGAGAAATAAACGAAGTCATCGAGCGGCAAGACGTGAAGCAAGGAAAATTAAACATCGGCTACCGGACGAATGTGACGTACGAAGATGATGATTATTACGCCTTGCAGCTGTTTAACGGCATTTTCGGCGGCTTTTCTCATTCAAAGCTGTTTATCAACGTTCGCGAGAAGGCGAGCCTCGCCTACTATGCTGCATCCCGACTTGAAAGCCATAAGGGGCTTTTGCTGGTCATGTCCGGTATTGAGCCGGCCAATTATGAAAAGGCGCGCCGCATTATTGATGAACAAATGCAGGCGATGAAAAACGGCGATTTTACGGATGAAGAAATGGAACAAACGAAAGCGGTCATCCGCAATCAGCTGCTTGAGACGCTTGATACGCCGCGCGGGCTTGTCGAGGTGCTGTACCATAACGTCGTCTCAACGCGGAAACGCCCGTTAAACGAATGGCTTGCCGGCACGGATGGTGTGACGCGCGAGGATGTCGTGCGCGTCGCCGAAAAGGTGGCGCTCGATACGGTGTACTTTTTGACCGGAATGGAGGGGGCGACGGAAAATGGAAAAGCGGGTGTATGAAACGCTGCAAGAAACGTTGTTTTATGAAAAAATGGACAACGGTCTTGATGTCTACATTTTACCGAAAAAAGGGTTTCACAAAACGTATGCGACGTTTACGACGAACTACGGTTCTGTCGACAACCAGTTCGTCCCGCTCGGAAAAACGGAAATGAAACGCGTCCCGGACGGCATCGCTCATTTTTTGGAGCATAAGCTGTTTGAAAAAGAGGACGGCGACGTGTTTCAGCAGTTTAGCAAACAAGGCGCTTCGGCGAACGCTTTTACGACGTTCACCCGTACTGCCTACTTGTTCTCAAGCACCGACAACGTGGAGAAAAACTTGGAGACGTTAATGGATTTTGTACAAACGCCGTATTTTTCCGACAAGACCGTCGAAAAAGAAAAAGGCATCATCGGCCAGGAAATTCGCATGTACGATGACAACCCGGACTGGCGCGTTTACTTCGGTGCCATCGAAAGCATGTACCATCACCATCCGGTCAAAATCGACATCGCCGGCACAATCGAATCGATTGCTGAGATTACAAAAGAGTTGCTGTATGAATGTTACGAAACATTTTATCACCCGAGCAACATGCTGTTGTTTGTTGTCGGTCCGGTCGATGAGCAACAAATTATGCAGCAAATCCGAGACAATCAGGCGAAAAAGTCATTCCCGCAAGCGCCTGAGGTGAAACGGTTCACGTACGAAGAGCCAAGCGGTGTGGCGGAAAAGAAAAAAGTCATTCCGATGCATGTGCAGACGAATAAATGTTTTGTCGGTATTAAAGCGCCGTCCGTGCCGAATATCGGCGAACAGAAACTCCGCCATGAGCTCGCGTTTCACGTGCTGCTTGACTACTTGTTCGGCAAAAGCTCGCCGCATTACGAACGGTTGTATCGCGAAGGATTGATTGACGATACGTTTATGTACGACTATACGGAAGAGCGCGAATTTGGCTTTGCCCTTGTCGGCGGCGACACGAGAGATGCGGAGCGGCTGGCGGCAGAGGTGCAGAAGGTGCTGCAGTCGTTTTCAGCTGACGCGGTACAAAAAGACGAGATCGAACGAGTGAAAAAGAAAAAAATGGGTGCCTTTTTGCGCGCGCTCAACTCGCCGGAATACATCGCCAACCAGTTTACACGCTATGCTTTTTATGGCGCTAGCTTGTTTGATATTTTGCCGGCGCTCTCGTCGCTTACGCTTGATGATATTGCCGCTGTCGCCGACTCGTGTTTCCGCGACTCGCAAATCGCTGTTTGTGAAGTTGTGCCAAAAGGGCAATGATGGCATCCTTCATGAGAAGGATGCTTTTTTACGGCAAAAGGAAGGGGAGAATGTTTGATGAACTACGCGTTAATCACCGGCGCTTCAGGCGGCATCGGGCAAAGCATTGCCCGCGAGCTTGCTAAAGCCGGCTACGGGCTGCTGCTTCATTACTATCGGCGGCGGGCACCGGTCGAAGCGTTACAAGAAGAGCTTCCTGATACACACATCGTCCCGCTCGAAGCCGACTTGTCCGCGCCCGGTGGAGTCGAGGCGCTCCTTTCGCAAATCGACCGCCCGGTGGACGCCATCATTTATAACAGCGGGGCGAGCTATTACGGATTGTTGACCGATATGAACGATGAATTGATCGAGCGGATGGTGCGCCTTCATGTGACAAGTCCGGCGCAGCTCGTGAAAAAACTGCTTCCACCGATGATTTCGAAAAAACGTGGCCATATTGTGTTGATTTCATCGATTTGGGGGCTTTGCGGCGCATCGTGTGAAGTGGTTTATTCGATGGTAAAAGGCGGGCAAAATGCATTTGCCAAAGCGCTCGCCAAAGAGCTCGCCCCGAGCGGCATCCGCGTCAACGCTGTCGCGCCTGGAGCGATTGCTACCGATATGTTGCGAGCATTCAGCGCCGAGGAGCTCGAAGCGCTGGCTGACGAAATCCCAGTCGGCCGGCTCGGCACTCCTGAAGAAGTAGCAAAAACAGTGGCGTTTCTTTTATCGGACGCCGCTTCGTACATTACTGGCCAAGTCATTTCTGTCAACGGCGGTTGGCATTGCTAAACGTATATTTTCTGCGCGGGCAGGCAAACTATCCTTGAAACGTTCATCAAGGAGGGAATGCACATGTCGGTATTGGATAACTTTGAACAATGGAAACACTTTTTGGCTGATCGGCTCGAACAAGCGCAACAACAAGGATTGAGCGAGCAAGTGATCTCGGACGTCGCCTATCAAATCGGGGACTATTTAGCGAAAAACGTCGATCCGAAAAACCCGGAAGAGCGGGTGCTGTCCGATCTTTGGAAAGTGGCTGATGAAAAAGAACAGCACGTCCTTGCCAACATGATGGTAAAGCTTGTCCAACAAAAATAACAATCGATAGAGAGGGGAATCCCTCTCTTTTTTCTTCTCCCCTTTTCGGTTGCTTTTCCGCTCATGATTATAGTAGTATGAATTTAGCATAAGGCGTTCGTGCGGACAACGATAAGGGAGGAGACGGGATGGGCAAGCAGGAATGGTATTTGGAGTATGAAATTCATGTCAACCGCCCAGGGTTGTTAGGCGACGTCGCATCGCTGCTTGGGATGTTGTCAATCAATATCGTGACAATCAACGGCGTTCGGGATTCGCGCCGCGGCATGCTGCTTCTTTGCGACAACAATGAGCAAATTGAGCGGCTGGCGACGATTTTGCGGACGATGGACAACATTACGGTAACGAAGTTGCGCCAGCCGAAGCTGCTTGACCGTCTAGCCGTCCGCCATGGCCGCTACATCCGGCGCGATGCCGACGATAAAAAAACGTTTCGTTTTGTCCGCGACGAACTCGGGCTGCTTGTCGATTTTATGGCAGAAATTTTTAAAGAAAAAGGGCACAAGCTTGTCGGCATTCGTGGAATGCCGCGCGTCGGTAAGACGGAGTCGATCGTTGCTGCCAGCGTTTGCGCCAATAAGCGGTGGCTGTTTGTATCATCGACATTGATTAAGCAGACCATCCGCACCCAGTTGATGGAAGACGAATATAGCGAAGATAACATTTTTATCATTGATGGGATCGTCTCGACACGCCGAGCAAATGAGCAGCACTGGCAACTCATTCGTGAACTGATGCGCCTTGAGTCGACGAAAGTCGTGGAACATCCGGATATTTTTGTTCGCCATACGGAATATACGCTCGATGATTTTGATTATATTATCGAGTTGCGCCATGAGCCGGGCGAAGATATTTCCTACGAAGCGATCGAGCGCCCGTCCTTGTTGGGCGGTGACGGTTTTTCTGAATTTGGTTTTTAATAAAAAAATGGAAGGTGTTGGGTGTTGACGGAATTGGGAAAACGTCTGCGGGAAGCGCGAGAGGAAAAACAAATTAGCTTGGACGAGCTGCAAGAGATGACGAAAATCCAGAAGCGGTATTTGATCGGCATTGAGGAAGGAAATTATGCGATTATGCCGGGTAACTTTTACGTACGTGCCTTCATCAGGCAATACGCTGAGGCGGTCGGTCTTGACCCGGACGAGCTGTTTGAACAATATAAACAAGATATTCCGCAGTCTTATCAAGAGGATATTCCGCAGCCACTGTCGCGTGTGAAAACGCGCCAGCAGCTTTCCGCCGAAGGGACGAAATGGCTCGACTGGTTGCCGAAGCTGATTGCTGCGGCATTTGTCATCGGGGTGGCTGTTCTCGTTTGGGTGTTGCTCCAACACAACACGGCGGGCGAGCCGTCGACACGGACAAGCCCGGAGACGGCGGAAGTCGAAAGCTCGAAAAACTCGCCGCTTGAGCAGGCGAAAGAAAAGCAGTCAGCAAAGGAATCGGATGAGAAGGCAAAGGATGAAAACGCAAAGGGTGAAAACGAACAATCGGTTACCGATGATGAGAAGCCGACTACCCCAACCGCTGCGTTGAACGTGACGACAAAGCAAGGCAATACGGCGACCATTGAGGTGGAAAATGCTAGTTCTTTTACTGTTGAATTGTCGTCTAAAGGGGCGTCATGGGTCGAAGTGTACAACACGAAAGGCCATTCATTTTACCGTGGCAACTTAACGAAAGGGCAAACGAAAACGTTTGACTTGTCAGCGGAAAGCGAAGTGTGGGTGAAAATCGGGCGCACGCTCGATGTCGATGTGAAAGTAAATGGCCAGCCGTTTGCCTATCCGTTTGCCCCGCAAGACGAAGTGTACCAAAAGCTGCGTTTCATCTTGAAAAAATAATGGTAAAAAGCGGCTTTTTTTTCAGAAAGGAAGCCGCTTCTTTGTCCGGATAGATGTTGAATTAGCGGAGGTAATTTGTTGTGAACTTGCCGAATAAAATTACGGTAGCGCGCATTATGCTCATCCCATTTTTCTTGATCGTAATGCTTGTTCCGTTTGGATGGGGGAGCGTCCAAATCGGTAGGACGGAGCTCCCGATCGCTCATCTTGTCGGCGCGCTCATTTTCATCATCGCTTCAACGACAGACTGGATTGACGGCTATTACGCCCGTAAATACGGATTGGTGACAAATTTAGGGAAGTTTTTAGATCCGCTCGCCGATAAACTGCTTGTATCGGCAGCACTTATCGTGCTCGTCGAGCTTGGTTTGGCTCCGGCTTGGATGGTGATCGTCATCATCAGTCGCGAGTTTGCCGTTACCGGGCTGCGGTTGGTGCTCGCTGGCGAAGGGGAAGTTGTCGCGGCCAATATGCTTGGAAAAATTAAGACGTGGACACAAATTGTGGCGATCGCTGCCTTGTTGTTGCATAATTTTCCGTTTTCGCTCATCCCGTTCCCGTTCGCCGATTTGGCGCTTTGGGTGGCAGTGGTGTTCACCATTTGGTCTGGCTGGGACTACTTTGCGAAAAATAAACATGCTTTTGCCCATTCGAAATAGCCGGCGGGAAAGGGGGAACGTCCGTTGAATGCGGAAATCATTGCTGTTGGCTCCGAGCTGTTGCTCGGACAAATTGCCAATACGAACGCCCAGTTTTTGTCGCAGCAGCTCGCTGAACTTGGGATTAACGTTTATTTCCATACAGTCGTCGGCGACAATGCAGCCCGTCTCGAACAAGCCGTCAATGTTGCCCAGACGAGGGCTGACTTGATCATTTTTACCGGTGGACTTGGACCGACAAAGGACGATTTGACGAAAGAGACGATCGCCCGTCTGCTCGGCCGCCGGCTTGTCACTGATGAGGAAGCACTACGGGCGATTGAAGCATATTTTGTCCGCACGAACCGGCCAATGACAGAAAACAACAAAAAGCAGGCGCTCATCTTGGAAGGATCGACAGTGCTGAAAAACGAGCACGGCATGGCGCCAGGGATGGCGCTTTCGGTCAATGGCATTACATATATGCTGCTGCCTGGGCCGCCGAAAGAAATGCGTCCGATGTTTACAAAATACGGAACCGCCTTTTTGCGTGGGGCGTTTTCGCTTGCGGAGCGCATCGAATCGCGCGTGCTTCGTTTTTTTGGCATCGGCGAATCGGCGCTTGAGACAGCGGTTGCTGATTTGATTGACGCCCAGTCCAATCCGACGATCGCCCCGCTGGCTGGCGACGGCGAAGTGACGCTCCGTCTAACGGCAAAACATCGGGATCAGGCGGAGGCGAAGCGGCTGCTTGATGAAACGGAAGCGGCCATTTTGGCGCGCGTCGGCCGCTATTGTTACGGATATAACAACGAAACGCTGTTTACGAAAACGATCGAACGGTTAAAAGAAAGAGGGTGGACGATCGCTGCGGCTGAGAGCCTGACCGGCGGGCTGTTTCTCGAACAGCTGACAGCCATCCCTGGTGCATCGGCAGTGGTGCAAGGCGGCGGCGTCTGCTACACAAACGACGTGAAAGAAAGGATGCTTGGCGTGCCGCGGGCGCTGTTAGAGACGGACGGGGCGGTCAGCGAATCGTGCGCTCGCTTGCTTGCCGAAAACGTCCGGACGATGTGCAGCGCTGATGTTGGCATCAGCTTTACCGGCGTTGCTGGTCCTGATCCGCTTGAAGGCCATCCGCCCGGCACCGTTTATGTTGGCGTTGCTGTCCGCGGGCGCGACACAACTGTCCACCGCCTCACTTTATCCGGCACGCGCGATAACATTCGTGTCCGCACCGCCAAATACGGTTGTTTCTTTTTGCTCCAGATGCTTGCGGCCAGCGATTGACCGGCCGCTTCCTTCCTTAAACATATTCCACCGCACATTGCTCTCTTCCACTGCATCAGTATGGTGATTGTTGCTAGTTTCCCCATTGAAAAAACGAATAAATGTTCGACTTTTTGCTTGGCAATGGTCGCAAAACGCGGTATAGTATAAGTAGCTCGAGAATTAAGGAGGAGTAGGTTAGTGAACCAAGATCGTCAAGCTGCATTAGAGCAGGCGTTAAAACAAATTGAACGACAGTTTGGCAAAGGGGCCATTATGAAGCTCGGCGAACAGGCAGAGCGGCAGATCTCGACCGTTCCGAGCGGTTCGCTGGCGCTCGACATAGCATTAGGTGTCGGTGGTTATCCGCGCGGGAGAATCATCGAAATTTATGGTCCGGAATCATCCGGGAAGACAACTGTTGCCCTTCACGCGATCGCTGAAGTGCAAAAACAAGGAGGACAAGCAGCTTTCATCGATGCCGAGCATGCGCTTGATCCGATTTATGCACAAAAATTAGGGGTCAACATCGATGAATTGTTGCTTTCCCAACCCGATACGGGCGAGCAGGCGCTCGAAATTGCCGAAGCGCTCGTACGAAGCGGTGCGGTCGATATTATTGTCATCGACTCAGTGGCGGCGCTCGTACCGAAAGCGGAAATTGAAGGGGAGATGGGTGACGCCCACGTCGGCTTGCAAGCCCGCCTCATGTCGCAGGCGCTCCGTAAGCTGTCTGGCGCCATTAACAAATCGAAAACGATCGCCATCTTCATCAACCAGATCCGTGAAAAAGTCGGAGTCATGTTCGGCAATCCAGAAACGACGCCGGGTGGACGGGCTCTTAAGTTTTACGCTTCCGTCCGTTTAGAGGTGCGCCGCGCTGAACAAATTAAACAAGGCAATGACATGGTTGGCAACAAAACGAAAATCAAAGTCGTCAAAAACAAAGTTGCTCCGCCATTTAAAACGGCCGACGTCGACATTATGTACGGCGAAGGCATTTCCCGCGAAGGGGAAATCATCGATATGGCGGCCGAGCTTGACATTGTGCAAAAAAGCGGTTCATGGTATTCCTACAAAGATGAACGGCTCGGTCAAGGGCGTGAGAATGCGAAGCAGTTTCTGAAAGAAAACCCGCATATTGCTGAAGAGATCGCCCGCGCTATCCGCAAACATTACGGCATCGATGCCGGCGAGGCGGGCGAACCGCTGCAAGACGAGTTCGGGCTGCTTGAGGAGTAATGGCACGAAGGCGTCCTAGCTACTGCTAGGGCGCCTTTTTCCTAGGAGACAGGTAATGTCATAACAAGCGTGGCCAAGAAGACCATTTCTTAAGTTGAGAAACCTATGAATCTTGCCCTTCGTTGCCATCGAGAACAGTTGAGTGAACGGAACCAGCTGTTGTTCACCGGCCGTCTATCCGTTCGCCCGACGGAACCGTCAACGTGCCTTTTTCACTGAGGACAGGGTGCACCGTAGCGGCTGGAGCAGTGGCTGAGACACACTTGTGTAATATCTTGACAATTCATGTTGCCACCTTTACAATGAACATGTATATTTGTCCAAATATATAGCAGGGCTAGCCTGCTTGAAAAGGCGAACCGCCTTCGTGCGGTGAAAGCCGCACGGGAAACGCCAAACAAAACGACCGAGCTAACGTTTTGAAAACGGGAATGTCCACTTGCGCCGGACGATTGGGGGCAACAGTGGCGCGAAGAAAGAGCGAAAGTAAATTGAACAGCAAGAGGAGGTGAAACGATGGGTTCGATCATCATCTCCGCTTTGCTTGCCTTAGTCATTGGTGCCGTTGTTGGCTTTTTTGTTCGCAAATCGATTGCCGAAGCAAAAATCGGTGGGGCGAAAGCAGCTGCCGAGCAGCTGATTGAAGAGGCGAAACGCGCGGCGGACGCCTTGAAAAAAGAGGCGCTTCTCGAAGCGAAAGACGAGATTCATAAATTGCGTACGGAAGCGGAACACGATATCCGCGACCGGAGAAGCGAACTCCAAAAACAAGAAAACCGCTTGATGCAAAAGGAGGAAAACCTCGACCGCAAAGATGAGGCGCTCAATAAACGCGAGGCGCTGCTCGAAGCGAAAGAAGAAGCGTTAAATGAAAGACAACAGCATATTGAACAAATGGAAAGCAAAGTGGAAACGCTCATCAAACAGCAACAAACCGAACTCGAACGCATTTCCGGATTAACGCGCGACGATGCGCGCCATCTCATTTTAGAGCGCGTCGAAAAGGAACTGTCGCATGAGATTGCGATGATGGTCAAAGAAGCGGAAACGCGGGCGAAAGAGGAGGCAGACAAGCGAGCAAAGGCGATTTTGTCACTCGCCATCCAGCGCTGCGCCGCCGATCATGTCGCCGAAACGACCGTCTCTGTCGTGAACTTGCCAAACGATGAAATGAAAGGGCGGATCATCGGACGCGAAGGGCGGAACATCCGTACGCTCGAGACGCTCACCGGCATTGATTTAATTATTGACGATACACCGGAGGCGGTCATTTTGTCCGGATTTGACCCGATTCGTCGCGAAACAGCGCGCATTGCGCTAGATAAGCTCGTGCAGGACGGCCGAATCCATCCAGCGCGCATTGAAGAAATGGTCGAAAAGGCGCGCCGCGAAGTGGATGAACACATCCGCGAAGTCGGTGAACAGACGACGTTTGAAGTCGGCGTCCACGGCTTGCATCCGGATTTGATTAAAATTTTAGGGCGGCTTAAGTTCCGGACGAGCTACGGGCAAAACGTCCTAAAACATTCGGTGGAAGTGGCGTTTTTAGCCGGGCTGATGGCGGCCGAGCTCGGGGAAGACGAAATGTTGGCGCGTCGGGCCGGCTTGCTTCATGACATCGGCAAGGCGATCGACCATGAAGTGGAAGGAAGCCATGTGGAAATCGGCGTTGAGTTGGCGACGAAGTATAAAGAACATCCCGTTGTCATCAACAGCATCGCCTCCCACCATGGCGATACCGAGCCGACATCAGTCATCGCCGTGCTCGTTGCGGCAGCGGACGCCCTGTCGGCGGCACGGCCGGGGGCGCGCAGCGAAACGCTGGAAAACTATATCCGTCGCTTAGAGAAGCTCGAAGAAATTGCGGAATCGTACGAAGGGGTGGAAAAATCGTACGCCATCCAAGCTGGCCGCGAAGTGCGCATCATGGTCAAACCAGATATGATCGACGATTTGGAAGCGCATCGGTTGGCGCGCGATATCCGCAAGCGAATCGAAGAAGAGCTCGATTATCCGGGTCATATTAAAGTGACAGTCATCCGCGAAACGCGGGCGGTCGAATATGCGAAATAAAGTGGCAGCCTATTGCCACTTTATTTTTTTGTCCGTAAAATAAGAGAGTATACCGATCGCCTGATGATCTTTACAGTGGCGATACTTTTGATTTAGAAAGGGATTGATGATGAGAATTTTATTTATCGGCGATGTCGTCGGTTCGCCGGGGCAAAAAATGGTCGAGCACTATTTGCCAAAATTAAAGGAGAAGCACCGGCCGGATATCGTCATCATTAACGGGGAGAACGCCGCCAGAGGGAAAGGAATCACTGAGGAGATTTATCGTTCATTGCTTGCGCAAGGGGTCCACGCCGTTACCCTCGGCAATCATGCTTGGGATAAGCGGGATATTTTTGAATTTATCGATCAGGCGAAAGCATTGATCCGCCCGGCGAACTATCCGCCCGGCACACCGGGAAAAGGCATCGTCTACGTGCCGACCGAGCATGGCGAGGTGGCGGTGATCAACTTGCAAGGGCGAGCGTTTTTGCCAGCGATTGACTGCCCGTTCCAAAAGGCAGATGAATTGATTGCCGCTGTTTCCGAGCGAACGTCGGTCATCATTGTCGATTTTCATGCTGAGGCGACGAGCGAAAAACAGGCGATGGGCTGGTATTTGGACGGCCGTGTATCTGCGGTCATTGGCACGCATACGCACGTCCAGACGGCTGATAACCGGATTTTGCCGAAAGGAACGGCGTATATTACCGATGTCGGTATGACAGGTCCGTATGACGGCATTTTAGGGGTCGACCGAGAGGCGGTATTGCGTAAGTTTTTAACCGGCCTGCCGGTTCGTTTCGACATCAAGGAAGGAAGAAGCCAGTTAAACGCTGTGCTTGTCGATGTTGATGCCAAAAGTGGGCGGGCGCTTCGCATTGAGCGCTTAATCATTAACGATGACCACCCTTATTTTGAATAGTTTATTTTTTTATAAATTTTTAAAAACATACTCCTCCCGTGCAGGAATAGTTGTCAAAGCAGTGAATATAGTTACAGTGAAGACTTTTTATCGAAATCCATTTTCCAAGGAAACGAGGGAGGAGCTAGAGATGGAGATATTAAAAGTTTCAGCAAAATCGAATCCGAACTCTGTAGCTGGTGCACTTGCCGGGGTGTTGCGCGAGCGCGGCGCAGCGGAAATTCAGGCGATCGGCGCAGGTGCATTGAACCAAGCCGTTAAGGCAGTAGCGATCGCACGAGGGTTTGTGGCACCAAGCGGTATGGACTTAATTTGTATTCCGGCATTTACGGATATTATGATTGATGGAGAAGAACGGACAGCTATTAAATTAATCGTCGAGCCTCGTTAACTGGATGACTGGTAAATGGTAAAATATAACCTGTTGGCGCCTTCAGCTTCGAAGGCAGGCAGGTTATTTTTGCTTTTTTAAGGGGGAAAATGAATGATTTTTGATGCCCATTGTGACGCGCTGATGAAACTATGGCAAGACCGTTCATTATCGTTTCAGGACGAGCCATCGCTTCATGTCACGCTTTCGGGAATGGCAGAAGCCGGGGTGAAAGTGCAATGTTTTGCCATCTACGTACCAGAAACAGTGCCGGAAGAAGCTCGGTTCACGGTGGCGCTCGAGATGGTGGATATGTTTTTCACCCGCATTGTGGATCTGTTTCCGTCTGTGAAGGTTGTGCGGACGAAACAAGACATCGCCACCCTCAAAGAAGGGGAGATCGGAGCGATGTTGACGCTCGAAGGATGCGATGCGATTGGCGCCAACCTTGTCAAGTTGAAGACGCTCCTTCGCCTCGGCGTTGCTTCCGTTGGTTTGACATGGAATTTTCCAAACGCTGTCGCTGACGGGGCGTGGGAGAAGCGCGGGGCCGGGTTGACTGCGTTCGGCCGACAAGTTGTCGAGCTGCTCAATGAAACGAAACGGTGGGTCGATGTATCCCATTTATCGGAAAAAGCGTTTTGGGATGTGATGGAGACGGCCTGTTTCCCGATCGCTTCCCATTCCAACGTCTATCGCCTCTGTCCGCACCCACGCAACTTGACAGACGAGCAAATCAAGGCGCTGATCGAAAAAGATGGGATGATCGGCATTAATTTTGTGCCGGATTTTTTGACAAACGACAAACGGAGAGCGACGGTCGCTGATGTTCTCCGTCACCTTGATTACGTATGCGCGCTTGGGGGAGCAAACAACGTCGGGTTTGGCTCCGATTTTGACGGCATTGAGGAGACGGTGGCCGGCCTTGAAACGGTGAAGGAATACCGCCGACTTGTCAATGAGTTGTACAAGCATTACTCCGCTGAGCAAGTGGAGCGTTTTTTGTTTCGTAATTTTTACGAGCATTTGCCCGAGTGATAAATATCATTGAATATATACCTCTATTAAGCTTAAAATAAAAGGCGGAATGTCGACTATGTTGACAAAATACAATTGTCGCGTGGAAGGCGCCCAAAAGTGTAGTCGCTTTGTCAGAAAAATGATACAATAATAGCGAGAGGCTGTAGTGAACATAAAGGGGTGTAAAACATGATCGAACAGCTGTCATGGAAAGTAGGCGGCCAGCAAGGGGAAGGGATTGAAAGTACAGGGGAAATTTTCTCCGCGGCGCTGAACCGCCTCGGGTACTATTTATATGGGTACCGCCATTTTTCTTCCCGCATTAAGGGGGGGCATACGAACAATAAAATCCGCGTCAGCACGAAACCGGTGCGGGCGGTCGCAGATGATTTAGACATTTTGGTGGCATTCGACCAAGAGACGATCGATTTCAACTTTCACGAGCTGCACCGCGGCGGCATCGTCATTGCAGACGCCAAATTCAATCCAGTAATTCCCGAACAAGAAGGGGTGTCGCTTTACGTCGTTCCGTTCACTGAGATTGCGACGGAACTTGGCAACTCGCTGATGAAAAACATGGTTGCCATCGGCGCGACGAGTGCGGTGCTCGGCTTAGATGCCAGCGTTTTCGAAAGCGTTGTCGCGGACACGTTCGCCCGCAAAGGGACGCAAGTCGTTGAGAAAAACATGGAGGCCATCCGTGCTGGGGCGCAGTATATGAAAAAGCAGCTTGACGGTCGCGCCGAGCCTATGAAGCTCGCAAAAGCCGATGGCAAACAGCGGATGTTTATGATCGGCAACGATGCCATCGCCTTGGGAGCTCTTGCTGGTGGGGCGCGCTTTATGGCCGCGTATCCGATTACTCCGGCTTCCGAGATCATGGAATATTTAATTAAGAAACTGCCTGAGTTCGGGGGAGCAGTCATTCAAACGGAAGACGAAATCGCTGCTTGCACGATGGCGATTGGCGCCAACTATGCCGGTGCACGGGCGTTTACAGCCTCTGCCGGGCCGGGGCTATCGCTCATGGCTGAAGCGATCGGCTTAGCTGGAATGACGGAAACACCGCTCGTTGTCGTCGATACGCAGCGGGGCGGTCCGAGTACCGGCTTGCCGACGAAGCAAGAACAATCAGACTTGCTTGCCATGATTTACGGTACGCACGGGGAAATTCCAAAAATCGTTATGGCACCGAGCACAGTTGAGGAAGCGTTTTACGACATGGCGGAGGCGTTAAACTTAGCCGAGGAATATCAATGTCCGGTCATTTTCTTGTCGGATTTGCAGCTGTCGCTCGGCAAACAGACGGTCGAACCGCTTGACTATGATCGGATCGACATTCGCCGCGGCAAGCTCGTGACCGGGGAGTTACCGCCGCTTGCCGGCAAGGAAAACTTTAAACGGTATGAGCTGACACCAGATGGCATTTCGCCGCGGGTGCTTCCGGGGACGAAACACGGCATCCATCACGTCACTGGGGTTGAGCATGCAGAAACCGGCCGCCCGTCCGAAACAGCGGCAAACCGCCAGGCGCAAATGGAGAAGCGGATGCGCAAACTCGAGCACGTCCATTTCCCGACGCCGGTGCATAAGTACATCCGTCACGAAGAGCCAGATTTGCTTCTCGTCGGCTTTTTATCAACACGTGGAGCGATTGAGGAAGCGATTGAGCGCCTCGAGCAAGACGGTGTCAAAGTTAACCACGCGCACATCCGTCTGTTGCACCCGTTCCCGGTTGACGAGATGCGGCCGCTTGTCGAAAAAGCGAAACGGGTTGTTGTTATCGAGCAAAATGCGACCGGGCAATTGGCGAGCCTGTTGAAAATGAACGTCGGTCATGCCGATAAAATGGCAAGCGTCTTGAAATTTGACGGCAATCCATTCTTACCAGGCGATGTTTACAACAAATGTAAGGAGTTGTTAGCACAATGGCCACCTTTAAAGATTTCCGCAATGATGTGAAGCCAAACTGGTGTCCGGGCTGCGGCGATTTTTCTGTTCAAGCCGCCATCCAGCGCGCAGCAGCCAACCTTGGGTTGGAGCCGCACCAGCTGGCTGTCATTTCCGGAATCGGCTGCTCAGGTCGGATTTCCGGCTATATTCATGCCTACGGGTTTCACGGCACGCACGGCCGCGCTTTGCCGCTTGCCCAGGGAGTGAAAATGGCGAATCGTGACTTGACGGTTATTGCCGCCGGTGGTGACGGTGACGGATTTGCAATCGGCATGGGGCACACGGTTCACGCCATTCGCCGCAACATTGACATTACGTACATCGTCATGGACAACCAAATTTACGGGCTGACGAAAGGGCAAACATCGCCGCGCAGCGCCGCCGGATTTAAAACAAAAAGCACGCCGCAAGGATCGATTGAACCGGCGCTGTCGCCGCTTGAAATTGCCTTGAGCGCGGGGGCGACGTTTGTCGCACAAAGCTTCTCGAGCGACTTAAAAGAGCTAACCAGCTTGATTGAAGAAGGAGTCAAACATAAAGGCTTTTCGCTCATCAACGTCTTTAGCCCGTGCGTCACATACAATAAAGTGAACACGTACGAATGGTTTAAAGAGCATTTAGTGAAAGTGAGCGACATCGAAGGGTACGATCCGTCTAATCGGGAGATGGCGATGCAAACGGTGATGAAATATAACGGTCTTGTTACCGGGCTCATCTATCAAAATAAAGAACAAAAGTCGTACCAAGAGCTTGTTCCGGGCTATAGCGCAACGCCGCTTTCGGAAGCCGATTTGAAACTAAGCAAAGAAAAATTCGCCGAGTTAGTAGCGGAGTTTATGTAAAAATGGAAATGATTCACACCCGATGTGGACTTGCCTCATCGGGTGTTTTTTTGCTATCATAACATGTTCCGGACATCCGGAACAAAAACCATTGTGTTTCATTGTCACCCGCGATATACTATGATAGTGTGTGTGATGGAAGAATTTTGCCGGAAAAAGGTTGACGGCAACGAAAACAACAGCTACCTAACTGGATGTAATCGAAAGTTGGACCAAGAAAGAAAGGAGATTGTTATGAACGAAAAGCAACGTTTAGAACAAACAGGTCAAATTCAAACAGCTAGCCATCCAGCGGACAGAAAATCCGACTTGGAGCGGCTCAAAGCAAAAACGACGAAAGACTATGAGAAGTATTTCACGAGCGTCTTTCTTCCGCCGAACTTAAAAGAGGCGAAAAAACGTGGCAAGGAAGAAGTACAATATGTGAAAGACTTTACGATTCCGGATGAATTCCGCGGCATGGGGCGTGGGCGGAAGTTTTACATCCGCACGTACGGCTGTCAAATGAACGAGCATGATACGGAAGTGATGGCCGGCATTTTCATGGCGCTCGGTTATGAACCGACCGACCGTCCGGAAGATGCAAATGTCATTTTGCTTAACACGTGTGCGATCCGCGAAAACGCGGAAAACAAAGTGTTTGGCGAACTCGGCTACTTAAAGCCGTTGAAAACGACGAACCCTGATTTACTACTTGGCGTGTGCGGCTGTATGTCGCAAGAAGAAGCGGTTGTCAATAAAATTTTAAAACAATACCAGTATGTTGACTTGATTTTCGGCACGCACAACATCCATCGCCTCCCGTACATTTTGCATGAGGCGTACATGTCGAAAGAGATGGTTGTCGAAGTATGGTCGAAAGAGGGCGATGTCGTCGAAAACTTGCCGAAAGTGCGCAAAGGCAACATTAAAGCATGGGTCAACATTATGTATGGCTGCGATAAGTTTTGTACGTACTGCATCGTTCCGTACACGCGCGGCAAAGAGCGGAGCCGTCGTCCGGAAGACATCATTCAAGAAGTGCGCCAGCTCGCCGCCCAAGGCTATAAGGAAATTACGCTTCTTGGGCAAAACGTCAACGCCTACGGGAAAGATTTCAACGATATTCAATACGGTCTTGGCGATTTGATGGATGAGCTGCGCAAAATTGATATCGCGCGCATCCGCTTTACGACAAGCCATCCGCGTGACTTTGACGACCGACTCATCGAAGTGCTTGCCAAACGAGGCAATTTAGTCGAACATATTCATTTGCCGGTGCAATCGGGCAGCACGGAAATTTTGAAAATGATGGGTCGGAAATATACACGTGAAGAGTATTTGGAACTCGTCCGCAAAATTAAAGCGGCCATTCCGGATGTCGCTTTGACGACCGACATTATCGTCGGCTTCCCGAACGAAACGGATGAGCAGTTTGAAGAAACGTTGTCGCTTTACCGTGAAGTCGAGTTTGATTCGGCGTATACGTTCATTTACTCGCCACGTGAAGGCACCCCAGCGGCGAAAATGAATGATAACGTGCCGATGGAAGTGAAAAAAGAACGGCTTCAGCGCTTGAACGCCCTCGTTCAAGAGATTGCAGCGAAGAAAATGAAACAATACGAGGGCCAAGTCGTCGAGGTGCTCGTTGAAGGCGAAAGCAAAACGAACCCGGATGTGTTAGCAGGGTATACGCGTAAAAACAAGCTTGTCCATTTCGTCGGCCCGAAATCGCTCATTGGTCAATTGGTCAATGTGCGCATTACGCAGGCGAAAACGTGGACATTGACAGGCGAGTTAGCGAATGAAGCGATCGAGGTGAACTAAGATGGCAAAATATACGCGGGATGAGATTTTGACGCAGGCAAAGCAGTTGGCGAAAATGATCGCCGAAACAGAGGAAGTTGACTTTTTCAAGCGAGCCGAAGAAAAAATCCATCAAAACGAAAAAGTACGCACGTTAATTAATGAGTTAAAATCGCTGCAAAAACAAGCAGTCAACTTCCAACATTACGGCAAACATGAAGCGCTAAAGCGGGTCGAGGAGAAAATTGACGCCATTTACGAGCAGTTGGAGCAAATTCCGATCGTCAGTGAATTCCAGCAGTCGCAGGCCGATGTGAACGATTTGCTTCAGCTTGTCGCTTCGACGATTTCCAATACAGTGACCGATGAAATTCTTGCGTCGACTGGCGGCGATGTGCTGCGCGGAGAAACGGGTGCGGCGCTTCGCTACGGCAAGCAGGGTGGTTGCCATTAACGCGTTTATGGCGTCTGTTTGTCATGAACGAACAAAAAAGCGTCCTTTCGGGCGCTTTTTTCATTTGTCATAAGCAACGGGGCTGCATTGAGAGGAGGAGCGGAGCTTTTTTAAGAAAGCGCCGTACAGCGGCGCACTAGACGACGGGCTCTTTTTCTTTTTTGATTGGCAGGTGGTCTGAACCTCGTCCGATCAGTGCGAATGTTTGGCGGTGAAAAAGCAGGAACATTGAACGGAACGCGTGCATACAATGAACTATACGGAATAATGATTCATTTGTTGTGCACATTAGCGGAGATCACGCATAGGATGAAATGAAGATTCATTTGAGGAGGGTTCCGTTCGATGTCTGAATACAGAGAAATTATTACGAAAGCCGTTGTCGGTAAAGGCCGCAAATTTACGCAATCGACCCACACGGTGACGGCGCCGAACCGCCCGTCAAGCATTCTTGGCTGCTGGATCATCAACCACCGCTATGAAGCGAAAAAATGCGATAAAACGGTCGAAATTCACGGCCACTACGACATTAACGTGTGGTATTCATACCACAATAATACAAAAACAGAAGTTGTCACTGAAACCGTCTCATACACTGATGTTGTCAAGTTAAAATATCGGGATAAAGACAATTTAATTAGCGATGATACCGATATTATCGTTCGCGTCATTCAGCAGCCGAACTGCCTAGAATGCACTATCTCGCCGAACGGCAACAAAATCGTCGTCGATGTCGAGCGGGAGTTTATCGCCGAAGTGATCGGTGAAACAAAAGTGTGTGTCGCCATCAATCCGGAAGGGTGCGGCAACAAAGACGATGATTTTTATGACGACGACGATCTTGACGAAGAATTAGAAGATTTAAGCCCGGATTTGTTGCTCGGCGAAGAAGAGTAAAACTAGGAAATTTCTTTCCTAGTTTTTTCTTTTGTCGCTTGTTATAATAGTAGCGCAATCAACGGCCGACTGGCCAAAAAGGTTGGGGAGAAATGATGCCATCGTATACACCGATGATTCAGCAATATTTGCACATTAAAGCGCAATATCCAGATGCATTTTTGTTTTTTCGTCTTGGTGACTTTTACGAAATGTTTTTTGATGACGCCATAAAGGCGGCGCAAGAATTAGAAATTACACTGACAAGCCGCGATGGAGGCGGCGATGAACGGGTGCCGATGTGCGGGGTTCCGTACCATTCGGCGCAAGGCTATATTGAACAACTTGTGGAAAAAGGCTATAAAGTTGCTATTTGCGAACAAGTCGAAGATCCGAAAACGGCAAAGGGCGTCGTGCGCCGCGAAGTCGTTCAGTTGGTTACCCCTGGCACGCTCATGGAGGGCAAAGGGCTCACCGAGAAAGAAAACCATTATTTAGCGACACTGACGCCGTTTGCTGACAGTACATACGGATTGGCTTACGCTGATTTGTCGACTGGCGAAGTTCGGTTGACACTCCTTTCTTCATGGGAGGAGACAGGAAACGAACTGCATGCTATCGGGGCGCGAGAAATCGTCATCAGCTCCGACAGCGCGGAAGAGTGGGTGCGTGAGCTGAAAGAACGGTACGGAGCGGCGATCTCGTATGAAGATGAAACATGGCTGCGGGATGAATGGAGCAGCGTGGCTGGTCACGTGACGCAAGAAAAGCTGCGGGTGACTGTCGCCCGCTTGCTTCATTATCTCGTCCGCACGCAAAAACGGCAGCTTGATCATTTACAGCCGGCCGAGCTGTATCAGGTCGATCAGTATATGAAAATGGATCGGCATTCGAAGCTGCACTTAGAGTTAGTTGAAACGGTGCGGTCAAAAGGAAGAAAAGGGTCGCTTTTATGGCTGTTAGACGAAACAGTGACGGCGATGGGCGGTCGGCTCTTAAAACAATGGCTTGACCGTCCGCTCATTGACCAGCGTGCAATCGAACGACGCCTCGATTTCGTGGAGACGTTGAAAACTTCTTATTTTGAACGGCACGAGCTGCGTGATCGGTTGCGCGACGTCTACGACATCGAGCGGCTCGTCGGCCGCATCGCCTACGGCAATGCCAACGCCCGCGATCTCGTGCAGCTGAAAAAATCGCTTTCCCAAGTGCCATCTCTCCGGCAGACGGTGAGCGGCTTGCCGCTTGCCGAAGTGGACGAGCTGGTTGGGCGCCTTGATCCGTGCGAAGAGCTTGTCGATTTGCTCGAGCGTGCCATTCAAGAACAGCCGCCGCTTTCCATTAAGGAAGGAAACATCATTAAAGACGGGTATGATGAGCGGCTTGACCGCTATCGTGACGCAAGCCGCAACGGCAAAGCGTGGATCGCCGAACTGGAGGCGAAAGAGCGGGAAGTCACCGGTATTAAATCGCTCAAAGTCGGTTACAATCGTGTATTCGGCTACTATATTGAAGTGACGAAGCCGAACCTTCCCCTCATCCCGGAAGGACGCTATGAACGGAAGCAGACGCTCGCCAACGCTGAGCGCTTTATTACTGCGGAATTGAAAGAAAAAGAGGCGCTCATTTTAGAAGCGGAGGAAAAAAGCGTTGAACTCGAATATGAGCTGTTTGTCGCCATTCGCGAGCAGGTGAAGGAATACATTCCGCGCTTACAGACGCTGGCTAAAGCAATCGCTGAGCTCGATGTGCTTCAGGCATTGGCGACGGTGAGCGATGAGCGGCGTTATGTGCGCCCGCAGTTTTCCACCGAGCGCGTCTTAGCGATCGAAGGAGGCCGACACCCGGTCGTGGAAAAAGTGCTCGGTGCGCAAACATACGTGCCGAACGACTGCTACATGAATCGTGAGCGGGAAATGCTGCTCATCACCGGACCAAACATGGCCGGGAAAAGCACGTACATGCGGCAAGTGGCGCTCACCGCCATCATGGCGCAAATTGGTTGCTTCGTCCCGGCTGAGCGGGCGGTGCTGCCGATTTTTGATCAAGTGTTCACTCGTATCGGCGCTGCTGACGATTTGTCAGCCGGGCAAAGCACGTTTATGGTCGAAATGCTTGAGGCGCGCCGAGCCATCACTCACGCGACGCAAAACAGCCTCATTTTGTTCGATGAAATCGGGCGCGGCACATCGACATATGACGGTATGGCACTCGCCCAGGCGATGATCGAATACATTCACGACCATATCGGCGCGAAAACGTTGTTTAGCACACACTATCATGAGCTGACCGCGTTGGAAAGCTCGCTCGAACGGCTATGCAACGTTCATGCCCGTGCTGTCGAGGAAAACGGCAAAGTCGTCTTTTTGCATCAAATCGCCGACGGACCAGCCGACCGCAGTTACGGCATTCATGTTGCTGAGCTGGCCGGGTTGCCTATTTCACTCATTGAGCGCGCCCGGGACATTTTAGCCAAGCTCGAGCAATCGTCTGGAAACGGCTCCCTTGAACAAGGCATTGGAGAGGAAGCTGGGCGAGAGAATGGCTCGTTAATGGAAGCCGCTTCTCAGCAGCAAAGCGAGTTGGAGTTGACCGTGGGCTCGGCTGCTGATCGCGTGGTCGAACAGAGCGTTGAGCGGCAGGCCGAACATAGAGCAAGCGCGGGAAACGAAGCGACCTTTGAACAGTTGAGCATGTTTCCTGATTTAGCTCCGGCGCCTGTGGAGCTGCACTTGTCCAGCAAAGAGAAAAAGGCGCTCGCAGCATTGAAGGAGGTCAACTTGCTTGAGATGACGCCGCTTGAGGCGTTAAACAAGCTATATGAACTGCAAAAACTCCTTAAGTAACGGAGGTGGGGGGATGGGACGCATTCATAAGCTCGACGATCAGCTAGCAAACAAAATCGCCGCTGGCGAAGTTGTCGAACGGCCGGCTTCGGTGGTAAAAGAGCTCGTCGAGAACGCCATCGATGCCCACAGTACGGCGGTCGAAATTGAACTCGAGGAAGCTGGGATGACGAAAATCCGCGTCATCGACAACGGCGACGGAATGGAAGAAGAGGATTGCCTTCTTGCTTTTGAACGGCATGCGACAAGCAAAATTCAAGACGAGCACGACTTGTTCCGCATTCGCACGCTCGGCTTTCGCGGTGAGGCGTTGCCGAGCATTGCTTCAGTGTCCGAAGTGGAGCTTGTGACAAGCACCGGCAGCGGCCCGGGGACGAAGCTCGTGTTAAAAGGCGGTGCGCTCGTGGCCCGCGAGCGGGCGGCCGGGCGCAAAGGAACCGATATCACGGTATCCAACTTATTTTTCAACACCCCAGCGAGGTTGAAATATATGAAAACGATCCATACCGAGCTCGGTCATGCGGCTGATGTCGTCAACCGGCTGGCGCTCGCTCACCCGGATGTGTCATTCCGGCTTCGCCATCACGGCAAAACGTTGCTTGCGACAAACGGCAGCGGCGATGTCCGGCATGTGCTCGCTGCCATTTACGGTATGGAAACGGCAAAACAAATGATCCCGATTGAGGCGGAATCGCTCGATTTTACTGTCCGTGGCTATATTTCACTGCCGGAAGTGACACGCGCTTCGCGCAATTATATGTCGCTCATTGTCAACGGGCGCTATGTGCGCAATATACCGCTGATGAAGGCCATTGAAGCCGGCTATCATACGCTCTTGCCGATCGGTCGCTATCCGATTGTATTTCTGGCGATTGAAATGGACCCGGTGCTCGTTGATGTGAACGTTCACCCGGCGAAACTGGAAGTCCGTTTCAGCAAAGAAGCGGAGTTAAACGAGCTCATTACCGCGACAATCCGCCAAGCGTTCCGCCAGCGGACGCTCATTCCATCCGTATCTGCCGACAGCAAAACGGTCAAAGCGAAGGCGGAGCAAGCATCTTGGACGTTTGCCCATCGCGTTCATGAACCGCCCGCCCAGCCCGACGGAAAGGCAGGGGGAACTAGCGATGTGACCGCAGCAGCGTCCCTGGCCAGTGAAGGATCGCTTTCCCCGTTGCCTGCAGCCGCCCAGGCTGATGCGCCTGCCGTTTCGGAAGAAGCCGAAGCGTCGGTGTTTTCGGAAAGAAGGACAGGCGCTGTCAACGATTTGCCTGCTGCTGAGTTGAAGCGGGATGCCGAGGTGGAGGAGGAACCGACCGAGGCGTGCCTGCCAGCTGATGAGCAAGCAGAGGAGAAACGAGCAGTCGACCGCCTCCCGCCGCTTTATCCGATTGGGCAGTTGCACGGCACTTATATTTTGGCGGAGAACGAACTCGGACTCTATATGATCGACCAACATGCGGCGCAAGAACGGATCAACTACGAATATTTCCGGGAAAAACTTGGCGAAGTCACCAATGAGGTGCAAGAGCTGCTCGTCCCGCTAACGTTTGAATATCCGGCCGACGAATATGAGCGAATCGCCGCTTGCCGCGACGAGCTCGCCCGTTGCGGCGTGTTTCTTGAACCGTTCGGCCCGCGGGCGTTTCTCGTTCGTTCCCACCCTGTGTGGTTTCCAAAAGGGAAAGAAAAAGAGATCATCGAGGAAATGATCGAACACGTACTGACCGCCAAAACGGTCGATATAAAGCAGCTGCGCGAGCAAGCCGCTATCGTCATGAGCTGTAAGCGCGCCATTAAAGCGAATCAACATTTGCGCACCGACGAAATCTTCGCCTTGCTCGAAACGCTGCGGCAAACGACCGATCCGTTCACTTGCCCGCACGGCCGGCCGATCATCGTCCATTTTTCAACATATGAAATTGAAAAGTTATTTAAACGAGTAATGTAAATGGCGAGGGTGTCTCAACAGCAACGAGCCCCCCTTTCTTCACTTGTATATGGGCGGCGAATGAATTCACCATTCTATTGCTTCACTAAAGGACAGGCTCCTTTTTGAGTCAGTCCTGTTTTTTTTGTAATCATTTTGTAATCTACTTTTATTCTTTCTGTTACAGACGAGTTGTTTTTATTTTACTATAATGGCTCATGTGCGGGAATACATGGCGATTTTTGTAGAGTGATAGCGAAATTTACCTAAGGAAATAGAGAAATGTCAAATTGATGTCATAGGGGGATATAAAATGAAAAAAGCACTTGTATTTACCGGGACATTGATCGGATCATTATTAGCCAGCCATGCGGCCTCAGCAGCAAGCCACACGGTGCAAAAAGGCGATACGCTCTGGGGAATTTCGAAGAAATATAATACGACCGTCGATCGATTAAAACAACAAAACAATTTATCTTCCGATCTCATTTTTCCAGGCCAAGTATTGCAAGTAAATGGACAAAGCGGAAGTGGACAAGTAGCTTCTCATACATACACTGTCCAGCTCGGTGACACATTAAGCGGGATTGCTAAGAAGTTTGGCACAACGGTAGAAGCGTTGGTCAAACTAAACCCAAGCATTACGAATCCGGACTTCATCCGCGACGGCCAAGTGCTCAAAGTAACAGGCGGACAAGAAAGCACCAATACATATACTGTTCGGCCGGCGGCCACGGCTGTGAACGGTCAGTACATCGCCCAAAAAGGGGATACATTATCGGAGATTGCGAACAAGTTTCAAACGACCGTTGACCGCTTGTTGTCGCTCAATCCGCAAATTACGAACCCGAATATGATTCGCGTTGGCCAAGCCATTAAAGTAACGGGTGGAACAACCGCTGTTCGCACCGAGCAACAAGGATCGACCGCCCAACAAACGAAACCGGCCGCTAAACCGGCTGCGTCTGAATCGTCTGCTTCACTTGCCGACAAAATCATCAAAATCGGCGAAAAATATTTAGGGGCGAGATATTTGTACGGAGCAGATCCATCGCGCACCGATGTGTTCGACTGCTCTTCGTTTACAATGCGTGTTTTTAGCGAAGCAGGCATTTCGCTGCCGCGTACATCGTCAGCCCAAGCACAAGCTGGCAAAGCGGTGTCGTTCAACCAATTGCAAAAAGGTGATCTTGTCTTTTTTGACACTGACTCGAACGGCACGATCAACCATGTTGGCATTTACGCTGGCAATGGGCAAATGATTAATGCGACTGTTTCGTTGGGCGTTACGTATTCGTCGCTCACTTCATCGTATTGGAAAACACGGTTTGTAAAGGCGGTTCGCGTGCTTAACTAACGGGATGCTTACGGACATTTTGCCTGTTGCTTAAACATAGCCGAATGCGACAGAAGGCTGCTCGCATAAAGCACATGTGAGGCTTTAGCGGGCAGCTTTTTCTTATGCATCCTGTGCAAAGATTTCGCTTCAGCTACTGATCGACAGAACTGAGGGAATCATAAGGCCTGTCAATCATTTCATCCATCCCATCATAAGAAAAGGTGTCCCGTTGCTTGAGGGACACCTTTGGTCATTATTGGATAGGTTTTTTCGCTTTTCGCGTCACTTCTTGCTGGAATGAACGGATAAGAGATAGAACGATCAAGATCATGATGATCGCAAACGGAAACGCAGCGATGATGGACGCTGTCTGCAGCGATTCAAGGCCACCTACAAAAAGGAGGATGGCCGCGGTCGCTGATTGGATAACGCCCCAGATGAATTTGACCGAGTTTGGCGGGTTTAGGCTGCCGTTGGTCGTCTGCATGCCGAGCACAAACGTTGCCGAGTCCGCCGATGTGACAAAAAACGTACAAATGAGCAAAATAGCGATTCCTGAAAGCAGCGTTGAGAGCGGGAAATGTTCGAATGTAAAGAACAAGGCTGTCTCCATTCCTTTTTCATTCATCACTTCACCAATGCCGGCATGTTGGAACTGTTCCAGATAAAGGGCCGAACCGCCAAAAACGGAAAACCAGAGGGCGCTGAAAATCGTTGGAACCGCCAAGACACCGATCATAAATTCACGGATCGTGCGTCCACGGGAAATGCGAGCGATAAACGTTCCCACAAACGGCGCCCACGCGATCCACCACGCCCAATAAAAAACGGTCCATACTTTCGGCCAATCATTTTGTTCAAACGGATTGAGCCGGAAACTCATCGACGGGAGGTTTTGTAAGTACGTTCCGATCGTCGCTGTGAACACATCCATAATAAAATTCGTTGGGCCGGCAAACAGCATGAAAAACATGAGCAGCAATGCGAGTGCAATATTAAGGTTGCTCAACAATTTTATTCCTTTGTTGAGACCGCTCTGCGCTGAGAGCATAAACAGCACAGTGACGACCGCAATGATGAGCAATTGCGTCGAAAAGCTGTTCGGAACGCCAGGAAACAGCTGATGCAACCCCCCGCCGATTTGAATGGCTCCCAATCCTAATGAAGTGGCGACGCCAAAAACCGTTGCATATACGGCTAATGTATCAACAGCGATGCCGAGGCCACCCTCTGTCCGCGCGCCAAACAGCGGGCGCAGTGTGCGGCTAATGATGCCGGCTTCCTGCTTGCGAAACTGGAAGTAAGCGAGCGCCAAGGCAAGGATGCCGTAGATCGCCCATGGATGTAGCCCCCAATGAAAAAATGAGTAGCGCATCGCCAAACGGGCCGCTTCCGCCGTTGCCCCTTCCCCTGTTGGCGGCGTGTAATAGTGGGACACCGGTTCAGCCACTCCCCAAAACACTAACCCGATTCCCATTCCGGCGCTAAACAGCATAGCAAACCATGTCATATAGCTGTATTCCGGTTCTTCTCCGTCACGGCCGAGACGGATATTCCCATAGCGGGAAAAAATGAGAAACAAACAAAACGCTAAAAACAACGAAGCGCTAAGCAAATAAAACCAGCCGAATTTATCGATCAGAAACGAGTGCACCGCGCTGCTGACCGCCTTTAAATTGTAGCGTGGCAGCAAAGACTCCGGAACGACTCCCCAAATAATAAACACAATGGCAATCACAATCGAGATCCAAAAGATGGCTGTTGTTTTCTTCATTTCTCTCCTCCTTATTCTTATTATGTGCTGATATGATGGGAACCATGTTAGCGGTTTTGGGGGGCCGCTTCTTAGAGTAACAAAATTCGACAACGAATACAAATGATCCAAATTTTTGACGCATATCATTTTGTGCCATGATTTTTTATCGTGTAAAATAAAATACTTGTAGTTTACTAAAAAAGGAGGTTATTTGCATGAACAGCCGTCTGTCGGTCATGGTCAGCATCGTGCTGGCGATGCTCGTCGCATCGATGGATACGACGATCATGAACACGACCATGCCGATCATCGCTAAGGAACTGGAGGGATTTTCCCTTTATGCGTGGACGTTTGCGTCGTACATGATTACGACAACCGTTCTGTCGCCGATTGCCGGTCGCCTGTCGGACTTATTCGGCCGCAAAAAAGTTTTCAGCTTTGGCATTATTTTATTTTTAATCGGTTCGCTTCTTTGCGGATTGTCGCAAAACATGGTGCAGCTCGTTTTGTTCCGCGCCTTGCAAGGGGTGGGGGCGGGATTTATGATGCCGTTTCCTGCGATTATTGCCGGTGATTTGTTCCCCGTAGAAAAGCGCGGAAAAATCCAAGCATTTTTTACTGCCATGTGGGGTCTTTCCGCTGTTTTAGCGCCGCTTTTGGGCTCGCTGTTTGTCGAGTATGCGACATGGCGCTGGATTTTTTATGTCAACATTCCGATTTGTGTGCTCTCGCTTTTAACGTTGCTTCCGTATAAAGAAGTGTATGAACCGAAGAGAGCGGCGATTGACTATGTGGGTGCAGCGCTGTTTGCGACGGCGATCAGCCTGCTTTTGCTCGTCACGGTCGTTGAACAGGGTCAATGGTGGTATGGTGCGGCTGGGGTGTTGTTGCTTGTCATCTTTTATTATTTCGAAAAACGGCAGCCATCGCCGCTCGTCCCGTTGTCGCTTGTTCATCACCGGACGCTCAAATGGATGAACATTAACGGGTTTGTCAGCTGCGTCGCCTTGTTTGGGACGTCAAGCTACATTCCGCTCTTTTTGCAAAATGTTGCCCACTTGTCGGTGTTTATGAGCGGGGTCGCTTTGCTCGGCTCGTCTGTCGGCTGGATGATCGCCGCTGTGCCGGCGGGGAAATGGATTTTGCGCTATGGTTACCGTTCTCTTCTCATCATCGGTAACGTGCTACTTGTCGCTTCCGGCCTTTTTCTCGCCTTACTCAACGAGAGCCATGGGTTTTGGTATGTCTTTTTCATCATGTTCTTACAAGGGCTGTCGTTTGGCTTGACATCGACCGTTGGCGTCATTGGCTCGCAACAGCTTGCGGATGCTCATGAAAAGGGGATTGCGACTTCCTTTTTTATGTTTTGCCGCAATATCGGCACAGCGATTGGCGTCACGGTGATGGGAGCGTTTTTGGCGCAGGCGTCGACATTTATGGCCGGTATTCGTCACCTGTTTTTATTTGGCTTAATCGGCAGCATCATCGCCATGATTACCTCACTTTTTATTCGTGATGAAACGGAAGCCGACCGGAACAACCAGCAGTCAGAAGGGATGGCATAAAGTCGGGCGGCATGCCACCGCATGGCCGCCAAAAAAACGGTTAAACATTGGCGGCCATCATCCGATACTATAAGTGGAACGACCGATTTCTTTTAAAAACGGGGGATGTATTAATGAAGATGACGGTTCGCAAAAAATTGTTGGCTGGCTTCGGTCTCGTCTACGTGTTAATCGCACTGCTGGTCGGTTTTGCCTGTTATGAGATGTCGACGCTTGACCGTACATACACAGACGTCATCGATAATCGGATGCCAAAACTTGTTGATGCGAAACAGCTCGAAGTGCTCATCCGCCGCCAAGTCGGCAGCATGCGCGGCTATTTGTTGAGCGGCGATGAGACCGAGCGGGAGAATTTTGAAAAGGCACATGAGGAGTATAAAAAAACAAGTGAAACGCTCGATGCTTCGCTAACACAAGAGAAAACGAAACAGTTGCTTGCCGAGCTCGATTTGCTTGAGCAACAGTTTTACGAGCTCTCCCAAAGAGCGTTTGAGTTAAAGGAGCAAAACAAACCGGAGCAATATAATGCGCTTGTCATAACAACAGGGCGCGATATAACGGCTCAATTTGATGTGAAAATGAACGAATTTGTCGCCCTGCAGCAACGAGAATTAGATCGGGCAAGCCATAACGCGAGCGCCTCAGCCGAACGTGTTCTTCGGCTTGTTCTTATCGTCAGTGTGTTGGCGGTGGCGGCTGGAGCGATCGTCAGCTACTACATCAGTCGTTCGCTTTCTCTCCCGTTGCTTGCGCTGTCAGAAGCGGCGAAGCGGATTGCTGCCGGCGACTTGACCGAGACGAAAACCGGCGTGCGCAACCGTGATGAAATCGGCGAGCTTGCCGCTTCGTTTGAACAAATGGCGAAAAATTTGCGCGGCGTGTTGCATGAAGTGGCGCAAAACGCCGAACAAGTCGCCGCTTCCTCGGAAGAGCTAGCGGCGAGCGCCGAACAGACGAGCAAGGCGACTGAGCAAATCGCCATGACGATCCAAGGTGTTGCTTCCGGTGTGGACAAACAAATGCAAAGCGTCGAAGAAACGTCCGCCGCTGTCAACACCATGTCTGAACAAATCGGGCAAATCTCCGAGCGGGCGCAAAGCGTAGCGGCCATCGCTGCCGAAACATCAAAACAGGCAGCGGATGGTGGGCAAACGATCGAGGCGAGCGTCGCACAAATGAACAAGGTGAACGGCACGGTTGAACAGCTGGCCGAAGTGATTAAAGGGCTTGGCCGCCGTTCCGAGCAAATCGGCTCGATTATTGAGGCGATCCGCAATATTGCGGCGCAGACGAACTTGCTCGCTTTAAACGCTGCCATTGAGGCTGCACGTGCCGGCGAGCACGGACGCGGCTTTGCGGTCGTCGCCGATGAGGTGCGGAAGCTGGCTGAGCAATCGGCCGAATCAGCGCGGCAAATCGCTGAATTGATCGCTGCCATTCAAGAAGAAACGGCTCACGCCGTCCAATCGATGGAGTCAGTCGTCAACGAAGTGACAGCCGGAACGGGAGTCATCCGCACTTCGGGCGAAACGTTCAGCCAGATCCGTGCTGCCGTTGACGAAGTGGCCAAGCAAATTCGCGACGTATCCGCTTCGGTTAGCGAGATGGCTGCCTCCTCGGAACAAATTGTGCGTTCCGTTCAGCTTGTCGCTGATGTCGCAGAATCGACATCCGCCGGCACGCAGGAAGTATCGGCGGCGACCGAAGAGCAGCTGGCGTCAATGGAAGAAATTTCGGCTTCTGCCGCATCGCTATCGAAAATGGCTGATGATTTGCAGGCGATTGTTAGAAAATTTTCGCTCTGATGAGGAACGCCTTTTACGGCGTTCATTTTTTTTGGGACAGTTCAGGGGGGTGAAAGGAAAGAACGGCGATTTTTCGTGTTGCTATGTATAAAACGGAGGGGGGATGGCGAAAACGTAGGAAAGAAATTGTTTCATGTGTTGCCGTTTTTATGTATAATGGTGTTTGATACGAGTTCAGCAACAGAAAGCAGTGGCACACCATGACAGAAAAAATTGTTGTCATTGTCGGACCGACAGCAGTCGGCAAAACGAAGCTCGGCATTGCATTGGCGAAGAAGCTAGGCGGGGAGATCATCAGCGGCGACTCGATGCAAATTTATAAAGGGATGGACATTGGCACCGCGAAAGTCAAGCCCGATGAAATGGAAGGAGTTCCACACCATTTGCTTGACATTAAAGAGCCGTGCGAACCGTTTTCCGTCGTCGAATTTCAGCGGCTCGCCCGCGCGCTCATCACCGATATTTCCGCCCGCGGCCGACTGCCGATCATCGTCGGCGGCACTGGGCTGTACATTCAAGCTGCCATTTACGATTACCGATTTTCCGACGCCCCTTCCGATGAAGCATACCGTCGGGCGCTTAGGCAGTTGGCGGCTGAACAAGGAGCCGAGGCGCTTCACGAGCAGCTTAAGGCGGTCGACCCGGAAAGCGCGGCGCGCATTCATCCGAACAATGTCCGCCGTGTCATTCGTGCGCTCGAAGTGTACCATTGCACGGGGAAACCGTTCAGTGAATGGCAGCGCGGACAGCAACGGCAACTGTTATACGAAACGGCCCTCATCGGGCTGACAGCGGAGCGGAGCGTGCTTTACCGACGCATTAATGAACGGGTTGATGAGATGATCGCTGAAGGGCTGATTGAAGAGGTAAGGTCGCTATACGATCGCGGCCTGCGTGATTGTCAGGCAGTGCAGGCGATCGGCTACAAAGAGCTGTACGACTATTTTGATGGCCGCGTCTCCCTCGACGAAGCGATCGAGCAGCTGAAGCAAAATTCGCGCCGCTACGCGAAGCGGCAGCTCACGTGGTTTCGCAACCAAATGCCGGTAGAATGGTTTGACATGACGGATCCCGAAAAGTTTGCCGTCAAGGTGGAGGAAATTTTTCGCTACATAGCAGGAAAGCTTCGACTTGAAGCGAATATATAACCATATCCTTAGAGAGAAAAGAGGAGGACGTTCCATGAAAAATACGATCAACATTCAAGACCAGTTTTTAAACCAGTTGCGCAAAGAAGGTATCCAAGTAACGGTGTTCTTATTGAACGGCTTCCAGCTGCGCGGATACATTAAAGGATTTGATAACTTCACCGTGTTGCTTGAAGTGCAAGGAAAACAGCAGCTCATCTACAAACATGCCATTTCGACGTTTGCGCCGGAACGGAACATCCAGTTTGAAACCGAGCAATGATGCCGCTGGTACATAAGCCGCGACAAAAAAGACGCCTCCTTTGGGGCGTCTTTTTCCGTATTTCTCGACTTGCACCGCCCTCTCTCCTGCTTTTTTGCCCCGACTCGCGTCGCTTTTTCATTTCCGATGCGTAAACGACCGCTGATCTGAATAAAAATATACAAACTTTCCCTTGCTACAATTGACCGACCGGCTGATCGTTTGGGTGATTGTCACGGATTGGCGGCGGCGTACGTATACTAATAAAGAAAAGGCGAGGCGTCGACAGCCAGGTCGGAATGGGTGCGGATGGCAGAAAACGGGAAGCGAGGTGACGCCCCTTGTCAGAATTGACGATGAACAAAGCGAAAGGGCAAATTAATATTGTGTTGAATTCGAAAACAGTGAATCATTTAGTGAAAGAAGAGCGAAACGACTGGCTTGATGGGGAAGAGCATCAGGCGCTTCGCAATATTCAAAAAGAACTAGACCAATTGATCGGGCTTGATCATGTCAAAAAAATCGTCAAGGAAATTTACGCCTGGCTGTACATTAGCCGGAGGCGCAAAGAAAACGGCTTAAAAGCAAACCGTCAAGCGCTCCATATGATTTTCAAAGGAAATCCCGGAACGGGAAAAACGACAGTGGCGCGTCTGCTTGGCAAACTGTTTTTTGAGATGAACGTGCTGTCGAAAGGACATTTCATTGAGGCCGAGCGGGCTGATTTAGTAGGGGAATATATTGGGCATACAGCAAACAAAACGCGCGACTTGATCAAAAAAGCGCGCGGTGGCGTTTTGTTTATCGATGAAGCGTATTCGCTCGCCCGCGGCGGTGAAAAAGATTTCGGTAAAGAGGCGATTGATACCCTCGTCAAAGGGATGGAAGACTACTGTGATGACTTGGTCGTCATTTTAGCCGGCTATCCGAGGGAAATGGATTATTTTTTGTCATTAAATCCCGGCTTGCCGTCGCGTTTTCCGTTGACGATTGAGTTTCCGGATTATACGGTCGAGGAGCTTGTGCAAATCGCCAAGCAAATGTTGCGTGAGCGCGAATATGAAATGACGCCAGAGGCGGAGCGGAAGCTGTACGTCCATTTAGAGGGGACGCTCGAGGCAGCAGGTCGGATGAAGTTCAGCAATGGTCGCTACGTCCGCAATTTAATTGAGAAAGCGATTCGCAAGCAGGCGGTTCGTCTTCTTCATGAAGGACGCTACGACAAAAAAGAGCTGATGACGATCCGCGATCGAGATTTAGTCATTTACTCTTAAAAAGAGGATGTCCCAAAAGTGTTCGCATAGCGTTCGCTTTTGGGGCACTTTTTTGGGCAAAAAAAGAAGAAAACCGTTCCTTTTTTGGTATAATAGAGTCACCACAACCCTACCAAGAAAGGACGGTTTTCTTATGTACATTTATTATAACCGAGATCAACTCATTTTGCCAATGGATCTTGAAATTCTCATTCCCAAACATCATCTTTGCCGGATCGTGGATCTAGCCGTGGAAAAAATGGATCCAGCTCTGCTCGTTTCCCTCTATCCCGGCGGAGGCCGCCCAGCCTATCATCCGAAAATGATGTTGAAAGTCATCCTGTATGCCTACGCCAATCGGATCTATTCCTCTCGCCAAATCGCCAAGCAATTGAAAGAAAACATTTATTTTATGTGGCTATCCGGCCATCAAACACCGGATTTCCGCACCATCAACCGATTTCGGTCGGAACGGATGAAGGACATCATTTACGAAACGTTTTTCTCCATTGTCGATCTTCTGCGTCAAGAAGGGTTGGTCAAACTAGAGGATTACTTTCTGGATGGAACGAAAATCGAGGCCAGCGCCAACAAGTACACGTTCGTTTGGCGCAAATCAACGGAAAAGTACGATCAGAAGTTGGAGGAGAAATTCCGGAAAATCGTAGCCTCGATCGAACAGGTGGTAAAAGAGGATGAAGAGTCGGAACAAGAAGGAGATTTTCAAGAAAAGCTGGAAGCTTCACCGATCACGTCTGAAAAGATCGAAGCCGTGATCGAACAAGTGGAAGAACATCTAAAGAAAGAGCCGAAGAATCGCACGTTAAAGAAAGCAAAACAGCAATTGGAACAAGACATTCTCCCCCGTAAGAAAAAATATGAAGAATACAAAAAAGTGTTAGGCGAACGAAACAGTTTTTCGAAAACGGACCCCGATGCGACGTTTATGCGGATGAAAGACGACCATATGAAAAACGGCCAGCTCAAACCGGGATATAATGTGCAGATAGGGACAGAGAACCAATTCATCACTGGATTTAGCGTGCATCAACGGGCGGGGGATGCCGGATGCTTCATTCCACATTTGGAGCAATTGGCCGCCTATGGGCGTCCCATGCCTAAACGAGCGATTGCGGATTCCGCCTATGGGAGTGAGGAGAACTACACGTACTGCGAGAAAAAGCAGATCGTCGCGCTGATCAAGTACAACACATTGGACCGGGAACAAACGAAAGCGTGGGCGAAAGAGATCGGCCGAATCGAGAACATGACGTACGATGAGGAATTGGATGAGTGGATTTGCGCGAAAGGGGAACGGCTGGTGTTTGTGTATAAACGGAAGGAAACGACCGACAACGGGTACGTCATCGTCAAACGGACGTATCGTTGTACAGCATGTGCCGGATGCCCGTTTCAAGCAGCATGTGCCAAAGGCAAAGACACGAAAACCATCCGCGTTTCCTTGAAAAATCAACAACAACGGCAAGAAATCCGGAAACGGCTGTCCACGGAAGAAGGGGCGACGACATATCGAAGACGGCAAATCGAAAACGAGCCGGTGTTTGGGCAAATCAAGCATAATCAGCAATTTCATCGGTTTTCATTGAGAGGCCTCCCAAAAATTACCTTGGAGTGGGGTCTAGTTTGTGCTGCCCACAATTTGAGAAAGTGGGCCACAACGACCGACCCAACAAGGAAAAAATAGGATAAAATTCGGAAATAAGGAGAAATTCCTGCCTCAAAAAAGGAATAAATAACCAAATGGTAAGAAAAAGAAACAGAGGCTACTCTCAAAAGGTCGGTTTAGACGACCTTTTGAGACAGCCTCTTTTTTTGGCTGCAAAAGAGGAATGTCGTTAAAAAGGGCGAATACATAAACAACGAGGGCTAATGTACTAATTAATCTGAATTATCTGTCTAGTGAACCTGCCTGCCCTATGTCCATTTGGAAAAAGGGGGAAAGGCGCTTGTACGTAACGATTGGGGACATGTTTTCCCAGACGGTAAGGAAATTTCCGATGCGCGAGGCGGTCGTAGAGGTGGCGACCGGACGCCGTTACACGTACGCAGAATGGGAGGTGGAAGTGAACCGATGGGCGAACGCCTTTCTTGAAGCCGGCGTCCGCAAAGGAGATCGCGTCTCGACAGTGCTATACAACACGCTCGAGCTCGCCACCGCCTTGTTTGCCTGCGCAAAAATTGGCGCGGTGTTCAACCCGATCAATTTTCGGTTGAAAGCGGAGGAAATCGCCTATATTTTGATGGACGCCGAACCGAAAATCGTCATATTTGAGCGGTCGGTCGAGCCGCAGCTTGCCGCAATCAGCAGCCGTTTTCCGCACGTGTCATTTTGGTCGATCGATGGCGATCCGCCGCCGTTTGCCAAAAACGCCTATGAGCAGGTAGTTCAGGCTACGGATGAAGCGCCGCACGTTCATGTGGAAGAAAGCGACCTTTACGCCATTATGTACACAAGCGGCACAACCGGGCGGCCAAAAGGGGTGATGCACCGGCATCGTGACATGATCGAACAAAGTGTCGTTTGCCAAGGCGTGATGCGCATCCGGGAAACGGACCGCGGGTTGGCGGCAGCGCCGCTGTTCCATTGTGCCGAGCTGCATTGTTGCTTGCTGCCGCGCGTGCATGCCGGAGCAGCGAGTGTCATTTTGCATCATTTTGACGCCAAGCTCGTTCTCGAAACGATCGAACGCGAACGAATTACCCTCATGTTCGGCGCCCCAACAATGTGGAATATGATATTGCAGGAGAATGTAAGCGGTTACGACATCTCTTCGCTCCGCCTCGGATTGTACGGCGCCGCTCCGATGGCTCCGGCGCTTGTAAGGCAATGTCAAGAGCGGCTCGGCATCGGGCTCATTCAAGCGTACGGTATGACGGAAATGGGGCCGGCAGTCACGTTTTTGTTGGAAGACGAGCAGCTGAAAAAAGCCGGTTCTGCTGGCCGTGCTTGCGTGAATCATGAAATTCGCGTCGTCCGCGCGCGGGAAGACGGACCGTCCGACCCGGACGATGTGCTGCCGCCAGGTGAAGTCGGTGAGATCGTCATGCGCGGGCCGTGCATGATGGCGGGGTACTACAAGCGCGAAGAGGCGACGGAAAAGGCATTGTACAAAGGTTGGTACCATTCTGGCGACCTCGGCTACGTTGACGAAGACGGCTACTTGTACGTCGCTGACCGGGTTGATGATATGATCATCAGCGGTGGAGAAAACGTCTATCCGCGCGAGGTGGAGGATGTGCTGTATGAGCATCCCGGCGTGCTTGACGTTGCCGTGCTCGGTGAGCCGGATGAGCTGTGGGGGGAAAAAGTCGTCGCCTTTGTTGTCAAAAAAGACGCTCTCCTCACTGCTGACGAACTTGAGCAGTTTTGCAAAACGAGCGATCGTCTCGCTCCGTACAAGCGGCCGCGCGCCTATTATTTCATCGACGTCCTGCCGCGCAACGCGAGCGGCAAAATTCAAAAGTTTTTGCTGCGCGAGCGGCTGAAACAGCAGGCGGCGGGCGGGACAAACAAGCAGTGACAGAACGGAAAAGAGGGATACATGGTGACAGCCCGCTATTTGCGAGAAGAGCACCACATCTTCCGCGAGGCATTCCGCAAGTTTTTGGAGAAAGAGGCATATCCGTATTATGACGAATGGGAACAACGCGGCATCATTCCGCGGTCGTTTTGGGCGAAAATGGGAGAAAACGGTTTTCTTTGCCCATGGGTGGATGAGAAGTATGGGGGGTTAAACGCCGATTTTGCCTATTCGGTCGTCATCAATGAAGAGTTGGAAAAAGTCGGTTCAAGCCTTGTCGGCATTGGACTGCATAACGATATTGTGACACCGTATATCGCGTCGTATGGAACCGAAGAGCAAAAGCAAAAATGGCTGCCGAAATGCATAAGCGGCGAGCTCATTACAGCGATCGCCATGACTGAGCCGGGAGCTGGGTCGGATTTAGCGAACATTTCGACAACGGCGGTCAAAGACGGTGACTACTACATCGTCAACGGGCAAAAAACGTTTATTACAAACGGCATTCATGCCGATTTGATCGTCGTCGCTTGCAAAACTGATCCGCACGCAAAACCGCCGCATCGCGGCATTAGTCTGTTGGTCGTTGAACGTGACACGCCGGGGTTTACGCGCGGGCGGAAGCTCGAGAAAGTCGGGCTGCACGCCCAAGATACGGCGGAGCTGTTTTTCCAAGATGCGAAAGTGCCGAAAGAAAACTTGCTTGGGGAGGAAGGAAAAGGGTTTTACTATTTGATGGAAAAGCTCCAGCAGGAGCGGCTCGTGGTCGCCATCGCCGCTCAAACGGCGGCCGAAGTGATGTTTTCGTTGGCGAAGCACTATGTAAAGCAGCGGTCAGCGTTCGGCAGGCGGGTGAGCGAGTTTCAAACCGTTCAGTTCCGCCTTGCCGAAATGGCGACTGACATCGCTATCGGGCGCACGTTTGTCGATCGTGTCATCGAGGAGCATATGGCCGGAAAACAAATTGTGACGGAAGTATCGATGGCGAAATGGTGGATCACGGAGATGGCGAAACGTGTCGCGGCTGAAGCCATGCAGCTCCACGGCGGCTACGGCTATATGGAAGAATACGAGATCGCTCGGCGCTATCGCGATATTCCAGTGAGCGCCATTTACGCCGGAACGAACGAGATGATGAAAACGATCATCGCCCGGCAGCTAGACTTATAGAAAGAGGGACACACCATGCTGAATGGCGTTGTTGTGCTTGACTTTTCTCATTACTTGCCCGGCCCGTTTGCGAGCTGGCGTCTTGCCCAGCTTGGAGCCGAAGTCATTAAGATCGAGCCCCCATCTGGTGACCGGCTGCGTCCGTTCGCTGGTGGGAAGTTGTTTGCCTCGTACAATACCGGCAAAAAAAGCGTCGCCTTGGACTTAAAGACGGACGGGGGGCGCGAACAAGCCAGGCGTCTCGCCGCTCGTGCCGATGTGTTGATCGAGAGCTTCCGTCCCGGAGTGATGGCGCGGCTCGGGCTTGGTTATAACGACATTTGCCGCATAAACGAGCGCATCATCTACTGTTCGATCAGCGGTTTCGGTCAACAGAGTGATCGCTCGTTGCTTGGAAGCCATGACGTAAATTATATGGCGCTTTCGGGAGTACTTGCGCAGTTGGTGGATAAAAGTGGCCGCCCGGTTCATCCAAAAGTGACGTTCGCTGATTTTATTGGTGGCATGGCGGCGGCCGAGCGCATTTTAGCTGCACTGTTTGCCCGCGAGCGAACCGGCAAAGGCGCACATTTGGATGTCTCGCTTGTCGACGGCTTAACAGCAATGATGGCCGGCCATTTTGCCATCGAGCATGGCGGAGGGCCAAAAAACGGCCTTATGGAGCTTGCCGGGGAGGTCGTCTGTTACCAGTTATACGAGACAAAAGATGGCCGCTATATGAGCTTGGCCGCGCTTGAGCCGCACTTTTGGCGCCAGTTTTGTGAAGCGGTTGGCCGCCCGGAGTGGACCGAAGCGCAGTGGGCGCCGGCTCGTCCGGGAGAGGCGGTATATGACGGGCTGGTCGCTTTGTTTCGCGAAAAAACGTTTTCTGAATGGAGCGCCTTTGCTGAAACGGTTGACGCTTGCCTCGCCCCAGTGCTCGAAACGGATGAAGCGAAGCAGCTGTTTGCCGACGACCGGCTTCGTCATCTTGTTCGGCTGCAGCCAGATGGCGTGTGGGCGGCCGCGCATGGGCCGGATGGGCAGTGGGGCGGCGGAGTGTCGCCACAAGTGAACGAACACGCATATTTATTGGTGGGGGAGGAATGACCGATGATGAAAACACCGTTAAACATTTCGATGATGCTTGAGCGGGCGGAAATGTTTTTTCCGAAAAAGCAAGTCGTCTCCCGCATGAAAGGCGGCATCGTCCGCCATACATATAAGGAGATTGGCGAGCGGACGCGCAGACTCTCAAGCGTGTTGAAGCGGCTTGGGGTGGAAGTTGGCGACCGCGTTGGCACGTTTGCTTGGAACCATCACCGCCATTTGGAAGCATATTTTGCTATTCCAGGCATCGGAGCGGTGCTTCATACGATCAATATCCGCCTCTCCGCGCAGCATATCGCTTATATCATCAACCATGCCGACGACCGCGTCTTATTGATTGACGACGATTTGCTGCCGGTCATTGAAGCGGTGAAAGACGAGATTCCAAATGTTCGTGCCTTCATTGTTATGACAGACGCCGACGAACTGCCGGAGACGACGCTGTCGCCGGTGTATCATTATGAGAAACTGCTCGCTGAAGGCGATCCGTCGTTCCCATTCTTAAAAGACCTCGATGAATACCAACCGGCTGGTATGTGCTATACGTCGGCGACAACGGGAAATCCAAAAGGGGTCGTCTACACGCATCGGAGCACCGTCTTACACGCGATGGCGTTAGGATTAGCCGATACACAAGGGCTTTGCGAGCGCGATGTCATTATGCCAGTCGTGCCGATGTTTCACGTCAACGCCTGGGGGTTGCCGTTTGCCGCTACGTGGTTCGGTTCGACAATCGTTATGCCGGGGCCGGCGTTTACGCCGAAAGTGCTTGCCGAGCTGATTGAGGCTGAGCGGGTGACAATAACCGCCGGTGTGCCGACAATTTGGCTTGGGCTGCTGCAAGAATTGGAGAAAGGAAGCTATGATGTGACAAGCCTAACGCGCGTCGTTTGCGGCGGTTCGGCCGCGCCAAAAGGAGTGATCCGCGCCTTTGAAGAAAAATACGGCATTCCGTTCATTCACGCCTATGGGATGACGGAAACGAGCCCGCTTGTGCTCGTCTCGCGCCCGAAAAGTTATCAAGACGCATTGCCATATGAAGAGAAACTTGACATCCGCGCCAAGCAAGGGTTGCTTGCTCCAGGGCTGGAGATGAAAGTCATCGGCCAAAATGGACCGGTTCGTTGGGACGGCCAAGAAATGGGCGAACTTTGCTTGCGTGGGCCGTGGATTGCCGCTGAATATTATAACGACGAGCGGACGAAAGAGGCGTTTCGTGACGGCTGGCTCCATACCGGCGACGTCGTCACCGTTGACGAAGAAGGGTTCGTCAAAATCGTCGACCGGACGAAAGATGTTATTAAAAGCGGCGGCGAATGGATTTCTTCCGTTGATTTGGAAAATGCGCTCATGGCCCATGAGGCGGTGTTTGAAGCCGCGGTCGTCGCCGTTCCGCATCCAAAATGGCAGGAGCGCCCGATCGCCTGCGTTGTGTTGAAAGAAGGAAAGAGTGTCACGAAAGAAGAGCTGTACGACTTTTTGCGCCCGCAGTTTACGAAATGGTGGCTGCCGGATGACATCGTCTTTCTTGACGAAATTCCAAAAACGAGCGTTGGCAAGTTTTTGAAGAGGAAACTACGCGATGAGATGGCGGCGCGCTACGCCGATGCGGCAACAGAATAAAGGGGGAGACGTTATGGCTGAAACGATCGCAGTGATCGGATCTGGGGTGATGGGAAGCGGCATCGCGCAAACAGCGGCGATGGCGGGAAAAACGGTGTATCTATATGATGTGTCCGAAGCGGCCTTGCAAAACGGGCTCACTTCGGCTGAAAAAAGCTTGCGCCGCTTTGTCCAATCCGGCCGCATGTCCGAACAAGAAGCACAGGCGGCGCGTGGCCGTCTCCGTCCTACGACGGATTTGGCAGAAGCGGTCCGTGAAGCGGACGTTGTCATTGAAGCGGTGCCGGAAAACTTGGCATTGAAAAAAGAGGTGTTTCAAAAGCTTGATGAATTGGCAAAGCCAAGCGCCATTTTGGCGACGAACACATCAGAGTTGAGCGTTACCGCGCTTGCGGCCGCGACCAATCGGCCGGAGAACGTCATCGGTATGCATTGGTTCAATCCAGCACCGGTGATGAAGCTAATTGAAATTGTTAAAGGTGAAACGACGGCTGACGAAACGGTCGACGCCATCCGCCGCCTGTCCACAGAGCTTGGCAAAGAGACGGTTGTTGTCAAAGACCGTCAAGGATTTGTGACGACGCGGGCGATCGCCGCCCACATGATTGAATGCATCCGCATGTACGAAGAAGGAATCGCTTCTGCCGAGGATATCGATAAAGCGGTGCGGCTCGGTCTCAATTACCCGATGGGGCCGTTGGAGCTCGCCGACATGGTCGGGCTTGATACGCTCTTGTTTGTGAGTGAAAACATGACCGAGGCGTACGGCGACCGCTTCCGGGCACCGCAGCTGCTGCGCAAGCTCGTCGAAGCCGGACATTTAGGACGGAAGACCGGGAAAGGCTTTTATACGTATTGACACCCATTCGTCGCCTTGAAGGGCGGCGTTTAACGAAAGGGATAGTTGTTGTGAGGCGGATAACGGGAAAAGGAGCAATGACGAAGCGAAGCAGAAGGAGGAAATGGCATCATGCGTGAAGCGGTGATTGTTGAAGCCGTCAGAACGCCGGTCGGTAAACGGAACGGCGTTTTTCGCGACGTTCATCCGGTCCATTTGGCCGCTACGGTACTTGATGAAGTCGTGCGTCGGGCCGGCATTGAAAAAGGGCAGGTGGAAGATATCGTCATGGGCTGCGTGACGCCAATCGCCGAACAAGGATACAACATCGGCCGGCTTGCGGCGTTGGAGGCTGGATTTCCGATCGAAGTGCCAGCCGTGCAAATCAATCGAATGTGCGGCTCAGGACAGCAGGCGATCCATTTTGCTGCACAGGAAATCCGTTCAGGCGATATGGATGTCACCATTGCTGCAGGAGTCGAAAGTATGACGAAAGTTCCGATTTTAAGCGATGGCAACGAGCGGACCATTCCGCCGTCGCTTCATGAAAAGCACGAATTCATCCATCAAGGCGTCTCGGCGGAGCGAATCGCCAAAAAGTACGGCTTAACGCGCGAACAGCTTGACGCTTACGCCTACGAAAGCCATCAGCGCGCTTTGGCCGCCTTGCGTGAAGGGAAGTTTCGCGCCGAAATCGTTCCGGTCAAAGGGCTGGACCGCGATGGTCGTGAAATCCTTGTCACCGATGACGAAGGGCCTCGTCCCGATACATCGCCGGAAGCGCTCGCCACGCTTAAGCCGGTGTTTCAAGAAGACGGCGTCATTACCGCCGGCAATGCGAGTCAAATGAGCGATGGGGCGGCCGCCATTTTGCTGATGGAGCAAGAGGTGGCGCGCCGATTCGGACTGAAACCGAGAGCGCGAATTATCGCGCAAACGGTCGTCGGCTCTGACCCGACGTATATGCTGGATGGTGTCATCCCCGCGACAAGGCAAGTGCTGAAAAAAGCCGGGCTCACGATCGAGGACATCGATCTCATTGAAATTAACGAAGCGTTCGCCCCAGTTGTGCTCGCCTGGCAAAAAGAAATCGGTGCTCCGCTGGAGAAAGTGAATGTCAACGGCGGCGCCATCGCACTCGGCCATCCGCTCGGCGCAACCGGCGTGAAGCTGATGACATCGCTCGTTCATGAGCTCGAACGGAGGAAGGGGCGCTACGGGCTGCTGACGATTTGCATCGGCCACGGCATGGCGACAGCAACAATCATCGAGCGTGAGTAAGGCGTGACAATACACATTGAGCTCGCACCATCAGCAGCGGGAGCGGCCAACAAGCCGCCAAGCCCGCTGCTTTTTTGCTTATGAAAAACCGTAGGACGGAGGGCGGGGATGTGATAAGATGAAGAAAAGCAGATAAAAAGGGGGGCGCTGCGCAAGATGAAGCAGCCCGTTCTTGCTTCCGTCTATTTGTCACTCGCTGCCAGCATTTGGGGCGGGATGTATGTCGTGAGCAAATACGTGTTGGACTACATCCCGCCGTTTACGCTCGTCTGGCTGCGTTATGCCATTGCCTTGGTTGTGCTTGTCGCGATTGTTGCGGCAAAACGGGAGCCCCTCCCAAAACATGGGCGCGACTGGGGGATGGTAATCGCAATCGGTGTCATCGGTTATATCGTTTCCATTTCGCTGCAATTTGTTGGCACGAAATGGTCGAATGCCCATACTGCTTCCCTCATTACCGCTTCAACACCGGCGTTTGTCGTTTTATTTGCCCGTTGGCTTCTTGGCGAAGCGCTCACATGGCGGAAGCTTGCCGCATTGTTGTTGGCGACAGCGGGGGTCATCGTCATCGTCGGCCTCGGGGGCGGTGGGGAGTCGACATTTGCCGGAAATATGGCGTTAGTTGGCGCAGCGGTCACTTGGGCGCTGTTGTCGGTGCTGGTGAAAATGGCATCGGCTCGCTTATCCGTCCTTTCCATCACGACATTCGCCATCTTGGTGGCGTTTATCGGCATGACGCCGATGCTGATGGTGGAAAGTCCAGAGCTGACCGCTGTTCACTGGAATGCACTCGTCGTGTTGGGCGTGTTGTACCTTGGCATCGTGTCAACAGCAGGCGCGTTTTTCTTGTGGAACAAAGGGTTGGAAATGATCGACGCCGGCATCGGCTCGCTCTTTTTCTTTTTCCAACCACTCGTCGGTTCGCTCTTTGGCTGGCTGTTTTTGCATGAGCAGCTTGACGTTAGCTTTTGGATAGGCGGGGTGCTGATTGTTGCTGGGGTCGTAGTGGCCGTGCGAAGCGAGCAAAGCGCGTAAGAAGGAATACGAAACAAAAAGCGAAGCGCCTGCGTTGGGCGTCTTCGCCTTCATGCTTACGATTTTGCTTGTCGAACGGAATGGTTTTTGATGGTCATTGCTCCGAGTGCCGCGCATACGAGGGCGCATCCGGACAAAACGATCGCTAGCCATGTTCCGCCCGCTGTCGTCGCATCCATGAAAGGAAGCGCAAGCCCAGGAAGCGTTGCACTGAAGACAAACAACACATAGGCAAATGTGCGTTGATTCAAATAAGATGCAGCGAGAATAAGCAAATAGACGGTGCAAACGATGAGCAAACTTGGAAAAACAGGGCGGAATTTGGCGGCATATACGAAATAGTCAAGCTGAGAAATGTCGTGCTCATGAACTACTGGGCCGGCGAGCCAGTGTGAAAATGGCGTTGAGTATTTCCATTCCCAAGGATCGTCGAGAATCGCGCTTCCTTCATACCAAGATACTAAAGCAGAAAAGAACCAAATCATCGCAACGACGCCGAATTGGATGAGTCGATACATATCGATGGTCTCCTCCTTTTCATATAAGCCATTTTGCTTCCATGCGCCTTTATTACGATGAACGCGCAGGGAGAAGACATGTGTCCGATTCGCCGAAATAATCATCCCTGCTGGATGTCCTAGAAACGATCAGATTGTGTCAAGATGGATGGGAGAACGATGAACCGACATCCAACAAGCGCTCTTGGAAGATCGTGCTTATGTGAAAGTCGAATGCACCGATGCCATTCGTCGGGCAAAGCCAGCCCGTTGTCATAAAGAAAAAGTTGCTTGTTGCTTGGAGTTATGCGGAGGTGTCCCAAAAGGAGCGGGACACCTTTTCTTGTTACCGCATGCAACACAATCAAGAAAGAACAGATGTTGTGTTTTGTTGAAAAAACATGACCGTTTCGGATCCGCCTTTTCTTTGGGCGTTGGTATGATTTTACGAGAATCGTATATCGTCATCACTAAGTGAAGGGGATGTTCGAATAAGGATTACAAAAATTGAAAAATGGAAGACAATATTGAAAGAACGGTCATGTTTTCAATCACTCTCCTCCAACCGCTCGGCGCGGCAGTTTCCAGCCATATGTGTACGACAAAATACGAAGGGCGGCGACGACAGTAAACAGTACATACAGTTCCACTGGCGACTCTGTCCATTTCAACCCGATAGCGAGACCGGCTAAAATCGCCCAGACGGCGTAGATTTCCGAGCGCAACACAAGCGGCTTTCTTCCCGCCAACACATCGCGGATGATGCCGCCGCCGCTACCGGTCAACACAGCGGCGACGATGACTGCGCTTAACGGATGTCCCATGTTCACGGCATACAGTGCTCCTTGAATGGAAAATGCTGACAGGCCGAGAGCATCAAAAAAGTTGCCCCATCGCTTCCACGGCGGGAGCATTTGTTTTGGGAACAAATACACAACAGTCATCGAAGCTAAGGCGACAAGAAAAAGCGGACCTTGTTGCCATAACGCGGATACAGGAATCCCGATCAACAAATTGCGCACTGCCCCTCCGCCAAAGGCGGTGACGATCCCTAAAATGTACACCCCAAGCAAATCGTACTCTTCTTCCATCGCAACGATCGCCCCGCTGATGGCAAAGGCAATGGTTCCGATGATGCTTAACACTTCCCACGTCATTCTCGCTGTTCCTTTCCATGCTGTTTTCCTGTATCATTGTAGGGGCAAAAACGGCGGGAAATCAATCATTTTTTGAACGAACTGGCAGGGTGGCAGCTGGATTTGGTATGATGAGAGCAGAGAAAAAGGACCGTTAGAAAGGAAGGGATGTCATGGGCCGAGAACAAGCGATCGTCGTCGGCTGTCAACTCGCCGGTGTTGATGACGAACGGTTCCGCTATTCAATGGAGGAGCTCGCTTCACTCGTTGCGACAGCGAGCGGCGAAGTGGTGGCGGAACTTGTGCAAAAACGCGAATCGCCGCATCCGGCAACGTATATCGGCAAAGGGAAAACAGAAGAGCTTGCCGCCATCGTCAAGCAGCTGGAGCCGGATCTCGTCGTCTTCAACAGCGAGCTGTCGCCAAGCCAAGCCCGCAATTTGACGAACATGCTTGGTGAGGTGAAAGTCATTGACCGGACGCAGCTCATTTTAGATATCTTTGCTCAGCGTGCCCGTTCGAAAGAAGGAAAGCTGCAAGTTGAGCTCGCCCAGCTCGAGTATATGCTGCCGCGCCTTAGCGGCCAAGGGGCGGCGTTATCTCGCCTTGGTGGCGGCATCGGCACGCGCGGCCCGGGGGAGACGAAGCTTGAAACGGATCGCCGTCACATTCGCCGCCGCATCGATGACATTAAAGGCGAGCTGCGGCGCGTCGCCGAGCATCGCGGGCGATATCGGGAGCGTCGGCAAAAAAACCGCGCATTTCAAGTAGCGCTTGTCGGTTATACAAACGCTGGCAAATCGACGCTCTTTAACCGGTTGACCGCTGCCGACTCGTTGGAAGAAAACTTGCTGTTTGCCACGCTCGATCCGCTGACGCGCAAGTGCATTTTGCCGTGCGGGTATACGGTGCTTCTCACCGATACGGTCGGATTTATTCAAGATTTGCCGACGACGCTTGTCGCCGCGTTTCGCTCAACGCTTGAAGAAGTGAAAGAAGCGGATTTACTGCTTCATGTCGTCGACTCGTCGCATCCGGATTACGCCGAACATGAGCGTACCGTATTGCAGCTTTTGGCGGAACTAGGAGCTTCTTCGATTCCGACCGTCACCGTTTACAATAAAAGCGACCGGCAAGCGCCACAATTTCTCCCGACAACAACTGATGCAATCGTGATGAGCGCACTCTCGGCCACCGATGTTGACCGGCTCCGCCGCTTTATCGAAGAAGCGGTGAAACAGCAAATGAGTCGTTACGACGTATCAATTCCGAGCGGAAAAGGAAAATTGCTTGCTCAGTTAAAAACGGACACAATTTTGCAGGAATGGCATTATAATGAACAAGGGGGCACGTACGAGTGCCAAGGGTACGTGCTGCCGACGCACCCGCTATATGGGGAGCTTCAATTATTTCAACGATAGAAAGGGTTTATCTATGTTTTGGACACAGTGGAGATACGGAGAAACAATCGCTGCTCTCATCGAGGAAGTTGAAGCACAAATTGCGCCGATCCACCGCTCCATCGATGAACGTGTCGAGGCGAACCAATATCGCGTGCTCGACAGTTTTCGCCGCCATCAAGTGAGCGACGGCCATTTCATCCCGACGACTGGCTACGGTTATGACGATACAGGGCGCGATACGCTTGATCGCATTTACGCGGATGTATTTGGCGCAGAAGCGGGCCTTGTCCGTCCGCAAATCATTTCTGGCACGCACGCGATCGCCATCGCGCTGTTTGGCGTGCTGCGCCCGGGCGATGAACTGCTTTACATCACCGGGGCTCCGTACGACACGCTTGAAGAGATCGTCGGCGTTCGCGGCAGCGGCGTCGGCTCACTGAAAGAGTTTGGGATTCGTTATCGGAGCGTACCGCTTACGGCGGACGGAGCGGTTGATTTTCCAGCGGTGCGTGAAGCGATGAACGAACGGACGAAAATGATTGGCATTCAGCGCTCGCGCGGCTACGCGACACGTCCATCGTTTACGGTCGACGAAATCGCCGAGATGATCGCTTTTGTCAAGGCAATCAAGCCAGATGTCGTCGTGTTTGTCGACAACTGCTATGGCGAGTTTGTCGAGGAGAAAGAGCCATGCCATGTCGGCGCTGATCTCATGGCCGGCTCGCTCATTAAAAACCCAGGAGGGGGACTGGCAAAAACGGGTGGCTATCTTGTCGGAAAGCGGAAGTATGTCGAAGCGTGCGCCTATCGGATGACTTCACCGGGCATCGGCGCCGAAGTCGGCCCGTCGCTGTACAGCCTGCCTGATATGTACCAAGGATTTTTCCTGGCTCCACATGTTGTCGGACAGGCGCTCAAAGGAGCGGTGTTCACCGCCGCAATGCTTGAGCGGGTGGGACTCGAGACATCGCCGGCATGGGACGCCAAGCGCACCGATCTTGTACAGTCAGTTCGTTTTGACGATCCAGAGCAAATGGTTGCTTTTTGTCAAGCCATCCAAGCTTCTTCCCCGGTGAACGCCCATTTTACTCCATACCCGAGCGAGATGCCCGGCTATGAGGACAAAGTCATCATGGCCGCTGGTACGTTCGTGCAAGGAGCGAGCATTGAGTTGACGGCAGACGGGCCACTGCGCCCGCCATATGTCGCATACGTTCAAGGCGGTCTTACGTATTCACACGTGAAAATCGCTGTTTGTTCGGCGGTTCACCGCTTGCTTGAACAGCAGTTGATTTGTTTGTGAGAAAATGTAACATCTCATTGACTCATTTCTTAACATTATGGTAAAATAAAGGTATCAAAAGCGAGGAGGAATTGGCATGAGCAGCCACATTCGTCGTTCCATGCCATTGTTTCCGATTGGGATCGTGATGCAGCTGACGGACTTATCAGCGCGCCAAATCCGCTATTATGAAGAGCACGGCCTCGTTATGCCAGCGCGCACCGAGGGCAACCGGCGGCTGTTTTCGCTCAATGATATCGACCGTTTGCTTGAAATTAAAGATTTAATTGACCAAGGTGTCAACCTTGCCGGCATTAAGCGAATTTTTGCCGCTCAGCAAGAGGGGCACCATGAACCGTCAGAAAAAGTTGGAAAAACAGAAAAACCGAAGCTGTCGGACGAGGAGTTGCGCGAAATGTTGCGGACGGAGTTGCTGCAGGCCGGACGGTTTCAGCGCGCATCGCTTCGCCAAGGAGATCTCGCTCGCTTCTTTCATTAATGATGGAAAATGATTTCGGAGCCGGGGAGGAGTTTAGATATGGCAAAATATACGCGCGAAGACATTATGCGCATCGTCAAAGAAGAAAACGTCAAGTACATTCGCCTGCAATTCACCGATATTTTGGGTACGATCAAAAACGTCGAAATTCCGATCAGTCAGCTTGAGAAGGCGCTTAACAATAAAATGATGTTTGACGGATCATCGATCGAGGGATTTGTCCGCATCGAAGAATCGGACATGTATTTATACCCTGATTTAGATACATTTGTCATCTTTCCGTGGACCGCGGAAAAAGGGAAAGTCGCCCGCTTTATTTGTGACATTTACAATGCGGATGGCACACCGTTTGAAGGCTGCCCGCGCTACAATTTAAAACGCGTGCTGAAGGAAATGGAAGCGCTCGGCTTTACGGCGTTCAACTTAGGGGCGGAGCCGGAATTTTTCCTCTTTAAGCTCGATGAAAATGGGCGTCCGACGATGGAATTGAATGACCGCGGCGGCTATTTCGATTTGGCGCCGACCGACTTGGGAGAAAACTGCCGGCGCGACATCGTGCTTGAGCTTGAGGAAATGGGGTTTGAAATTGAAGCATCGCACCACGAAGTCGCCCCGGGGCAGCACGAGATCGATTTTAAATATGCCCATGCTATTAAAGCATGTGATGACATTCAAACGTTTAAGCTCGTTGTCAAGACGATCGCTCGCAAACATGGGCTGCACGCGACGTTTATGCCGAAGCCGATTTTCGGCATTAACGGTTCGGGAATGCACTGCAACTTATCGTTGTTCCGCAATAACGAAAACGCCTTTTTTGATCCGAACAGCGATTTGCAGTTGAGCGATACGGCGCGGCAGTTTATCGCCGGTGTGCTGAAACATGCGCCAAACTTTACGGCGGTGACGAACCCAACGGTCAACTCGTATAAGCGGCTTGTTCCAGGCTATGAGGCTCCATGTTATGTTGCTTGGTCGGCGCACAACCGCAGCCCGCTCATCCGTATTCCGTCTTCGCGCGGCATGAGCACCCGCATTGAAGTGCGCAGTGTCGACCCGGCGGCGAACCCGTACTTGGCGATGGCCGTGCTGTTGGCGGCTGGGCTTGACGGTATTCGCAACAAGCTCACTCCTCCGGCGCCGGTTGACCGAAATATTTACGTCATGACAAAAGAAGAACGGCTTGAAGAAGGGATTGTCGATTTGCCGGCGACGCTGATCGAAGCGCTCGACAATTTAAAATCGGATGAGGTGATCATCCAAGCGCTTGGCAAACATTTATTCGAGCATTTCGTCGAAGCGAAAGAAATCGAGTGGGATATGTATCGGACAACGGTCCATCAATGGGAATTGGACCAATATATGGAGCTGTACTAATCATAAAAGCTGCCCCGACAAACGGGGCAGCTTTTGTTATGGAGCACGGCGCTGAACGGACTTTTAGTTGATCAGACGATAGACGCCAATCACTTTACCGAGAATCGTGCAGTCACGGACGATGATCGGTTCGAGATGGACGTTTTCCGGCTGCAGGCGGATATGGTCTTTTTCTTTGAAAAATCGTTTCACCGTTGCTTCGTTTTCCTCCGTCATGGCAACGACGATGTCACCGTTGTTAGCGGACGACTGCTGGCGGACGATCACGTAGTCGCCGTCCAAAATGCCGGCCTCGATCATGCTGTCGCCCATCACTTCAAGCATAAACAGCTGTTCTTCGCCGGCAGCAAGCCGTTTCGGCAGCGGGAAATAGTCCTCAATATTTTCAACGGCGGTGATCGGCTGGCCGGCTGTCACCTTGCCGATCATCGGCACGGAAATGACCTCCTCTTTTTCCCTTTCTTTTGTCAGATCGCTGTCCAAAATTTCAATGGCGCGCGGCTTCGTTGGGTCGCGACGGATGTACCCTTTGCTTTCTAGACGCGCAAGGTGGCCGTGGACGGTTGAACTCGATGCCAAACCGACTGCTTCCCCGATTTCCCTTACCGACGGAGGATAGCCTTTCGTTTTCACTTCTTGCTTGATAAACTCTAAAATTTGTTGCTGCCGTTTGGACAGTTTCGTCATCCTTTTTCACACCCTCTTGCCACATCATTTGTTTTCATTATAGCACGGGCGAAATGGAAAAACAAACATAAGTTCGAGTTTTTATTGACGAGAACAAACGTTCTTGATTATAATGAAAGAAAAGGCGAACACACATTCTAGAAAAAGGGTGGGGGAAATGAAGAAAACGTTGCTGCATTACCTCATTTTTTCGTGTTTGCTCGCACTCGTCTTGGTAGGATTCGTCTACGCCAGCAGCCCGATTGACAAAAAACAATACATGACGGTAACGGTCGCCTCCGGCGATACGCTTTGGGGGCTCGCGAAGCAATACGAGCCGGCGCACGGCTTGTCGCCGGACGAATTTATTCGTTGGGTGGTCGATGTCAATCGTTTGCCGAGCTCGCGCCTCACCGCCGGTGAACAAATCGTCATCCCTGTGTTAAAATCAAAGCAGGACGGCTCATTGGCCGTCAAGCGGTGATAGAAAGAAGGGATGGTCATGAAGGCGGTCATTTACTGCCGTGTCAGCACGGATAAAACGGAGCAGGAAACATCGCTTGCACGGCAGCGCACCGAACTGGAGAAGCTGGCGAAAGAGTGCGGCTTTGACGTCATCAAAGTGATCGCCGAGCAGGCGAGCGGCTACGAAGCCGACCGTGACGGAGTACTCGAGCTGCTTGCGCTTTGTGAAGAAGAGGAGGTCGACGCCTTACTCATTCAAGATGAAACACGACTCGGGCGTGGCCATGCGCGCATGGCAGTGTTGCACTGCTTGAAAAAAAGAGGGGTGAAAATATACAGCGCCAGCCACCATGGAGAGATGCCGCTGTCAGAGGCTGATGAGATGGTGCTGTCGATTATTGCCATCGTCGAGGAGTATCAACGGAAAATACATAATGCGAAGATTAAGCGCGGGATGCAGCGGGCCATTGCCCGTGGTTACCGGCCGGAGCGGAACTTAACGCGCCGTGGGGAAAACGCTGGGCGCGATCGGATTGAGCTGCCAGTCGAAGAGATCGTTCGCCTGCGCGAGCGCGGCTTGACGTTTGCGGACATCGCTGCGACGCTCCGGAGCTTTGGTTACGAGGCGTCCAAAGCGACCGTCCATCGCCGCTATCAAGAGTATATGGATGAACAGCAAGGGCGGCATTGACTGCGTGTTGTCCTTGGCTCTGAAGGTGCGGATCGGCAAAGAAAGAAGGTCAAGATGTCATCGTTGCCATCTCCCCGTGTCATCGGATAAGATAAAACAGAACGATAATATGGTAGATAGGAGAAGATGCTCAATGCTTGCCAAACATAAATTGGCCCGCATCAATGAGCTGGCCAAAAAGGCAAAAACGGTCGGCTTGTCGCCGGAAGAAGTGATGGAGCAGGCAAAGCTGCGCCGCGAATACATTCAGGCGTTTCGCAAAGCGATGACCGATATGCTTCACACGGTGAAGGTCATCGACCCGAACGGCAATGACGTGACGCCTAAAAAATTAAAGGAAAGCCAGCGCCATCGCCTCCATTAACCGGCAGTTAAGAAAGGCGAAGGCTCCTTGTTTTTTGACAGCGAAAATAACGTTGTACAAAGAAGTCAATTTTCTATATGATAGTAAATGACACCATATTGACGAAGGGGAGGAAAATGATGGCGCATTCGATTGAACAACTAGCGATTACGACGATTCGAACGCTGTCGATTGACGCGATCGAAAAGGCGAAATCCGGGCATCCGGGCATGCCGATGGGCGCGGCGCCGATGGCGTACACCCTTTGGACGAAATTCATGAATCATAATCCGGCGAATCCAAACTGGTTCAACCGCGACCGGTTTGTCTTGTCAGCTGGGCACGGGTCGATGCTGCTTTACAGCCTGCTTCATTTAAGCGGCTACGACGTATCGATGGACGACTTGAAACAGTTCCGCCAATGGGGAAGCAAAACGCCAGGGCATCCGGAATACGGCCATACGCCGGGAGTGGAAGCGACGACCGGCCCGCTCGGCCAAGGAATTGCGATGGCAGTCGGTATGGCGATGGCTGAGCGGCATTTGGCGGCTACATACAATCGTGACGGGTTTGATATGATTGACCATTATACGTACGCGATTTGCGGCGATGGTGATTTAATGGAAGGAGTAGCGAGCGAAGCTGCATCACTCGCTGGTCATTTGCAGTTGGGCCGCTTGATCGTTCTGTATGATTCGAACGACATTTCCCTGGACGGAGAGCTCAACCTATCGTTCTCGGAAAACGTCGCTCAACGGTTCCAAGCGTACGGTTGGCAATATTTGCGCGTCGAAGATGGCAACAACATCGAGGAAATCGCCAAAGCGCTTGAAGAGGCGCGGGCTGACCTCAACCGGCCGACGCTCATTGAAGTGAAAACGACGATCGGCTACGGCTCGCCGACGAAAGCAGGCACATCGGGCGTTCACGGCGCTCCGCTCGGTGCAGAAGAGGCGAAATTGACAAAAGAAGCGTATCGCTGGACGTTTGCCGAAGATTTCTATGTGCCGGAAGAAGTGTATGCCCATTTCCGGGAAACGGTACAAGAAGTCGGGGCGAAAAAAGAAGCCGAATGGAATGAACGATTGGCCGCTTACGAGCAGGCGTATCCAGAATTGGCCGCCCAGCTGAAGCAGGCGATCGAAGGGAAACTTCCAGACGGTTGGGAAGCTGCGCTGCCAGTGTACGAAGCTGGAAAAAGTTTGGCGACTCGGTCGTCGTCCGGGGAAGTCATCAATGCCATTGCCAAAGCGGTGCCGCAGTTGTTGGGCGGTTCAGCGGACTTGGCAAGCTCGAACAAAACGCTTATTAAAGAAGGCGGCAATTTCTTGCCGGGCAGCTATGAAGGGCGCAACATTTGGTTTGGTGTGCGCGAATTTGCCATGGGAGCGGCGTTAAACGGCATGGCGCTCCATGGTGGGGTGAAAGTATTTGGTGGCACGTTCTTCGTGTTCTCCGACTATTTGCGTCCGGCGATTCGATTAGCAGCGCTCATGGGGCTGCCGGTTACCTATGTTTTGACGCATGACAGCGTTGCTGTCGGTGAAGACGGCCCGACGCACGAGCCGATTGAACAGCTCGCTTCCTTAAGAGCGATGCCGAATTTGTCAGTCATCCGACCGGCTGACGCGAACGAAACGGCGGCGGCATGGCGTCTGGCGGTTGAATCGACGGACAAGCCGACCGCGCTCGTTCTGACGCGTCAAAACATACCGACGTTGCCGACAACGGCTGATTTGGCATATGAAGGCGTGAAAAAAGGTGCGTACGTCGTCTCGCCGGCGAAAAACGGTGCTCCGGAGGCGCTGCTTTTGGCAACCGGTTCGGAAGTCAGCTTGGCGGTGCAAGCACAAGAAGCGCTCGCTGCCGAAGGGATTCACGTCTCGGTCGTCAGCATGCCATCGTGGGATCGCTTTGAAGCGCAGCCAAAAGCGTACCGTGATGAAGTGATTCCGCCGGCGGTGACGAAGCGGCTGGCCATTGAAATGGGCGCCTCGCTCGGTTGGGAACGCTATGTTGGTGCGGATGGCGACATTTTAGCCATCGATCGGTTTGGCGCCTCCGCTCCGGGAGAAAAAATTATGGCGGAATACGGCTTTACCGTCGATAACGTCGTTCATCGCGTGAAAGCGTTGCTTGGCAAGTAATTCAATGACCGTGAGAACAGGTTGCCCTTGTGCTGTTGCAAGGGCAACTTTTTTGCCCTATTTGCGGCCGCTGGTCACTATAAACAAAAATCGACAATGTTAGTGAAAAAAATTGCCGTTAATAGACATATTTTTCTCCCCTTCTTTTCTATAATAGAGATAGATGAGATGAAATGGGGGATGGGGCATGGTTCGGTATTGGATTTATTTATTAAATGACGAAGTGGCGGCGCACTATCGCCATCGGACGGAAAAAGTTGTCGAATTGCTTCGGGAACATCAATATGCCAAAGCGCCGTTAAAAACGATTTGCCGCAAACAAGTCGAATTTATTACCGAACGGTTGTCGTTTTCACGTCTTGAGTTAGGCTTAAAGCAATATTTTAGCGGGCATGTCGGCAAAAATTTAGAGCGCAACATGTTCATTTTGCGAAATGACGTCGGTGAGGAAGCGCTGCTTGTCGTGCAAAAGCGCCGCCTGCTCCTTGTTGCTGATAGCGCGTCGCTGGCGGCTGACATCGGACAGGCGCTCGCACAATTAGCGCCGTCGTTTTTGGCGGTTGCTGCTGATTTTGCCGACTACCATTGGTTATCTGCGCCGGCGCAAGGAAGAAAATTCGCGTAACGTGAAGATTTTTGGCGCGAAATATTGTCTAATGGCACATCGTTTAGTACACTGTTAGGGAGACAACAAGAAGGAGGAAAATCGCTGTATGTGGGACACGATTCTCGTTGGTGTACTAGCGCTTATCGCTGGTATGGCGCTCGGGTTTTTCATCGCCCGCAAAACGATGATCAATTATTTGAAAAAAAATCCGCCGATCAATGAACAAATGATTCGCATGATGATGATGCAAATGGGCATGACCCCGTCGCAAAAGAAAATCAACCAAATGATGAAAATGATGAACAACCAGCTGAAATAAACGAAACAGACACTCGATCGAGAGTGTCTTTTTATTTTAGAAAAATGTTCTTTCTAAATTTTCCTAGTTTTGCTACAATGGTATAGCGGTTGTTCATTAGCGAAAATGAAAGGGGGGATGGCCGCATGAGCGTGTTCCGCGATTTGTTTTGGTTTTTTCGCCAAGAGAAAAAGGCGTATATCACCGGTATTCTATTACTCGTGATCGTTGCCTTTTTGGAAACGATCCCGCCGAAAGTGATCGGTATTTTAGTTGACCATATGAAAAACGGCACGATGACGAAAGAGGTGCTCATTCGTTGGATGGTTGCCCTTGCTGCCATCGCGGGGGCGCTCTATGTGCTCCGCTACGTTTGGCGTATTTGCATTTTCGGATCAGCCGTCAAGCTTGCCCGCCAGCTGCGCAACGAGCTGTACGCCCATTTTACGAAAATGGCGCCGTCGTTTTACCAGCGGAAGCGGATCGGTGATTTGATGGCCCATGCGACCAATGATTTGCAGGCGATTCAGCAAACGGCCGGAAGCGGCATTTTAACGCTTGTTGATTCGTTGACGCTCGGCGGGGTTGTGCTGGCGACGATGGCGTTTTCGATCAGCTGGAAGCTGACGTTGATCAGCCTGCTGCCGCTGCCGGTGATGGCTATAGCGACAAGCCGCTATGGAACGATGCTTCACCGGCGATTTTTAACAGCGCAAGAAGCGTTTTCGGCGCTAAATGATAAAGTGCAAGAAAGCATGAGCGGCGTCCGCGTCATCAAAGCGTTCGGCTATGAAGAAAAGGATGTCGAAGCGTTCCGCCGCCAATCGGAAGACGTCGTAGCGAAGAACATTGCGGTTGCTAAAGTGGATGCGCTCTTTGATCCGACGATCGGGTTGCTTGTTGGGCTGTCGTTTTTCCTCTCCGTTGCGTTCGGCAGTCAGATGGTCATTGCCGGCGAGTTGACAATCGGAGAGCTCGTGTCGTTTACGACGTATCTTGGCTTGCTCATTTGGCCAATGCTGGCGTTTGGCTGGCTGTTTAACATTGTCGAGCGCGGGCGCGCTTCATACGACCGCGTGCGGGCGCTGCTTGCCGAAGACGATGAAATCAAGGAAATGCCAGGCGCGCTTGCCGTTCCGCCGCAAGGGAGCATCGAGTATGATATCCGCCGGTTTGTCTATCCGGGCGAGACAAAACCGGCGCTTGTCGATGTTCGTTTCCGGCTTGAACGCGGGGCGACGCTCGGTGTCGTCGGCAAAACTGGATCCGGGAAAACGACGCTGCTGCGCCTATTGTTGCGCGAGTTTGACAACTATGATGGTGACATTCGCTTCGATAACCATGACATTCGACACTATACGCTTTCTGCCTTGCGGATGGCGATCGGCTATGTGCCGCAAGACCATTTCCTTTTTTCCGCCTCTGTCCGCGACAATATCGCTTTTGCTAAGCCGGAGGCGAATGAGAAGGAAATTGTCAAAGCAGCAAAGCTGGCTGACATTCATGATGACATTCTCCAATTTCCGGACGGTTATGAGACGGTCATCGGTGAGCGCGGCGTCTCGCTGTCAGGGGGGCAAAAACAACGGCTGTCGATCGCCCGCGCCTTGCTCATGGAACCAGAGCTGCTCATTTTAGATGATGCATTGTCGGCGGTCGATGCAAAAACAGAGGAACGGATTTTAACGACGCTGAAGCGCGAGAGGCGTGGGAAAACGACGATTATTGCCGCTCATCGTTTAAGTGCGGTCGAACATGCTGATTGGATTCTTGTCCTTGATGGCGGCCGCGTCATACAAGCGGGGACGCACGAAGACTTGATGGCTGAAGACGGCTGGTATCGTGAAATGTATCGGCGCCAACAGCTTGAGGAGCTTATGGAATGACATGGATAGGAGGGAGCGTATGAACGAACAAATATTGACGTCCAAAGAGCAACGGCGCATCTTGTGGCGGTTGCTCGCTTATATGGGGCGATACAAAAAAGAAGCTGTGCTCGCTTTTGCGCTCCTTCTATTGGCGACCGCGGGGGAGTTGGCCGGCCCGTATCTAGTGAAAGTGTTTATCGACGACTATTTGATGCCGAATCATCTCGCTCCGGGCCCGGTGGCGGCGCTAGCTGCCGCCTATATCGGCGTGCTCGTCGGAAAAACGATCATCGGGTATTTCCAGCTGATCGGGTTTCAGAGGCTCGCTTTATATATTATCCAAGCGTTGCGGATGGACGTCTTTTCCAAGGTACACCGGCTCGGGATGAGCTACTTTGACCGGACGCCGGGCGGAAGCATTGTCTCGCGGGTGACGAATGATACGGAAGCGATCAAAGACATGTTTATCAGCGTTTTAGCGGTGTTTGTGCAAAACGGTCTGTTTGTCATCGGCGTTTATATTGCTATGTTTTCACTCAACGCTCAGCTTGCGCTGTTTTGCCTGTTCATTATTCCGGCCATCGGATTGATTATGAAAACATACCGCCGTTACAGTTCGGTATTTTACCAACAGATGCGTGAACGGCTGAGCGAGCTGAACGCCAAATTGAATGAATCGTTGCAAGGGATGGCCATCATACAAGCATTCCGCCAACAGCATCGCTTATACCAAGAGTTTGCCGCCGTGAATGAGGCGCATTACGAAGCGGGAATGAAAAACATTCGGCTTGACGGGCTGTTGCTCCGGCCGGCGCTCGATGTAGTCTATCTATTGTCGATCATGGCCGTGCTCAGCTTTTTCGGTATCTCGGCGCTTGAGAGTCCGGTCGAGATCGGAGTGCTGTACGCATTTGTCAACTATTTGGAACGTTTTTTTGAACCGGTGACGCAAATGATGATGCGGTTGTCGCTCTATCAGCAAGCGATCGTTTCCGCTTCCCGTGTCTTTGCGCTCCTTGACCATGATGAAGAGGCGCCGTTCAATCCGGAACAAGCACCGTATACGATTGAGCGCGGAGAAATTGAGTTCCGCGATGTCAGTTTTTCATATGACGGCAAGCGTGATGTGCTAAAACGGTTGTCATTTACCATCCGTCCGGGGCAGACGGTGGCGTTTGTCGGCCATACGGGCAGCGGTAAAAGCTCCATCATCAACTTGCTAATGCGGTTTTATGAATTTGATCGCGGCGACATTTTGCTTGACGGCCGGTCGATCCGCGATTATTCGCGCGCCGAGCTGCGGCGATGTTTCGGTCTCGTTTTGCAAGATCCGTTCTTGTTTTACGGAACAGTGAAAGAGAACATTCGCATGTATAACGAGCAATTAAGTGACGAGGAGATTGAGACTGCCGCTCGCCTCGTGCAGGCGGACGCGTTCATCCAACAGCTGCCCGGCGGCTATGACCATCTGCTCGCTGAGCGGGGAGCCACGTTATCGAGCGGGCAGCGCCAGCTTCTTTCGTTCGCTCGCACCATTGCTGCCAAACCGAAAATATTAGTTCTTGATGAGGCAACCGCCCATATTGACACCGAAACGGAGGAGGCTATTCAAACGGCGCTCACGCAAATGCGAAAAGGGCGAACGACGATCGCTATTGCCCATCGTCTGTCGACGATTCAAGACGCCGACCAAATTTTTGTCCTCCACCGCGGTGAAATTGTGGAGCGTGGTACACATCAACAGCTGTTGGCACAAAAAGGGCTATACTACCAAATGTACTTATTGCAAAATGGGTTAGTCGACGCTCATGCATAAAGAAAAAAGCGCCTTTTCTCGCTTAGCGGGAGGCGCTTTGTTTTTGTTGTTTCCCTTGTTCACGCTGATAGGCGTTCAGCAGCGTATCGAGCTCTCTGCTCACTTTCATCGCTGCTGCGGAGTTTAATCCAGTCTTCGCTACGGTGTCGACAAGTTCCATTCGTTTCTGTTCAATCAAGATTAAAAGATTACGTTTCGGCACGAATAAACCGTCCTTTTCATCAATGTGGTGTATAGTATTTTATACTATTTTACCAATGAATGCAAAAATGGAAAATAGAAAAATTGACCAATGAAAACGAGAAATACGTTACGGAAAAGCGGATTTTTGCTAAAATAAAAGTAAAAAATGAGGCAGGGGCTGATTTAGTGATGAATGATTTAAATATATTTTTAGCGTTTGGCGCCGGATTTTTGTCGTTTATTTCTCCGTGCTGTCTCCCTCTTTACCCGGCGTTTTTGTCCTATATTACCGGGGTGTCGGTCAGTGAGTTGAAAGAGGAAAATGCGATGATGAATCGTCGCAGCTTATGGCATACGCTCTGTTTTTTGCTCGGTTTTTCACTCATTTTTATTTCGCTCGGTTTCGGCACATCGTTTCTCGGCCGATTGTTTGCTGACTATCAAGATGTGATCCGTCAAATCGGCGCGATTGTGATCGTCGCTTTTGGCCTTGTCGTCGCCGGGCTGTGGAAGCCGGCATTTCTATTAAAAGACCGACGCATTTCGTTCCGTGAACGGCCGTCAGGTTATGCTGGTTCGGTGCTGATTGGGATGGCGTTTGCTGCCGGTTGGACGCCGTGCATGGGGCCGATTTTAGTGGCGGTTATCGCCTTGGCGGCAGCCAATCCGGGTTCAGGGATGATGTACATGCTCGCTTATACGCTCGGTTTTGCTGTTCCGTTTTTCATTCTGTCGTTTTTTATCGGCAAACTGCAATGGATTCGGCGCCATAGTGCATCCATTATGAAAGCAGGCGGATATGTCATGATGGCGATGGGGGTCGTCCTTTATTTTGACTGGATGACGAAGATCATTGCCTATACCACAAGCATATTTGGTGGATTTACCGGCTTTTAGCGCAGCTGAAGCCGCCTTTTGTGCTGCCGGAATAGAAAACCGTTCAGGGGGACGTTGGAAAGATGGCTGCCATTTTGGTTGTCGATGATGCGAATTTTATGAGGGTGACGTTAGCGCGCATATTGCAAAAAGCGAACCATACCGTAGCCGGTGAGGCGAAAAACGGTAAAGAGGCGGTCGAACTGTATCGCCGGCTGCATCCGGAACTGGTCATCATGGATATTACCATGCCAGTCATGAACGGAATCGAAGCTGTACGGGCGATCAAGGAAATCGATCCAGGGGCGAAAATCATTATTTGTTCGGCGTTAGGGCAGCAGCGCATGATCGTTGAGGCGATTGAAGCTGGCGCTGCTGACTTTATTGTCAAGCCGTTTGAAGAAAGCGATGTGCTCGAGGCGGTGGCACGCCTTTTATAGACGGCTGTCGGCGTAAGGGGGAGACCATAGATCGAAAGCTCACTTTTGTTCTTTCCTTACCGATAGGAGGAGGGAGCAAGAACTTCCCGGCGCAGCTGGAGCGTTTGAAGAGGCGGTAGGCAACCAGAGCAGTTTTTGCTATAATAACAGTATTGTCCGTGAATTTTATGTGAAGAAGGTGATGGCTTTGTTGGCGCTTATTACATCGCTCATCGCCGTTGTGATGACTTTGTTCGTCTTTTTTGTGCGCATGAAAGCGGCAGAAAAGCCGACGAACGCCAAAAAAATCATTTTACCGCCGTTGTTTATGAGCACAGGGGCGCTCATGTTCATCGATCCGGTTTTTCGTGTTACGCGTGGGGAACTCATCGAAGCGGTTGTTCTCGGTTTGTTTTTCTCGCTGTTTCTCATTAAAACATCGAAATTTGAAATCCGCGGCCATGATATTTACTTAAAACGTTCGAAAGCGTTTGTTTGGATTTTGCTCAGTTTGATCGTCATTCGCTTTGGCTTAAAGACGTATTTGGGACGGACGATCGATTATGGCCAACTAAGCGGCATGTTTTATTTGCTCGCGTTTTCCATGATTGTCCCATGGCGGATCGCCATGTATGTGTCGTATAAAAAACTGGCCGCGCAGCTGAAGCCGCCGATGCTCACCTGATCTTCTCCTTCACTTGTGTCTACGGCGTCAAAACGAGAGGGTTCCGGTCGAGGGAAGAGGAGATGGAAGATAAAGAAAAAGCAACGCGATACCCCTTTTTTCATACAAATCGGACAACTTCGCGGTCTTGTACTTTGTTTTTCGCTGGAGGGCAAACGACCTTTTTGGTCAGCCCTCTTATTTTTTGCCGTCTAGCGTTCTTTTTGCCGAAGATTGTGCGGCCAAACAGGCGAAAGCCGCTGACATCCGACTGAAAGTGCGGAACGGTCAGCGGCTTTCTAATAAATGTTGATACGGAGCGAGATCGATGTTTTTCGCCTGCAATGTGCGAATTAAAAACTTATGGTCGCGTTTTGGCGTAGCGATAATATAACCGCGGATGAGCAAATCGCGCGTAATGCGGGGGGCTTGTTCCTTCAGGGCAAGCTCGCCAATTTTGCCGGCGATCTTTTGCCGTGCGACATCGCGGAACAGTTCCGGTACCGGGCGTACGAGTTCCTCAAGCAATGCCCTTTCTTCTTCTCCCCATAAATGACGTGTCTGTTCGATGTAATACTCCTGCCAGTCAAGCTCCGATTTTCCGTCTTCTTTCGGCAGCCGTTTTAAAAACTTACGGAACATAAAAAAGCCGCCAATCGACATCATGACGAGCAAAAAGACGACCCAAAACAAAATAAACCAAAGAAACCATCCGGTCAGCACGATGCCCACCTCAACGATCATCGGTAGTTTGTGCCGCCCAGCCTTCTCAAGCAGCTAGGCGGTTCATACAAGGTTCGTCTATTATTATGTCGAAAAGCGCACAGTTTGGCAAGTTTCAAGACGCAACTCTTGGAGCCTAAAAAACGGGGGGAAAACAGCCATTTTGACCTGTCATCAATTGTCACGCAACTGTAATGCAACTGTAAAAAATCTTGTCCCATCTTAGAATATCAAGCGCTTGAGCGATGGCAGACAGCGTCAATGGAAATGATAGACAGTGACCTTCCTTTTGCCCCCTGTTAATCTAGTAGACAAAGGAAGCAGGCTGAAACATCGCAATCAGGAGGGATGGAAGGAATGAAAAAAACGATTGTCGCTCTTGCTGCTGCCTGCTGCATGGCGTTCGGCTGGCAGGCGTCGTCAACAGAAGCAGCCAGTTCGTATACATACTATCAAGTGAAAAAAGGCGATACCTTATGGAAGATCGCCAAACAATATCACACAACTGTTGCAAAGCTAAAGTCGCTAAATAAGTTAAAAAGCGACATGGTTCATATTGGCAAGAAACTGAAAGTGCCGACTGTGGCGAAAACGACAACTAAAGCGTCTGCGAACAAAAAAGCGATTTCGTTAAGCGCCGTCGACCGGAAGCTGCTCGCCCAGCTTGTGCAGGCGGAAACGGGTTCGAGCGAGCCGTTTGCCGGCAAAGTGGAAGTAGCGCTCGTCATTTTTAACCGTGTTAAACATAAGGAGTTTCCGAATACGGTGCGCGGCGTCATTTATCAAAAAACAAAATCCGGCTATGCGTTTGCACCGGTCAAAACGGGAAAATTGACTCGCATTCAGCCGACGAAGAAAGATTACGAGGCGGTGGACAAGGCGCTTGCCCTCTTCCCAAACGACCGCCGCGGCTCGCTTTACTTCTATAATCCGAAAATCACGAAAGACAAATGGATGCTGTCGCGTCCGGTGACGATTCGCATCGGGAATCATGCCTTTGCAAAGTAACGGGGCCAACGAGGCCTCGTTTTTTTTGGATGTGTTGCTGTTGCCGAGCGGTTTTCCCACCAAATTGGCAGGAGTTTTCGGCCGCTGCTGCGAATGTGTTTAGCAAGGGGGGAGCGGCCGTGAAGAGAGTGGATCTTGTTTATGAAACGCTGCGAGAGTGGGAGCGAAGCGGAAAGCGGTGGGTGAGTGCCGAGGAACTGGCCAGTGTCCTTGGGCTTGACCGAGCCAACGTCAGTCGCGATTTAAACCGCCTTTGGCGGGAAGGAAAAGTGCAAAAGCAAACCGGGAGGCCGGTTCGATTTGCGTTGGCGTGCGGCTCGACCGCCGAGACGCGCCTCGATCGGATTGCCAAGCAGCAGCCGAGCTTGGCGGCCGCTGTTGAACAAGGGAAGGCTGCCGTCTTATATCCGCCCAAGGGGCTGCCGATGTTGATTGTTGGAGAGACGGGAACTGGGAAGTCGATGTTCGCTGAGCTGCTTCACGAATTTGCCGTTGCGGTTGGCCGTTTTCCGCGGTCCGCCCCGTTTGTGACGTTTAACTGCGCTGATTATGCCAACAACCCGCAGTTGCTGCTTGGGCAGTTGTTTGGCATCCGCAAAGGGGCCTATACGGGGGCGAATGAGCAAAAAGGGCTGATTGAAAAGGCAGACGGCGGCGTTTTGTTCTTAGATGAGGTGCATCGTCTGCCGGCGGAAGGGCAGGAAATGTTGTTTACGTTTATTGACCGCGGCGTTTACCGTCGGCTTGGCGAGACGGATGTGGAGAGAACGGCTAATGTGCTGCTGATTTGCGCAACAACAGAAGATCCGGAATCGAATTTGTTGAAAACGTTCCGGCGCCGCATTCCCATGCATATTTTGTTGCCGCCGCTTGAGAAGCGGACGCTTGATGAACGCTGCCGGCTTGTAATGCAGTTTTTTCAGGAAGAGGCGGTGCGGCTCGGGAAGGAAATTTGTGTCTCCGCTAATGCCATCCGTGCTTTTTTGTTTTATGCGTGTCCGAACAACGTCGGGCAGCTGAAGGCGGATATTCAGCTCGTTTGTGCCAAAGCATACGCCGATTATGTCACTGGAAAGAAACAAGCGGTGAGCGTCCATCGCGCGGATCTGCCCCTTCAAGTGCAAACCGGACTTTTGCTTGAGAAAAAACATCCGCGCTCCGCTTCCTATTCGCTGCCGCATCGATGGTATGCTTTCTCGCCGCATGGGGGCGAAGCGGATGTTGGCGGCGGACCAGTCGAATCTGAGTCGGTTTACGGCGCCATTGAGCGCAAATACGGCGAACTAAAAGAGCGGGGCATCGCCGGCGATGAGCTCGATTTATTGTTGGAAATGGACATTAAGCATTATTTCTCGCAATACATGAAAGGGGTGGATCGGCGCATCCGCAATCGCCGCGACCTCGAGAAAATGGTCACTCCGGATGTCCTAGCATTAACGGAAGCCATGGTCGTCTATGTGGAGAAGAAACTCGGGCGACGCCTTGCCAAGAAGGTGACGTATGCGCTTGCTTTGCATATTCAAACCGCAATCAATCGCCTGCGGGCCGGGACAATTGTTTCCCATCCAAAGCTGAATGAGGTTCGAGCGGCCTATAAGCATGAATTCGCGGTTGCGCTCGACTGTCTCCATCTGATGGAAGAGAAGATGCACATTGATCTCCCGATTGATGAGGCGGGGTTTTTGACGATGTTTTTTGCGCTCCATGAGGAACGTACTGAAGAGCGCGAGGAACGGGTGGCGGTCGTTGTGGTTATGCATGGCAACGGCGTTGCTTCGGCGATGGCCGATGTCGTAAATCAGTTGTTGACCGCTGCGTGTGTGTATGCGGTCGATATGCCGCTTGATGCCGACCCGAAACATATTTATGAACAGGTGAAAGCGGTATTGCAGCCTGTCGTATCGCAAAAAGGGGTGTTGTTGCTTGTTGACATGGGCTCGCTTGTATCATTTGCTAGCTTTTTGGAAAAGGAGCTCGCCGTTCCGGTAAAAGTAGTTTCTGCCGCCAGTACGCCGCATGTGCTCGAAGCAGCCCGCAAAGCGATGCTCGGCTATGCGCTCAATGACATCTACGAAGAAGTGAAAGCAGCGGCGCCGTTTTACGTCCGCGAACCGCTTTGGGAAGAGGAAACAGCGGATCAGGACATGCTGGCGATCGTTACTGCTTGTTTTACTGGAAAAGGAAGCGCATTGGCACTAAAACATATATTGGAAACGTATTTACAGCTAGATGAACACATGTGGCGCATCATCCCGATTCAAATGGCGGATGTCAAAGAAGCGCGCCAAACATTATCGAGTATCGCGAAACACTTTCGCATCGTCTGTGTTGTCAGTCATATTTGCCTCGATGAGCGAATCCCGCACTTCCCGCTTGAGGAGGTGCTTAGCTTGAGAGCGATGAAAGAAATACAGGCATTAGCTGATGTTGAAGAAATTCATGTGCATATGGCAAGAGAGTTGGCCGGCCACCTTCGCCATCTCTCACCAACGAAGGCCATTCACGCCATTCGCGCTGCGCTGGCAGCGATTGGCCGGGAACTTGGCTTAGATCCGGATGGTCGGGATATGGTGGGGCTTGTGCTCCATCTTTGCTGCTTGCTTGACCGTCTGCTTTCTGGAGAGAAGACGAGCAGTGGCCAAGGGACAGCGATCGAATGCAGGCATGAAGATGAGACGCTTTACAGGGTAGTCAAAGAGGGGCTGTTTCCGCTTGAACAGCGATACGGCGTTTGCATCGGTGAAGATGAACTGTGTCATATCGTTCATTTTTTTCGTTCGCTGCAAGGGAAACAAGACACGTAATGCGTAAGATTTAACGAGATTTGAAAACGCTTCCATTACACAGTTTCCGGCTGTTGACACACAACTGTTCCATCCGCTTCACTGCTGCTTTTTTCGACGTTGGCATGGAATTTGCTTAAACGATAATGAACGATTGCTAAAAAGGAGGAGAAAGTGATGAACATTTTGCTCATTTGCGCTGCCGGCATGTCAACCAGTTTGCTTGTGACAAAAATGCAAGAGGCGGCAAAAGAAAGAGGAATTGAAGCGAATATTTGGGCCGTCTCCGCGGACGAAGCGAAAAGCCATTTCGACCAGGCGGATGTCGTGCTCATCGGCCCACAAATTCGTTACAAGTTTGCCGCGTTTAAGAAGGAAGGCGAGGCGCGCGGCATCCCGGTCGATGTCATCAACCCGGCTGACTACGGGCGTGTCAACGGCGCCGGCGTGTTGGATTTTGCGCTGCGGTTAAAAAAATAAACGGGGGGAGAGGCGGATGGATCGGTTTATTCGGGTGTTGGAAGAACACGTGATGCCAGTGGCCGGCAGAATAGCTGAACAGCGCCATTTGCAGGCGATTCGTGACGGGATTATTTTATCGATGCCATTGTTGATCATTGGGTCTTTATTTTTAATCATTGGTTTTTTGCCGATTCCCGGTTATAACGAATGGATGGCGAAATGGTTTGGCGAGCATTGGCTTGATAAGCTGCTGTATCCGGTTGGGGCGACGTTCGATATTATGGCGCTTGTCGTCAGCTTTGGGGTTGCCTACCGGCTAGCGGAAAAGTATAAAGTGGACGCGCTTTCTGCTGGCGCGATTTCGCTGGCTGCCTTTTTGCTGGCAACCCCCTATCAAGTGCCGTTTACACCGGAAGGAGCAAAAGAGACGATCATGGTCAGCGGCGGCATCCCGGTGCAATGGGTCGGCAGCAAAGGCTTGTTTGTCGCCATGATTTTAGCGATCGTATCAACCGAAATTTATCGAAAAATTATCCAAAAAAATATTGTGATTCAGTTGCCGGATGGGGTGCCGCCGGCAGTAGCACGCTCGTTTGTCGCCTTGATTCCGGGAGCGGCCGTTCTTGGCGTCGTTTGGGTAGTCCGTCTTATTTTAGAAGTTACGCCGTTTGAAAGCTTTCATAATATTGTATCGATGCTGCTCAACAAACCGCTAAGCGCGCTCGGCGGCAGCTTGTTCGGGGCGATTGTCGCTGTGCTCCTCGTTCAGCTGCTATGGTCGACCGGGTTGCACGGAGCGGCAATCGTTGGCGGGGTCATGGGACCCATCTGGCTGTCGCTGATGGATGAAAACCGGATGGTGTTCCAGCAAAACCCGAATGCCGAGCTACCGAATATTATTACCGCACAGTTTTTTGATCTTTGGATTTATATTGGCGGCTCAGGGGCGACGCTGGCATTGGCGTTAACGATGATGCTAAGGGCTCGCAGTCGACAGCTGAAAAATTTAGGGAGGCTGGCCATCGCGCCTGGTATTTTCAATATTAATGAACCGATCACGTTTGGCATGCCGATCGTCATGAATCCGCTTCTGATTATTCCATTCATTTTAGTGCCGATTGTGTTGGTCATTGTGTCTTATGTGGCCATGGCGACCGGACTTGTCGCCAAACCGAGCGGGGTGGCGGTGCCGTGGACGACGCCGTTCATTATCAGTGGTTATTTGGCGACAGGAGGCAAAATTTCCGGCAGCATTTTGCAAATCGTGAACTTTTTCATTGCCTTTGCCATTTATTATCCATTTTTGATGATCTGGGATAAACAAAAAGCGGCTGAAGAGCAAGCCGATGCGACGATATCCGGCGGAGCTGGAACGACTCATTCGATGTAAAGGAGATGGAGCGAGATGCCGCGCTATTGCATTGTCAATGCCGATGACTTTGGCTACTCGAAAGGGGTCAACTACGGGATTTTGGAAGCGTTTCAACACGGTGTCGTTACATCGGCGACTTTGATGACTAACATGCCAGCGGCAGAGCACGCCGCCCGACTGGCGAAAGATCATCCGGAGCTTGGCGTCGGTATTCATTTCGTGCTGACGTGCGGCCGTCCGTTGACTGATGTTCCAACCCTTGTGAACGAACACGGGGAGTTTCCACGGCGTGGGGAGGCGCTTGACAGTGCCGAACGCAGCGACATCGAGCGGGAGCTTCGCGCCCAATTGGAGCGGTTTTTCTCGTTTGGGCTCACCCCGACGCATATGGACAGCCACCATCACGTCCATGAGCATCCAAACGTGTTTCCGGTGATCGAGCAGCTGGCTGAATGCTATCGGTTGCCGATCCGCCCGGTACGAACCGCGCGGCCGCACCGGCTGGCCACCGTCGATGTCTTTTTTCCGGATTTCTACGGCGATGGGTTGACGAAAGACCGCTTTTTAGCCCTGATCGACCGGATTGACGATGGCCAGACGGCGGAAGTGATGTGCCACCCAGCGTACATCGATGTTCCGCTTGCGCAAGGAAGTTCCTATTGCCAGCAACGGGTTGAAGAGTTGGCTGTGCTGACCGACCCGGCGCTCGTTGAGGAGCTCGCAAAGCGTGGCGTTCAGCTGATTACGTACCGTGAATTTTACAAATTATAGGAGAGGGGCTTATGCAGACACAAGAACAGACGATCTTTCAACTCATTCTTCACGGCGGCAATGGCCGCAGCTATGCCATGGAGGCGATCGCTGCCGCGAAACAAGGGGAATTTGCCGAGGCGCACCGGCTGCTTGAGCGGGCTGGGGCGGAGCTGCAAGCCGCCCATGAGCTGCAAACCGCGCTGTTGCAGCAAGAGGCTGGGGGGCAATCGACTGTTGTGACGCTGCTTATGGTGCATGCCCAAGACCATTTGATGACAGCGATGACAGTGAAAGAGCTAGCATCTGAATTCATCGAACTGTATGAACGAATCACTCCGTAAAGACAACCTTCACCGGAGGACGAGTAAGAGGGGAGGTAATGAGTAAACCATAAAATAATTATGTAAATTTATCAGTTCAAATCGAGAAACCCGGCTTTCAAGCAGGGATGGAAGCAAAGTGTGCTCCAACGCGCGAATGTGGTCTTTCGTTTCATTGCGGTGTGTAACATATGCCCCAAAGAGGGAGGAGCGGCGCTCAAGATCAAGAAGAAGCGCTAAGCGCCGCTCTGAGGCGTCTACATGTCATGGCTTGTGTTATGCTTTTGCCGGGTATGATTGCGGTTTTTCACTTTTTTCGAGCCGTCAAGCGGTTCCGGCTGCCCGGGATTGTCACCTTTTGGCGCGTTTTTGCGCATGTCTTTGCTGTCGTTTTTATTCGTCATTGCCTTGTCCCTCCTTTTGTTGATTATCATGCCGACGATGGTTGCCGCTTATTCGGTGTATAATTTGCCGGCCGTTTGAAACGATAAGTAATGAATAATGGGCATGATCGCAAAGGAGGAACGAGCCATGGTGTATCATAAAGCGAAGCAAGACGCGTTTCAGGCGGCGCAAAAAGCGACGATGGAGGCTAAAGAATGGCACGATCATTTAGTGCGTGACCAGGCGGACTACGGCCACCAGTTAGCCCATTTGCGGCAAGAAGTGAATGAGGCGTTTGCACAAATTGAAAACGCGCTCGAGGTCGCTTCAGAAAAGCAGCGTGTTCAGCTAGAGAAATTTCGCAACGATTTGCAAGGAATTGTGGCAGAAATCAATCAAGACGAGTAAGGGAATGTCGGCGGCGGACATTCCCTTTTCTGATGGCTATGGCAAGCCGGGATGGCGGAACGGCCGCCACGCTATTGGTTCTTTTTTCTTTTTTTGTTGTTTTGACGCTGGGCTTCTGTCAGCGGTTCATTGGAGAATTCTTCGTTGTATCCGGCGCCCATCCCTTGTGCTTTGGCGGCGTTCATACCGGGGATGACATGATTCGCTTTCCGCTTCGCCATTTGTTTCACCTCCGTTTCTAGTTTGTGACGAAACGGGCGCCTTATTCTTTTTTCGACCGCTGTTAGAAATGAAAATGGCGAAATGATGGAAATCATTATTTACAACTTGTCCTGTTATATAATAAGATAAAAGCGTGCCGAACTTTATGGGGATTGGGAGAATTCATGCTATTTTTTCGACTTTTGCGCGAAAAAATAGTATAGTATTATTGTGAAGTGAAGGGGGTTATACATATGGCGAAACATGATGTATTTAACGCCCGTTCTTCATTCGAAGTAAACGGTAAAAAGTACAACTATTACCGTTTGCAAGCGCTTGAAGAAGCGGGAATCGGTCGGGTAAGCCGCCTGCCGTACTCGATCAAAGTATTGCTTGAATCGGTGCTCCGCCAAGTTGACGGCCGCGTGATTACGAAAGAACACGTGGAGAACTTGGCGAAATGGGGAACGCCGGAAATGAAAGACATTGACGTGCCGTTTAAACCGTCGCGCGTCATTTTGCAAGACTTCACCGGCGTGCCGGCCGTCGTCGATTTGGCGTCCATGCGCAAAGCGATGGCGGATTTGGGCGGCGATCCGTACGAAATTAATCCGGAAATTCCAGTCGATCTCGTCATCGACCACTCGGTGCAAGTTGACCGCTACGGATCGGACGATGCGCTTGAGTACAACATGGACTTGGAATTCCAACGGAACGCTGAACGGTACAAGTTTTTGAAATGGGCGCAAAAAGCGTTTGACAACTACCGTGCCGTTCCGCCGGCGACCGGGATTGTCCACCAAGTGAACTTGGAATATTTGGCCAGTGTCGTTCATGCGGTCGAAGGAGAAAACGGCGAATACGAAGCGTTCCCGGATACGCTTGTCGGTACGGACTCGCATACGACGATGATCAACGGCATCGGCGTCCTCGGTTGGGGGGTTGGCGGAATTGAAGCGGAAGCAGGCATGCTCGGCCAACCGTCATACTTCCCGGTTCCAGAAGTGGTCGGAGTCCGTTTGACGGGCAAGCTGCCGGACGGCTCAACGGCTACTGACTTGGCACTGAAAGTAACGCAAGTGCTGCGGAAAAAAGGCGTTGTCGGCAAATTCGTCGAATTCTTCGGTCCAGGGGTGGCGACCTTGCCGTTGGCTGACCGGGCGACGATCGCCAATATGGCGCCGGAGTACGGAGCAACGTGCGGTTTCTTCCCGGTTGACGCCGAAGCGCTCGACTATTTGCGCTTGACCGGCCGTGATGAACATCATATTCAAGTCGTTGAAGCGTACTGCAAAGCAAACGGCTTGTTCTACACGCCGGATGCACCGGAACCGACGTTTACGGACGTCGTCGAAATCAACTTGTCGGAAATCGAAACGAACTTGTCCGGCCCGAAACGGCCACAAGATTTAATCCCGCTCTCGAAAATGAAACAATCGTTCCGCGAAGCGGTAAAAGCGCCGCAAGGCAACCAAGGCTTCGGTCTGACGGAAGCGGATTTGGAACGGGAAATTACGGTGACGTTAAACGGCGAACAAGTGAGCATGAAAACGGGTGCCGTCGTCATCGCAGCGATCACAAGCTGTACGAACACATCGAACCCATACGTGCTTGTCGCCGCAGGTTTAGTGGCGAAAAAAGCGGTGGAAAAAGGCTTGCAAGTACCGAAGTATGTCAAAACGTCGCTGGCACCGGGATCGAAAGTTGTCACCGGCTATTTGCGCGATTCGGGCTTGCTCCCGTATCTCCAACAGCTCGGGTTCAACGTTGTCGGTTACGGCTGCACGACATGTATCGGCAACTCCGGCCCGCTTGCTCCAGAGTTGGAAAAAGCGCTTGCTGAAAGCGATTTGCTTGTGACAAGCGTCCTGTCCGGCAACCGGAACTTTGAAGGCCGCATCCATCCGCTGGTAAAAGGTAACTATTTGGCGTCGCCGCCGCTTGTCGTCGCTTATGCGCTCGCCGGCACGGTCGACATTGATTTGTTGAACGAACCGATCGGTAAAGACAAAGACGGCAACGATGTCTACTTCCGCGACATTTGGCCGTCGATGGAAGAAGTGAAAGAGGTCGTCAAACGGGCGGTCGATCCAGAATTGTTCCGCAAAGAATATGAGCGCGTGTTCGACGGCAATCCGCGTTGGAACGCCATCGAAACGACGGACGAGCCGCTTTATCAATGGGATGAACAGTCGACGTACATCCAAAATCCGCCGTTCTTTGAAGGGTTGTCTCCGGATGTGCGCAAAGTCGAGCCGCTCACTGGCTTGCGCGTCGTTGGCAAGTTCGGCGACTCGGTTACGACTGACCATATTTCACCAGCTGGTTCGATCGGCAAAAGCACGCCGGCAGGCCAATATTTAATCTCGAAAGGCGTCGAGCCGAAAGACTTCAACTCGTACGGTTCGCGGCGCGGTAACCATGAAGTGATGATGCGCGGCACGTTCGCCAACATTCGCATCCGCAACCAAATCGCGCCGGGTACAGAAGGCGGTTATACGACGTACTGGCCGACGGGTGAAGTGATGTCGATTTATGATGCGTGCATGAAATATAAACAAGATGGCACCGGACTTGTCGTCGTTGCCGGCAAAGACTACGGTATGGGTAGTTCGCGTGACTGGGCGGCGAAAGGAACGTTCTTGCTCGGCATCAAGACGGTCATCGCCGAAAGCTTTGAACGCATCCATCGTTCGAACCTCGTCTTGATGGGTGTCTTGCCGCTTCAATTCAAAGAAGGCGAAAACGCAGAAACGCTCGGTTTAACAGGCAAAGAAGTGTTCGAAGTCCAGATTGATGAGAGCGTCAAACCGCGCGATCTTGTCAAAGTGACAGCGACGAACCCAGACACGGGCGAGAAAAAAGAGTTTGAAGTCATTGTCCGCTTTGACAGTGAAGTGGAAATCGATTATTATCGCCATGGCGGCATTTTGCAAATGGTATTGCGCGAAAAATTGGCGAAAGTGAAACAATAATAGCAAAAAGCAGGCTTCCGCACCGGGAAGCCTGCTTTATTTTGTATTGAGCTTTTTCGCAGCATTTTCGAGCTTGCTTTTCGGGTCAGGGGTAAGCGTCCCGTCTTGGCCAAAGCCTTGCGGATTGACGCCCGGCGCCTTCGTGCCGCGGTTTTTGCCGCCGTTTTTCGCCATCGTTTTCACCTCCACTCGGATAGTATGGCCGCTTCGGGTGAAAATATAAGCAAAGCGCGGTCGGCAAAGGAGGGAAGAACGATGAACAAAGGGTTAAAAACGGCGCTCGCGACGATCGCGCTGGCGCAGTTTTTAAAAATTCCGATTAAGCAGCTGGAGACAGGCCGATGGGACTGGCGGCTCTTTTTTGAAACGGGCGGAATGCCAAGCTCCCACTCGGCAGGTGTTTCTGCTTTAGCGACATTTATCGCCCTTGAGCGAGGCGTGCGCACGATCGATTTTGCCTTGGCTGCGTTATTTGGATTGATCGTTATGTATGATGCACAAGGGGTGCGGCGCCAAGCGGGGGAACTCGCCCTGCGCCTCAACGAACTGGCCGAGGAAGTGAAAAAGCTGGAAGACGATCCGAAACAAGACGTATACAAAAAACGACAGCAACAGCTCCGCGCCCGTCTTGGCCATCAGCCGATCGAAGTTGTTGGTGGAGCGTTCCTCGGGATCATGACTGGTGCTGTTTCGCATTGGCTGTGTCGCCGCAGACGAAGGGGTAGGGAGTGAAGCGAATGGAGCGCTTGCTTCAGAGGATCATGACAGCGAAACGCCCAACGTGACGAAAAAAGCTGTCCCACTGTTCACGCAGGACAGCTTTTGCTGCTACGAGGAGATATTCCGCTTTTCCCGCCACCGTTTCCCCCATGAGCGCGCACTTGGAAGTTCGGAGAGGATCATGCCGGCCAAAATTGCGATGCCGCCGAGCCAAGCAGATGGCGACAGCCGTTCGCCAGCCCAAAGATAGGCGGTCAAAGCAGCAAATACCGGCTCCATAGCGAAAATGAGTGCTACACGAGTTGGCGTCGTATATTTTTGCACCCCTGTTTGGATTAAAAAAGCGGCTGTCGTCGCCAGTAGCGAAGTGATCGTGAGCGCTCCCCACACTTCCGGACGGCGGAGCACCGTCGTATCCCACATGTTCGTTGCCTCTTCAAGACAAAAGGCGAAGATGAAGCAAAGGATGGCGACGGTAAAAATTTGCACCATCGTTAACAGCAATGTTGAATAACGCGACGAATATTGACCCGTCACGATAATGTGCATGGCAAAGGAAATGGCGCAAAAAAAGACGAATACGTCACCGCGGTTGAATGACAACTCGGCTCCGCCTGTCAGCCAATATAAACCGAAGGCGGCAAGCACCGCTCCGATGGCCGCATTCGTGGTCGGGTTTTGCTTTAAAATCAAAAACGAAAACAGCGGCACGAGAACAACGCTCAGCCCGGTAATAAAGCCCGCTTTCGATGAAGTTGTATACAAAAGCCCGACCGTTTGAAGCGCATAGCCGCCAAACAACCATAGCCCCATCCAAGCACCTGCACCGATGACCCGCCACGATAACTGCCTGAGCAGCGGGCGGGAAACGATGGCGATCCATGCGAAAAGGAACAAGCCAGCAAAACTGAAGCGGATGGCGTTAAACGACAGCGGTTCTAAAAAGGAAATGGCATTTTGGACGACGACGAACGTCGCCCCCCAGACGAACGCGACTGCCAGCAAACTAAGATCAGCGACGGTTTGCTGCTTCAATTCAATTCCCCCTTGTTTGTCTGTTCACATCTAGTCATTTGATACGCTGCTAGCCGCTAGTGTATCATAAATCAACCGAAAAAAGACATATTTTTTTGAAAAAAAGTGGGGGATGTAAGAAAACGGTTGATACAACCGTTCGTCGTGCATAAAAATAAGTAATGAACAAGGGGGAAAGTGTGGTAAAATAAAAACCAGCTCTGATCATTGCGACACGGAAGGGTGACAACAGTTGGATGTGCAAATCCAATGGACATATATCACACCGAAAAAACAAGAAGCCGTTCTCGTGTCAGATTGGACCGATGCCAACGAGGCGCTGGTGTTGGCCGACGATTTTGAAAAAACCGGGCGCACGAAGGCGCTTGAGTTCATCGACCGAAACGGAATCTCGTGGTCAAAAAAAGAACTTCAGAAGCTATTGAAAGAAATCGAAAGCGAGCCGCATGACGTCGTTGCGTATTTTGATGGCGGCTTTGACCATGAGACGACCCAAGGCGGCGTCGGTGCGGTCATATATTATAAGCAAAACGACCATCGCTATCGGCTGCGTGCTAACCGCCAGCTTGGCGAAATCAGATCGAACAACGAAGCGGAGTATGCGGCGTTTTGGTTTGTGATGCAGATGCTTGAGGAGCTTGGCGTCCGCCATTTGCCAGTGACGTTTCGCGGCGACTCCCATGTTGTGTTAAAGCAGCTGTCGGGCGACTGGCCGTGTTTTGAAGAAGATCATAACGCCTGGCTTGACCGCATTGAGGCTAAAATGCGCGATCTCGACATTCAGCCGACGTATGAGCCGATTTCACGAAAGCAAAATAAAGAGGCTGATTCCCTTGCGCGCCAAGCGCTCGACGGGCAACTAATCACAAGCCAAATGGAATTGACGGAGAAAGGGTAAGGTTGTATGGGAAAAAAGCGAAACCGACGCAAAGAAATATTGGAACAAATCGCCTGGCTTGAAGAAACGTACTGTGACGGCTGTTTTTTAAAAAGCACATTCCGGAAAGAGTACGGCAAGACGTACGCCCAGTCGTTTTGCATCCAGCAATGCACGGTTGGGGAACAAATGCGGCAGTACGGGGAGATGCTGCTTTCCGCATCGCCGCGCCCGCGCCAGTGACAGGCGGCAAAGGGCGACAGCGTTTTTCTCAGGGGCGGTTTGTGCGGGTGATAAGGCGCCAAACGGCGTTTCACGCGCTTAGAGACAACAAGGCTGCAGCGCGTATCACACGGTGAGCAACGATAACGAAAAGCGCTTCGTCCGGCGTGTAAAACGGGGGAACGGGTACGTCCGAAGATGCGGACAGCAAAAAGAGCTTCGCGTGGCGAAGCTCCGTCTGATTCGGATTATTGTTGCGCCTCGCGAAGCTGGTGTTCAGCGCGGGTCAATTTTTGTTCGCACCGGGCAAGAAAGTCACCGTCTACGCCAGTCGCTTCCTGCCGGGCACGGGCGAGTTGGCGGCGGGCATTTTCGACCGCTTGTTCTGCATGGTTAAGCATCTCCGGATCAAGTTGCATTGTCGCTTGACCGACCATTTTTTCCGCCGTCTCGACGAACATTTCGACTTGCTTCAAGTCGTTGTATCCTGTATGTACGTCGGCATCGCGTTTTGCCATATGAACACCTCCCTTTTGTTATTGTTTGCCGCCTTGTCGGAACTATGCAAAAGGAAAACGAAAAAGGCATCCTTGCTTATGCAGGATGCCTTTTGTTCCGCTGCCGTTCTTTCGTCTATGTCAACGAAGCATTATAATTTGACAACGTTCGCTGCTTGCGGTCCGCGGTTTCCTTGTACGATTTCAAACGAAACTTCTTGGCCTTCTTCTAACGTTTTGAACCCTTCACCTTGGATTGCCGTGAAGTGAACGAATACGTCCGAACCGCCTTCCACTTCGATAAAACCGTAGCCTTTTTCGTTGTTAAACCATTTTACTTTACCACGTTGCATAATACTGAATTCCTCCTAATACCTTTAGCCAGCCTGGCTAACCTCAAGATTTTTTATCAAATAACAAAATATACTCCACAGCAACCCAAGATGAGTATTCGTGTTGAATGCCTGAAATATATTCTGTTATGTGATGACTTTACTATACACTACCAAAGGTCGCTGCGTCAAGCAAAAGAAAGGAAATTTCCGAAAAAGAGGCTTGCTCTTCGAAAAAGCGCCACAAAGAAAAGGAAAACGGGCCACCGAAGGAGAAAAAAGTCATGAACGACCGAAAAAAACCATACATTGGAATAGGAACGACGAAAAGGGGGAGAAGCGGATGTACCGCGGAAAAATCGCGGGTCAAGAAGTGATTGTCCGGCTGGGCAACCGAGTCAGCCGCCGCTATTTCAGCAACAATAAAATTTACCACATGGTTCTTTCGTATGGCGAATCGGCGTTTCGTAAAGGACAGGACACGTTTTGCATCTATAATGATCGCGTCGGTCTGATCGTCGCGGAAGTCGAGCAGCAGGATGTCCCGGTCATCCGGATCGACTACATTATTGAAAATGAAAATGTATACGAATAACTGATTGACAAGAGAAGGCGAATGCGGTAATCTCTGGTGTAAGCGGTAACAAAAAATGCATTCGTCTGTTTCATCCCGAGACAGACTTTTGCCGTGCAGGCAATCGTCTGTTTATTTTTTGGCTTTGGTTGAAACGGGCGGCGGCTGTTTTTCGTATATTGGAATGACAAGAGTGACAGACTAAAGAGGTGACAATTAGTGTTGCTGCGTAAAATGATGTCAAAGGTCGGGGTCGGGTCGGCGCGTGTCGACTTGATTTTAAATAAATCGTTATGGCGACAGGGTGAAACGATTCAAGGGGTCGTTCATATTTATGGTGGAACGGTCGAGCAGACGATCGAGCGGCTCGATGTTGAGCTTGTACAAAAAACGATTGAAAACGGCAAGGAGCGCGATGCGGTCGTAGCTGTCATCCCGGCGGCTGGAGCGTTTGCGATCAAGCCGGGGGAGAAAAAGGAAATCCCGTTTGCTTACACGATCCCAGAGACGTTGCCGATGTCGCGTCCAGGCCGATCATACCGGTTCATCACCCGCCTCGATATCGAGGATGCGGTCGATACGCTCGACTTCGACTACGTGCAAATTTTACCGAAAAAATAGGTTGACAACGCTTACAAACTTGCGCTATCCTAAAGACAAGTTAATCATTTTGTGGCGGAGAAACGGAGACCCACACATGTTTCCTTTGAATAGGGGAAGTGTGTGGGTCTTTGTTTTTTTGCCCAACGTGCAACCTTCCGGAAGGAGCACTGAAGCAGGAAATGGCAGAGGAAATCACGAATGAAAAGGGGGAAGAGACCAAATGTCACCATTTTTAGGAGAACTCGTCGGAACGGCGCTGCTCATCATTTTCGGATCCGGGGTGTGCGCCGGCGTGAACTTAAAGAAATCGTATGCCGCGAATTCCGGTTGGATCGTGATTACGATGGGGTGGGGGCTAGCGGTCGCGATCGCAGCGTATGCCGTCGGTCAATATAGCGGCGCTCATCTCAATCCGGCCTTAACCGTGGCGTTGGCCATAAGCGGCGACTTCCCATGGGACGATGTACTGATGTATGTCATTGCTCAGGTACTTGGGGCGATGATTGGGGCGGCTGTTGTTTATCTCCACTATTGGCCGCATTGGAAAGAAACGGATGATCCTAGTATTAAGCTCGGTGTATTTGCTACTAGTCCGGCCGTGCCGAATGTGTCTGCTAACTTGCTGAGCGAAATGATCGGTACGTTTGTGCTCGTCCTAGGGATTTTAGCCATTGGTGCCAACCGATTCGCCGATGGCCTCAACCCGTTTATTGTCGGCTTTCTCATTATCGCCATCGGCTTGTCGCTCGGCGGTACGACCGGGTATGCTATCAACCCGGCACGTGATTTCGGACCGCGCCTCGCCCACTTTTTGTTGCCGATCCCGGGAAAAGGACCATCAAATTGGTCGTACGCGTGGGTGCCGATTGTCGGGCCGCTGCTTGGCGGTGCGCTTGGCAGTCTAGTATATAAAGCGTTGTTTTTAGGAAAGACAAGTGCGGCGCTATGGGGCGTGCTCATTGCCGCGGCGGCGGTGCTGGCTGGAGCTGGCATGATGAAAGGAAAAGGGGCGGGCTCGGCGGTAGCGGGTCGCCGTTCAGTTTGACAGGAGGCACGGTGTTTGCGGCGGTGTCATTGAGCTGAAAAAATCGAGTAGGAGAGGAGAATGTTCATGACAGATCAATATATTTTAGCGATTGACCAAGGCACAACAAGCTCGCGTGCCATTTTGTTCAACCGTGGTGGAGAAATTGTTCATATGGCGCAAAAAGAATTTACGCAATATTTCCCACAGCCCGGCTGGGTTGAGCATAATGCGAACGAAATTTGGGGCTCGGTGCTTGCGGTCATTGCCAGTGTCTTGTCTGAGGCGCAAGTGAAGCCGGAACAAGTGGCGGCGATCGGCATTACGAACCAGCGGGAAACGACCGTTGTCTGGGAAAAAGAGAGCGGCAATCCGATTTACAACGCCATCGTTTGGCAATCGCGGCAAACGGCTGATATTTGCGACGAGTTGAAAGCGAAAGGGTATGATCCGCTGTTTCGCGAAAAAACGGGGCTGCTCATTGACGCTTATTTTTCGGGAACGAAAGTGAAATGGATTTTAGATCATGTCGACGGAGCGCGTGAACGGGCGGAGCGCGGCGAGCTGCTGTTTGGCACGATCGACACGTGGCTTATTTGGAAGCTGTCCGGCGGCCGCGCTCATGTGACTGATTACTCGAATGCGTCGCGTACATTGATGTTTAACATTCATACGCTTGAATGGGACGATGAGTTGCTTGCAATTTTAAACGTGCCAAAGGCGATGCTCCCTGAGGTGCGGCCGTCCTCGGAAGTATATGCGAAAACCGTTCCGCATCATTTCTTCGGCGTGGAAGTGCCGATCGCTGGGGCGGCGGGTGACCAGCAGGCAGCCTTGTTCGGACAGGCGTGCTTTGCCGAAGGGATGGCGAAGAATACATACGGCACCGGCTGCTTTATGCTCATGAACACCGGAGAAAAAGCGGTGCAGTCAAAACACGGGCTGTTGACAACAATTGCTTGGGGCATCGATGGCAAAGTCGAATATGCGCTTGAAGGCAGCATCTTCGTCGCCGGTTCGGCCATTCAATGGCTGCGCGACGGCTTGCGGATGATCAAAACGGCGGCTGACAGCGAAACGTACGCCGAAAAAGTCGAGTCAACGGACGGGGTGTACGTTGTCCCGGCGTTCGTCGGTCTCGGCACGCCGTATTGGGACAGCGAGGTGCGTGGAGCGGTGTTTGGCCTCACACGTGGCACGACGAAAGAACATTTCATCCGTGCGACATTGGAATCGCTCGCCTACCAGACAAAGGACGTGCTCGCCGCTATGGAAGCGGATGCCGGCTTGCCGCTGACGACATTGCGCGTCGACGGAGGAGCGGTGAAAAACAACTTGCTCATGCAGTTTCAAAGCGATTTGCTCGCTGTGCCGGTCGAGCGGCCGATGATTAGCGAGACGACCGCGCTTGGAGCGGCGTACTTAGCTGGGCTGGCGGTCGGCTATTGGGGCAGTCGTGAAGATATTGCTGCCCAGTGGCAGCTTGAGCGCCGCTTTGAGCCGCAGATGACTGACGATAAGCGAACGGCACTCTATGAAGGCTGGAAAAAAGCAGTGCGGGCGGCGATGATGTTTAAATAACGGGAAGAAAACGGATACCCTTGGCTGAGGGTGTCCGTTTTTTGGTGGTTCAAAACAGGAGCAAAGCTGATGGTAGCGAAGGGCAGGGATGTCAGCGCACGCCCTGACAAGCCTTTACTTGTTCGCAACCCGTCTGGAAAAGAGAAAGACAACCGCTATCTTATTTTATAAAACTATGTGCTAAATATTCAACAACCATAAAAAAGCAACAGCTGGCAAAAACCAAAACAACCTATCATCTCGCTTGCGTTGCAACATCAAGCAGCCAGCGCCTCAAAGTAACTAAAATAGGCAGAAGAAACAAAAAGTTTGCACTTTTGTTTCCCCATGGTAATATAAGAGTAAATTGCATATGTCTTATCAAGAGTGGGCGAGAGAACGGGCTTGATGACCCCACAGCAACCTGCCGCTGGCAAGGTGCTAAAACCCGCAAAGCGAGTTCGCTTTGGATGATAAGAACGGTTCCACCCCTTTTCGCATCATTCCGAGGCGAAAGGGGTTTTTTGATGGATGGGAGGTGAGGAAGAAACAATGGCGGAACGATTTTCGATCCGCGCTTGCATGGCGGCACATTTGCCGGCTGCGGCGTTTGCGGTTCACGTTATGCGTTGCGTGCGGGCGGAACTCATTCAGTTTGATTCACAGGCGGTCGTGCATGTCGACCGTGAGGACGGGTATGTCCATTTGTATGGGGAAGCACAAGGAACGATATTTTCTATCCTGCTAACGAACGCTGAGGTGGATGAATGGAAAGCGGAAGGTCCGTATGCCCTTGACCGCTATATATGGATGGAGCTAGGAAAAAAAGAAATTTTGCCTACGCGAATGACACCGTATTTGCGAGCAGTGTTTTCCATTGAGTCCTAAAAAGGAAGAACAACGAATGACCGCAAAAAAATGGGCATATGCCATCATCCAAGTATCGCAGCACCAAAAGCATGTTATCAAAACGCCGTCGGTTTCGAACGGTTAAGCGGGATCATACATACAAACGAGACGCCGAAATGAACGTTTTTACAACTTGACGAGTCGGTTATCGGCGAGCTGATTGAAAGGATACAACACGAATTTGCCCGCTGAAGGGAAATGACATCACTTCGCATAAGGCAAGGCATTGAGCAAAAGAAAGAGAGGCTCGTGTCGGTTGGCGGTTCCATTTGTCCGAGGAAGAGATGACGAGCCGAAAGAAAGCAAGAAGCCTCATCGTCTGGGCCACCTGTTACCATCGATCTTTGGGCGTTAGGTCATGGCTAACGCCCCTTCCGTTTTCTTGCCTCGACCGCATGCCGATCGATGGCATGAGTTTATCAGCTTTGTTTGATACAGGGGGGAGTTGGGGCTGAATCAGGAACGATTCCCGGTGAGGGGTCAACTCCTTGTTTGCAACGCGCGTTCGGGTTATTAAACGAAGGGCGGTGTGGACGGAAAGGGACGTTGATGTAAAAAGAGCTCTTTGGGGGTCGTGGTCTTTTCGATCCGATGATATACTAGAAAAAGAGGGGAGGAGATTTAGTGGAAGAAACGATCGTTCACGCCATTCAAGATGACTATCCGGATGAATTTGCTTGGTGCTATGGCTGTGGCCGACTGAATGAACATGGCCACCATTTCCGCACTGGATGGCAGGGAGACAAGACGGTAACCGTATACACTCCGCGCCCAGAACATACGGCCATCCCTGGATTTGTGTACGGTGGACTGATCGCCTCGCTGATCGACTGCCACGGCACCGGCTCAGCAGCGCTTGCGTTGCACCGGAAAAATGGCCATGAGCCGGGCAGTGGGGAAGCGCCGCCGCGCTTTGTCACCGCTTCACTGCATGTCGATTTTCTCAAACCGACGCCGCACGGTGTGCCGCTTGTGGCCATCGGCACGGTGACGGAAATTCATCCGAAAAAATGGCAAGTCGACGCCGAAGTGTTTGCGAACGGCGAATTGTGTGCCCGCGGACAAGTCGTAGCTGTCGTCATGCCAAAAACATTTGTCCGTCCTTAACAGACAGCGAAAAGCGCCGGAGAGCCGCTGTTTTTTGACAGCGCTTTCTTCGGCGCTTTGCAGCTGGAGTTCGACTAAGGACGGCAATGTTGCTTTCGCGTTTAGTTTCTCTATTGGAGAAATCACGTTGTTGTATATTATCAACCTTCTAGCGTCCAAGAACGTTTAGTAGACATTGTTCTTTCATCGTTTGTCCATAATCAGCACCGATGACGTAGCGCTTGCTACCTCTTTGCCGTTTTGCCGTACGGTGGCGGTCACATAGGCGATAGTCCGGCCGAATTTTTCCACTTGTGCCTCGATTTCTGCTTCTCCGGCTTCCATCGGACGATGAAATGTCGTTTGCAAGTTGATTGACGCATGGAGTTGATCATCGCGAAGCAAGGTCGTCACCGCATAAGCCATCATAATGTCTGCCGCCGCTCCGACAAATCCGCCCATGATCACCCCATTGCCGTTAAGCAATGATTCGCTTACCGTCCATACACCTTTCGCATAGCCGTCCCGAGCTTCCGTCAAGTGAACGCCAAGTGTTACGTCGCATGGCGGCGGCGCGCTTTGACCAGTGATCACCTCGTGCAAGTTCGTCAATTGCTTCATCTCTAACACCCTTTCTGTTATGAATCATGGTGGTTGTATTCGCCAAACAGCGACGATTTCCTCTTTTCTCGTTGGGAGGAAGGAGAATGGAAAAGAGAAAGCGAAAAAGTCCAATCGAGGAAAACCGAAAGGAGGAAGAGTGGATGTACCAACCACCAGAGGCGAGCTGCTGGACGGGGCGGGTGGACAGTGTGAGCGATGAACGGGCGTTTCGTCTCCATCAGCGCATTCGCCTATTAGATTTATCGGGGCCATTAACGCCGTTGGAACAAGCAGCGGCTTTTATTGGATTTGTGTGCGACGAGGGAGTGCGCCGCAATCAAGGACGCCAAGGAGCGAAAGAGGCGCCAGCCGCCGTGAAAGCAGCGTTGGCGCGGTTGCCATGGCATCTTCCATCAGGAGCGTCGATCTACGATGCAGGCGATATCGTTTGTGCTGACGGACGTCTCGAACAAAGCCAGGCCGAACTCGGAAAAGCCATCGCCCGCCTGTTGCAGAGCGGGGTGGCGCCGGTGGTGATCGGCGGCGGCCATGAGACGGCGTATGGCCATTACTTGGGCGTCCGTGCAGCGCTTGGGCCGAACGCTCGATTGGGCATCATCAATATTGACGCTCATTTCGATTTGCGTCCGTACGACAACGGGCCGACGTCAGGGACGATGTTTCGGCAAATATTAGATGAAGATAAACAGGTGGGGTATTGCTGCTTAGGGATTCAGCGGCTTGGGAACACGGCAGCGCTGTTTGCGGACGCGGAGAGGTACGGATGCGAATACATACTCGAAGAACAGCTAACGGCGGGAGCGATCGAGGCGGCTTATGAACGAATTGAACAATTTGCCTTGAGGCATGACAGCATAATATTGACCATTTGCATGGACGCGATCAGTGCGGCTGCAGCGCCAGGAGTGAGCGCGCCGTCGCCGTTTGGACTCTCTCCATCATTGGCACGTGCGCTCATTCGCCGAATCGTTTCCCACCCGAAAACAATCAGTGTGGATCTTTGCGAAGTCAATCCGCTCGTTGATGAAGGCGGAAAAACAGTGGCGTTAGCCGCCGCCTTCTGCATGGAAGCGCTTCTTCATTTTCGACGTTTGCAACCGAGGCGGTGAGAAGATGAAATTGGTCATTGCCGAACGGGATCACAACGAACGGGAGGCGATCCGCTGGCTTGTGTCTGCGTATTCACTGCCGATTGAGCAAGTGTACACGGCGGCCACGGTGGAGGAGATGAGGGCGCTTCTAGAGCGGGAGGCGCCGGAGCTATTGTATGTCGAATTAGATATGATTCCGTATGAACAATGGGGGAAAGCGACGTCTTGCATCCGTTTGTTTTGCCAGCGGGTGATTGCGGTGACCGCCGAGGCGACATTCGCGCGGGCAAAACAAGCCATCGATTTACAATGCGTCGATTTGCTTGTGAAGCCGCTTGAGCCCGCCAAACTGAAACAAGCGTTGAGAACGGCGGCTTCGCTTTCCGCTGGCGGTGAACGCCCCCGTCTTGATGCCCATTTTGACGATTATCGCCCGTTATTTTACGAGGACTTTGCTGACGTCTCCTTCCATGTATGGCTGGTGCAAGCGGAACAGCCTTCCCTATCTGCTGAGGTGGTTCGCTTTTTAACGAGCTATCCGTTTCGCCGGCGTGCGCGCGTATTACCGTTGACTCATATGGCGGTGTGCCTTTTTCCCGAGCTGCCGGGCAATGGAAAGGAAGAAGCATGGAAGATGATGCGCGATTGGGAGGAGGAACATCATGAACCGTTGGCGGTGGTCATCATGCCACCGGATGGTCAGCAATCGGTGCGTATGCGCTATCAAGCTGCCCGCCGGCTGCTCGAGACGACATTTTTTATCGGCTACCAGCAAGTGATTGCTCCAGCGCCTGAATATGAACGGTGGCGTGAGTTGGATCCGTTTTTGACGCCGGAAGAGCAACGACAATGGGTTGAAATGCTTGAGCAGTTTGACCACGAGGCGGTCAAACGATGGTTGCAGAATGAATTTTCCCATTGGACGCCGCCGTTTCCGAGCCCAGAGATGGTGCGCACGCGGCTGACGAGCATCTTGGCGCAAATCCGGCGATTTATGAAAACATACCGTCTTGACCACGGCACGATGGAATGTGAGTACATGCGTCTATTTCAAGACATTTTGTACAATCCTGTGCTGTATCGTATCGTCCAAGAATTGATTTTGTTTTTATACCGGCTGCTCCACGAAGCGAGGAGGGCTGAGGAAGGTGCGCGTGTCGACGCCATCGAACGGGGGCTTCGCTATATGGAAACGCATTTTCGCGATCCGTCGCTCACGCTGGAGCGGACCGCGGCAGCAGCCGGACGCAGCCCTGCGTATTTCAGCCATTTGTTGTCGACAAAGCGCGGTGTGACGTTTCGCCAATGGCTGACGAAACGGCGACTCGAGGAGGCAAAGCGGTTGCTTCGACAAACCGACTTGTCTGTGAAAGAAATCGCCGAACAGACTGGGTTTCGGACAGCTCATTATTTGACGCGCGTCTTTAAAGCCGAACTGAACCGGACGCCGACCGCCTACCGTGATGAACAACGGCTCCATCGGTCATCACCGCAGTAGACAGTTTTTTCGAAAGAAATGAACATATATCAAAAGAAATGGACGGATGTGGTATAAAGAAATATGAAATTTCTAAAAAAACGGATCAACTTTAAAAGAAGAGCATCTATCTCCCTCCTCTTGGCTTCCTTCATAATAAAAAGCAAAGAGGAAAAAGAGGGGGATGACGATGGGAAATAAACGGATGGTTCAAGCGCTTTCAGGAACAACGCGGCAAGCGAAAGGATGGATTCAGGAAGCAGCGCTCCGCATGTTAAACAACAACTTGCATCCGGATGTCGCCGAACGACCGGATGAATTGATCGTCTACGGCGGCATCGGTAAAGCGGCGCGCAACTGGGAATGTTATGAGGCGATTGTGGACACTCTTCTTCGTTTAGAAAACGATGAGACATTGCTCATTCAATCGGGGAAGCCGGTCGCGGTGTTTCGCACCCATCCGAACGCGCCGCGCGTGCTCATCGCCAACTCTAACCTCGTGCCGGCATGGGCGACGTGGGACCATTTCCATGAACTCGACAAAAAAGGATTGATCATGTACGGGCAAATGACGGCCGGCAGCTGGATTTACATCGGAAGCCAAGGCATCGTTCAAGGGACGTACGAAACGTTCGCCGAAGTGGCGCGCCAGCACTTTGGCGGCACACTGGCGGGAACGATCACGGTCACGGCTGGCCTTGGCGGCATGGGTGGGGCGCAGCCGTTGGCAGTGACGATGAACGGCGGCGTCTGTATTGCTATCGAAGTCGACCCGGCTCGCATCCAGCGCCGTCTTGACACGAAATATCTTGACACGATGACTGACAGCCTAGACGTCGCGCTTCAAATGGCAAAACAAGCGAAAGAAGAGAAAAAAGCGCTGTCGATCGGTCTTGTCGGCAATGCGGCCGAAGTGCTGCCGCAGCTCGTTGACATAGGCTTTATTCCTGACGTTTTGACCGATCAAACGTCCGCTCATGATCCGTTAAATGGCTACATTCCTGCTCGTTTGACACTCGAGGAAGCCGCCGAGCTGCGGGTTCGCGATCCGAAGCAGTATGTTGCTCGTGCCAAACAATCGATCGCTGAGCACGTAAGGGCGATGCTTGTGATGCAAAAACAAGGGGCAGTGACGTTTGATTACGGCAACAACATTCGTCAAGTGGCGAAAGACGAAGGAGTCGAGGATGCCTTCTCCTTCCCGGGGTTTGTGCCAGCTTACATCCGCCCGCTCTTTTGCGAAGGAAAAGGCCCGTTCCGTTGGGTGGCGCTCTCCGGCGACCCAGAAGACATTTATAAGACGGATGAAGTCATTTTGCGCGAATTCAGCGATAATGAACGCCTTTGCCATTGGATTCGCATGGCGCAAAAACAAATCAAGTTTCAAGGGCTGCCGGCGCGCATTTGCTGGCTCGGTTACGGCGAACGGGCGAAGTTCGGGAAAATCATTAACGACATGGTTGCTCGCGGCGAATTGAAGGCGCCGATCGTCATCGGCCGCGATCATTTAGATTCGGGATCTGTCGCCTCGCCGAACCGAGAAACGGAAGGAATGAAAGATGGAAGTGACGCCATTGCCGACTGGCCGATTTTAAACGCGCTATTGAATGCGGTCGGCGGTGCGAGCTGGGTGTCGGTTCACCATGGCGGCGGCGTCGGTATGGGCTATTCGCTTCATGCTGGCATGGTTATTGTCGCCGATGGCACGAAAGAGGCGGAAGAACGGTTGGCGCGTGTGTTGACGACCGATCCGGGACTTGGTGTCGTCCGCCACGCTGACGCGGGGTATGAGCTCGCCATTCGCACGGCGAAAGAAAAAGGTATTGATATGCCAATGCTGAAGTAGAAAAGGGGAGATAAGATGCGCCCACTCTTTATCCGCCGCGCTCGCCAACTCGTCACGCTGGCGGGAAGCTCCGCGGCTCCGCTTGTCAGAGAAAAGATGAACGACCTTCAAATCATTGAAAACGGAAGCGTCTGGATCGAGCGGGGGGTGATCATTGCCGTTGGTCCGGACGATGAACTGGCTCACCGATTTGCCGATCGGATCGGTGAGGCGGATGTGATTGACGCCCGCGGCAAAACGGTCACTCCTGGACTCATCGACCCCCACACTCATCTCGTGTACGCCGGCAGCCGTGAACATGAATGGACGATGCGTCTCCGTGGGGCGACGTATATGGAGATCATGAATGCTGGCGGCGGCATTCATGCGACGACAAAAGCGACACGCGAGGCGTCGGAAGAAATGCTGTATGAGGAAAGCAAGCGGCGGCTGGATCTGTTTTTGCTTCATGGTGTCACAACCGTTGAGGCGAAAAGCGGCTACGGTTTAAGCTTTGAAGGCGAAATCAAGCAGCTCGAAGTTGCCAAGAGGCTTCATGACACCCACCCGGTTGATGTCGTTTCCACTTTTCTTGGTGCTCATGCCGTCCCGCCGGAGTGGAAGGACGATCGGGATGGATACATCCGCTTGATCATGGAAGTAATGATTCCTGAGGTCAGCCGTCGAGGCTTGGCCGAGTTCAACGATGTTTTCTGTGAGCGTGGTGTGTTTACCCCTGATGAGGCGCGCCGCATCCTCGAAGCGGGCAAGGCGCACGGCTTGACGCCGAAAATCCACGCCGATGAAATCGAACCGTACGGCGGTGCCGAACTGGCTGCTGAGGTTGGGGCGATTTCGGCCGACCACTTGCTCCGTGCGTCTGATGAAGGCCTCCGCCGCATGGCGGAGCGCGGCGTGATCGGCGTTCTTTTGCCAGGTACGGCATTTTTCTTAATGACCCAGGCCGCTGACGCCCGCCGCTTGATCGACAACGGCGTTCCTGTCGCCCTAGCGACTGACTGCAATCCTGGTTCATCGCCGACCGTTTCACTGCCGCTTGTCATGAGCCTTGCCTGTTTGCATATGCGCATGACCCCGGCTGAGGCGCTCGCCGCCGCCACAATCAACGCCGCCCACGCCATCGGCCGCTCTCACGTGATCGGCAGCCTTGAACCGGGCAAGAAAGCGGATTTGGCCATTTTCAACGCCGCAAACTATATGCAAATCATGTACTATTACGGCGTCAACCATACGGAGATGGTGATTAAGGATGGGAAGATCGTGGTGAATGAAGGCAAGGTATGCATCTGAAGGGGAATAGTCTTCCGTGGAGGTGTTTGGCGACCGGGAGCGGGATGCTTCCGGTTGCATCGTCTTGTGTAAGAAGAACAATGGGGGTGGAGGAAAATGAAAACGGATACAAATGTACCGCCATCCGTACCGACACCAACGCCAACAAGCGGTGCATGGAAGTTTTTCGTCTTTAGTGCCATCGGTATTTTCGTATTTTTTGTCCCGGTGTCCATCGGAGGCACATCATCGATTTTACTCGATCATATTGTTACATGGATTCGCGCGCAGTTCCCGGGACTCGTACCGTATTATGCGCTTATTGTTATTGCTCTTGGAGCGATCCATCCATTCCATAATAAGACGTGGAACAAAGACGCGGTCACTGCTGTTTTTTCCATTTTCAAAGTACTTGGCTTGATCGTGGCTGTCATGCTTGTGTTTCAGATTGGTCCGGCATGGCTGTTTCAGCCGGATATGGGGCCGTTTTTGTACGATAAGCTCGTCATTTCCGTCGGCTTGCTTGTGCCGATTGGTTCCGTTTTTCTCGCTCTGCTTGTTGGTTACGGGCTTCTTGAATTCGTCGGTGTTTGGATGCAGCCGATCATGCGGCCGATTTGGAAAACACCGGGCCGCTCGGCCATCGATGCTGTTGCCTCCTTTGTCGGTAGCTACTCCATTGGCCTTTTGATCACGAACAAAGTGTTCAAAGAGGGCAAATATACGGTGAAAGAGGCGGCAATCATCGCCACCGGTTTTTCCACCGTATCCGTCACATTTATGGTGGTTGTCGCCAAAACGTTAGGGCTCATGTCGATATGGAACACGTATTTTTGGGTGACATTTCTTGTCACATTTGCCGTTACAGCCATCACCGCACGGATTTGGCCGCTAAGTCGCATGAGCGATGAGTATTACGACGGCAAGGGGGACCCCGAGCAAAGAGTGACGGGGAACTATATGAAACAAGCTTGGTCTGAGGCGATGAAAGCGGTAGCGCAGTCAAAAGGAATCGGGACGAACATATGGGAAAACTTGCGCGATGGCTTTATGATGACGATGGGCATTTTGCCTTCGATTATGTCGGTCGGACTGATCGGGCTGCTGCTCGCTGAATATACGCCGTTGTTTGATTGGCTGGGGTATTTGTTTTATCCGTTTACTCTTCTCTTGCAAATTCCAGAGCCGTTGTTGGCAGCGAAAGCCTCCGCTATCGAGATTGCCGAAATGTTTTTGCCGGCCTTGCTTGTCACCGAAGCTCCGCTCGTAACGAAATTTATTATTGCCGTTGTATCAATTTCCGCCATCTTGTTCTTTTCCGCTGTCATCCCATGCATTGTATCGACCGAAATTCCACTTAGCTTGCCGAAATTGCTCGTCATTTGGTTTGAGCGGACGGTGTTGACGCTCATCCTCACCGCACCGCTGGCATACTGGCTTCTTTGACAACCGGTTGATGCTGAAGAGAGTGATCAGATGCTTTTCCTACAACAAGAACAATTGTCAATGAAGGTAGCGACCGTTTGCTCATCATGCTTGTCGGAGCGGTCAAATGAAGCGCACTGAAGATGAAAATTCATCCAGGCCCAAAGACTCTTTCCTTTTTATAATAGTGATTAGCGAAAACAAACAGGAACTAGGAAGGAGAGGGTGTATGGTGTATTTACTCAAGCCCTTGCTCGTGATGGTCATCCTTTTTTCCTTATCCGCATGCAGTATATGGGAAAAGAATGAAAGACAAGTTCATTCCCCTCCGTCTACCGTTAGTGATATTGAAAAACTACCTATAAAAATAGATCAGAACATCATTGAGCGCATCAATTGGGAAGTAAGTCCGGTTTTTCAATCTGGAAATTGTTTGATGCGCGGAGTGCCGAATAAAGTGGGGTTCATTGATGCACCGTTTACAGCCAATCAAGGGAACAAATACATGTGGCATTTCTGGGGGGATTCCATTCCAGAAGGAAAGCTGACAATCGTGGCCGTGAAAAAAGGAAGCAACGATGTCGCCCCTGCGTTAACCGTAGACGGAAAAAGTGTTTGGACAACGTCAGTTCCAGGGAGTCCGAACAATGAGGCGGACGCCCATATTCCATCAAATATGAAACTGAGAGAATCCGGAACATGGGCCTTGCTTATTTATCTCGGAAACACGTACTGGGACTACGTTGTCATCGACGTCCATTGAACGGCGAGAGACTCCTTGATACAAACTGACCCACATAATCAGTGAAGCTAAAGGTGTTACCGCCTCTTTGCCCTGGCTATAGACCGTTGGTGTAAAGGTGGTCAGTGCAAGTGGAAGACAATCATCCACCCCAACGCTTCGTTCGCTTGAGGGTGGATGATTTCGTTTGATCGTACCAGTATGGAAACTCCAAAACTTGTGAAAGCGATCGTAACCATCAATGCTTCAAATATCGTCATTAGCACCACTCTTCAATCGACTATGTCATGTATCGTCAAGAGAATTGATGAACATCGGTTTTGAAAGCCCGTCCACATCATAGACAACCGCTCACATCGTTTCTCGTTGTTGCTTTAACAAATCGCGGATTTCAGTGAGCAGCTCTTCTTCTTTTGTCAAAGTCGGTTCTGTTTCCTCCATCTCTTCTTGTTTTTTCACACGCTCATATAGTTTGTTAATCAGTTTGACAAACAGGAAAATCGAGAAGGCAATGATCAAAAAATCAACGACCGTTTGAATAAATGCGCCGTATTTGACTACCGCCTTGCCGACTTTCCATGATAAGTTGCTAAAATCGATGCCGCCTAAAAGCAACCCGACAAGTGGCATGATGATGTCATTGACGAGCGAGGAAACGATTTTGCCAAACGCTCCACCGATGATCACCCCAACGGCTAAATCGATGACATTGCCGCGGATGGCAAATTTTTTAAATTCGTTCCACATACGAATCCCCTTCCTTAGAATGGTGTTCTTCCGCATTATATCATAAATCGCCACGTGGCATTTCTCCAGCCCAAATCATAGAAAATCCATCATATTTATAGTATTATAAAATATATTAAATTAACGAATAAAAGGGGGATATGCACCGTGGAAATGACTGCGCAGCGAGATGTTCGCGCGAAACAGGCAGCAAACGCCCCGAAAAATCCAACCGCATGGATCATTGCGGTCTCCTGTTTTGTGTTAATCGGCGGAGCACTGTTCTTATATAGCCGCGTGTCTTGGCAACAGGCGCTTTTGTACGTGCTGGGTGCGTTTGGCGGCTTTGTGCTTTATCAAGCCCATTTCGGTTTTACTTCGGCCTGGCGGAAATTCATTTTGTACCGTCAAGGGGAAGGCATTCGAGCACAGATGGTCATGATGGCGGTGGCAAGTGCGTTGTTTTTGCCGTTGCTGATAAAAGGATCGATATTCGGCCATTCCGTTGCTGGGAATGTGCATGAAGTCGGCATTGCTGTCATGATTGGTGCCTTTATTTTCGGGATCGGCATGCAGCTGGGTGACGGCTGCGCGTCCGGGACGCTGTACCATATTGGCGGCGGTGATACGAACGGTGTCGTCACCTTGATCGGGTTTATCGCTGGATCGGTCATTGCGACGACGCATTTTGATGTTTGGATGCGTATGCCGCACGTCGATCCGATTTCGCTTATTGCTTCGTTTGGTGCATGGGGCGGCTTTCTGCTGCAACTTGTTTTGCTGGCGGTTGTCTATTATGTCGTGACGGTGATGGAAAAGCGGCGCCACGGCAAGCTGTTGACGACACCGCTTGAACACCGCCACGGATGGAAAACCATTTACAAAGGCCCATGGTCATTGTTGGTTGGCGCGTTATTATTGGCGCTGATGAACGTGCTTGTTCTCATATTCAAAGGTTCGCCGTGGGGCATCACATCCGCATTCGCCTTGTGGGGAGCGAAGTTTGTCCAGCTGTTTGGTGTCGATCCGACGGCTTGGGCGTATTGGCAAGATGAGGCGAAACGGCAGGCGCTCGCCAATCCGCTCTACTACGATACAACGACGGTCATGGACATTAGCTTAATGTTCGGCGCCTTATTGGCCGCAGCGCTCGCTGGCCGCTATGCGAAACCCGTGCAATGGAAGCGGCCGACGCGCATGACAATCGGTGCACTCATCGGTGGATTGATGATGGGATACGGTGCCCGGTTGGCGTTCGGCTGCAACATCGGCGCGTATTTCAGCGGCATCGCTTCCTTCAGCGTCCATGGTTGGATTTGGTTTGTGTTTGCTTTCCTTGGCAGCTTGATCGGTGTCAAGTTGCGTCCGTATTGCGCATATAAAAACTAGCAATCTTGCATCCCGCTTATACGCGGGATGCGTTTTTCATTTGTAGGGGCTGTATGATACAATAGTAAAGATTGGAAGCAGAGGCGTCATTTTCGAATGGATGCGATGGAAAGGATGAGAGACATGCGAACGAAAGGTTCCATCGTCTGCATCGGCGGGGTGAACGTCGATCGGAAAGCGCGGCTGCTTGTGCCGTTTGAGCTCGGCACGTCCCATCCTGTTGTGAGCACGCAAACAGCAGGTGGGGTGGCGAGAAACATCGCCGAAAATATCGGTAGGCTCGGGCAAAACGTTGTGCTCCTCAGCGTAGTCGGTGGCGACCATGACGGTCAATGGCTCATTGATGCCACGAGTCCATATGTTGACACAAGGATGGTCACACGAATACCGGAAGCGAACACCGGCGCATATACGGCGGTGCTCGATGAGCGTGGCGAGATGGTGCTCGCCTTGGCCGATATGGCGATTTATGATACAGTAGGGAACGAATGGCTGAAGCAGCGATGGTTGAAATTCGGTCCGATTTCTGCTGTCGTGCTCGATACGAATTTTCCGACTGATGTCATCTCATGGGTGATCGAGCAGTGCCGCCAAGACCGCCTTCCGCTTTGCGTCGTGACTGTGTCCGTGCCCAAAGTGAAGCGGTTGCCGACGGTTCTTTCCGGTGTCACTTGGCTTGTCACGAATCAGGCGGAAGCCATGGCGCTTGCGGGGAAACGCCGCCTTGATGATGCGATCGAATCGCTTTTTCGTTTGGGAGTGGAAAATGTCGTCATCACGCGCGGGGCTGAGGGCGTCGTGTACGCGACAAGGAAAGGGGAGAGGGGAGCGATTGCAGCTCCTGTGGTCAAGGTTGCCGATGCTACCGGGGCGGGCGATGCGTTCGCAGCTGGATTTTTGTATGGCGTCTTGAACGGACATATGGTGGAAGACGCCTGCCGCCTCGGGATAAGCAACGCGGCTTTGACGCTGCAAACCGCCGAAACGGTAAATCCCGCTTTGACGGAACAACGGTTGCGAGCGGCGTATGAACAGTATTTTCACGAGGGAGGAGAATCATAATGAACGACATCCTTGTTTTTTCTGAAGAAGTGGCCGCAGCGAAAGCGGAACGCAAGCCAATCGTCGCTTTGGAGTCAACGATCATTTCCCACGGCATGCCGTACCCGGAAAACGTCCAAACAGCGAAAGAGGTTGAACAACTGATCCGCAGCCGCGGTGCTGTGCCGGCGACGATCGCCATCATCGATGGAAAGATGAAAATCGGGCTAACGGATGACGAGCTTGAATTTTTAGGCACAAGCTGTGACATTGAAAAAGTGAGCCGCCGCGATTTGCCATATGTCGTCGCAAAAAAGAAACATGGGGCGACCACCGTGGCAGCGACGATGATTTGTGCGGCGATGGCGGGCATTAACGTGTTTGCGACCGGCGGCATCGGCGGGGTACACCGTGGGGCCGAGCGGACGATGGACATCTCAGCTGACTTGCAAGAACTCGCGCAAACAAACGTCGCCGTCGTCTGTGCAGGGGCGAAATCGATTTTGGATTTAGGCTTGACGCTCGAGTATCTAGAGACGCACGGTGTTCCGGTCCTTGGCTATCAGACGGACATCCTGCCAGCCTTTTACTCACGGACAAGCCCGTTTCGCGTCGACTACCGTTTAGACAGCGCAGAAGAAATCGCCCAGTTCATTGAAACGAAATGGGCGCTCGGCTTAGACGGCGGCATCGTCGTCGCCAATCCGGTTCCGCAAGAAGACGAGCTCGAGGAATCGTACATTACTTCCATCATTGAACAAGCGCTTAAGGAGGCAGAAGAAAAGCACATCACCGGCAAAGCGGTCACCCCGTTTTTGCTAGATCGGGTGAAAACATTAACTGAAGGGAAAAGTTTAAAAGCGAACATCGCCCTAGTGAAAAACAATGCTGTTTTAGCGGCGGATATTGCCCGGGCGCTTTCGTAAGGAGTGCTGTGACCAGCGATTCTCCCTGATTTTCGTGATCGCTTCACAGTCGGGGGCTCCTCGCTGATTTCTCAGAGGAAAAGACGGCCCGCCCTGCATGTTTCAAGCAAGGTCGGGCCGCCTCGTTAAAAGGCTACCGCCATGAGGCTTAAGTTTCCATACTGATAGTCGCGGAACAAGACGCGCGGTGCTTGGTTGTGATCACCTGCGCCGTAAGCGATCCAGTATGGTGCGAGGTGCTCGGGGGTCGGTACGGCCTGCTTGGCGTAAGGTGCTTTTTCTTCATAATGGAATACATCCTCACTGCGGGCGGCTGACTCGCGCAGCAGCCAGTCATCAAAAGCAGTCGCCCATCTTTCTGCCTCTACATGCCCTTCCCAGCGAAGCGCCATCAAGTTGTGCACCGTCCCGCCACTTCCGATGATCATCACCCCTTCATCGCGCAACGGGCGCAGCGCTTCGCCGAGCTGGAACAATTGCTTTGGCGTCCACCACGGCACGACCGATGCTTGCACGACCGGGATGTCCGCCCTTGGAAACATGCGGTGGAGCACCACCCATGAACCGTGATCAAGCCCGCGCGTTTGATCGACGGCTACTTCCGCCACACGAGCAAGGTGCTCCCGCACGCGTTCCGCCCACTCGACCGATCCGTGTGCCGGATAAACGATTTCATACAAGTCGCGCGGAAATCCAGAAAAATCATAAATCATTCCATACGTCCCTTCCACTGCTGAAACCGTCGGTTTGCGCGTCATCCAATGCGCCGTAAAGACGACGAGCGCCTTGGGGGACATTCCTTCCCCGAGCTTCTCCAAAAAGGAGGTATACGCATGATCCTCGATCGCCAACATCGGCGACCCATGAGCGAGAAACAAAGCAGGAGCTTTCATTGTCCATTCCTCCTCAAATAAGAGAACTTGACAGCGTCCCGTCGTGCACGCCTGAGTTGATTGCCTTATCCCCATTGTAGCACATCCCTCTCTCGTCATCATCTCGAGTTCTAGACATGAGCGAAATGGAAAATCGGTATTTTCCATCAACGATCTTTTGAACCAGCGGAACCGTCGGATATCCCCTGATGTCTTGGCCCATCACTCGCCATCGGGCAGGCCTCCAATCGTAGATGGGAGAACATTGCGCATTTACCGCCGATGGCAGCCTTTTTGTGAGCAGGAGGAGGCACAGAAAAGATATGCCTAAAACACGAGTCAACTTCTTTGTGGTTGTGCATAAGATGACGGTGACTAATCAGTGAAGAGGTGGAGCGATGTATACCGTGTCTTTTTTACCTTCCTATCCTTCTGTCTACCCGTATATGCATCCGTATCCAGCTTATGTTTATCCACCGGTGCACAATTACGGCGGGTTGCCTTACGGTTCGGTTCCGTACAAAGAGAATATCAAGCTGAAAGATTACGGGCCGGAGCCGTTTGTCATTTCGATTAGCGAGGCGGCAAAACAAAACAATACGTACCGCACCGCTTTATGGACCGGACCGCATTTGCAAGTGACGTTAATGAGCTTGAATGTCGGGGAAGATATCGGATTGGAAATTCACCCCTATGTCGATCAATTTTTGCGCATTGAACAAGGAGAAGGAATCGTCCGAATGGGCAGAAGGAAAGACAAGTTGACGTTTGAGAGAAACGTACGTGCCGGTTCCGCGATCATGGTTCCAGCCGGAACATGGCATAATGTTATCAACACCGGAACGATCCCGCTCAAGCTCTATTCCATCTATGCACCCCCGCAGCACCCGCACGGCACTGTGCACCGAACAAAGGCCGATGCCCTCGCAGCTGAATAGAAAACAAGCGGCTTGAGAAATGAGCGCTATATCTCAAGCCGTTTTTTTTGTCCCACATTCTCCGATTGCCTGTCCTCGTGCGTTGGGGAGTTCAGAGCCCTATCAATCATTGGGCGATGAAACCATCCGTCTTGTTCGAACGGACGCAAAGAAGGGAGGTATCGTTGGTAAGTGAAGAGCAGCGATGTTCTGTGCATTGATGCATAAAGCGGCTCTCCTGCTAATGGGAGAAGCCGCTTTTTTAGTAGAATAGAAGAAAAGTAGAAAAGAAGAAAGGGGAATTTTGCGAGAAGGAGACGTTTCTGATGGCATTGCATGATTTTTTCCGCCAAGTCATGGCCATTGATGAAGAAGAAAAACGCGAAAAACTGTCAAAAGAGCGGTGGGCGTTTCAACTCGTGACAAAAGCGATTCCGAAAAAGATAAAAGCGCTGCCGTTTGTTGAGCCCGACCGATATATCGTCAAAGGTTCAGTCGGCCAAGGAGTGTGGACCGATGCGCCGTGGGTGGCGGTGATGGACAAAAAGGTGACGGATTCTACACAGCGCGGCTATTATATCGTCTACTTGTTCAGCGAGGATATGTGTCGGCTCTATTTGACACTCGCCCAAGGAGTGACAGAAACGAAGCGAGATGAAATGGAGCGGGTGAAGCGGGATATCCGTCAGCAGATTCCTGTTGGGGGTCGCGTGCAAACTGATAACGCCATCCGTCTCAGTGCAAGCAAACGGGCGAAAGAATATGAGCGGTCAGTGGCGGTGTATATTGCCTATTCGTTTGACAATCTGCCGTCCAATGAACAACTCGTGAGCGACTTGAAAACGATGATCGGCTATTACCGACAATACGTGGAACGAACAGAAAAGATGACGCCGTTTAAGCAATCGCTCTCCGATCGGTCAGTCGTCGAACATATTCATTTCTACATAACCGCTAAAGGATTTTACTATACGCAAGAAGAAGTGATGAATCTTTTTCTTTCACTAAAAACAAAACCGTTTGTCATTTTGTCCGGCATTTCCGGAACAGGGAAAACGAAAATCGCCCAATGGCTGGCTGAAAGCGTCGGTGCGACGGAAGACAACGGGCAGTTCATCTTAATTCCCGTTTGCCCAGATTGGAACGATGGCTCTGACTTGCTTGGCTATGTCGACATTAAGGGCGATTTCAAGCCTGGGCCGCTCACCAATGTCATTACCGAAGCCGAGAACCATCCGGACAAGCCGTATTTCGTTGTGCTGGATGAAATGAACCTCGCTCGCGTCGAGCATTATTTCAGCGACGTCTTAAGCGTGATGGGAAGCCGCCGTTGGGAAAATGGCCGCATTATTTCGTCGCGGCTACTGCCGAAAGAAACGGCGGGGCGTGATCTCTTTCTCCCGCCAAACGTCTATATCATCGGCACCGTCAACATGGACGAAACAACCCACCCCTTCAGCAAAAAGTGCTTGATCGGGCGAATACGATCGAGTTCAATCGCATCCGGCTCGACCATCTTGACTTTTTGCGCGACTTGCCAACCGTCGCACCGCTGTCAGGCGGACAAGAATGGTTTGCGGCTCGGTAGTCGGGTCGGCTACGGCATCGCCGTCTATGCGATGACGACGCTTAATACAATCAAACAAGCAAAAGAGCTGCCCGAGCTGTTCATGAAATCAAGCGAGGAAATTGCCCTTTGGCGCTTGCTGCGGCGGCTGTCTGATCGTGTCCGATTCGACCTTGACGCCCGTTACTTGGATCAGGCGTCAAAAATCACGGCATACTGTGTCAAAAACTTGCTCATCCACCTTGAAGACGGCCTACTCACAATCATGGACGGCACGAAGCAAAAAACGATTGCCGCTAAACTGCTTCGCAAACAGCCATCAACCGTGTTTCGAGAAGTTGTGGGGATGATGGGAGAGGTGTAGAAAACGAAGAACTTATTATTGTAAGGTAAGGACGTAGGAAAGACAAAACTGATGTTTTTTGTGAATGAAGGTCTATTTCCAACAAGAATTTTGCCTGTAAGACGATTTATTCGACGAATTTCGACAATGCTCGATTGTTTTTTTTAGTAAAATAGAATTATGTTAACGAAAGAGATAAAAGGGAGCATCGGTTTTTGATGAAAGCAAAAGGAATAATTGACAATAGACAAAACGGTTTAGTAGGCGACGTTCTAAAAGCGCATATGACAAAAGGCAGCAAATTATCAATTGCTGCTGCGCACTTTACTTTATATGCGTTTGCGGAGCTAAAAAAAGAGCTATCACAACTCGATGAATTCCGTTTCATTTTCACAGAACCTACCTTTGTGCACGGAAACCGCTTGTTAAAAGGGCTAATGGAGAAAAACGAAGCGGCACTGTATGGGGTAGAAGAAGAGAGAAAATATAAAGTAGAGTTAAACCAAGCATACATAGCAAAAGAATTAGCGAAATGGCTGAAACGAAAAGCACAAATTAAATCCGTCACCAATCAGCGCATTCAAGGCGGTTTGTATCATGTCAAGAACAACGATGGAGCGCAAATCGGCTTAATTGGTGGTGCACCGTTCTCCAGCTCTGGACTAGGCTACAGCAACTCTTCCAATATTTATATTAACCATATTGTCGACGATGAGCATGCCAATACCCAACTGCTTCGTCAGTTTGATGCCATTTGGCAAGATGAGCAGGCGTTGCAAGATGTGAAAGATGAAATATTGCGACGCTTGGAAGTGATGTATAAAGAAAATTCACCGGAGTTCATTTACTTCGTGACGCTCTACAATCTATTTAAAGGCTTCTTACAAGATGCGAAAAACTATGAATCCCTACAAACAAGAACAGGATTTGAAAATACGGTCATTTGGAACAAACTTTACGATTTTCAGCGCGATGGGGTAATTGGCGCCATCAATAAAATCGAAACGTATGGGGGATGCATCATCGCCGACAGCGTTGGACTTGGAAAAACGTTTGAGGCGTTAGCGGTCATTAAATATTACGAACTGCGCAATCATCGCGTCCTCGTGCTGGCGCCAAAAAAATTAAGGGAAAACTGGGCTATTTACCGTTTAAATGATAAGCGCAACATTTTGGCTGAAGACCGCTTTTCCTATGACTTGCTCAACCATACCGATTTATCGCGCGAGCGCGGATATAGCGGCGATATTAATTTGGAACATGTGAACTGGGGAAATTATGATTTAGTTGTTATCGACGAATCGCATAACTTTCGTAACAACGATCCGCGCAACGACCGGGTGACGAGATATTCCCGCTTGATGAACGACATTATTAAAGCGGGAGTGAAAACGAAAGTGTTAATGCTTTCTGCCACTCCTGTCAATAACAAGCTCGATGATTTAAAGAACCAGATTGCCTTCATTACGGAAGGTAACGATAAAGCGCTAGCGGAAACGGCGAACATCAAAAGCATCAGCCAAACGATCCGCCGAGCGCAGTCGCAGTTCAACAAATGGAGCAATCTTCCTGAAGAAGAGCGGACTACTGAGCGGTTGTTAGATATGCTAAACTGGGATTATTTCACCTTGCTTGACTCATTAACCATTGCCCGTTCGCGCCGTCATATCGAGAAATATTACAATGTAAACGCGATCGGCTCGTTTCCGATCCGCTTGAAGCCAATCAATATTAAAGAAACGATTGACGCCAAAGATGAATTTCCGCCGCTGGAGAAGATCAATAATGAAATATTGCGGCTGCGGTTGGCGGTATATTCGCCGATGCAATATATTTTGCCTCATAAAAGGGCTATTTATAACGAAAAGTACGATACGAAAGTGGCAAACGGAAGAATTTTTAAACAAACCGACCGGGAAAATAACCTTGTCTATTTAATGAAGTCCAACTTGTTGAAACGATTGGAAAGCAGCATTCATTCCTTTTCTTTAACATTGGAAAACATCATTCATCAGATTGATTCGCACATTCAAAAAATCGATCAATATGACCCGAAAAACGAAACGATCGGAGATATTAACAATATAGATATGGAAGATCCAGACTTAGAAGATGCGTTAATCGGCTCGAAAGTGAAAATTTTCATCAAAGATATGGACTTAATCCGCTGGAAGCAAGACATATTATATGACCGCGAGATTTTGGAGAAGCTGCTTGCCCAAGCGCGAAAAGTAACGCCGGAGCGTGATAAAAAATTATTGGCATTGAAAAATGTCATTCAAAACAAAATCGAAAATCCGATTAACGGCCAAAACAAGAAATTGCTCATTTTTACCGCGTTTGCGGATACGGCGAAATATTTATATGAAAACTTGCACAAGTGGATTTATCGTCATTTTGGTTTGCACACTGCTGTTGTAACTGGCTCGGATCATCCAAAGACAACATTAAAAATGAAAAAAGTCGATTTTAATAATGTCTTAATGAACTTTTCACCTATTTCGAAGGAACGGGCAAAAATAATGCCCGAGATGAAAGAAGAGATTGACATACTGATCGCTACCGACTGTATTTCCGAAGGACAAAACTTGCAAGACTGTGATTATCTCGTTAACTATGATATCCATTGGAATCCAGTTCGTATTATTCAACGTTTTGGTCGTATCGATCGGATTGGCAGCAAAAATGAACGAATTCAACTCGTTAACTTCTGGCCATCGATAGAACTTGATGAATATATTAATCTCGTCAACAGGGTAAAAGACCGAATGACCATTCTTGATATTTCTTCCACCGGAGAAGAAAATGTCATTGCCGACAACAGCAATGAAATGAAAGATTTGGAATACCGCCGTAAACAGCTCGAAAAACTGCAAAATGAAGTCATTGATCTAGAGGACATTTCCGGAAACATTTCTTTAACCGATTTTACGTTAGACGACTTCCGCATGGATTTATTAAATTTCATGAAGGAACATAAAGAAGCCGTAGAAAAAGCGCCACTAGGGCTTTTTAGCATTACCGTGAATAAAAACGAAAAGCTAAAAGACGAAATTCAACCTGGGGTTATTTTCTGTCTAAAACAAATCGATCACGTTGCATCATCAAACGAACAAAACGCGCTCCATCCATATTATTTAGTGTACGTGCGGGAAGACGGCACGGTGTTGTATAACCATGTCCACGTAAAGAAAATTTTGGATTTATACCGTTCGCTATGCAACGGAAAAAAAAGAAGTGGAGTGGGATTTATACGAAACGTTTTACCAAGAGACGAAAAACGGAAAAGACATGGGGCAATATAAGACGCTGCTGGAAAAAGCGGTGGAAGATATCGTTGGCAAAATCGATCAGCAAATAACGCTGAACATATTTAATCTCGGAAACTTGGATAGCTTAGTGACGAACGCGAATACGAGTTTGCAAGACTTTGAGATTATCTCTTATCTTATCATTAAAGGGTGAGAGCGGTGGATGGATTCACATTTTATGCTAGAATAGGGCTGGACGATAAAGTCCGCCCTTTACATAAGAAGTTGGATAAAAAAATGTTTTACGATTTTGCCGATTTAACGAAAAAGGAAAAAGACTATATTACGAAATACGTCGATCGGATCGAGCTAACGTATTTACTGACTCCGAGTGTGGTGAATATCCAGCCATTCATCAATGAGGATTACCATTACGAAGGAGTTATGTTTATCACGATTCGATTAAGGCAGGAAACGAAAGATGCCCACCTTTCTGTCATTGGCGAAATTATCCAAGGAGCATTGCCAAACCCTGTCGTCATTGTATTTGAAAAAGAAGGAAATATTCAGGTTGGTACGTGTTTAAAGCGATTAAACAAAATCGATAAAACACAAGTTGTTTTAGAGGAATTTGCGTATACTCCGTGGTTTTCATCCAACAGTGATGATGAAGCGGTTCAGCAATTTATTGATGCGATTCATATAACAGCGCTATCTTTTTCCCACTTCTTTCGGTTTTATCAAGACATTCATATCGCGGTACAGGCGTTTCAGCACGCGAAAGCGGTCGGCGCGTTTTACATTGCTACTGACGAAGAATCGCGTCAACTGATTGCGCAAATTGAACAAGCGGAAGCGGAAATTGCGAAATGGAAAAACAAGATTAAAAAAGAAACGCAGTTTAACCGGAAAGTAGAGTATAACATGAAAATTCAACAGCTAACGAAGCAAATCGAGCAGTGGAAACAACAATTACAATGAAAGGGGAAGCACGATGGAAAAACTAGATGGAAAATCGATGGATATTGTAAAAGCGAATATCGAGGCGTTAAAGCAACTATTTCCGGACGTGGTCACCGAGGGAAAAATCGATTTTGAAAAATTAAAACTGATTCTTGGGGAAGAGATCGAAGCACGCAATGAAAAATATGAATTCACATGGCATGGCAAAACACAGGCAATGAAACTCGCGCAAACGCCGTCCACTGGCACGCTGAGACCGGACAAAGCATCCAGCAAAAACTGGGATACAACGGAAAACCTTTATATTGAAGGCGACAACCTCGAAGTATTGAAGCTGTTGCAAAAATCGTATTTCGGAAAGATTAAAATGATCTATATCGATCCGCCATATAATACAGGGAAGGATTTTGTGTACAAAGATGATTTTCGCGATAATATCAAAAATTACAAAGAAATCACGCAGCAGACGACAAAAGCGAATACGGAAACAAGCGGACGGTATCATACCGATTGGTTGAATATGATGTATCCGAGATTGAAATTAGCAAGGAATTTATTAACAGATGACGGGGTAATTTTTATTAGTATCGATGATACGGAAGTAGCAAACTTAAGGAAAATACTTGATGAAATTTTTGGCGAAAATAACTTTATTGCGTCAATTACTCGTAATACAAATAGTTCTAAAAATCAATCTTTATTTGTTTCTGTTAGTCATGCCCGAGTTCGACAGTCACTAGGCAAACAAAATGCCTCTCGCCCCTTGATACAAAAGGGATCGGAGGCATTTGGGCACACTTCGGGCGTGTATCTAGGTGCGAGGGTGGATGCCTAGAATCTTTGGAGGAGGTTCCAGCCCTAGAGCCGCAAGGAATAGCGCTTGTTTGGCCGTCAGTTCGGTTCGTTGATAAAGGTCGCCGTTTTTTGAAGAAAAATGTCCAAGCATGAGACGCTCGCATTCGTCTCTTACTTTCGGCCACGATTCATGAGTTCGGATCTCCACGATCCGAACCAGCAAGAGAGCCAGCCAACTGAGCAGCACATGCGCCCGGATACGGTCTTCCAAGCGATGATACATGGGGCGCAGCTCGAGTGTTGATTTCAACGTCCGAAAGGCCTGCTCGATATCCACCAGTTGCTTATACCCGAGCGCGACATCCTCGGCAGACAAGGTGTCATCGGAGGTTCGGATGAGATATTTGCCATCGTACTTTTCCGCTTCACGAACCGCTTGCTTGTCGATGCGAAGCGTTCCATCCTTCAATTGACGCAAGTATTTTCCGTAGGACGGATGGGAACGCAGCCGGCAGGTGGCCTTATGATGAGCTTCATTGGGGAGTTGGCGAAGCCCCTCCAACTCCTCTTTCAGCGATTCGAGCAGCGTTTCCCGTTCCTTGCGTTGGCGTTCGGCTTCGCTGGGATTGTACACGAGAACATAGCGCTGACGCGCTTCTCCGTCGCCCACGATGATTTCTTTGATATGCAAGTTCTCGCGAACTTGTTGGTAGCGCCCGCGACGGTTTAGGGCCTCTTCGACGGCGGCTTTGCCGGACCGCATTTTTTCGCCGACAATGTAGTGTCCCCCGGCCTGTTGCAAGATTCGCAAATTCTCTTCAGACGAAAATCCGCGGTCCATCACGCTGATCACACGCCCAAGCTTCCAGCCAATCAAGTCTTGTTTCACCTGTTTGATGACCGTCATATCCATCGTATTGCCAGGCCATACCCAAGCGCGAATGGGGACTCCTTCCCGGGTAACGGCCAGTCCAATGACGATTTGGACCAAATCGGGACGCTTATCTTTGGAAAACCCCTGCTTTCGAAGCGATTCTCCTTCTGGTGTTTCGGATGGATCCACTTCGAAGTACGACGAAGTCGTATCAAAGTAAATCAAATCGACTTCCAGGTTCAATAAATCGGCCACGGCATGGAACACTTGGCGTTCCAATTCCGGCTGCACAGCCAGCAGCTCATCCATCGCCCGGTACAACTGGTGGCTGGCGACTTGGGGAAGATGAGGGATATGCACGTCTTTCTCCACCCACTCCTCCATCGCCAACTTGCTTGACGGATGAAGGGCACGATTCGCCACCATGGCAAAAATCAGCCGTTCCAACGGAATCTGATGATGTCGGGAGGCAAACAAGGAGTGGAGAATCTCTCCCAATCCCAGTTGTCTCCAGAGCTGATCCAAAAGCCAAGCGCCACCAAGGCGTTTGCTTGATTGAAACTGAAAGTCATCCGACACTTCTCCTGTCAACGTCTCGATTTCCCAAGCCTGCTCAGGAGAAAGGAATCGCGAAATGCTTTTGGCCAGACGCTCCAAGACAGCGCGATCCACCTCGTCTTCGCGCCCAAACGAATAAATCACCTTCGCTTTCGCATATTTGGCCTTCGGATCCCATTCGTTGTGAGCAAGCTGGAGATACGCCACGGTCGTTCCATCTTTGTTTTTGCGTGTTACTCGCCGTATGTACATGCCTATATTATAACCGATATTCAGCTGTTTTAAAAGTTAAAATAAACAAGTCGTGTGCCTATGAAATTCAGTGTTTTTTTCTAGGATCCGCATCGCGAAATCTTTGATATAACAGCATTTTGGCCATTTTCATTTGCCTAAAATGGCCTCAAAACTGTCGAACTCGGGTCATGATTATTGTTTAATTTATGCAAGAGATATTTCTGTATTATCCACTAAGCATGCTGAAAATAAATGGTCGGTTCCTAAAAATAATATAGAAGAGTATAAACGTAAAATCGAAGAGTTGAAAAATCTGGGGTTAAGTAATGAGCAAATAACTGAAGAATTAAAACAATTAACTAAATATCCAAGGTTTATAGATTTTGTTAATTACTGGTATGTTGATGAGAGAGGTGTATATCGTAAAGATAATTTAGGAGGGGTAAAGAATGGAAATATGACCCCAATTATTAATCCTTTAACTGGAAAAGAAGATCCTGTGCCACCCGGAGGATTTAGATATAGTCCTGAAAAATTGAATGAACTAATTAAAGAAAATAGAATACATTTTCACACAGATGGTAGCCTACCAACGATAAAAAGATATTTAGATGAAAATCTCACACAAAGACCTAAATCAATCATGTCCGATGATCAAAGACCAGATAATGCATTACTAAAAGAATTTAATACGCCATTTGATAATCCTAAACAGCTAGCATTTATGAAAAGAATATTAAGTGTGGGTGATAAGGATTCGATTATTTTAGACTTTTTCTCCGGCTCTGCAACTACCGCTCACGCAGTAATGCAATTAAATGCAGAAGACGGCGGAAATCGCAAGTTTATTATGGTGCAGTTGCCAGAGAAGACCGATGAAAAATCGGAGGCGTATAAAGCAGGGTATAAAAACATTTGTGAAATCGGCAAAGAACGCATCCGTCGTGCGGGTGAGAAAATCGTTCAGGAAACAGGAAAAACGGATTTAGATATTGGTTTTAAAGTGTTTAAGCTCGATTCTTCCAACGTGAAAACATGGGATCCTGATTTCGACAACTTGGAGCAAACCCTTTTCGATTTGCAGGATAATATTAAAGAAGACCGCACGAAAGAAGATTTGTTGTATGAGATTTTGCTGAAAATCGGTCTGCCGCTTACCACACCAATTGAAGAAATTGATTATAACGGCAAAACGATTTATAACGTTGCCTACGGTTCCGTGTTGGTATGTCTAGAAGACGACATCGACTTGGATATCGTTCAGGAGATGATGAAATATCAATCCGAGCATATGCCGCCGAAAGTCATTTTTAAAGAGTCCGGCTTTATAAGCGACGCGGTGAAAACAAATGCCTTGCAAACGTTGAAAAAGCACGGCATTACGGATGTTAGGAGTGTGTAACCGATGAAGCTGAAGTTTATCGCGGACTTGGATTATCAAAAACGGGCGATTGATTCCGTTGTGCAAATTTTTAAAGGGCAAGAAATGAGTCAGTCCAACTTCACCGTTTCGTATGGACCAAACGCAGGGATGCTTCAAACGGATTTAGGCGTAGGGAATCGGCTCGACCTTACGCCTGAAGAAATTTTAAAAAACGTGCAGGACATTCAAATGAAAAACGGCCTGCCGCGTAGCGAAAAGTTGGACGGAATGCATTTTACTGTCGAAATGGAAACGGGGACGGGGAAGACATACGTTTATTTACGGACGATTTACGAATTGCATAAACATTACGGGTTTACGAAATTTGTCATTGTCGTTCCGTCCGTGGCGATTCGCGAAGGGGTATACAAGTCGCTGCAAATTACGCGGGACCATTTCAATGAACTGTATGACCATACGCCAGTCGAATACTTTATTTACGACTCACAAAAACTCGATCAAGAGTTAAGTCCATATAATTGTGTAAAAAGGGAAATAGAAAAAGAGCCATGTTGCTTCCCCTTTGGTAGAATAAACAGTGGACCAAAAACACCAAACATAAGGAGGTATGCAACCATGGCTCAATATCATATTACCCTAAATGATGAACTTTTGCACGGGTTATTCACCAGAGATGAGGGATTAGCTAAGCTATTGGAACAAGTCCTCAATCAAATCCTCGAGGCACAAGTAGAAGAACAGCTGGGAGCTCGCCGTTATGAACGAACGGAAGAACGAAAAGGCTATCGAAACGGTTCGTATCCACGCCAGCTGACGACCCGGGTAGGACGGTTGACCTTGCGCGTTCCACGGACAAGAGATGGGGAGTTCTCTACGGAACTGTTCCAACGGTATCAACGGAGCGAACAAGCACTGGTACTGGCACTAATGGAAATGGTGGTAAACGGGGTGTCTACCCGAAAAATCACTCAAATCACGGAGGAATTATGCGGCACTTCGTTTTCCAAATCCACGGTCTCCTCACTGTGCAAGGGACTGGATCCGATTATCCAAGACTGGAATTATCGTTCCCTTCATGAACACGTGTATCCGTTTGTGCTAGTAGATGCTATTTATACGAAAGTCCGGGAGGATGGACGAGTACGCTCCAGAGCCGTGTTGATCGCTACAGGAGTGAATGAGGAAGGATATCGAGAAATTCTTGGCCTGCAAATCGGAAACAGTGAATCGGAGTCCAGCTGGAGCGAGTTCTTCGGATGGCTGAAAGACCGGGGACTCCGGGGAGTGGACTTGATCATCTCGGATCAGCACGGTGGGCTGGTGCAAGCCATTGAAAAGCATTTCCAAGGCGCTACATGGCAACGATGCCAGACACATTTTATTCGTAATATCCTCGATGCCGCACCAAAGTATATGCAGGATGCCTTGCTCGAGGAGATTCGTGGGATTCTTCATGCTCCAAATAAGCAAACGGCCCGGCTGTTATTGGAACAAGTGCTGGCCAAATGGGAAGAAAAAGCCCCAAAAGCCATGCAAATCCTCGAAGAGGGATTCGAAGACGCCACCGCCGTATTGGACTATCCGGACCGTTATCGTCGGCGTCTGCGCACGACCAACGGAGTGGAACGGCTGAACGAAGAAATTCGTCGCAGAGAACGGGTCATCCGCATCTTTCCGAACCGGGAATCGGTGTATCGCCTCGTTGGTGCCGTGTTGATCGAAATCGATGAAAAATGGATGTCAGGGCGCAAATACTTGGATATGGCTGAATATTGGAAGTGGCGGAAAACGAAAGAGCAAGGAGTCCGATCGGTGAATCAGGAGGCTCCGGCGATCAAGAGAGTGGGATAACCTCTACGCCGTGTCAAGGAGAACGTGGAATACCGGAGCGAAGCGAGGATATGCCGCGAAAGCTCCTTGACACGCCTGTTCCTTGACAACATGATCATTTGTCCGGGAAGGCGACCGGCAGGGAGACTTTCCGGTCTTACCTACCATACGTCAAGTCATCAGGTCCATGTTGTCTATCAAAGGGGAATTTACACAATAATTTGGACTTGACCCGATCAAGTCCGTAACTTTGCGACAGCGACAACAATTCAAATTATGATCATTAATATCGACGCGTTCCGTAAAAGCTTTGAAGATCCGGAAAAAGAAAATAAAGCGAATGTCATTCACCGTCCGAACGACCGCCTGAATGGCTATCGCCCAATCGAATTTATTCAACAGACGAAACCGATTGTTATTATCGACGAACCGCAAAGCGTGGATACGACGCCGAAATCGAAAGAGGCGATCGCTTCGCTCCATCCGCTTTGCACACTGCGTTACTCGGCGACCCATGTGGAAAAATATAATATGGTGTATCGTCTTGACGCCGTGGACGCGTATAATCAAAAACTCGTCAAAAAAATCGAAGTGATGTCTGTTCGTTCTGAACCGTCTTTTAATGTGCCGTACATAAAACTAATCGAGGTAAAGGAAAGAAAAGCGAAGATCGAACTGGACGTCGAATCGCGCGGAAAGGTGAAACGGACGACGAAAACGGTGAAATACGGAGATGATTTATACGATATTTCTGGGGAGCGCGAATTGTATCGCGGTTATATCGTAGAGCAAATCGATTGGACAGAAGGAAACGAAGCGATCGAAATCAATGGCTACCGCTTGCAAATTGGAGAAGCCATCGGCGATTTGGATGACGATGCGATCAGACGGTATCAAATCCGCAAAACGATCGAAGAGCATTTGAACAAAGAGCTGCAGCTTCGCCGCCGCGGCATTAAAGTATTAAGCCTCTTCTTTATCGACAAAGTCGCCCATTACCGCGATTATGATAAAGACGGCAATCCAATTAAGGGAAAGTATGCGGTGATGTTTGAGGAAGAATATAAGAATTTGATCCAAAAACCGAAATACCGCCCGCTCTGGGATGACCCCGGCATTGATCCGGACGTGGAAAAAGCGCACAACGGATATTTCGCGCAAGATAAAAAGGGCCGCCTGAAAGATACAAAAGGAAATACGGAAGCAGACACCGATGTGTACAACCTTATTATGAAAGACAAAGAACGGCTGCTTAGTCTCCATGAGCCGCTTCGCTTCATTTTCTCCCATTCGGCGCTTCGTGAAGGATGGGACAACCCGAACGTCTTTCAAATTTGCACGTTGAAAGATTCCACTGGCACGTATGTATCGAGACGACAGGAAATTGGTCGTGGATTGCGCCTGGCTGTTAACCAAAAAGGGGAGCGTGTGCAAGACTATCATATCAACACGCTAACAGTCATGGCGAATGAATCGTACGAAGAATTCGTGGCGACGCTACAAAAAGAAATCGAAGAAGAAACAGGAGTCAAATTCGGCAAAATCGAAAAACATCTATTTGCCAAACTCGTCTTTGTCGACGAGAAGACGGAAGAGCCGGTGCAAATGGGCTATGACTTATCTGTAAAATTATATGAAGAATTAAAGCAAAATGGCTATATCGACAAACATAGCATGGTTACCTCTGAATTAAAGAAAGCAATAGAAAACTATGACTTGCGCTTAAGCACAGAGTTTCAGCCATGGCTTCCGGCAATCGTCAAAGAAATAAAACGCCACTTACAAGCATTGCCGATCAAAGACGCGACCAAAAAGCAAAAAGTAAAATTAAATATCTCGGTATTCAATCAGGAAGAATTCAGACAGTTATGGGACAAAATCAAGTATAAAACGGTCTATTCCGTCGATTTCGACAGCGAACAATTGATTGAAAAATGTATCAAAAGCATTCAAGATATGGCGCCAATTCACAAAATACGTATTTTAAGCCGCAAAGGAAAAGTGGAAATTGATCGCGTCACGGGAGTACAGGCGCAAACAGTAAGCGAAAGCGTGGAAGATTACGTCAGCTTACACCATACGCTTCCAGACGTAATTACTGAGCTGCAAAACCGCACCAATTTAACACGAAAAACCATTGTCCGTATTTTAACCGGGTGCAAGCGGCTGGATGATTTCAAAAACAATCCACAAAAGTTTATTGAGGAAGTCGCCAATATCATCCAACGGCAAATGAGGCAGCTGCTGAAAGACGGCGTGAAATATCACAAAATTGGCGATGGTGTCTATTATGCGGTTGAGTTGTTCCAAAATGAGGAACTTCTAGCTTATCTGAATGATAATGCCATCCCAAGCCAAAAATCGCCGTTTGACCATATCATTTACGATTCCGATATAGAAGAGCGATTTGCTAGGCGCTTTGAAAACGACGAACACGTCAAAGTGTATGTTAAACTGCCGAGCTGGTTCAAAATCGATACTCCGATCGGCTCTTACAATCCGGACTGGGCGCTTGTCATTGAAAAAGATGGAGAGGAAAAACTGTACTTCGTTCTTGAGACGAAAGGACAGGAATGGGAAGATGAACTGCGTCCTGGCGAATCAAGCAAAATTGCCTTCGCCCGTAAACATTTTCATGCGCTCGGCACAGATGTTGAATTTATCGGACCAGAGAATGATGTGGAGCAGTTTATGTTACGGGTTTTGAGTCGTTGAAAGTGGGGACAAAACAGAAGCCGCAATGGCTTCTGTTTATTTGTGAAAGTGTTGATTGCCTGCGTGGATTTTTAGTGGAATAAGCGTAGCCGACTGTAAATAGGTTTTTGTCATCTTGTTAGAGGAGAAATTTTTACACCAGTGTTGTGCCAAATTTAATATAGTCGAATTTTCCTAACTCACATTTCGCACCCTCTCGACGAAAATCGGGAGGATTTTTTCGTTCCGATGTCGAATGAATCCTTGACACACAAGGAACGTAAAGGAGTTTTTCTCTTATGAACGTTCAAGTCAAAAAGGTCTATCGCAATTCTTATTTGAATATAATAAGTGCCCTATTCAAGAAACTGGGTCTGCCTCAATTGATTGACCATCTCGTGCCCGTCGATCCGCAGTGCCAAACGCGAGTCAGCGATGCCGTTCAGGCCATCCTCTACAATGTGTTTGACGGCCGGCAAGCCCTTGTTCACTTGGAACATTGGGCTCAGGAGGTCGATTGTGAGAAACTCATCCGTCCCGATCTCCATCCTTCCTGGTTGAACGACGATGCGTTGGCCCGTCATCTCGATCGCCTGTATGAGGCTGGCATTCACAACGTCATCAGCACTTGCTTGATTCATATTTATCGAAAAGAAGGCCTTTCCCTCCGAGCCTTCCACGCCGATACGACGGACAAGACCGTTTACGGCGCGTATGAATCGGCCTCGTTAGAGGCCTTACAAATCACACATGGCTACAACCGCCATCATCGTTGGCAAAAACAGATCGGTTTCGGACTGGTCGGCAACGAGGACGGCATCCCGTTTTACGGCGATGTGCACGATGGCAACCTGCCCGATAAAACATGGAATCCCGAGGTGCTGTCTCGTGTCCATGAACAGCTGAAGCAGGCCAAAATCGAAGACGAATGGATTTACGTGGCCGATTCCGCCGCGATGACGAAAGAGACCCTGGCGCAAACCAAAGCGGCCAACGCCTTTTTGATCACCAGAGGCCCTTCGTCGCTCCGGATCGTGAAAACCGCGCTGGCCGAAGCGGATGCTGAGGACACGACGTGGAGCGATCCCTTTACGTTGGCGGAGAGAAACGGCGCCACGTACCGGGTATGGGAAACGGCCTCGACGTATGAAGGCCACCCCGTTCGGCTGATCGTTGTTGAATCGAGCGCGCTCGACCAGCGAAAAGGAAAGACGCTTGAAAAAGAACGAACCAAAGAAGCGGAGCTTCTTCGCGAGAACAAGCCCGTTGGGAGCGTCACCCCTTCTCCTGCCGGGAAGATGCCGAACAAGCCTTGGCGTCCCTCAAGGCGTCCCTTCGCCCCCGGTTTCATCGGGTTGAGGCCGCGGTCGAAGAGATCGTACGCCTGAAAAAACGGCGCGGACGGCCGAAAAAAGGGGCGGAACCCGAGGTGGAGACGCTGTATTTCTTGCACCTTGACGTCGAATTCGACCAAGACGCGTGGGAACAGGCGAGACGGAAAGCGTCCCGGTTTGTCCTTGTCACGACCGTTCCGAAGGAATGGAAGGGCCAACCCATGGATGCCCAAGAGATCTTGAAGCTGTATAAAGGGCAGATCTCGGTGGAAATGAACTTCGCTTTTTTGAAAGATCCGTTTTTCACGGATGAGATTTACGTCAAAAAACCAGAACGGGTCGCAGTATTAGGCTATTTGTTTCTGTTGGCCTTGGCTATTTACCGCGTTTTTCAGCGCCGAGTGCGTCAGTTTATTACTCCAGAACACCCGTTGAAGGGTCCTGGAGGCCGCAAGCTGACCCGGCCGACGGGACAGGCGATTTTTCAGCTGTTTCAATATGTGAACGTCGTCCTGTTCAAGCTGCCGGATGGGCGCATCCAACGCTCACTGGATCGCTCCCTTACCCCTGATCAGCGAAGGATTCTGCAGGGATTGGGCATGGATGAGAGCATCTACGTGTAACGTGATACGGAACGACCAGCGATGGTAAAAAAAGGGATTGCCATCGCTCGTTGTGTTGGTCAAAAAGTTATTCTGAAAAACTAAATAAAAAATCCTTTGTTTTGACCTTGTTAGGGTGCGAAATGTGAGTCCTAAAGTAGTAGGAGGGGGAGCAAGGTGGCTGTCATTCGCAAAGCTGATTATTATTACGGGTCATTGCTTTCTGTGTTGGTCAACGGCGGGCTGGTTCCCGCGCTATTTGAAAAGGAAAACGACAACCGTCAAATTTATGAAGTAACAACGGATAAAGGCACATATCTCATTTATACGAAATACAATACGACTCCATCAGGTTCAAAAGATTTCACCTGGTCGTTTTCATTCAGCGACAATGAGATTAAGGAAATTAACAAACTGCATTTAGAAAGCAGCAAAGAGAAAGAGATTATTTTTGCTTTTATTTGCGCTCAGAGACAGTTAAATGATTCGAATCAAGTCATTGCTATTGTGCATTGGAATGAGTTTCTCGAATGTGTGGATATCCAAAAACAACAAACTCGTGGAACGTCGAGACTCTCCATCAAGGCGGTCAAAGGATCTCCTAAGTTGCGCCTCTACGGCAGCAAACGTGCAGATGTATTGGATGGAAAGGATAATACAATCAAGATTGAAAGAAATCGATTGAACAGCTTATAACCAAAACTCAAGGAATGATGTGTAACGACCTGAACGGATTGCGTAAAACTCTATCATTATTCTACGTCTTGATGAATTCCAAGACACGAACCAGATCAACAGGGCGGTTGTGAGTCGGCTGGTGAAAAAGTATGGTTGCCAATGGGGGGATTGTGAAGCAAGGCATGTATCTGTTTCTGTTCAAAATCTCCCTTTCCCTTCCATCCATAGGGACTTCACAAAATGAAATAGCTCGTTCATGTGGTTTCTCCATTTGAGAAACCGCATGATTGAGTTTCGTAGTCCGCTCAATCACCAGTTTTTCATCCCAATAGGGGATACGCAGAGCGAACGAAATAGAGCCTGACAAAGATGATGATGGGAAAATAGAAGTTTACTTGCATAAAAAGAAGATCTTGTCACCATGGCGAAAAACCGTTATAATACAGGCTGTACGCCTTATAGGCGCGCATCGCGCTGTGTTTCCCCTTATCCAGCCGTAATGGGGAGAGCAGAAAAAGAAAGTGGAACTGCGGAGGCGTTGCCCTACCCGCTGATGTTGATGATGCAAACGAAGCTACAGGCGAGAACATCATTGCCGTGGCTTGCTCCATTACAACGACCCTAGGGTGGCTTCGTTTGCCAAGTTGTTGCAGAGCACAGGATCTGCACGGCCCCGTAGCTCAGTGGATAGAGCGTCGGTTTCCTAAACCGTGCGTCGGAGGTTCGAATCCTCTCGGGGCCGCCACTTACATACGATTCATTTGGATTAACATCCCCGAAACCCCTGATACGACCGCGTTTGCGGTCGTTTTTCATCTTTTAGGAATCCCGAAAAAAACGATAGAATCCAAAAAAATTTTGCATGAATTTTGCACGGTGGGGAAGTGAATAGCTGTTAAACCTTGAAGTACCAATGTTTCTTACGATATGGTTTTCCTCTCACCGTCTTCATACATATTTCATCAAATGTTTTCATCAAGTGTCTGTGACAGGAACCACTTCCCCTCCTTCGAATGTTGTGTTGTCTAGATAACTACCTCCTAAGCGAGAGGAGTAAAAAATGGCCCACTTATTTTCAAAGGCTTTTTACACAACGATATAGACTGAACAATATATGGTCAAGTCCAAATTATTGTGTAAATTCCCCTTTGATAGACAACATGGACCTGATGACTTGACGTATGGTAGGTAAGACCGGCAAGTCTCCCTGCCGGTCGCCTTCCCGGACAAATGATCATGTTGTCAAGGAACAGGCGTGTCAAGGAGCTTTCGCGGCATATCCTCGCTTCGCTCCGGTATTCCACGTTCTCCTTGACACGGCGTAGAGGTTATCCCACTCTCTTGATCGCCGGAGCCTCCTGATTCACCGATCGGACTCCTTGCTCTTTCGTTTTCCGCCACTGCCAATATTCAGCCATATCCAAGTATTTGCGCCCTGACATCCATTTTTCATCGATTTCGATCAACACGGCACCAACGAGGCGATACACCGATTCCCGGTTCGGAAAGATGCGGATGACCCGTTCTCTGCGGCGAATTTCTTCGTTCAGCCGTTCCACTCCGTTGGTCGTGCGCAGGCGCCGCCGGTAACGGTCCGGATAGTCCAATACGGCGGTGGCGTCTTCGAATCCCTCTTCGAGGATTTGCATGGCTTTTGGGGCTTTTTCTTCCCATTTGGCCAGCACTTGTTCCAATAACAGCCGGGCCGTTTGCTTATTTGGAGCATGAAGAATCCCACGAATCTCCTCGAGCAAGGCATCCTGCATATACTTTGGTGCGGCATCGAGGATATTGCGAATAAAATGTGTCTGGCATCGTTGCCATGTAGCGCCTTGGAAATGCTTTTCAATGGCTTGCACCAGCCCACCGTGCTGATCCGAGATGATCAAGTCCACTCCCCGGAGTCCCCGGTCTTTCAGCCATCCGAAGAACTCGCTCCAGCTGGACTCCGATTCACTGTTTCCGATTTGCAGGCCAAGAATTTCCCGATATCCTTCCTCATTCACTCCTGTAGCGATCAACACGGCTCTGGAGCGTACTCGTCCATCCTCCCGGACTTTCGTATAAATAGCATCTACTAGCACAAACGGATACACGTGTTCATGAAGGGAACGGTAATTCCAGTCTTGGATAATCGGATCCAGTCCCTTGCACGGTGAGGAGACCGTGGACTTGGAAAACGAAGTGCCGCATAATTCCTCCGTGATTTGAGTGATTTTTCGGGTAGACACCCCGTTTACCACCATTTCCATTAGTGCCAGTACCAGTGCTTGTTCGCTCCGTTGATACCGTTGGAACAGTTCCGTAGAGAACTCCCCATCTCTTGTCCGTGGAACGCGCAAGGTCAACCGTCCCACCCGGGTCGTCAGCTGGCGTGGATACGAACCGTTTCGATAGCCTTTTCGTTCTTCCGTTCGTTCATAACGGCGAGCTCCCAGCTGTTCTTCTACTTGTGCCTCGAGGATTTGATTGAGGACTTGTTCCAATAGCTTAGCTAATCCCTCATCTCTGGTGAATAACCCGTGCAAAAGTTCATCATTTAGGGTAATATGATATTGAGCCATGGTTGCATTCCTCCTTATGTTTGGTGTTTTTGGTCCACTGTTTATTCTACCAAAGGGGAAGCAACATGGCTCTTTTTCTATTTCCCTTTTTACACAATTATATGGACTTAACTTTCAGAATGCCTTTACTGGCATGGAGCCGGCGTCTCATTTGACGGAACATATTACCGGAGAAAGGAGTAATCTGGCGATTCCCTGCATAAGCGGTTTGCCACGAACATGTTAGTGAGTGCATTTCATGCTCCGTCTAGGCATGAAAATGGCTATTACAGTACGCGTATTTTTTAGGAAAACGATTGTCTTCTCTTTGGCTAAGGGAAGATGGCACGGATAGTGCGGCAGTCGATCGTTTGCAAAGCGACGAAGCTTGACAAGGAGGGAGGGGGGTGAATGGACTCATTCGGTCATTTGAAGAATATCAATGATGACGGTGGCGATATACCGTTCTTTTTTGGGGAGTGAGGCGTGAAGATAGGAAATAAATAGATAAGGGGATACAGAGCTTCGCAATGAATTGACTGTTGTCGGAGCAGGTTTGGCTTGTATCGTGGAATACATTTTAGGTGTTGCTCTGGCTATATAGACATATAGCATCGGCTGTCGCAAGTCTGAGGCTTGTCTTTGGAAACTGAATAAATCGCCCTGCAAAGACCAGAATAGGTCATTGTTAGGCAACCAATCGTGATGCACGGTTGGTTGCTTTTATTTTTTGGGATTCATGCTGTTGGATTGAACGGAAAGACATCGAGGATGCACACAAGTGGGGAAGAAGCAATACAATACGATAGGCGGTGATCAATATTGGACTGATGGACTCTTGGCTGTAGTGGAAGACATGTACTGCTTCTGGATGGAGTTCCATTGCCTGGCGAAAAATTTTTTCTTTAGAGTAGTAGCGAAATATTCAGCTATTTTGTAAAATTAATATAAAAGGAAACTACTAGCTTCTACTATTGAAAGATTTATCATGTAGTGAATATTTAATTATACTAATATATTTTCATGTTTATTAATAATAGTGACATACTATTAGTAAAATGTGTTATAATAAATTGTGTAACCGCCCTCAACAAGGTAAACGGGGGTATCAGTGGAATCATTTCGAGCGGTCGCTCACCGCTTTTGTAAATATTAGTAGATAGGGATGGTAAACATGGGCAACAAACAAACCAAAACTGATGTGATCTTAATCGGCGCCGGCATTATGAGCGCCACGTTGGGAACGTTGTTAAAAGAGTTGGCACCGGAGTGGGACATCACTGTATTTGAAAGACTGGAAGAAGCAGGAGTGGAAAGCTCCAACGAGTGGAACAATGCCGGAACAGGGCATGCGGCTCTTTGCGAGCTGAACTATACCGTTGAGAAGCCCGATGGGTCCATTGACATCAGCAAAGCCATCAAAATCAATGAGCAATTTTACGTTTCCTTGCAGTTTTGGGCTTATTTAGTGAACAGCGGGGTGCTTCGTGATCCAAAAGAGTTCATTCGTCCGTTGCCTCATATGAGCTTCGTGCAAGGGGAAGACAATGTCGCATTTTTGAAAAAGCGGTATGAAACAATGGTGAATAACCCGCTGTTTAAAGGTATGGAATTTTCTGATGATCCGAAAAAGTTGGCCGAATGGATACCGCTCATGATGGAAAATCGCGTTGTGAACGAGCCGATCGCAGCTACGCGGATCGAATCAGGAACAGATGTGAACTTTGGGGCACTGACGCGCAAACTGTTTGAGCATTTAAAACGGAAAAATGTCGAGATTCATTACCGTCATCATGTTGATGACATCAAGCGGACAAGCGACGGTCTATGGGAGTTAAAAGTGCGCGATTTAGATAGCGGCGCTGTTGAACGTCATGTGGCCAAATTTGTCTTCATTGGTGCTGGGGGAGGAAGCCTCCATCTGTTGCAAAAATCCGGTATTCCGGAAGGAAGAGGGATTGGCGGATTCCCGGTCAGTGGATTGTTTATGGTGTGCAACAATCCGGATGTGGTTGAGCAGCACCATGCGAAAGTGTACGGCAAAGCGAAAGTCGGCGCGCCGCCGATGTCGGTTCCGCATTTGGATACGCGGTTTATCAACAATCAAAAAATGTTGTTGTTTGGACCGTTTGCCGGCTTCTCGCCGAAGTTTTTGAAAAACGGGTCGATGCTCGATTTATTTACATCGGTCAAACCGCATAACCTTTTGACGATGTTGGCGGCAGGCGTGAAAAATATGGCGCTTACCAATTACTTAATCCAGCAAGTGATGTTGTCGAAAGAACAACGCATGGAAGAGTTGCGCGAGTTTGTTCCGACAGCCAAAAGCGAGGAATGGGATGTCATTGTTGCTGGCCAGCGCGTGCAAGTGATCAAAGATACGGAAGCTGGCGGCAAAGGAACGTTGCAATTCGGTACAGAAGTCGTCCATGCGGCTGATGGTTCGATTGCGGCGTTGCTTGGCGCCTCGCCAGGCGCTTCGACCGCGGTTCATGTCATGCTAGAAGTAATCACGAAATGTTTCCCGGAACGAATGAAAGAGTGGGAGCCGAAGGTGAGAGAAATGATTCCTTCCTACGGTGTATCGCTCATGAAAAACGAACGACTTTTGCACGACATTCAAGCCGCAACAGCGGAGATGCTCGGTTTAAGAGAAGGACTGGCATTGCAGCTCGTTTGAATGTGTGTGATTCAGTAGATTGCCGGCCTGTGGCGCTCAGCGCCCATAAACAACAAGCTGCCCGAAGACGAAGGGCAGCTTTTTTTTAGCAGAACTTTCCTGTTGTTGGCCGTTGCTGCATGGAAGGCTGAAATGAGCTATACTGTATAGACAAACAGATCAAATCAAACAGGTCGGCTTTTGTCTATATTGGCCTGATTGGTGCCGCGGTTTGGAACGGCATTGGTCAAGTTATCAGACAATGTTGTAGCGGTAAACGAATAGATTAGGATACAATGTCCCCGTGCTTAAAGGCAGAGGGGCCTTGCGCAGGTTTCGTAAGGGGGTGATGTAATGAGGTGGGTGTCGTCATTAGAAAAGCGTCACTTTTTAACTTCGTTTTTGCAAAATTATCGCTTAAAGCATCCGGATGCCCGGTTTGTGCTCAATTATTTGCTTCAACATCCGCATTTGCTTGAAAACGTCCATTTTACCGAAAACGGGCAAAAACAAGCACGGTGGCTGATTATTTCGGCTGCGACGGCGGAGGAAGAAGGGCTTGTTTTTTATCGCGGTGGCCAGAAAAGCACGGGGTTGGCGGCGATTATGGGCGATTTGGCGCTGCGCCCGAATGAACCGTTGTATTTGACGCTTTACTTTCCGGGGAAGGCCAGAAATTTTTCGTATCTTCGGCTGATTGATCATCGGGCATTTGAGAACGTTCGTCGGCATGAGCGCCATGAAAAAATGGCGAAAGAGGCCGAGCAAGTGTTGGATGAAGCGTTAAAGCGTCATGAAATGTCAAGGTTAAGACTGCAAATTGACCAGGCGCTCGACCGTAAAGATATGGATTTGTTTCAGAAGCTGACCGAACAATTAAAAAAATACGAAGGACAAAGCTGACGAGCAGCTATCAGCTTTGTCGAAGCGGCGCAACGCTCTATCGAATTCGCAGTCGATAAGACCTTTGTTTGACGAGTGTGATGGCAATCGGCTCGGTCGGCGGCCGTTTATTTCGAACACGGCGCGGCGTTAGGCAAGCGGGGCGATGGCGCTCGTGACGTCATAGTCATGAGGGTCGAGTTCGGTCGGGATGCCGAGCACGAGCTTGGCTAGTTCCGCCCCTAAATAAGGGCCGACAGTGAGCCCTGAGGAGCCGAGGCCGTTGGCGATGTAAAGGCCGGTAAAGCCGGGAAGTACCCCAAAGATCGGGAGAAACCCAGGTGTGCGCGGACGGAATCCAACCCGCGTTTCGATGTATGTGCAAACGGAGAGCCCTGGCGCAACGGTGAGCGCTTTGTCCAATAATTCGTGCATTCCTCCGGCGGTAGGGCGGACGTCCAAGCCTGCTTCATCTTCGTGTGTTGTTCCGATCACCATTCTACCTCTTGGAAAGGCGAGCATATACTGATTGCTCGGTGGCATGACAACAGGCCAATGGGACGTGTCGTGGTTCGGATGTTCTAAGTGAATGAGTTGTCCTTTTTGCGGTGTGACGAGCAGCTCGATGCCTAGAGGGCGAAGCAACTCGCCGGCCCAAGCGCCCGCCGTGATGATGACAGCTTCAGCGGCATAGGTCGTTCCATCCGCTTCCACGCCGATGATGCGCGTTCCCTGATGGAGAAGGCGAGCATTTCCACGAACATGGATGGCCCCGAGCTTTTGGGCCGCATTGAGAAGCGCAGTGCGCAGCGCTCGGCCGTTGACGCGAGCTCCCCCGCTTACATAAATGGCCTGATACCCATCAGCTAGTAGCGGAAACAACTCTTTTGCTTCCTTCGGATCAAGTTGCACGATGTCCCCGATTTCCGGTGCATCTTCGCGCCGTTTGAGAGCGCGCGCTTTCATCTGCTCAAGCTTTTGTTCATCCGTATGCAAGCAGAGCGTCCCGACGCGCGCATAGCCGGTTTCCGTTTCTCCATATGATTGCAGTTCTTCAATGAGGGAAGGATAAAACTTCGCCCCGCCTTTCGCCAATCGGTACCATTTTTGGTTGCGGCGCTGCGACAACCAAGGGCAAACGATCCCCGCCGCCGCATCGGTCGCCTGTCCTTTGTCACCGCGGTCGATGATCGTCACGGCAGCCCCTTCTTTCGCTAAGTGGTAGGCCACCGCCGCTCCTAAAATGCCAGCTCCGACAACGATGTACGATCCCATACTAACACCTTTTCCTTTTTTCTACTAGCATACCATACATAGTGCAAACGGAGAAGCTGCAGGGGAAGCTTGAATGGCTGATCGGTGAGCACAGTGCCGAAAAGCTTCCTTTTCTTAAAAGCCGCTAGGCATATTTTTTCCGTAAAAAATTTCGTCCAATACTGTTTTCCGTATGTCCGAATAGATAGTTGTCTAAATCAAACTGCCGCAGCTTGCATTTTGTATGGAAAATGTTCTCTTGATAAATGTTCACGTCAATCATATCGTACTTCTCACGAATATCTTCTGGAATATAATTTTGAATCGATGTAATATCATGGTCAATAAACAATTTGTATCCGTGAATGTCACGTGTAAACCCGCGCACGCGGTAATCGATTATCATAATGTCGGCTTCAAACGACTGAATCAAATAATCGAGCGCTTTTAACGGCGAAATTTCTCCGCAGGTGACGACGTCAATATCGGCACGGAACGTACTAATTCCATCACTCGGATGGTATTCTGGGTATGTATGAACGGTAATATGGCTTTTATCAAGCGAAAGCACGACTGCCTCAGGCAACGGCGCCTCGGCTTGCGGCACTTCTACAACCGGCCCTTCGGAAACGAGCATCGTCACACTTGCGCCTTGCGGAACGTAATCTTGTTTGGCGATGTTTAACACATGGGCGCCGATGATGTCGGCGACGTGTTTCAAAATGTTTGTCAGCCGCTCGGCGTTGTAAACATCGTCGATATAGGAAATATACGCTTCCCGCTCCTTGGGTGTTTTCGTATAGCAAATATCGTACATATTGAAGCTGAGCGACTTCGTCAAATTGTTAAACCCGTGCAATTTCACGTGCGGTGTGTCGTTCATGGCTTAGATCATCCCTTTCGTTTTTTCTTAATTTGTCCGATTTGCACCCAATATAGTTGCTGTTTTGTGTAGAAAGGAATGGAGGCCAACTTCTCACTGCTAGATGGGCTCGATGGTTCTGTAAACAATCGGGTCTCTAGGCCAAAGTCGGCAAGAGCGGTGGACAAACACAATTATATAGAAAAAAGGACACCCCTTAGGCCGTTTCATGGCCGTTTGGGGTCGTCCCGCTTCAACTTGCTTGTTTTGCTTCATAGTCCCGAATCACCGAACGGACGATATGCAGCGAATCCCACTCGCCGCCGGAAAAAAAGATGATCGGGTACTTTTTCGGAAACAGGAGCGCCTGAATTTGTTTTGGCGGCGTTCCTTTTTCGTATAGGTCGATGATCGTGCCTTGGAGTTCAAGCAAATAGTCGAGCTTTCGCTGCAACGCCTCACGCCCGTTCAGGAGATAGCCGGCATGGGCGCAAAAGACGTCACCGAAATCGTACGTCAACACGTGTTGCAAGGAGGCGATGATCGTCGGAATGTCCTCCTCACGCAAGATGACTTTCGTTTTCTCTTGGCAGTATAAGTCGCCGCTAAACAGCTGCCCCGTTTCGCGGTTCAAAAAGACGACATGATCGATCGCATGGCCGGGCGTTGGGATCACATCCCACGTTGCGTTCCGGGAGGAAAACGTGGCGCCGATGGGTTTGGCGGCAAACGGGTCACGCTTTCCCCAAAAGATTTTCCGATACAATGGATAGTCCGCCTTTTGCCGGCAATACTCGATCATCGGCTCATTCATATAGATGGGCAATCCCATCGATCGCTGCAAAAACGCCGCACAACCGGTATGGTCTTCGTGAAAATGAGTGATCACGACTTGGTCGATGTCTTGCTGTTGGAAAAACGAGGTGAATTCGTTTTCCATCGATTTTGCGCCGGTGTCAATCAAGACGCCGTCAACGACGAAGCAACGGACGGCAAGCCGAACGCCTTGAAACATGGCCGTTCCTTTGGCGATATGCACATGTTGGACTATGTCCGTTTCAAACCGTTTTTTGATCACTTTATTGATCCACATGGTGAACGTCCCTCCTTTTATGCGGAGATGCTGGCACCATTATACCACAAAGAATGAATGTTCATTCATTTTTTTGTTGTCAAATGGATCGATCAATCATCGTGTATGTCTGGGCGATATCAAAACAAAGCCTACGATAGTTCAACTGATTTCAATGATAAGCTGGTGAATATTCCTTATTTTTGGGGGAGTAGACGTTTGGTCAAGATGAACCATTAGAAAAAAGAAAGGGATGTTTCCTAGTACAGGAAGTATGGTAACATAATAGAAAATGATTTACATAGAAGAAGACACTCCATTTCGGCTTAACTAAACGAAAAAGGGAGAGGAAGAGGCGATGGATGCAGGGATGATAGCCTTTTTCGTGGCCATGGGATTTGCGCTTATTGTGCATGGCGGGCTTTGGTATTTGATTGTGAAGAAAAAGCGATATGAACTTATTTCCGGATTTGCGCTCCGTCCAAAGGAAGAGCAGGAGCTATTAATGGAAAACGGCTATGTGGAAGCAACGGGGAAATTGCTTTTCTATTCATGGTGGCTGCTGTTTATTGCCGTGTTAGCATACATATTTCGTTTACCGTATGTATTTGAGATTGGGTTAGCTGTTTTTCTCGTTTTTTTGCTTGGCGGCACTATTTACATTCAACGTTATGAAGTGAAACGGAAACGAAAAAAATATATTTGGCTTACAAGTGGAATTGCAGTAGCGGTCATCGCTTTGATTGTCGTGCTAGGATATTATGGGTTCCGGGAAAACGAAGTAGTCGTCCAGCCCGGGAAGTTGATTGTCATGGGAGAATATGGGGAAGAGTGGTCGACTCGCGACATTGAAGAGGTTCAATTATTAAAAGAGCTGCCAGAGGTCGTCTTTAAGGCCAACGGATTTGCGGCATATGGCCGATTGAAAGGGGAGTTTGTTCTTGAAAAACCGTACGGCAGGGGCAAGTTGTTTATCGTTAAGTCATCTTCACCGTATTTGTATGTGAAGCGGAGAGACGGGGCATACATCATGCTTAATCGCCGCACACCGGAAGAGACAAAGGAATTGTTCCAAGCGTTACAACAGCAGATAGATGATGAGCGTTCCTCCCAGTAAACGTCGGGCGATAGCAAGGGGAAGGAGGTCAGGATTGCATCCGTCCCATGAACGGTTGGTTATATCATCAGAAACGATGTCGGCACGATCATCGAAAACGAATTCGCCGCTTTTAGGGAAATGAAGAGAAGCATTGTAATGAAGAAAAGCCATTCCGAAAAGGCATGAGTGCGTTCGGAATGGCCTTTTTCCGATTTGGACGTCAGTAGGCTGTCCAGCCGGAATCGGCGACAATGACGGCACCGTTGATGAAGCTCGAGTCATCAGAAGCTAGAAACAGGGCGATTTTTGCGATTTCCTCCGGCTCGCCGGTGCGTGGATTCAAATGGGAACCAGCTGTGGCCCGCTCCATTCCGAACGGATGGGGAGCGGTGATCGTTGCGCCGATGTTGGTGCTCACGCCGCCGGGAGCGATGGCGTTGCAGCGAATCCCTTCTTTCGCGTATTGGAAGCCAACGTTTTTTGTCAATCCGATGACGGCGTGTTTTGAAGCGGTGTAGGCGGCGCCGGCCCGCGATCCGTTAAGCCCGCCGACAGAAGCGATGTTGATGATCACTCCGCTTTTTTTGGAAAGAAAAATCGACAATGCTTTCCGGGTTGCTCGCATTACACTTGTGGTGTTAACGGCAAACACTTTCTCCCACCATTCATCGGTCACATCAGCGGCAGGTACAAAGTTGTCCATTATTCCGGCATTGTTGACTAAAATGTCGAGTGAACCAAACGTTTGCACTGTCTCATCGATCAACCGTTCCACATGTTCCTTATTAGCGACATCGGCGGTGATGCCGATCGCCGTGCCTCCATTTTCCGTAATTTCTTTGACAACCGCCTGTTGTCCTTCTTCATGAATATCCGAGACAACAACTTTCGCCCCCTCTTTGGCGAACAGCTGGGCGATGGCTTTTCCCATACCCGAGGCAGCACCTGTGACGATGGCAACTTTTCCTTCTAACTTCATGTTTTCTCCCCCTTATTGAAAACGATCCATCCGTCTGTATTTACCCGCTATGTACGCTAGGAATCACATTTTTGTTTGTCAAATTTGTGATCATACGATACTAATCGTTGGTGATCGTACACGTTTTTCATAATCATAGAAACAAGACAGGGAATTTTCAGTGTATGGTTCCTTTGAACATCATTCATTCCATCAGCCGATTCATGAACGATCAGGACGGGGAGCGGTTTGTGAAGGCGGACGGCCTCTTCATTTTTCGTCAAAGGAGAGACAATCCTAGCCGCTCATGAAAGATGGAGATGAAACAGCTCAAGCGTAGAATTTGTGAATGAGCGTTATGACATCCTTGAAGGGACGGGGGACGTGTGGGAACACTTCGAAGAATAGCTCCTCAAAAAGCTCCCGCAAAGTATTCATTCACTCTGAAGGAGGATCGGTTTTGCCTATTGACTCATCGGCATGGTAAAATAGAAGGGAATGATAGGAAAAATTTTGGAAAAATAAATGGGGCAGCATTTGAGCCGCTGTGTTCGAGAGTGGAACGGCTTACTTTTGATCGTTGGAGGGATGTTCGGTGAAAACGATGATCCAGGCTTTCGCGATTTCGCTCGTTGCCCATGTCGTGTATATTGCGGCAACGATCAGTCTTGGGTACTGGAAAACAAAGATGTATCAACCTGACATCGCCAGCGCCTGGGAGAGCGTCGATCAGTTGTCGAACGAAGTGGTGTTCGGTCAAGCGGGACCACCGATTGTTTATGTATGGTCATTGATCGGAGTGACGATGATTAGTGCAGTAGTGCTGTATGTGTACAAAGCGGCTCGAAGATAAAGGAGAAGGGGACACAAAGGAGGCGGACAACGTCTTTTTCGCGGATCGGCCTCATACATGCGAGTAGCGCTTGGCATTTGTAGTTGTATTGCTTTATGGGGATGGGTTTCTTTCATACAACGAATGGATTCGCGCACGGGAATATAAAGAAGAAAAAGGAGAACAGGAGATGACTGTTCTCCTTTTTTCATGGTGCAGGCAGTGAAGGTGCCGCTTCCCCTCTCTGTGGAAACCTTTTATCCATGAGACGTGATATTCGTATTCGTTCCCCTTAGCGAGGGGAAAGGGCATCTGTTCATGGACAATGTCAAGTTTCCTTTTCATGAGGAAACGCTGTTAGAAAAGCGAAGCTTTGTAGTATATAACAAAATGGTAAATATAATTTTACTAAACAAGACTTTATTAGTTGAATAAAATTGATAATAGTAATAAAATGTTTACTAAGTGAGGTGTCTGCTTATGACCATGATGAAAGAAATCGCTGAAGAGTTTGTTGCTTTAATATCCAACTTGTTTGGCAGGTTTAGCGAGTTAAATAAAGGGGCAACCGAATTATCACATATGCAGAATCATGTCATGGAATTTATGTATATGCAACAAAGGGCAATGAATCTTAAGGAGATCAGTAAGGGGTTAAATGTAGCAAAGCAACAGTTAACAATCATCATTAGGAACTTAGAGGCTAGAGGCTATTTGACCAAAATGCCGGATCCGAAAGATAAACGGGCTGTTTTAGTTTCTTTGACCCCTAAGGGAAAAGAAGTGATCGAAAAAAAATGGACGTATATATACGAGAGATTTTTGGAAAAGTTCATCCGATTGGATGAGGAAGAGCAGCTGGATTTTCATTTTGCTCTTCATAAACTGAATGTGTTGCTGAAAAAAATGGAGGACGAAGCATGAGTATTCAAGGATAAGATCTAAGTCAGGAATGTTTGCCGCTGAAACGAGATGGGCTCATATCATGATTCTACGTGAAAAGTATGCGGAGGGATTTAACTATGGAGATAAGAGCTGATGGGGTTCACAACATTCATTTGGAAAACGAAAAAGAAACGTTGCTGATTACTCTGTATGCAAAAGCTTTGGATTATCACTCTAAGCATTCCATTCTGAATGATAAAAAATCGGCCGAGTTAGTGAATGCCATTGATTATGACTTTGAGAAGCTCAATCGCTTTCCAAATGGCAATCTCATGGTTGTGAGAGCCAAACAATTCGATACATGGTTGGCCGACTTTCTTCAAATTCACCCGAATGCCACTGTATTGAATCTCGGTTGTGGCCTTGACACGAGAGTATCAAGAATAAATCCTTCATCGAATGTGAGTTGGTTCGATGTCGATTATCCCGAAGTGATCAAAATACGCAAACAGTTTTATTCAAATCGCGACGGATATGAAATGATTGCCTCTTCGGTTACAGAAGAGGGATGGTTAGAAAAGATTCCTAGCGATAAACCAGTAATGATTATCGCTGAAGGACTGTTGGAATATTTTACAGTTGAATGTAAATTATCACTTTATTTCGGAACAAAAGAGCCATTTTTTTGCACATTCCTTCAGAAAGCCCTCTCCCCTTTTCTGAAAGAATGTGCTAAATTTTTTGTGAATTATTTCGGAAGAGAAAATCCATCGGTTCATAGGAGGGGGAGGAGGACGTGATTCAATTTCATGACTTTGACATTGACGTCCAAACGTATGCAGAGCGTGGAAAAGAAAACGACTTCCCTCTTCTGAAAAAGTGTCCGCATTGCCGGGCCAAGCGCCCGTTGCACCGCCACGGTTACTATGAGCGAAACGCATTGACCCCACATGGTGATTATCGCATTTGGATTGTCCGGTATCGCTGTCGGGAATGCTTGAAGACGGTGAGTGTGCTGCCTTCCTTTCTCCTCCCGTATTTTCAGTATACGTTGTCCGCCATATGGCAAGTCGTGAAAGAGCAGTTGGGATTGACCGAGGGGACGAACCGGGCTCCGTTTCTCCCGACAAAGGACGGCATCATCTTTTATGTCCGGCGGTTCTGCCGAAACCTATCAAACCTTCACAGCTTTTTTGCGAGGCGGTGGAGGATCATAGGCCCTATCGTGAAAAAAGAAAAGGAACGGGCTTCCTGGTGGATCCGGACGTTGGAGAAACACGGTCTCTATTCGGTCATCAGAGACATGTGGGAGGACGGATTCCGACACCCTTTTGCGAATCAAATGGGATCCTGATTTTACATACATATCCTAAATTGGAAATAGTTGAGGTTCCCACAAACCTTTCCTATCGACGGAGAAAAAGCGATCCGGTACGATAAGGGCAGACGGACCGGAACGGTCCTGATTCCAAGTGAGACAAGGAGGAGATTCGAATGGATGAGTCGATGAGACACGACATTGCCCTGTTTCGGTACGGGCTAATCGCTCCGTTGGTGAATGGGCAGGTGGAACCGAAGACGTATCTGAAAGAGGTGAGCGAGTGCACCATGTTCCCCACCAGGGCGACAAACGAATCGCAGCCAAGACGATCCTCGATTGGTGCACCCGATACAAAAAAGGGGGCTTTGACGCCTTAAAGCCGAAGCGCCGTTCGGACCGCGGCCACTCAAGGCGTCTGTCGCCCGATGATGAGGATCATATTTTAGCCCTAAGAAAAGAACATCCCACCATGCCCGTGACGGTGTTCTACGAACACCTGATCGAGCAGGGGGAAATCCCAGAAAATCATACCTCTTACTTTACTATATACCGATTGTTGAAAAAACACAACCTTGTCGGGAAAGAAATCTTGCCCATGCCGGAGCGAAAGCGCTTTGCGTATGACCAGATCAATGAGCTTTGGCAAGGGGACTTATCCCATGGACCAACGATTCGAGTCAATGGGAAAGCCCAGAAAACGTTTTTGATCGCCTATATCGATGACTGCTCGCGGTTTGTGCCGTACGCGCAGTTTTTCCCTTCGGAGAAGTTTGACGGGCTGCGGATCGTCACGAAGGAAGCGGTGCTTCGTTGCGGGAAGCCGAAGCGCATTTACTCGGACAACGGGAAAATTTATCGATCCGAGGTGCTGCAGTATGCGTGCGCCGAGATGGGAATTACGCTCATCCACACCCAGCCGTATGACCCGCAAAGCAAAGGGAAAATCGAACGGTTCTTCCGCACCGTACAGACGCGGTTTTATCCGCTGCTGGAGTTGGATCCCCCGAAGTCGCTCGAAGAGCTGAACGAGCGCTTTTGGAGGTGGCTTGAAGAGGAGTATCATCGAAAACCGCACGCCTCGCTGGACGGAAAAACGCCGCATGAGGTGTTTCAATCGCAAGTGCATCTCGTGTCGTTCATCGAAGATAGCGATTGGCTGGATGCGATTTTTCTGAAGCGGGAGCACCGCAAGGTCAAAGCCGATGGAACGATCACCTTGAACAAGCAGCTGTATGAAGTGCCGCCCCGGTTCATTGGGCAATCGATTGAACTCCGCTATGACGAACGGGGCGTCTATGTGTACGAAGATGGAAGGAAGGTGGCGGAGGCCGTTCGGGTTCGTTTGGAGGACAACGCCTATGTAAAACGCCATCGGTCCCCGTTTGCGGCGATTCCGGCGAAGGAGGGAGAACACGGTGTATAAATCGTTTTACTCCCTTTCGCGGGAGCCGTTTGCGAAAGAAACAGACCCGTCCGAGGCGTATCAAGGGGCGCCGTTTCAGGAAGCGTTGCGGGCGCTGGAGTACGTGAAACGAACCCGGGGGATCGGGCTGTTAATCGGAGAGCCAGGGGCGGGCAGACGTTCGCCCTTCGGGCGCTGAAAGAGTCATTGAATCCATCATTGTATCATGTCGTCTACTTTCCGTTATCCACCGGAGGCGTGATGGATTTTTACCGTGGTTTGGCCTTGGGATTAGGAGAGGAACCGAAGTACCGCAAGGTAGACCTCTTCCGCCAAATCCAGCAGGCGATCGAGCGATTGTATCATGAACGGCGGATCACGCCGGTGTTCATTTTGGACGAGATGCATTTAGCGAAGGATGCATTTTTACAGGACATCGCGATCTTGTTCAACTTTGAGATGGATTCGACCAACCCATTTGTCTTGATTTTGGCCGGGCTGCCCCATTTACAGGGGAAGCTGCGGCTCAATCAGCACCGCCCTCTCGACCAGCGGATCATCATGCGATACCGGATGGGGCCGCTGGAGAAGGAAGAGGTGGCGGGCTACATCAAGCATCGGATGAAACAGGCCGGGGCGAAGCACCCGATCTTCACCCCATCGGCGTTAGAGGCGATTGCCCTGCAGTCGCGGGGATGGCCTCGGGTGATCAACACGTTGGCCACGACGTGCCTGTTATACGGGTATCAGCTGAAAAAGGACGCCATTGACGAAGAAGTGGTGCGCATGGCCGCAGAGGAAATGGGGTATTAGCATGAAAGGGGCCGAATCGGCCTCTTTTGTGCTTTTTCTTTTCCATCGGTCCATCAGGCGCGCTGGAAATCTTCATCTGAAAGAGCGTGCAAACGTTCCGAAAGAATGTGCAAAATCCGGAACAATCCGCAAAAATTTTGCACATTATTTCCGAATCCGCCTGAAATAATTTGAAAAAGGGATTCTGAAATAATGTGCTAGTTTACAGTTGAAGAAGTAAAAACATTGTTGAATCGACTCACGAATCATTTTGTTCATGGACAGATTGCATTTGATGTGATGAACTCATTTGCTATAGAATCTGGGAAGGAATCTTTAAAAGAGGTGATAGGCGCCGAACATCGATGGGCTGTTGATGATACGAATGAAGTTGATCAGTTGAATGGAAAGATGAAAAAAATAGCGGACTTATCGATTTTTGAATCAACATTTATTAGTCAACTCCCGTTAAAATATCGTTTCATTTATGCTTTAATGTATAGAATTTCAAATTTTAGAAATATGATACGGTTGCTTTTGTATCGATTTTGATATATAGACTCTCATGGGGCAAAAAATCATCATCAACGGAAGGATGAAAATATATCCCTGTCGAATGATGTCGTCTGAGATTTTATTTTGGGACCCGGATATGTTTGTAGACGTTTGAGACGGACCGTAGTTACATGACACGAATGGCAAATCGGTTGTGAAAAAGCTGAACGCAATATGGTACAGGTTAAGGGAAAGGGGGATGCCTTTAAAATGGAGAAGAGCCGCATTCGGCCCTCTCTCATAGTTCTCCTCTTATAGGCTTGTTCGTTGTCGGAATGGACAGCGGGAACATTGGAGGTTGATGTCAGAAAGAAAGGTGTTTGTCCCCCATCTTGATCAAAAACAAAACCCCACTTTCAAGCGAAAGTGGGGGAGAAGGTTAAGAAGCAGGGTCGTAGCCCACCACTGTCCATATGCCTGTCGCGTCTTGCCGGATCAGCCGTTTCAAGTATACGCGCTTGATAGGCGCGTTGTCGGCGTTCACTTCCACGACGGCTTCCTTGCCATTGTTTTGAACGATGCGCAAGTCTTCATAGCGAATCGGGTAGTCTCCGGTAATCCCTTCAGGAGACATTTGCAGGCTTACAAATACTTGGGCTACAAACACAGGATCTAGTTTCCACGGCGAGCTGCCCGCATCCACACTTTTTTGATCGTTCTTTTCCTGCTCCAAGTCAACAGGAACGTTCACTTTTGGTTTGGACGAGGATGGCTCCTCTTTTGCAGGCATTTCAAAAGCACCGTTTGTCAGCTCTTTCGTGAATGCGACTAAATCCTCCAAATCGGCATGGCCGATGACGGCGTATTCGAACCCGTTTTGCCGCCAGCGAATCGAATGGAGGTCCGTCAGGCCGGCATACGATCCTCCTGCCCCGAGCACGCCTGCCTCTTCCACAACCGGTGATTGAATTTCAGCGGTCTGTTGATGGATTTTCCCGACCATCGCGTTTGGGGCCAGTTTCCATTTGCCGGTGGCTTTTCCTTGGATGATGACGATCTCTTTGTTCGATGCCCGGTAATAGATTTTGACAAGTTTTTTGTCGGGTACGATCGCGATGCGATCTTGGACATAACCGGCTGGAATTTGGTTGATTACGTCAGGCAGAAATCCGATGATCTCATTGACTTCACCGATGTTGGCGACAATTTGTTCTGGGTTTTGGTTGATTTCTTGAAATCCTTTTGGCACATGATAAGCTAGTAGTTTTTCAGGGATCGCATCATTCCATTCGATTTTTGTGTACGTAATTTTATATTGGATTCCATGATGCATCGCATATTGTTTTTGCAACGGAAGATGTGTTTCCTTATCAATCCAGATCCGATAAGGCTCTCCTCCTTGCGGGGTGACTTCAACAACCCAAGATGGACGGTTGGCTGCCTTCTCTTCCCCGATGGTCTTTGTTGATACGGCTTGTTTAATTTCCTTGATTTCGTTCCCAAGTTCAAAGGCAAAACGGTACGGATCCGGAAAGGCAGAAAATCGATGAACTTGTTTTTCGGAATGATGGATCTGCCATTTCGTTTGCCCGTTATTGACGGTAATCAATCCTTTATTTGAACCCTCTAGTTCTTGTATATAATAGCGACCTTGTTTGTCGGCCCAAATTTCCAATTTGGCTTGTGTAGTAGTCTTGCCTTGGGCATTCGTTTCGACAATTTCCAAAAATCCATGGTAGGCGTTGACGTCTTGAAAGGCTTTTTCCATCGCCTTTACGATGTTGGGTTGGTCAAAAAGTGAAACGATATGCATCAGCAGCGATAGGGCCAGCACAGCAGCGATGCCGACGATGCTGGCCATCCAGGCCCGTTTTTTCTTTTTCGGTTTTGTCGGCACTAGCTGATCAGTAACTGTACGAACCAGTTTGGCCGGAAAATTCCGCTCCGGCATGGCAGGCTCCCTGAGACTGCGAACGAGCCTGACGGTATGAAACAGCTCTTGCAACTCGGGATCTGCCGCTGAATGTTCATGCTCTTTTGGTTTTTTCTCGGCGTTCAACTGGTCAATATAATCGGATAAGCGGCGTTCGTTGTCGTGCATCGATAGACTCCTCCTTCACTTCGTCTCGTCATGTAAAATGCGGTTAAGCGCTTGCAATGCCCGATGTTGCATCACGCGAATGGTTGTTTCTTTTTTATTCATGATTCGGGCGGTTTCAGCGACAGAATATCCTTTTATGATTCTCAGTTCGATCACGGTGCGTTGCTCTTTGCTGAGTTGATTTAATGCTTTTTCGATCGCTATGCGCTGTACACTCCATTCCGCAGGATCCTCGGAGGCCACTTCTTTTGGAGCGATGGCTTCCAAATCGGCTGTCGTTCCTCGGCGTTGGTGCTGCCGCCAGCGATCCCGGATGATATTCAAGGCCACTGTTTTTAGAAAGGCCATCTGTTTATCAGGCGGGACGCGGTTTTTTTGTAAATATGGGATGGCTCTGACATACGTTTCCTGTGTGATATCTTCGGCTTCTTCGCGGTTTTGGACCTTAAAATAGATCAATCGGTAAACCGATTCCCAAGTCGAAAGGCATAGCTGTTCAATCCAATTGACGTAGCTGTCTTCATTTATATGAACCATACATCGTAACTCCTTTTTTCCGGCCGGAATATTTACACTAATAAAAACGATAAAGTTGTTCAAAACGTTACCGGCATTCAATGTTTTTGAATCTATGCGCTTTCGCGTGCTTGGCGGCGTTTCCTTAACATGAACGGTTCACTAGCTGTCCTGTATGGGTGCTGCTGAGCTCGTTTTAGTAGTGAACAGGAAGGCGTCATTGTTTTGATCATTGCGCATATCCCTGCCGCTTTGCCCATACACTGAAAAAAGAGAGAAGGCAAGGGAGGGGAGAGAGTATGCAATTTTATTATGGCCCACATATGCCGCTGCGTATTTTGGATGAAATTGAATTTTGGAAGCACCAAGAGGAGGAACATACAGTAGTGATTCGCGAGCTTGTGTCCGGATTGGAAGCACGATATGTAGATGTGTTGAAGAAGTGGGAAGAGGCCTTATCGGTTACGCACCAACAAGCGGTCCGCTATATCGAATCGGTGATCCGGGTCGGTTATTATGTTCCGGAACAACTGTATCAGCAAGTGCTCCATTTCGTTTCATTCTGCTTGCAACAAAGTCTTCAATTCATCGAATTGTGCCGACAAGTGAAAACGAAAAGTGCGGCCGTCGCCCAAAATCCGACGGCGAAAGTCGTGTTAGACCATATTATTCGCGAATCGGAGTATTTTATCGGCATCGCCCAGCTGTTGTTGTACGGAACCCAAACAGCGCCGGCTGCGCCGCGGACAAATTCGCAGGCGACGCCTGACGGCGAAAAGTAGTATAATAGAATCACGCGCTTTATCTATTTATGACGAAAGGCAAGGGGGCATTGTTGTGATTGTTACGACCACCAATACGATTGAAGGAAAAGAAATTGAAGCGTATTTAGGCATTGTGGCGGCGGAAGTCATTTTAGGTGCCAATGTCGTTCGCGATTTTCTCGCCAGCATTACCGATATCATCGGCGGGCGGAGTGGGACGTATGAAAGTAAGCTCGCCGAGGGAAGAGAATTGGCCATTCGCGAAATGGTGAATAAAGCAACGAAGCTCGGGGCGAACGCGGTCATTGGCGTTGATCTCGATTTTGAAACATTGCGTGATGGCATGATGATGTGCATTGCGACCGGGACGGCAGTGAAGGTGAAATAACGGCGTAGCGGATTCCCGTGCCATGGCTGCATGCAAAATAGAAATCGCAATGATAAGCGGCGGATGATGTCCCCCGCTTTTTTTCATGGTCCATCATTGACAAAGAGCACAAATGAGGCATATAATGCATATATATGAACATATGCTCATATATTAATTTGTGTGGAGTGAGGGAATGGCAGTGAAAACGGAAGATCATCTGTTTTTAGAAGCGGAAACAGTCGATGAAGTGTCGCGTCTATTTAAAGCATTAGCGGATCCGACTCGGATTAAAATGTTGTATTTGTTATCGCAGGAAGAGTGTCATGTCGGCCATATCGCGGAAGTGCTCGGCATGTCGCAATCGGCCGTTTCCCACCAGTTGGCGTTGCTTCGGACGTTGCGGCTCGTCAAATACCGCCGCGAAGGGAAGACATTGGTGTATTCTTGCGATGATGACCATGTGATTTCGTTGTTAAAGCAGGCGATTGACCATGCACAACACCGGTGAGGGGGAGTCGATTTATGCACCACCATGCGCACGGCCATTGCGACCATCATCATGGCCATCATCACCATGGCAGAGAAGGAAATAGAAAAGGGTTAGCGATCGCCCTTGGCATAACGACGAGTATTATGGTTCTTGAATTTGTCGGCGGGCTTGTAACGAATAGCCTTGCTCTTCTCTCGGATTCGGGGCATATGCTTAGCGATGCCGCTTCGCTTCTGTTGAGTCTAATGGCAGTATGGTTAGCGGCGAAGCCTGCCTCTCCAAAGAAAACGTACGGATTGTATCGGTTCGAGATTTTAGCCGCACTCGTCAATGGGGTAACATTGGTGGTGATTGCCGCCTGGATTATTTGGGAAGCGGTTGGGAGGTTCGTGAATCCGCCTGACGTAGCGAGCGGGCCGATGATGGCGGTGGCTGCCGTTGGGTTGTTGGCGAATCTCGTGAGCGCTTGGGTGTTAATGCGCAAAGCCGATGTCAAGGGGAATGTCAATGTCCGCAGCGCGTATCTGCATGTGCTCGGTGATGCGTTAGGTTCGGTCGGCGCGATCGGGGCCGGGCTTATCATGTGGCTGTTTGAGTGGTATTTGGCCGATCCGCTTATTTCCGTGTTGGTAGCCATTTTGATTTTAAAAGGTGCGTTCGCTGTCGTTCGGCAGACGGTGCACATTTTGATGGAAGGAACGCCTGTCGCCATTGACCAGACAGAAGTGAAAACGGCGCTTTCAGGCATTGAGGGGGTGCTAGATGTCCACGATTTGCATATTTGGACGATCACCTCAGGTCTCGATTCGTTAAGCTGCCATCTGCTCATTGAAGATGGCCGAGATGCCCAAGCGATTTTGCAGCAGGCGATTGATCTGGTGGAAGCCCGCTTCCACATTCGCCATGCAACCATTCAAATCGAAATGCCACACGTCCGCCATGGGGAGATGGAAGTGTGAAGGGCGGGTCATCAATGACCACGCCCTTCTGTTATTTGTTGGCGCCAGTCCAGTTGGTTTGCAACGTTTCAAGGAAAATGCGAACGTTTTGCTTGTTTTCCATGATCGGCGAATAAATATAGGAAAACATCCGGTAAAACGGTGGGTTTTTTAGACGGATAATCGACAGGTGACCGTGCTCGATGTCGCGGGCGACGACGCTGCGTGACAGGAGGGACAAGGCATTGCCGTTGATTAACGTTTCTTTAATGCCTTGGTTGCTGCTGATGATCATCAGCGACTTCACCTTTAGCCCGTTTGAACGGATAAAGTGATTGAAATATTCGCGTGTGCCGGAACCGATTTCGCGTGCTACCCATGTTTCGTTTTGCAAATCGGTGATCGTCACTTCCTCTTTTTGTGCCAATTCGTGGCAGTTTGAAGCAACGATGACAAGTTCGTCCTGCATGAACGGGTGAACGGACAGTTCTTTATCGTTCGTTTGTCCTTCGATCAAACCGATATCCACTTGGTATGAGCGGACGAGCTCGACGATTTCTTTTGTGTTGCCGATCATGACTTCAAGTTCAAGTTCCGGATAGCGCTGTTGGAAGTCGAGCAAAAACAGCGGCAAAATATACTCCCCGATCGTAAAGCTGGCCCCGATTTTTAATTCGCCTTTCACCGAGTGGTGATGCTCTAAAATGTCTTGTTTCGTCTGTTCGTAGAGTGCCATCATTTGTTTGGCGCGGTCATACAGAAGTTCGCCGGTTGGCGTCATGCGCAGCCGTTTCGGGGAACGGATGAACAGTTTTGTTTGAAACTCTTTTTCTAAATTTTTGATGTGCAAACTGACACTTGGCTGGGAGAGATGAAGGATTTCAGCTGTTTTTGTGAAATTTTTCACTTCTGCCAACGTAATAAACGTTTTTAATTCGTCATAGTACATACTCATTCCCCCTGCCCGCGATGGCACCATCTAGGTGTAGAAGTTGATTAGAAATATTAATAGTCTTAATAATTTATATTTATTTTACTAATGTTTTGTTTTGCGGTAAAGTGTAAATATAATATAGCATTTAAAGTCTACTTGTTTTATAGGAATAATGGATGTTTGGCGGCCACACCGATAAAAGTCAGGAAGGAATTCCGCCATCATTCTATTTTATATTGAGGGGTGGACACGTTGCAGCTGCAAGTAACTAACAGTCCGTTTAGTCAGGAGCAGATCGAGCTCCTGAACCGTTTGTTGCCGACATTGACGCCGTCGCAAAAGTTTTGGCTGAGCGGGTATTTGGCCGCTGCCGAGACCGCGGTGGGCGTTCTCGATGCCGAGGCGCCGGCGCTGTTTGCCGGGGGCGGCAAGCCGGTTTCGAAAGAAGTGACCGTTCTTTACGGTTCACAAACCGGCAATGCGCAAAAGTTGGCTGAAAAAGCCGGCAAGGCGCTCAAAGAGCGCGGTTTTGAGGCGAAAGTATTGTCCATGCTTAATTTTAAGCCGAACGAATTAAAGAAAGTGGAGACGTTGCTCATTGTCGTGAGCACGCATGGGGAAGGCGATCCGCCGGATAATGCCGTATCATTTTACGAGTTTCTCCACAGTAAGCGGGCGCCAAAACTAAATCATCTTCGTTTCTCCGTCTTAGCGCTCGGCGATACGTCATATGAGCATTTTTGCCAGACGGGGAAAGATTTTGATAAGCGACTGGAGGAGCTTGGAGGAGAGCGTTTTTATCCGCGCGTCGACTGTGATGTCGACTACGAAGAAGCGGCGGCGAAATGGCTCGATGGTGTTCTTGGTGAGTTAAGCAAACAAGCAAATGACAACGGTGGAGCAGCTCCGCTCTTGTCGGCTGTGGCTGCGGCGCCGAAAGCGGAGCCGGCTGTCGTCTATTCGCGGAAAAACCCGTTCCTAGCTGAGGTGTTGGAAAACATTAACTTAAACGGTCGCGGATCGAATAAAGAAACGCGCCATCTCGAATTGTCGTTTGAAGGATCGGGTTTGAAATATGAGCCGGGCGATGCGCTTGGCATTTTCCCGAAAAACGATCCAGAGCTTGTTGACCTTGTCATCCAAGAAATGAAATGGAACCCGGAAGAAACAGTGACGATTGACAAGGACGGAGAAGTGCGTTCGCTGAAAGAAGCGCTCACGTCCCATTTTGAAATTACCGTTTTGACGAAAGCGCTGCTGCAAAAGCTGGCGCCGCTATCGAAAAACAGCGCGCTTCAAGAGCTTGTTGCCCCGGGCAATGAGACAAAATTAAAAGAATATGCCAAAGGCCGCGACTTGCTCGATGCACTGCGCGATTTTGGTCCGTGGGACGCTGCGCCGCAACAAGTCATTTCCATCTTGCGGAAAATGCCGCCACGCCTGTATTCGATCGCGAGCAGCTTAGCCGCATATCCGGATGAAGTGCATTTGACGATCGGTGCGGTTCGTTATAAGTCTTACGGCCGTCTGCGCAAAGGGGTATGCTCGACGTTCTGTGCCGAACGTATTCAAATCGGCGATACGCTGCCGGTCTTTATTCAGCCAAATCCGAACTTCAAGCTGCCGAAAGATCCGTCGACGCCGATCATTATGATCGGACCGGGCACGGGGGTGGCTCCGTTCCGCGCCTTTATGCAAGAACGTGAAGCAACGGGAGCGAACGGAAAATCATGGCTTTTCTTCGGCGATCAGCATTTTGTGACTGACTTCCTGTATCAAACCGAATGGCAAGCGTGGCTGAAAAGCGGCGTGCTCACAAGAATGGATGTCGCCTTCTCACGCGATACGGAGAACAAAGTATACGTCCAACATCGGATGCTTGAACGAAGCAAAGAGCTGTTCGGTTGGCTCGAGGAAGGCGCTGTCGTCTACATTTGCGGTGACAAGCAGCACATGGCGCGCGACGTCCATCAGACGCTCATCGATATTATTGAAAAAGAAGGCGGTATGAGCCGCGAGCAAGCGGAAGCTTATTTGACCGAAATGCAAAAACAAAAACGGTACCAACGTGACGTCTATTAATCTCAAAGAAGGAGTGGAATCGAAATGGCGAAAGTCGTGTTAAAAGCGCCGGATGGACCGCCAAGCGATGTCGAGCGCATTAAACGGGAAAGCCGTTATTTGCGCGGCACGCTCGCCGAAACGATGGAAGACCCGATCAGCGCGGGCATTCCGGACGATGACAACCGGCTGATGAAGTTCCATGGCAGCTACTTGCAAGACGACCGTGACGTGCGTACCGAGCGGCAAAAACAAAAGCTCGAGCCGGCATACCAATTCATGATTCGCGTTCGCACACCAGGTGGGGTAGCAACGCCGGAGCAATGGCTTGTCATGGACGAAATCGCCCGCAAATACGCAAACGGTACGTTGAAGTTAACGACGCGCCAAGCGTTCCAATTGCACGGCGTCTTGAAATGGAACGTGAAAAAAACGATGCAAGCCATTAACGGCGCGCTCATGACAACGCTCGCCGCCTGCGGCGACGTCAACCGGAACGTCATGTGCAATCCGAACCCATACCAATCGGAAGTGCATGCGGAAGTGTACGAATGGGCGAAACTGTTAAGCGACCATTTGTTGCCGAAGACACGGGCGTATTATGAAATTTGGTTGGATGACGAAAAAGTGGCCGGCACGCCGCAAGTCGACGGTGAGGAAGAACCGATTTACGGCCCGACGTACTTGCCGCGGAAATTTAAAATCGGAATCGCTGTCCCGCCGTCCAACGACGTCGACGTATTCTCGCAAGATATCGGGTTGATCGCCATCGTGGAAGACGGCAAACTCGCCGGTTTTAACGTCGCCATCGGCGGCGGCATGGGGATGACCCACGGCGACAAAACGACGTACCCACAGCTCGCTAAAGTGATCGGTTTCTGCACGCCGGATCAAGTTGTTGAAGTGGCAGAAAAAATTATGACGGTTCAACGCGACTATGGCAACCGCTCGGTGCGTAAAAACGCCCGCTTCAAATACACGATCGACCGGCTTGGCCTTGAAGTAGTGAAAGAGGAAATTGAACGCCGTCTCGGCTGGAAGCTCGGCGAAGCGCGCCCGTACCATTTCGAGCATAATGGCGACCGTTACGGCTGGGTTGAAGGCGTCAATGGAACATGGCATTTTACGCTTTATGTTGAAGGCGGCCGCGTCAAAGACGATGACGATTACAAGCTGATGACCGGCCTGCGCGAAATTGCCAAAGTCCATACCGGCGATTTCCGACTGACGGCGAACCAAAACTTAGTGATCGCCAATGTCACAAGCGAGAAAAAAGCAGAAATTGAAGCGCTAATCGCTAAGTATGGCTTAACCGATGGCAAACGGTACACCGCTTTGCGCCGCAACGCGCTCGCCTGTGTCGCGCTGCCGACATGCGGCCTGGCGATGGCGGAAGCGGAGCGGTATTTGCCGAAACTGCTTGATAAAATCGAGGAAATCATCGATGAAAACGGCTTGCGCGACGAAGAAATCACGATCCGCATGACGGGCTGTCCGAACGGTTGCGCCCGCCACGTGCTCGCCGAAATCGCCTTCGTCGGCAAAGCGGTCGGCAAATACAACATGTACCTCGGCGCCGCATTCAATGGTACGCGCCTTGGCAAACTGTACCGAGAAAATATCGGTGAAGAAGAAATTTTGCGCGAACTGCGCGTCCTTTTGGCCCGCTATGCAAAAGAACGACTTGACGGTGAACACTTCGGCGATTTTGTCATCCGCGCCGGCATCGTCAAAGAAGTCACAGACGGAACGAATTTCCACGATTAAGATGACACGGATTCATCCTGACCGGCCTCCCTTGTTTTGAGGAGGCCGGTTTTTTGTCGTTAACCCAGATGATGATTTGTCGCTTTCTCTGTCAAGATGGTAAATGCCATTGAATAAATCTGAATTTAAAAAACATTTTGGTCATAGTAGTATGATAGTGAAATCATGAACTCTTATTTTTTTAGGTGATGTCAAAGGAAACGTGTTTTCGGGGGTTGCTAGTAGTTGCGATAACGTTAGTGGAAAGGAGAATGTACAATGACAGCGGGAACGGAAAGAATCTATTTGAATTATATTAACGGCAAATGGACTCCTTCTTCCACAAATCAAATTGAAGCGAGCATCAACCCAGCCAATATTCGCGATATTGTCGGCTACGTTCAGCAGTCCAATATCGAGGACCTGAACGCTGCGGTGGAAGCAGCGAGACGAGCCCAAGCGGCGTGGCGGAAGTTGTCCGGCCCAAAACGCGGGGAGTATTTGTTCCGCACGGCTGACATTCTTGAACAACGACTTGATGAGATTGCGGAAACGATGACAAGGGAAATGGGAAAAACGCTCCCGGAAGCGAAAGGAGAAGTGCAGCGGGGAGTGAACATTTTGCGCTATTATGCCGGGGAAGGGATGCGGCACATTGGTGAGGTCATTCCATCCACTAACAGCGAAACACTCATGTTTACGACGCGTGTGCCGCTCGGAGTGGTTGGGGTGATCACACCGTGGAACTTTCCAGTCGCCATTCCGATTTGGAAAATCGCCCCTGCCCTCATTTATGGCAATACGGTTGTATTTAAACCGGCGCAAGAAACGGCTGTCACCGCGGCGAAGGTGGTCGAGTGCTTTGATCAGGCAGGGGTGCCAGCCGGCGTGTTGAATTTCGTGGCCGGCAAAGGGTCGGTCATCGGCAACGCCATTGCTGAGCATCCGCATATTCACGCGATCACGTTCACTGGCTCTAACGAAGTGGGCAAAACGATCGCCCAAAAGGCCGTAGCGAGAGGGGCAAAGTATCAGTTGGAAATGGGAGGCAAAAACCCGGTTATCGTGCTTGAGGATGCTGACCTTGACCGCGCAGTCGAAGCGACGATTAGCGGAGGACTGCGTTCGACGGGACAAAAATGTACAGCGACAAGCCGTATCTTCGTTCAGAGCTCCATATATGAACCGTTTAAAGAACAACTATTAGCGAAGATCAAACAGCTGAAAATCGGCAACGGACTGGAAGAAGGCGTGTGGATGGGGCCATGCGCCAGCCAAAAGCAATTGGAGACGGTTCTTTATTATATCGAAAAAGGGATCGAAGAGGGAGCGACATTGCTTTATGGCGGCCGCCGATTGGATGGCGGGGAGTTGGGCAACGGATTTTATGTGGAGCCGACGGTGTTTGAGAACGTATCTCCGAACATGACGATCGCCCGCGAGGAAATTTTCGGGCCGGTGCTTGCTTTGATCAAAGTGGATACGTTTGAAGAAGCGGTAGCCTTAGCAAATGATACGTCATTTGGTCTCAGCGCCTCAATTTTTACCCAAAATATTGCGAAGATGTTAACGTTCATTCAAGAGATTGAGGCCGGGCTCGTGCGGATTAACGAAGAAAGCGCCGGCGTCGAACTTCAGGCGCCATTTGGCGGCATGAAGCAATCCAGTTCCCATTCACGGGAACAAGGACGGGCGGCCATTGAATTTTTCACTGCCATCAAAACCGTCTTTGTCAAAGGGTAAGAAAGTAGTCAAAGGGGTGTCTCTAGTTAACGGGGCACCCTTTTATCATATGCGCATGGAGAAAATGTGGCGTTTCTCTTGAAGAAAACCGTCTTTCCGAATAGCAGTTGTTTGCTTTACGGAAGTTTCGTAGCATGCGCTTTGGTTCGGCCATTACTGGTGCGCTAATCTGTTGCGTACCATCCTAAAGCACGGCACGCAATAAACGGTTGATCAAACAACATTATGATGAGAAGGAAATGAAAAACAATGAAACCTATTGACAATGATAATTTTTATCAATTAAAATGATGTTGTGGTATTGATAATCATTCTCTATGATAAAAGGTTTGTGAGCCGATTCGTTCTCACATTCTAGTAAAATATGTTGGCTAGGAAGCGGAATGGTGGCCGGATGCTTCAGCAAGGGGTTGTACGACAGAAAGAAAAAGGATACATAGTTAGGTTGCGCTCGGTTGTCACTTGATTGAGTTTTTATGAGGCGGTTGAACGAGTGGGATGAGCGCAGATAAAAGAAGACAAACGGTAGGATGAGGACAATGAAAAAATGGGTGTTGTTGCTTTTTGGATTATCGCTTCTTTCCTTATTTGTCGGGGTGCATGATTTATCCCCCCGTGCGCTATGGGAGGGAGACCGTGATGCGTGGGAAATTTTCTTGATCAGCCGGTTGCCGCGGCTCGTCAGCATCATCATCGCTGGGGCGAGCGTCAGCATTTGCGGCTTGATTATGCAACAGCTTAGTCAAAACAAATTCGTGTCGCCGACAACGGCGGGAACGATGGACTGGGCGCGGCTCGGGCTATTAGTGTCAATGATTTTGTTTGCCTCGGCCTCGCCGATCGTAAAGGCCGCCATTGCTGTGTTGTTTGCGTTCACCGGAACATTGTTGTTTATGACGGTATTGGACCGTGTCAAGTATAAAGATTCGGTGTTCATTCCGCTCGTCGGTCTCATGTTTGGTAATATCATCGGCTCGGTGACGACGTTTTTAGCGTATAAATATGATTTGATCCAATCGGTTTCCGCTTGGCTGCAAGGCGATTTTTCGGTCATGATGCAAGGACGCTATGAGATGTTATACATTAGCGTCCCACTTATGGCGATCGCTTACGCGTACGCCAACCGATTTACCATCGCGGGCATGGGAGAAGAGATGGCCACGAATTTAGGGCTTCGTTACCGGTCGATTGTGTATACAGGACTGATCATTGTCGCGGTCACTTCATCGATTGAAGTGTTGACAGTCGGCTCCTTGCCGTTTTTAGGGTTGATCGTTCCGAATATTGTGACGATGTATTACGGTGATCATTTACGCAAAGTGCTGCCGGTCACTGCGCTTGCTGGGGCTTTGTTCGTGCTTGTTTGCGATCTGTTTGGTCGGATCGTCATTTATCCATACGAGATTCCGATCGGCTTAACGGTCGGGGTGATCGGGAGCGGCGTCTTTTTATATTTGCTTATAAGGAGAACGAAGCAATATGTCTAACCGGATGAAAACAGCAGCGCTCGTTGTACTGGCCTTAGCTTTTATTGCGTTGTTCTTATTTACGGAGTTGCGCGGCAACATTGAGTATGTTTTACGCTCCCGCGGTGAAAAAGTGACGGCGATGGTGCTCGTTGGCTGGGCGGGAGCGATTTCAACCGTTTTGTTTCAAACGATAACGAACAACCGTATTTTAACGCCAAGCATTATTGGACTTGATTCCGTGTACATGTTAATTCAGACGGCGGTTGTGTTTTTGTTCGGATCGACGACATTGACGATGATGAACGATACGGTGCATTTTCTTCTTTCCGCCGGGGGCATGATCGGCTTTTCGGTTTTTCTGTATTCTTTCCTCTTTCGACGGGAAGGACAGACGGTGTATTTCATCCTGCTTGTCGGGATGATTCTTGGAACGTTTTTTCAAAGCGTGACATCGTTTATGCAATATTTGATCGATCCGAATGAGTTTTCGATTATCCAAGACCGAATGTTTGCTAGTTTCAACAATATGAAAACCGAGTTGCTTTGGCCTGCCGGTATTGTCATTGTGGTGGCTATATGGTACACGTACCGGCATCTTCATGAACTGGATGTGTTATCGCTTGGCAAAGACCATGCGATCAACTTAGGCGTCTCCTATGAGACTGTCGTTAGGCGGATGCTAATGGTTATCGCGGTGCTTGTTTCTGTATCGACGGCGCTCGTTGGGCCGATCATGTTTTTCGGTTTGATTGTTGCCAATGTCGCTTACGCGTTTTTCCAAACATATGAACATCGCTATTTGTTGGTGGGAGCGGCCCTGTTTGGCATAATCGCTCTTGTCAGCGGTCAATTCGTTGTTGAGCGGGTGTTCACCTTTTCGACGACATTGTCCGTCATTATCAATATGGTAGGCGGGGTATATTTCCTATATCTTTTGTTAAAGGAGCGAAAAGCATGGTAGAAGTAAAGCAAGTATCGAAACGATATGGCGGAAAAAAAGTCGTTGATGAAGTGTCGCTTTCGATTCCCCGGCGCCAACTGACATCGCTTATTGGTCCAAACGGGGCGGGGAAAAGCACATTGCTGTCCATCATGAGCCGCCTCATTCCGAAAGATAGCGGCGAAGTATGGATCGATGGGAAAGAAATCAGCCGTTATCGGACAGAGGAACTGGCGAAAAAAATTTCGATTTTAAAGCAGTCAAACCATATTGCTGCTCGGCTGACAGTGAAGGAACTCGTTTCATTCGGCCGATTTCCGTACTCGCGCGGCCGATTGACGCGCCAAGATAACGAATATGTGCGCGAAGCCATTCACTACATGGAGCTCGATGACCTGCAACACCGCTATCTTGATGAATTGAGCGGCGGGCAGCGGCAGCGGGCGTATATTGCCATGGTGCTTGCACAAGATACCGATTATATCTTTTTGGATGAACCACTAAACAACTTAGATATGAAACATTCCGTGCAAATGATGAAAGTATTGCGCAACTTAGTGGATCAGCTGGATAAGACGATTGTTATCGTCATGCATGATATCAATTTCGCTTCCTGTTATTCCGATTACATCGTTGCCTTAAAGGATGGAAAAGTCGTTTCCGAAGGCGATGTATCCACTATGATGCGCAGCCAAGTACTGCGTGGCATTTACGATATGGATGTTCATATCCAAACGATTGAGAACAGACGCATTTGTGTATATTTTTAAGATCGATCATGCCAATGGTGAATATGGCTCGACGGCTTGTTCCGACGAGACGAAGCTTGCGTGACCCATAACGTGGCGGATTGTGCGCTCGTTTCATTGTCGGCACGAAACGCATGGTTTTTTAGATTCCTATGGTTGATTCAGCTTTTGCGTTCGCTCAGGCAAGATTGGGCGCCCCTTGCCAAGCAGGCGGAAAAGCTGTCAACATATACATTTCGCTTATGTCGATCATCATACAAATGGGGGTACAAGCAGATGAAAAAGTGGTGGTTATCGGTTGTTGCTGCATTGCTTCTTGTTGTATTAGCCGCTTGCGGAAACAGTGAAAATACAAGCAGCAATACAAGCAATGACAACAACGAGAAAAAAGCAGCTCAAGTCGAAGAAATCACCGTTAAGCATGAACTTGGCGAAGTGAAAGTAAAGAAAAATCCAGAAAAAGTCGTTGTGTTTGATTTTGGTGTGCTCGATACTCTCGATCGCTTAGGGACGAACGTGACGGGCTTGCCGCAAATGAACGTGCCATCGTATTTGGAAAAATACAAAAGCGGTGACTATGAAAACGTCGGTAGTTTACAGGAGCCGGATTTTGAAAAGTTAAGTGAAATTCAGCCGGATGTCATCTTTATTTCCGGACGTCAAGCTAAGCTGTATGATAAGTTCAGTGAAATCGCACCGACGGTGTACATGGCTGTTGACACGAAAAACTACCTTGATTCTTTTTCTAACAACATGAAATTATTGGGGCAAATCTTTGATAAGGAAGACGAAGTCGAAGCAGAATTGGAGAATATCCAAAAACAAATTGACTCTGTAAAAGCGAAAGCGGGCGACAAAAAAGCGTTGATCATTTTAACGACCGGTGGAAAAGTGAGTGCATACGGAAAAGGGTCGCGCTTTGGTCTCATTCATGATGTTCTTGGTGTCCAAGCAGTTGACCCGAATTTAAAAGCGGATACGCCGCACGGGCAAAACGTATCGTTTGAATACATTGCGGAGCAAAATCCGGACTACTTGTTTGTCATTGACCGTGACGCTGTTGTCGAAGGAAAACCGACGGCGAAACAAACGATTGAAAACGCGCTCGTGAAAAAGACGAAAGCGTATCAAAACGGCCATATTGTGTACCTGGATCCGAACTATTGGTATCTATCGGGCGGTGGGTTAACGTCCGTATCGGAAATGATCAAACAAGTGGAGCAAGGTCTTGAATAATGAGAGCTAGGCGGGCTTACATAGCCCGCCTTCTTTCATGGAAGCGTCGCACAATAACGTTTTTGAATGTTCTTTCTCATGTATGGTCAAGCTGGTCGAACAGTAGTGAGAGCATGCCCTTGCTGAGCATGCCGTCTCATTTCCCCAATTTCCAACATACAATCTGTAAAACAGACTTATTCGTGCCTACCGCTTGGCATGGAGGAGGAAATGGGGCCGTATGATATAATAAACAATTGCTGTACGCAGCGATCGGTTTGGGACGAAAATACATAGAAAGAAAGGAATCGGTGCATGTTTTACGTTTCTCCGGCGAAAATTGCCAGCTATTTTTACCATGAGTGTGAGCGAAACTTGTATTTTCGATCATTGGCGAAAGAGCGGCGCGGCGAGCTCGATGTGCCTGAAGAACTGTTTAGACGGCCGGCGAGCCATGAAAACGTGTTGCGCCGTGGGGTGGAGTGGGAGAAGACGGTAATTTCCACCTATTTGGCCGATGAAGTGAAGATGGGCAAGCAGGTGTCTGACTTGCCACTTTCACATTGTTATTTGGATAGCGAAGAGACGATCCGGGAGCTGAAGGAGCCGAGCAAGCGATATTTGTATCAGCCCACCTTGATTGTGCCGCCCCGTTTTTACGAACGGTACGGATTGAATCCGGGAACCGTCCGTTTTGCGGCGTGCCGTCCGGATGTTATTGAATGTGTGCGGGGGCAAGACGGTTGGACGTTTCGCATCATTGATATAAAATCGTCCGACGCATTGCAATTTTCTCACCGTGTGCAAACAGCGCTGTACGCACTGATTTTATCTTTCGTTTTAGAAGAGCATGGAATCAAAGGGAAGGTTGATTTGGACGAAACGAGGATATGGACGTACGGGGCTGAGCAGCCGCAAACGACCAACATTCGCCAGCTGATTCCATATATTGAACATTTTTTATCCAGTGAGCTGACGATACTGACGGAAAAACAGGCGGATGACTTGTTTTGGCATTTGGATTACCGTTGCGAATGGTGTCCATTTTATAGCTACTGTTTGGACAAGGCGCGGCAACAGGCGCACATTTCCCTTGTCCCGTACTTATCCAGCTACACCTCCCGCTTCGTCCGCGAACAGCAATTGCCTGAAACTATTCGAGCGTTTCACCAATTTCTTCAGCGTGAAGAAAACGGATCCGTGCTGAAACAAAACGCCACATTGGCCCGCCAGCGCCGGCGGCTTGAAACCCAGCTTATGGCCATCGCTAAAGAAAAAGTCATTCCGCACGATCGCGTTGTAGCGGATATGCCCAAGTGGGAGGATATCCGTTTGATTTTCACCGCCCAGCGCGATCAGGCGACGGGGAAAATCGCGGCCGCATCGTTGTACCGCGTTGGCGGAATAGACGTGTTTGGAACGGGATCGGAAATGCATCATTTTGTCGCCCGCTGTTTGGAAGAATGCGATGCGGTCATTCGGAAGTTTGTCGACGCGCTCGATCGCTTGCTTCAGACGGTGCATGATTACAACAAAACGCGCGAATGGCAGGCGCAAAAATCCGTGCAGGCGTATGTCGTTGACAACTATGAATGGGACAACTTGCAACATATGCTTTCTGAGCTTCTGCTTGATCGCGAATACCAAGAAAAAGCGGTTCGTCTATTATTTTATTTTCATAGTGGTGTGCTATCGAGCGCCCATCAGCACCCGAAGGAGATGGTTCCGCTTCCAGTTGTCGTTTTGACGACCGTAGCGAGCCAACTGTTTGCTTTGCCGGTGCATGTTGCTTACCGTCTTGAGGACTTGTCGGCGTATATCGCCGCTTACAGCGATCGTCCGTTTACGTATCGAGCGAACGAGCGCTTTTCGTTTCGCTTGACAAACGCCATGAAAATGGATGTATTGCATGACGCGTGGCAAACCGGGGACGAAGAAAAAAGGAAAGAGGTTGAGGGGGAACTGAGACGCCGCCTTTGGGCTGCTCACAGTATCATCCGAGGTATCCGTGCTTGGGCTGCTCGTATCCAGCCTTCTCCGCTCGCCGTTTGGCCGGAAAAATTCCGTTTTCCCGATTCGGCTCATTACCGTGATCCGCTCATTTCGAAGTTGGCGTTTATGGCGCGCTACGAGGCGCTATTAAACTACTTGGATGTTCGTCAGCGCCGCTCGCTTCCGCTTGCCGATCGGCTTGAAACGGGAGTTACGCTTCATATAACGTACCTTGGCGCCAAGCGGTTTCGATTGAACAATCGACATGCACTTGAAGCAATCGACCAAAAAGCCAACTGGCTGTTGACGGAATGTGATGAGGAAGGGGAGAAAGCGCAACAGACGTTTCCCGATATGAAATACGCAGGCGACCGGTCGGCGCCGAGATGGGCCAACTTGTACTTTGCCCGTATTCGCACGATCGATGATGATGGCAAGACGGCTGAACTTGAACTCGAGCTGCCTCGATTGCTTGACCGTTTCCCGCTTGTCAAAGGCGAGAATTATTTGCTGTCGCTGCGCTATGCCGATTTGACCACAGTGCGCGTCTTGCGGGCGCTGCAAGCGTTGGATCAGGAAAATCATCGCATTCTGGATTTGATCCGCGACCCGATCCGCTATCGAAAAACGTTCCGGCCGAAGTGGGAAGCGGACGAAGTCAAGGCGCTTCTCCGTGAAAGCAGGCTGACGAAAAGCCAGCGTCAAGCGTTTCTCCATCTTCTTCGTTATACATTGACGCTCGTTTGGGGGCCGCCGGGCACGGGGAAAACGCACTTTATTGCCGCGGCGCTTCGTTTGCTGATGGCGATTTATGAGAAGCGAGGGCGGAGGCTCGCCATTCTTATTTCTGGCTTCACCCACGCGGCGATCGAAAACTGCCTGAACAAAATCAAGGAACTTGCGCCGCAAGGGAAGGTAAGCATTGCGAAGCTCGGCGCGGTTCAGACGGAAAACGCCAAAGGGATCATCGAACTGGCGGACGGCGAAGTTTGGGAATGGCTTGACAGCGGCCGTCATTGCGTGCTTGGCGCCACGCTGTACGGCATCCAACGAGCGCATGAAAAAGGATTGCTAGCTGGCGGATTTGACGTCGTCGTGCTCGATGAAGCGTCGCAAATTCGGGTGGCTGATTCGTTGCTCGCGCTCCGTCATGTGAAAAAGGCAGGAAGGCTGCTCATTGTTGGCGACCATTTTCAGCTGCCGCCGATTATTCAAGGAGCGTACAAGACCGTCGAAGGGGAGCCGCCTTTGTTCGAATCGATTTTCCGCCTGCTGTTTGACGCAGACGTGGAGAAGCGGCTCACTTGCCAGTTGACGGATAATTTCCGCATGAATGAGACGCTCTGCCGCTATCCGGCTGAGCAGATTTACGGACGGGATTATACGGCGTTCAACCGTCGAATTGCCGAGCAAACGCTGACGCTCGCCGCCGCTCCAACTGCCGATGAATGGGTGGAAGCGGCGATCGATCCCGACTATCCGCTTGTCGTCTGCACGTATGATGGCGTGTACGGCGCACAAGAAAACGAAGCGGAAGCGCGTTGGGTGGCGAGCGTAACGAAAACGCTTCGGGAGCGGCTGCTTGATGGCGATGGAAAACGATATCATGATACGCCAGACGGCGACAAGGCGTTTTGGCGCAACGGACTGTTTATCATCTCGCCGCATCGCGCGCAAATCCGCGCCATTCGCCGCGCGCTTGAACGCGAGGGGCTGCGTCCGCCGTTTTTCGTCGATACGGTCGACAAAATGCAAGGTCAGGAGGCGGAAGCGGCCATCATCAGCTACGGCGTCGCCGACCCGGAACTGGCCGCGATGGAAGGGGAGTTCATCTACAGCCTCAACCGATTGAACGTCTCGCTCACACGCGCGCGGAAAAAGACGATTCTTTTCCTTTCCCGCCATCTTCTATCCCCATCGCTGCACGTCTTAGGAAACGACGACTATCGCGAAGGGGTGAACTTTATGATCGGTCTCGAGCACTATGCGTCGAGGCACGGAGAAGCCCAAACGTTCGTTGTCGACGGTGCCGTCCTGCACATGTATCGAGTCGGGTGCCGCGTGTTCGATCAGGTGGCTTCCCGCCACCATTAAGATGGAAAAAGGAATAGCGCCGCTGCTGGCTGCTTCAGCTGCCATGCCGCCTTCCCCGCCAATTCGGTTCGTTCCCGTGCATATGGCGCGGTGTACGGTCCAAAAACAGCCAAAAAACGGGGGAGGTGTGCATGGCGATTTTTCTTTCGTAAAACGAAACATGATCTTGATTTATCAATGGGTTGGATGGTTGACGTTTTTGGTCAGTCGTACAAGTTGACATAACCACATTTTATTTTTTGAGGGGGTGGAAGGGGTGTGCAAAATGGCCCCTTGCCGCCTTAGAAAATCAATGGTAAAATGAAGGATCTGTTGAAAGAGAAAGGCCTCGTTTAGAGGATTGAAACTATTCTTCCGCAGATAGACCCTCTGGAAGATTGAAGTGTTGAAAGAGGAAGGCCTCGTTTAAAGGATTCTACTCCCCCGCTTCCGTTCGCAGGAGGCGGGGGGTGTTTTTTGGCTAAGAATTGAGGCAGGAAAACCGTTTGCCATGGCGAAATATTGGAAATACGATCTCTTGTTGGTGGATAAGAAGCGCCGCCGACAGGGTGGTGTGGGAGAGGGGGCGTGCTATGGCAAACGGTGGCAGGAGAACAAAAGGGGCAGTGAGCGCGAGGCTGGAGCGGGTCAAAGAGCTTTTTCCGGAAGTGGTGGCAGGCGAAGCGATCGATTGGGAGCGGTTGAAAAAAGAGCTTGGTTACGAAGAGCAAGACGAAGTGTACGGATTCACATGGCCGGGGAAGGCGGGAGCGAAGCAGTTGGCGGAAACGCCCGCCATCGGAGCGCTGCGGCCCGACCGAGCGGCAAGTAAGCGGTGGGAGACGACGAACAACTGGTATATTGAAGGGGACAATTTGGAAGCGCTCAAGCTGCTGCGAGCGTCACATGAAGGAAGCGTGCAAATGATTTACATTGACCCGCCGTACAATACAGGCAAAGCGTTCACGTACAAAGACAATTGGCGCAAAAGGAAGCGCGCCGCTTCACATATAGAGCAGGAGGAAGCGCGCGTTCATGCCGGCTGGCTTAACATGATGTATCCGCGCCTTTGGGTGGCGAAGGCGTTGTTGGCTGAGACGGGAGCCATTTTTATCTCTATTGACGATACGGAACAGGCCAATTTGAAAAAAATGTGCGATGAAATTTTCGGTGAGCGTAATTTCGTCGCGACGTTCATTTGGCAGCGGGCGTTTTCGCCGGTCAACATGAACAAGTTCGCCTCCCGCAACCATGACTTCATTTTGTGCTATGCGAAAAACATCGACCGTCTCGCTTGGTACGGCTTGCCGCGCGACTCGGAGGCAAATGGGCGGTATGCAAATCCAGACAACGACCCGCGCGGGCCGTGGATGTCAGGCGATTTGTCGGTCGGTCCGCCCATTCCGGAAAAAATTTATGACATCGTGACGCCGGGCGGCCGGGTCGTTTCCCCGCCGAGCGGGTATTGCTGGCGGGTGACGAAAGAACGTTTCGCCGAGCTGGCAGCGGACAATCGCATTTGGTTTGGCAAGGACGGAAACGGGGTGCCGCGCCTGAAGCGGTTTTTGCGTGAAGTGAAACCGACGATGACGCCGCTTACGATCTGGACGCATGATGAAGTGTCTCACTCGCAAGAGGCGAAAAAAGAGCTGAAGGAGCTGTTTGACGGGATGGCGGTGATGGACTACCCGAAGCCGGTCAAGCTCATTCAGCGCATGGTGGCATTGACAACGAAGGATGATGACGTCATCCTCGACTTTTTTTCCGGTTCGGCGACAACGGCTCATGCGGTCATGCAGCAAAACGCCGAAGACGGGGGACAGCGGTCGTTCATCATGGTGCAGCTCCCTGAACGGATGGTGAAAACATCTGCGGCGTATCAAGCTGGGTTTCGGACGATTTGTGACATCGGTCGTGAACGCATCTGCCGTGCAGGGGAGAAAATCATTCGTGAAACGGGAAAGATTGATCTTGATATCGGCTTTAAAGTGTTTCAAATTGAACGGAAATCAAAACAGCCCGCTCGCTAAGCGAACGGGCTGTCTCTTGGCTAATCATTTCCGTACAGTGTTTTCGTCTTTGTTTCAGCTGTGCTCATGGCGGTGTGTGTGGTTGCCGGAATGTACGCAGATTCTCCTATGGCGGCTGCTTAGGGGCGGGGATTATAAGGATGCCGCGTGATCGTTGTTGACAAACACATCATATTCAGCAGCAATCGTCTCTTTCAGCTCAGTTAAGGACGGCATGTCGCCGGCAAACGTGTACGTATCAAGACAAAGGAGTGAATATTCATTGCCCGGGTCGAACAAGATGGTGACGACTTCTTCGGTTCCGGCATCCACTTGCCGGACGGCGTCACCGTCTTCTGGTTCAACGAGCACGTTTTGGTACGTTTCGTGGATGATGTAGTAACCTTCCTGCAATTGCTCTACAAATAAATGTTCCATGTCCATCAGTTCATGGACAATCATTGTTTCGTCCTCCTAGTTTTTGTGAAATTCTTCTCAATGTCAGTATACAACGCGGAGCGACCCATGTATATAGATACCGGTGGAAGTTTGAAAAGTTGTCACTTTTGTATGTCCATAAAAACATAAGGTGGATAAGTCGCGGGGGAACAAAAGAGTCGATTCAAAAGAAATCGCGCCCTTATTGGTGGGCGCGATTCTCCTTCGTCTTGATGGATATTAATCTTTCGCCGGCGTCGGCGTGGCTGGCTGGTAGTTTGGATTGAGGTGGCGCCGGGCAAAGACGAAGTAGTAAACGATGACGACGGCGGTAATGAGCAATGTTAACAGCAGCTGTGAGATCATTGATTCAATAAACAGCATGGAGGCAAGGATGACGAGCAAGGCGAGAATCGTAAAATAGGTTAAGTATGGGAACAGCCACATTTTGATTTTTAAGGCGGTGCTGTTTTCGCGTTCAAGTTTTTGTCGCATGCGCAGTTGTGAGACAGCAATCACTAAATAGACGAGCAATGCGATCGCTCCGGAAGAGTTGACAAGAAAGAGAAACACTTTATCTGGCGAGACGTAGTTCATGATGACGGCAATATAGGCAAACAACGTGCTGGCGATGACCGCCCGAACCGGAACACCGTTTTTGTTGAGCCGTAAAAATGACTTTGGCGCTTCTCCTTTTTCAGCGAGAGAGTAAAGCATGCGCGACGTTGTGTACAGTCCGGAATTGAGGCAGGACAAAACGGCAGTCAATACAATAAAGTTCATAATTTGGGCGGCCGCAGGGACGCCAACATGTTCCAAAACGGCAACAAACGGGCTTTTCAAGACACTTGCGGAGTTCCACGGCAGCAAGGTTACGACAACGGCAATGGATCCGATATAGAAGACTAAAATTCGCCATGTTACCGATTTGGTCGCCTTCGATACTGCTTCCTGTGGTTCGGCTGATTCTCCGGCAGCGATCGTGACGATTTCGGTTCCGAAGAAGGAGAAAATGACGATCACAATGCCAACAAGGATGGAGCCGATGCCATGCGGCATAAATCCGCCGTGGCCGGTTAAGTTTTTCAGCCCGACAGGTTCGCTGCCTGGAGCGAGGCCAAAGATGAACGCCAAGCCGAGAATGAGGAAAAGAACGATGCTCGCCACTTTGATGAAGGCGAACCAATATTCAAACTCCCCGTAAGATTTTACAGACCAAATGTTTGTCAGTGTCATCAAAATGGTGAGAACGAGGCTAAGGAGCCATAACGGAATGGAAGGAAACCAATATTGGATGATTGCCGCTCCTGCGTTGGCTTCAATGGCAATGACAATCACCCAGAAAAACCAATACAGCCACCCAACGGTAAATCCTGCCCATGGGCCGATCGCTTCATGAGCATAGGCGGCAAACGATCCACTCGTCGGGCGGGCGGCCGCCATTTCCCCGAGCATCCGCATGACAAGCACGACGAGTGCGCCTGCTAGAGCGTAAGAAACAATGGCTCCTGGTCCTGTCGAGTGAATGACAGCTCCGCTTCCGACAAACAACCCGGCACCGATAACCCCGGCGATGGCAATCATCGTCATATGGCGCTCTTTTAACCCTTTTTGCAGACCGGAATGATTCATCCCAATTCCTCCTTTCAAAGGAAGTGAAATTAACTAAATAGTCTGACTATGCTGCTGTTTTTTTAGTGTATAGGGAAAAGCCATGATGCACATTAGACAAAGTGCCAATAAAAAATAGGTAGCTATTGGACAATTTGTCAATAGACGTTATCTTATTAGCAGGATTTTGGTTGTAAAGTTCCGAATATTTTTGACAGTAGTCAAGCAAAGGGGGAGGAAAGGATGGGGTACGGCTTTCCTCTGACAGTCGCCGATGTTTTACAGAGGAAGTATTTCCAAAAGGCGGTCGTTATTGCTGGAAAAGAAGGACTGTCAAGGACGGTCAAATGGGTGCATGTTGTTGAGGTCACGAAAATCAGCAATTTGTTGCGCGGCAAAGAGCTCATTTTGTCTACCGGTGTCGGGTGGCGGGAAGATGACTCATTGTTTTTATCGCTGCTTCGGCAGCTGATCGAATGTGATGCTTCCGGGCTATGCATCGAATTGGGAACGTATGCCTCCTCCATTCCAAAGGAGGCACTGGAACTGGCTAACCGTCATCATTTCCCGCTCATTCTTTTTCTTGAGGAAGTTCCTTTCGTCGAGATTACTCACGATATTCACACGTATTTAATTAATCAGCAGTATCAAATGATCGCTCAGCTCGAGTCGTATTCTCAAGAGTTGAACAAAAAGCTGTTGACGGTTCATCATTATCGGGAGATTTTAACATTTTTGCACAGCTGCCTAGGCCATCAGGTTGTTTTCCACATGCACGGCGGGGATGTGGAATACATACCGAGCCGGCCAAGGGGGAATTTGGGGGCAGGTGTTGGGCTTGGAGGAGAAAGCGACTGGCCATCAGCTGCGGTCGTCAAGCCGATTTCGTTATTTGGTGCTGAATACGCGGAGTTGGCCCTTCTTCCTGTCGGACGGGACATCAACGAGTTTGATTTGCTCATTTTGGATCGCACCGCAACAGCGCTGGCCCAGCACTTGTTGCGGAACCTTTACGTCGAGGAGAGGCGGCGCACAGAAGAAAATGAGTGGCTAAAGGGCTGGATTGAAGGAGAGTACTCCGATCAAGAGATTTCTTCCTATTTATTAGACCATCATCCTTCCCTTCATAGCCGCGGGGGCGTGGTATGGGTTTGTAAAGTGGGGACGGCGGGTCAAAAAGGAAACTTTGATTCAACATATTTTAAGCTGTTATGCCGTTCGCTGTTTGAGCAACGCGGGTTTCTCTTATTTTCGGTAGAGATGGGGCGCCACCTTGCGTTTATTGCCATCAATCTTCGGGATGAGGAGACGTGGAAGAGCCGGATCGAGGAAGGAATCAAATGTCTCATGGCATCGGACTTTATGCAAACACGACTTTCCGCCTTGCCGGTCGGCGTCGGAACATTTGCCCCATCTCTTTCTTCCATCAATCAAAGCTACCGCGCTGCGCTAGAGGCACTGAAAATTCGCAGTCGGTTGGACGAACAGGGAGCTAGCCTGTTTTACGATGATTTGCATTTATACCGGATGATTATGGTGTTAGACAAATATAGCGATTTGCGTGAGGCCATCAACCGATATTTAGGGCCGATTATTGAGTATGACCGGAAATATAATGGAAAGCTGCTTGAAACGCTCAAAGTGTATCTGCAGTGCAACGGTTCGAAGCAAGAGGCGGCAAAACGGCTGTTTATCGTCCGGCAAACGTTGTATCACCGCATCGAGAAGCTGGAAAGCTTCCTTGGGGATAATTTCATGGAGGCGAACAAACGATTGGCTATTGAGCTGATGATCAAAGCGTATGACTACTTGATGGGTGATGGAGAGGCGCTATACGCGCAAAGAAATGCGCAACTTTAGTGAATGGAAACGGAAAGCCTGTTTGCGGGAGCAGCTAGGAAGCCCGCTTCCATGGGGAAGAGCGCAACAGGGGAATGGATGGCGGTTTAGATAGAACAAGGTAGTCAAACTGTGGAACAGATTCAATGACTGTTTTTACATTGTGTCTAATGAATGGCGTAGGAAGTTGCGCGATAATGACTATAGCATGAGGCGATTCTAAATAGAGAGGAGCCAAGCGGTGATGAAAACTGAACAAAGCCATCAATTATGGCTCGACAAAGACGATCGATACATTTGGCATTCGATGAAGCCGTACAATCCAAACGCGACGGTTGTTGTGACCGAAGCCAAAGGATGCTGGGTGACCGATGTCGCTGGAAACAAATATTTGGACGCCATGGCCGGGCTTTGGTGCGTCAATGTCGGCTACGGGCGCGAGGAGCTCGCTGAAGCGGCGTACGAGCAACTGAAAACGCTGCCATATTTCCCGCTGACGCAAAGTCACTTGCCTGCCATTCAGCTTGGGGAAAAACTCAATGAGCTGTTAGGCGATGAGTATGTCATCTTCTTTTCCAACAGCGGGTCGGAGGCGAATGAAACAGCGTTTAAAATTGCCCGTCAATATCATCAGCAACGTGGCGAACCCCACCGATACAAAATCATCTCCCGCTACCGGGCATATCACGGCAATTCGATGGGAGCGCTCGCGGCGACCGGACAGGCACAACGAAAATACAAATATGAGCCGCTCGCTCCGGGCTTCATCCATGTGCCGCCGCCTGATCGATACCGCGATCCTGATGCAGCGGACGATCCGCGCCAGCTGCGAGCCGTGAAAGCTGTTGACGATGTGATGACGTGGGAACTGAGTGAGACGATCGCCGCCATGATCATGGAGCCGATCATCACGGGCGGCGGAGTGCTCATGCCGCCAGATGGATACATGAAGGCGGTCAAGGAAGTATGTGAAAAACACGGAGCACTACTCATTGTCGATGAAGTCATCTGCGGTTTCGGCCGAACAGGGAAGCCGTTTGGGTTCATGCATGAGGGGATTAAGCCGGATATCATTACGATGGCGAAAGGCATTACAAGCGCCTACTTGCCGCTGGCAGCAACGGCGGTGCGGAAGGAAATTTACGAGGCGTTTAAAGGAACGGATGAATACGACTATTTCCGTCATGTTAATACGTTTGGCGGCCATCCGGCTTCGTGCGCTCTGGCGCTGAAAAATATTGAAATCATGGAGACAGAGCATTTGTTTGACCGTTCACGTGAGGCGGGCGAATGGCTGCTTTCAGCACTGAAAACGAAACTGGCTGACCATCCGTATGTTGGCGATGTGCGCGGAAGAGGGCTGCTTGTCGGCATTGAGCTTGTTGCTGACCAAACGACGAAAGAGCCGCTGGATGTATCGCTCGTCAATCAAGTAATCAGCCGCTGCAAAGAGCATGGTGTCATTATCGGCAAAAACGGAGCGACGGTCGCCGGGTACAACAACGTGCTTACCTTATCGCCGCCGCTGTGCATCAGTGATGATGAGCTTTCATTCCTTGTCCGTGTCTTGACGGAGGCATTAGCACAAATCAAATAGAAAAGGAATGCCAGCCGGGTGGTTGCCTTGGCTGGCATTTTTATAGAGTTTTAGCTGCTGTATGGGAAAACGCGGCAGTGAAGAGGGGGAAGCGAAGGAAGGAACATAAAGGATGACTGCCGCCCAACAGCGAAGAGTGGGATGATGATAGCACCGACGTTTTGGGAAAAGGAATCGTCTGCTAGTATGTCGAACATAGACTAGCGGAATAAACAAAATGAAGAAGGAGGGGGAACCGTGCCGACATTCCAAGCGTTTGTCGTCAACAAAACCGAAGCGGAGTTTACAGCCGGAGTTGAAACGCTCTCGATGGATGATTTGCCAGAAGGAGATGTCGTCGTCCGCGTCCACTATTCAAGTGTCAACTACAAAGACGGATTGGCATCGATTCCGGATGGTAAAATTGTGAAAACGTATCCGTTTGTGCCAGGGATTGATTTGGCTGGGATTGTTGTCTCCTCAAACGACGCGCGATTTCGCGAAGGGGATGAGGTGATTGCGACCGGCTATGAAATCGGTGTTACTCACTTTGGGGGGTACAGTGAGTATGCGCGTTTACATGGCGATTGGCTCGTACCATTGCCGAAAGGGTTGACGTTACGAGAAGCGATGGCGATCGGTACGGCTGGCTTTACAGCGGCGTTGTCCATTCACCGTCTTGAGGAGCTCGGACTTGTTCCGGAACGCGGACCTGTGCTCGTCACGGGGGCAACGGGTGGTGTTGGCAGTCTAGCAGTGTCGATGCTTGCCAAGCGCGGCTACACGGTGGCAGCGAGCACAGGCAAAGCGACAGAGCACGACTATTTGCGTGCTTTAGGAGCAAAAGAAGTGTTGACGCGCGAGGATGTCACGGCCGAGCGCATCCGCCCGCTTGATAAGCAGCGTTGGGCGGCGGCGGTCGATCCGGTTGGCGGACGGACGCTAGCAACCGTGTTGAGCCGTATCCGCTACGGCGGAGCGGTGGCAGTGAGTGGATTAACAGGAGGCGTCGAGGTGCCGACAACCGTCCACCCGTTTATTTTGCGCGGTGTCAGCCTGCTTGGCATCGATTCCGTCTATTGCCCGATGGACTTGCGCCTTCGCATTTGGGAGCAATTGGCTAGCGATTTAAAGCCGGATTTGGAGCAAATTGTCCATGAAATTTCGCTTCATGAACTGCCGGGGGCGCTTGCGCGTATTTTGCGCGGCGAACTACGCGGCCGGACAGTTGTACGGTTGGTCTAACGGAGAAGAGACGAACGAGATCCCCTGCCGAATAGAGGCAGGGGAGTTTCTTCATTAATATAAAGGCATGATATTTATCATTTGGTCTTGAGTGATCAAGAATCACCATAGTTACTTCACGACAAAATCCTTCCACGTTCTTCTAAGTGTTTTATCGGATGTGGTGACAAAGATATGTGCCATCATACCTATACAGGGAAGCATTTCAATAGATGAAAAAGAGCTATTTGAAGAAGCGAAATATGGAGGTAATTGGTAATAAAGTGGTATATACAACTATACCAAAAAACTTGTATGATAACGATAGAAAGCGCTATCATTGTTTTGCGGGAGATCTTAATCGGATAAAGGGGGCTATTTTATGGATAAGCGGCCTGTTTTTATGATCTTGTCGTCGATTTTGTTCGGCTCCGTTCTTTTTTGTTCACCGGTCGCCGCCACATCCCACCATGATCCAACCCCTACAATCGAGTCAGCCGAAATAAAAGCGTATAAAACGAGTCAGTCTCACAGGAAAGCCTCTTTTTCTTGGGATCAGAAAGGATCGATTTCCGCGGTTATTCATCCTGGAACACCTCAAGCTGCTGGCATGAGAGAAGCTCCTTTACGAAAAATTGATGAAGTCATAACGCAAGCCATGCGCGACAACGTCATTTCGGGGGCGGTCGTTTACATTGTGCGGCGCGGAATGATTGTGAAACAGAAAGCGTATGGATATGCCAAACAGTATGAGGACGATACGTTTACACAATCTAAACAGCCGATTCCGATGCGAATGGACACAATGTTTGATTTGGCATCCATCAGCAAACTGTTCACAACAACAGCGGCGATGAAGCTATACGAACAAGGAAAATTTTCGCTAGACGATCCTGTTGCGAAGTACATACCGGAATTTGCCCAAAACGGAAAAGAAAATGTAACGATCCGTCAACTGATGACCCATACGTCTGGGCTGGCGGCGTGGATCCCCCTGTATACAATGGGAACGAATCGCGACGATCGTTTGCAAATTGTATTTGCCCAGCCGCTTGAGCATCCCCCGGGAACAACGTATGTATACAGTGATTTGAACATGATTACTTTAGGTGCATTGGTCGAACGTTTATCGGGCGTACGTCTTGATCAGTTTGTGTATCGGTATATTACGAAGCCGTTAGGCATGAACAATACGATGTATAATCCCCCGTTGCTAAAAAAGAGGAGAATCGCTGCTACGGAATATCAGCCATGGACGGGAAGAGGAATGGTTTGGGGGGAAGTGCATGATGAAAACGCATGGGCGCTAGATGGGGTGGCCGGACATGCGGGATTGTTTTCAACTGCTAGGGATTTGGCTATTTTTGCTTCCATGTTTTTGCAAAATGGAACATATGGCGGCAAGCGGATTTTACAGCCGGAAACGGTTCAGCTGCTCATGGAAAATCAAATTCCGCAGTTTCCTGGATACGATCATGGGCTCGGGTGGGAACTCGCACAAGGATGGTATATGGATGCATTGTCTGAACATACATCGTTTGGCCATACAGGGTATACGGGAACATCCATCGTTGTAAACCCGAACAATAATGTGATCGCTATTTTATTAACTAATCGCGTTCACCCTACACGCAATACGCCATCCATCAATCCGTTGCGCAGGCAAGTTTCCCGTCTAACGGCAGACGCCATTCCCGTGGCCATTCCCGGGAAAAAAGCAGCTTGGTTTGCGGGATATGGAGATCATTTGAATGCGATACTGTCGACAAAGGTAGTGGCCCGTAAACAGCTCACATTAACGTTTGATACATGGTACCGAATGGAGCCGGATGTTGATTTCGGTGTTGTCGAAGTATCACAAGATGGAGAACATTGGAGGCAAGTTGGGGAACAGCTGACAGGCAGCAGTGACTGGACAACGAAAACGGTGCCTATTCCGGCTCATACGGTTGCCATTCGGTTTCGCTACTGTACCGATTCGTCCGTTAACGGGCGTGGCTGGTATGTCACAAATATTCGCCTTGTCGACGATGATGGGAAAGAGTTAGAGGCATTATGGGAAAGCCATGATTGGGAACGGCGCACGTTTTAAACAAACCATATAAGGGGGAACGAGGATGTCATTTTATTGGAAAACAGCTGTTTTCATGACTGTGATCACCTTTTTCATTTCGTGGGCCTCGCCACAGGTTGGAGCCAAAGAGAAAGTGGGAGTCGATTTGATTATCTACCAGAATATCCCTGAGGTTGACGTAACCATCGATGGGAATACTGTCGCATTGCGGGCATTGAAAGTTTATCCAAAAGGAAATTTTTCTGAAGTGACAACAGGGGTTCAATGGAAATCATCCAATCGACAAGTCGCTTCTGTCAGCCGCAACGGTACCGTAGTTTTCAGCGGGAAAAGTGGAAAAACGTTCATCACCGTTACCGATGGCGTCCGCAAAGATCGAATCGGATTTACTGTAAAACCCGTTTCTGCAGCAAAAAAAGGAGGAAAATCAGACATCAAAGTGTCTGTTTCTAAGGAAAAAGGAAGCCGTTATGACGTGATTTCACGAGCGGTTAAAGGGTTGACACTAGAAGAAAAAATCGGCCAGATGCTAATGCCGGATTTCCGATATTTCAACGGAGCACCTGTCACGGCGATGCGTCCGGAAATCAAAGAGCTCATACAAAAATATCATATTGGCGGCATTATTTTATTCCGAGAAAACGTTGTAACGACCGAGCAGACAGCACGGCTTGTGATGGATTATCAACAAGCAGCGGAAAAGTTCGGTTTGCTGATCTCCATCGATCAGGAAGGCGGCATTGTGACGAGGTTGCAGTCAGGGACGAATATGCCAGGGAATATGGCGCTCGGAGCTACGCGTTCGGAGTCACTCGCTTACAAAGTAGGACATGCGATTGGCGAAGAGTTATACGCGTTAGGCATAAATATGAATTTAGCACCTGTTTTGGACGTAAACAACAATCCGGATAATCCGGTTATCGGGGTTCGTTCATTCGGTGAAAATCCAGAATTGGTCGCCCAACTAGGGACAGCATATATGAAAGGGCTGCAAGATAGCGGTGTTGCCGCTACCGCCAAGCATTTTCCAGGTCATGGGGATACTGCGGTCGACTCTCATCTCGGACTTCCCGAGGTGCCACACGACCGAAGCCGTCTTGAAACGGTGGAATGGTATCCGTTTCAAAAGGCAATGGAAGCTGGGATTGACGCGGTGATGACCGCCCATGTCACATTCCCGAAAATCGATGATACGAAAGTCATTTCCCAAAAAGACGGGACAGAAATTTCGCTTCCTGCCACATTGTCACATAAAGTGCTTACGGAATTAATGCGTCAAGAAATGGGATTTCAAGGCGTGATTATTACGGATGCTATGAACATGAAAGCCATCAGCGATCATTTCGGACCGGTCGATGCAGCAGTTAGAGCGGTGCAAGCGGGTGCGGATATTGTGCTGATGCCGATCGGATTGGAAGAAGTTGCTACCGGTTTGAAGAAGGCGGTGGAAAACGGTGAGATCTCACAAGAGAGGATCGATCAATCCGTGAAACGGATTTTGACGTTGAAAGTGAAACGGGGTATTTTTAAGCAAGAGACGCCGCCGAATGAACAGGAAGTGATCGATCGCGCGTTGCGTGTTGTCGGTTCAGAGGAGCATAAACAAATCGAGCGCGAAGCGGCAGCCAAATCGATCACATTGGTGAAAAATGAACAAGTATTGCCGCTATCGCCAAGCAAAATCGATCATCTCGTCGTTGTCGGCAATACGATGATTGAATCATTGGCTGAAGCGGTACGGGCATATGTGTCCAATGTGAATGTGATTCAAGGTGCAGCTCCGTTAAACGAGGAGCAGTTACAAAGCGTAAAAAAAGCCGATGCCGTTATTGTCGGCACTTATACGTCAAACGCCTCAGAGCGGCTGCCGTCCAATCCACAAATGAAAATGGTGCGACAAATGATTGATAATACGGATGCTCCTGTTATTGCTATCGGGATTCGCAACCCGTATGATATGATGTCCTACCCGGACGTTAAGGCATATTTGGCCCAGTATAGTTTTCAACCGGCAAGTTTTCAGGCGGTGGTAGATGTGATTTTTGGAATCAACATGCCAACCGGCCGGCTTCCGGTAACGATTCCACGTTATGATGGCGGTATATTGTACGAATATGGTCATGGCCTTAGTTACTAAAACGGGAGGAACGTTATGAAAAAGAAATGGTGGATGATGTTTTCTTTGATCTTGCTAAGTTTATTTATGTTTACCGATGCCTTGGCCAAAGCCCCGAAGAAAAAAGAGCATCCACAGCTAGAGTTGGGCATTGAGGTATTACTCAAAGAGCAGAAGAAGTTAATAAAAGGGAAACGGATCGGCCTCATTACGAACCCAACGGGAGTTGATCGGGATCTAAATAGCTCAGTAGACCTTCTTTACAATGATCGTGATGTTGAACTCGTCGCTTTATATGGACCGGAACATGGAGTGCGCGGCAGCGCCCAGGCTGGCGAATACGTTCCTTTTTACATTGATGAAAAGACTGGCCTTCCCGTATATAGTTTGTACGGGCCAACGAAAAAACCGACACCAGAAATGTTAAAGGGAGTAGATATCCTTCTTTTTGATATTCAAGATGTCGGCGCTCGGTTTTACACGTATATTTATACGATGGCGTATGCAATGGAAGCAGCAAAGGAAAACAACATCCCATTTATTGTGCTAGATCGCCCGAATCCGTTGGGCGGCGTGAAAGTCGAAGGACCTGTTCTAGAAACGGACTATTCCTCTTTTGTTGGAATGTATCCCATCCCGTTGCGACATGGAATGACTGTCGGTGAATTGGCGTTGCTTATTAATAAAGAGTTCGGTATTGATGCGGATGTCACCGTCGTGAAAATGAAAGGTTGGAAACGTTCAATGTATTATGATGATACGGGATGGCAATGGGTGTTACCATCTCCGAACATGCCAACATTGGATACTGCCTTGGTATACCCCGGAACGGCACTGTTTGAAGGAACAAATGTATCGGAAGGCCGCGGGACAACAAAGCCATTTGAACTGATTGGCGCTCCGTTTATCGATGGGTTGCAGTTAGCTGAAAAATTAAACGCTCTTCGCCTTCCGGGCGTACGTTTCCGTCCAGCAAGTTTTCAGCCAACGTTCTCGAAATATAGCGGAACACTCGTACATGGTGTACAAATTCATGTCACCGATCGCCAAGTGTTCCGACCGGTCGAAACAGGAGTAGCAATGGTAAAGACGATTCATGATTTGTATCCAGATCAATTTGCTTTTCGCGCTGAAGATAGTCAAGGAATCTCTTATTTTGATCAACTGATCGGAAATGGATGGGTTCGAAAGGCGATTGAAGAGGGAATGACGATGGAACAAATGAAAAAGCGTTGGGAAAAGGATGTGGAAGCCTTTCACAAGAAACGTGAGCGATATCTCCTTTATTAAGTAGCATTTTATTGTGAAAAGGAGTATATATCGCTGCCGTTGAAGCCAGCGCAGGGCGAACCATGAAGAAGAAATGATGCGTGCTTGTGAAGCGATGGCCAAAATCGCGAGATAAGGAGGAAGGGGAAGAATCGTCTCCCCTTCTTTTTTCTTTCATGCTTTCTACCCAAGCTGATACCGCTCCAGCTCGGAGAAAAAGTCTTTTACAAACTGGTAGAATACTTTCACCGACGGGGCAAGCTCATGATGGTCGGAAATGATGATGCCGACGTTTCGTTTCACTTGCGGCATTTCCAGCGGTACTTTGGCGGCATAACGGAGAAGGCTTTCCGATAAGGCGCTCTCTGGCAGGAGAGTGACGCCGATGCCGGCGGAGACGAGTCCTTTAATGGCGTCGAGGTCCTCGCCTTCCGATGAGACATTTGGGACAAACCCCGCTTGGTGACAGGCCTCAATTAAAATTTGATGCAAAATATATCCTTTTGGAAATGTCACAAACGGATCGTTACGGAGTTCGTTTAACACGATCCGGTCGCGACGGGCGAGCGGATGGCTGTTTGGCAAAAGGACGAAAAACGGCTCGGAAAATAAAATTTCCCCTTTAATACCGATTTCGCGCGCTGGAATCGGCCCGAGAAATGCCAAATCAATTTCTCGCTTTTTCACCGCCTCAATCAAATAACGGTATGCTCCTTGGCGAAGATGGAACGAGACATTTGGGTGCTCCGCTTTAAAGGCGGAAATGACCATCGGCATCATCTGGCTGGCGAGACTGGTCGGGAAGCCGATTTTAATTGTTCCGCGTTCCGGATCCAAATACTCCTCAATTTGTTGCTTGGCATCGTCGATCGCTTTCAGCACCGCTTCCGCATGAGGCAAAAAATGGCGGCCAATGGGGGTGAGTTTGACATTCCGCCCTTCCCGTTCAAAGAGTTGGACGCCGAGTTCGGTTTCAAGGTTGGCGATTTGCCGGCTGATCGCCGATTGGGCGACATGAAGGGCATCGGCCGCTTCGGATACGTGCTCGCGCTTGGCAACTTCGACGAAGTATAGCAGTTGTCTTAATTCCATTTTCTCCCTCCCTTTTTTATCGAAAAATGAGATTGATTTCATCTAAATTATATATTGTTTATATAAATTTTGAAAACTACAATAAATATTACAGACAATTCGGAACGGGAGGGGAAGGCAGCATGAAGCACTACGGATTGCCAGAAGCACAAGGATTGTATCGACCGGAATTTGAACATGATGCATGCGGGATCGGGTTTTATGCTCATTTAAAAGGAAAACCGTCACATGACATTATTGAAAAAGCGCTCCATATGCTTCGCCGGCTCGAACACCGGGGCGGTCAAGGCAGCGATCCGGAAACTGGCGACGGCGCGGGCATTATGATGCAAATTCCGCACGAGTACTTTCAAATCGTGTGCGGCGAAATGAACTTACCGGAAAAAGGTCGCTACGGGGTCGGGATGCTCTTTTTGCCGGAAAATGAAGAAAAACGAGCGTACTATGAAGCAAAATTCAATGAAATGATTGCTCAGGAAGGGCAGCAGTTGCTCGGCTGGCGAACGGTGCCGGTTGACAACAGCAAGCTTGGCAAACTGGCGCAGCAAAGCAAACCGTTCATTCGCCAAGTGTTTGTCGCTGCTAGCGATGACATTTCCGATGAGTTGGCGTTTGAACGAAAATTGTATGTCATTCGCAAGCAATTTGAAAAGTGCGTCGAAAACAATGAGTGCTACGTAGCGAGTTTCTCAAGCCGGACGATCGTTTATAAAGGGCTTTTGACTCCGGAACAAATCGACGCATTTTACTTGGATTTGCAAGATGAACGGTTCCGCTCGGCGTTTGCGCTTGTGCACTCGCGTTTTAGCACGAACACGTTTCCGAGCTGGGAGCGGGCTCATCCCAACCGCTATTTGATCCATAACGGTGAGATTAATACGCTTCGCGGCAACGTCAACTGGATGGCAGCGCGTGAAAAGCAGTTTGTTTCAGAAGCGTTCGGTGCCGATTTGGAAAAAGTGACACCGATTTTGGATACAAACGGAAGTGACTCGTCGATTTTGGACAATGCGTTTGAATTTTTTGTCTTGGCAGGCCGCGATCCAGCTCATGTGGCAATGATGCTCATTCCGGAACCGTGGTTTTGGGATGAACAAATGGATGACATGAAAAAGGCGTTTTACGAGTATCATAGCTGTTTGATGGAGCCATGGGACGGCCCGACGGCGATTTCATTCACTGACGGCAAGCGGATCGGCGCCATTTTGGACCGGAACGGATTGCGCCCGGCGCGCTACTATGTGACGAAAGACGACTACATTATTTTCTCATCCGAAGTCGGCGTCATCGAGGTTGACCCGAACAACGTTTTGTATAAAGAGCGGCTGAGCCCTGGAAAAATGTTGCTTGTTGATCTGGAACAAGGCCGGATCATTTCTGATCAGGAAATTAAGGAAGAAATGGCGAGCCAACAACCGTATCGTCAATGGATTGATGAGCACATGGTGACGCTTGATGATTTCAACGTTCCGGAAACGGTTGAAGCGCCGAAATCGCTCATTAAGCTGCAAAAAGCATTCGGCTACACGTTTGAAGATGTAGAAAAAATGATTTTACCGATGGCGAGGGAGGGCAAAGACCCGACAGGTGCGATGGGGATGGACGCGCCACTGGCGGTGCTGTCGGAGCGGCCGCAAAGCTTGTTTAACTACTTCAAGCAACTGTTTGCTCAAGTAACGAACCCGCCGATTGACGCGATTCGCGAGTATGTCGTTACCTCGACAATGACGCTGCTTGGCAAAGAGGGGAACATTTTGCATCCGGATGCTAAAGCGGCGCGCCGCATTCGCCTTGAGACGCCGTTGTTGACGAATGAGCAATTAGCCGCGTTAAAAGCGAATCCGTATCCAGAATTTTCGTGTGCCGTGTTGCCAACGCTGTTTACGGATGACTTGAAACAAGCGCTTGACGAGTTGTTTGCCAAGGCGGATGAAGCGGTTGAAAACGGGGCGACGCTTCTTGTTCTCTCGGATCGCGGCGTTGATGAAATGCATGTGGCAATTCCGGTGTTGCTTGCGGTGAGCGGGCTTCATCAGCACCTGATTCGAAAAGGGACGCGGACGAACGTCAGCCTGCTTGTCGAAAGCGGCGAAGCGCGCGAAGTGCACCATTTTGCGGCGCTCATCGGTTACGGTGCTGACGCCATCAACCCGTATTTGGCGCTTGAGACGATCCGCCAGGCGTCAGAAAACGGCACGATCGCCCTGTCGTATCGTGAAGCGGTAAAAACATATATGAAAGCGGCAGTCGACGGTGTCGTCAAGGTGATGTCGAAAATGGGAATTTCGACCGTGCAAAGCTACCGTGGCGCACAAATTTTTGAAGCGGTTGGTATTGGCACGGATGTCATCGATCAATATTTCACTGGTACGGCGTCGCAAATTAGCGGCATCGGGCTTGACGAAATCGCCAAGGAAGCAAAATTGCGCCATGAAGCGGCATTTGGCGCCCGGCACGAAGACAACGTGCTTGAGGCTGGCAGCGAGCTGCAATGGCGACGCAACGGCGAGCACCATGCGTTCAATCCGCAGACGATTCACTTGCTGCAATGGGCATGCCGGAAAAATGATTACAATCTCTATAAACAATATTCGAAACTAGCCAATGAAGAACAGCTGACATTCTTGCGCAACTTGTTCGACTTCGATCTGAACCGGAAACCGGTGCCGATTGACGAGGTCGAGCCGGTCGAGTCGATCGTCCGCCGCTTCAAAACAGGGGCGATGTCGTTTGGCTCGATCAGCCAAGAAGCGCACGAGGCGCTCGCCATCGCCATGAACCGGATCGGTGGAAAAAGCAACAGTGGTGAGGGGGGCGAAGACCCGGCCCGCTATGTGAAAGACGAAAACGGTGACTGGCGCCGCAGCGCGATTAAACAGGTCGCTTCCGGGCGTTTTGGCGTGAAAAGCCATTACTTAGTCAACGCTGACGAATTGCAAATTAAAATGGCTCAAGGAGCAAAGCCGGGTGAAGGCGGCCAGCTTCCGGCCAATAAAGTGTACCCGTGGGTCGGCAAAGTGCGCGGCTCGACGCCGGGAGTGGAGCTCATTTCTCCGCCGCCGCATCATGACATTTACTCGATCGAAGATTTGGCTCAGCTCATTTATGACTTGAAAAACGCAAACAAACACGCGCGCATTAGTGTCAAGCTTGTCGCCAAAGCAGGCGTCGGCACGATCGCCGCTGGCGTAGCGAAAGGGAATGCTGATGTTATCGTCATCAGCGGTTATGACGGCGGCACGGGCGCTTCCCCGAAAACGAGCATTAAACATGCCGGCTTGCCGTGGGAGCTTGGCTTGGCGGAAACGCATCAAACGTTGATGCTTAACGGCTTGCGTGATCGTGTCATCTTGGAAACTGATGGAAAACTCATGACGGGACGCGATGTCGTGATGGCTGCGCTGTTTGGCGCCGAAGAGTTCGGATTTGCGACGGCACCGCTCGTTGTTTTAGGCTGTGTCATGATGCGTGTCTGCCATTTAGATACATGTCCGGTCGGTGTAGCGACACAAAATCCGGAGCTGCGCAAAAAGTTTATGGGTGATCCGGACCATGTTGTCAACTTCATGTACTTTGTCGCCCAGGAAGTGCGTGAAATTATGGCTGAACTTGGCTTCCGTACGATCGACGAAATGGTTGGCCGCGTCGATGTCCTGAAAGTGAGCGAGCGGGCGAAAGCGCATTGGAAAGCGAAACATCTCGATTTGTCTCGCCTTCTGTACCAAGTGGACGGTCCGCGCACTTGTGGTAAGGGGCAAAACCATCGTTTGGAAACGACGCTTGACTATAAAGAAATTTTGCCAGCAGTACAGCCAGCACTCGAGCGACAAGAGCCGGTTGAACTCAAGCTCGCGATCCACAACGTCCACCGCACGGTCGGGGCGATGACGGGGGGCGAAATCTCGAAGCGCTACGGTGAAGAAGGGTTGCCGGAAGATACGATCCGCCTCCATTTCACGGGATCAGCCGGACAAAGCTTTGCGGCGTTTGCGCCGAAAGGAATGACGCTCGAGCTTGTCGGTGACGCAAATGACTACGTCGGCAAAGGGCTCTCCGGCGGAAAAGTGATCGTCCGTCCGCCGCATGAGGCGTCGTTTGCGGCGGCAGATAACGTCATTATCGGTAACGTCGCCTTCTACGGCGCAACAGGTGGCGAGGCGTATATTCGCGGCCGCGCCGGCGAGCGGTTTGCGGTGCGCAACAGTGGCGTCCATGCTGTTGTCGAAGGCGTTGGTGACCATGGTTGTGAATATATGACCGGCGGCCGTGTTGTTATCCTCGGCTCGGTCGGCAAAAACTTCGCTGCCGGTATGTCAGGGGGGATCGCCTACGTCCTCGCTGATGAAGACAGCTGGCAACAAACAGCCAACCGAGAGCTCGTGGCGTTTGAACGGCTCGAAGACGAGCAAGAAATTTTGGAAGTGAGCCGGATGATCGAAAACCATTACCGCTATACAGGAAGCCCGCGGGCGGCGTTGGTACTTGACGAGTGGAACGCCTATGTGAAGCGGTTTGTCAAAGTGATCCCGCGCAACTACAAACTGATGATTGAAACAATTCAAATGCTTGAACGGTCTGGGCTTTCGTATGAAGAAGCGGCCATGGCGGCGTTTGAAACGGTGGCGAAACAGAAAAAAGCGGCTGCCGCCAGCCCCCATGTATTGCAAGTGGCCGCAAAATAAGGCCATCCTTTTGGGCGGCAGCAGCCATGGCGCCGCCTTGGCCCCGCGGCCCGCGCGGGGCTCGCTTTTTGACTGGCCAAACAGGCGGGGAAGGTCGCATGAGAGAAGAAAGGCCGTATACGGAGAGAAGGAGGGGAACCATCGTGGGAAAAACAACAGGGTTTATGGAATACGCTCGTGAGGAAGAGAAAAAGCGCGATCCGCTTTCCCGTCTTGAAGATTGGAAAGAGTATGCACAACCGTTTTCCGAGGATGTACTAGCGCGCCAAGGCGCTCGCTGTATGGATTGCGGTACGCCGTTTTGTCATATGGGGTTGGAACTCAACGGCCTCACCTCCGGGTGCCCAGTGCACAACTTAATTCCGGAATGGAACGATTTAGTATACCGCGGCCGTTGGAAAGAAGCGCTTGACCGGCTTTTGAAAACGAACAACTTCCCGGAATTTACGGGGCGCGTCTGTCCGGCACCGTGTGAAGGATCGTGTACGGTTGCCATCTCCGATCCGGCGGTCGCTATTAAAGGAATCGAACGAGCCATTATTGATAAAGGGTTTGCAGAAGGGTGGGTGAAACCTCGCATCCCAAAAACGCGCACTGGAAAAAAGGTAGCCATTGTCGGCTCCGGTCCGGCCGGTCTCGCCTGTGCCGACCAGCTCAACCAAGCCGGCCACTCGGTGACGGTGTACGAGCGGGCGGATCGTGTCGGCGGCTTGCTGATGTATGGCATTCCGAACATGAAATTGGAAAAAGAAGTGGTCGAGCGGCGGGTGCGCTTGCTTGAAGAGGAAGGTGTTACATTTGTTGTGAACACCGAGGTTGGCAAAGATGTCACCGCCGATGAGTTGCGCGCTGAATATGATGCGGTTGTGCTGTGTGTCGGGGCACAAAAGCAGCGTGACTTGGTCATTGAAGGCCGGGAGCTGGAAGGCGTTCATTTTGCTATGGATTATTTAACCGGTGTGACGAAAAGCTTAATGGATTCGAACTTTGCCGATGGTCAGTTTATCGATGCGAAAGATAAACATGTTATCGTGATTGGCGGTGGTGATACGGGGGCTGACTGTGTAGCGACCGCGCTGCGCCAAGGCTGCAAAAGCGTTGTCCAGTTTGGCAAACATCCGGCCCTGCCAGACAAACGCGCAGACCATAACCCGTGGCCGCAATACCCGCTCGTCTTTACGCTTGACTACGCATATGAAGAAGCGAAAGCGAAGTTCGGTGTGGATCCACGGCAATATTGCATTCAGACGAAAAAAATCGTCGGCGATGAATATGGACGGGTAAAAGAACTGCATACAATTCAAATGGAAAAAATCATCGACGAAAACGGCAAAGCCATCTTTAAAGAAATTCCGGGGACAGAACAAGTATGGCCGTGTGATCTTGTTTTCATCGCTATCGGTTTCGAAGGTCCGGAACAGCCGGTGTTGAAGCAGTTTGGCGTGGAAACGGCCAACAATAAGGTAAAAGCCCCGTACGGAAAATATACGACAAACATCGAAGGGGTGTTTGCGGCCGGCGATGCTCGCCGCGGCCAAAGCTTGATCGTTTGGGCGATTCACGAAGGCCGGGGGGCGGCTCGTGAAGTTGATCGCTTTTTGATGGGAGAGACGAAATTGCCGTGACCATAGCTTCCTCCTTAAAAAGTACTGCTTTTTAAGGAGGATTTTTTGTTTTTCCGGAAAAATATTTATAGGAAAAACAAACAAGGAGTGAACCGAAGTGAATCGGCGATTATGGATGATATCGGCTGCCGGTGCGGTCCTTTTTTCGCTTGTTTGGATCAGCATGGAGGTCGGGTTGACAAAAGCAATGGACGAAGGTGGGCTGCGGGTGTTTGACCCATGGCACTGGCTCGATTCTTTTACTTTTTTTGGAAGTAAAGGGGCAATTGGTATAATTAGTGTGATGCTCGTCATCGGTTTATGGTTTTTCCGCCGTGATGTGTATGGGATGGTGCTAGTTCTCGTCGCTGTTGGCGGAGGGTATGGCATCAATGAGTGGGTCAAGCACGTTGCCGGACGGGAGCGTCCGCCGCATGCTGGAATTGAAGGGTTCAGTTTTCCGAGCGGACACGCAATGGTCGGGACGATTTATTTGCTGCTTTTGGCGTATTTTTTGGCGCAAACACGTACAAAGCGCGAAGAACGGGCAGCCATTTACGGTGTTTTTGCGCTGCTGGCACTCTTGACTGGTTTGAGCCGATTGAGCTTGCAAGCGCATTATCCGTCCGATGTGCTCGGCGGGTTTTTGCTTGGAGGAGCTTATCTTGCTTTTTGTCTCGCTTGTTACCGGACATTGGCAAGACGGATTGAGCAGAAACGGAAGAGCTAGAATGCTCGCTCCAATATGAAGATGATTCTAAAAAATGATCTTCAATTATGTAAGATTTATACGGCAAAGGAATCGGCGATTCACCAATGTTTTTTCTTCCGGCAAGACTTTAGAAGGATAGTGTCCCGTGACGAAGAACGAATGGACGTCCCGGTGGTCTTTTGGACAGTTTTTCAAGCATATGTTAGTAGCAAAACGCCACAAGGAGAGAGAGGAATATGTCAGTTCGCGTTGTGAAAGCAGGGTATGCGTTGGCGCTGTTGTGCTTCATTGCCAGCATAGTTTATTTTTTTGCTGCCAACTGGCCTGAGATGGGACGTGAGGAGAAAGCCGGAATCAGCATCGCCGTCATGGCTGGATTTTATGTCGTTAGTGCAGTGTTAATGAGATTTCATCATTTTTTAGGGCGTTGGATGTTGATTGGCGGGGCGCTGTCGTTTGGCATTGCCTTGGCATTGCTTGGGCAAATCTATAATTCCCACGCTGATAGTTATTGGTTGTTTCTCATTTGGCTTGTGCCGACCGCCTTGCTGGCGCGGCTGACCAAAGACCAAGCGCTTTCAGTTCTCGCTGTGGTGTTGCTACAACTCGCCTGCTGGTTTTATTATTTCCCTTCTGCTTACCATATCGAGTGGACGGAATGGTCATCGTTTGGCTGGCTATTGTTGTTTGCTGCTGTCAACGGAGCCCTCTTTGGCGTGAGCCGTTCGCTGTGGGCAGCCCGTCTCGCCTATGCGGCCATGCATGGCTGGCTGCTGATGATCGGTATCACTGGTTTTTCGTACGGACGCGATGTCTGGTGGCCATACGTATATGCAGCGCTGTTAGCCGGATTGCTGTATTACTTTCTTGCGATCTCAAAACAGCGGTCGTACACGTTACTGACAAGTTTGTTTGCCGGCTTGTTTTTGCTGATTCAATACATTCGTCTGCTCGTGGATCATTTTGAAACATGGCTGCTTCTCATTGGGCTTGCAGTGGCAGCGGCTGTTCTGTATGGCGGAATCGTGCTTCTGCAGCGGGCGGGACTGTTTTCGTCGGGGACGCGGGCTGGAAAATGGTTTTTGACGGCGTTTCAGGCTGTGATTACGCTTGCGGCTTCGGCGTTGGCGACGGCAAGTTTGCTCGGCTTGTATCTCCTTTGGACGGAATCATGGTCGCCGTATGTGCTCTTTTTCGTCTCGATCTTCGGATTTGTTCTTCCTGCCTCGCTTGGCCGACGGTGGAATTCTGTTGTTCGCTATACGTTGCTTGCAGTCGGTTACGGGCTTGGATTGGCGATGGCGCCGGAAGTGTCGACGGTCGTGTTGTTTCTTTATGCTGCTGTATTGGCGTTCGCACTGATCCGTTCCTTCGAGCACGGGGTGCGCCGGTTGACGACGGTGGCGTTGACGCTCTATTTGTTTGTGGCACTTGAATTGACCATTGAAGATGGGCGGCTTGTGCTGCTGGCGCTTGCCGTGTTGAACGGCGGTTTGTACGCATACGACCGGTGGAGAGGGAAGACAGCTCTCACCCCGCTCGTGTTGGCGCTAGGCGCGCTCGGGATCGCGACAAGCGTTGACATGTTTACCGCCGATGGACTATATATTGTTTCTAATATCGCCATGGTTGCTGTGCTCGGCTTTTTCTTGTTTCAACAGCGGCGCCAGGAGCGAGCTGTTGCTTGGGGGTATACAGCACTTTATCTTGTGTTGAAATATTACGAACTAGCATGGAACTTGCTTCATAAATCGATCAGTTTGCTAGCTGCTGGGATCGTGCTGCTTGTCTGGGCGGTCTGGTTGGAAAAGCGAAATCAGCTCGTGTTATCTGAAGGAGTGCGTTGGCGTCGGCGCGTTTCACTTTTCGTAGCGATTGTTGTCGCCGCCCAATTTGTTTTTGTAGGGGTTACGATATGGCAAAAGGAACGCTTGTTGCGGTATGGTGATGTGGTAAAGTTAGAACTTGAGCCGGTGGATCCGCGTTCGGTGCTGCAAGGGGATTATATTCAGTTGCGTTATGACATTTCCACGATCCGGTCATTGGCCGGAAGTGGTAAGGTGCAAGTTTTGTTGCGAAAAGGGCCGGATGGGGTGCACCGCTTTGCCGGCGTGTATGCTGTCAATGGTGAAAAACGGCCCGGATTTACGCGACAACAAGGGGACATTGTGATCAGCGGCACCTTCTATGATACCCGAGTCGTATACGGAATTGAGTCGTATTTCGTGCCGGAAAAAACAGGAGTGCGATGGCAGGAAAACGCCCGTTTCGCTTATGTGCGCGTCAGCAAAAACGGCGATGCGTTGCTTGAGGAGATCAGCACAAAATGAGCCCACTGTCTCCCGTGAGCTCATTTGGCGAATCCGATTCATAATTTTTTCTGTTCGCTAATGAGAATGATGGGCTTCTTTTTGGCGTCAAGCCGCTTGATGACGGATAAGAGATCTTTTTCAGCCATGGCGATGCAGCCGAGCGTATAACTGGAAGGGCGTGGCCAAATGTGCAGAAAGATGGCGCTTCCTTTTCCTTTCACGATCGGGCTGTCGTTGTAACGAACGACGACGGCATATTTGTAAAGTGGGTGAGTGAGGCGTTCAAACGATTTCCAGCGCCGATGCGGGTTGCCGCGGTAATAAATCCAGCGGTTGTAGTCTTTGGATGTCGGATCGTCCACCCAATAATCGTAAGCGGTTGTTTGCCGGTAGGGGATTTTCAGCCCCGCCGGCTTTTTGGCGGTGCCGAACGCTGTACCTAATGGGTAAACGCCAGCGGGCGTCTTTCCATCTCCCTCTTTTTGTTTGCCAATGCCGTTTTTACCGACAACAACGCGGATGTTCGCGAGCACTTTCCGCCATGTTCCGTTTTGTTTTTCGTAAAGGTATAATGTCCCGCTTCGTGCCTTGGCATGACTGGTAACTACAACTAACACCTGCCCGTTTGGCAACTTGTTCAGCCGATTGAGAATCTTTTTTCTACTGATAGCGCCGAAGCGTCTGCTCGCCCGGCTGATAGGGCAAGCACGAAGCTACAAAGCAGCCAAAACCAGCGCCGCATAGTCATCCCCCTTTGTTGATAACTATCGCTCTATGAAATGTTGTACGGTCATCATCTCAACTGGTTAGACATCGGAACTGACGAAACATGGAAACGTTGGTTAGTGCTAGATTTATAGTAATAAATCAACTGGTTGGTTTTCAATCCATTTCTGTTTTTTAGCATCATACTTCCGTGAGAGTATTTTCCATAATTGATTGGAAAAAGAGGAAAGGTCGTTAGTTTATGACAAGTTCGTGTATCGAAGTCGCAAGATACCGAAACGATCAAAGTGGAAACATGCGCATGATGCGGTCAAAAAATGGCGTTGATCGGAAAGACAGGACATTGTACGCGGTATGTCAACATCGAGGAACGGGGGAATTTACTCCCCCGCATAGCGTTCGAGCACGCGGTCGACCGCCGTGCCATACGCCTCACCAAACAAATTCAAGTGCACGAGTAAATAAAACAGCTGGTAAAGCGGCTTTCGTTCATGGTACTCCGAAGAGAGCGGCATAAGCTCTTGATAGCTCGCATAAAACTGGGGCGGAAAGCCGCCAAACAGCTCAGTGAACGCGATTTCCAACTCGTAATGGCCATAAAAAACGGACGGATCGATCAAATACGGGACGCCGCCCGGACCCGGAAGCCAGTTGCCGCCCCATAAGTCACCGTGCAACAACGATGGAAAGCAATCGTTTGGAATCCACTGGTCAAGTCGCTCGAGCAAACGTTCAAAACGTGTTTGCCGCTTGGCGGACAGAAGGCCGTTCGCTGCCGCCCGTTTCATTTGCGGGACGAGGCGGACATCGCGGTAATAGTCGAGCCAACGGCCGTACCATCCGTTTCGTTGCGGCAGCATCCCGATATAGGTATTGCGGTCAAGCCCGAACGCCGGTCCGCGGCAATGATGAAGGCGGGCGAGGCCGCGCCCAAGCTGTTCAGCCGTCTGCGCTGTTTCTGTTCCTTCCACCCACTCGAGGACAAGCCAGCCGTATCCGTCCGCCTCCCCAGTGCCGAAGACGCCTGGGACACGGATCGCATTCGCCTGCTTGATCAGCTCCAATCCTACCTGTTCGGCGGCGAAAAAGCCAGCTGGCGGGAAGCGTTGCATTTTGATGAAATACGTTTGTTTGTCGCTTTGAACGCGGTAGGCGTCATTGATGTCGCCGCCTGATACTCGGCGCCAATGACGGATTCGCGAATCGTCGCCGATTGAGCGAAGCGCCTCTTGCAAAATCGTTTCCCTGTTCATGGTGCTCCCTCCGTCAGCTGTTGGTCAATTTCTTTGAGCACTTCGCCAATTTTCCGTTGATGAATGACGGCATCAGCCAGATGATCGAGTTCCGTCGGTTCCCAGTTGATGATGACCAATTTGGCTCCATTTTGTTTGGCGACAAACGGCAGCTGATTCGCCGGCGATACTTGCAAGGATGAGCCGAGCACAAGGAATAAGTCCGCTTGGCGGGCCTCCTCCCACGCTTGGGTGATGGTTCTCTCTGGCAGAGGTTCGCCAAACAACACGACCGATGGGCGTAAAACACCGCCGCATTCGCACGTCAATACGCCGTGTAAATAAACATGGCTCGGCTGTTTCTGCCCGCACTGCTGGCAATGGACGGTGCGCAGCGAGCCATGCAGTTCGATGACGCATTGACTGCCGGCTTGTTGGTGAAAACCATCGACGTTTTGGGTCACGATCGTCCGTACGATTCCGCGTTGCTCCCAATCAGCCAACAGGCGATGCCCGTTATGTGGCTGACACTGTTGCAAGGTGCGGATGCGATATTGGTAAAACTCAACAAATGACTCGTGGCGGTGGTGTAAGGCATCGACGGTGGCCAATTCGCTCGGATTGAAGCGCGCCCACAGCCCCGTGCGCGGCGAGCGGAAATCAGGCAGCCCGCTTTCGGTTGACATGCCGGCGCCAGTAAGCACAACCGTCTTTCGCGAGTTGGTAAGCCAGGAGGCAATGGTCACTGTTTTTCCTCCTTTACCTTTTTCTCTCCCCATTTTACAGTTCAATGGGTCATTCATATATGTTCGACAATCATTTTGCTTTCCCTGTCCGTCTATTTCGATTATGATAGAAGAAGGGGAAAGAAAAAAATGGGCAAGGAGGAAAGAAATATGGGAAAACGTGTATTGATCATTACCGGTGACGCTGTTGAGGCGCTTGAAGTGTATTACCCGTATTATCGTTTGTTGGAAGAAGGGCATGAGGCAACGATTGCCGCACCGAAGAAAAAGAAACTGCACACCGTTGTCCATGATTTTACCGACTGGGATACGTATGTGGAAAAACAAGGATACTTGATTGATGCTCATGCGTCGTTCGCCGAGATCGATCCGACGCAATACGATGCGTTAATTATTCCGGGTGGACGCGCGCCGGAATACATTCGTCTTGATGAAAACGTACAGCGCATCGTTCGCCATTTCTTTGAGGCAAATAAGCCGATTGCCGCGATTTGTCATGCTTCGCTTATTTTTGAAACGATGCCTGATGTGCTGAAAGGACGGAGCTTGACAGCATATATCGCCTGCAAACCGGGGGTCGAAGCGCTCGGAGCGACATATGTGTCCGACCAAACCGTGCATGTCGACGGCAACCTCGTTTCCGCCCATGCTTGGCCGGATTTGCCGGCGTTTATGCGCGAGTTTCTCCGTTTGCTTCAATAGTGGAAAAACAGCGGTCTCCCTTCAAAACAGGGAGGCCGCTTTTTCTCATGTGAAAAGGTTGATGCTGTACTGTTTGCGACCGACCTCGGTTTCTTTGATTGCAAAGGGAGATGACAGCGCGTGTTGGCCCGCTCTGTCTTTTCCCATTTTTGTTTCCGTGAATGGTGAGGAATCTTTTGGTCATGAACGGAGGGGACATTTTTTCATTATGTCGCCAGTCGGTGAGGCAGAAAGGAGCCGGGCAAGCATCCCGGTCTGCGGAGAAACAGCTAGAGAATCATCAGCCGGTGATGTCCGTTTGTTTCGACTTCGCTTTCGTCGCCAAATAGACGCCAAACAAGACGAAAGCGCCGCCTGCAAGCTGCGAGACGGATAGAGTGCCGCCAAGCAAAAACGTGATCAAAGCGGTAAACACGGCAATCAAGTTTAAATATACGCCGGCATGACTGGGGCCAACTTTTTGCACCGAGACGTTCCAAAATAAAAAGGAAAGAACGGACGGAAACAAGCAAATATAGGTAATCCCAGCGAACCCAGCTGCGCTCAATTGATCGGATGGGAACGGATACAACATAGCGAACGGCCATAATATGATCAAACTGAAAAAGACGGAACACGCCGTCGCTGTTATCGGCGGAACAGGGAGTTTTTTGCCAATGATCGAATAAAGTGCCCAGACGACGCCGGCTGCGAGCATCATCAAATCGCCGCGGTTGTAGTTTGTTTGGAAGATATGACCGATATGCCCGTCTGTCAAAATAAACAGCACGCCAATGAGCGATAATAAAAACCCGATGATATTCACTGTTGACAGTCGTTCTCGTAGCAACATATACGACAACACGACGATGATGGCCGGATTGAGTGAGTTGACGATCGCTGCATTCATCGATGACGTATAGGCGAGCGCGCCGTACAAAAGTAAGTTATAGCCGATAATGCCGAGCGCCCCAGACGCAACGAGCGGCAGCCAATATTGTTTCATTACATCCCAGTAGCGCGGCCGCTCAAGCCAATAGGACACAGGAACTAGGATGATGAAGGCGGCGCACCAGCGAATCAAAGTCAGCCAAAACGGGCCAGTTTCCGTGATGACCGCTTTGCCGACCACGTAATTGCCGGCCCAAAACAAGTTGGCCAAGACTAGAAATAGTTTTTCTTTCATCTTTCTTCGCCCCTGTTTTGTTTCTCCTATCCTTTACGTTTACTTCACCTCTTCCGTAGTTTCCTCTTTTTTCGTTTTCCTTTTATTTTATTTCAAGCCTCCGTTTCCCAATGCAGGCGTAAGTACGGAGCGTTTCGTGTAGCTTATTTCTTTGAGTTTGTTAAGGGCAAGAAAATCATGCCTTCCCGCCTTGTTTTCGATGAACACAGACAATAGACGGTAGCTTGTAATGCGGACAGCGACAATGGTCATGTTGCCGATCAAAGCACATCCTGATAATATTCGCTCGTTTGTCCTGCTCAAACAATAAGGGTTGTCTTTTTTTTACTCATAAGATAACATGTGTACCGTAAGGCTGTTTATAAAATAGAGAAAAGGAAGGACGATTGTTATGGCATTACCAGGCGGGGCAGCGATGAACATTACGATTCGTCTCCAGTTTGAAAAAGATATCGTCTCATTTAGCGATATCGCCGCAGCCATTGGCAAAGCAGGTGGAGACATCGTCGGGATTGACGTCATCTCATCGAGTAAAGTTCATACAGTGCGTGACATTACCGTCAGCGCGCTCGATACGAAGCAATGCGATTTGATCATCGAGGCGCTGAAAAAAATTCGAGGCGTCAAAATTGTGAACGTTTCCGACCGCACGTTTTTAATGCACATCGGGGGGAAAATTGAAACGAATTCGAAAATTCCGGTGAAAACACGTGATGATTTGTCGCGAGTGTATACGCCGGGCGTGGCACGCGTTTGCACGGCTATCGCTGAAGATCCGCGCAAAGCGTATTCGTTAACGATTAAACGCAACACCGTCGCGGTCGTGTCCGACGGTACGGCAGTGCTCGGGCTTGGGGACATCGGCCCGTATGCAGCGATGCCGGTCATGGAAGGGAAAGCGATGCTGTTTAAACAGTTTGCGGGAGTCGATGCGTTCCCAGTTTGCTTGGACACGAAAGATACGGAAGAAATCATTCAAATTGTGAAAGCGATTGCCCCGGCGTTTGGCGGCATTAATTTGGAAGACATTTCGGCGCCGCGTTGCTTTGAAATTGAGGCGCGTTTGAAAGAAGAACTTGACATCCCGGTGTTCCACGACGACCAACATGGCACAGCGGTCGTGTTGCTTGCTGGATTGCTGAATGCGTTGAAAATTGTCGATAAAAAGCTTGAGGATATCAAAGTCGTCTTAACTGGTATTGGCGCGGCCGGCATCGCTTGCACGAAAATTTTGCTTGCTGCCGGTGTGCGCAACATTATCGGGGTCGACCGTTATGGCGCCATCCACCGCGATGAAACGTACGAAAATCCGTATTGGCAAGAATATGCACAAATCACCAATCCTGATAATCTCAAAGGAAGCTTGTCGGATGTGATCGTTGGTGCGGACGTATTTATCGGCGTTTCCGCCCCAGGCATTTTGAAAGTCGAAGACGTGAAAAAAATGGCCCGCGATCCGATCGTGTTTGCGATGGCCAACCCGGTGCCGGAAATCGATCCGGAGCTGGCCGAACCGTACGTGCGCGTGATGGCGACCGGACGTTCTGACTATCCGAACCAAATTAACAACGTTCTTTGCTTCCCGGGCATTTTCCGCGGTGCATTGGACTGCCGAGCGAAAGAAATTAATGAAGAAATGAAGCTTGCTGCCGCAAAAGCGATTGCTTCGGTTGTCACCGAAGATGAATTGAACGAAACGTATATCATCCCAAGTGTATTTAACAGTAAAGTAGTAGAACGCGTTCGCCAGGCGGTCATTGAAGCAGCTTACCGCACCGGGGTCGCTCGGAAGGACAACATTCCGGTTGGTGGGTACACAGGACAGTAAACAAGCAACCCAATCGAACCGATGGACGGCTTCCTTTGTAAAGGGAAGCCGTTTTTTCGTTGCAGGAGCGTCTTATTGCGGGCGAATCACGTTTAGAAATAAGGTTAAGGAGCGAAGGGGCAGTGATCGATCAATATTTTCAAAAAATCAACGAACGTCTAAACCTCGTTTTAAAACACGAAAAGGACAATCTGAAAAAGGCCGCCCATGCAGTGAGTAAGGCGGTTCAGAACGGCGGGATCATTCAACTATTCGGATGCGGTCATTCTCATATTATGGCGGAGGAAGTGTTTTACCGTGCGGGTGGACTTGTCCCGGTGAAACCCATTTTTGTGGAACCGTTGATGCTGCATGAAGGAGCGGTTCGGTCTTCGATGTTAGAGCGAATGAATGATTTCGCACCGAGTTTTATAGATCGCGAAGATATTCGTTCCGGAGACGTTTTCTTTATTTTGTCCACATCAGGGCGCAATCCGGTTCCGATTGATGTGGCGCTGGCGGCGAAAGCGAAAGGCGCTTATACCATTGCCATAACATCCTTGGAATATTCAAAAAGCCAGCCCTCGCGGCATAAGAGCGGCCGGTTGTTATATGAGGTCGTCGACCTTGTGATTGACAACCATTCCGTGAAAGGCGATGCGATTTTAACCCATCAGAACGTTTCAGTCCCATTTGCTCCCACTTCGACAGTGGTCGGCAGTGCGATTTTAAACGCCGTTTTGGCTGAGGCAATTGCGCTTATGGCAGAAAACGGAGTTGAGCCGCCTGTCTTTTTAAGCGGCAACATCGAGGGGGCAGACGAACATAACCGCCGCTGGATTGAGAAGTATAAAGAACGCATTCCGGTATTGATTGAAGGGTGTCAGCCATAGCGTCAGAACCAGGCTCTGTAGCCAACTGCCATCGGTTCTTGCTAAAATTGTAGTAAACGATGAGACGGTGGGAGATGGAGACGGATGCGTTTTGACGAACGGGTGCGACTGTATGCCGATAAGCTGAACGATACGGATGACCAAATTGTTGATTACATTATGGAGTACCGCAAAGAGATCGCTGACATTTCGATTCAGAAAATGGCGGCAGCGCTTTATACAGTGCCGAACACGATCGTCCGGTTTGCCAAAAAATTAGGATATAAAGGGTTTGCTGAACTGAAGGCGGCGTTGGCACTCGAGCAGCGGGGCGGGACGGCCATACGGGCGGACGGAACAACGATCATTGAAAAAACGAAAGAGCTGATTGATGATCAGCTCATTGAAGAAGCTGTGCGCAAGATGCATGAGGCCAAGCACGTCTTTTTTTACGGCGTCGGCGATTCTGCTTATTTTTGCGAGATGATGGCTAAACATTTGCGGTGCGTCGGCAAACAGGCCGACTTTTTTGTCCAACGCCACGATATGCTATATAATGCGGATCATTGCGGGGAAAAGGATGTTGTCTTTGTCATTAGCGTATCCGGAGAAACGAAGCAAGTGCTTGAGGCGGTCGCGGCCGCGAAGCAGAACGGGGCGTTTGTCATCAGTTTGACGCATTTTTGTCCAAATTCACTCGCTGATCTTGCCGATTTTCATTTGTATTGCTGGGCGCCCAAACAGTTTTTAAACAAATATGATGTTACCGACCGTACATCGCTCTATCTTGTGTTGCGGGTGTTAAGTGAACGATATTGGCAAAAGCAGAGTGGATGTGTATAAATACACAAACAAACTGAATCACAGCGAGAGAATAGTGAAAAAGTAAGAAGATTTCAGTCTTCTTGCTTTTTTTCTTTTATAATGAAGTCGACAAACGGCATGGAAAGAGAGGATGAGAGAGATGGAACTAAAACAGCTGACGAACGTTCGGCTGATCGATGTAGAATTGTCGTTGTCTACAAAAGAAGAAGTCATTCGCCATCTCATTAGCAAGTTGGACGAGGAGGGGAAATTGTATTCGGCTGAATTGTTTTATCAAGCGGTGATGGAGCGGGAAGCGCTTTCTCCGACGGGGCTCGAAGCGGGCCTAGCCATTCCGCACGGGAAATCGAAAGCAGTAAAATCGGCAGCCTTTGCGGTGGCGAAGCTGGTTCGGCCGATTCGTGATTGGGAGAGCATCGACCCGTCCAATGAAGTAGAACTCGTTTTTTTATTAGCGATTCCGGAACAGGAAGCGGGATCGACGCATTTGGATTTGCTCGCGGAGTTTGCCAAACGGCTGGCACGCGTTGAATATCGTAAACGGTTGCAGCAATGCCGCACGGCGGAAGAGATGTATCGAGCTCTTGATGAAGAAACGAGAGAGGCCATTGACGCAGCGGCAGCAAAAAAAACGATTGTCGCCGTGACAGCCTGCCCGGCTGGCATCGCCCATACGTATATGGCAGCTGAAGCTTTAGAGCAAGCCGGACGGGAGGTCGGGGTTGCTGTATACGTTGAAAAGCAAGGGGCGAACGGCATTGAAGATCGTCACACAGAGGAGCGACTGCGAAAAGCCGAAGCAGCGATTTTTGCTGCGGATGTGGCGGTGAAAAACGAGGAGCGGTTTGCCCATTTGCCCGTGTACCGAACGACAGTTGCGGCGCCATTGAAAGATGCGAAAGGCGTCATTTTGAAAGCGCTTGAGAAAGCGGGGAAGGAAGGAAAGCGGGAATATGAGCCGGCAAAGGAAACGGAACCTGAGCGCGTTTCATGGCAAACAGAAGTGAAAAATGCCATTTTGACCGGCATTTCTCATATTATTCCGATTATCGTTGCCGGCGGGATGATTTTGGCGTGTGCGGTGCTCATCGCCCAAGCGTTCGGATTACAGCAAGTGTACGATACGGAAAATTCGTGGCTTTGGATGTTGCGTAAACTAGGCGGCAATATGCTTGGTACGCTCATGATTCCAGTGCTGTCAGCTTACATGGCGTATGCGATTGCCGACAAACCAGCGCTTGGTCCGGGATTTGCAGCTGGGATTGCTGCGACGATGATCAACAGTGGCTTTTTAGGAGGCATGCTCGGCGGCTTTTTGGCGGGCTACTTTATGAAGTGGTTGAAAAAGCAGCTTCCGCCAAAAGGTGCGTTCTCTGGATTCATCAGCTTTTGGTTGTATCCGGTCATCGGTTCGCTTGTTGTCGGAGCGCTTATGCTGTTTGTGTTCGGCAAGCCAGTCGCCGGTTTGAACAATGCGCTGCTTGAGTGGCTGGACAACTTGTCGGGCAGTAACGCCATTGTGCTCGGCGCGATTTTAGGAGTTATGGTGTCATTCGATTTAGGTGGGCCTGTCAATAAAGCGGCGTATACGTTTTGCATTGGTGCGATGGCAAGCGGCAACTTTATTCCGTATGCGGCGTTTGCCTCGGTGAAAATGGTGTCGGCGTTTTCAGTTACTGCAGCGACGCTGTTGTTCAAACGGTATTTTGAAGAATATGAGCGAGAAGTCGGCAAATCAACATGGATTCTTGGGCTAGCTGGTATTACCGAAGGAGCCATTCCGTTTATGATTAACGATCCGCTACGCGTCATTCCGTCGCTTTGCATCGGATCGGCAGTCACCGGAGCGATTGTCACGGCTTCACAAATTGGACTGAACGTTCCCGGAGCCGGTATTTTCTCGCTATTTGTCCTACAAGGCGCCTCGTTATGGAAAGCAGGATTCATCTGGCTCGGCGCTGCACTAATTGGGGCATTTATTTCCATGGTGCTGTTAGTTGCCACGCGCGTGCAAAAGTTAAAGATGCAACAACGATAAGGCAAATGAGGTGAAATCATTGAAACGATACGTTCACATTGTTCCTCATGTGCATTGGGACCGCGAGTGGTATTTTTCCGCGGAAGAATCGCGCATTTTGTTAGTGAACGATATGGAAGAAATATTAGAGATGTTGGAAACGAATCGTGATTACCCGTACTTTGTTCTCGATGGGCAGACGGTTGTATTAGAAGACTATTTGTCCGTCAAGCCGGAGCAAAAAGAGCGCATTCGCCGCCTTGTCCAAGAAGGAAAGCTGATCATCGGTCCGTGGTATACGCAAACGGATGAAATGGTCGTCGGCGGGGAGTCGATTGTCCGCAACTTACTCTATGGGCTGAAAGATTGCCAGGAGTTCGGCGAGCCAATGCAAATCGGCTATCTTCCTGACTCGTTCGGACAATCAGCGCAGATGCCGCAAATTTTGAATGGCTTCGGTATTAAGCGGGCCATTTTTTGGCGCGGTGTGTCGGAACGACACGGCACAGACAAAACCGAGTTTTACTGGGTGAGTAATGACGGTTCTAAAGTGCTTGTGCAGCTATTCCCGCTCGGTTATGCCATCGGCAAGTATCTTCCGACTGATGAAGCAAAACTGAAGGAGCGGATGGACAAATACTTTTCCGTTTTGGACCGCGGGGCAACCACCGAGCATATTCTCATTCCGAACGGCCATGACCAAATGCCGATTCAAAAAAATATTTTTGACGTGATCAACAAGCTGCAAACGCTCTATCCAGAGCGGACCTTTTTCTTAAGCCGTTATGAACATGTGTTTGAACAGTTGGAAAAAGAAGAGCAGCTTCCAGTTATACGCGGCGAGTTTTTGGACGGCAAATATATGCGCGTTCATCGCAGCATTTACTCGACTCGCATGGACATTAAAGCGGCGAACGCCCGCATTGAAAACAAAGTAACGAACGTGCTTGAGCCGCTGGCTGCCATCGCCTCGACTCTTGGGTTTCCGTACGAGCATCGGCTGATGGAGCTCATTTGGAAAGAGATGATGAAAAACCATGCGCATGACAGCATTGGTTGCTGCTGCTCAGACCTCGTTCATCGCGACATTTTGGGGCGCTTTGCGCTAGCGGAAGAGCGGACCGACCGACTCATAACGTTTTATATGCGCAAAATTGCCGATGCGATGCCGTCGGATCGGTCGATTGACAAGTTGGTTGTGTACAACACACTCCCATACGAACGGAATGAGCCGATCGAAGCGGAAATTACGACGAAATGGAAAGCATTCCGCCTCGTGGATGAGCACGGGGAACCGGTAGAATTTGAAGTGGTCGATGAAACGATTGTTGACCCGGGGCTCATTGACCGGCAAATTGTCCATTACGGCAACTACGATCCGTTTATCCGCTACACGATCCATTTCCGCGATCGCATCCCGGCGATGGGGTATAAGGCGTACGTTGTGCAAGAGGCGGAACAGATGAAAACACAGACACCAACGGCTGTTGAGCAAATTGATACGCCTTTTTACACAATCACTGTTAACGAGAATGGAACGATTAACGTTTATGACAAACAGCTGCAGCGAACCTTCCGTGATGTGCTCTTGCTTGAAGATGTCGGTGATGATGGGGACGAATACGACTTTTCCCCTTTGCCGGGCGATGAACCGATTGATAATAAGGAAGTGAAGGCGACATATTCGCTCCGTCAAAACAGCTATTTTGCTTATGCCGATATTGCTTACCGGTTGCCGTTGCCGGCCGACCTTGAAGGCAGAAAAGCAAAACGGCACGATTGTATTCTGGATGTCTCCATTCGGTTGACTGTTCCGATGGATCAACCACTCATCGATGTCCGGGTGCTCATCAACAACGAAGCAAAAGATCACCGTGTTCGCATGTATGTACCAACCGGTATTGCTTCGTCCCATTCGGTCGCTGACAACCAATTCGGCGTCATTCGGCGGCCGGTCGTCGATCCGGCAATTGATGTATGGGAGCAAGAAGGATGGGACGAACGTCCAGATGCGATCTACCCGATGCTTACGTATGTCGGATTGTCGGATGAAACAGGCGGTGTAGCCGTGCTGACGAACAGCACGAGAGAGTATGAGATTGTCGGGAAACAGCATGATACGATCGCGGTGACACTTTTGCGCAGCGTCGGTTATCTTGGTAAAGAAGAGCTCGTGCGTCGGCCGGGTCGTCCTTCCGGAATTAAAATGGAAACGCCGAATTCACAAATGTTCGGTACAAGTGAGCTGCACTTCGCGTTGACAACGCATCGTGGAACGACGGAAGAAGCAAATGTCGCCAAACGGGCGAAACAGTTTTTGACGCCGCTTTATACGTACAACAAACTGCCGTACGATGCCATGAAAATGAATCCGGTGGCGTTTTCAGTACCGTATGAATATAGCTTGTTTTCACAGCAGGAAGGTGAGACGGTGCTAAGCACGGTGAAGCGAAGTGAAGACAACCGCGGCGTAGTTATTCGTTTCTTTAACCCAACAGTGCAGAAGACGATGGCGTCATTCCAATGGCACGGGTCGTTATCGACGGTATGGCGCACGAACTTAAATGAAACACCGCTCGCGCCGTTGTCGATGGATGCACAACAACGATTTACTGTGCAGGTAAAACCGAACGAAGTACAAACCGTGCTTGTTGTTGATCAAGAGGGAAACGGTGAATAAACAAAAAAGCTGGGGCTCATCGCCGCCAGCTTCTTTTTTATAACAAAACGATGTGTTTCTCTGTCTATTTTGTAACGCAGATGTAACAATTGTTAAGTGAAATGTCTGAATAAGAGACTGTCAACTCTTTTTTTGCAAGAAAAATATAGAACATTAGAGTAATAGAGGAAAAAAAGGAGTCAACATTAGTGAAAGGATGTGTCTTCCAATTGTTGTAGCCATCGGCAATCAGTGTTTCTCTGGCAATGAAAACAATCGTGTTTTTAACCAGAGGTTGCCAACATGTTCCTTTTTCCATTTTGGACCAAAAATATTACAAAAACCCCGTGGTATAATGGGGATGCGGTTGAGAGGACATCGGAACGGTCCTTATCGAACAACGCGAGCCTCATTGACAGACGCAACCACGAGTGTTGATTATCCAAAATTAGACATACGCCTTCCATAAATTTGGGCATACTCAAACAAAGCAGCGGCCATCCCGGATTTCCAATCGAGAGGAAGCTGCCCAGAGAAAAAACGGCGAACGAACGAAATGAAGGAAAGAGAGACGTTCGTCTGTTTTTTGGTTTGATCATACAGCCATCGCAGCAACACATACGCGATGAACGCCGCAAACAGTTGGTTGTATACCGCATTTTCCGTCGTGCCAAACAAGGTCGGGACATTCAGATATTGCTTCACCCAACGGAAAAAGACCTCAACAGTCCAACGTTGTTGGTACATGTCGGCAATGGTTTCCGCAGACGCATGGAAGAGGTTCGTCACGACCCGAATGTCGCGGCCATTCGCATCTCGAAAGATCACCACCCGGTGACGCTTGGTGGAGCGGCATTGTTTCGTCCCCAACTGGCACGTGAAGTCGGCTTGAACCGATGAGGATGTGCTGGAAAGGCGTTTCAAGCTTTTTTTCTGATGAAGTTCGATGTTGTCCTTCATCCGAATGACAAAGAGCTGATGCTGCTCCACAAATCGATCGAGGCGTTCGATTTTGAAATACGCCCGGTCTTCCACCAGCACTTGTTGAGCGTTCGTCAACTGTTCTCCCACCGGGCCATCATGACGCAGTCCGATGGTTTCCACCACGTCTGCCGGCAACGAGGATTCCGGCGAATACGCGACGTGCAGCTTCACTCCGGCGCGTTCGCCGTGATACGGCGCCCATGGCAGGCGGTTTTTCCCGACCGTGACGGTCGTCGAATCCACCACCCGAAGCGGTTTGGGAAACCGAAGCGAACGGCGGGTTTGGCGGTTGCACTTGGAAATGATCAACGCCAACAAGCGTTTCATGATGTCATAGGGAACTTCTTTCGCTTTCTTGGATACAGTTGAATAATGGAATCGCGGCAATCCATACAGAGGCCCCACATCGGCTCCGTGGCGAAAGCTTTTCCATTGATGCATGGCGGCCAGCAGGAAGAAGTGAATCAACTCGCGCAACGTAAAGGTTCGAGACGAATCACGATACCCAACCGCTTCGGCAATCAGTTGAATCTCTTCATCCGAAACAAGTTTTTGCATCAAATTCGGGAGTGTGGTATGCTTGTTCATAGAGAGCACCTCCTGGGTTTGTTTGTGTCGCTACTCACATTCTACAGGAAAGGTGCTCTTTTTTCTATACCCTTTGGATTTTATTGGATAATCAACACGCCTGAGACGCAACAATCTTTGAAACTTTGAAAATAGAAACCAAGGAGGAATTCCAATGAAAAAGAAAATGGTAGCCACGATCGCCGCTTCGGTTGCACTCATCGGTGCTTCGTTTGCGGCAACGACGAAAACGGAAGCAGCAGGGACGACATGCCCGACGACGAACGTGTATCAAGTAAAATATACGAATACAAACGTTCAAGATTTGGAAAAATGGTTGAAACAATACTTCCCGTTTGTGTCGATCCAACCGGCTAAACAGGCACAACAACCAACGGTAAAACAGCCGACAGAGGCGAAGCCGCAAGCGCCGGCAACGGTCAAACAGCCAGAGAAGAAACCGGCAGCTAATACGCAAGCGCCAGCAAAAACGCCAGCAACGGCACCAAAGTCTACAACACAAGAAACAACGGGCTTAAATGCGTATGAGCAGCAAGTCGTTGAATTGACGAACAAAGAACGGGCAAAACATGGTCTGCCAGCGCTTCAAGTCGACTTAGCCCTCAGCAAAGTCGCCCGTGAAAAATCACGCGATATGGCGGTTAACAACTACTTCTCGCACAACAGCCCGACGTACGGCTCCCCGTTTGAGATGATGAAAAAATTCGGCATCTCGTACACAGCTGCTGGGGAAAACATTGCTAAAGGCCAACGCACACCGCAAGAAGTGGTTAATGCGTGGATGAACAGTGAAGGTCACCGGGCCAACATTTTGAACAAAAACTTTACACATATCGGCGTTGGTTTTGAAGAAAACGGCTATATTTGGACGCAGCAATTTATCCGCAAGTAAGAACGGCGTCTTTCCCCATCCTGTCCATCTGTCTGATGGACAGGATTTTTTTTGCTAGCATAGTTCTCTAACAAAAAATAGAAAACTATGTTATAATGTTCAGCAGGTTGAAATGAGTCTGTAGATCACGGAGGACGCGACGATGCGAATACGCGACTGGGATCGCAACTTGAAAGTTCGGCTGTTTGGCGAGGCGCTGATGAATACAACCTTTTGGATGTTTTTTCCGTTTATGGCCATTTATTTTGCCGAATCATTTGGCAAGGAAACCGCAAGTGTGCTATTGATCGTTTCACAGGTATTTTCTGTTGTTGCCAATTTGCTAGGCGGTTATTGCGCCGATATGTTCGGGCGCAAGCGGATGATGGTGTTATCCGCTTACGGACAGGGGGCGGCGTTTTTTATTTTTGCCTTGGCTAGTTCCCCATGGTGGTCGTCGCCGCTCGTCGGCTTTTTATGTTTTACGTTTGCCGGCATTTGTGGGGCGTTTTACTGGCCGGCGAGCCAGGCGATGGTGGCGGATGTTGTGCCCGAAAAAGATCGAAGTCATGTATTTGCTGTGTTTTATACATCTGTCAACGTCTCGGTTGTCATCGGTCCGACGATCGGCGGGCTATTTTATGCGAATCACCGGTTTGCGTTGTTGCTTGCCGCGGCCTGCTCATGCTTCGCGATGGCGACACTGTTGGCTAAACAGTTGCGTGAAACGGCTTCGTTGGCGGCAGGCAGGAAGAAGGTGGAGGAGTGGCCGCAGTTTTGGCGCGAACAACTAAGGCAATACGCCGTCATTGTTCGCGACCGCACCTTTTTCTTGTTTATCGCCGCTGGGGTGCTGGTGGCGCAAACGTTCATGCAGCTGGATTTGTTAATTCCTGTGTATACAAAAGAAACAATCGAAGGGGAAACATTATGGGGGCGTTTTACGATAGATGGGACTAGTGCGTTTGGGCTCCTGATTGCAGAAAACGGGCTGCTTGTCGTGCTTGGCACAGTGATGGTGGCGCGCTATATGGAGCGCTACGACGAACGATGGGCGTTTATCGGTTCGTCGATTTTATACGGCGTCACAATGTGGCTGTTTAGCCATACGACATCGATCGTTGGGTTGATGTTAGTAATGGGACTGTTTACGCTGGCCGAGCTGATGACGGCCGGTTTGCAGCAGTCGTTTGTGTCGAAGTTGGCGCCTGAGGATATGCGTGGCCAATATTTTGCTGCGGCGAGCCTTCGTTTTACGATCGGCCGGATGTTGGCACCGTTTTCTCTTGCCGCAGTGACTTGGATCGGCTATACGTGGACATTTGCATTTCTCGGCATACTCGCATTGGCAAGCGCAGGGCTGTATGCGTGGATGTTCCAGCAAGCAGGACGGGCGCAGCGATCCGATATTTCTCTTTCCTGATGACAGGGTAGTGCAAACGGCTACCCGTTTTTTTTATGCATCATTATAATAAAAAGCGCGTCGACGCTCGTGTAACATATATTCCCTATCTCTAACATAAAGTGGAACTAGATAAAGAGAAGGAGAGGGGAAGCGATCATGAAACCGCACACGTCTGAACCGGATATGATTCAGGGGGGGAGCGGACAAGACGGTGCTGCAGCGATGGCGCGCTACGAGAAGCGCCAACAAGCACGTGTTTTGTCCAGGGAAAAGAGAAAAAAACAATACCGTTTCATCGGTTGGTTGCTTTTTGCTTTCGCTGTCCTATGGGGGATGGGTGCGCTGATTTGGAGTGGATACGGCGCGTTGAAAACGACGGCAGGGCGTGAGATCGCCATCATGAGGTTAAAAGGGGCCATCGAAGATCGCAATGCCGCTGCCTTGCAGGTGATGTTGCGGGTGACGGATGAAACGGTACCGCTCAATGACCAAACGCTAACGCCTTTGTTTGCCTATTTCGACCAGCATCCGGAGGCGTATAAAATGCTTGATGAGGAGTTTGCTCGTCAGAGCGAAGGCAAGCAAGTGTATATTAAAGGATTGACGTCCCATCCGCCGGTGTTTACGATTCATGTGTTTGAAAATCGATATGTGTTTGAACCGGCTCTATATTTCATCCACGCCCGTGTCGCTGATTCCGAAGCGACGCTCGTCGTCAACGGGGTAAAAGTGAAGGAGGAGGAGACAAAAGACCCGTTCGTCAAAAAAATCGGCCCGTATCTGCCAGGCGCATACACAGTGACGGCTGTTCATCCGGATGGCAAAAAGAAGACAGCCCGCGTTGAGCTGTTCGGCGGCGCCCGCGTTCGTGAAGTCGATATCACGAAATGAACGAATAGGCGAATACAGCTTCGACGATGGCGGTAATGGTGACATCTTGCGTCTGCACAGGCGACGATGATGAGGAAGCGCTAAGAACGATAGGGCTGTATGGTGCCGGCGGGCTTGTCGGCCGTTCCTTCAGCTCGACGGGTATGTCGTGAAGCGGCAAGCCAAGAGTGCGGGCGATGGCCAGGGCTTTTTCTTTTGCGTTTTTCACCGCTAGCGTCAGTGCTTGTTGATAGTAAGTTTGTTCGTTGGCTAGGCGGAACTCTAAGCCGCGGGCAAGATTCGCCCCGTGGGCGACAGCTGTTTCGTAAATGGAGCCGGCTGTTTTTGGATCGCGGACGGTGATGTTGAGCCAATGCTCGACCTCATATCCGGATAAGACGGCTGCGCCGTCGGGATGTTCGTACGTTGGAATGATCGAAAAGGCGGTCGTCTCGAAATCTTCCGGGCGGACGCCGACTGCTTTTAATGCCTCAATGACATCGTTGGTGCGCCGGGCGTTGTCGGCTAGTGCTTCTTGAACGTTCTGATGCGCGGTGCGGACGCCAAGCGCAATCATAACGGTATCCGGCTTTGCAGTGACCGTTCCTTGGCCGATGACAGTCATCGTTGCACGGGATGGGGCGGGACGGTGCCATGGCTGCATCATATCCCCTCCTTCAGCCGCTAGGCGGCTTTTTGATCATCATCGGCTGCCCTCCAGTAATAGACGCGCGGCAGGCCGACATAGCACCAGTACTCTTTGAGCAATGAGACGGCGACAAACGAGAAAAGTTGCCAATCGATCGCCTTCATAGCCATCCCCCTTTCGCTTGCCTCGTTTAATATAGCCTATTCAAAACGGCCATTGTCCTATACGTGCCGGTTGGCGATGAAACTTCTCGAGGCGATTGTACGTATATAAAATGGACGTGCTATAATAGAAAAAAAGATGAAGAAAGGGATGGACAATGAAGCAACTGCTTCGCACGATATGGCGTTGGTTTGTTTCATGGAACGTTGGAATCATCGTTGCGGTCACTGTATTTATCGCCGCTGATTTTCGCTTTTTGCCCTCACTCTTATCAGGGATGGGAGCGATGTGGGGGGTATCTGCTGTGATGAAAAGACGGCAGCGCCGTTTGGTAGCCGACGTGTCGGCTGAGGAGCAGGCATATGTCCGCAGCCAGCTTCGCGAGGCACGCGCGTTATGGAAACGGGTGCGCCGCGCCCGTTTCCGGCTTCGCTCGGTGGCCATGTGGCAAACCGTTTCCCGGTTGAGCGCGGTCGTCGACCGGATCATTCGTGCGGTTGAACAAAAACCGCATCAGCTCCGCCTTGTCCAACCGTTTTTCCTCAACGAGTGGCCGACAGCGGTGGAGATGGTTGAAAAATACGTATACTTGTCGCAACAACCTGTGCAAAACGCCGACATGGCAGAAGCGCTGCGGAGGACGGAACGGCTGCTCGGCGAGCTGACCCAAGCGGCAGAGCGGCAGTTGCTTGAAGTGTTATCAAGCGATGTTTGGTCGCTTCAGACGGAAGCGAAAGTACTTGAGCAATCGCTCCAACAACCGGATCGTCTTCATTTGCTGCCGTCAAGGAAAGGGGAATGACAATGGATGAACGGAATCGTGAGATAGAACCAATCGACTTGTTTCGCGAACAGGAACGGACAAGCACGCTCGATGAACTGTTGGCTCAGCCGTTTTCCTCACCGGCTGTGTCGCGGGCTGAAGAAGCAGATAAGCCGACCAGCGTGCTTGAGACGTTAAAGCCAGAACATCGGGAAAAAGCGCTGGCGCTCGCCAAGCAAATCGACCCAGCCAACCAACAGGCCATTTTACAGTACGGCGTGGCCGCACAAGCAGAACTATCGAAGTTTTCTCATACGATTTTGCATCATGTGCAGACGAAAGATGCAGGTCCGGTCGGTGAAGTGATTAGTGAGCTAATGGCAAAAATTAAAGAAGTTAATCCGGATGATCTCATGCCGGCAAAAAAAGGATGGTTGTCCCGTCTGTTTGGTACGGTGGCCAAACCGCTGCAAGGAATCGTGGCGAAATACCAAAAAATCGGCGTCGAAATTGACAAAATCGCCGACCAGCTTGAGAAACACCGGCATGGACTGCTTCGCGATGTGATGATGCTTGAGACGCTTTATGAGAAAAATAAAGACTATTTTGAAGCGCTCAATATTTATATTGCGGCGGCCGAATATAAGCTTGAGGAGCTACGGACGAAAATGATCCCGGAAAAGCAGGCCGCTGCCGAGCGTTCCGGAGACCAAATGGCATGGCAGGAGGTTCAGGACTTGCGGCAGTTCGCTGATCGGCTTGAAAAGCGGGTGCACGACTTAAAGCTTAGCCGGCAAGTGACGATCCAAACGGCGCCGCAAATCCGCATGATCCAGCATATGAACGAAACGCTTGTTGAGCGTATCCAGTCATCGATTTTAAATGCGATTCCGCTTTGGAAAAATCAAGTTGTGATTGCTTTAACGCTCTTCCGCCAGCAAAAGGCGGCTGAAGCGCAAAAGCGGGTTGCCGAAACGACAAACGAACTCTTGTTGCGCAACTCGGAAATGTTAAAAACGAATAGCATCGAAATTGCGAAGGAAAATGAGCGCGGCCTCATCGATATGGAGACGTTGAAGCGAACGCAAGAAAATTTGATTACCACGCTCGAAGAAACGTTAAAAATTCAAGCTGAGGGCCGCTTGAAACGGCAGCAGGCTGAACGTGAGCTAGCGGCGATGGAGGCGGAACTGAAACAGACGCTGCTCTCGTTGAAGCGGCCGGAACAATAAAGAGGGACGGCAGTGTTTTGAGCATTGCCGGAGGACGAAAAGATAGTGTCTAGTCCGTACAAGCAGAATAAAGCGAATTTCGTCGTATAAAACGGGTGTCTTGCAGACGACAAGACACCCGTTTTTTACTGTTATAAGGTTCCTGTTGATGAGGGAACAGGTGGAGCAGCGAGTGTTTAATTCGTCACTGATGAGCATTGGCCATTTGATGCTTATCCGCTGCTTACAAAATGGGGGGATTGGGAGGTTCTTGTTCCTGTCGGTTGCTTTCTTGCCCCAGCTGTTTGCTTTCCCGATCGTCGGAACGGGTGGCGCGGACGTCAAACTCTTCCGCTGTCTCCGTTTGCCATTGGCTGCCGATGAGCGGCACGTCTTCTTTTTCATGTTGGCCGATGACAAACCGCAATACGTAAGCGTGAAACAACAATTCCCCGAATGCAACGAGCAAAGCAGAGAAAAACGCCGCGCTTAAGATGGCGCCGCCGGCGGTATCATAAAACGCACCGATGCCAATCCATGTGGCGACAAATACGAGGCCAAAATCAGCGATCGTCGCCGAAACGTTGCCGAGGCGCGGCAAAACGTATAAGTCGCCGAGCGCATAGGCGACAAGCGTCAGCCAAAGGCTGAACCATAATATTTCCGCCGACGAAACGCGCAAAAACAGCGGCAAAATGGCGAACATGACGGTCGTTGTAAGCAAATATTTTAGCACTAACGCCAGCAAATGTCTCATCTTATCCTGCCGCCTTTATTCCGCCGGGGAGTTCGGCCCTTCTAGTTTTTTATCCCCGTATCCCGGCTGTTTTTCCCTCTCTTTTTCCGGCTGTTGCTTTTTTCGTTGTTGTTCAAGGCTGTCATTTTGTTTTGGCTGCCTCATTGGCCATCATCCTCTCTTTTCGGTGTTTATCGTTAGTTTGCCGCGTTTGCCGCAGTGTATGCATGCATAATCCAAAAACTTCCTCTTTTTATTTTCTACACCTGTTCCACATTAATAAGTGAATTGGGAATGAATAAGGAGGAATAACGATGACGGAGAACAAACAAGCGCTCGAGATCGCCGGACGGCAATATGCCCCGTCTGATTATAAATCAGATTCGTTTCTTGGAGCGGCGTTGGCTGAAACGCATGAACAAGTAAGCGATGCGTATATGGAAGGAACCGTTGAGGCAGCAGTTGACCAAGAAAACGGACCGGACATTCCCCTCTCCGGTCAGAGTAAAGCGCCAAAGGACGCGGAAAACGCCAAGGAATGAGTCCTTGGCGTTTTTTGTGCTAACGAAATCTCTGACTTGTTTGTGAAAAGGAAGGGGAAAAAGGAAAGAAAAACAGTTCGTACTTTCTGCCATTGCCGTCTATACTAGTAGTGCGCACGACGATTCACCGATACAAGGGGGATGATCATCGTGAGATGGCAGCGGGCTTTGTTAGCGTTGCTCAAAGAACGGAAAGACCAATCGATCGCATTGGCGATCGATACGTCGAACCGGCCGTCCCGTCCGGTGCTGATTCAAAACATCATCAAGCTGTTTGAGAAATTGCGTCCGGACACGTTGCTCGTCCAAGCGGATTTTAAAATTCGCGATGTATCTCCAGTTGGTATAGCTACACTTAAATATTTCAAGCATGGAAAATCGTCGTACACTGAAGTGCTCGAATGGGCCGCTACGCAAAAAATCGATACGTTATTTTATATCACCGATGTGACTGGATATTTTTACGAAGAATTGGAAGTGAACTATGAGGTATTTTGGCTTGTCCCGGATGATTATATGCCGCGTGTACCGTTTGGCAAGCTCATTCGCGTTGCGTAACATGGCAGGAATGCCCTTCATGATGAGGGGCATTCCTTTTTGTTAGAAAACTTAACAAAGTTTTTATTTATGAAAGCGGATTCTATAAAAATATACGTTGTATTCGTCTTAACCATGTTATATATTATAACATATAAAAGTAACAACAAATAACAAAAAGGGGGATGTACATGGGTGAGAAAACATTGATGTTTGGTCTTGATGCTCTTTGGGTGATGCTCGCGGCGGTGCTCGTCATTGGCATGCAAGCGGGGTTTGCCTTGCTTGAGGCAGGATCGACACGCATGAAAAACTCCGGGCATGTGGCCGGTAAACAAATTTTAAGCTTTGCGCTCGCATCTTTAGCGTTTTGGGCATTTGGCTTTGCTATTACGTTTGGAGCAGGAAACGGCTTCATCGGAACGGAAGGGTGGTTTTTACAAGAAGGGGAAGGGACGTTTGATTCGCTGTCGTGGGCGAATGTGCCATTGGCACTTAAATTTTTATTTCAGCTCGGTTTTGCCGGTGTGTCGCTTGCCATCGCCTGGGGCGGCTTTGCAGAACGGGCGAAACTGTCTGTCTATTTCGTTTTCGGAACGATTTTTACGATCGTTATTTATCCAGTCATCGGCCACTGGGTGTGGGGCGGTGGCTGGCTCGGACAAATGGGAATGCAAGACTTCGCTGGTTCAACAGTTGTCCATTTGCAAGGGGCCATCGCGGCGCTTGTAGCCACTGTATTGCTTGGACCGCGCATCGGCAAGTTCAATAAAGACAAAACACCGAATGTCATTCCTGGGCATAACCAAGTTTATACCGTGATTGGCGGTTTGATTTTATGGATTGGTTGGTTCGGCTTTAACGCTGGGAGTACGATGGCAGTTGGTGATGGGTTTTTCGGCTATGTCGCGCTGACAACGAATTTGGCTGCTGCGGCAGGAGCGATTGCCGCGATCTTGACAGCAAAAGTGTTAGTCGGCAAAGCGGACATCCCGGCGATGGTCAACGGCGTGTTAGCGGCATTGGTTGCGATTACGGCAGCATGCGCGTTCGTTGAACCGTGGGCAGCGGTCATTATCGGGGCTGTCGCGGGATCGTTCACGTTCTGGACGTCCGTTTACTTCGAACGTAAAGGGATTGACGACCCGATTTACGCTTTTTCCGTCCATGGTATTGCTGGCATCATCGGCACCATTTCAACCGGATTTTTCGCTTCGCCACGCTTAGTGGAAATCACCGGTGTCGGCAAAGCCGGTTTAGTATACGGTGGTGGATTCGATCAGTTGATTGTACAAACGGTTGGTGTGGTGGGTGCAGCGATATATGTGGCCGTCGTCTCGTTTGCCATCTTATATGTCATGAAGAAAACGATCGGGCTGCGCGTCACAGCGGAGCAAGAAATTTCCGGGCTTGATATTAGCGAACACGGCGCTTACGGCTATCCGGAACAGCTTGATCCGGCCTATCAGCCGAAGACAGCCACTCAGCGATAAAGATGGAGAAGAAAGCGATGTTGGCAGCGGTAACCGACCGGCTGAAAACGGCCGAGTCGGTTACCGATCTTCGTTTCTGCCATGACGAGTTGGTGCGCGAATTGCGGCGATGGCTGGCGCTTGAGCATATCGAACAGCTGGCGGAAGAGGTGGTCGGCGTGCATGAAGCCGTGTTTCGTCGCGTATTTTTCCTTGCCGAACAGGAGACAGTGAAAGGGGCTGTTGGCATCCGGCCGTCGGCCTGGTGTTGGTATGTGATGGGGAGCATCGGCCGACGCGAGCCGACGGTGTGGACGGATCAAGATCATGGCATCTTATTTACTTGCGTTCGAGAAGAGGAGAAGGGCTGTTACGAGTTTATTCGCCATATGGCGGCCATCGGGACGAAGATGCTGTATGAGATCGGTTATCCGTATTGTTCCGGCTATGTGATGGCAACTAATAAGCGTTGGGCGCAATCGATGAGCGACTGGGAACGGCAGCTATCTTCCTATTTAGATGGCGGATGGCCAAACGACCTTCGCTTTTTGTACATCGCGATGGATATGCGGCCGCTTTATGGTGACGTCGAATTGGCTGATGCAGGGAGGAGGGCGTTGTTTGCGGAGGTTGCTGACCGGCCGCTGCTGTTGGCGCGCATGGGGGAACATGTTCAATTTCCTCGTGTTCCGCTCGGTTGGTTTGGCAATGTGCAAACAGAACGATGGGGTCCGCACAGTGGGGCGATTCATATGAAACAAAGTGGTTATGTGCAGATCGCTAACGCTTTGAAATGGCTTGCTTGTCTAACGCGCGTGCCAGCGGTGACGACGTTAGAGCGGCAGCGGATGCTAGCAGAGTCCGGGGCATTGCCGTCAGCGCTTTCTATTGATGTTCAAGAGGCGCTTACGGTTTACTATTATATTCGCCTTAAATACAGCACCGAGGTGGAAGACGGGCGGGAATATGTATTATGGCAGACGCTCAACCGGGCGGAGCAAAAGCAGCTGAAGCAGGCGATGCGCACCGCGAAGCGGTTGCAGCGCTTCGTTGCTCGCCGGGTGGTCGGGATGTATGAATGACCGGCACCGTTTTTGGCAGCGGGCGCTTCGCTTATTGGCCCTGGGCGTTCCGCGCGGAGCATCGCCCGCCTTATTGGGCAACGATCAGTCACTGCAGCACGAAAGCTGGCTTCGCTCGCTGCAAAAAGAGAAAGACCGTTTCATTGATTGGCATGACCGTTTGACCGATATTCCGTTCGTCATCATCGATATGGAAACGACCGGTTTTTCGCCGCAGCAAGGTGACGAAATTTTAGCCATGGCAGCGGCGAAAACAGCCAATGGTCTCGTCACCGGCGCATATATGACGCTCGTCAAACCGGAAAAACCGATTCCGGAACATATTTCTGATTTGACCGGCATTGAAGCGAAAGACGTTGTGTTCGCCCCACCGCTTGCTGAGGCGTTGCGCACGTTTGTTCCATTTATTTCCGCAGGTGTCTTGGTCGGCTACCATATTGGCCATGATTTATCATTTTTGCGCCATGTGCTTTGGCGTCATTATCGGCAAAAATGGAGCTGGCGCTTTGTCGATATGCAACCAATAGTCAGCCTTGTCCGCCATCCGTGCCCGACGCTTGACGATGCCCTCGCTTGCTATGGCATTGACTGTCCGCGGCGCCATACAGCGGACGGAGATGTGGAAGCGATGGTGAAGCTCTGGGCGATTTTGCTCGGTGAACTGCGTGAGCTCGGCATTGAAACATTGCATGATTTGTATGCCGCCCTCAGCCGCCATTGATCTTCCTCGCAGCATTGGAGGAGCCGACTCTATCAGAATGAAGAAGAGTCCGGTCTTAATAGAAAAAGCGCCGAAGTCGGCGCTTTTTTGTCGATATTAAAGTGGCTTTGTCGGCGTTGGCTCGGCATAGCCTTCTTTATATTTTTCATCGATCATGTGACGGATGTCTTTCACCGATTTTCCGGCTTCATAAGCGGCGATCGACTCAGCGGCGATCTCTAGGCAGACGCCACATTTCGTCCCATGGTCATCCCAAACGATTGATCCATCTTGTTTATTTTCATAGACGAAGCAGTCGTAGTTGTTTTTATGCCCCGCTGCTTCGCCGCAGCCGCAATAGCACGGGATGTTCTCAAGCAGTTCGCGGTGCTCGGCGGCTTGTTGGTACAACACAGCCATGTCTTCCTCAAACACGCTTAAAAAGCTTGGCAAATGCTCAATCGATTTCGTTGTTTCACGAATATCGCCGTTGGCGGTTTTCGTTATATGCGAATGGCTTTGTTCTTGGCTGCTGTCATCGGCACAGCCTGACAGCAGAACGCTGAACGACAACATGCATGCTGCGATCCACGTCGGACGTTTCAATCTTCTTCTTCCTTTCTCTTCGATTCGTTTCATAGTTTGAATGTACCATACTTTGCGCCAGGCGGCAACGGACTTGCCGTCAGGCAGGCGCGCTGCTGTTTCCTTAAAATGGAGTGGGAAGCGGCAAAAGCGAACAAAAAAGCTGCACAAAGGAGCGAGGGGAGTGCTCCGTTTTGTACAGCTTCATGTTGTATCTTTATTGTTGTTCCAAGAAGTATTTCTCAATATCATCCAACATCAAATGAGCCGCGAGCACACCGCCAGCGGTGTTCCAAATTGTGTCGCTCACTTTGTACACTTTGCCTTGTTTCGCAACGTTTAAGTTTTGAAAGAGCGGATCGTTGATCCAGTCTTTTTCTATTTCGTTCGCTTTGCCGTCCCCCGTTTCATATGTAAAGTAGAACAAGATGTCGCCGTCCATAGCCGGGATGCGTTCTTTCGTCACGCCTGTTTCCGCGAAGTCGTTCACGTTTTGCGATTCCGGACGGGCGAAACCGAGTTGGTCCAAAATGACACCGGAGAACGAGTCTTTATGGTAAATGCGGACGTCGCCGGCCAGAAAGCGGACAATCGATACTTCCATCTTCAGTTTGTCGCCAAGTTTCGCTTTTAAGTCTTCAACGCGCTTGTCGTATTCGGCAATGACTTGCTTCCCTTTCTCTTCTTGGTTCACCGCTTTCGCATACAGCATAAAGTTGTCTTTCCAGTTGCCGCGCAGCGTCTCTGCGAACACGGTCGGTGCGATTTGTTTTAACTGCTCATAAATTTTTTCATGACGCATTTTGTTGCCGATGATTAAGTCCGGTTTTAAAGCGGCAATGGCTTCAACGCTCGGTTCCGATTCCAATCCAAGCTCTTTGACGCCGTCCATTTTGTCTTTGATGTGGTCATACCAAGGATCGCCAGTCCACGATTTGACAGCGCCGACCGGTTTTACGCCTAACGCAAGAAGCGCTTCTGTTCCTTCGTTCGTTAAAATGACGACCCGTTTTGGAGTTCCTTTGATTTCTGTCGTGCCCATGGCGTGTTCGATCGTGTAGCTCTCTTCTGCTTTCGGTTCGTTATCTTTCGCTGATTGGCCCGCTTCTTCCTGTTTTCCGCCGCAACCTGCGAGAAGAAGGAGAGAAAGGATGAAAACGGAAAGAAGAGAGCGATGTTTCAATTTCACAGTTACGTCCCCCTTTGGTGTTGATAATGAATTTCATTTACGATAGTATAATAAATAAAAGCGATAATCATTGTCAATATAAAATTAAAAAATATGAGAACATCACAAAAAATTATTGACGATGAGAGTCATTATCAAATAGACTTAACGATAGATATATAATTAATGAAGCAAGGGAGACCTCAGGAGAATGTTAGCAACAAACCGGCAAAAAGCGCTTGGCCTCATTGGGCTATTCATCTTGCTTCTTACTGCGATGTGGATGAGCATTGTATACGGATATACTGATACGAACTGGCGACAGGCGATAACAGCATTGATCGACAATAACGGCTCGAACGCCCATTTAGTTGTGGCGACGGTCCGGTTGCCGCGGGCGCTCATTGCCGCAGCGGTCGGTGCAAGCTTAGCGATGGCCGGGGCGCTCATGCAAGCGCTGACGAGAAATCCGCTCGCTTCGCCGGGCATTTTCGGGATTAATGCAGGGGCCGGTTTTTTCATTGTTGTTATGGTCACGTTTTTTTCCATCTCTTCCATGCAAATGTTGTCATGGGTCGCATTTATTGGGGCGGCGATGGCGGCGGCAATCGTGTTTGTGATCAGCGCCGCAGGAAAAGAAGGACTGACACCGCTGAAGATGACGCTTGCCGGCACAGCCGTCGCTGCCTTATTTGCCTCGCTGACGCAAGGAATGTTGGCGATGAACGAAAAAGCGCTCGAAGAAGTGCTCTTTTGGCTGGCCGGATCGGTCGCCGGCCGGAATTTGGAATTGTTGGTAACCGTCTTTCCGTATTTGGCAGCGGCCTGGCTCGGAGCCATGTTGTTGGCGCGTCATGTCAACATCTTAATGATGGGAGACGATGTAGCGAAAGGACTCGGACAGCGGACGAATGTGATCAAAGCCGCCGCTGCTCTGTTAGTCGTGCTGCTCGCTGGCGGATCGGTTGCTGTCGCTGGTCCGATCGGCTTTATTGGCATCATGGTGCCGCATATGGCGCGGGCGCTGGCCGGTATTGACCATCGCTGGCTGCTTCCGTACTGCGCTTTGCTTGGTGGGATTTTGCTGTTGGCTGCTGATATTGGGGCTCGCTACGTGCTCATGCCGCGTGAAGTGCCTGTCGGCATTGTCACCGCGTTGATCGGTGTTCCGTTTTTCGTCTACATTGCCCGCAGGGGGATCACCACGAAATGAAAAAATACATCACTGTCCGAATGGGAAACTATGTATCATTTTTCTATGACAAAAAAGCTGCTGTTGTGATCGCTGCGCTTGGGGCAGCTGCAGTTTTGCTTTTTCTCGTCAGCGTCGGCAGCGGGGAGATGAGCATTTCGCCAGTCGAAGCTGCCACTGCGCTACTTGGCTATGGTGAGGAAATTCACCAGACGGTCATTTTAACGTTCCGTCTGCCGCGCGTGTTGGTCGCTTGGCTGGCTGGAATGGCGCTTGCGGCAGCAGGTGCGATTTTGCAAGGAATGGTGCGCAATCCGCTCGCTTCACCGGATGTGCTCGGGATCACCGGAGGGGCGGCCGCTGCGGTCGTCGCCTTTTTGGCGCTGTTTAGCGACGAAAACAACTCTCTCACCGTCAGCATTCACTGGTTGCCGCTTGCCGCTTTTCTCGGCGCTACGGCTGCCGCTTGGGTTGTGTATATGTTGGCGTGGAAAAATGGTCTCGTTCCGCTTCGGCTTGTGCTTGTTGGCATTGGCATTTCCGCCTTGATGCAGGCGTTGACAACACTATTGATGATCGTCGGGCCGATTTACCGAGCGAATCAGGCGAACGTTTGGATCACCGGCAGCGTATATGGTGCCTCTTGGCAACATGTCTCGTTCATGGCGCCATTGGTCGTTGGACTGCTTCTTGTGGTTATGCTCGCGGCCCGGCATGTTAATGTGCAGGAATTAGGGGATGAGCTGGCAATCGGGCTTGGCAGCGCGGTTGAACGGCAACGTCTAGGACTTGTTTTGCTGAGCACAGCGCTTACTGGGGGAGCGGTCGCCTTCGCCGGCGGCATCGGATTTGTTGGGCTGATGGCGCCGCATATGGCGCGCCGGCTTGTTGGTTCAGCGTTTGGTGCGCTGCTTCCGACGGCCGCGCTGTTGGGCGGCGTGTTAGTCATGGGAGCAGATCTCGCCGGGCGAATGCTTTTAGCGCCGACAGAAATTCCGGCGGGTGTATTTACAGCTGCACTCGGTGCGCCATATTTTATTTATTTGTTGTATCGAAGCCGGAAAACATAAGGTAGCGTCAAAAGTTTTATGAAAACTCCACATCCGCCATCCCATGGAGCATCGTAAGGCATCCTTGGAGCCGGATTCGCCCTTGACCAACACCCGCCAAAGGTGTGAAAGGGACGTCAAGGGCGACGGGGACAAAAAAGAGGGCATAGGAAAGCCGCCCTTGCCCTTACCGAATTTTACCTTTGACGAGGTTCGGTTGGTCAAGGGTTCGCTTCGCCGAATCCGGCTGTTCTTCTGATCCATGGGCTCCGGCGGACAAAAAAGTTAGGCTGCCTCTTGTTGGAGGAAATCTTGAGCCATGGCGATCAGCTTCGTCCACCGGGCCGGCATATGGGGCAGATCGGCGAGCTCCGGGATGACGACAGGAACCCGGCCTTCGAGTGCACCGTGCGGGCGCAGGAAGTTGAAATACGCCACAAACAGCGTGACAAAGGAGACCGATCCTTCTTCCGCGCCAAATCCGTGAGTCGGCCGATAGTTGCCTTTAAACGTCCGGTTGAATCGCTCGATGATTTGTTTGAGCGCGCGGAACTCTTCGGACACCGGATCCTCATTGGTCAGTCCGATCACTTGGCGGACGTCAAACGGAATCCCGTGCTGGGCAAAAAAGTGCTGCGCCAGCAGGTAAATGGGATTGCCGTCGACGACGAACGACAAATCGTCCGGGATGGACGACAGCTTTCGCAGGACGTCATCGATGGCCCGGATGGCCGACAACGCATCCCGGTGGGGCGAGACGCGATACGACAACACCACTTTTTCACGGCATCAAACATAAAAAACAGGTAATGCCAGCGTCCTTTCACGCGAATATACGTCTCATCCCCACAGAACGAGCCGGACAGCTCGTACGGGAACTGGTCGACAAATGGCTGAATCATGAGCGCGACGCTATTGGCGTAGTTGAGTACCGTCTGATGGGAGATCGACACGCCATGCACATCCTTCATGATTCCGGCTGTCTGTCTGGAGGACATCCCATAGTTAACGTAGTACGTCAACACGAGTCCGAGGGTGTGCGACGACACCGCCAGACGAGACAAATCGACCTTTGGCTTTTTCGGCGACGATGGGGCCAATGGTTGAAAGTCAAACAAAAACTCACGGAACAGATACCGCACCTTGAAGGCTTGAGGGTTCTGCTGGAACCGTTGGCGTTCTTTTTGGCTCATCCGGCGAAGGTTCTTTTGGTAAAACGGGCAGTCGTTGTTCTTGCATTTGTAGATGTAGTAGTCCTTGCGTTCTTTGATTTTCTCAAGCGTTTGGAAGCAGTGCGGGCAACGAAAGACCGCTTGCTTTTTGAACCGATTTCGATGGTTGAACCGGCATTGGCACACTTTGCATTGGTACTGCCCTTTTCCGCCGTTGTTGGTGTACAGGTAGGATGACGGCGCCTGGCAACGGGGACACGTCAACGAATCCGGAACACGGTGTTTAGCGTTGTCCCGGCGTTGGATCGGCGGCAACGGACGGCCGTGCCGGGCTTCGTAGTCGGCTAAAAGCTGCCGGTAGTCGAGTGTTTCTGGGACATCGATGATGGGAAGGTCATCGACTTGAAGTTTTCGGTACGGTTTTCGAACCGGTTCGTCCATGTCTTTGCGGCTTAAGGATTTTCCTAATAAGGCACCAATTAAATAGACAATGATTTGATGTTGGGACTTGATTATTTCGAGCAAATAGGCTAATAATGGAGGTAACAAGCTTGTCACTCCTTTGTTTTGGGTGTTGGGTGTGGGGTTACCTCAATGATGGCCTAAAACAACGGGGGTGGCAAGCTTTTTTTATTCTCACCGTTGAAACTCAATGAAAAACAGTGAGTGTGGAGGATAAACTTTTGACAATACCAAACATAATGAGGGAGGGGCAAGCATGGAAGCGCTGCAGGCGAAAGAGTTGACTTTAGCGTACGGGGAAGCGCTCATTATTGATCGCTTGCATTTAACGATTCCAAAAGGAAAAGTGACGGTGTTGATCGGCGCGAACGGCTGTGGCAAATCGACGCTGCTGCGCGCTTTGGCTCGACTGTTAAAGCCGACAGGCGGCGCCGTTTTGCTCGATGGAAAAGAGATTGCCAAACAGCCGACCAAAGAAATCGCCCGCCGGCTCGCCATTTTGCCGCAGTCGCCTACAGCTCCGGAAGGGCTGACTGTGTTGCAGCTCGTCAAGCAAGGGCGTTACCCATACCAAACGTGGCTAAAGCAATGGAGCGAAGAAGATGAGCGTGCCGTTGCGCGCGCCTTAGCGGCGACCGGGCTTACGGAGCTCGCCGAGCGGCCGGTTGATTCACTTTCCGGCGGACAGCGTCAACGCGCGTGGATCGCCATGACACTGGCGCAAGAAACGGACATTATCTTGCTTGACGAGCCGACGACGTATTTGGATCTGGCACATCAAATTGACATTTTAGATTTATTGTTTGAGTTAAATGAAAAAGAACAACGGACGATCGTCATGGTGCTCCACGATTTAAACTTGGCTTGTCGATATGCGCATCATCTCGTCGCCATTCGCGACAAAACAGTGTATGCAGAAGGGAAGCCAGAACATGTCATTTCTCGCCAACTGGTGAAAGATGTATTTCAGATGGACTGCCAAATTACGTACGACCCGCTCTTTGGCACCCCGCTTTGCATCCCATACGGAAAAGGGCGGCACATTCTACAGAAAGAAGGCGTATCGTGATGAGGTTAAGCGAAGCAGAAATCAAAGCATTGGAAACGTACCGTTTCTCAAGCGGGACCGCTAATGTCTCGTCATCGATGTTGTTTGCTCAGCTGCTTCATGATGACGAGCAGCTCGCTAAGTATGTTGCGCACGTGCGCAACGAGATGGGGGCGGCGAATGACGCCGTCGCGGCATCGATGCTTGTCAAGCGGTTAAGCTTTTTGGCGCCGATGGCCTTATACGCCATGTCGATATGGAACAAGCGGCTTGTGCTCGATCCTAGACGAATTTGGCTGGATACGGATGACGAAGGGGAAATGTGGATGCCGCGTTTTCGCCTTGAGCCGCCGGAAGCGGAAGTGTGCGACATTGAGCGCAGCCGCTGGCGTGAGCAAGCTGTTCATGACGTGTTCGCCAGTTTGTTCGCGCCGCTCATCGCCCAATTGCGGCACCTGACGCGCATATCGCCGCTTGTCTTATGGGAAAATGTCGCGATTTACGTGTACTGGGTATATGAACGTTGGTTGGAGGACGAGTCGCTTGCCCCGGTTGCCGACCGGCTGCGGGACGATTTCCGCTTCCTCATTTATGAAGCTGATGGCCGCCTGTTTGGCCAAAAAGACAACCCGCTCCGCCGCTTCTTTAAAGGAGCGAGCGGTATGCAACGGACGACGTGCTGCTTGTACGTGCAAACAAAAGGAGGAACGTGTTGCCAAACGTGTCCGCTTAAAGCCCGCCAGCGGCAAACTGGATGACCAGTCGGCCGCTAGTGGGCGTTTTTCATTGGATGGAATTGGTTGATTTTTAAAAACGGAAGTGACGGTCATAGTGTATATTTCGATCTATGCCGAGGTAACGATGGTATGAAAAGATTGTAAACACAAGACGTGGCTTCTTACATAAGCTAAGTTGGTCGGTGAGAATCGAGCGGTTTGTCTAGAGGACCAAGCCAAGAACAAACATGGTTAAGAATCGTAATCTAGCCAAATGCCGTGGGATCGTATTGGTAAGTAAAGGAGTTGAAAAATCGATGGGAACACTCTCTTTACATATCGGGGAAATCACCAACAACCAGCCCTTTTGTGCAGGAGTTGTTCTCACTCGTGAAAATTGTCTGCCTGTGACATTGAACATAGATGGATTACCAAAGGATATGGAAAATACCTGCTGGAGAGTGGGCGGAGTTGGAGGAGGACAGGAGCTAGGCGAGTCAGTCTGGGATTGTGCATTACGCGAAGCCAAAGAAGAACTTAGCACAGGAGTAAACCTTCTTCATTCACCAGTTACCTATTTTCACGATAAAGATACTAAACGTCTCTATCAAGTATCCGTCATGGACCGTCCTGCCCCTCTATTATTGGAAAGAGTTGCAAATCCAAATCCTTGTCAACCGTACGCTCCAGGTCTTCCAACAGGCCCGTATATCTATTTTGCTTTGTTTCTGGCTGAACTGGAAGATTGGAGCAAACGTTGTCCAGGAGACGATGTAAAGGGCTTGTTGCTCTGTCCGATCGATCAATGGCATAAGGTGGAAAGTGGAATCGAGTTATCAAAACTGATTGAAGTTGGCGCCCCCGGTTTGGATCTAAATCGCCAACTTTGGTTGCCAAAGGACGAGTCTTTCTCCACAATAACTCGTATATTGAAAGAGAACAAGGAAATCAGAAAAATGAATGAGGAGAATAGACCTCTTGAATGAATTTCGTGATTGGATGAAATCGAATATCAGCCATCGATCGTGTCCAGTTTCAAGTGACAGACAGTTTGCAAATATTTTGGCTTCCGAAGGGAGATTTTTTAAATCGATGTATTTAGCAGTCTATCATGTTTGTTGTGATGTTTTTAAAAAATATTGGATATGTTTTTACTCTATCCAGTCAACATCTCCCTTTTTCCAAACATCTCCGTTTTTTCTTAGGGTAATGCAACAGTACGGGCATGTAAACTTCGTGACTTCTGGCTCAACTTTCAGTTTTCGATCACAATGCAGGCAAGTCATTTTGATAACGGGGTAGCGGGAGTTGCGAACCCATGCGATCATTGCCGCTATGAGAAAGAAAATAGGGGCAATCACAATGCCTACCATCGTGATTGTAAAAAAGATACCTAAGGATGCAAAGCCGGAGACGAAAGAGTTCCATTTGGCACGTTTCGGTTGTCGTTCACCGATAAAATGATCCACATCAAACATGTTCTCCACTCCAAGTTCATGCATGACAGAGAAATTGACAAAAAAGTGATTTATGCTCCATTATGATAATAACAAAAAAGGCGAGGGAAGGGCAGAACAAATTGTGATTGATTTGCCGCCAATTGAACAACAGCTTAAAAAGATTGATGCTGGCTTAAAGATGATTCAGTTTGATGTTGATAAAAAATACGTCATCCCCTAAGAAACATCGAACAACCTATCAATCCTACGATGCAAGATGCTATGTCTGTTTATTGGAGATTTATGTTATTAACATCTAAGGATGTCCATAAAAAATCAACAGTTTTTTGCCGAAAGAGAAAATAACAATCTTCAAAAGGAAAGCATGACAATGTTCACCGCTGGATAGGGGGGGAGTTAGCCAGCATCCTGTCCATATAGACGGGAGTTTCCAACGATTCCACGGCTTTAGCGGTGTGGCTTGTGTCAATAGTGGCATTGTTGAAAATTCAAACGACGCGGACGATCGTGGAGACAACTATTCATTTGGCGAAAAAGCTTGGATATGGAAGTGTTAGCCGAAGAGATCGAGACCGAGCCGCAAGTGTCGCTTCTTTCGAAAATGGATTGCCACTATGGAGTGACTTGAATCCTTCGCATGAGGCGAGAAAGCTGCAGCAATGGCTCGAACCGTACAACCGCGCTGTCTGTGGTGACCGGCCATTGTCACCTTGTCATTTCTGCACATGATTTTCCTCCGCTTATCGCACACTAAAATCGATCACTGTGCAAGAGGAGGAAAAAAGATGGAGTTTGCGCCAAGAAGAGTGATTCTCGAAGAATTTATCGACACACTCGAGCCGATGATGGAGACGTACGGACTTGATCAAGTCGGCATTTTCGAGGAGCGCGGTGAAGGAAACCGTTATTATGTCGGCTATACGATCAATAAAGATGGTGAGATGATCACGATCCATATGCCGTTTATTCAGAACGAACGCGGCGAATTGGCGCTCGAAAAGCAGGAATGGACGGTCAGAAAAGACGGCCAAGAGAAAAAAGGTTACCGTTCGCTGCCGGAAGCGATGGACGAGGTGATTCATTGATGGAACCGCAGGCGGCCTCACTAGGCCGCTTGTTGGGCTAATGGGAGGGGAAAAAGATGATCATGGAACTCAACGTGACGGATCGCGAAACGGCTGTTCAGGTGTTGCGCTTGCAGCAGCGTGCGTACGCGGTCGAAGCGCAAATCATTGGCAACACGGCGCTCCCGCCGCTTCGCGACACCGTTGGTACGCTGCAACAGTGCACCGAACGTTTTTTCGGCTATTTTCGCGACGGACAGTTAGTGGGGGCGATCGCTTACGAGCGGGGTGGACAGACGCTTTTCCTTTGCCGGCTGATGGTTGACCCGGATTGTTTCCGTCAAGGGATCGCGAGCGCATTGCTCGATTTTGCCATCAAGCAAGAGCCATCGGCAAGTAACATCATCGTGACGACCGGAAGCAGCAACGCGCCAGCCATTCGCTTTTATGAGCGACATGGATTTTACGCGACAGAGCGGATACAAACACCGGAGGAGATCGAGTTGATAACATTGGTGAAAGAAATTTGATCATGCGGTGTTTCTATCACTCTTCAAAACTAGCGAAAAAAGGATGCATCGTTCAAGCAGGTCATTTGCGTAGAAACGGAGAAATAACCATAGGGTGCTTTTGGGCTTAAGAGTATGGAGGCAAAACCGTATGCCGAATTACTCGCTTCTTCATATGTAATTGAAATGATGAATAGAGGGACGGAGAGAAGGATGACGACAACGCTGTATTTAACAAGACATGGGGAAACGCAGTGGAACGTGGAAAAGCGGATGCAAGGATGGCAAGACTCGCCGCTTACCGAAAAAGGGCGGCAAGACGCCAAACGGCTTGGGCAACGGCTTGAAGCGGTCGAGTTGACAGCGATTTATGCGAGCACGAGCGGTCGGGCGTTCGAAACAGCGGAACTCGTCCGTGGTGAGCGGCCCATTCCGATTTATCAAGACGAGCAGTTGCGTGAAATGCATCTTGGCGACTGGGAAGGAAAGACGCATGATGAAATTCAGCAAATGGATCCGGTTTTGTTCGACCATTTTTGGAACGCCCCCCATTTGTATGTGCCACAGCGCGGTGAACGATTTTGGGACGTGCAACAGCGGGCGCTTGAAGCGGTGCAGCGCATCATTGCGCGGCATCAAGGGAAGACGGTCTTGGTCGTCACTCACGGTGTCGTGCTGAAAACGCTCATAGCGGCATTCAAAGGTGTGCCGCTCGATGATCTTTGGGCGCCTCCGTATATGTACGGCACGAGCGTGACAATCGTTGAGGCGCATCATGATGAATTTCGTGTTATCGTTGAAGGTGACGCTTCTCATATCAAAGAAATAAAAAAAGTATAGACACATAGCTAGCCCCACTTCCCGTGATTGGAAGCGGGGCTTTGCTGTTTGCAAGATCGTGCGGGAACGCCTCTGTCCCTAAAAATAGAGGGAGCGAACGATCTTCATGGCAGAAGTATATCGTTTCCTTTGTAGCGTGATAGTTTGATTTCTTCGTCACAATAGTCATACGAGTCCAAGCCATCTCGCTAGCCGAGCGGTCGTAAAGGTGACGGCAACAGCAATTGCTGTCGGCAAGGCAAAGGCAACGAACGTCCATTTCGTGCTTTTCGTTTCTTTGTAAATGTTGACAAGCGTCGTGCCGCACGGGTAGTGGAGAAGTGAAAACAGCATCATATTGAGTGCCGTCAGCCACGTCCATCCATGAGCGAGAAAAATATGTTTGAGCGAATGGAGGCTATCGATTTCCGTTAACGCTCCGGCCGATAAATACCCCATCAACAAAACCGGCAAGACGATTTCGTTGGCTGGAAGCCCTAAGAGAAAAGCCATCAAAATATAGCCGTCAAGTCCGATGGTCTTCGCAAACGGATCGAGCCAACCAGCGAAAGCGGAAAGCGCGGTTGTGTCGCCGATGGGGACGTTGCCGAGCACCCAAGTGATGACACCAGCTGGGGCGGCAACGGTGACGGCGCGTTTGAGTACGTACCACGTTTTATCCAGTGTGGCGCGAATGACGGTCTCAGCGATTTTCGGGCGCCGATATGGCGGCAGTTCCAAAGTGTAATGGGTTGGGATGCCGCGCAAGGCTGTCTTGGATAAGACCCATGAAACGGTTAACGTGACGATGATGCCAAACAGTACCATGGCGACGACCACCGCGGCAGTGACGAGTGTGTTCCAGCTCCCTGTATAACCAGCTGCCATAAATAAGGAAGAGAGCAAAATCAACGTCGGCCATCGCCCGTTGCAAGGAACGAAACTGTTCGTCAAAATGGCGAGCGTCCGCTCACGCGGCGATTCGATAATGCGTGTTGAGATGACGGCGGCGGCGTTGCATCCAAAGCCCATAGCCATCGTCAGCGCCTGTTTGCCGTGTGCGCCCGCCTTTTTAAACAGGCGGTCAAGATTGAAGGCGACGCGTGGCAAATAGCCATAATTCTCGAGCAAGGCGAACACTGGAAAGAAAATGGCCATCGGCGGCAACATCACGCTGACGACCCACGCGGTGCCGCGGTATAAGCCAAGCACAAGGAGGCCGTACAACCAGTGAGGTGCATGAACGGCTTGAAACAACAGGGTCAAATATTGTTCTACCCATCCGAACAGGTGGGCAAGCGATTCAGACAATACGTTTGCTCCAGCGATCGTCATGTAAAGGACAGCGGCGAGCATCGCCAGCATGATGACGAATCCCCAGCGCCGCGATGTGACGATCCGATCGATTTGCAAAGTGTGGTCTTTTGCGGCCTTAGGCGCATTTGTGACCGTTTCCCGGCAAAGCGCGGCTGATGTTTGAAAGATGGCGGTGACGATTTGTTCGCGCGTATCGGCTGGTGCCAACGATTGTGCTTCTTCCATTAAACGATCAAACAGATTTGACCGATCCGCAACATGCATACGGAGCTTCCTCCTTTGTGAGCCGTGGCGGCTGCTGGTTCAAAGCGCTAAGAAGTGAGGTATCACCGTCAAGCAGCCGGAGTGCGACCCAGCGAGCCGGATAGTCATCCCCCACGATTTCTTTGACGAGCGGAAGCAGTTTGGCAATGCTTTGTTCAATTTCTACGCTGTATGGAACGGCGATCGGAGTAGGGTGAAGCTGGCCATGGACGAAAGCATCTACGGTTTTTAACAGCTCATCGATTCCTTCCTTGTTGCGGGCAGACATCGGCACAACCGGCACGCCAAGTTTGGTTGCCAGTTTTTTGGTGTTGATGCGAATGCCTTTCTTTTTTGCTTCATCTATGAGATTGATAGCGACAATAACGCGGTCGGTCATTTCCAATACTTGAAGCACCAAGTTCAAGTTGCGCTCGAGTGCTGTGGCATCAACAACAACGATTGTTATATTAGGACGTTCAAACAGAAGGAAATCGCGTGCCACTTCTTCATCGGCCGAATTGGAATAGAGAGAGTATGTGCCCGGCAAATCCACGATCCGATACGCTATGCCGCGATAGACAAATTCTCCTTCTGCATGGGTGACGGTTTTTCCAGGCCAGTTGCCAGTATGTTGGCGCAGTCCCGTCAGAACGTTAAACAACGTGCTTTTTCCGGTATTCGGATTCCCCATCAAGGCAATCGTGTATGTCGCATTAATCATGACCGATCTTCTCCCCATAAATGTAATTACTTTCTTCTTTTCTTAATGCAATCGTTGTTCCACATACATAATAAGCGGTCGGGTCGCCAAGTGGGCTTCTCTGCCCGACTTCGACTTCCCCGCCGGGTACAAAACCTAAATCAAGCAGTCTTCGTCTTAGCACAGCGTCAGGAATGGCCACTTTCTCAATGCGGAATCGCTCCCCCGGTTTCATCTCGGAGAGACACCGATTATTTCGTTTAGCCATAAAAGTTTCCCTCCCGTCAACATTTTTGACAAGGGACATTTTTTTTACCAAGACCAACTTTTGTGTTTATCTTATTCCAGTGTCGGCTTTTTGTCAATGGATTTGTTCCGTTCTTTTCCGACAAGGATGTCGAAGAAACATATATTCAAAATAATATGAAAGAATGTTATCATATAAATAGTCTGAATAAAAAACAGAAGGAAGGCGGTGACGGCGTCCATTGACGCACGACAAAATGAAAGCGATTACGGAAGGGACAATCCTTTGGCAACCGACGGACGAACAAATCAAACATTCCAATATACAGCGGTATATGGACTGGCTGAAAGAAAACAAGGGGCTATCGTTCGCCTCGTACCGCCAATTGTGGACATGGTCGGTCGAACAGCTTGAACAGTTTTGGGAAACGGTTTGGGAATACACTGGTGTGCAGGCAGAGACACCGTATGAATGTGTGCTGCGGGAGCGAAAGATGCCAGGGGCGGAGTGGTTTCCAGGCGCCACGCTCAACTATGCGAAACATATTTTCCGCCATGCGCGTGCTGACCGCCCGGCGCTGATTTTCCGTTCCGAACGTGTCCCATACCGGGAAGTATCATGGCAAGAGCTGACCGAAAAGACAGCAGCGATCGCTCAGGCACTGCGGGAAATGGGAGTGAAGCGCGGCGATCGTGTGGTAGCTTATATGCCGAATATTCCCGAGACGGTGATGGCGTTTTTGGCTTGCGCCTCGATTGGCGCCATTTGGTCAAGCTGTTCGCCGGACTTTGGCGCCGGCAGCGTCATCGACCGGTTCGTGCAAATCGAGCCGACCGTATTGTTTGCCGTCGACGGTTGCCAATACAACGGCAAAGAGTTTGATAAAATGCCCGTCGTTTCTGAGTTGCGCGCCAAGCTGCCGTCATTGAAAAAGACGGTGCTGCTTCCGTATTGGCGTGAACAAATGGAGGCACCTGATGACGGAGTGGTGCTGTGGGACGATGTGGTGGCCAATAAGGCGGAGCTTGTTTATGAAAACGTTCCGTTTAATCATCCGCTCTGGATTTTGTATTCTTCGGGAACGACTGGTTTGCCAAAGCCAATTGTCCAAGGGCATGGCGGCATTTTGCTTGAACATTTGAAAGCGCTGTCGATCTCTGATAATTTGACGCCGGAGAGCACGTTTTTCTGGTTTACGACGACCGGATGGATGATGTGGAATTATTTAGTCGGTGGATTGCTTACTGGGGCGACCGTAGTTCTTTATGATGGCAGTCCGACATATCCGGACGGCAACGTTTTATGGGAGCTCGCGGAGAAAGCGGGAATCACCCATTTTGGCACAAGCGCAGCGTTTATTAACGTCTGCATGAAGCACGGTCTCAAACCGAAGGAGCACTATGATTTATCAAAGCTTGAGGAGGTGCTTTCGACCGGCTCGCCGCTGACGGTCGAAGGGTTCGCCTGGGTGTATGAAAACGTGAAGGACGACATTTGTCTGGCATCGTGCAGCGGTGGAACAGATGTGTGCACCGCGTTTGTCGTCGGTTCGCCGATTTTGCCGGTGCGTGCCGGTGTCCTCTCATGCCGTGCGCTAGGAGCCGATGTGCAGGCGTTTGATGAAAACGGCCAACCGCTTGTCAATGAAGTCGGTGAGCTCGTCATTACGAAGCCGATGCCGTCGATGCCGCTCTTTTTCTGGAATGACCCGGACGGGGAGAGGTACCGGAACAGCTATTTCGACACGTATCCGGGTGTCTGGAAGCACGGTGATTGGATTAAAATTGACGAACAAGGCGGCTGCGTCATTTACGGCCGCTCCGACTCAACGATCAACCGCGCCGGCGTCCGCATGGGCACGAGTGAAATTTACCGCGCCGTTGAAGCGGTTGACGGGGTGCTCGAGAGCCTTGTTGTTGACTTGGAAATGATGGGCAAGCAATCGTTCATGCCGCTATTTGTCGTTCTTAAGTCGGGCGTGGAGCTCGATGATGAGCTGAAAGACCGCATTCGCCAGTCGATCCGGCAACATGTCTCGCCGCGCTTCGTTCCGGATGACATTTATGAGGTGAAGCAAATTCCAAAGACGTTAAACGGAAAGAAAATGGAAATCCCGATTCGCAAACTACTCTTAGGCTTCCCGCTCGAAAAAGCGGTCAACCCAGGTTCAATGGCCAATCCGGAGGCACTCGACTTTTTCCTTGAGCTGGCGAAGACGATGGCGGTGAAATGGAAAACGAGTGAACATTTTTCCTAAAGCAAGAGAAAGACTGGTAGGACGAATGGGATAACCAAGTCAAAAACAAGTGTTTGCTGTTGAGTTCTTATTACTAATCGCTAGAAGACCGGCAAAAACATGAGGCTGACTCAAAAGGTCGTTAAACCGACCTTTTGGGGACAGCCTCTGTTTCTTTTCTTTACTATTTGGTTATTTATTCCTTTTTTGAAACGAGAATTTCTCCTTATTTCTGAATTTTATCCTGTTTTTTCTTTGTTGGATCGGTTGTGGCCGCCCACTTTCTCAAATTGTGAGCAGCACAAATAAGCCCCCATTCCAAGGTAATTTTTGGGAGCCCTCTTAACAAAAAGCGCTGAAATTGCTGGTTGTGCTTGATTTGCCCAAACACCGGCTCGTTTTCGATTTGTCGTTTTCGGTACGTCGCCGCCCCTTCTTCCGTGGACAGCCGTTTACGGATCTCTTGCCGTTGTTGTTGATTTCTCAAGGAAACGCGGATGGTTTTCGTGTCTTTGCCTTTGGCGCATGTCGCCTGAAACGGGCATCCGGCACAAGCCGTACAACGATACGTCCGTTTGACGGTAACGTACCCGTTGTCGGTCGTTTCCTTCCGTTCATACACAAACACCAACCGTTCCCCTTTGACGCAAATCCACTCATCCAGCTCCTCATCATACGTCATGTTCTCGATTCGGCCGATCTCCTTCGCCCACGCTTTCGTTTGTTCCCGATCCAACGTGTTGTACTTGATCAGGGCGACTATCTCCTTTTTCTCACAGTACGTGTAGTTCTCCTCACTCCCATAGGCGGAATCCGCAATGGCTTGTTTAGGCATTGGACGCCCATAGGCGGCCAATTGCTCCAAATGCGGAATGAAACATCCGGCATCCCCTGCCCGTTGATGCACGCTAAATCCAGTGATGAATTGGTTCTCTGTCCCAATCTGCACATTGTACCCCGGTTTGAGCTGGCCGTTTTTCATATGGTCGTCCTTCATCCGCATAAACGTGGCATCCGGATCCGTTTTCGAAAAACTGTTCCGTTCGCCTAATCTTTCTTTGTATTCTTCATATTTTTTCTTACGGGGGAGAAGATCTTGTTCCAATTGCCGTTTGGCTTTCTTTAACGTACGATTCTTCGGCTCTTTCTTTAGGCGCTCTTCCACTTGTTCGATGACGGCTTCGATCCTTTCGGACGTGATCGGTGAAGCTTCCAGCTTTTCTTGAAAATCCCCCTCTTGTTCCGCCTCTTCATCTTCTTTCGTCACCTGTTCGATCGAGGCAACGATTTTCCGGAATTTCTCCTCCAGTTTCTGATCGTACTTTTCCGTTGATTTGCGCCAAACGAATGTATATCGGTTGGCATTGGCTTCGATTTTCGTTCCATCCAGAAAATAATCCTCTAACTTGACCAGCCCTTCTTGACGCAGAAGATCGACAATGGAGAAAAACGTTTCGTAAATGATGTCCTTCATCCGTTCCGACCGAAATCGGTTGATCGTGCGAAAATCCGGTGTTTGATGGCCGGATAGCCACATAAAGTAAATGTTTTCTTTCAACTGCTTGGCGATTTGGCGAGAGGAGTAGATCCGATTGGCGTAGGCATACAGGATGACTTTCAACATCATTTTCGGATGATAGGCTGGACGCCCTCCGCCAAGATAGAGGGAAACGAACAGAGCCGGATCCATTTTTTCCACTGCCAGATCCACAATCCGGCAAAGATGATGTTTGGGAATGAAAATTTCAAGATCCATTGGCAAAATGAGTTGATCTCGGTTATAATAAATGTACATAAGAAAACCGTCCTTTCTTTGGTAGGGTTGTGGTGACTCTATTATACCAAAAGAGGAACGGTTTTCTTCTTTTTTATCCAAAAAAGTGTCCCAAAAGCGAACGCTATGCGAACACTTTTGGGACATCCTCATGTTTTCAAAAAGAGCATGGAATGGACTGTAAGTGTTCCTGAAAGCTTCGACCTTCGTCTGATTTCCAATCGTCTACTCGACAAAGGGGAGTGCTCTGCTATCTCCACAAACGGATGGAAAACTTCTAGACAGGAGAAATGTTCTGCGGCGACACTTTTTCCTAGCGGGAGTCGCTAGACCCGTTTTGGCGACGCTAGGGCGATGAAGGCGGCTCATCTTAGACAATAAAAGGGCGCTCCATCCCGCTCCGCTAGTCTTTTAACACCCGAAACGCTTCCCGCACTTTACGGGCAAACTCAAGCGGGGGCTCGATCGACTGAAAGTGCATATACATCGCCCGCGGCCGTTCGAATAACCAATGGTTGTGGACCGCGGTGACGGTAATGCCCCGTTTTTTCAACTCCCGCAGCAGCGGGTTGACTTCTTCTTGAAGCAACACTGTTTCCCCAAGATTTAAGGCGTTTCCTTGACTGTCTAAACTTTCAAAGGAAAATAGTTGCGGGTTGACGAGCGGAGAATTTGTTCGTCTGCCCATGATGGTAAACGGAATATCCCGAAACTTCTGCACAAAACAGACCCCGTTTATCAAGCTCCCTGTTCCACCGAGAATACTAGCAAACTCCCGGCATAAATCTCTTCTCGATTCCCAATTCATCCTATCCTCTTCCCTTCGTTCAAAATGAAAGGGGTGCTTTGTCCCCTTGTTCTTATTGTATGGTCGGGGATGGAGAAGGAGAGGGACAGGCATCCACGGTGGGAGCGGAATTTGCGGCAGACGCCAATCAAACGGGATAGGCTCATGAAGCCATGGACATGTGTCCAGCGTGTTTCGCTATGTGCTAGAAAGGCTGTAAAAAACAACCCTTTTCATTAAACCGTTTTTAGATGCGTTAGAAGTTGGAGTTCGAAAGGTTCTTTTGAGAAATGCGTCTTTTCCACCGTAGTTGTAGCTCAATTGCCGGTCTTTTAGCCAAAAAGAAAAACTCCGTTCGATGAGTGAAGCGAAGATGAGAAATCAATCGAGGGGAACCTGTTGAAATGGTGAACAGCGCCGGCTTTAATACAGATTGAACGCCGTTTTGACGCGCTTCATCTCTTTTTTGTTTTCAAACAGTTCTTCAACCAAAATGTTTTGGCCGTTGGCGACATCGGTGAGCCGTTCGTTCATATCGGACACTTGCTCGCTTAATTGGTTGAGTTGTTCATTCGTTTGTTGCGTTTGTTGGGAGAGTTGCTGTACTTGTTTGCCGATCCGCTGTACTTGCTCATTCGTTTGCAGCACTTGTTTGCCGAGTTGCTCGACTTGCCTGTTTGTTTGTTGAAGCTGACCGGCAAGTTCTTTGATGGCTTGCCAAATCATTTCATTCGTAATGTTCGCCATTCGACAATCTCCTTTCTCGTTCGCTTCTTTTTTCATTATACAAGACGAAAGAAGGGAACCATAGAGGAAAGATGCCGAAACATTTTTCTTTGCAGCATATCCTTCGAATGTGATATAATAAAAGAATGTCAACAGCATGCGCATATTGGGGGATGAACATGGTAATCCGTGTCAGCCATTTGCATAAATCGTTCCGTGTCCATCGCCGCGAAGCCGGATGGCTCGAGGCGGTGCGCAGTTTATGGCGCCGTGACTACCGGATTGTCGAGGCGGTCAAAGATGTTTCGTTTACGATCGAAAAAGGGGAGATCGTCGGTTTTTTAGGCCCGAACGGAGCGGGGAAAACGACGACGATGAAGATGCTTGCCGGCCTGTTGCACCCGACGTCAGGGGAAATCACGGTCGGCGGTTTTGTGCCGTTTGAACAAAAGGCGGAGTTTAAAAAGATGATGAGCTTGGTGATGGGGCAAAAAAGCCAGCTCATTTGGGACATTCCGCCGATGGAGACGTTTTTGGTCAATAAAGCGATTTATGACATCGACGATCGATCATTCCGCCAGACGTTAGAAGAGCTTACTGAGCTGCTCGATTTAGCGCCGTTGTTGGACAAACCGACGCGCAGCTTGTCGCTTGGACAGCGGATGCGCTGCGAGTTGGCGGCGGCGCTTTTGCATCGACCGCAAGTGTTGTTTTTAGATGAGCCGACGATCGGGCTTGACGTTCATACGCAAGAAAACGTGCGCCGCTTTATTGTCGATTACAACCGAGAGCATGAGACGACCATTTTGTTGACATCGCATTACATGGGCGATGTCGCGGCCCTTTGTGACCGGGTGATGATCATCAACTATGGGCGGCTCATTTACGATGGGGAGCTCTCGGTGTTGACGGAGAAGCTGGCGCCGTACAAGCGGCTTGAAGTCCGGTTTTCGCGGCTCCCAAACATCAGCTGGGACGAGTATGGCGAAGTAGCGGAAATGGAAGAGGGAACGGTCGTGCTCAGAGTGGCACGTGAGACGGCGGCGGGGACGGCGGCGCGGTTATTGGAGCGGTTTGATGTCCGTGATATTAATATTGAAGACCCACCGCTTGAGGAAGTGATTACGCGCGCGTTTCAGGAGGGTGTATATGGTTCGTAAATATATCGCCCTGCTGCGTATGAAGTATATCGAAATGCTCGCGTACCGCTTGGCGACGTTCGTTTGGATGACGGGTGCCATCACCCAGCCACTCATTACGATGTTCGTTTGGATGAACATTCATCCGGAAGAGAGCGAGTCGTTTCTCTTTTATTTTATGGCCGTTATTTTTGTCGAACGGATGACGAGCGCATGGGATGTATGGGAGCTTGACCGTGAAATCCGCGAAGGGACGTTTTCAAACTTGTTGCTGCGGCCGCTTCATCCGATTCATTGGGCGATTGCGGAAAATATCGTCTATAAATGGTTGTTTCTCGTCATTTTAGTGCCGGTTTGGATGGTAGGAGCGGTGTATTGGCCAGCGCTTCGCCCGCATATGACAGGAAGCCAAATCGGGTGGTTTTTGGGGGCCGTCGTGCTTGGTGCCGCCCTTCGCTTTTTGCTGAGTTACTCGTGTGGGTTGCTTGCGTTTTGGGTGACCAAAGTGGCGGCCGTGTACGGCGTCATCGATGTCATTTCATTGTTTTTGTCGGGAAGAATCGCGCCGCTTGAAATGCTTCCGCCGCAGCTTCGGGAATGGAGCGAATGGCTGCCGTTCCGCTATATGATCAGCTTCCCGATTGAAATCGCCACCGGAGCGGTGAGAGCGGAGGAATTGGTGCGCGGCTTTGCCATCGCGGCAGGGTGGCTGTTTGTGTTGGCCGCTGTTTTACAATGGCTGTGGAAGGCGGGAATGAAAAAAAATCAAGCGGTAGGTGGATGACTATGCGGCGATACGGGCGGGTGTTCCGCGAATTTTTCCGTGCCTGTTTTGTGGAAGAAATGGAGTATCGAAGCGAATTTTTTGGCAATTTTGCAGCTAGTTTTTTTGGCGTTGGCATGGCGCTGCTCACCGTCCATATCTTTTTTTACCAGACGGATGATTTAGGAGGCTGGACGTATGCAGAAATGCTTGTGTTGCTCGGCATCTTTAATATGCTGCGCGGGTTCATTGACTTCGCCCTTCGTCCGAACATGCCGCGTCTGCTTGAACACGTCAGGCGTGGCACGCTCGATTACATTTTGACAAAACCGGTCGATAGCATGTTTTACGTCAGCTTCCGCCATCTTGTCTTTTGGCGGCTCATTGATGTGGCACTCGGCCTCGGCGTCATCGGCTATGGCTTGTATATCGAGCGCTATGTTCCGTCGGCGGTCGATGTACTTATGTTTCTTGTCGTTATGGCTGCTTCGCTTTTGTTGATTTATTCGCTATGGATGATGCTGATGACGACGTCGTTTTGGGTCGTGCGCATCGATGACTTGTCGTTTATTTTCGATTCATTTTTTGAAACGGCTCGCTTTCCTGGCAGCATGTACCGCGGCGCGGTCCGGATGGTGATCACTTACGTGTTGCCGGCTGTATTAATTACGAATACACCTGCGCTGGCGCTGCTTGGAAAATGGAGTGTTTCGACAGTGCTTGCCGCTTTGGCTGTGGCCATTCTCTTTTTATGGCTTGCCCGCCGCTTTTGGCGCTTTGCTTTGCGCTTTTACACAGGAGCGGGCGGGTGAGGTTTTATCCGTCTTCATGCAAAGGGTGTCTCGTTTCTGTTGAGACACCTTTTTTCTTTGATGAGAAAGCAGGAGGTTGATTGACTTTTACGTCAACGTCAATTAAAATAAAATTCAGAATATTAAATCTACAGAAAGGATTACGATGGGCTATTTTACCATTTCTGATTTGGCGCAGGAGTTTCATGTAAGCACACGGACGATCCGCTATTATGAAGAGCGCGGGCTGCTTACCCCGATTCGGACGGAGTCAGGGCAACGGCTGTATACGAAAAAGGAGCGGGCAAAGCTCAAGCTCATTTTGCGCGGCAAACGGTTCGGCTTTTCGCTTGAGGAAATTCATGAGATGATTGCGCTGTTTGATGAGGATCGCACCGGAAAGAAACAACTCGAAAAAACGGTCGAATATGGACGTAAAAAAATTAAGGAGGTGAGCGAGCGGATTGACGATTTGCTGAAGCTGAAGGCGGAGATGGAGGCGTTGCTTTCCGATTTTGAAAAGCGATTGCGAGAATGGGAGGATAGAGCTGAATGAACATTTCTGAACTTCTCGCCCGTCATGCGAGGAAGTTTCCTGAAAAAACGGCGGTCATTGATGGGGAAACGGAGCTTTCGTATGCTGAAGTGAACCGAACGGTCAACCGTTTGGCGTCATCGCTCGCTCGGCTCGGGTTGGGGTGCGGTGATAAAATCGCGTTGTATATGCCCAACACAAAAGAGTTTGTGTTTTCGTACTTTGCCGTTTTGCGCCTTGGCGCGGTTGTCGTGCCGATCAACGCCCGTCTTACGGCATCGGAAGTACAGTATATTTTGGATCATAGCGATGCGAAGGCGCTCATCGCCCACGATTCAGTGCATCAGGCGCTCGTTCCGCTTGTTGGTAAAAGCGATGTCATTTGGATCAAGACAGGAAAGGAGGAAGATGGCTGGCGGTTGCTTGAGGAGTTGATCGGTTCGGGGGATCCAAAGGAGATCGTCTGTTCGGCTAAAGAAGAGGATGAAGCGACGATTTTGTATACATCGGGAACAACCGGGCGACCGAAAGGTGTGTTGTTCACTCATCGCAATATTATCACGGTTGCGGACATGATCGTGATCGAAACGAAAATCGATCGCCATAGCCGCTTGCTGCACCTGATGCCGCTTAGTCATTCGGCACCGCTTCATCTGTTTTTCGTCGGTGGTATGTATGTCGGCGCCACTCACGTCGTAGCGCCCGCGTTCTCCCCTGAGGCGTTGCTTGAATTGGTGGAGCGGCATAAGATTACTCACTTTTTCGGCGCACCAGTGGCGTATTTGTTAACGGCAAAACACCCTCGGTTTATGGATTACGACCTGTCTTCCGTCCGTTATTGGATGTACGGAGGGGCTCCGCTGTCGCGCGAGGAAGTGCGGTTTGTTGCCAGCCGTTTTGGCGCTGAGCGGGTGATGTGCCTATACGGATTAACGGAGGCCGGCCCGAACGGTACGTATTTAGCTCCTGAGGAACATGAAGAAAAAGCAGGAAGTGTCGGTAAATATGCCGCCCTCCATTGTGAAGTGGCGATCGTCGATGAACAAGGAAATGAAGTTGCGCCTGGTGAAGTCGGCGAGATCGTGTTGCGCGGCGAAAGCGTGATGAAAGGATACTACAAAGATGAGGAAAAAACGAATGATGTGATCCGAAACGGCTGGCTGTACACGGGGGACTTGGCGCGCCGTGATGAGGACGGCTACATTTGGATCGTCGATCGGAAGAAAGATGTCATTATTTCTGGAGGAGTTAACATTTATCCGAAGGAAGTCGAAGATGTGCTGCGGACGCATCCAGCGATCGCTGATGTCGCCGTGATCGGTGTGCCTCATCCGGAGTGGGGCGAAACAGCGAAAGCGTTCGTTGTGCTGAGTGCGCCGCTTGAGTCGCTTGCTGATGATTGTAAGCGCTTCCTATCTGGTAAGCTGGCTGACTATAAAATTCCCCGCTTGTATGAGGCGATTGCTGAATTGCCGCGCAACGCGACGGGAAAAGTGTTGAAACAAGTGCTCCGGGCGCGGGAGGCGGCGCAGGAAGTACAGGGATGATGAGAAAAGAGGAAAGGGGAGGGACGATGAAACCGCTTCGTGAAGCCGATCCGAATTTGCTTGCCAATTTGAAACGGTATTTGGATGATGAATTGTACCAGTATGCTGAAGAAAAACTTGAATCGTTTTACGAATTTTGCTTGACGGAGGTCGACCGCCGCGCTGTGCATACCGACCGTGAAGGGCAACCGCGTCTAATGAAGTACGACCGTTTTGGAAACGACATTTCCGAAGTGTGGGTGAATGAAGGATACGAACAGACGGCGAAACAGACGTATGAAACGGGAATCGTCGGCTATGTGCATAAACCGATTCCCGAGCTCGGGAAACAAGGAAACTATATTTACTCGTACGCCCAAGGATACATCTTATCGCAAGCCGAGCCCGGGTTTTATTGCCCGGTGACACTGACGATGGCGACGGCGTATGTGCTTGAACATTTCGCTGATCATGAGTTAAAAACTCGGTACTTGCCTCATGTCATTTCCACCGGTGAGATCGAGCTGTATGAAGGGGCGACATTTTTAACTGAGCGGCAAGGCGGGTCGGATGTTGGGGCCAATGCAGTGCGCGCTGTACCGTGCGGGGATCATTATAAACTGTACGGAGAAAAATATTTTGCCAGCAATGCCGGGCGCTGCGGCGTAGCGCTCGTGTTGGCGCGCATCGACGGGAGCGGGCCAGGGACGAAAGGGTTGAGCTTGTTTCTCGTTCCATGGCGCAACGAGGATGGGACGTTAAACGGCATCACCATCCGCCGTTTAAAGGATAAATTAGGTGTGCGCGCCGTGCCGTCCGCCGAAGTTGTGTTTGATGGAGCCAAGGCTTATGTCGTCGGCGATCCGCGAAAAGGTTTTTATTATATGATGGAAGCGCTCAATTTGTCTCGTGTTTGCAATGCGATCGCCTCAGTCGGTATCATGAAGCGGGCGCTCGAGGAAGCGAAACAATACGCCGAGCGGCGCACGGCGTTTGGCCATCAACTGACCGATTACCCAATGGTGCGCGGGACGCTCGCCGACTTGACGGCGCGTCAAGAAGTGGAAACGAGCGCCTGCTTTGAGATGGTCGCCTTGTTTGACCGCGTCATGACCGCGCCACATGAGGCAGATGAATCGGAGAAAGCATGGCTCAGGCTTCTGATTGCCCTTCTTAAGATGCGTACGGCCGAAGAGGCGATCGCGTTTAGCCATGAAGCGATTGAAATGCACGGTGGCAACGGGTACATTGAGGATTTTGTCACCCCGCGTCTGCTTCGTGACGCCCAAGTGCTGACCGTCTGGGAAGGGACAGCCAACATTTTGGCGCTCGAGGTGCTGCGGCTCATGCGCAAATACCGTATCCACGAGCGGTTTGCCGCCGAGATGAAGGCACGGCTCGAGAGGGTGGCGGACGAGATGAAGCTGCTCGCTCGTCCCGTGGCAGAGGGGCTTAAGGAATTGGTGGCAGCACTCGCACGTCTTGGCGGCCAGGCGGAGGAAGTGCAGACATTTCATGCGAAAACGGTGGCCAACCGGATGTGCGATGTGTATTTGAGCATCATTGCTCTCGAGCGCGGGCAAGAAAATGAGCGAAATCGATTGATCGCTGAGCTGTTTTTGCAACGTGTCTGGGAGCGGGGGCTTGTCGATGAACGGATGACATCGGTGCGTGAGTTTGACTTGATTGTTCAAGCGAAAGGAGCAGCGCCGCTTTCGCATTCATGAGCGGATGGCACGCAAGGGATGATGAGCGAAAGAGATGCACGCTCTTTTGCGGGCATCTCTTTTTGCTAGATGGATAGCTGCCTAAACGAACAAGTGGGTCAAGTGACAAAATTTCAAGCAAATATCCTATACAACAAAGGAAGGAATCGTTTCCCGACTCAATGTCATCTTGTCGTGTGTCTACAAAAACGATGACTGCTTAAAATCGGCCGAGGTGGAAACAGCGATTCAGTTGCACCGCGCCTTAAAATTCGTTAAGATGAAAAGTCTAGAAGGCCGTAAATTGATTTTGGCGGTGGCTGCCGCTAAACACGGATGAGCCGCTCTGTTCTCGTTTGGCAGGAACACGGCTCCGACGGCCTTTTAGGAATGTTCGTTTGGAAAGGGGAAAGTTATGGCCGAACAGTCATCGCTCACTTCGTTATTGATTGTTGTTGTTGCGGCGTTTTTAACGCCTATCGCATTAAATCGGCTTCGGTTGCAAATCATTCCGGTCGTGGTGGCGGAAATTCTCGTTGGCATTGTGATCGGAAAAACAGGGTTTGATCTTGTACAACCGGACATGTGGATTGAGACGTTGTCTACGCTTGGTTTTTTGTTTTTAATGTTTTTAAGTGGGCTGGAAATTGACTTTTCGATGTTTGCCAATCAACCGAAAACAACCGGCAAACAAAGAAAAGAACCAAATCCGTTTGGAGTTGCTCCACTCATTTTTGTGGCGATTTTTGCTTTGTCGTACGGTCTTTCCTATTTATTTGTCGTCTTTGGTTATATAGACAACGCGTTTTTCATGACACTCATCATTTCGACCATTTCCCTCGGGGTCGTTGTGCCAACGTTAAAAGATACAAACTTGATGGAGACAACCATTGGACAGACAATTTTACTTGTTGCGGTGATTGCTGATTTAGCGACAATGATTTTGCTGGCTGTGTTCGTTTCGCTTTATGAGCCTGAACATGGAAGTACATGGCTGTTGCTTGGCTTATTTGCTTGCGGGGTCGTGTTTTATTTTGTCGGAAAACATTTCAAGAGACGGTCGTTTGTCGAGACAATGGCGAAGGGAACAGTTCAAATCGGAACCCGCGCGGTATTTACTTTGATGATTGTGCTCGTCGCATTGTCCGAGACATTTGGAGCGGAAAACATTTTAGGAGCATTTTTAGCCGGGGTGCTCGTTTCGCTGTTGTCGCCGAATAAAGAGTTGCGCCATCAGCTTGATTCGTTTGGCTACGGTTTTCTCATTCCCATCTTCTTTGTCATGGTCGGTGTTGATTTAAATTTACGTTCGCTCATCACTGAACCAACGATTTTAATGATGATTCCGTTTCTTTTTTTGGCGCTGATCGTATCGAAAGTCGTCCCGGTGTTTTTGCTCCGCATTTGGTATGATACGAAAATGACGTTGGCCGCCTCGTTTTTGCTTGTGTCGACATTGTCGCTTGTCATTGCGGCAGCTGCCATCGCCAAACGGATCGGGATGATCGATGAGACGATGGAAGGGGCGCTCGTTTTAGTAGCTGTTTTGTCTAGCATTGTGGCACCGACTTTGTTTAAAAAATTGTTTGTTCGCCCGAAAGACGAAGGAAAAATCACCGTATCACTCATCGGAGTGAATCAGTTTACCTTGGCGGCTGCCCGGGAGCTTGATTTGCATCGATACGACGTAAGGCTTTTTCATGCTCAGCGGGAAGACATGGAGCGAACAGGAGCGGGCGATGTTTTCTCCATCGTTCGTATCGCTGATTACACAAAAGAGGCGTTGGAAGAGCAGGGAGCTTTTGCGGCTGACATTGTTGTCGCTTGGACTGGGAATGAGAAGGTGAACGCTGATGTGGCGCTAGCGGCGAAGGAACAAGGGGTTGGGCGAGTTTTGGTGCTTGCAGAAAGCCCGAAACAAGTGGAGCGGTTGAACGACGAGGGGATTGAAGTGTTATCTGTGCTCCGCTCAACCAGTTCCATGCTGCGGGCGTCCATCGAATCACCAAGGGTGGCGCGGATGATGATCAACAAAGATACAACACTGCATGAAGTGGCCATGAACAATCCGGATTATGACGGGATCACGCTTCGTCGTTTTCCATTTATGGGCGACTGTATTATCGTCCGTATTTTCCGCGAGAACGAGTTTATCGTGCCTCATGGCGATACGGAATTGCAAAAAGGCGATCGGCTGATTGTGACGGGTTCGGGCGAATATGTTGAACAGTTGCGCCATCGGCTTGAGAAAGCATAAAAATGATAGAGGAGAGAAGAGGGTCACGTGTAGTGGATAGAATGAAAAAACGAATGAGGAGAGGAAGCGATGGAATTAGGCCGCGCATCACATCGTCCTATACGGCGTGTTTGGATTCCGTTGTCGCTTGCCATTGTTGCGCTCGGGGTGCTGGCTTGCATCGGTTTGTCCGTTTATGTCGGCTGGCAGCTGACTCATAAAGAGCGCCAGCCGATTACCGAGGCGCCGAACGACTACGGGATGGTGTATGAAAATGTCATCTTTACAAGCAAAGACGGGGAGACAGCGCTCAAAGGCTGGGTCATTTCGCCGCAGAAACCGGCGCGCATGACAGTCGTTTTTGCCCATGGGTACGGCGGCAACCGCATTCAGAAGAACGTTCCGTTTTTGCTGCTTGCCAAGCGGTTGGCGGCGGAAGGCTACCGCGTCATTTTATTTGATTTCCGTGCCAGCGGCGAGTCGGACGGAGAGATGATTACGATCGGTGTGAAAGAGAAAGAGGATTTGCTTGGCGTCATTGATTACGCAAAACAACATTACCGCGAGCCGGTCGCTTTGTATGGCATCTCGATGGGAGCGGCGACGTCGATTTTGGCAGCAGCAGAGGATCGTGATGTTCGTGGGGTGATTGCTGATAGCCCGTTCAGTGACTTGGAATCGTATTTGCGCGCCAACATGCCCGTATGGACGCATTTGCCTGATGTGCCGTTTACGTATTTAATTTTGGCGATTGTGCCGGCGTTGGCTGATTTGGATTTAAGATTATCTTCGCCGATTCACGCGGTTAACGATGTGGCACCAAGGCCGGTGTTGTTCATCCACAGTAAAGATGACCGTTCGATCCCGTACGAAGAAAGTATGAAGTTGTATGATACCCATCCAGATATTTTTCAACTATGGCTGACGGAAAAAGCAGATCATGTGAAAAGCTTCTCGTTATATAGAGAAGAATATACAAAACGGGTATTGGCATTTTTGCGTTCATTGGAATCGCCATCTCCTTAAGGTGGCCGAGGTTTGCTCTCGGTCGCTTTTTTATACCTGAAACAACATCATAAAAAGGAGCGAAGAACATGTGCGGCCGGTTTACACTTATTGCGGATTTAACGACATTGCAAGCCCTATTTCGTTTTCGTTATCAGGGCTCGCTCGCCCCGCGCTTTAACATCGCTCCCAGCCAGGAAGTGTTGACGGTTGTGGCCGAAGAAGGGGAGCGAGTCGGCAAAATGATGCGCTGGGGGCTTATCCCGTTTTGGGCGAAAGATGCTCGCATCGGGGCGAAAATGATCAACGCGCGAGCGGAAACGGTCGATGAGAAAGCGAGCTTCCGCCATGCGTTCAAGCGGCGACGCTGTTTGATTTTAGCCGATGGATTTTATGAATGGAAAAAAGAGGGGACAAAAAAAGTGCCGTATCGGTTCACGCTCGCAACGGACGAACCGTTTGCGTTCGCTGGGCTGTGGGAGCGCTGGGACGGGCCAAGCGGGCCACTGGAAACGTGCACGATCATTACAACGAAGGCGAATAAACTCGTTGCGGCCATTCACGATCGGATGCCGGTCATTTTGCCTTTCGAGCGGCATGAAGACTGGCTTGATCCAAGCTTTGATGACAGCGAGTATTTGAAATCGTTCCTGCAGCCGTATCCGAGTGAACAAATGCGAATGTACGAAGTGGCGCCGCTTGTCAATTCACCGAAAAATGATATTAGCGCCTGCATTGAGCCGGTCAATAGCCGATAAGGGGGGAGTGAGGTGTCTCCCATCATTCTTTTTGATGGCGACTGCTTGTTTTGCCATGACAGTGTGTGGTGGATCGCTGCGCGTGACCGGAAGGCGGTGTTCCGCTTTGCTGCGCAACAAAGCACCGTCGGTCGGGCGTTGTTGGAAAAGGGAAATGTACTAGGAAGAGATACGGTCGTCCTCATCGAAGACGGTTGTTATTATATCAAGTCGGATGCCGTTTTGCGCATCGGCCGTCACCTTGCCTGGCCATGGAATGGGCTGGCGGCGGCTGGACTTCTCGTTCCGCGGCTGCTCCGCGACTTCGTGTATGACCAAATTGCCGCCCGCCGTCACCGCCTCATCCGCAAGCAAGACCGTTGTCAGCTGCCGCCCCCTGAGTTGCGCGCCCGTTTTCTAGATGAATCGCTGCAGTGAGGAAGGAAAATGTGCCTGTTTGTCGTATTAGAAAGGAAAAATATAAGGAGGGGGAGTATGACAAACGGGACAACACGGTGGCTGGATGAATGCACGGCCGCGGCGCTTGAGCGGTTTGCCGATGATGTGGCTGCGATGGCCGAACAGAGCGGGGACGAAGCTCGCCGTCGATTTTACGAAGGGATGGCGGTGGCGGCGAAATTGACAGCACTGCGTTGGGAAGGCAAATGTGCTTATATTGATAGCCATTTGCTTGATAACGTGTATGAAGCGCTCTCCGTCTTCCCTCTTGAAAAGCTGGAAGAGGCCTTGGCGTTGGAAGCGCAAGAAGCGTGCGACGGTCGCTGTTCGTTTTGTTTGAAAGAAAAGCCGCGGCTCATTAACGGACCGCTGGCATCAATTTGTGAAGATTGCCTGCAATTTGGGCTGCAAGTCATTACGAAGCAACCGTAATGGAAGCGGCGGTCATCTTACGTGTGATGGCCGCCGTTTTTCCGCAAACAGGATGAGTGGGTAAGATAAGGAGAGTAATGCCAAAATAAAGGCGATGACGCCGATCCAATGAAAGTGAACCCAAACGTAACCGCCCGCCGTTCCGGCGAGGCTTGACCCTAAATAATAGAAAAGAAGATATAAGGAGGACGCTTGCGTTTTATGAATGTGCGTCCGTTCCCCAATCCAAGCGCTTGCAATCGAATGGCAGCCGAAAAAGCCAAACGTAAACAGCGCCAGACCGGCTATTTTTACGAGTGCCGAAGGAGCGAGCGTGACAAACGCTCCAAGTGCTGTTACAGCCACCGAAAGGCGAAGGGTGCGCGCATGGCCGTACTCATCTGCCTTCCGCCCCATATACACAGAGCTGAAGCTGCCAAAGATATATACAATAAATAAAAACCCGAGCACCGACTGGCGGAACGAATACGGCGGTTCGCTTAACAAAAAGCTGATGTAATTGTAGAGCGTCACAAAGCCGCCCATAAACAAAAAGCCAAGGACAACGAGCGCCATTAGCGGCTTGTTGCGAAGATGGACAGCGTACGTCCGCCATGCTGCTTCGTCGCTGTTTCGCCGCTGGGGTGCCTGTCTTGGAGCAGGCAGAAGGGCGGTGAAGGCGAGGCAAAGCGCTAGGGAAAGAAGGCCGATGATCCCAAGTGCCCATCGCCATGAAAAAAGATCGGTAAGCACCCCAGTCAAAATTCGTCCGGCCATGCCGCCGATCGATGTGCCGCTAATATAAAGCCCCATCGCTTTGCCGACGCTTGCCGGGTGGAATTCTTCAGCGACATAGGCCATCGCCAATGAAGGAATGCCTGCTGCTGAGATGCCAATGAAGGTACGCGCTGCAAGCAGCACCGCAAAGTTTGGGCTGAACGCCATTGCGATGGCAAGGAGCGAGGTCAGCCACATCGATACTGTCATCACGCGTTTTTTGCCGATTCGATCTGACAAGTTGGCGGCGATCAGCATCATAACCGCAAGCGTACCGGTCGATGCCGATACGGTTAAGCTCGCTGCTGCGGCGGAAACGTCAAACTGTTTAGCGAAAATCGGCAGCAGCGGTTGGGTCGTGTACAGGACGGCAAATGTCACAAAGCCGCCAAAAAATAATGATGCGCTTGCTTTGATGTATTCGCTGCTTCCTTTTTCAATGTATGTCAACATTGATCGCCTCTTTTGGAACGAAATGAAACGGAACACTTCTACTATACTGCTTTTTTATCCCCATCGTCTACAGAAGAAAATGCCGCCCATGCAGAGCGGCGTATCGTTGTGTTATTTGTTTCGTTCTAGCATCCATTTCGGTTTGCCGAACCCTCGAAACTCTTGATCAATGACTTTCTCAAATTCTTTTGACTCGACTGCTTCTTTGAGATCTTTGACAAACGGTTGGTTCAAATCTTTTGTATTGACAACAATGCGATTCCGGTAGTCATCCGGCATGTTTTCCAACGCTAAGGCGTCGGTTAAATCCATTTTCGCCGCTAAGGCGAAGTTGCCGGGGACAGCTGCCAAATCAACACTTTCCACCGTGCGCGGCAGCTGGCCAGCTTCAATCGGCTTGAATTGGAGATGTTTCACATTTTCTTTGACATCTTTTTCTGACACCGTGAGCGGGTTTACGGCTGAGTCGAGTTTAATTAAGCCGTGATCTTGCAAAATTAACAACGTCCGCGCCAAGTTCGTCGGGTCGTTCGGGATGGCGATTTCGCTCCCGGCGGCCACTTCATCAAGTGATTTGAATTTGTTTGAATAAATGCCCATTGGGGCGGTCGGTACAACGATGACTTCCGAAAGGTCCAAGTTGTGCTCTTTTGCGAAATTTTCCATATAAATTTTGTGCTGGAACAAGTTTGCATCTAGGTCGCCGTTGGCTAAAGCCAAGTTTGGTTGGATATAATCGCTGAATTCGACGACGTTTACTTCATACCCTTTTTTCTCCAAAATCGGCTTGATCGCCTTATTCACCATATCACTGTACGGACCGGAAGTCGCTCCGATTGTCAACTCTTTTTTCTCTTTCGATTCAGCGCTGCTCTCAGATGAGGAGCTGCTGTTGCCGCAGGCGGCAAGAGTGCCGAACACGAGAAGCAATGTGAGCGCCATCAACCATTTTTTCATCATGAAGTCCTCCCTATGAGTGAGTTTAATAGTAAGCGGCCTATCGCTTGTCAACAAGACGAGCGATGCGGTCGCCGGCAAACTGGATGACTTGGACAAGGCAAATTAAAATAACAATAGTGGTGATCATGACCGTATTGTCATAGCGGTAATAGCCGAAACGAATGGCTAAATCGCCGACACCGCCGCCGCCCACGATTCCGGCCATTGCGGAATAGCCGACTAAACTGATTGTTGTAATTGTTATTCCTTGTACAATGCCCGGTCGGGCTTCTGGGAGCAGCACGTCTTTAATGATCATCCACGGCGTCGCCCCAACCGCCACCGCTGCTTCAATAACGTCTTTTTCAATCTCGCGCAACGAGGTTTCCACGATTCGTGCGAAAAAGGGAATAGCCGCCACCGATAAAGAAACAGAGGCTGCTGTCGGTCCGATCGTAGTTCCCGTGAGGAGCTTTGTCAGCGGTAAGAGACCGACAAGCAAAATGATAAACGGAATCGATCGAACCATGTTAACGAGAAAGCCGAGAACGGATTTTAAAATGGCATGTTCCAAAAACAAGCCGCGGTCGGTGACGAACAGCAAAACGCCAAGCGGCAATCCAACAATGATCGCGACAAACAAGGAAATAGCCACCATATAAATCGTTTCGAAAAACGCCTTATTCAACTCCGGAAGCAGGCCTAGTAATGTATCAAGCAGCATGCGAAACAACCTCCAATCTGTTCGTCCGTTTAGCGATATAATCCATCGCCCGTTGAATTTCATCCTCTTTCCCGATCAGCTCCATCACAAAAATACCGAGCGGTTTGTCTTGGATATACTCGATTTTGGCATGCAAAATATTTCCTTTTACTTCAAATTGTTGCAACATATCGGAAACGATTGTTTCCGTCGCGCTTTTGCCTTCAAACTGAATTTTCACGATCGTCCCCGTATGCGTTTCCCGTAAATGTGCAGGCAAGTCAACATGCATGACGCTATGGACGAACGATCTCGTTAATTCTTCTTTCGGATGGGTAAACAGCTCATAAACGGTGCCGAGTTCAATCACTTTGCCGTTTTGCATGACGGCAACGCGGTCACATATATGTTTGACCACTTCCATTTCGTGAGTAATGAAGACGATCGTAATACCGAGCTCACGGTTAATTTTTTTCAGCAGTTCTAAAATCGATTTGGTCGTGCTCGGATCGAGCGCCGATGTGGCTTCATCGCATAACAGGACGGTCGGATTGTTAGCGAGTGCCCGGGCGATGCCGACGCGCTGTTTTTGCCCGCCACTCAGCTGCGCCGGATAGGCGTCCCGCTTGTCGGATAGACCGACCATGTCGAGCAGCTCATTGACCCGTTTTTCGATGTCCGGTTTCGGTTTTTTAGCTGCTTTTAAGGCGAAGGCGATATTTTCAAATACTGTTTTCGAGCTAACTAAAGAAAAGTGTTGGAAAATCATTCCGATTTTTTGGCGCACTTGCCGCAGTTCTTTGGCATCTAATGCTGTTACATCGATCCCATCGATGAGAATGCGGCCGGATGTGGGACGTTCTAGGGCGTTTAAGCAGCGCAGCAGCGTGCTTTTTCCAGCGCCGCTGTAGCCGATGATGCCAAAAATTTCACCATCGCGAATCGTAAGTGATACGTTGTCTACCGCAACGGTTTGTTTCTTTTTCGTTGTATACACCTTTGTAACGTTTTGAATATCGATCATGTCCATCCTCCTTGTGTTGATAGGTAGAATTTGGTAAACAAAAATGCCTCTTTCATTCGGAAAGAGGCATCGGTGGTATGTAAACTCCCGACTTATCTTTCAGAATGAAAGCCATTCTGCAGGAATTAGCACCGTTCCCTCAAGGGGAGGTTGCCGGACGTCATTGGGCCTGTTCCCTCAGTCACTCTTGATAAGCGGTTTGCTGTATGTAATTTTTATGAAATTCATGATAATGCGACAGCTATTTGTTGTCAATATGTATTTTCCATTCGGATTCTTCAGGAAACGTTTACATCGTTGCGCTTCTAGAGAAAATATTTGTGCTCGTCTTTCGCTTGGAAAAATTGTACACTAAACAATAGGGATGGAAATGGAAAGGGGAATGGGCAATGATTCCGATCGTAACGGCTGATGAAATGTACGCTATTGACCGAGAAGTGACCGAGCGGATCGGCATTCGTGATGACTCGTTGATGGAAAACGCTGGGCAGGCGCTGTTTCGGGTGTTGAAAGAGCGAATTCCACACACGGCTAGGGTGGCGGTGCTCGTCGGGACGGGCAATAACGGCGGCGACGGATTGGTCATTGCACGCATGTTGAAAAGTTATGGTTATGACGCCGATGTATGGCTCGTGCCGCCGCAAGAGAAGGTGAAAGGCGCGGCGCGCACGGCGCTTGAGGTGTACGAGCGGTCGGGGTATTCTTGGATAGCTTATGAGGGGAATGAACGAGCGTTTGCGGCACGCGTGCCACATTACGACGTCATCATTGACTCGCTCCTTGGCATTGGCATCAAAGGAGACGTGCGCCCGCCGTATAAAGAAATCATTGAGCAAGTGAACCGCACGTCCGCAACGGTATACGCGATCGATGTGCCAAGCGGGGTGCCGGCTGATGGAGGCGATGTCAGCACCGCCATTCGTGCTGATGTGACGCTTACCGTCCAATGTCCGAAGCTTGGGGCGTATACGTTTCCTGCGGCGGATTATTACGGAGAGATCGCTGTGGTCGATATCGGCATCCCGCCGCTAGCGGTGCAGGTGAAGACAGATGTCCGGTTTTTGTGGGAACATAGCGATGTGGTGCAGACAATGCCGAAGCGAAAACGGTCATCGCATAAAGGAACGCACGGTAAGCTGCTCATTGTCGGCGGATCTAAGGAGATGAGCGGGGCGGTAACGATGACAGCGAAAGCGGCACTTCGCAGCGGGGCCGGGCTTGTGACGATGGCCGTTCCGGAAACGGTGTACGAGGCAGTTGCCAGCTGTGTGCCGGAGGCGATGTACCGGTTATGGCCGGCAGAGGGAGGCGCATTTGCTGGCGTGGCTGATTGGGCCGGGCTTGATATTGACGCGATGGCCATCGGCCCGGGAATGGGGCGAACGGAAGGAGTGCGCCGCTTAGTGAGCGAACTTGTGCGCCAGCCAGTGCCGCTTGTCATTGATGCAGACGCTTTGTTTTTTTGGGATGACTACGCCGAACGAGTGCGCGAACGGAGCGCCCCGACGGTGATTACCCCGCACCCGGGAGAGATGGCGCGCATTGTCCATCGTTCCATTCGCGAGGTGGAGCATGACCGCTTTGGCGTATCGAAGCGGCTGGCTATGGAATATGGTGTGTATGTCGTCTTAAAAGGGCCGTATACGATTGTCACCACGCCAGACGGGGCGCAATATGTGAACGCGACCGGCAACCCGGCGTTGGCTAAGGGGGGAAGCGGCGATGTGTTGACTGGCATCGTGGCGGCGTTTTTGTTGCAGCATGAGGCGGTGCAGCCGGCGGTGAATAATGCTGTGTTCGTCCACGGCCAAGCAGCTGATTGGCTTGTGCAAAACGGTCATTCACTGTGGGACGTCTTGGCTTCTGACGTCATTGACGCATTGCCGGCTGTGTTGGCTAGGCTGGGCGATGGTGCGCAAGTGTGAACGTGATGGGAGTGGCCGGCCGTTTTACTAGGAAGAAGGTCTTGGCTGCTCAACGTTTACGGATAAAGAAAAGAAAGGAAGCGTCTTCAAAGCGCGCTTCCTTGTTTGCTTTTGGCAACAAGCGATTCAATGTGCCCAACCCGTCCCGCGGTTCGTTATGCTTTTTACGTACGAGAAGGACGATCCGCTTTCCGGGGAAGCGGTCTTGTTCTTCCATTTTTGGAAAACATAGATATAATTAATTGCATAAATAGAGAAGGGGGATGGAAACCGTGCCACAATTCGTTTGGCTTGAAACTGAAGAGGAAGTGAGAAGCGCTTTTCCAGTCATGCGTGAGCTGCGCACTCACTTAGATGAGGAAACGTATGTCGCGCTTGTGCGTGAAGCGAAAGAAAAAGAAGGGTACAAGCTAGTGGCCTTATATGATCAAGATAAAATGGTTGCTGTCATCGGATTCATGCCGATGATCACACTCTATAATGGTCGTTTTATTTGGGTGTGTGATTTGGTCACCGCTTCGAGCGAGCGGTCGAAAGGGTACGGGAAAGCGTTGTTGTCGTATGTACACGATTGGGCGAAAGCGCATGGCTACAGGATCGTTTCGTTATCGTCCGGTTTGCAGCGAACCGATGCCCATCGTTTTTACGAGCAAAAGATGGAATATCAAAAAGTGAGTTATGTGTTTTTGAAACGTTTATCTTGAAACCAACAGCGTCCATCTATCGGACGCTGTTGGTTTTTTGTAGAAAATAATTAGACTTTTCGTTATAATTGAAATAAAATTCATATTTCGGAATTATCATTCCGATATTCGGAACAAGGAGAGGCCATGAATAAAACGGTTTTGAAAACAAAAGAGCTGCTAGATTTGTTTCTTGATTGCGAGCGGTTAACGCTGCCGGAGATGGTTGCGCGGCTTCGGATGCCGAAAACGTCGGTGTACCGGATGGCGCAGTCGCTTGTGGCGCTAGGCTTTTTGCAAAAACAAGGCGACCAGTATGAACTCGGCTTGTCGCTATTGACGTTCGGAGCGCTTGTCGCCGAGCGGCTCGATATTCGTCGAGTGGCGCTGCCGGTCATGGAGCGGCTGAAAGAGGAGACGAAGGAAGCAGTGAATTTAGTCATCCGCGACGGCGATGAAGCGCTGTATATCGAAAAAGTGGAGACGTCCGAACCGGTGCGCGTCTATACGAAAGTTGGGCGGCGTGCACCGCTGTATGCTGGGGCGTGCCCGCGCGTCTTGCTTGCGTTTATGGATGAAGTTGACCGGGAACGGTATTTAGAACAAGTGGAACTAGTGAAAATCGCTAAATGTACGGTGACAGACAAACAAGTGTTGCGCCGATTGGTAGAAGAAGGCCGAAATCAAGGCTATACGGTTAGTTGTTCTGAGCTGGAAAACTACTCTGCTGCTGTTGCTGTGCCGATTTTCAACCATGAAGGGGCAGCGGTTGCTGGGTTGAGCGTCGCCGGTCCGGAACCACGTTTTTCGCCCGATGATGTGGTGCGCATCGTTCCGCTATTAAAGCAGGCGGCGATGGATATCTCACGTGAACTTGGTTTTCAAGGGAAGGGGTAACGATGGAATACACGTTGTTTCCGTTATGCGAATACGCGGTGACCGTTCGATTTGCCAGTTACATTGACGAAGCCGTAAACGATATCGTTCACGAAACAGCAGCCCGGCTTCAGGGAGAGAGAAAAGAAGGCATCAAGGAAATCGTGCCGGCGTTTTCCTCACTGACCGTCTATTATGATCCGGTGGTGGCCGGAAATTATGCTGACGTATGTGCCTGGCTGCGCGAGAATATCGGATCGACCGGACAGGCCACCCGCCATTCGACGCGAACCATCGTCATTCCCGTTTGTTACGGCGGCGAGTTCGGGCCGGATTTAGCGGATGTCGCCCGCTTTCATGGGATGACGGAAGATGAAGTGGTGGCGCTTCATTCCTCGGGCCGTTACCGCGTCTATATGATCGGTTTTTCACCCGGGTTTGCCTATTTAGGGGGCTTATCACCGCGTTTGGCGACGCCGAGGAGGCCGGTGCCGCGCACAACGGTGCCTGCCGGTTCGGTCGGCATCGCCGGCGGACAGACGGGTGTTTATCCGCTCGCGACGCCAGGTGGTTGGCAATTGATTGGCCGGACACCGCTTCGGCTGTTTGATCCGCATCGGGAGAAACCAAGCTTGCTTTCAGCGGGTGACATCGTTGAGTTTCGCCGGATTACCGCTGAGGAATTTGCACGTTGGAGAGAGGAACATGATGATGGACGTCATTGATGGTGGATTTTTTACAACTGTCCAAGATGGCGGGCGCATCGGCTATCGAAATGCCGGTGTGCCGGTTGGTGGGGTGATGGACGCTTGGGCGTATCGCCTTGCCAATGCGCTTGTTGGCAATGAGGGAGATGAGGCGGTGCTCGAAGCAACGATGTCCGGTCCGACCCTTCGTTTTCACGTCGAGACGGTCATCGCCGTATGCGGCGGCGATTTCCCATGCACGCTCAATGGAGAACCGATGGCCATGTGGAAACCGGTGATTATTCGGCCGGGAGATGTCCTAAAGGTTGGGGTGTGCCAGGCAGGGTGGCGCGCCTATATCGCAGTGTCAGGAGGCATCGGTGTTCCGTCTGTTATGGGTAGTCGCTCCACATACGTTCCAGCGCAGCTAGGTGGTTTGTCGGGCCGCCCGCTCCAGCCTGGAGATGTGCTTCCAATTGGCACTGCACGTGAGCATAACATTCGTAAGCCATTTCGTTGGGGACTTTCTTCAGATGCCGGTCGATATATCGACGGAAAAACGAAAACGGTGCGTGCTGTCCCAGGACCGGAATATAGCGAGTTTACGCCAGAAAGCCGCAGGCAGTTTTTTGCCGCCCGCTATCATGTGACGCCGCAGTCCGACCGGATTGGTTACAGGCTTTCTGGACCGGCGTTGGTGCTTGGGCGCGAGCGGGAGATGGTGTCGGAAGCGGTTGTGTTCGGCACGGTGCAAGTGCCGACATCCGGCCAGCCGATCGTGTTGATGGCTGACAGTCAGACAACAGGGGGCTATCCGCGCATCGCCCAAGTGGCGGCAGCTGATTTGCCAGTGTTGGCACAGGCGCGCCCAGGCGACCGCATTCAATTTCAGCCGGTTGCGCCGGAGGAAGCGGTGCAGCTTTATATCGAACAACAGCGGCGGCTGGGCCGCTGGATTGCGGCCATTCGCCGCCAATGGGGGGAGAAAGATGAAAACGATTGATTTGAACTGTGATTTTGGTGAAAGTTTTGGTGTGTATCGGCTTGGAAAGGAAGAGATTTTGCCGTATATCACTTCTGTCAATATTGCCTGTGGATTTCATGCTGGCGATCCGCTTGTCATGCGGCAAACGGTACAGCTTGCCATCCGTCATGGAGTCGCCATCGGTGCCCACCCGGGGTTTCCCGATTTGCTCGGCTTTGGACGTCGGATGATGGCTGTGTCACCGGAGGAGGTGTATGCGTACGTCGTGTACCAAATCGGCGCGTTGGCCGCGTTCGTCAAGGCGGAAGGGGGAGTGATGACGCACGTCAAGCCGCACGGCGCCTTGTACAATATGGCGGCGAAAGATGCGAGGATTTCAGAAGCGATCGCCAAAGCGGTATATGATGTCGATCCGACGCTCATCTTGTACGGCCTGGCGGGTAGCGAGCTCATCCGCGCTGGACAGGCGCAAGGCTTGCAGACGGCGAGTGAAGTGTTCGCCGACCGCACATATCAAGCTGACGGTTCGCTCACACCACGAAGCGACCCGCAGGCCATCATCGCCGATGAAGATGAAGCGGTCAAGCAAGTGCTCATGATGGTTTGTGACCGGCATGTCCGCTCAGTGCAAGGGACGGCGGTGGCGATTGAAGCCGATACGGTTTGTCTTCACGGCGACAATGAACAGGCGGTGCGGTTTGCTAAGCGGCTGCATGAAGCGTTACAAAATGAAGGCATCGCTATTCAGGCGATGCGGAAGGAGACGAGACGATGAACAAAAAAGAAAGCAGGCTCAGCGTGCTGATCGGAGCGGTCTTTCTCATGGCGACATCGGCCATCGGCCCGGGATTTTTGACGCAAACGACCGTATTTACCGTCGAGCTGGCGGCCAGTTTCGGGTTTGTCATTTTGCTTTCCATTTTGCTTGATATCGGCGTCCAAGCGAACATTTGGCGCATTATTGCTGTCTCCGAGCGACGGGCGCAAGATATTGCCAACGCAGTGCTGCCCGGCCTCGGGTATGTGTTGGCGGCGTTTGTGCTCCTTGGCGGACTCGCCTTTAACATCGGCAACATCGGCGGAGCTGGGCTCGGATTCAACGTGTTGTTTGGCATGTCTCCAAAGACTGGGGCAATCGTGAGTGCCATCATCGCCATCGCCATTTTTCTCGTCCGCGAAGCTGGCAAGGCAATGGACCGTTTTACTCAATTACTCGGATTTGTCATGATTGCGCTGACGCTGTATGTTGTGTTCACAGCTAAGCCGCCACTTGGCGAGGCGGCCGTTCGGGCGGTCGTTCCCGAAAAAATCGACTTTTTAGCCATTGTGACGCTTGTCGGCGGTACGGTTGGCGGATATATTACGTTCGCTGGAGGGCATCGGTTGCTCGATGCCGGCATCAAGGGGAAGGGAAGTTTGGCGGAAGTGACAAAAAGTGCAGTCTCAGCGATCGGTGTTGCCTCGCTTATGCGCATGTTGCTGTTTTTGGCCGCGTTAGGCGTTGTTGCCAAAGGATTGACGCTTGATCAAACCAATCCGCCAGCTTCGGTGTTCCGACTGGCCGCTGGGGAAATCGGTTACCGGCTGTTCGGTGTCGTTATGTGGGCTGCCGCCATTACGTCGGTTGTCGGATCGGCCTACACATCGGTATCGTTCATCCGCACGTTCCATCATGTTTTGGATCGGTTTCACCGCTGGATCATTATGCTATTTATTCTGATTTCGACAGTCGTATTTGTCTTGATCGGCCGTCCAGTGAAAACATTGATTTTAGCCGGAACACTAAACGGACTGATTCTCCCGTTGTCACTTGGGGTTATGCTTGTCGCTGCCTATAAGCGAAACATCGTCGGCGACTATCGCCATCCGCTTTGGCTTACCGTATTTGGAGCCATTGTGGTCGCCTTGATGGCTTATATGGGAATATATACAGCCGTGCAGCAACTGCCGCAGCTGTTTCAGTGAAATGGAAAACGTGATGTCTGTCGTTCATTTCCAACATTTGCATTTCCTCGCCGCCCTTTTGTAATATAGAAACGGGCCTGCGGCAACCGCATTGCAGTCTTTATGGCTCAATGCATCAAGGCCACAGGAGCGGGGAAAGGAGACAAACAGAACGATGAACGGGGCAAATATTAAAGCGGTCGTGTTTGATCTAGATGGAACGTTATACGAGGAAACAGGGCATTTTGATTATTACGCCGAACAAGTGGCGAAACGGCTTGGTGAAACGGATCGGGCGCACTTTTGGAATGATTACCGGGCAGTGCTTGCCGGGCGTCATCCGCTTCGCATCGGCAGTGTGTATGATACAAAAGAAGATTTGATTTTATGGATGGAGAGAGGAACTATTCAAGAGGTGTGCAGCTGGAGCGGCGAACGGCTGGAAACCCGTGATGCCGAAGCGCTCTATCAGGGGGCGGTAACGATTGATTTGGACCGATTTTTCAGCATCGGTGACCTTTGGTGGGTGCCAAGTTCCATCGGCCGCCATTACGGACTAACGAACGAGGACACATATGCCGCGTTTTTAGAGACGCGCGAATGGATGATGAGCCCGGAGTTTGAAATGAACAGGACGCCGGAGCTTGTTGAGACGCTAGCCAAGCTGCGCGAGAAAATGACACTCATCTTGATGACGAACAGTCCAGAACCGGATAGTGAAGCGATTTTGCGGAAGCTTGGGTTGGCGGATGTATTCGATTATAAAATTTTCCAAGCGGCTAAGCCGCTTAAAACGGCTGTTCATTTGGAAGCCATCCACATGCGCTTTGATGTTGATTATAGGCAAATGCTTTGCGTCGGCGACAATATCGGCAATGATATTGCTCCAGCCCGCGAGCTCGGCTGCCGGACAATGTTGATCGACGCGCATGGTTTGGCGAAGCCAGATGATGCCGATGTCATTGTTGCTTCGACATCAGCGTGTGTGCCGGTGCTGCGCCAACTATTGTAGTTGGCGTACTTTTTATTTGGATTTGTCTGAATGTTATTGAAATTATCTCTATGACTGATTACAATAAAAAGTAACAGTTTACATACTAACCGGTTAGTAAGCGGTGTAGTTAAGGTCTAGGTGTATCGGTAGTTTTGTTCATCGATTTCTGAAAACGGCGGTTGCCCTCGTGGGGCCGTCGTTTGAAAAGGGGGAGGGGTTTCATGAATACACGTCACTACCCATACTGGCCGAAGCGTCTGTCGAAAACGTTAACCGTTCCGGAAACGACGTTGGTCGATCATTTGGCAACAACGGCGAAGCGCTACCCAAACAAAACGGCGATTTATTACTATGGAGCCGCGTATTCGTACAAACGGCTGCTCGATGATGTGAATGCACTTGCCGGCTGCTTGCAGCAAAAGTTGTCCGTCGAACCGGGCGACCGCGTTTTGTTGTATATGCAAAATTCTCCGCAGTTTATCATCTCCTACTATGCCATTTTGCGCGCCGAAGCGATTGTCGTACCGATCAATCCGATGAACACCTCAGAAGAACTTTCCTTTTACATCAACGATTGTGAAACGAAAGTGGGGATTGTTGGACAGGAACTGCTTGACAAAGTCGTTCCTCTTTTCGGCCGGACGCCGCTTGAGCACGTCATTGTGGCTGCGTACGCCGATTATGCGTCCGATGAGTCGCCGGTTGCCTTGCCCGTTGAAGTGGCAGCGCCGCGGCAGATGATTAGGGATGAGCGCCTTTTGTTATGGACTGATTGTCTTGATGCTGGCTTGCCGCCACTTCCATATCACGGTCATGTCGATGATATCGCAGTCTTGCCGTACACATCCGGAACAACTGGGGTGCCAAAAGGCTGCATCCATCCGCATCGAACGGTGAACGCTAACACAGTTGGCGCCTATTATTGGAGCAATGTGACGAGCGATTCCGTCGCATTAGCCACATTGCCGTTTTTCCACGTCACCGGGATGGTGCATAGCATGCATGTGCCGATTTTTGCTGGCTCGTCGATCGTGCTCATGACGCGTTGGGATCGGGAGGCGGCTGCGCAGCTCATCGAGCGGTACCGATGCACTCATTGGGTGAATATTAGTACGATGCTCATCGACTTTTTAGCCAACCCAGCGCTCGGCCGTTACGATATCTCATCGCTTGCGAGCATTTCCGGCGGCGGGGCGGCGCTACCAGAAGCGGTGGGAGAAAAGCTGTTTGAGCTCACCGGCGTCCGCTACTTTGAAGGCTATGGGTTAACCGAGACGATTTCACAGACACATTTCAACCCGCCAGACCGGCCGAAGTTGCAATGCCTCGGTGTTCCAGCGTTTGATGTTGACGCACGCATCATCGACCCAGTAACTGGCCGGGAGCTTGGCGTTGGTGAAGTCGGCGAAATCGTCGTCCATGGCCCGCAAGTGTTCCTCGGCTATTATCGGCGCGAAAAGGAAACGGAAGAAGCATTCATGGAATTAGACGGAAAACGGTTTTTCCGCACCGGTGACATCGGGCGGATGGACGAGGAAGGCTATTTCTTCATTGTCGACCGCGTCAAACGGATGATCAACGCCTCTGGGTATAAAGTGTGGCCGACCGAAGTCGAGTCGCTCCTTTATAAACATCCAGCCGTCCAACAAGCTTGCGTCGTCGGCGTGCCGGATCCGCGCCGTGGTGAAACGGTCAAAGCGTTTATCGTTCTTCATGACGATTACGTTGGCAACGTGACAGAAGAAGAGATCATCGAGTGGGCCAAAACGCAAATGGCGGCGTACAAATATCCGCGCCTCGTCGAGTTCCGCACATCGCTGCCGATGACATCAAGTGGCAAGCTGCTTTGGCGGAAATTGCAGGAAGAAGAATATGAAAAAGCGGGGAAAGGGGCGAACACCTAATGGCAAGGATGGTGGAGACGGTCGTTGGCCCTGTGGCGGCGGATCAGCTTGGCAAAACGCTCATCCATGAACATTTTCTTTTCGGCTATCCGGGATTTCAAGGCGATGTGACACATGGCCCATTCCGCGAGAACGAAGCACTTTGCGTGGCGATAGAAGTGGCGGAGAAAATGAAACGGCACGGCATCCAAACGGTCGTCGACCCAACGCCGAACGACTGCGGGCGCAACCCGGCGTTTTTGCGACGTGTCGCTGAAGAAACTGGACTGAACATCATTTGCGCCACCGGCTATTACTATCAAGGGGAAGGGGCGCCTCCGTATTTCAAATTTCGCCAGCTGCTCGGGACGGCCGAGGACGATATTTATGGCATGTTTATGACCGAATTGACAGAAGGGATTGCCGATACGGGAATCAAAGCCGGTGTCATCAAGCTAGCCTCGAGCAAAGGGCGCATTACCGAGTATGAGAAACTGTTTTTCCGCGCCGCCGCCCGCGCGCAAAAAGAAACGGGTGCGGTCATCATCACCCACACGCAAGAAGGAACGATGGGGCCGGAACAAGCCGCCTATCTGCTTGAGCATGGCGCCGATCCGAAAAAAATTGTCATCGGCCATATGTGTGGCAATACCGACTTAGATTACCACCGTCAGACGCTTGCTTACGGCGTATACATTGCTTTTGACCGTTTCGGCATTCAAGGGATGGTCGGCGCTCCGATGGATGAAGAACGGGTTCGTACTTTGCTTGCTTTGCTGCGCGATGGGTATGCTCATCAAATCATGCTGTCACACGATACGGTCAATCTTTGGCTCGGTCGACCGTTTGCGCTGCCGGAGCCGTTTGCCGAGATGATGAAAAACTGGCATGTGGAGCATTTGTTTGTGAACATCCTCCCTATATTGAAAAAAGAAGGAATCCGTGACGAAGAGCTTGAGCAAATGTTTGTCCGCAATCCGGCTGCCTTGTTCTCCGCTTAGATGGTCAAAAAGCGCTGCTTTTAATCATGCGGCGGCACAGCTGAACTAACAGTTCGTCTGTCTTCAACAGAGATACAAAGGGAACCCTCATACGGTCGTTCCGTGCGTATATAGAGTGATGAAAGGGGGCGTTGCTTGTAAGTCCCCTTCTTCCTTGTGCGGGTTTGGTGAATGGATGAATGTGAAACCGCTGTTGCTTGGCTTGGACGGGCAATAGCGGCTTTTTATTTAGCATCCGCTTTTTTCCATCATCATGAATAATTTTCCTAAGGCGTTGAAAAATAAGGAAAGACATGAGCCGGGCGAAAGGAGGAGAAAAGGTGCCGGCGATCGAAAAGCGACTCCTGTTCTTCTCGCTGCTTGCCATCGCCTTGTACGTGTCGCCGTATTTTGTGCTCGGTGAAGATGCACATATGCGCGTCCATGACAATTTGGATTCGAACATTGCTTGGTATAAAGTGCTCACCCGCAGCGGTGAGTTGTTTGGACCGATCGATGGAGTTATCCCGCAAATCATTAACGGGCTGCCGCGCAATGCGTTCGGCACAGAATTCAGCGGCATCGTGTGGCTTCATGCCTTGTTTCCGTCCGTTTACGCCTATGGTCTCAGCCAAGCGATCACTCGCGTTTTTGCGTTCATCGGCATGTATTTGCTGTTGAAAACACATGTCCTGCCCGGCCAGCGTTGGCTATGGATCCGTATCGGTGCTGCCTTGACGTTTGCGTTGACGCCGTTTTGGCCGTCGGGAATGTTAAGCACGCTCGGCATGCCGCTCGCGCTTTGGGCGTTTTTAAACATCCGCAACGGTGAGCGCTCATGGGTGAACTGGGCGGTATTGACGCTATTGCCGCTTTATTCGAGTTTTGTTCTAGGCTTTTTCTTTTTCTTAAGCGCACTTGGTGTTTGGTGGCTTATTGATGTCATCCGCGGAAAAGGGTGGAACTGGCGGTTTTTTGCCGCGATCGCCTATATGACAATGCTTTATTTGGCGGTTGATTACCGGCTTGTTCATTCGCTTTTGTTTGCCGATGAACCGACAAGCCGCGACGAGTATTTCCATGCTCGCCTGCCGCTTTGGCGCGTCATTCGTTTGACATTCAAAAACTATGTGCTCGGACATACACATGTGATGACCGTGCACGGGCTCGTCATCTTGCCGTTGACGTTGCTCGCCTTATATTTGGTATGGAAGCGGAAGCGTTGGCGGCAGGAAACGCCGTTTGTTGTGCTACATGTGCTGAATTTTGCCTTGTCCACATGGTATGCGTTTTGGTTTTACAAAGGATGGCTGCCGCTAACCGAACGATTCGATTTACTCGATAAGTTCAATTTTGCTCGCTATCATTTTTTGCGGCCGATGGTCATTTATGTCTTGTTTGCGATGGCACTGAAAATTGTTTGGCAGGAAGGACGGAGATGGCGGGCGGTCGGCGCAGCGGCGATAGCCCTGCAGCTGTTGGTGCTCATCTCGTACAATGAGGAAATCGTCTATCGCAATAAACCGTCGTTCCGGGAATTTTACGCCGAGAAGCAGTTTGCCGTCATCCGTGAGTATATTGGCCGTCCTGTGCATACATACCGTGTCGCCAGCATTGGCATCCATCCGGCGATCGCTCAATACAACGGTTTTTACACACTTGATACGTACAACAATTTCTACCCGTTGGAATACAAACATCGCTTCCGCCGCATCATTGCTAAAGAGCTCGAAAAAAACAAAAAGCTGCGCGAGTATTTCGATGAGTGGGGCGGACGCTGCTACTTGTTTGTCGATGAGCTTGGCAAACATTATATGTTTAAGAAAAACTCAAAACGAACGATCCGCCATCTTGAATTAAACACGAGGGCGTTTTACGAGATGGGTGGGCGCTATATTTTTTCGGCGTTGCCGATTGAAAACGCAGCAGAAAATGCCCTTCGCCTTGAACGAGTGTTCCGATCTGATGAATCGGCATGGACGATTTATTTATACAAGGTGATGCGGGAAGGAGGAAAATGACATGTCCGATCCGGTATTGGCTATAGTCGTACCGTGCTATAACGAGGAAGAAGTGCTGCCCGAGACAATCGGCCGCTTGCGGTCGTTGCGTGAAGAACTGATCGAAGAGCGACTCATTTCACCAAAAAGCGCGCTCCTGTTCGTCGATGACGGCAGCCGTGACAGCACATGGAAGCTCATTTACAAGGCGAGCTTGCGGTATCCGGAAGTGAAGGGATTGAAACTGGCGCGCAATGCCGGCCACCAAAACGCGCTATTGGCTGGGCTGTTTGCAGCTAAAGCGCATGCGGACTGCTTCATCTCGATCGACGCTGATTTGCAAGACGATTTGTCAGCCATTCGCGCGTTTGTACAAAAGTTTCGCGAAGGCTATGATATCGTTTACGGCGTGCGCCGGCGGCGCGACACGGACACGTGGTTTAAACGTCATACCGCCCAAGGATTTTATCGGTTAATGAAGATGTTTGGCGTCGATCTCGTTTATAATCATGCCGACTATCGACTGATGAGCCGGCGCGCTGTTGAAGCGTTGGAACAGTTTGGAGAAGTGAATTTGTTTTTGCGCGGCATCGTCCCACTTATAGGTTTCCGGTCGACATCCGTTTATTACGATCGGAAGGAGCGGTTGGCGGGGAAAACGAAATACCCGTTAAAAAAGATGATCGCTTTTGCGCTCGATGGTGTGACATCGTTCAGCATCACTCCGATCCGTTTCATTTCGCTCATCGGGTTCGTCTCTTTTGTCATCAGTCTGATGTTCGGCGCTTACTTTCTTTTTTTAAAGTGGGCCGGGCATACAGAGACGGGCTGGACATCGCTGATTACGTCGATTTGGCTGTTAGGGGGATTGCAGCTCATTGCACTAGGGCTGATCGGTGAGTATATTGGTAAAATTTACAAGGAAACAAAACGGCGGCCGCGCTATATCGTTGATTTGGATTTATGGAATTGGCCGCTGCCGCAGCGGCTGTCGCCAGCATCGACGTCTGAAGAGCCGGACGCGGCAGAATTGACGCGGCCGTAGCAGGAGAAAAGGCAGGTGGCGTTCGGCACTGCCTTTTTTTTCTTTTCTTGCAATTGAAAAAAAGAAAGAGTAGACTGATGAATGGGACAAATTCATCATTCTGTAAGACGGAAGTATGGCGGTCGTACCTAACACCGCCAAGGCAGAGGCATCGATAGGAAAGGGGAGAATCGGAGATGGGCAACTGGCACGAATGGGCGGAACTGCTCGAGCGGGTGCGAGGGACGAAACCGCTCGTCCATAATATTACGAATGTCGTCGTGACGAATTTTACGGCGAACGGGCTGTTGGCGCTCGGCGCTTCGCCGGTGATGGCGTACGCGAAAGAGGAAGTGGCCGAGATGGCGAAGCTTGCAGGAGCGCTTGTGTTAAATATTGGAACGTTGAATGCAACGGAAGTCGAGGCGATGCTTATTGCCGGCCGGGCGGCTAATGAGGCCGGGGTACCGGTGATTTTCGATCCGGTCGGTGCCGGGGCGACCAGCTACCGAACAGAGACGGCGCACCGCATCGCCGAACAGATTCAACTCGCGGTTGTGCGCGGCAATGCGGCGGAAATCGCCAATATGATCGGTGAATCGTGGATGATTAAAGGAGTCGACGCCGGTGAAGGAAGCGGGGATGTGGTCGCTTTGGCCAAACGGGCGGCAGCCAAGCTCGGCACCGTCGTGGCAATTACCGGAAAAGAGGATGTCGTCACAGATGGACAGGCAGCATATTTGATTCACAACGGCCATCCGCTGTTGACAAAAGTGACCGGGGCAGGTTGTTTGTTAACGTCCGTCGTTGGAGCGTTTGCGGCTGTTGAGCAGGATGCTGTGAAGGCAGCGGTTGCGGCGTTAACCTATTACGGAGTCGCAGCTGAACAGGCAGCCGCCGAAGCCGGACAACGCGGCCCAGGCAGTTTTCAGGTGGCGTTTTTGGACGCCTTGGCTCGCATTGGCGTTGATGATGTGAAGCGTGAGGGACGGGTTGAACAACGGTAAAAGGGGAGGAGAACCATGACGGTGTATAAAGCGTTGACGATTGCTGGGTCGGACAGCGGCGGTGGCGCCGGCATTCAAGCGGATTTAAAAACATTTCAAGAGCTTGGCGTCTTTGGCATGTCAGCGATTACGGCGGTGACAGCACAAAACACGCTCGGCGTGCAAGGCGTCTATCCGCTTTCGGCTGAAGCGGTGGCTGCACAAATCGAATCGGTTGCGGTTGACTTGGGCGTGGATGCGCTCAAAACCGGGATGTTGTTTAGCGCTGATATTATCCGCACCGTTGCAGAGCAAGTGAAAAAACATGGCTGGGAGCGGCTTGTCGTCGACCCGGTGATGATTGCCAAAGGCGGTGCCCCGCTGTTGCAGGAAGAAGCGGTTGCGGCGTTGAAAGAAGCGCTGTTGCCGCTGGCGTTTGTCATTACACCAAACATTCCGGAAGCGGAAGTATTGACTGGCATTGCCATTCGCACGATGGATGACCGCCGTGAAGCGGCGCGCCTTCTCCATCGCATGGGCGCCCGCTATGTCGTCATTAAAGGCGGCCATGACGATGATGGCGAAGAAACAGTCGACTTATTGTATAACGGCAGCGAATTTTCTTACTTCAAAAGCAAGCGGATTGATACGCGTCATACGCATGGAACCGGCTGTACGTTCGCCGCAGCGGTTGCGGCCGAGCTCGCGAAAGGAAGACATCCGGTGGATGCTGTCGGGACGGCGAAATCGTTCGTACAGGCGGCGATCTCTCATTCGCTCGGCATCGGCCAAGGCCACGGGCCGACCAACCATTGGGCATACCGTCAATACGGGGAGTGAGAACGATGGCACGCATTACGAGCGAAGAGATGAAAGAACGGCTTGCTGTTTACTTTATTATGGGAAGCCAAAACAGCGAACGGCCGGCAGAGGATGTGCTCAAAGAAGCGCTTGACGGCGGTGTGACGCTGTTTCAATTTCGCGAAAAAGGAAGTGCTGCCTTAGAAGGGGAGGAAAAAGAAGCGCTCGCCCGGCAGTTGCAGCGTCTTTGCCGCACTTACGGCGTGCCGTTTATCGTCAACGATGATGTTGAGCTGGCCATCGCCATTGATGCGGACGGCGTCCACGTTGGTCAAGATGACGAAGACGCACGGCGCGTGCGGGAAAAAATTGGCGATAAAATTCTTGGTGTTTCGGCGCATAATGTGGAAGAGGCGAGAGCGGCCATCGAAGCGGGTGCCGACTACATCGGCGTCGGTCCGATTTATCCGACACGTTCAAAAGACGATGCGAATGAAGCGCAAGGTCCGGGAATTCTCCGCCACTTGCGCGAACAAGGAATCACGATCCCGATTGTTGCTATCGGTGGAATTACGGCTGATAATACGAGAGCGGTCATTGAAGCTGGAGCAGATGGGGTGTCAGTCATTAGCGCCATCGCTTCCGCCCCGGAGCCAAAAGCGGCGGCTGCAGCGTTGGCGACGGCGGTGCGGGAGGCCAACCTGCGCTAAACGACAGTGAAACCGTCAAAAAAAGGGTGTCCTCAATGGGACACCCTTTTTTCGTGCTACGATGTTGTTTGCCTCCATTTCGGCAGCCGCCATTCCAAAAGCGGCCGAACAAGCCGGATGACCGGTTTGCTCCCGAGAACGAGCATTACGGCGACCGATAGCACAAGCAGAAGTGGATAGCCGTGCACGTCCATAATAAAATCGGGGAACGATGTTTCGTGCAAATATTTTAAAATAAACCCGTGCAAGATATAGATGTAAAACGTGCGCGCTCCCAGCACGGAAAAGGAGAAGCGTCGGCTTGGGATGAGCGATAGAAAGCTGAACATCATCAGCAGGCTCGCGACGTAAATGGCGAGACGGCTCATCATGCCAGCCGGCTCGGAGACGCCAAGCGTATCGTACGATTTCGAGCCGTACAGCCAATCTTGTGGCAAATCTGGAAAGCCAAAGCGAATGAGCAAAAACATGCCGGCAAGCACGATCAGTGAAACAATGCGCACCCGTACGGCAAACAAGCGCTCGATTGTCGGCTTTTCAAAGAAAAACCCGAGCAAAAAGAAAGGGAAAAACGTGAGCGTTCTTGACAAGCTCAGCCATTTTTCCGCTTCGAGCATGCCGCCCGTAAGCCCAAGCAAAAGCGCCAGCGGCAGTGCCATTCGTTTTGGCAGCCGGCCGAACCATAACAACAAGACGTTCCAGCTGAATAGGCTAAGCAAAAACCATAAGCTCCAATGCGGGGTCAATAACTCAAACTCGAGCGACTGCTTGTCATACAAAAAGAAATAGTAGACGGAATATAGCAGTTGGAACAAAATATATGGAAGTAATAACTTTTTTGTGATTTTTTGCAAGTAGCCTCGTTCATAAAATTTTTTGGAAAAATAGCCAGAGATAAAAATGAACGCTGGCATATGGAAAAAGAAAATCCACGTATACAAGCTGTGCACCCATAGGACACTGTCGATGTATGGGCGTAGAAAGTGGCCAAACACGACAAGGAGCATGAGCGCGCACTTCGCGTTGTCAAAATAATAGTCCCGCTCCTTCACGGTGTTTCCTCCTTTCTATATACACCATTCGAATCATACTCCCTTTTTTTGGGGGAGTCAACTGTTGCCACAAGGCAGCTGGGGACGGCTGACCGTGATATTAGTTTATCCAAGAAAGGTGATGATTTAGTGAAAAACGACCGGCATGAAGCAGAGGATATGACGCCGTTATTGCAACTCATTAACGCTAAAGGGGACAAAGGAGAACTGCGTGAGCTCGTCTGCAGTGATGAGTTGTTTTGGAAAAGCTTGCGAACGCAGGCAGAAGATAGTGCAAAAGGGGGCGAATAGGAATGGAGACGCTGAGGGCGAAACGGATTGCCGAGGCTGGGGAGGTCGTCCCGGTGATGTATGAAGGAAAATCGGTGATCATTCAACATGTCGATGAAGAGCAAGAAATGGCGCGCATTTATTTCGTCGATGAACCGGAACGCGAGCAAGATGTGCCGGTGCGTCTGCTCGAGGAACGATAGGCGATGGGCAAGTCGTCGCTGTTTTGTCAAGGGAAAGCCGATGACACGTCTTGTTCTGGTATGATATAATGATTGAAAAAATGACGTTTGAACATTGGAGTGACAAACATGAACATCGGCTTTGGAGAAATTGCGCTTATCGTCTTTTTCGCTTTGTTGATTTTTGGTCCGAAAAAGCTGCCAGAATTAGGACAGGCAGCCGGCAAAACATTGCGTGAATTTAAAAACGCAACAAAAGGCATCATCGATGACGACGAGAGGACAAAAGCACAAAAATAAGAGGCTAGGCAAAGAGGTCTAGCCTCTTATTTTTGTATTTCGTCCACGAGCCGTCAAACGATCTGCCGGTTTCCTTCGCTGGTCTGACAAAAAAGAGACAAGCTTGACTAGGAAAGGCCATATACATATATGAGAACATGTTGTTCGTTTCTTGTTGGCCGAATGGCCAACGCGGCGGAGGGATCAACCATGGTAATGAAAAAAATGATGGCAATCGTCGGGGGAAGCCTGCTGCTTGGCATCGGCATCAATGTATTTTTAGTTCCCCATCATTTGCTTGATGGGGGGATGATCGGTCTTGGGCTGATCGCCAAATACGTCTGGCACGTTCAGGCGGGGTTGACGATGATCATCTTGAGCGTCCCCCTTTATTTGGCGGCTTGGTTTTGTTACCGTCCGTTTTTTTACAACAGCTTGCACGGTCTTCTGTTTTCCTCGTGGATGATTGATGTATTATCGGTTTTGCGCGGCATTGTGACGTTAGATCCGCTCTCGAGTGCCATCATTGGCGGGATGCTTGTCGGCGCGGGCATCGGTCTGATGTTGCGAGAGGAGACAAGTACGGGCGGCACCGATTTACTTGCTCAGTTTATTTCCAAATGGACGAATTGGAACGTTGGGGTCATTATCTTTGTCATTGATGCCTGTATTATTACGAGCGGAAGCATCCTGATCGACTCCGTGCCATTCGTTCACTCCCTTATTGTTGTCACCGTTGTCGGTGCAGTGACAACGATATTGACGCGCCAAAAAACGATGGGGGTGTAGTCTAATCCCCATCGTTTTTCACGGCAGCTCTTCTTATGGGCGAAGACTATGTCGAGCCACTTTGACGTTTGGAGGCGGAAAAACGTACACCATGTCAATGGAGCGAGAGAATGGCTTATGACGAAGCGGCTGCGGATTTAGCCAACTCGAGCGCGCGGTAGACGTTAATGAGCCCATAGCCGTAATGCGGGTCTTTTCCGCGGTCGCCCAAATCGTCAGCACTTTGAATAATAATATTGCGCACTTCGTCATTGGTGAGGCGCGGGTTGACCGAGCGAATTAAGGCAGCGAGTGCGGTGACGTGCGGCGCAGCCATTGACGTGCCGGAAAGGGCGGCGTACCGATGTCCGGTAAACGTGCTGGCAATGTTTGTTCCAGGCGCGACGACGTCTACATAATCGCCATAGTTAGAGTACAATGCGTACGAAAGATCAGGGTCTACAGCCCCAACACTGATCACTTCCGGGTAAGCGGCCGGAAAGCTCGGCTGGGACGTGCTGTCATTGCCGGAAGCCGCCACAAGCACGACGTCATGGGCATCAGCGTATCGGATCGCTTCCTCGAGCACCGAAGATGGCTGGTAATTGCCGAGGCTTAAATTAATGACTTTCGCCCCGCGGTCAACCGCCCAATAGATGCCTTTGGCTACATCGATGCTCGTCCCGTAGCCGTCAGCGTTTAACACCTTGACTGCCATGATTGGGTTGAACCATGTGATGCCGGCGATCCCTTCCCCATTGTTTGGTTGTGAGGCGATAATGCCGGCCACATGGGTGCCATGGCCGTTTTCGTCATCCGGAGAGCGGTTATCAGCCAACACGTTGTATCCGTGGCTGAGTCGATGGGCTAAATCAGGGTGAGTTAGGTCGACCCCGCTGTCGATGATGGCGACAGGTACGGTTTGTTTGCCGCGTGACAACGTCCAGCCGGCTTCTGTATCAATGGCGGGCAAATTCCATTGGTAACGGGCGTAAAACGAGTCGTTCGGCACATCCGTTTGCCGCGGAAGGTCGTTTTGCATGTAAATGTAGTTCGGTTCGCAATAATCAACTGTCGGAAGCGTACGGAAATAGCGGCGCATTTCCTCGTACGTTCGTTTGTGCGAACGGAACACAAACACCTGATTCAACCGTTTGACCAGCCGTCCGTCAATGGCCGCCTCCATTTGCCGAATGTCATGGTTCGCAGGTGTTGTCCGGAAACGGACGATAATTTCATTATAAAAGTAGTGGCTTCGGTCGCCGCGGCGGTTATGGCGGATTTCTTGGATGCGTGGATGCTCGTTTAATCGTTGTTTCAGCTGTTCCCCCGCGCTAAGGCTGTCTAGGGTGACGACAGTCGGATGCGTATGCGCGTCTTTGGTGTCAAACGGCTTAAGCCGCGGAGGGACGGGAGCGTTTTTTTCGGTCGCCGGCCGGCTGAAACTAACGGCAGCGACGACAATCAAGGCGACGACTGCACTGATGGCTATCCATATTGTCGATCGGCGTTTCACCATGTTCACCTCCTTTTTTGTTAGGATGGGCGAATGACGGGCAAATGATGAAAAAATGGGATTCTCCCTTTGACAGGGGAATCCCATGAATCCATTTAGTGACCGGCCGATTGCACCATTTGTTGTGCTGCTTGTATATCCAGACGCAGCTGCTCTTGGACATTGGTCGGATGATAGTATCCTTTGTTGACCATATATTGGCTAATTTGTTCATGAAATGCAATCGCGTCATTTAAATGTTGTTTCAGTATGTTGCGCACTTCCGGGGTCGCTGCTTCGGCAAGAGCCGTCGCACACCCTTTGATCGCACTTTTTGCTCCAATGAGATAGTCAGCAGCGATTATTTGCTCATTTAATACACCGATTGGCATCGTTGTTGACTGCATCGTTGTTCCTCCTTCGTTCATTACGATAATAAGTTTTGCAAGTCGAGGATGTGCTGCGTCGTTTTTTGAATGTCTTGCTCGATGAGCGATTTCAGTTGCGGGTCGCTCACCATTTGCCGCATGGCCATACTTTTAGCGAGGCATGTATTTTTAAACATAAGTAGTTCGTGCAACTCCAACGCTTCGTGTGTTCCTATCACTTTCATCCCTTTCACCACCCTTTTGTGACATAGTATGTGCCTGCCTAGGTGCGGTATAAGTGGGGAGTGATGGAAAAGTTGGGGTGTGGAGTTTCCAAACAGCTGAATAATTGAAAAAAGAACCACATGTACCTCGAGTTTTCTTGGTGACAGGATACAAATTGTTACCGATGGCGGTCGCGTAGGTGTTGGTATGAGCTGCGTATCGATCCTCAGAAAAGTGGTTGAAGGGGATGCCGAGCCATGATTGAGGTTGCGGGCATGTGATTGATTGGTGTCGCTCACGTTGACCGCATTGGGAACAGTTCCCTTGCAATGGCCGCTGCTTGGCGGCTCACACTAATAGGCAAGGGAGGGAAAACAATGAACGAAACATGCTTTTATTGTCAGTGCGAGTGCGACGACAACGTGCATTACGTTTCGTTCTATACAAACGGCAAGGAACACGAGGAAACGCTCTGTCCGGAATGTTATGAAGAGTGGTTGCAAGGCATGAAAGGTTGATCTCTTTCCTAGCTTTTTCCTTGCTTGAGAGCAAGGTTCTTTTTGGCGGAGATAATAAACAAAACCGCACCGCGATCAAATCGGTGCGGTTTTTTCCGAGAGCGGCGGGGTGACGATGGTGTCATCCAAGTTGCACGTTTCGTCGTAACAACGGTATACAGCCCCCTTCCCCCTCGGGGTATGGAGCGACAGCAATAAAATGTGCTCACTTCCAGTGCGGGTGACCTTTGTTTCCATTTTGAGCGCCATATCATTCAGCGTCAGTGAGTAAAAACGATATGTCAAGCCAAGCCATGTACGTTCAGACTGGACGGTATCCGGATGATGGCGGATGAGTTCAGCGAGCTCGGCGAACGAATGACTTTCCCGCTGCATCCATTCATGGAGGGCAGAAGTTGTTTGCTTTATCCAATTTTTCCATGACAGTTTCATCAGCATCACCTTTTTTCATCCAGCATGCCCGTTTCCGCCGCTCATTATACAGGCAACCGGATGGAGAAGGTCGTCATGTTGGCATCAGACGAACAGCTGATTTCCCCGCCGTGGTCTTCGATCACTTTTTTACAAATGTAAAGGCCGATGCCCGTCCCTAATTTTTTTGTCGTAAAAAACGGCTCAAAAATGGTTTCAACAATATCAGCAGGAATCGCCGGACCGTTGTTGGCGATTTCAATGATGACCCTTCCTTCTTGGGAGCGGGCAGCAATCTTGATGCGGCGCGGCTTTTCCTTTTCTTTTACCGCTTCGATCGAGTTAAGCAAAATGTTTACTAATACTTGGCGAAGTTGGTCTTTATAGGCAAAAATATGTATTGATTCATCGATCGCCAACGAAATGTCGACATCGCTGTCGACGATCGTCGCGTATAAAAAATCCATGATTTCCTCTAACAATTGGCGCAGCGAAAATGTTTCTTTTTCGCTCTCAACAATTTCTTGGCGCGAGGCATGCAAAAATTGTGAAATGCGAAATTTCAGCTGCTGCAGTTCATGATCGATAATGTCTAAATATGGCAAATGAGGATGCTCAAATTTTAACAATTGGATAAAACCGATAATGGCTGTCAGTGGATTACGAAATTCGTGCACAAAACTAGACGACATTTGCCCGAGCAAGGTCAGCCGATCTTGGTGCGACCTGGCGATCAACATATTTTTCTCGCGCAGCTCTGCTTCTTTCAGTTCGTTATATTCCTTGACGGCATGAAATAAAAATTGGTCAAACAGCTCGTTCATATGGTCGATGAGCGGAGCTAGCTCGGTGATCGGCAATGGCGCGGTTAACGCGTGCTTAATGATCAACCGCCGCCCCAAGTTAACGTTGTAGACAAGGGTTCCGATCCCAGCGTTCATTTCCGCCCGTTCCTTGGCGACTTTGTTGGCTAGTCGTTCAACGGTCTCACCGGACAGCGACTGCGATAACGCTTCTTTGACTAGCGTAAACATTGCCAAGCTATTTTGCTCAACACGGTCAATGTATTTATCATCAGCGGCAATTTTCATCTGTTGCCGCCAATGGGCAAGAAAGCAAGGCAGATGGGCTTCTAAATGGGTGACGAGCTGTTGTGCGGCAGATACCAAAAAAATCCACCTCTCTTTCCATCTTTTATTATCATTATAAGAGGGAATATCGAACTAGAACAGAGGGAAAATCATAATATCAGGCGTGTTGATTATCCAATAAAATCCAAAGGGTATAGAAAAAAGAGCACCTTTCCTGTAGAATGTGAGTAGCGACACAAACAAACCCAGGAGGTGCTCTCTATGAACAAGCATACCACACTCCCGAATTTGATGCAAAAACTTGTTTCGGATGAAGAGATTCAACTGATTGCCGAAGCGGTTGGGTATCGTGATTCGTCTCGAACCTTTACGTTGCGCGAGTTGATTCACTTCTTCCTGCTGGCCGCCATGCATCAATGGAAAAGCTTTCGCCACGGAGCCGATGTGGGGCCTCTGTATGGATTGCCGCGATTCCATTATTCAACTGTATCCAAGAAAGCGAAAGAAGTTCCCTATGACATCATGAAACGCTTGTTGGCGTTGATCATTTCCAAGTGCAACCGCCAAACCCGCCGTTCGCTTCGGTTTCCCAAACCGCTTCGGGTGGTGGATTCGACGACCGTCACGGTCGGGAAAAACCGCCTGCCATGGGCGCCGTATCACGGCGAACGCGCCGGAGTGAAGCTGCACGTCGCGTATTCGCCGGAATCCTCGTTGCCGGCAGACGTGGTGGAAACCATCGGACTGCGTCATGATGGCCCGGTGGGAGAACAGTTGACGAACGCTCAACAAGTGCTGGTGGAAGACCGGGCGTATTTCAAAATCGAACGCCTCGATCGATTTGTGGAGCAGCATCAGCTCTTTGTCATTCGGATGAAGGACAACATCGAACTTCATCAGAAAAAAAGCTTGAAACGCCTTTCCAGCACATCCTCATCGGTTCAAGCCGACTTCACGTGCCAGTTGGGGACGAAACAATGCCGCTCCACCAAGCGTCACCGGGTGGTGATCTTTCGAGATGCGAATGGCCGCGACATTCGGGTCGTGACGAACCTCTTCCATGCGTCTGCGGAAACCATTGCCGACATGTACCAACAACGTTGGACTGTTGAGGTCTTTTTCCGTTGGGTGAAGCAATATCTGAATGTCCCGACCTTGTTTGGCACGACGGAAAATGCGGTATACAACCAACTGTTTGCGGCGTTCATCGCGTATGTGTTGCTGCGATGGCTGTATGATCAAACCAAAAAACAGACGAACGTCTCTCTTTCCTTCATTTCGTTCGTTCGCCGTTTTTTCTCTGGGCAGCTTCCTCTCGATTGGAAATCCGGGATGGCCGCTGCTTTGTTTGAGTATGCCCAAATTTATGGAAGGCGTATGTCTAATTTTGGATAATCAACACTCGTGTCATAATATAATCCGATAAAACTAGTTTTCTTTCACAAAAAAGACCAAGAAATGCCTGTCCACATAGGAAAGACAGACTGTTTGAACAAAAAAAGAAAAATCATGTATAATGAAGCAGACAGAAATATCTTCCAAAAAGGTTGGGGAACGTCATGAAACTGTATGACTCCATTTTAGACTTAATTGGCGGCACGCCGATCGTGAAGTTGCGGCGTCTTCCAGACCCAGACGGGGCGGATGTATATATGAAGCTTGAATCGTTCAATCCGGGCGGCAGTGTCAAAGACCGGCCCGCTTGGGAAATGATTCGTCGGGCTGAAGCGGAAGGGAAAATTACACCGGGAAAAAGCACGATCATCGAACCAACGTCCGGCAACACCGGCATCGGTTTAGCGATGGTATGCGCCGCTCGAGGTTATCGTTGCATCATTACGATGCCAGATAACGCGACGACCGAGCGGGTGAAAATTTTAAAGGCCTACGGAGCAGAAGTGCATTTGACACCGGCGGAGAAACGGATGCAAGGGGCGATCGATGAGGCGAATCGGCTCGCCAGCGAAATCCCTGGCAGCTTTATTCCGATGCAATTTGAAAATCCGGCCAACCCGGATGCGCACCGGCATACGACGGCAGTCGAAATTTATGAAGCGTTTTCCGGCCGGCTCGATGCGTTCGTGTTGACGGCCGGCACCGGTGGGACGGTGACCGGGACAGGAGAAGAGCTGAAAAAACGCATTCCGAATTTGCGCATTTACGTTGTCGAGCCATACGGCTCGCCCGTGTTGTCGGGCGGTAAACCAGGACCGCATAAAATTCCCGGCACGGGCCCAGGGTTTATCCCGAGCATCTTAAACCGTTCGATTTATGATGACATTTTTTTGATCAAAGATGAAGATGCCCAACAGATGGCACGTGAACTGGCGGCGAAGGAAGGGATTTTGGTCGGTGCCTCGGCCGCTGCGAGCGCCTATTACGCCGTCAAAGTGGCCAAGCAGTTTCCAAAAGGAGCGCGCGTTCTTTGCATGGCGCCTGATTCGGGCGAACGGTATTTGTCGTCCGATTTATTCGCGGATTAAGCAGAGGATGCAAACGTTGGTTTCACGGCTTGTTGCCTTGCAAAGGAAGGGACATTCCTCTCCGTCAAACAGGAGAGGAATGCTTTTGTTTATAGAAAGCAGGCAATAAGGCAGCCGTTGCTGTTCCCTTTTACTTTCGGACAGCCGTCAAAAGGCTCACGAAAGGTGGAGAGGAAGTGTTGAGGTTTGGAAAGAGAACAACGGTGGAACAACATCGCACGCATTGCCTTAACGTTTGTCATCGCGGCATCGGGCGGCGTCGGCTTCGCCCTTTTGCGCATTCCGCTTCACTGGGTGCTCGGTCCAGCGGCAGCGCTGCTTGTAGCGGGACATTTTCTGAAAGGAAAGCTGTATTGGCCGACGGCCATCCGCAACGCGGGGCTCATTCCGATCGGTTATACGCTTGGCACGGCGCTGACGGCAGCGACGCTTGGCGAGATGGTCCGGCAGTTGCCGTCAATGCTGTGGGCGACAGTGTTGATTTTGCTCTTTAGCTTCCTGTTTTCTTGCCTGATGGCGAACGTGACCGGTATTCCGCTCCGCTCTGTCGTCACTGGCAGCATTCCAGGCGGTTTGTCGCAAATGATCGTTCTTGGTGAGGAGCTAAAAGGAGTCGATATGACGGTCGTTACGCTCTTTCAAGTGATGCGCCTCATGGGCGTTGTCTTTCTCGTTCCGTTCATCGCCTTGAACCCGCTCTTTTCCGGACGCTCTGGAGCGGCTGTGGACGCCGGAACCGCACAAGAGCCGGATTGGACGATTGGTCTTGCTTTATTCTATTTTGTCGTTACCGTTGCCGGTGCACTCGTTGGCAAGCGCATGAAACTGCCGACTGCCTATTTGCTTGGCCCGATCATCGGAACGGCGGCGCTTGTGGTAGCTGGGGTGCCGGCGCCGGATTTGCCAGCACCGATATTGGATATCGCGCAAATTACGATGGGGGCTTATCTTGGTTTAATGCTCAAACCAGCCGACATCAAGGGGAAGCGGAAAATGATGCTTACGGCGGCTGCCATGGGTTTTTCTCTTATTTTGTTTTCTATGGCTGCTGCGTTCGTATTGACAAGCTTGCACGGCGTCCCTTATTTGACCGCGTTTATCGCTTTGGCGCCAGGCGGCATGGATCAGATGGGGATTTTGGCGCAAGAAGCGAAGGCGAGCCTGGCGATCGTTACGAGTTACCAAATGTTCCGCATTTTCTTCATTTTGTTCGTCGTCCCGCCGGTGCTGAAAAAGCTGTTCGCTGCCCGATGGTTTCAACGGATCGAACGTTGGCAAATGCGGCATGGCGGATGAGCATGGCGGATGAGGAAGGACGCGATGGCGATGGTCGCGGAAAAGTGAGGGCTGTGACAAGTGTCAGATATATGCTAAACTAGAAAGAAAAAGGAGGGGAGTCGCGATGAATCATTCGACCGTTTACCGTCCGCATAGCCCGATCGCCAAGCTGGCTGTTTCATTTCTGGCGGCGCTTGCTGTTGCAACGGCAGGGCTGTACGTGGGACAATGGGTGCCGGCCGGCCTTTATTTGCCGCTTTACGCGCTTGAACTGATTTTGCTTCTTGTGATGATTTTCGCCCGCCGCAAAAAAGCGGTCGGCTATCCGCTCATGTTTGCGTTTATGCTCGTCTCCGGCGCCACGCTGCACCCGCTGATCGGCTATTACATTTCCGTCATTGGTGCTGCGGCGGTGTTGAAGGCGTTTATGCTTGCGGTCGTATCGTTTTCCGGCGTCGCCATTTATGCGGCGAGAACGAAAGAAGATTTTTCGTTTCTTGGCGGGTTTTTAATGCTCGGCCTGTTTGCCTTGCTGGGCTTATTGATCATCCAATGGTTCATTCCGTTCTCAAGCATCGGGCAAATGGGAGTGGCGGCGTTAGGAATTTTAATCTTCCTCGGTTTTACGATTTATGACATCAACCGCCTCGCCCGCTACGGCTTTACGGAAGCCGATATCCCGATGATCGTCGTCAATATTTATCTTGATTTTATCAACTTGTTTGTTTATATTTTGCGTTTTTTCGCCAGCGATGAAGATTGAGCGCCAAAAAAGGGCTGCTTCCCAAAGGAGCAGCCCTTTTTCCGTGATGGTGTCATTAAAGCGGCAAATCGCGTTTGGAAAAAGTGACAATCCCCGCTGTGTAGCTGATAACGCCGATTGCCAATAGCAGACAGGATGGGAGCCATTCCGCTTGACCTTGAGCGATGGCTCCAGGCTCGAAGGCGGCAAAAATCGATCCATACCGGAGCCATTCCGCTTTTTCAGTCAGCTTGCCGATGAGATCGAAACTGTAAAACAGAACGGTGATCCCGCTGGATAAAGACAGCGCTCGTTTTTCGTCATTGGCTATGGCGCAAAAGAAAAATGAATAGCCGCTAATGGCGAAAAAGAGAAGAAAGCCACTGACATTGATTGCGAGAAATCGTTTTTGGTGCAGAGCATCATTCGTGACTAGCCATGCATCGGCAGCAAAGCCGGCCGCTGCGGAGGTGAGGATGATGGCTGCTAGTCCAGTGAGCAGCACGAGCGCTTGGGTGAAGGCGATGGTCTGCCGGGAATTCGGCGTCGCAAGCAAATATGCCATCGAACCGCGGTCGATGGGCCGAGCCAGCAGTTGATTGGCAGCAGTAATGCAATAAATGGACCCGAGCAAAAGAAACAGCAATCCGTAATATTCGCCGGCGATGAATTCAAGCAAATTGCCCATACCGGTGATGTTGAACGCTTTTAGAAACCCGCTTGGCAGCTGCTGTAAATAATGATTGATGATTTTTGAGTCTGCCAACGATGGATAAATGGCAGCCACCAGTACGATGTAAAAGGCAGATCCGGTCGAATAGCCAATGATCGTTTTTGTCTGTGCTTTGAGCATTTGTTTGTATAAGGAGACATTCATTGTTCATCCCCCCGGCGGTCATAGTAATGCATAAAAATATCTTCTAGGCTTTGTGTGCGGAGATCGAGATTTTGCACTTGGTATTGGGCCAGCTCGCGAATGAAGGCATTGTAGTCTCCTTGCACCGCGATGCAAACGTGGCGGCCGTCATGGTGGATGACCTCGAGCGGCGAGGAAAGCAATTGGGCAACCTCCTCTTCACGAGACAACATGACATCGAACAGTTTCCGCTGCATCGATTGCAATTCATGAACATCGTTGACCGCCATCAAGCGGCCGTCTTTCATGATCGCCACCCGGTCGCATGTCCGCTCGATTTCAGGGAAGATGTGCGAAGATAAAAAGATGGTTTTTCCTTTCTGTTTTTCTTCGCGAAGGAGATCGATAAACGTTTGCTGCATCAGCGGGTCGAGGCCGGATGTTGGTTCATCGAGAATGATCACTTCGGGATTATGCATGAGAGCGGCGACAAGGCCGACTTTTTGTTTTGTTCCTTTGGACATTTTCCGGATAGGGAGGCGGGTGTCTAATTGCAACCGTTCAATTAGTTCATCACGATAGCGTGTCGTTTTCATTCGCCGCATCCCGGCGAGCAGGTCAAGCAGTTCCATTCCAGTCATTCCTTCGGGAAAAGCGATTTCACCCGGTAAATAACCGACCAATGCCTTCACGCGGACGGACTCTCGCCAACAGTCGAATCCATGGATGAAAGCGCGTCCTTTCGTCGGTTTCAGAAATCCAAGCAAGTGCCGGATCGTTGTTGATTTTCCCGCGCCGTTCGGCCCTAAAAATCCGAACACTTCGCCTTGGCGGACGGTGAAGGTGACATCAAAAATGCCCCGGCCGTTCGGAAAGACTTTCGTTAACTGTTGCAATTCGATCATGACATGATCTCCCCTAGAGATAAATTTTGAAATGTTTATATAAAAATATTTCATTCCTATTATATTTTAAAATTTAAGTGTTTATCAATTAATTTTGTAATTTTTATTTCTGTTTTATTAAAATTAAGGGTAGAATGAAAATAAAAGAAAAGCGAGACGGAAGGTGGTTTTTGATGAATGGATTTGCCAAGCGGACGGAACAAAAAAAACAGGCGATCAAGCAAACGGTGTTGGAGTTGCTGCGGACGAGCGATCCACGCGGGATGACGATCCAAATGATCGCCAAGCAGGCTAACGTGTCGCCAGTGACGATTTACAATTATTTCGGGAGCAAGGAACATCTCGTCCGCGAAACGCTTATCGATTATATGATCCGCCAGGTGGAAGAATACGAAGCCTTTTTAAAAGAAGACCGCTCATTTGCAGAAAAAGTGAAATATATCATTTTTCAAAAGAAAAAAGTGTTGGGAGAAATCCAAGTTGACTTCATTCATCGCCTTATAAAGGAGGATGATGAATTTCGCCGTTCGGTCGATGTGCTTTACGAAACGAGGGTGCTGCCGCTGGTGATCGAAATGATTCGCGAAGCCCAAGAAAATGGAGAGATTGCCCCGTACTTATCCATTGATACGCTGCTTTTGTATTTGAATTTATGGCGCGACGTGTCAGAGAAAATCCCTGTTTCTTTGTACAGCGAACGGCTGATTGATGAGCTGCTGCTTCTGTTTTTTTACGGTGTGAAAGGAGAACAGGAGCGGTGAAAAGCAGGAATTGACGGAAAGGGAGGCGAATAAGGGAGAAAAATGGGGGGAGGAGTATGATGAAATTTGCCGTCAATGTATCAACGATTTTTACTGAAGTGCCGTTTCTTGATCGATTCGCGAAGGCGAAGCAGCACGGATTTTCGCTTGTGGAGTGCCAGTTCCCGTATGCGGCGGCGCCGGAAGCGATTGCTGATGAATTGGGAGAGCACGGGTTGTCGCTCGTGTTGATCAATTTGCCGGCTGGCGATTGGGAAAAGGGAGAGCGCGGGATCGCGATTTTCCCCGACCGTCATGATGAATTTCGCCGCGCTCTTGAAGACGGTGTGCGTTATGCACTAAAGCTTGGCGTGCCGTGCCTTCATTGCATGGCCGGGGTCGTTCCGAAGAGTGTACCGCGGGAACAGGCGAAGGAGACGTATCTCCGCCGCCTCGACGAAGCAGCGACAACGCTTGCCGCCCATGGCCTGACGGTAACGATTGAGCCGATCAATCCGTTCGATATGCCGGGTTACTTTTTAACGAATATTGAGGAAGCTGCGGCGATCATTCGCGAACTCGGTCGGCCGAACGTAAAGCTGCAGTATGACGTGTACCATATGGCACGGCTTGGTTTTGATGTGGCGGCAACGTTTGCCGCTTACGAGCCGCTCATTGCCCATGTGCAGTTTGCTGATCACCCGGGTCGGCACGAGCCTGGAACAGGAGTGCTGCCGTACGACGAGATTTTTTCGTTTTTGCAGGAATGCGGCTATGATGGGGTGGTTGGACTTGAGTACATCCCCGCGCGGGAGAGCAGCGAAAGTTTTGCTTGGTATGACGCTTATCGCATGAAAGGAGGAGTAGGACGATGACGAATGTCGGCTTTATCGGGTTGGGGGTGATGGGCTCGCGCATGGCGAAGCGGTTGCTTGATGCCGGGTTTCCCGTAACCGTGTACAACCGCACGCCGGAAAAAGCGGCGATTCTCGTTGAATCTGGCGCCCGGCAGGCAGAAACGATCGCGGCGTTGGCGAGTGAAGTCGATGTGATTTGTACATGCTTGTCCATGCCTGATGATGTCATCAATGTCTACACAGGGGAGGGCGGTGTTCTTAGTGCAGCCCGTCGAGGAGTGATTTGTCTCGATTTTACGACCGTCGGTCCAAAGACGAGCCGTTTCGTAGCCGGACGGGCCGGTGAGCGCGGTGTCGCTTATTTGGATGCGCCGGTAAGCGGGGGGCCGGAAGGAGCAGAACAAGGAACGCTTACGATTATGGTCGGTGGCGATCAAGCAGCATGGGAGCGGGTACGGCCACTTCTGAGCGTGTTAGGAAAAACAGTCGAATATTTAGGGGAAAGCGGCGCCGGCAGTGCGGCGAAAATACTCAATCAATATTTAGTTGCCGTCCATTCCGTCGCTGCGGCAGAAGCGATGGTCGCCGGCGTCGCTTATGGGTTGGATGCTGGAAAGTTGTATCGGTTGTTAAAAGAAAGCTACGGAGACAGTCGAATGCTGCGCCGCCATATGGAGCAGTTCGTGCTGCCGCGTCAATTCGCGCCTGGTGGGGCGGTGAAGTATGTACATAAAGATGTGCGCTTGGCGAATGCGTTCATGAACGAAATCGGCATCAATCGCTGCCTCGGCTCCGAGGCTGAAGAAACGTTTGCGGCGGCGATGGACGCTGGCCTTGCTGATTTGGATATGTCGGCGGTCATCCAACTATTTGAGCGACAGGTCGGAGTGACAGTAAAAGAGACAGAATGAGCAGAATGGTGTGTGAATTCAAAAAATTCATTGAAAAAAAGAGCCATCAATGCTTTAATAGAAGTAGAGTCACCTCCTGCAGGAGGTGGATTGGCTGAAACGTCAAGCACGTTTCGCTTTTTTTAAAAACTAAAAAAGAAACGTTGTTTCGTATTACGGAACAAAGGAGGGGCAATCATGCTCTCGTTGACATGGCTGGATGAGTTATGTGCGTTTTTGTCTCCGGAACAAATGGAAGTAAACGAATCTCCTCATCCGCTTGGCAATAGCGGTGCGGTGACCGTTTACCCGCAGACGGAAGAAGAAATCGCCGCTGTGCTCCGTTATGCCGACCGTCAGGGCAAAAAAGTCGTTGTCATGGGCCGCGGTACGAAACGAGGGTTTGGCGGACAGCGGGAACAGGCGGATATTTTGCTGTCCTTAGAAAACTATGCAGGCATTGTCGAACATGCGGCTGCCGACATGATGGTCACTGTGAAAGCGGGGACGGTGTTTGGCGATTTGCAGCGTGAGCTTGCCCCGTACCGACAAAAAGTAGCCTTAGATCCGTTCTGGCCGGATGAAGCGACGGTTGGTGGGGTGATTGCGGCGAACGACAGCGGTCCGAAGCGGCTTGGCTACGGAGCGGCACGCGATTCGGTCATTGGGCTGCGCATTGTGTATCCGAACGGTACGGTCATCCGTTCCGGCGGTAAAGTGGTGAAAAACGTCGCCGGTTATGACATGAACAAACTGTTTATCGGGGCGATGGGGACGCTCGGTGTGCTGAGTGAGGTTACATTAAAGCTCCGGCCGCTTGCGAAATATGAAAGTGTTGTATTGCTGTCGTTTCCAAGTGGCGATGTCCAATCGATTCACTCGTTCGCTGTTTCCTTCCTAGATACGATGATGGAGCCGATTTGTTTTGAACTGCTTACCCCGACGCTCGCCGAACGATTGACGGGACGACCTGTCTATACGCTCGTGATCGGATTTGAAGATGTGGAAAAGGCCGTTCACTACCAGGAGCAGTGGGTGGAGCGCCTCTGTCCAAAAGCAGCTTCAATGGCCGTTTTAGCCGGCGAGGAGGCAGAAGCGTTTTGGCGGACATTTTATACGATCGCGCCGAACGGGCGTCTGACGACAGCGGGAGGGGGCGTTGAAGCGGCGGTGAAAATTGGCGTTGTCAACTTGGATGTGCTCTCGGTTTTGCGAGAAAGCGAGTTAATCGCGGATCGCTGCCACGTTCAAATTGAGGCGAACGGCGGATTGGGTCATGGGCTTTGCCAAGCGTATGTGCGCGGCAGCGAAGAGGGAGTGATCGCCGCCGTTGAGGAGCTGCGCCAAATGGCGGTTCGCTTGGGCGGCTATGCGGTCGTCAGGCATTTGCCATTTTTCTTGCGCCAACGCATCGATGTCTGGGGAGGAAAGCCAGCGTACTTTTTCCTGCTCGAAGGGATTAAGCGGAAAATCGATCCGAATAAAACGGTCAACGATCAGCGCTTTATTGGGGGGATTTAACGATGAGTACAGTGACGAGTGAGCGGACGGGCAGCCCGGCGTGCGCAACCGCAAGCCTTGGCAACTACCGGTTTGCCGACTTGCCCGACCCGAGCAAATGGGCGGATTGCGTTCATTGCGGTATGTGTTTAGAGTCGTGTCCGACGTACGAACAAACCGGTGAAGAACAACATTCTCCACGTGGTCGTGTTCACTTGATGAAGTCGGTCGGTGAAGGGAAGCTTGATTTAACGCCGGATTTGCTTGACCCGATTTTTACGTGCTTAGACTGCCGCGCCTGTACGACAGCGTGTCCGGCTGATGTTGATGTCGGCGGTCTCATTGAACAAGTGCGCGGCCAGCTCCGCCAGGCGGTGCCGCTCACGGGGTGGAAGGCGCTTGTGAACGACTTCTTCTTAAAAGGGATATTCCCGCATCCGTCGCGCCTTGATTGGCTTGGTCGTCTGCTGAAGCTGTACCAACAAAGTGGACTGCAGACAGTGGCGCGCAAAACGGGGATGCTGCGGGTAATGCCGGACCATTTGGCCGAGATGGAAGCGATTTTGCCGAAGGTCGGCACGCCGGTGCGGAAAAAGTATAGGAACGAGCCGTTGATTAAGGCAAAAGGGGAAACAAAGCGGACGGTCGCGATCTTGACTGGCTGCATCATGGACGTGATGTTCTCAGATATTAACGAAGCGACGATCCGCGTGTTGACCCGTAACGGCAACGATGTCGTCATCGTCTCTGATCAGACGTGTTGCGGGGCGCTTCACGTTCATGCCGGCGACCGCGAAACGGGGCGGAAGCTCGCCAAGCAAAACATCGAGGCGTTTCAAGGTGTGGACCATGTGATCGTCAACGCCGCTGGCTGCGGTGCGATGTTGAAAGAATATCCGGAATTGTTCCGCCATGATCCAGAATGGCATGAAAAGGCGGAACAGTTTGCCGCGAAAGTCGAGGATGTGTCTAAATTTTTGTATGATACGGGCTTCAAGGCGCCAAAAGCAGAATTGAATGTGCGCCTCACGTATCACGATGCGTGCCATTTAGCTCATGGACAAGGCATCCGTAAGGAGCCGCGCGCCGTCATTGAAAGCATTCCAGGCGTGGAGATGGTCGCCATGCCGAACGCTGACCGCTGCTGCGGCAGTGCAGGGATCTACAACCTCACCCATCCGGACATGGCGCAAGCAGTGCTTGAAAGCAAAATGCAAAACGTGCCACAAGATGTGGAGCTCATCTCGATGGGCAACCCGGGCTGCATGTTGCAAATGGCGCTGGGCGTCATGAAGCATGGGCGAAATCAAAAAATCGTCCATACGGTGCAATTGCTCGATTGGGCATACCAAAAAGAGGAAGGGAAGGACGTGCGCATATGAGAAAACGGCCCATTGCAACGAATGACCCGCATATTCGGGCGCTTGCCCGCATCGTTGGGGAAGAGGCGATTTTGTATCGGAAAGAAGACTTAATCGCCTATGACTGTGACGGTTTCACCGTCCATCGCCATTTGCCCAAGGCGGTCGTGTTCCCAAACAGCACTGAGGAAGTGGCGGCGGTCGTCAAATATTGTCATGAGCATGAGCTGCCGTTTCTTGCCCGCGGTGCCGGCACGGGGCTAAGCGGTGGAGCGATTCCATTAAACGGAGAAGTCATTATCAGCCTGACAAGGATGAAGCGGCTTTTGCACGTCGATCTCGAAAACCGGCGCGCTGTCGTCGAGCCAGGGTTTGTCAACTTGAAGTTGACGAATTCCGTCGCCCACCGCGGCTACTACTACGCGCCTGACCCGTCAAGCCAATATTGCTGCACGATCGGCGGCAATGTTGCGGAAAACGCCGGTGGCGCCCATTGCTTAAAATACGGAGTGACGACCAACCATATTTTGGGACTTGAAGTAGTCTTACCTGATGGTGAAGTGATTGAAATCGGGGGAAACGGTGTTCCCGACCCACCCGGCTACGACTTGCTCGGGCTGTTGACCGGATCGGAAGGGACGCTCGGCATCGTAACGAAAATTACCGTTCGCTTGCTAAAAAATCCAGAGGCGAAACAGACGGTGCTTGCGTATTTTGATGAAGTGGAAGATGCCAGCCAAACCGTTTCCGACATTATTTCGGCCGGAATTGTGCCGGCGGCGCTCGAGATGATGGATCAAACGGCCATCGAGGCGGTCGAAGCAGCTGCGTTTCCAGTCGGACATCCAAAAGATATTGCCGCACTTTTACTTATTGAAGTGGACGGCATTTCCGCCGGGATTGGCGAACAAATTGACGATATTTTAACGATTTGCCGCCACCATCATGTGCGCGAAGTGAAAGTCGCTGAGTCGGAAGAAGAACGCGCTCGCTGGTGGGCGAATCGGAAAACCGGCTTTGGTGCCATGGGGGCGATATCACCCGACTATTTAGTGCAAGACGGCGTCATTCCGCGCAGCCGGCTGCCTGAAGTGTTGCGAGAAATTGCGAACATTAGCCGCAAGTATGGACTGAGAATCGCGAACATTTTCCACGCTGGTGACGGCAACTTGCATCCGCTCGTCTTGTTTGACGCCAGCCAACCAGGGGAGACGGAGCGGGCGCTTGCGGCCGGAAGTGAATGTCTCAAGGCGTGCGCGGCCGTCGGCGGGTCGATTACCGGGGAGCACGGCGTCGGTCTTGAGAAAAAAGAAGAGATGCGCTTTATTTTCAGCGATGAAGAAATCTTGGCGCAAACGGCGATCCGAGACGTGTTCAATCCGAAAAACTTGCTCAACGCGGGCAAGCTGTTCCCAACACCGGGGCGGTGTGTAGAGACAAAACAGGTGTCGTCGACAGTAAAATGAAAATTTTACAAAAACGATTGTCAGCGGTTTCGTTTCATGATATCATCTTTTTAGATTAATTTAGAAACAGTGTTTCGCAATAAGAAACAAGAAAGGAGAAAGAAACGATGACTGAGTATGTGCAAGCGGGGACAATTCAAGTCGCGAAAGTGTTGTATGAGTTTGTCAATGAGGAGCTGTTGCCGAACAGCGGACTTGACCAAGACAAGTTTTGGAGCGATTTTGCCGCGCTGATCGCCGACTTGACGCCGCGCAATAAAGAGTTGCTTGCGCGTCGCGACGAGATTCAGGAGAAATTGAATGAGTGGTATAAAGAACACCGCGGCCGCTTTGATTTTCATGAATATAAAGCGTTTTTAACGGACATCGGCTATTTGGAGCCAGAAGTGGAGGATTTTGAGATTACGACTGACAATGTCGATGAAGAAATTGCCGTGCAAGCAGGGCCGCAGCTCGTCGTTCCGCTGACGAACGCCCGCTACGCGTTAAACGCTGCCAACGCCCGTTGGGGCAGCTTGTATGATGCGCTGTATGGCACGGACGCCATTAGTGAAGAAGACGGCGCCGAGCGCGGTTCGTCGTACAACCCGGTGCGCGGAGCGAAAGTCATTGCTTACGGGCGGCAATTTTTAGATGAAGCAGTACCGCTTGTGGAACACTCCCATAAGGATGCTGTCCAATACGCCATTGTTGATGGGAAGCTTGTCGTGACGACAGAAGGAGGGGCGACGACAGGGCTGAAAGAGCCGGAAAAACTCATCGGCTTCCAAGGCGAGCCGCAAAACCCGACGGCGGTGTTGCTGAAAAACAACGGCCTTCATATTGAAATTCAAATCGACCGTGAACATCCAGTCGGCAAAACAGATAAAGCCGGCATCAAAGACATCGTCTTAGAAGCGGCCGTGACGACGATTATGGACGGCGAAGATTCGGTCGCAGCTGTCGACGCCGAGGACAAAGTGGTCGTGTATCGCAACTTGTTCGGGTTGATTAAAGGCGATTTGACGGCGACGTTTGAGAAAAACGGGAAACGGCTGACGCGCACCTTGAATCCGGATCGTGAGTACAAAACGCCAGATGGCGGGGAGCTTGTGCTGCCGGGTCGTTCGCTCATGTTCGTGCGCAACGTCGGCCATTTGATGACAAACAACGCTATTTTGGATGCGAACGGCGAAGAAGTGTATGAAGGAATCATCGATGCGGTAGTTACGAGCTTAATCATGAAACATTCACTCATCGGCAACACGCGCTACTTGAACTCGCGCAAAGGCTCGATTTACATCGTCAAGCCGAAAATGCACGGATCGGCAGAAGTGGCATTTGCCAATGAGCTGTTTGACCGTGTCGAGGATATGCTCGGCCTTGAGCGGAATACGATTAAAATTGGTGTTATGGATGAAGAACGGCGGACATCGCTCAATTTGAAAAACTGCATTTACGAAGTGCGCGACCGCATCGTCTTCATTAATACCGGCTTCCTCGACCGGACTGGAGATGAGATTCATACATCGATGGAAGCAGGACCGATGCGGCGCAAAAACGATATGAAGTCGTCGACATGGCTGGCCGGCTATGAAAAATCGAACGTGGCGGTCGGGCTCGCAGCCGGATTCCGCGGCCGGGCACAAATCGGTAAAGGGATGTGGGCGATGCCGGACTTGATGGCGGAAATGCTGAAACAAAAAGGTGCGCAATTAAAAGCCGGCGCGAACACCGCATGGGTACCGTCTCCGACTGCTGCTACGCTCCATGCGCTCCATTATCATCAGGTGAACGTTGCTGCCGTACAAAATGAGCTGGCCAATGATCGGAATGATTATCGCGACGACATTTTGCAAATTCCGGTTGTCGACAACCCGCAATGGACGGCGGACGAAATTCAAGAAGAGCTCGACAACAACTGCCAAAGCATTTTAGGTTATGTTGTCCGTTGGATTGACCAAGGGATCGGCTGCTCGAAAGTGCCGGACATCCACAACATCGGATTGATGGAAGACCGGGCCACGCTCCGCATTTCGAGTCAAATTCTCGCCAACTGGCTTCACCACGGTATTTGCACGAAAGAGCAAGTGTTGGAGACGTTCAAACGGATGGCGAAAGTCGTCGACGAACAAAACGCCGGCGATCCGAACTACCGCCCGATGGCGCCAAACTACGACGATTCAGTGGCGTTCCAAGCGGCATGCGATCTCGTGTTCCTCGGCTATGAACAGCCAAATGGTTATACGGAGCCGATTTTGCATCGTCGCCGCCAAGAAGCAAAAGCAAAATTTGCTGCCGTTCAACAGTAAGCGATCCATTGCAAATGAACAAGGGCCGAGCGCCCTTGTTCATTCCTACTCTTATTGATTAGAAAATTCAAAAAATAATAGAAAGGGGGCAGCTCCTAGTTGCTACTGGCCGGTTACAGAACGCAAAGCAGCATGAAGGCGGCATAGATGGGACGAGGTTAGTAGCTAGGGATTGGTTATGGAAAATTTGCGGGAACGAGCATTACTTGTCCACCGACAGGCAAAAGGAAAACTGTCGGTTGAAGTGAAAGTGCCTGTTGTGGATGCAAATGACTTAAGCGTCATTTATTCGCCGGGAGTGGCTGAACCGTGCAAAGAAATTTACGCCAACAAAGATGAGATGTATGACTATACGATAAAAGGCAATTTCGTCGCCGTTGTTTCCAACGGTACTGCGGTGCTCGGGCTCGGCAACATCGGTGCGCGGGCGGCGCTTCCGGTGATGGAAGGGAAAGCCGCCTTGTTTAAAGCGTTCGCCGGCATTGATGCGGTGCCGCTTTGCTTAGACACCGAGGACCCAGAACAAATCATCCAAACTGTCAAACTGCTCGAGCCAACATTTGGTGGTATCAATTTGGAGGATATTTCCGCCCCTGCCTGCTTTATCATTGAAGAGCGGCTGCGCCAAGAAATGGCGATCCCTGTGTTTCACGATGATCAGCACGGTACGGCTATTGTCGTCGCCGCTGGGCTGACGAACGCCTTGAAAGTTGTCGGCAAACGGCTCGCCGATTGTCGGGTTGTCATCAACGGTGCAGGCGCTGCCGGGGTGGCGATCGCCAAACTGCTGTTGTCGATCGGGGTCGGCGACCTCATTGTTTGTGATACAAAAGGCGCGATTTATGAAGGGCGCCCACACGGTATGAATGCCATGAAAGAGGAATTAGCAAAACAGACGAATCAGCGCCGTGTTTCCGGGATGCTGGAAGAGGTGATTTCAGGTGCCGACGTGTTTATCGGCGTCTCAGTTGCCGGTGCGCTGACGCCGGCAATGGTTCGGTCGATGAACCGGGGGGCGATTGTATTCGCCTTGGCCAATCCGGTGCCGGAAATCATGCCGGATGAGGCGAAAGCCGCAGGCGCTGCCGTCGTGGCAACCGGCCGCTCAGACTTGCCGAACCAAGTGAACAATGTGCTGGCGTTCCCCGGCATCTTCCGCGGTGCGCTCGATGTGCGGGCGACGCAAATTAACGAGGCGATGAAAATCGCTGCTGCCGAAGCCATCGCCGGGCTCATTCAGCCGGAAGAACTGACTGAGGAGTACGTCATCCCGAACCCGTTTGACCAACGTGTTGTGGCGGCGGTCGCTTCTGCTGTTGCCCGTGCTGCCATCGAGACCGGGGTGGCTCGGAACAAGGAGAAATATGAGGGAAAAACCTTGTTAGAGAGGGGTAACCACCAATGAAGTTTGCCCGTTTTATCGCCGCTGGCGAGATTCGCACCGGTGTAGTGAGCGGCGAAGTCATCCGTGAAATTGAAGGAGACATGTTTACGGCTTGGGATTATACCGGCAACGTATTTCACTGCAATGACGTTTCGTTTGTGGCACCGCTTGTGCCGCGCCATGTGATCGGCATTGGCGCTAACTACGTGGCAGCGCGTGAACAACTGCCGGCTCAACTGCCGGACATTCCTGTCTTTTTCTTTAAACCGTCTTCATCGGTCATCGGTCCGGAAGCGGACATTGTCATTCCAAACGGAATCGACGAAGTGAAGTTTGAATCTGAGCTGGCTGTTGTCATCGGCAAAGAGGCAAAACAAGTGAGCGAGGAGAACGTATGGGCGTACATTTTTGGTTATACGGTCGCCAACGATGTCACTGCGCCACAATTTTTCCATCCAGATGGGCATTGGACGGTTGGAAAATCGTTCGATACGTTCACACCGCTAGGGCCGGTTATTGAAACGGAACTCGAGCCACGGTCGGTGTCGGTTAAAGCGCGGGTCAATGGCGAGGAAAAACAAAACAGTCCGACCGAGCTGATGATTATCTCGATCAGCAAAATGATTTCGTATTTGTCTTCTGTGATGACGCTGCAGCCGGGTGATGTCATTTTAACGGGAAGCCCAGTCGGCGCTGAGCTTGTCGGTCCGGGAACTGTCATTGAGTGCGAAGTGGACGGCATCGGCACGCTCCGCAATACGTTCGTCGCCGCCAAAGCGCCGGCCGTCTCCTCCTAGCAAGGATCACACGCTATGTTCCGCTGTTTAGGAGAGGCGCTTATCGGCGTAGTGCCCGACGTGACACGGCGTCGCCTTCTGTGCCCACCGCTGCCGAGGCGCCTGCAAACGCCCGGCCGTTCGTGTATAATGGCGAGTGGAGAGAACAAATCGAGGTGAACAAAATGGAAAAAGAGAATATCGTCAAGTCTGTCAGCCGGGCACTTCAGATTATTGACATCGTCAGCACGAAAAAAGATGGGCTGGGTGTTACGGAAATCGCTAAACAAATGGACATTAACAAAAGCTCAGTGTACCGCATTTTAACGACGCTCGCCCAGCATGGTTATATCGAGCAGCATCCGGAAACAGAGCGATATAAGCTCGGTTATAAGTTTTTAGAAATTAGCTCGAAATTGCTTGATTCGATCGATTTGCGCCAAGAGGCGCGGCCGTATTTGCGCCAGCTTGAAAAAGAAACGAACGAAGTCGTCCATCTCGTCGTCTATGATCAAGGGGAAGTCATTTATATTGAAAAATTAGAGGGAACGGAAACGCTGCGCATGCATTCGAAAGTCGGCAAGCGGGCGCCGATGCATTGTACAGCGGTCGGCAAGGCGATTTTAGCTTATTTGCCGCCAACAGTTACCGCAGAGATCATCGATCGGAAAGGGCTGCCCAAGCATACCGATTTGACGATCACGGACCGCGAGGCGTTTTTCCGTGAGCTCGATTCCGTCCGGCAAAACGGATATGCACTCGATTTGGAAGAAAACGAGTATGGCATCCGTTGTGTGGCTGTTCCGATTTTTGATTACACCGGCAGTGTTGTTGCTGCTGTCAGCGTCTCCGGCCCGACGATTCGCATGACGGATGACCGTATCGCCGGGCTCGCTATGCGCATGCGCCAGATCGGCAAGGAACTCTCTGCTCGGCTTGGCCATCGATCGGCCCATTCCGTCCAGCTGTAACAGCTGGGCGTTTTTTTCTGTAGCCGGCTATAGCGTCGACAGTACATCATGGCGAGGCATGCCATCTAATAGGTGATAAGCGTTGTATCAAAAACTCCACACGGGCTATTTCCGTGAGCATCACGGGGCAAGCAGAGACAGGGGAAGGGGCATGGGGAGAGCAGTTTGCTTTGGCTGCCGCTGTTTTTTGCCATGCAAATAGAAGGAGTAGGCTATTCTCTCTTATTTCTTGTAAAATAGAAACGAGGTGATTTGCAACGTGAAAAAACAGACGCTTTCTGAATGGATCGAACAGCTCCGCCAAGATCCGAATGTCGTGTATTGGCACGAAATCGAACCAAAAGAAGCTGATACGGTCCCGTTTCCAGCCGAGATCGACGCGCGGCTGCGCGCGGCGCTTGAAGCGCGCGGCATCGCCTCGCTTTATACGCACCAAGCGGCGGCGTATGAGGCGGTGCAAAGCGGGCGGAATGTTGTTGCTGTGACACCGACTGCTTCCGGAAAAACGCTTTGCTACAATTTGCCTGTGCTTCAGGCGATCGCCAAAGCGCCCGAAAGCCGCGCCCTCTACTTATTTCCAACCAAAGCGCTCGCTCAAGACCAAAAAAATGAATTGAACGAAATAATCGCTGAGATGGACGTGCCGATTTATAGCTATACATATGACGGCGATACAGCACCGGCGTTGCGGCAAAAAATCCGCCAAGCCGGCCATATTGTAATCACGAATCCGGATATGCTTCATACGGCGATTTTGCCGCATCATACGAAATGGATTTCACTGTTTGAACAGTTGCGTTATGTCGTCATCGATGAACTGCATACATATCGAGGGGTGTTTGGCAGCCATGTGGCAAACGTCATCCGCCGCTTAAAACGAATATGTGCGTTTTACGGCAGCCAGCCGACATTTATTTGTACGTCAGCAACGATTGCTAATCCGCAAGAGCTGGCTGAGCGGTTGACCGGCGAGCCGATGACGCTCATTGACAACAACGGGGCACCGCGCGGGCGGAAACATATCGTATTTTACAACCCGCCGGTCGTCGAACGGACGATGAACGTTCGCCAAAGCGCAACAAAAACAGCGGTGGAACTAGCACGGCAACTGCTTGTCAATCGCATCCCGACGATTGTTTTTGCCCGCAGCCGCGTCCGTACCGAACTCATTTTGAGCCATTTGCAGGCGGCGGTGAAGGAACGGATTGGCGAAACGACGATTCGAGGCTACCGCGGTGGCTATTTGCCGAATGAACGGCGTGCCATTGAAAACGGGCTACGCAATGGGGACATTATCGGCGTGGTCAGTACGAACGCACTCGAGCTTGGCGTCGATATCGGCCAGCTGCAGGCGTGCATTTTGACCGGCTATCCGGGAACGATCGCCAGCACGTGGCAGCAAGCCGGGCGTGCCGGACGGCGTCATGGCGACTCGCTTGTGATTATGGTTGCCAGCTCGAGTCCGCTTGACCAATATATCGTCTCCCATCCGGAATACTTTTTCGCCCGTTCTCCGGAGACGGCCCGCATCAATCCAGACAATATGCTCATTTTGGTCGATCATTTGAAATGTGCCGCATATGAGCTTCCGTTCCGGCGCGGCGAGACGTTTGGCGGCATCGACGTTGAAGACGTGCTCGACTTTCTGGTCGACCAAGGAGTGCTTCATGAGCGGGCCGGGCGTTGGCATTGGATGAGTGATGCCTTTCCGGCGCAAAACATTAGCTTGCGCTCGGCGGCCCAGGAAAATGTGGTAATCATCGATATTTCAAATATAGCGCGCCACCGCGTCATCGGCGAAATGGACCGCTTCAGCGCCATGACGCTGCTCCATGAAGAAGCGATTTATTTGCACGAAGGGACGCAATATCAGGTTGAAAAGCTTGACTGGGAGGAGAAAAAAGCGTACGTCCGCCAAGTCGATGTCGAGTATTTCACCGATGCCAATTTGGCTGTACAGCTTGACGTGCTGTCTAATGACCGGAGCGAAGAGCGCGGGGCGATGGCGGTGCACTACGGTGATGTGTCCGTCCGGGCGATGGCGACGATTTTTAAAAAATTGAAACTGTCAACGTTTGAAAATATCGGCTCGGGACCGATTCGCCTTCCGGAAGAAACGCTTCATACGTCGGCAGCATGGTTTGAATGGAAAGAAGTTCCATCGGAATTTTCCCCAGCATTATTCGAACATTTGCTTGTCGGCCTCGCCAACGTGCTCAGCCATCTTGTTCCGATCTTTGTCATGTGCGACCGCTCGGACGTTCACGTTGTTCCACAGCTGAAGGCGCCGCACTCCGGACGGCCGACGATTTTTCTTTACGACCGCTATCCGGGCGGTGTCGGCTTATCGGAAGCTGTATTTGAACGGTATGAAGAAATACTCGAGAACGTAAAGGAATGGGTGAAGCGCTGTCCGTGCAGCGATGGTTGCCCGTCATGCATCGGCGTTTCCGACACAGGGGGGCAGCCGGTGAAGCGTGAGCTTATTCAGTTTTTAGATGAACAGCTTGCAGTATGGAGCGGCTCGCTTGTTTCGCACCGCAGTTGTGAAGAAAACTGAGTGGCGTCGCCAAGCTTGAGTGCCAGCGGGCGGGGAAACTAAAGCGGCTTTCTTGAGCGTTCGCGCGCTAAATTTATAGGAGGAAGAGAGCGAGCGGAAAGGAGGAGGGTGAATGAAACCGAAGCTGTCGCAGTGGAAAGAGCTGCTTGCCGCTCGGCACAAAAAAAAGACGGCGGATGAAAAGAACGAAATGGAACCGAGCGAACGTGGGGCGACGGACGTGCCTTATGTTGACATTTGGCAGGAATACGGGACGAAGCCGTACTGGTTTGCCGGGGATTATTGCCTCATCCGGGAGACGGTGTACCCGCTTGATTATCAGCATGGCTGCTACCGTCTTGGGGCGCTGCATGATGTGCACCGGCGCTGGCAGGAAGCGTCGTTTTCCCACCCGCTCTCGTGCCGCGGATTCGCTGTTAGCGACCTATTCTTTTTTGACACAGAAACGATGGGGCTTTCAAGCGGAGTGGGAACGGTCATGTTTCTGCTCGGCCATGCCCGCGTCCTTGGCGATCGCATCATCATCCGCCAGCACGTTTTGCCGCATCCGGGGGCGGAGGTGGCGCTGTATCAAAGCTTTTTATCCGATGTCGACTATACGACTCTTGTTACGTATAATGGAAAGGCGTTCGACTGGCCGCGGCTAAAAACACGCCATGCCCTTGTCCGCGACATGGTGCCGAAGCTGCCGGCGTTTGGTCACTTTGATTTGTATCACGCCGCTCGTCGTTTATGGAAAGACAAGCTCGATTCGCTTCGCCTAGCGGAGGTCGAAAAGCACATTCTTCAGATTGAGCGGGATGATGATGTGCCCGGCTTTTTGGCACCGATGATATACCAGGAATTTTTGCAAACGCCTCATCCGGATCGGATTATGCCGGTATTGCGCCACAACGAACAAGACGTGTTGTCGCTCATTGCGCTCTACATCCATTTATCGATTCAGTTGCTCGAAGCGATGCAGATCTCTGACCCGCGGGAGCAGCTGGCCGCGGCCCGTTGGCTCGAAGCGGTGGGGGAAACGGCGGCTGCTCGGGGCGTGTATGAACAAGCGAGCAGCAAAGAGGTGAAAGAAGCGCAGGCGGCGAAATGGCAGCTGTCGCTTTTGTATCGGAGAGAAAGGCGCTATGAAGAGGCGGTTGCCATTTGGCGCGACTTGTTCAATCATGGAAGCGCCTCTTGGAAGACGAAAGCCGGTCTTGAGCTGGCAAAAGCGTATGAGCATCATTTTCGCGATGCAGCCGAAGCGCACCGCTATGCCGCCGCAGCGTATGAAGCCTGGCGCTCGCTTGCCAAAGCAAGTCGGCAAGGCATGGAGAAGGAGGAACAGGAGTGGCGCAAGCGGCTTGAGCGGTTAACGCGCAAGAAAAATAAGTTAGGGAAATGATAGGCCCATTTCCCTGGCAAGCGCAAAATATGACAGAAAAATAAAAAAATTTTCCTTTTCGTTTCGAATCTTGTAGAAAAAAAGAAAAATGTGTACAATGGCATCGGAGTGAACGAAAACGATGGCAGGGAGAAGAGCGCGATGCGGAGCATGTACAAAAAAATTTTGTACCTCTTTTTTATTGTTATTGGCTTGACGTTTGTCGTTTTCCATTATGTGTATTAACGCAGTAATTCGTGAACGTTTTCCCAAATGAGGCTATGGCCGAACCGGGTTGCGCGGCGTCTTGAAATCGCGGGGCGGAGGAATAAGTGCGGCTGTCATTATGTATAAAATGGGTGCTTACACTAGTACAAGACCGACCTGTTCATCATAGGCTAGTATTGTCAATCAATAGCTTAGATGATGAAAGGAGAAGGATGCTATGCATTGCCCACCGTATGTGACGGCGCCGATCGTCCATCCGCCTCTATGCCGTGTTCAACACCATTTCCAAGCAACGATTGTACCACACATTCACCCATCACACACAACACACGTTTTTCATCACTTGTATGAACATCGTCATTATTTCCCGCATACGGAATCGGCTGTTGCTCAGGACGCCAACCGGCACTTGTGTTGTTCGGGGCCGATGGGGCCGTTTCCAGCTAGATACTAGATGTGAAAAACAGGGGCCGCTTCGTCGGCTTCTGTTTTTTTTGGCGGCGAATGGCCAACGCTGCCGGTTGTGTCGTCTTGGTTAGCGAGCGTTTTTCCGCGCGGGCAGGAAGGTTGCCTTCTAGCGTTATGTTGTCTGATTCTACGTGTTCGGCAGCACAAACATCAATTGACAACCGGCGTAATTTCTGAAAAAATAAAGGAAAGATGATTGTTGAATGCGGATTGAGGTGAAAAGCCATGTCAGCCAATCAGGTAAAACTGACACCAAAAGACATTTTGGAAAAGGAATTTAAGGTAAGTATGCGGGGGTACAATCAAGACGAAGTGGATCAATTTTTGGACATCGTTATTAAAGATTACGAGGCGTTCCAGCAAGAACTTGACGAGCTGCGCCAAGAAAATGCCCGACTGAAGCGGCAAGTTGAGGAGTTGCAAAAGCGGCCGACCACGCCGACAGGAACGACGAACTACGATATTTTGCAGCGCCTGTCGAACTTAGAGAAACATGTGTTCGGCCGGAAGCTGTATGAATAGATAGTTTGAAGAACAAGGTCAGTATATAAAAATAACAAAATTTCCCTCTTGATTTCATTCGAAAAATCATCTATACTGTAAGATGCTCGCAACGTTAATCATGTTCGGGTAATCGCTGCGGCCGGTTTCGGCCGTAGAGGAAAGTCCATGCTCGCACGGTGCTGAGATGCCCGTAGTGTTCGTGCCTAGCGAATCCATAAGCTAGGGCAGTCTGGCTTCGGCTGGGCTGACGGCGGGGAAAGAACCTACGTCCGAATGCGGATATGGTTCGATTACCCTGAAAGTGCCACAGTGACGGAGCTCTAAGGGAAACCTTAGAGGTGGAACGCGGTAAACCCCACGAGCGAGAAACCCAAATGATGGTAGGGGCACCTTCCCGAAGGAAATGAACGGAGGGAAGGACAGGCGACGCGTGTTGCCTGTAGATAGATGATTACCGCCGGAGTACGAGGCGAAAAGCCGTTGGCAGTACGAAGGTACAGAACATGGCTTACAGAACATGATTAACGTGGTGATGGAAGCGTGAAAAGCCCTCCTGCATGAAGGAGGGCTTTTCGTTTGCGTGTTTTTCGCAACTAGGCGGATATAATGGAAGTATGTCCAATTGGTGCGATACATACCGTTTGCGAGGGGGAATAGAATGAAATCATTTTCCATCATTGCGACGGCTGCGATGGGGCTCGAGTCGGTTGTTGCCGAAGAAGTGCGACGGCTCGGCTACGAATGCCGGGTGGAGAACGGCAAAGTGACGTTCGAAGGCGATGCGCTCGCCATTTGCCGAGCCAACCTTTGGCTGCGCACCGCCGACCGCGTGAAACTGAAAGTTGGCGAATTTCGAGCGACGACGTTCGAGGAGCTGTTTGAACAGACGAAAGCATTGCCGTGGGCTGATTATTTGCCGAAAGACGCTGAGTTTCCGGTCATCGGGAAATCGGTGAAGTCGACGTTGTTTAGCGTTTCAGACTGCCAAGCTATCGTCAAAAAAGCGGTCGTGGAAAGTTTAAAAGAGCGCTACCACCTGTCATGGTTTCCCGAAACCGGCCCGCTTTGCCGCATTGAAGTAGCCCTTCATAAAGACATTGCCACGTTGACAATTGATACAAGCGGTGTCGGGTTGCATAAGCGCGGCTACCGTGCTCGTCAAGGAGAAGCGCCGCTTCGGGAAACGCTTGCCGCTGCCTTAGTATTGCTCACGAACTGGACGCCGGATCGCCCGTTTGTCGATCCGTTTTGCGGTTCGGGCACGATCGCCATCGAAGCGGCGCTCATCGGGCAAAACATCGCCCCTGGGTTTAACCGCGATTTCGTTTCTGAACAATGGCCTTGGATCGGGGAGCGCGCATGGAATGAAGCACGCCAAGAAGTGGAAGATATGGCACGCTATGATGAGCCATTGGATATTTGCGGGATTGACCTTGACCCACACATGGTGGAAATGGCCAAGGCGAATGCAGCCGAAGCTGGGTTGGCCGATCTCATTTCTTTTCAAACAGGACGGGCGGAACAGTTTCGGACAGATAAATCGTACGGGGTGATTGTCAGTAATCCGCCATACGGTGAACGGCTCGGCGAACGGCGGGAGGTCGAAGCCCTCTACCGCGCCATCGGCCGCACTTTCTCCGCCTTAGACACATGGTCGGTATACATTTTAACTGCCCATCGCGGCTTTGAAACTCATTATGGCCGCCCGGCGACGAAGCGGCGCAAGCTGTTTAATGGCTTTATTGAGACGCATTACTATCAATATTGGGGGCCGCGGCCGCCACGCCGAAGCTAGAAGTTGACTTCTCGACGGTCATCCATCATAATATAATCTTGTTACTAGAATTAAGGCGCGCAACGATGTGGTTGCGCGCTTATGCATGATGATGCCGGGGGACTTTATGTCAATTGGAGGGGTGGCGGTGATGAGCCATAAACGTTATCCGTTTCTGTTAGAAAAAAACGAAAACTTTTTTGATAAGCTCAGCCAGTGGATCGGTGATGTCTTTTACGATACGTTGCCGGAGGCCGGCTTTGAGCTGCGCGATGAGCAAGTTTATATGGCGTTCCAGCTCGAGCGCGCATTTCGCGAAAAAAAGGTGATGTTTGCCGAAGCCGGAGTCGGTACAGGGAAGACGATCGTCTACTTGCTATACGCGATTTGTTACGCACGTTATACCGGCAAGCCGGCCATCATCGCCTGTGCAGATGAAACGCTTATTGAGCAGCTCGTCAAAAAAGAAGGAGATATCGCCAAATTGTCCAATGTGCTCGGGCTGCATATTGATGTCCGACTGGCGAAATCACCCGATCAATATTTATGTTTAAACAAGCTTGAAGAAGTGACGACATACGACGATGGCGATATTGAGCTATATGAACAAATTTATGACAATCTGCCGGCTTTCGTCCATGACAATAAAACGATGCAGTCGTTTTATCGTTACGGCGACCGGAAAGAATACGCCCATTTAACCGATGAGCAATGGAAAAAAATCGCCTGGGATCCGTTTCAAGATTGTTTTACGTGTGAAAAGCGGCACCGTTGCGGTCAGACGCTTTGGCGCGACTATTACCGGAAAGCGGCCGATTTGATCGTCTGTTCACACGACTTTTATATGGAGCATGTGTGGACGTACGAGGCGCGCAAGCGGGAAGGACAACTGCCGCTCTTGCCGGAGGCGAGCTGCGTCGTGTTCGACGAAGGACACTTGCTTGAGTTTGCCGCACAAAAGGCGCTTACATACCGAATGAAAGAGACGACGCTTGAGATGTTGCTGACGCGGCTTCTTGAAAACGATATTCGCGAAGAACTCGCCTATTTAATTGAAGAAACCATCGAAACGAGTGGGCGCTTTTTTACCGAATTGAAAGCGTGCGCGAAAGACATCCCTGGCTCAAACCGGAAAGAAATTTCACCGTCGCCGCAGCCCGAGCGCTGGGCGAAGCGGCTGCGTGACCAAATCGTTAGAATCGGCAATGAGCTCGTGTTTGAAAGTGAAACGTATACGATTGACCATTATCAGCTGAATATTGTTGACGAATACTTAGACCAAATTCACTATTTGCTCGACTTGTTTTTAACAAGCGCTGATGCCATCGCGTGGCTCGAGTCGTCGCGCCAAGAGGCCACACTTGTTGTCATGCCGCACACTGTGCAAGAAGTACTGCGTGAAAAAGTGTTTGCGAAACGCATGCCGTTTATCTTCTCATCGGCGACGTTATCGAACGGCAAGTCATTTCAATATATGGCTGACAGCTTAGGGATCGATGACTATTTATCGTTCAGTGTGCCGTCGCCATTTGATTATGACGAGCAAATGACCATTTATATGCCGACGTTCCGCGCTAATGAGGCGCTGTTTGCTGAAAAATACGCCTATGCGATGAAGAAATTGCGTGAAACGGGCGGACGGGCGCTCATCTTGTTTCCAACGCGCGAGGAGCTGCTTCAGTTTAAAGAAGCGGCGGCCGGGGAACCGTTCTCATTTTTGTTTGAAGGCGACCGCGAGATTAGCGATTTAGTCGCCGAGTTCCAACGCAACGAAGAAACCGTGCTTTGTTCGGAACATTTATGGGAAGGGCTTGACATTCCGGGATCGTCGCTGTCCAATGTTATCATTTGGTCACTGCCATATCCGCCAAACGATCCAGTGTTTCAGGCGAAGCGGAAGGCATATAGCGATCCGTTTTGGGATGTCGATGTCCCGTATATGCTTCTCCGTCTCCGCCAAGGGGTCGGACGGCTCATCCGCACGCGCGATGATCGCGGCATCGTCTCCATTTTTGTTACCGACCAGGAAGACAAGCAGGTCATCGCTGCGATCAAATCGGTCTTGCCAACATCTGTGAGGGAAGAGTAGCGTTCTTCCCTCTTTTCTTTTGGTGAAAAATGACGTTTCTTCGCGATCAAGGAGGAAAAGAGCACCTAGTTATGGAAATGATGATACGGCCATCCAAAACGAATAGGGGGACTGAGCATGGTGAAGCGAATGGAAGAACAGTTTTTGCAGTATGTCAAAAAAATGATGGGGTATCATGAGGCCATCAATTTAATGTATTGGGATTTGCGGACCGGTGCTCCGAAAAAAGGGGTGGAGCAGCGCTCTGAAGTGATCGGCATGCTGTCGGAAGAAGCGTTTAAAATGTCCACTTCAGAGGAAATGGCAGCGTTTATCGCCAAGCTGTCGCCAAAAGAGGTGTATGAACAGCTTGATGAAGTGACAAAACATACGCTTGATGAATGCAAAAAAGAGTATGAACGGAATAAAAAAATTCCAGTTGATGAGTATAAAGAGTATGTCGTGCTTTGCTCAAAGGCGGAAAGCGTCTGGGAAGAAGCAAAAGCGGCCGCCGATTTTGCCCGTTTTCGCCCGTATTTGGAGCAAATCATCGAGTTTCAGCGCCGCTTTATCAGCTATTGGGGATATGAAGGGCATCCGTACAATACGCTGCTTGATCAGTACGAGCCGGGCATGACGGTTGAGTTGCTTGACGGATTGTTCGGTCAATTGCGCGAACGCATCGTTCCCCTTGTGCACGCCATTTCTGCTGTGTCCGATAAGCCGGATACGTCGTTTTTGTTTGCGCCGTTTCCAAAGGAAAAGCAGCGCGCCTTTCTTTTGGAGTTGCTCAGGGAACTCGGCTACGATTTCGGCAAAGGGCGGCTTGATGAGACGGTCCATCCGTTTGCGATCGGGCTTAATCCGAACGATGTACGCATCACAACACGGTATGATGAGCGCGATTTTCGCACCGCTGTTTTCGGTACGATTCACGAGTGCGGCCATGCCCTCTATGAACAGCACATTTCTGAAGCGCTTGTCGGCACGCCGCTCGCGAGTGGGGCGTCGATGGGCATCCATGAATCGCAGTCACTTTTTTTGGAAAATATGATCGGCCGTCATCCATCGTTTTGGAAACGGCATTATCCACGTTTGCAGCAATACGCACCGGAACAGTTTGCGGACGTTTCACTTGACGCGTTTTATCGGGCGATCAATGAGGCGAAGCCGTCGCTGATTCGCATTGAGGCTGACGAGCTGACGTATCCGCTTCACATTATGGTTCGATACGAAATAGAAAAGCAGCTGTTTGCCGGAGAGCTCGAGGCTGCTGATTTACCGGACGTATGGAACGAGAAATATGAACAATATCTTGGCATCCGTCCACATAATGATGCGGTCGGCGTTTTGCAGGATGTCCACTGGTCAGGTGGCAGCTTCGGCTATTTTCCATCCTATGCGCTCGGCTATATGTACGCGGCGCAGTTTAAACAGGCGCTCGAAAAAGAGTTGGATCTTGCCCAATTGCTTGAGGAAGGGAACATCACGCCAATTCGTGAATGGCTGACGGCCAACATTCATCGGTTCGGCAAAACCAAAAAGCCGCTTGATCTTGTGCGTGATGCGACGGGGGAACCGCTTAATGCCGATTATTTAATTCAATACTTGGAAGCGAAATATAAACCTCTTTACAGACTGTAACATCGTTGCTGAGGAAGTCTTCGGATCCAAGCGAGACGACGTGGAAGCAGTTCAAACAATATCCCCCTCTTCACACCGAAGAGGGGGATAGCTTTTACCATAATTTATATCCTTTCGACCCTGGCGGGGCGTTTTGAATAATGTCGATGAGCGGAACGGTATATGCGATCAAAATAAGCGCAACGACAATGCCGATCCAAAGTTTCCAGTTTTCGAACACCAACACGACCCGTTCCTGCGGGGCGGCCGCTTCGGCGACTGGAAATTCTGTTTCGCCTTTCGGAGCGAAAAACGCCAAATTGATGACGATGACGAGCATGAGAATAATGCCGATAAACAAGATCGTTCCGCCGACAGCTTGTGCGATTTGGTACGGAATCCATTCAAGTGCTTGCGGCGAATTGCCGTACGTTGAGAACGCTGAACGTCTCGGTGCCCCAAGCAAACCGGCAAAATGCATCGAGCCGGACATAAATGTCATCCCGACGGCCCAAACGATCGTTTGAATGATGGCAAGGCGGTTCATCGCCTTCGTCAGCACCCGACCGGTCAAATGCGGGATGAGCCAGTACGATGCACCGAAAAATGTTAAGACAACGGTTGTCGCCACCGTCAGATGGAAGTGCCCAGTCACCCAAATCGTATTATGGACGACTTGGTTGAGCTGATGCGAGGCGTTAATAATCCCGCCTGTACCGGCCGGAATGAAAAACAGCATTCCGACAAACGGTGCGAAAAAGCGCGCATCTCCCCACGGCAGTTTCCGCAGCCAGCCAAACAAGCCTTTTGCTCCTTGCGAGCGGCCGTATGATTCAAACGTCGCAAACATGGAGAACGCCGTCATCAATGATGGAATGATGACCATAAACGTCAAGACGACTTGCACGTATTTCCAAAACGGTGAAATCCCCGGCTCAAGCAATTGATGGTGGAAACCGACCGGAATCGAAAACAGCAAGAACAAGATAAACGCTAACCGTGCGAGCGAATCGGAGAACATTTTGCCCCCGATCACTTTCGGAATGACGGCGTACCAAACCATATACGCCGGTAACAGCCAGAAGTAAACGAGCGGATGCCCGAAATACCAAAACAGCGTCCGGCTTAACAGCACGTTCACCCGTTCAGAGAGCCCGAGCGACCATGGGATAAGCTGAAAGACGACGGTTGCGGCAACACCGAGCGTACAGATGAGCCATAGCGCCATATTCGTTACTGACATGAATGTCAACAACGGGCTCGCCTGGCCGCGATGCGCTTTCCGCCAGCGCGCATAATGGGCAAACATCGCAAAACCGCTCACCCAGCTGCCGACGACAACAAGCGCTAAACCGATGTAAAAGCCGGCATGCGCTTGCAGCGGGGCATAAAATGTATACAATACAGCCGCTTGCCCCGTGAGGATGAAAAAGGCGCTCATGGCTGTTCCAATCGTCATCAGCCAAAAACCAATCCATCCGACCCGGCGCGTGCTGTCCGTGAATGCCCCAGCCGTGCGGCTGACAGCAGCAAACTGAAAGCCGATAATGAAAAAGGTCGTCAGTACAAGTCCGAGCAAGACGCCGTGCGTTGTTAAAATCGTATAGTAGCTGATGCCACCCGGCAATTCAAACTTGCCGGAACGGACGAGCGTTTGCAATAAGCCGGCAAAGCCGCCTAATCCGAGAGCGATAAAAGCGACAAATAAATGCGCCAACGCCAGTTTGGCGTCGCGGCGATCGACTTTTTCCAACGGTTGTACCATGTTACTCCACCACCTTAATGCGTGCCGTCATCATATGATGGCCGGCGCCGCAATATTCATTACAAAGGATCGTATATTCGCCCGGTTCATCAAACGTAGCCGTCAAGCTGTTGACGTAGCCAGGTTCGACCATCATGTTTATGTTTGTTCCTGGAATTTGAAATCCATGGATAACATCCTTCGAAGTAACGTTAATCGTCACTTTTGCTCCTTTTGGAATTTCAATTGCATTTGGTGTAAAGGAAAAGGCAGCAACGACGATGTTCAGTTCGTATTCATTCTCTCCTTTTTTGACAAGACCCGGCTGATCAAATGGCGGGGTCGTGTCTACTTTCTCTGGATCGATTGTCGTCAGGCAGCTTGGCGGCTGCTGTCCGGCAGCGAAAGCGCTCACACCGACGACGGTTAAGAAGACAACGAGACAGCCGATACCAAACGTCAGCCAAATTTTTTCGTACTTATGAATGTGCACATCAAGTTCCTCCTTCGCCGCTTATATCCGGTTTAGAAATAAAAAGTAGACGCTGACCCAAGCGAAAATGATGAAAAAGCCGAGCAAAAATACGGACGCCAGCGTGCCGCCGAGACCCGGCTCTTTCTCTTTTTTCGTTTGCTGGATCGTCGTAGTCGTTTTTGTCCACTCCGGTTTTGCCATGCTGTATCCCTCCTCTTTTTCAAATTCATCCCCCAGAACAGTAGTGAGGCAGGAGTGCCAACCGGCGGATTTCCCTGCTTTGACACTATCATAACTGTAGGAAACTGTGGTCACAGTGACTTTTCTCACAAAAATGATGTAGGAAGTTTGAACAAATGGTGACGATTGTGAAAAATGTATGAACAAGATGGAAAAAAAAGAGGTGCTGCAATGAATGATGGTTCTTCGTTGTGGCGTAGCTGGCATCGGTTTTGTTAATGAGAAGAATGAGAATGATAAATGAATGATAGTAAAAGGGTAAAAGCGAATAATTGTCATTTTTTATCCATCAATGTTCGTCTTTTTTAGTAAAAAATGCTTCTCAACCGCTGTCGCTCATGGTATACTGCTAATAAATGAATCACGCTGACTCACTCATATAATCGCAAGAATACGGCTTGCGAGTCTCTACCAGCCGACCGTAAATCGGCTGACTATGAGTGGCAATGTCAGGAGGGAGGCGGTCATGGCCGCCTTGTGCCTTCCGTTTTGCTTCGGCTTAAAAGACATTGCCTGACTCATGGAATGGGTGAGGCCGGTGTTTTTTAAGCTTTTTTTATTGGAGGGAATCAGTATGCGCGAATTGCTCGAGAAAATTGCCGCCGAGGGGGAGGTCGTCGCGGACGGAGTGCTCAAAGTCGACCGCTTCTTAAACCATCAAGTCGACCCGCACCTTATGAAACGGATCGGTGAGGAGTTTGCTGCTCAGTTTCACCGTGAGCGGCCGACGAAAGTGCTAACGCTTGAGTCATCCGGTATTAGCCCGGCGCTTATGGCTGCCTATGAGCTCGGTGTGCCTCTTGTCGTTGCCCGCAAGCGGCGACCGCTGACGATGACTAGTGAAGTGTATCGCGCGGAAGTATATTCTTTTACGAAGAAGGAGACGAACGAAATCATTGTTTCCCGGCCGCTACTGGATAGCAGTGACCGGGTGCTGATTATCGATGACTTTTTAGCCAACGGCCAAGCGGCGCTCGGGATGGTGGAGGTCGTCCGTCAAGCTGGAGCGGATGTTGTCGGCATCGGTATTGTCATTGAAAAAGCGTTTCAAGACGGCGGCCGGCTCCTTCGTTCGCAAGGATTCCGCGTCGTTTCGCTCGCCCGCATCGCCTCGCTCAGCGATGGCGTCATTCGATTTCACGAAGAGGTGATGAGCTGATGAAAATGAAATGGTGGCAAATCGGGTCATTAGGCATTCAGCACGTATTGGCAATGTATGCCGGGGCGATCGTCGTTCCGCTTGTCGTCGGCGGTGCGCTTCAGCTATCGGGAGAGCAGCTCACCTATTTAGTAGCCGTTGATTTATTGACGTGCGGCATCGCGACGTTTTTGCAAGTATGGAAGAATAAGTTGTTTGGCATCGGCTTGCCGGTCATGCTTGGCTGTACGTTTACGGCGGTCGGGCCGATGATCGCCATCGGCGGTCAATACGGAATGACAGCCGTATATGGTTCGATCCTTTGCGCTGGGCTTGTCGTCGTGCTCATCAGCCCGTATTTCGGCAAGTTGCGGGCGTTGTTCCCTCCGGTTGTCACCGGTTCGGTCGTAACAATTATTGGCTTGACGCTCATTCCGGCGGCTGTGAACAATATGGCCGGAGGACAAGGAGCAGAAGATTTTGGCGATCCAACTAACTTGGCGCTGTCGTTTGGCGTGCTCGCGCTCATTGTTGTATTGTACCGCTGTTTCAAAGGCTTCATTCGCTCGATTGCCATTTTGCTTGGAATGGCCGCCGGCACTGTTGTCGCGGCCGTGATGGGAAAAGTAGACTGGACGGCTGTCACCGAAGCATCGTGGGTTCATCTGCCGCAGCCGTTTTATTTCGGTGTTCCATCATTCCATGGCTCGGCCATCTTGACGATGGTGTTGGTCGCTATCGTCAGCCTCGTCGAATCGACCGGCGTCTACTTCGCGTTGTCTGATATTTGCCGTCGCCGGTTGACGGATGAGGATTTGGCGGGCGGTTACCGCGCCGAAGGGTTGGCGATCATCGTCGGCGGGCTGCTAAATGCGTTTCCGTATACGACATACTCGCAAAACGTTGGCCTCGTTCAATTATCGGGGGTGAAAACGCGAAACGTCATTTATGCCGCCGCTCTGTTTCTCATCTTGCTTGGATTTGTGCCGAAAATCGCCGCTGTGGCGACGATCATTCCAGCCCCGGTGCTCGGCGGGGCGATGCTCGCCATGTTTGGCATGGTCATCGCTTATGGCGTGAAAATGTTGAGCCAAGTCGACTTGACTGTGCAAGAAAACTTGCTGATTATCGCTTGCTCGATCGGCGTGGGGCTCGGGGTGACGGCGGTACCGAACTTATTCGCCGAGCTCCCGGCCGGCCTCCGCATTTTGACGGATAGCGGCATCGTCGCCGGCAGCATGACGGCCATCATCTTAAATGCAGTCTTCCATTTCGGTAAGGTAAGAAGATCGGCTACATTGCCGTTGCAGGAACAAAAAATTTCCTAATCGTGTTGTCCTTTCTAAATATCCAACATATTTAGACTCAAAATATGTTAGAGTGTCGTCTACATGTCATCAACGTTTTCTGATCAGATTGATTAAGAAAACGGGGGTGACATTTTTTATTTGCCATGAAAAAAATCAACTATGTGTTTAGATAATGTGTGGTGAACCATATCAAAAGTAAATGAGGTTTTTGTGAAAATTTGAAAAAGCGAGTTTGAAGTTCAATTCTGATCTGGTAATTATTTGAATTTCGTGAGATTACATCTCTGTTATATGAATATAATAGGACTTAACATGCTTACTCTTGTTTCTTTCCCGATTCATAAACAAAACCCCTACTCATTAAAAGCAGGGGTTTTGCTATAAGTAAATGATGATTTATTTGGTTTCAAAGTCGAAGCAACCTCTGAAATAATGACTACTCTCCCCCAGAACGGGGATCCTTGTTCGGTGTTACATCTTAAAAACTGAAAGAATCATCGCGTTTTAGTTTGCCATCTTCCATTTTATACACTTTATCGCAGTATTCCAGCATTCGTTCGTCATGGGTAACCATAATCGCTGCTTTGTTTCTTGTTTTTGTTTCTTTTGCTATGAGTTGAACCACTTCATGGGCGTTTTTCGAATCAAGACTTGCTGTTGGTTCATCTGCCAAAATAATAGAAGGATTGTTTATAAAAGCTCGAGCAATTGCAACTCGTTGGCGTTCTCCTCCTGATAATTGTTCGGGTAATTTTTCCATTTTTGCTGCTAAACCGAGGCTTTGTAACAATTCTTTAGCGAATTCCTTATCTTCCTTTACAAGTTTCCCTGACATTCTTTTCACGACAAGTAATTGTTCCAGAACATTTAAATAAGGGACGAGATTACTGTTTTGTAAGATAAATCCGATTTCCTTGAGCCGTAATTGGGCCAAATCCTTAGGTTTTAATTCATTCAGGCTCTTACCGTTAATGATGACCTCACCTTTCGTTGCATGAAGCAATGCACCTGCAATCGCTAGAAATGTACTTTTACCTGAACCTGATGGACCAATGACAGCAATAAACTCACCTTGTTCCACCGTTAGGGAGACATTATCAAGGGCAAGAACTTGATTTTCACCTTGTTGATACAGTTTAGAGACATTCTTGAATTGTATTACGGACATTATTCCATCCTCCCAATCGCTTGAAGCGGATCGATTTTTGTAATTTTTCGAACGGAAATCAAGGAACTTAAAATCGAAACTACAAGTAATAAAAGGGCATAAACAACAACTAATTTAGTATCAAGTGAAAATGGCATTTCATCCGGAAGAATAAGGGCTGTCCCATAAGTTAACAAGATTCCTACCACAATACTAATTGATGATAATAGAAATACTTGAGATACAATAGCTTTTCCGAGAAAACGATTGCTGGCACCAATGGCTTTTAAAATGCCAAACTGATTCGACTTTTGCAAGGTAAGTACATAAAAGAATACTCCGATTACAAATGCCGAGATAGCCAAAAGGAAGGCGAGCATCATCATAATTGTGCCATTCTCTTCTTTATAACCAGGCATTCCTTGTATGGCTGCGGCCTTGGTGACTGTTTCAGTATTCTTGAAGTGCTTATTTAATTTCTCTGGATCAATATTTTCCCCTTGCAGCATAATGGCATTTACAGGTTTTTCAATTCCTTTATCAGAGCCCGGTGCTGCAAATTGAATAGAGCGCCATTTATCTAGAGTAGTAAAAATAGCCGGTAAATGGTTGTATGTTTCATTTGTAACAAACCCTACAATTTTCACTTTTTCTAATGAGCCTTCTATTTCCAGCGTATCACCAATCTTAAAGCCTTTTTTCTTTAACGTATCATTGACTATAACTTCTAAAGGCTTATCTGCTTGAAGTGGCTTGCCTTCGATCACACTCGGTTCTAGAAAACTGCCAGGTGTGATTCCCAAGATGGCAACATCTACTTTTACTTTATCAGCAGAAGCAGACTTAAATACAGTTCCCATGGTTGCACCCATTGCTGATGCAGCTGTAACATTAGTTTGGTTTTCCAGTTCTTTTACCAATGATTCACTCAATAACGATCGGCTCATAGAGGCTCTCGATCCTTCTTCAAAAGTTACATAATGGGCATTCATATTTTTAAATGTTGCTGCACTAAGAGTGGAAAGGCCATTACCCAGTCCCGAAAGAATGAATACCAACCACGCAATCAGGACAGTAATAAGCCCAATCATTGAAAATCGTAATTTTCCATGCTTTTGTAACCGTCAAGTAAAATTGAACACTTTTTGCTCATTAATTTTGAACAGTTTCATCGCTGAAAATGGAAATTCTATGCTTCATGCGATAGCTGTCTCCGTTTAAATGAATCACCTCTGCCCGATGAATAATTCTATCTAATACGGCTGTAGTGATCGCTGGATCCCCCAGTAGTTCTCCCCATTCACTTGGTCCCTTGTTGGACGTTAAAATAATGGATGATTGATTGTACAAGTCATTGATCAAATGGAAAAACAAATTGGCTTCTCGTTGATCCATCGCCATAAACATGAGATCATCGATAATCACGAGGTTGGATTCTCTTAGACGCTGAAGACGAATTCGAGATTTGCGAGTGATTTCTTCTGTTTTTAACGCTTGAATCAACTCTCCCATGGTAATAAACGTCACTTTATACCCTTGATCAATCGCCTCCATCCCAAGTCCAATCGCTAAATGGGTTTTCCCTACACCTGGCGGTCCTAATAAAATTAAGTTAAAAAGTTGGTCTAACCATGCGAGTTCCCGCAATTGATGAAATTGCCGTTTTGTCAGTGATGGCTGTTCATCCAGCTGAAACTCGTCCAATGTCTTGTAATACGGGAAAGCTGCCCATTTTAGACGCCTTTCCCGTGCTTTTTTCTCCCGACAATCTTGTTCATACTGTAATACTATGGACAAAAAACGAAGATAGGTCATCTCGTTTGTTTCTGCTTGTTTCACTAGTACAGGCAGGTGAAAAGCCGTTTCTGTCAAACGCAACGTTCGCAATAACTCTTGTACTTTCGCCAGCTGGCTCATTTCGTTCTTCCCTCCAAAATCTCAATATATTCTTCGATGCTTCTGACAGCTGGTTGAGCTTCCAAAACCGAAAGGTTCCCCTCACGTAATGGTTGAATTCGGTTCACTGAAACGACTTTGTCGGAAGTGTTCCATCTATGTTGTCGTTGTAAGTAACCGACCATATCTGTAAATGCAGAGGCGCTATACAACTGTAATTCCATACATTTTTGCAGCGCTTGGCTGCACAGAGAGAGTGGAGATTGAGCCAGCTGCTTTTGAATGAGCTGTAATTGATCCCGTATATATCGTGGATCACGAGTGTTGATTATCCAAAATTAGACATACGCCTTCCATAAATTTGGGCATACTCAAACAAAGCAGCGGCCATCCCGGATTTCCAATCGAGAGGAAGCTGCCCAGAGAAAAAACGGCGAACGAACGAAATGAAGGAAAGAGAGACGTTCGTCTGTTTTTTGGTTTGATCATACAGCCATCGCAGCAACACATACGCGATGAACGCCGCAAACAGTTGGTTGTATACCGCATTTTCCGTCGTGCCAAACAAGGTCGGGACATTCAGATATTGCTTCACCCAACGGAAAAAGACCTCAACAGTCCAACGTTGTTGGTACATGTCGGCAATGGTTTCCGCAGACGCATGGAAGAGGTTCGTCACGACCCGAATGTCGCGGCCATTCGCATCTCGAAAGATCACCACCCGGTGACGCTTGGTGGAGCGGCATTGTTTCGTCCCCAACTGGCACGTGAAGTCGGCTTGAACCGATGAGGATGTGCTGGAAAGGCGTTTCAAGCTTTTTTTCTGATGAAGTTCGATGTTGTCCTTCATCCGAATGACAAAGAGCTGATGCTGCTCCACAAATCGATCGAGGCGTTCGATTTTGAAATACGCCCGGTCTTCCACCAGCACTTGTTGAGCGTTCGTCAACTGTTCTCCCACCGGGCCATCATGACGCAGTCCGATGGTTTCCACCACGTCTGCCGGCAACGAGGATTCCGGCGAATACGCGACGTGCAGCTTCACTCCGGCGCGTTCGCCGTGATACGGCGCCCATGGCAGGCGGTTTTTCCCGACCGTGACGGTCGTCGAATCCACCACCCGAAGCGGTTTGGGAAACCGAAGCGAACGGCGGGTTTGGCGGTTGCACTTGGAAATGATCAACGCCAACAAGCGTTTCATGATGTCATAGGGAACTTCTTTCGCTTTCTTGGATACAGTTGAATAATGGAATCGCGGCAATCCATACAGAGGCCCCACATCGGCTCCGTGGCGAAAGCTTTTCCATTGATGCATGGCGGCCAGCAGGAAGAAGTGAATCAACTCGCGCAACGTAAAGGTTCGAGACGAATCACGATACCCAACCGCTTCGGCAATCAGTTGAATCTCTTCATCCGAAACAAGTTTTTGCATCAAATTCGGGAGTGTGGTATGCTTGTTCATAGAGAGCACCTCCTGGGTTTGTTTGTGTCGCTACTCACATTCTACAGGAAAGGTGCTCTTTTTTCTATACCCTTTGGATTTTATTGGATAATCAACACGCCTGATCGTGGATAGTTTTTTCGTATACGTTCGAGATACTCCTTGGCCGCATCCGGATTTTCAAATTCATGGGCAATCCTCTCGAGATACACATCGATCCCTTTCGCTCGATCACGCAGATGATTCCGGTTTTGAATGAGTTTCCCTTTGCCGTGAGTGATCGGGTGTTTCCCTAAGTATTCCCCGGTTTCCAAATCATAGATCAGGAGTTCTTGTTCTGCCTCTTGAATGACGATTTGCACCGTTTTCCCAAACGATGTATAGGTTCCGCACGGAACCGTGTATCGATTGGATTTGTACAGAATGGTATTGTCCTTTCTCACCGTCCTTGTTATACTGTTGGTAAGGTTTGTTTTGGGGACACCAGTCACGTCCAATGATGGAGAGATCGGTCGTAAGTGTGCTTTTTCGAGTTCGAACACATCGGCCGGTCTCTTTTTTGTCGTATTATGAACTCTGCCGTTTCCTGTTCGGCGCAGCCAATTCCATCCTTGTTCATTCCATGCATCGATAGTAGTAAAGATCCGATGTTTGGCAAAGTTATGTTTGATAAATCCTACGACGTTTTCGATTTTCCCCTTACTTTCCGGATCTGCCTTTCGACATACATGAAGAGTCAAGTTTCGTTGTCTCCGATAGGCTTCAAATTCGGCCGTGAGAATGAGATCCCCGGCATTTTCGCTGACCACAATCAGGTTGTCCTGATCGTAAACCAGTTCGTTTGGGATTCCCCCAAACCATTGGAACGCATTCTCGTGCGCTTGGATGACATCTCTCGTCGTAAAGGACGATTCAGCCACTCCATGTATTTATAACGGGAGTGCGAAAGAACAAAGGCGATAAAATATAACACGATATCCTTTCCTTGTTGATTTTTTACTTTGACTTTTCCAAAATCGACTTGCGCTTGGTGACCCATTGGTGGATCTGGCACTGCTTGATATTGGCGGACAGAAGTTTCTTTTGGGATGTTCCACTCCTCTCGTAAATTCCTCACATAGCTGCGGACCGTACTTTCTCCCACACGGAGATCGGGATATTGTTCCTCCAGCCAATCTTGTACTTGAGACGCTGATAGATCTGGATGCTTCTGAATCCAATGTAAAATAATCTCTCGGTAAGGGTCTAACTTTTTTCTTCGCTGCTTCGTAGAAGCCAGCCATATCGTCATTTCCTCTGGTGAACGTTTTAAATAGTTATATAATGTCGTTCTGGATATGTTTAATTTTTTAGCGATAGTGGCTTTACTAAATCCTTGCTTTAAGAGCTGATAAATTTCCATGTACACTTCCCACTTATCCACCTTTTCCATCCCTCCAACAGCTAGATAGCATTCAACATCTATCATAGCTGTTCGGAGTAAAATTGGTAAATGAGTGTTCAATTTTATTTGTCGGATTCTGTCCATTTTAGTTTAGCAGTTACATGCTTTAACTCTCTTATAGCAAGAAACAATGTACGCCACTCCTTCTATAAAAAATTTTTAATCACATTTGATTAATTAGAGTCTATTAGTTTTTTGTGATTAGTCAAATGTGACTATATACAAAAAAATTATTTGTTTATTGCGTTGATGGTGTTGCAAAACTAGAGTGAAAACTCAAAATTATGGATAAATATGCATAATTGCACATGTAATAGATGGCGATGAAGCCCGTGCCACCGAGGTTGTTCTAACCCATTCATCTTTCATTGGTTAAATACTCGTTCGATGGTGCTACGGAGGCCAAACAGTCACTTCCCAAATCGAGTGTTCAAGAAGACGGGGATCACCCGGCCATAGGCATCGTGTCGTTCCTCGCTATTGCGTCAGTTCATCGGGGAAACGAAAAAGATGTCCCATTGCTCGGCCGTTTTACAGATCTGTTCCCTGTCATAGGCGGCATCCTCAAGTGCAAACTCGATGTCCCATCCTTGCAGAGACGAAAGCAGTTCCGGTGCCACTGCTGCGTCATTTCGATGGGCGGTAGTCAAAACATGGGATAAAATGGATCCCTTCCGTGGTGGTACACAGATGCAGTTTATCTCCTTTGAACCAATGGTACCGAGTCGACATGCCCTAATTTGCTTGGGAATCATACAGGCTGCTTCGAAGAGCTGTACGACCGATCATCACTACTTTTGGTTTTTGAACACCTAAATCGTTTAGAAGTTGGGCATTCCAATCGGAAAATCCTTGTTCTTGAAACCATTGACTGGCTCTTGAAAAAGTAGACAGATGAGGAACCTCCAGACGTTCACAAATTCGTCGGAAATAGCCAAACCGGTGGAGGATGTTCACCAACTGCCGTAAAGAATCCATCGCGAAGTAGGTTTTCAAAAAGAAACATGTGAGCAGTGCCTTTTTAGACACTGGGGGTCTTCCTGTCACATACGGTGTTTCCAGAAAAGAAAGTTGGCCGATGTATCGAAATCATGCCTCTAAAAGAGGATCGATTTCACCCATCAGTGCATGTTCGATCACGAAATTGGAAATCATGATCGTGTCCACCCCTTGGTAGTTGGTTTTGGTCACTGTATATGATTTCCAAGGTGGTGGATTTTTTATGTGCATTTATGCATTCGTTATGCGTTTTGCAACACGTTCTGCGTTGGTAATAAAAAAAAGAATCCTCGGTGGCTTTAACATCATAAGTATATAAAACTTAATTCGAATAAAGAAGAGATTGAATGGTTTTTTCAAGAAAGGAAATTTCTGCTTCTAACATTGTAATTTTATGTTCGACTGCAAGATTAACACCAGTTTGATTTACATGTACAGGGGTTTGTTTAAGTTGATCAATTAGTGTTTTGTTTTTCTTTAATCGTTCTTTCAAGGCTGGTATTGCTTGGTCCATAGGAAGAAAATCAATAAACATTAGCCCAATATCCCCTTGATAATTAACACTTTCAGCAGAAGACAGATTGTTTAATAGCAATTGGTAAAAATACTTTCGACCTCTTTCATTTATAGAATACACTTTGCGGATGGGTCTATTTCCTTTTTGCTCAAACTTAATATCAATAAAGCCCTTTTGATGTAGTTTATCCAGCGTAGCGTAAGCAGTAGACTTTTTCATATCTGTAACTATACTTAGGTTTTTTTCGATGAATTCATTAATCTGATATCCGTGTTGGCTTTGTCCCATTAGTAACCCAAGTAGAATTAGTGAGCGGTGTTCCACCGATATCCTCCCTCTAGAAATGTTGATTTATCAAGGCTTTTCGGCCTCTCAGGGGTGTCCAAAAAATATTTTTCGACAAAATCCCTTACATCCTTTTTCAGTTTTGTGGATATCTTACAGACCTAGGGTGCGCTTCGCGGCCATGGCTGGTTATATTTTCCTGACGTGGGGAGAAGCATATTCGATGCACCCTTTGGATCTCCGCGTCGCTGATGAGGACGAACCCTCCCATGTCTCCGGGCGTCTTCGCGCCAACATTCCCTCGTTCGGTCTCGTCATCAGGCGGAGGCCGGCCAAGCTCCTTTAGGGACTCAAGGTCGAATGGATGAAATCACGCCAGCTTCTCCGGTGTCATCTCGTTGTCCAACGATTCTTCCGTTCGCAGGGGGAGGCCTTAGGCCGCCCGTTGCACTTGGGACAAGACGTCCTGCTTCATTCGCTCCGCGTCAAACGCTTGTTTCTTCGTACAAATCGCAAACAGCACATTCAACAGCTTCCGGCACAAGGCGACGATGGACTGCTTTCCGGTCAGCGGGTTGACGGGGCGGGTTGTGTAATATTCATGCAGCTCGCGAAACGCCTCGTTGTGCCGGATCAGCGGAATCACCGCCCGAAACAGCACCGAGCGCAACCGTTTCCGTCCCCGTTTGGAGATGTGCTTTTGCCCTTTGCGCTGGCCGGAGGAGTTCTCCTTGAGCGTCAGGCCCGCCAACTTCACCAATTGGCGCGGGTCCCGATAATGGGCGAAGCTGCCGATCTCCGCCAGCAGATCGATGATCGTGGCGTCTCCCAACCCGTCGACCGTTTTCAACCATTGGTACTCCATCGTCGTTTGAACCAATGCCTTCAACTCGGCGTCCAGTGCGGCGATCTCCGCCTCCAATTGGCGGTATCGGCGGACGAGCGCGGCGATCTCAAACCGGGCCATCGTCGTCCCTTCCGTCACCCCAATGGAGTCCTTCGCGGCGTTGATCAACGCCTGAATTTTGGCCTTCTGCGGGCATTTCAGCCCTTCGCTTTGCCGGTACACCTCGATGAGCTCCTCGGCGGTCCGACCCGCCATATCAGCCGGAAGCGGCGTCCACTCCAACACCGAAAGCGCCGTTTTCCCCAAGTCACGAAACACGGTCCAAAACTCTGGAAAATACCGATCCGTCCAGCGGACGATCGCGTTTTTCACCGCCGTCTGTTCCTTGCGGAGCTTCTCTTTGAGCGTGCTCCCCACGCGCAAATCGGCTTCAATCTCGTGCAGCAGCCGGGGAACGAGGAATCGTCCGTCTTTTGCCAGTCTGGCAATGACCAGGGCGTCTTTGGCGTCGTGTTTCGTCGGCAGGTTGTCATCAAGTTCTTTCGACCGGCACACATGCGCCGGGTTGACCATGACCAACGGGATCCCGTGCTCCTCGAGGAAGTAGGCCAGGTTCAACCAGTAGTGCCCGGTCGGCTCCACGGCGACGATCACCTCTGACTTCCCGAACGCTTGCATCGCCCCCTGAATCGCTTTATACAGCTGTTGAAACCCCTCTTTCGACTGGAAGATCGGGAACGATTTGCGAAGCACGCGCCCCCGGTCATCCACGAAGCAGGCGTAGTGGGTTCGTTTCGCGATATCAATACCCACGACAAGCGTTTGTTCGGTGACTTGATCAATTTTATAGTTTTGTGTACAATTCATCTGAAGTCCTCCTTGGTATGGTGAGTGATGTGGTTGACACCCCTGCATCATACCAAGAGGGCTTTTTTTGATCAAGTCCCCGGAAAAGCTCCTAACGGGAATGCTCCTTTCTTTCACACTCTTTCTACGTTCTCTCGTATATTTTATTGGTAGTCAATTGAATGTCAATTCAATATTTTGGAGTTTTGGGTAAAGTTTGGATTTTCTTCGTTATTTTTAGAAAGTTATCGACTGTTTAATATCTATATTAACAGGGCCCCATCATCATTTTTTAATCGGAATAATCATCTTTATCGATTTTTAAATTCATTATAGGATATAAGCAATCAAAGAACAAATAGTTAAATTGATCGATGGTCACAGACATTAAGGGACATGAAATATCCCGCCGCTTTTCGGCTAGGAAACCATCGTTCACAGAACGCAGCAAAAAGTCAACGAAGTGTCGCTAAACGAATCTGGCAAGGGCTCATTCCTCAATCATTTGTACTATGCTTGCTTGAGTAGGAAAGCGAAATCCGCATCTTGAAAGCTGGATACACAACAAACGTCTTTATAGATGTCCCCGCTTATGACCATTTTTCCTTCCAAAACAGGCTGGTTTTGCCCACACCTGTTTTTTTGTTTGCCATAACGTTTCTTTCATTTTTTATGCTGCTTTTCTGTCGGCCACGAAGAAAAGGAGAGAATCGACCTGCTGTTTCCGAAAAAATAGGCGTATAAATGTGTTTTCGCATGCATATAGTCCGGCTTGTTGCACACTCTAATAGAAAAGAAGAACAAACCGAGGTGTTTGTATGCCGATCCTTTTATCTATCGGCACCGCAAAGATGCCATACATGGTTTCTCAACATGAGGTGAAACGTTATGTCGCCGAGTTGTTTGCCGGGCGTCTAATGCGCGCTGAACGGCTGCTGCAGGCGTTTGACAACGGCGGCATCCGCACGCGCACCTTTGTCAAGCCGCTTGCTTGGTATAGCCTGCCGCGCGGCTTCGGGGAGAAAAATGAGGTGTATATCGACAGTGCCGTTCGTTACAGTGGCGAGGCCGTCAACGACTGCTTGCATAAAGCCTCTACCGGCCCGATTCCGTATGAAGCGGTCGATGCGCTGTTTTACATCTCAACGACCGGTTTGTCGACGCCAAGCATCGAGGCGCGGCTGATGAACGTGCTGCCGTTTTCACCTTCTGTCGTTCGGGTTCCGATTTGGGGGCTTGGCTGTGCGGGCGGGGCAGCGGGACTGGCTCGAGCAGCCGATTATTGCCGAGCGTTTCCTAATGCCAAAGCGCTCGTGATTGCCGCTGAGTTTTGCAGTTTGACGTTCCAAGCGAATGACTTATCAAAAAGCAATGTAATCGGCACATCGCTTTTTTCTGACGGGGTGGCATGTGTGCTTGTCGCCGGCGATGAAGCGGCGCCAAAAAGCGGTGCGCCGCGTATCATCGCTGCTCGGTCGGTGCTTATGCCTCGTTCGGAGGACGTGATGGGTTGGGATATTCGTGATGAAGGGCTGTTTGTCATCTTTTCGAAAGATATTCCGTCAATCGTCCGCAGCTGGCTGCGACCGCAAGTGGAATCGTTTTTACAGGAAAACAAACTGCTGCTCAGTGACCTTCGCTATTTTATTGCCCACCCGGGCGGGAAGAAAGTGATCGAGGCGTACGAAGAAGCGTTCGGGTTCGGCCCGAAGCAGACAGAGGCTGCTAGAGAGGTGTTAGCCCAGTATGGCAATATGTCGTCAGCCACCGTTTATTTTGTGCTGGAGCAAGTGATGCAGAAGCCGCTTGCGCCTGGGTATGGGCTGCTCGTCGCCCTCGGCCCTGGCTTTAGCGCCGAGATGGTGCTGCTTAAATGGGAGGGATGATGATGCGGTTTGCATTCGTATTTTTGGTGGTGGCTGGGATGCGCTTGTTTGAGCTTGTGCTTGCAAAACGGAACGAACGGTATGTGAAAGCACTCGGAGCGAAAGAGGTTGGCGCCCGCCATTATCCGTGGATTGTATTGATGCATATACTCTTTCTTTTGTCGTTGGCTGTTGAGGCACTGCGAAAAGGCGCGCGCCCGTCGCCACGCTGGCCATTTTTGTTTCCGTTCTTTCTTGCTGTCGAAGGGCTGCGCGTATGGACGATTTTATCGCTCGGCCGCTTTTGGAATACGAAAATTTTGATCGTGCCCGACCGCCCGGTCGTGAAAAAAGGACCGTACCGGTGGATCCGCCACCCTAATTATGTCGTCGTCGCTTTGGAGATCGTGTTGCTGCCGCTTTTGTTCCAAGCACCTATGACCGCGCTTATCTTTTCACTTCTTAACGCAATCATGTTATCCATTCGCATCACCGCTGAAGAACAGGCGCTGTCAGCGTTCACTGATTATAAGGAGGCGTTTCAGGCTCGGCCGCGTTTTTTGCCGCTAGGAAGAAAAACGGTCGTGCGCGTTTAAGCAACTGCATGAAAAAACAGGAACAGCTAATCAGCGAAAGGGGACCGCGGATCGTTCTTATTTGGCAACAGCGGTCGCCCTTTTGCGGTTGACACAAAGGGAAACAAGCATATTTCCAACTAACTCCTGCTTGCCAAACGAACGGGCGGGATTTTTTTGTTTTTCTATTGGGAAATGGGACGAAATACAGTAAAATGAATGTAAACGATATTGACGGAAACAAGGGGTTTGGGTCATGGGATATGTTGCAACTGAGCGGCCGTCATTGCGGCCGTGGCTGGCGAAAATGATCGAGATGTATGAACAGCTTCAGACAACGGGGGACAAAGAAAACGCGAACAAAGTGAAGCAGCTTATGGAAAAAATGGCAGCCGGGGAGCTTATTGTCGCATTTTGCGGTCATTTTTCTGCCGGCAAATCAAGTTTGATCAACGCGCTGCTCGGCGAACCGCTGTTGCCGTCGAGCCCGATTCCGACGAGTGCGAATCTTGTGAAAGTGAAAGCCGGTCGGGATTATGTGCGCGTCTTTTACCACCGTGATGCGCCGGTCGAGTACGAACCGCCGTACGATCCGGAACTGATTCGTGCTCAATGCCGGGACGGGGAGACGATTGAATGGATTGAGATTAGTCGTGAAACAGACGCCATTCCGCCAGGAGTCGCCATCTTGGACACGCCGGGCATCGACTCGACGGACGACGCCCACCGACTGGCGACCGAGTCTGCACTTCATTTAGCTGATGTCGTCTTTTATGTCATGGATTATAACCATGTACAAGCGGAATTAAACTTTCAATTTACGAAACAATTAACGGACGAAGGAAAAACCGTCTATTTGATCATCAATCAAATCGACAAACACCGTGAGGACGAACTGCCGTTTGCTGCGTTTCGCGACTCGGCGGCTAGGGCGTTCCGAAGTTGGGGAGTCGAGGCGGCCGGCCTGTTTTTCCTCTCGTTAAAAGCGCCGGACCATCCGCATAACGAATGGCATGAGCTGTCAGCCTGTTTGCGTCAGTTGTTTGCGGACAAAGATGAGTGGCTCGTCCGCGGCGCCGAAGCCGGTTTAAAACGGATCGCCGACCGTCATATCGAACAGCTTTGTACCCGACATGAGCCGCTTGAACAAGAAATGCGCATGCAGCTTCAGAAGCTTGGCGGCGCGGATGATGAGGCGGCGGCTATGGAGGAGCTTGGACGGTTGGAGACGGAGTTGGCTAAGTGGCAGACGGCACCCAAGCGGGTGGAGGAGACATTTCGGACCGAACTTGAGCACGTGCTACAAAACGCCTATTTGATGCCGTTTGAAACAAGAGCGCGGGCGGAAGCGTACTTGCAGGCCATGCGGCCCGATTTTAAGGTGGGGTGGTGGTTTGCAAAGGCGAAAACAGAAGAGGAGCGACAACGGCGGTTCGCTGCGTTTTACGAAAGCGTCAAGGCACAAGCGGAGGCGCAAATTGAATGGCACGTCCGCCAGTTGCTTCTTCGGGTTGGAAACGAATGGAATGCTGACCGTGCTTGGCTTGGTAAGTGCCAGCAATGGACGGTGGAGTGGGAGGCGACGCTGCTCGCCAGCCTCGTCAAACAAGGCGCGGATACAAGCGGTGCGGCGCTATTAAACTATACGGATGAGGTCGCTGCAGCGCTGAAAAAATGTTACCGTGACTCGGCGTTCACCTTGTTTGCTGAGCTCTTGGAACAAATCGCCAAACAGGCGGCTGCCCAAATGGATGCATTGAGTGATGAGCTTTCGAGGGCGCGTGAAAAGGTGGAGCTCATCGGCCGCCTCGCCCGCCTCAAATTCGAGCGGGAAGAGCGCCAACGCTCATTTGAACAGCTCATCGCCGCTCCGGGTGATGACGCAACGCTTGATGAGACCCGCCTTGCTTTGCTGACTGCGCCGCCTGATTTCCGCAAGGCGCGCCATGTGGAAACGCCAAAACAGCAAGTCGCTGCCAAAGAGCAAGCGCTCGGTCAGAAAGGCGCGGTGGCTGGCAACGAATTGGAGGACGAAAGAACAGGGGAATCCCGTACGCCGTCAGCCGGTGGAAAACGGCGTAGCGAACAGGCCGCCGACCGGCTTGATGAAGCGGCGGCTTACCTTGAACAAGCGGATTTGTTGCGCCGTTTCGCTGGCCCGCTGCGCGACAAGGCGAGCCGGCTCCGCACGCGCGCGTTTACGGTTGCCTTGTTTGGCGCTTTCAGCGCCGGCAAGTCATCACTTGCCAACGCTTTGCTTGGCGCACCGCTTTTGCCGTCTTCGCCGAACCCGACGACCGCCGCTATCAGCAAAATCGCACCGCCCGACAAAGAGCACCCGCACGGTACGGCGATCGTAAAAGTGAAAAGCGAATCGCAAATTTGGGCTGATATACAAGCATCGCTCAGCCAGTTCGGCCATCAGGCGGATACATGGGAGGAAGCGCTTCGCCTCTGTGCCCGTCTTGCCGAGTCTGGGGCCGAACATCCGGCGCAAAAGCCGCATGTTGCCTTTTTGGCGGCCGTTGCGGCCGGCTACGAGCGGATGTGCGATCGATTTGGGGCAACGCTGTCGATCCGTTTCGAGGAGCTGGAGGGGTATGTGGCTGACGAAGCGGTGTCGTGTTTCTTAGATGAGGTTGTGCTGTATGCCGACTGTCCGCTCACCCGCCAAGGGGTGACGCTTGTCGATACGCCGGGAGTCGATTCGCTAAACGCCCGCCATACCGGAGTGGCGTTCCATTATATGAAACATGCGGACGCGCTACTGTTTGTGACGTATTACAACCATGCGTTTTCGAAAGCGGACCGCGAGTTTTTGCTTCAGCTCGGGCGGGTCAAAGATGCGTTTGCGCTTGACAAAATGTTTTTCATCATCAATGCGGCCGACTTGGCTCAATCAAAGGAAGAACTTGATGCTGTCATCGCCTACATGAACGATGAGCTCGCCCGTTTTGGCATCCGTTTTCCGCGTCTTTATGCTCTCTCAAGCCGCATGGCGCTGGCGGAAAAAATGGGGGTGGAGCCTAGCGCGCGCGGCGTCTTGGCGGATTCCGGTTTGCCCGCCTTCGAAGCAGACTTTTTCCGTTTCTTGACGGAAGAGCTGACTGAGGTGGCGGTCGAGAGCGCCTATGCTGAGCTCGAGCGGGCGTGGCAGACGGCGGCGGAATACGCGCGGGCCGCTGGGCAGAGCGAGGCGGAAAAAGCGGCGAAGCGGCGCGCGCTTGAGGAAGTCAAGGTAAAAATGCGCACCGTGCTCGCCGATGCCGTCGATGCCTACGGCCAGCACGCACTTGGCCAAGAAGCCGACGAACTGCTTTATTACGTGAAACAGCGTGCCTTTTTCCGCTTGAATGACACGTTTAAAGAGGCGTTCAATCCGTCGGTGCTTCGCGACGACCAAGGTCCAGTGCGCCGGGTGCTTGAGCGTTGTCTTGACGAGCTGCTTGCGTCCGTTGGCTTTGATTTGGCGCAAGAGATGCGGGCAACGAGCTTGCGTGTTGAGGCATTTTTGCATAAACGGCTTGCCGAGCAGTTCGCTCGCTTGAGCAGTGAGCTTCGCCGCCTTGATGAGGCGCTCGCACTCGTGCCGCCGGAGTCGTTTGCTTTTGCGGCACCGGAGTTCGCCAACGCCCTTAGCGATGTGGATCGGGGACGGTTTGCTAAGGCGCTTTCACTCTATAAAAACGCGAAATCGTTTTTTGAGCGCGATGAGAAGCGGCGGATGAAAGAAGAGATTGAAGCAGCGCTCGTTGAGCCGGTTGATCGGTATTTGGCCGAGCAAAAAGAGCGGCTCATCTCCGTATATGCCAAGCAATACGAGGATGCCGTCGCTGCGCTTACGGCTGCGCTCACCGATCAAGTTGACAGCTATATGGACGGTTTAATGGCAGCGCTCGCTGAAACAGCAGACTCCGAGGCGCTCAGCCGGATCGAAGCGGCGCTTCGCGGCCTTCTTTCTAGAGAAGACAGGGAGGCGCGCTGATGAACCGGTTTCACGCTTGTGCGACATGTATCCACTACGGCATAGAAAAGCGGGCCAACGGGTTATACACGTATTGCCGCCGGCTCGGCTATGCGACGAAACCGAATTACCAATTCAACTGCTGGATACCCAAACCTAATGTCCAGCGTTTGATGGAAAAAGAAGCAAGAAAGGACGAGAACCATTGAGTGAAGTGCATCAAGCGATTACTGCCCACGTACAAAAGCAGCACGCCATCTTAAAAAAGTTTGCCATGCTCGATGCTGAGCGCGAGCGGCATATCGAAGAAGCGGTCGAGCGGTGCCGCCGCGGCGAGTCGTTTACGGTCGAGCTGATCAATGAAGTGACGAAACAAATGAATGAACTGGCCAAAGGGGGCCTCGTACCGACCCGCCGGTACGTGACGCCGGAAATGGTGCGCGAATATGTGAGCCGCCTTGAAGGAAAGCGATCGTAACAGCGGGGAATAGATGAGGCTGTCATCAAGCTGCAGCCCATAGGAGCAGCGGCTGCCCGTCCATCCTCCTAGGGGCAGGCTGATTGGCAGGCAAAATGAAAAGGGGGAGAAGAACATGGCGTCTCTCGTTTCCCATGAATGGTTGCTTACTCATTTGTCTGAAGAAAACATCCGCATTCTTGATTGCCGGTTTTGGCTTGGTGATCCGTCTAAAGGAGCGGCCGTTTACCAGGACGATCATATTCCTGGAGCGGTGTATATGGATTTGGAACGCGATTTGTCCGGTCCGGTGGCGGAGCATGGGGGGCGTCATCCGCTGCCGTCCGCTGCTCAGGCGGCAGAGGTGTTTGGCCGTGCCGGCATCGATGAAACGGTGACGGTCGTTGTCTACGATGATCAACATGGGGCGATGGCTGCGCGCTGTTGGTGGCTGCTTCGCTATTTTGGCCATGAGCGCGTTTATGTGTTAGACGGCAATTACAGCGAATGGAAAAAGAAAGGGTATCCGGTGACCGACACGATTCCTGCCGTGTCGCCGCGGCGGTTTCAGCCGCAGCCCGATCGGTCATGGCTGGCAACGGTCGATGAGGTGCGCGCTGCTGTCCGCGATCGATCGGCCGTGCTCATCGATTCGCGCGAGTGGAAGCGATACGCCGGTTTAGAAGAACCGATCGACCGCCGACCTGGCCGCATTCCGGGAGCAGTGCATCGGTTTTGGAAAGATGGAGTGGCAGAAGGAGGCTATTGGAAAAGCGCAGCCGATCAAGCCGCTCGGTTTGCCGATCTTGACCGTGAGGCTCCGTTGATCGTCTATTGCGGCTCCGGCGTCACTGCCTGTCCGAACGTGCTCGCATTAAAAGAAGCCGGCTACCGAAACGTTCGGCTGTATGTCGGCAGTTTCAGCGACTGGATTTCCTACCCGGACCATCCGGTCGAAACGGACGATCCGTCATCTTCTGCATAAATGTTTTCAGGCAAGCGTATGGCAGGACCGCCGTCCCATGCATAGTTTTTCTCCGGCGGGCGATACTATGCGTGAATTGACTGAACTAGAGGAGGAGAGAGCGCATGGGACGGACTAAGCTCGGTAATGCCAATGCCCAACGGAACAACAACGCGAAAAAGAAAAATGGTTTTAACGAGTGGACGAGCGAATTCGCTTCCTACGCTGAAGTGGAAGCAGAAAAAATGAAAAATGACCATAAAAACATCCGTTAACGACGAGGGAGGTGTCCCTCGTTTTTTGGTGCAATCATTAGCGTTGGCAAGGACAAACGTATGTGCTATAATCATGGACAGAATGCCAAAGGACGCTGGCCGGCAGGGAGGGAAAAAGGTGCGAAAATGGTTGGTCATTTTGTTGTTTTTAACGGTTACTGGATACGGCCTTTGGAACGCGATGGCCGCGGAGAAACCGAATGAGGCAAGCGAAACCGAAACCGGCCCGAAAATCGGCCATGCTGCCCCCGATCTGACGCTGCCGACGCTTGGCGGCGAGCCGGTCAAGCTGTCTGATTTGCGTGGCAAGGCGGTCGTCCTCAACTTTTGGACGTCATGGTGTCCGCCGTGCAAAAAGGAAATGCCGGAACTTGAGAAGTTTTACAAACAGCATGGTCGTGAAGTCACATTGCTTGCTGTTCATTTGACTACACAAGACACGCTCGATAATGCGGAACGGTTTGTGAAAAGCAAGAAGTTAGCGCTGCCTGTCGCTTTAGATGTCCGCGGCGAAGCGCTTCATTACTATCGGGTTCAAACGATTCCAACGACCTATATCATTGATCCGAACGGCGTCATTCGGCAAAAAATCGTCGGTCCGGTGACTGCGGCTCGGCTTGAGAAAGAAACAGCGCGTTTCCGTTAACCATCAGTTGGTTTAACGGAAGGCGCTTTTTTTCATGACTCATTATTTTTCGAAAAGTTGTCATAATTTTTATCTTTTTTGGGCATGAATAAAAGTACAATAAAAGTGAGGGGAGGTTGGAGCAATGAAACGATCCCGCAAAATGACTCTCCAAGAATTGATCAGCGAGAATAAGCGGCAATTGCTAAATGACCGGGAAGCGCTCGAAAAGATCGAGAAAAAGCTGGAAGAGCGGATGCTTAAGAAAGCAGAATAACCCATGCATAGCGGTTCTCCGGGCGGACAGACTAGATGGCGAGGAGGCGAAGATGATGAGCAATCCGAAAAGAAGCCCCAACCACTTTGCGCCGAACCATATCGGCACACAGCCTCGCGCCGCTGGTGGAAACAAAGGCAAACAAATGCAAGACCAGTCCGGCCAACACGCTCAAGTCATCCAAACGAAGGGTGAATGAACCGAAACTTGCGTGAAGGAGGAAACGTCATGCCACGTCCGAAACCGGATGACCGCAGCGACAACGTCGAAAAGTTGCAAGATATGGTGCAAAATACAATTGAAAACATCGAAAAAGCCGAGGAAACGATGCAGTTTGCTTCTCCTGAAGAGCGGGAGCGAATCCGCGAGAAAAATCGCCGCCGCGAAGAGGCGATTGCCGCCATGCGCGCGGAAATTAAAGATGAAGCAGCTGCTCGCGAACACGGTTACCAATAAACGAAGCTGCCCCAATCGGGGCGGCTTTGTTTTTTCTGCTTGCCGCTTGAGCCGCCGGACGAACCAATGGTAACATAAAAGAGGAGAACCGGCAAAAAATGGAGGGAGAACGAACATGAAAGTAGCAGAAAAACAAATTGAAGTGCGCTATGCGGAAACGGACCAAATGGGCGTCGTTTACCATGCAAACTACTTAGTTTGGATGGAAGTTGGGCGTACGGAGTTAATCAAACAACTTGGCTTCCATTATGCCGAGATGGAGAAAGAGGGCGTCATTTCGCCGGTCATCGACTTGCAAGTGTCGTACAAAAAACCGCTTCATTACGGGGAAACGGCGACCGTCCGCACATGGATCGACGCTTATGATGGTATCCGTGTCACGTATGGCTACGAAATTCTCGCCCCGGACGGGGAGGTGGCAGTGACCGGCAAGTCGCAGCACGTTTGCGTCAAGCGCGATACGTTTCGGCCGATCGTCATTCGCAAATATTTTCCCGATTGGCACGAAGCGTATGAGCGGGCGAAACGGTAAAGGAGAGCATTGCGATGGCGTTTGGCATTCGCCGACATGAACTCGCGGCGTGGAAGGAGAAAGTGAGGCGCGGAGAAATCGCTTTTTTGACCCATTATTGGTATGACGAACGGTTTCCGCATTGCACGACGGTGACGAAAGTTGGTTGCGCCGATATTGATAAGCTGGCTGCTTGGGGACGGCAATACGGGCTGAAAGAAGAGTGGATCGACCGGCGCAATGAATTTCCGCACTTTGATTTGCTCGGAGAGACGCAAGCGCGCATTTTGCGGCAAGAAGGGCGGCTTGATGAGCTGGCACGGTTTACGAAACGGGGGAGGAAGGAATCATGATCGATTTGACAGTGATGAAAGAAATGGCGAAACATACGCTAATTGACACACTTGGCATCGAAATTGTCGAACTTGGTGAAGGACGCGTCGTGGCGACGATGCCAGTCGACCAGCGCACGCACCAGCCAGCTGGAATCTTGCATGGTGGGGCCTCAGTCGCGTTGGCTGAAACGGTGGCGAGCATCGGCGCGTACGCGCTTGTGGATCCGCAAACGGAAAACGTCGTTGGTTTAGAAATTAATGCAAACCATGTTCGCGCTGTTCGCAGCGGAACGGTGACGGCAACGGGAACAGTGCTGCACCGCGGCCGAACGACGATGGTGTGGGATGTACGCATCACGGATGAACAAGGGCAGCTCGTCTGCGTCTCCCGCTGCACGATCGCCATCATTCGAAAAAGCTAGCGCTAAGGCTAGCTTTTTCACTGTTTATTGGATCAGAAATACCGGTTCATCACCTTTTTCGTCTAAATCGATCGTCAAATCGTGCCCGTCAAAATACCATTGGTCGCTGTCTTCGACAAAAAAGGTCACGCCATCAACCGTCGTCTGCGCCGCTGGCTCTCCTGCCGGCTCGTCCTTTGCTATGCCGAGTGAAAACCCTTTTTGTACGGTGCCGCATCCCCCGTAGCGGGCGAACAGGCGAATCGCATCACCGGGTTTTAGTCCGAGCTCTCGCTTGTACCAATCGAACGCTTTTTTCGTGATCGTAATGTTCATGGCTTCCCCTCCTCACTTATTTATTATAAATGAACGGATGGAGCCGGTAAAATGATTGTGTGAACATTGGCTGACAATTTTAGGATAAAACGCTTTCCACAAAGTAGCACCCTCTTGCCTTGCTTCAATCGAGTAAAATGACGGCTAGCAGCAAACAGTAAAAGCAAAGGAGGTGAGAGCGGTGAATAAAAAGCTGCCATTTGCGCCAAGTTACGAATCCGATGGGGTAATGGGAAAGAGCAAAAAGCATCCGCGCCGTTCAGAACGAGGACAAACCAACAAACAAGCGTCTGATTTTTTCAACACAACGCCATCGAGTGAATAAGGCAGCCGGAGCAGCAATGTTTGAACATTATGCCGTTTGATGAATAAAGTAGCCAGTAGGCTGCTTTTTTTCATGGCAACTACTATACAAATGAACTGGTCCGCGTTATCATTACTTGAGGAACATTTTTTTGAAAGGAGTGGCGTTTTCGTATTATGAGTAGTTCAAGTTCGAACGAACCGGAACCGGAATATAGCGGGGAACGCGGCCTGTTCCTTTTCTCGCCCGCTGCTCATCATACGAAAACGGGCTCCGGGCGGAAAGGAAGAGGCGCCGCCTTCCTCGCGTGAAAAGGAGGAAGGATGCCAAATGATGAAAATGTATTTGTCCGATGCCAACGGAAAAATGCGGGAAATTGACCGGATTGAAAACGGCTGCTGGATCAATCTCGTTGCCCCGACGGAGGATGAAATTCGCTACATCGCTCACCATTTAGACATTCCGATCGATTCGATCAAAGACGCGCTTGATGACGAAGAGCGGTCGCGCGTCGAAAAAGAGGATAATCATGTGTTGATTATCGTCGACATCCCGATTGTCGCCCATGACGAAGTTGACGGCCCGATGTACGAAACGATTCCGATCGGCATGATCATTACGAATACGTGCTTTATTACGGTCTGTTTGCAAGAAAATCCGATTTTTGAGGAATTTTCAAAAAACAAAATCAAAAACTTTTACACGTTTATGAAAACACGGTTCGCTTTGCAAATGCTTTACATGATTTCGACATATTATTTGCGTTATTTGAAGCAGATTAACCGGCGGACGAGTGAAATTGAAAAAGAGCTGCACCAGTCGATGAAAAACAAAGAGCTGTTTTCACTTCTTAGCATGGAAAAAAGCTTAGTGTATTTTATGACGTCGCTGAAAGCGAACAATATCGTCATGGAGCGGCTCATGCGTCTGAACTATTTGCGCATGTACGAAGATGATCAAGATTTGCTGCAAGATGTCATTATTGAAAACAAGCAGGCGATCGAAATGGCGGAAGTATACAGCAGCATTTTAAGCGGCATGATGGATGCATTTGCTTCCGTCATCTCGAACAACTTAAACATTGTGATGAAATTTTTGACTGCCATTACGATCGTCATTTCGCTGCCAACGATGGTGGCGAGTTTTTACGGCATGAACGTGCCGATTCCGTTCCAACACTCCCCGTACGCCTTTGCCGTCGCTATGGTGCTTGCCGGTTCGCTGTCGGCAGTAACGGCATACATCTTTTGGAAAAAACGATATTTTTAACGGTCAGGACATATTTGAGTTGGCAAGAACGTATGTTGGTCGGAAATATGAACGGCTGCCCTGTCATTGGGGCAGCCGTTTTTGTTTGCGGACCGCGACGCCGCCGGAGAGGATAAACTTCATTGCCTCTTCCGGCGAGATATCGATGACTTCGACTTGCTCTTTCGGGACGAGAAGGGTAAGCCCGGCGACTTGAAACGTCTGTGGAATATAGACGGCGACATAATCAGCAAGCGGATCGTGCCAGGCGCCGACATTGTCCATCGTAATGAAGCCAAGGCATTTCCAGCCGCTCTCCGGCATCGTGACGAGCACGACTTGCGAAAACGACCGTTTTTCTCCGACAAAAGAAGCAATCGTATCTTTAGCGACCGAATAAACGGTCTTCATCAAGGGAATGCTTTCAAGCAACCGATCGACAAGCCGAATGAGACGGCCGCTCACATATTGCGTCGATAGCCAGCCGCAAACAGTGATGAGCACCACTGTTGCGACCAAGCCAAGGCCGGGGATGTAGCGGCCATCCAAATACGGCCGGACATACTGGCCGAGCAACCCGTCCAAAACAGCGAACACTTTATAGCATACATAGACGGCTAATAAAATCGGCACGATCGTTAGCATGCCGTTTACAAAATTTTTCACAAAAAAGCGCATCTGTTCTCCTCCCGTTCCTTTACCTTCTATCAACATACCAATTTTTTTCGATTTGCACAACCATTAATAATGTCGAACATTATAGATTTATATCGCTATAAAAGTTCGGTTTTTGTCTTGACGAATAGGTGAATGTCGCGTATACTTCCGAATGGAACATATGAAATGGGGGATGGCACAATGAACAACCATTACGATGTGATTGTGGTGGGCGCTGGACCTGCCGGCATTTTTACGTGTTACGAACTGACGCTCAAACTGCCTGGAGCGAATGTGCTGCTCATTGACAAAGGGCATGATATATATAAACGCAACTGTCCGATTTTGCAGAAAAAAATTGAGAAATGCCCGCCGCCAGCCGGCAAAAAAGATTATGCCGGCTGTGTGCCCGCCTGTTCGATCACGAACGGCTTTGGCGGGGCTGGAGCGTATTCGGACGGCAAGTTCAACATCACGAGCGAATTTGGCGGCTGGATGACCGACTATTTGCCGGCCTCAACCGTGCTTGAGCTCATCCGTTATGTGGATGAAATCAACTTAAAACATGGAGCGACGACGTCGATTACCGACCCGATGACGGACAAAGTGAAAGAGATTGAGCGGCGCGCTTATGCCGCTGGGTTGAAGCTGTTGCGCGCCTATGTTCGCCATTTAGGCACAGAGCAAAACTTAGCGATTTTACAAAGCATTTTTGAATATTTGCGCGAGCGGATTACGATGCGCTTTAAAACAGAAGTAGATGATATCGTGACGGAGCGGACGGAAGACGGCCATGAAGTGAAAGGGGTCGTCCTGAAAAACGGTGAAACGTTGACGGCGGAAAAAGTCGTCATCGCTCCGGGACGCGACGGCTCAGTCTGGCTGAGCAAATTGTTGCGCAAGCGCCGCCTGCGGATGATCAACAACCAAGTCGATATCGGGGTGCGCGTCGAAACATCGAACATTGTCATGCAAGAAATTAATGAGCATTTGTATGAAGGAAAATTTATCTTCAACACGTCGGTCGGGACGCAAGTGCGTACGTTTTGCAGCAATCCGTCGGGGCACGTGGTTGTCGAAAATCATTCTGGCATTATGCTTGCCAACGGCCACGCGTACAAAGATCCGAAGCTCGGCAGCAGCAACACGAACTTTGCGCTCCTTGTCTCGCATAAATTTTCCGATCCGTTTGATAAGCCGAATGAATACGCCCATGAAATTTCCCGGTTGGCGAACGCTTTATCTAACGGCGGCATCATTGTGCAAAAATACGGGGACATTTTAAAAGGACGGCGGTCGACGGAGAAACGGATCAAAGAAGGATTTATTGAACCGACACTAAAAGAGGCGGTGCCAGGCGATTTAGGTCTTGTCTTGCCGTACAACACGATGAAAAGTTTGATCGAGATGACAGAAGCACTTAACCATGTCACTCCAGGGCTCGCGTCTGAGCATACGCTGTTTTACGGCGTTGAGGCGAAGTTTTATTCGGCGCGTCCAAAACTGAACGATCGGTTTGAAACAGAAATCGCGGGGCTGTATGTCGGTGGCGACGGCGCCGGCATTACGCGCGGCCTCGCCCAGGCAAGCGCTTGCGGCGTTTGGATCGCCCGCGACATCGTTGAAAAACTGACGCGTTAAGCAAAGGAACAAGACAGGCTGTCCCAAAACGGCGGCCTGTCTTTTTTGTGTTGAGCGAAGGTGGCCATTCACAACACCGCGGACGTTGCTGTTTTGGATGTTGAACTATAGTAAACTCAATTTATAAATAGGTTGACAATTATCCGTCTTGTCCGCTACGATAAATGTAATGATGTGGAAAGGGGAGAGGGAAAATGCCAAATTGGCTGTCATTAGCTGAACAGGTGATGGAAGGATACGAGCTGGCCGATGAAGAGGCGTTGGCGATACTCGACTGTCCGGACGACGAGCTGCTCCTTCTTTTGCAAGGGGCGTACCGAATCCGCTCGGTCTATTACGGCAATAAGGTGAAATTGAATATGATCATGAACGCCAAATCCGGCCTTTGTCCGGAAAACTGCGGCTATTGTTCGCAGTCTGCCGTGGCGACGGCGCCGGTGAAGACGTATAAAATGCTCGATAAAGAAACGCTGCTGCGCGGGGCTGAAGAAGCGTACCGTTTGCAGATAGGGACATTTTGCATTGTCGCAAGCGGCCGTGGTCCGAGCGATAAGGAAGTAGACATTGTTGTTTCCGCCGTGAAAGAAATTAAAGAACGGTTCGGTCTGAAAGTGTGCGCCTGTCTCGGGCTGTTGAAGCCGGAACAAGCAGCGAGGCTGAAAGAAGCGGGCGTGGATCGCTACAACCATAATATTAATACGTCGAAACAACACCATCCGAACATTACGACGTCTCATACATATGATGACCGGGTGCGGACGGTGGAAACGGTGAAGGAAGCCGGTCTTTCGCCGTGCTCGGGCGTTATTATCGGCATGAAAGAAACGAAGCAAGATATTGTCGATATGGCGCGCAGCTTGCGGGAGCTCGATGCCGATTCGATCCCGGTCAACTTTTTGCATGCGATTGACGGAACGCCGCTGGCCGGAACGAATGAATTAAATCCGCGTTATTGCTTGAAAGTGTTGGCGCTGTTCCGCTATATGAACCCGACAAAAGAGATACGCATCGCCGGTGGACGGGAAGTGAATTTGCGCTCGCTCCAGCCGCTCGGGCTGTATGCCGCCAACTCCATTTTCGTCGGCGATTATTTAACAACCCTCGGGCAGGAAAAGTCCGCCGATTACAAGATGCTTGAGGACCTTGGCTTTGAGATCGAGTTTTCTCCAGCGCCGCAAATCGGAGCCGTATAACGGTTGATAAGGTTGGCCTAAAAGGTTGCCCTTCCTTAAGAGGTGCAACATATTGTCTTACGGTATATGATGACGGAAAAGGGTGCCCCGGTTGTTTTTTGGGACACTCTTTTTTCATGTGCGCCGCTAGAAAGAATCATAGGTGTGGAGGCGGCATACTAGGAGTGAGATCTAGGGCAATCAATTATTGAGGCGGTTTGACCAACGGAGGGAGCTAGCCTATTTGTGCTTCTTTGTTGGCACGAAGGGATGGTTATAAAAGTCGCCTATCTTTGGCATGAAAAACGGGTTTAGCGCGTACGATGACAATACAAGCGGTGAAAAAAGGCTTCACAAACATGAAAAAGCTCATTATAATAGCAACAAAGAGAAAGGAAGAGGATGGGGAAACATGGAAAAATCGTTTTACCGCTACTTATTGCGCTTCCGCCATGGGCATGAAGAAGATCCTGTTGTGCGGTTTGCGAACGGGGCGTATGACGACCACAGCTTTCCGAAAGGATCAGCGGATTATGAAGAATTAAGCGGCTATTTGGAGTTAAACGGTGATTATTTGGAAAGCATGGTTATTTTTGATGAACTGTGGGAGCAGTTTTTGCATGAAACATAACTAGGAAGGCGTTCCTGTTTTGAATATTGGTAGCGTTTTCAATCTGCTTTTTCCGCGCTGGCAAAGGTGTCCACCCTTTCATGCATGCATATACTATACTAACCATTTGTTCAAAAGGGTGGGAGATGCCAATGAGCACGCCGAAACGCCCGAAGTTTTCCGTCGGCGATATCGTTGTCAATACATTGTACGGAACGGTCGGAACTGTGACGGATATTCAACAAATTGATGGCACGTTTTTATACGAAATTAACCATGGCCATAGTTTGTTTACCGAGCAGGCGCTCGTTTTATTATCTGAATTTACAGATGATTTGTGGATCGCTGAAGAAATTGAAATCGAGTTGCCGTTTTTTCTCGGCGAAATTGTCCGTGTTCGTGATTATGACGGCCATTTGTTCAAAGTCGTCGGGGTTCGGACGGAAATTTACCGCTACTATGGAGAAGGATGGGAAGAGACGATTTATGAATTGAAGCGGCTGACGGACGGTTGGGAAATTGAAGTCCATCTTGAAGACATTACTCCGCTAGCTGATGGGGAAGAAACGTCCGTCACGCTTGTGCAAGATATTGTCATCGCTACGCCGATGAACGCATCGCTTCTGCTGCCGTCGGCTGATAGCGAAAACCGCGAACCATCGGTCGACGAGCTGCTCGACATGTACAACGACTATAAAGCGCTGTATAAATGGTTTGGCGATGATCAATATAAACGGATGATGGAAACGGTTGTTCAACGTTTACAAGAGATCGTCAATCACCAGAATAGAAACTGACAAAGAATAAAGAGAAAATATGGAATGCCGGCGAAAATGACGAGCGCAGCCAATCCGTTTACAACTGTTTCCATCATTTTATCCAATGCAGTCAGCTTGTCCATTTCGTTCCGACCTCCGTCTTTTTGTTTTGTTAATACATATGTATGGGGAAGGCCGAAAAAGTAGTACAACATGATTTTTGACATAAAACGGAAGACGGAGACATACAACATTACAAAGGGGGCGAAATGCGGTGAAGGAAATTGAAGTGATTATTGATACAGAGGAAATTGCCGAGTTTTTTTACCAAGAGCTCATTCGCCGCGGCTTTGTGCCAACGCAAGAGGAGCTGGAAGAGCTTGCTGATATCACGTTTGACTATTTGCTAGAAAAATGCATTATTGATGAAGAAATTGATGTCGACGACGAGTAAACCTCGTCGTTTCAGACTGTTGACAAAATGGGTTTCAGACGAATGTCTGAAACCCATTTTGTTCCATAAATAGACTATGTTTTCAAAAAAAGTGGGTAGGATGGGAAGCCATGCAAAGGAAAAGAAAGGGCGGTGCTTCGCCTTCCATAGGTAATTCGCCAGTTTTTTTAAATTCATGGCAGCACAAACAAGCATCGCCTGCGCCTCATTTTTTTCCAATCCCCGGTAATGCGTCCAGCGCAGACCATGCTTCTCTTTCATATCGGCGAAATCCCGTTCAATCGTCTCTTTTCGGAGGGCATAGAGTTCCCGGTATTCCGGAACATACCGCAAATGCTCTGCTTCTTCATAGTAGTCCTGCCATACGTGGCGAGTGACTACTTTGGTGTAGCTCTTGCTTTGCGTGCACTGATGAAGATACGGACAGCTTCGGCACACCGCCGGGTCCGATTTGTATTCCCGGTACCCTTCCCGATTCGTAGTAGAGTAAGATAGAACTTGATCATTGGGGCATAGATAACAATCAAAATATTCGTCATACACAAAATCTGATTTCCGAAAGAATCCATCTTTTGTTTTCGGGCGAGTGTACGGCCAAATCGGCTTTACCCCTTGTTCGAGTAAATACTTGGCAATGGCAGGAGTTTTATATCCTGCGTCTACACACACGGCTTCCGGACATGATTGGATTTCCCGTTTCACTCGTTCGAACAGCACAAAAAACGCTTGACTGTCATGGACGTTGGCTGCCGTCACGTAGGTCTGTAGAATCCATCCGTTGCGATCACAAGCTGTATGATACGAATAGGCAAACACTCGCTCCCGTTCATTTTTCACCAACAGTCCGCGACGACGAGTAAACCTCGTCGTTTTTATGATTTCTAAGGCGGGGTTAGACGCCCGCTGACTTGGCCGCCGCGATGGCGGCTGCTTTCATCATGGCCAAATGCCGTTTGTAACGATCGGTCATTTCACCTGACGCTGGAAGCGGAAGCGTCTCAAGCGCCCCCACGATCGTGTCATCGGTGAACCAGTCGCGCTGATCGCTAAAAGAGTGCGTAAGATCCGGCCACGCGGCCTCAAGACGAGGGCTGTAAAGGCGGCGGCCATCGTATGTTGCAGTGAACGATTGCGGCCAAAAGTCGGCGCGTGAACCGCTATGGGGAACACGGCGGGCAAAGCGATAAGCGCGGCGAAACAGGCGCGCATTAAACAGCAGTAAACTGTACAGCGTTTTGCCAATGTGGATGCGGTGATGAACATCAGCAAAATCGCGCACGGTCGTGCCAACTAAAGCACCGCGCCGGCCGCGCCCTAGAGGGATGAGCACATCATTGAACCCGAGCCATTGCTCAGCAATAAACGGCCAGCTGGACAGCACACGGGTGCGGAAAAACGGGTGCTCGATGACGCGAAGCTGGATGTACTGCTGTTCGTTAATGATTAAGGCGACAGTCAGCAGTGCCGCGTCGCCCGTTTCCCAAAAATGTTCCCAAAACGCTTTCATAAACCGGGAGACAGACAAAGATGGCAGCAAATGAAACAGCGGCGTTCCTTGACGCTTGCTTTCCTCATACAACAAGAGCTGCGGATAAGCGTCGTGAAAAATCAATGCATTGGCTCGCTCCAAAAACAAAAAGAGCGGCGCAGCCGTTTCTTTTGGCAATAAAAACGGGAGAAGGCCGCCGCGCAAGTCGGTCATGTTCCAGCCACCGTTACGCGAGACGAGATGAGCCAAAAACGCCCAATGTATTTCCGAGTGGCGCTCGAAAAACGCCAAATAGGCCGCCGTACGTGTGACGTTATTGCGGTTATGTTCCGCTGTTTTCCGCCGGATGGCTGCAACGATCGCTGTCTCCTCGGCGCTAAGTTGCCTAGGCGGCGAGGGCGAAAGGCGGGCGGTCATCCGGCGAAGCAAGTCAGCATCAGCAAGGCGAACCGGATGGCGGTATAAAAACGAACGATAAGCGTATTGGAGCGGGCGGCGCAACAAGGCGAGCGGGCGGTTGGGCATCTAGTGTTCCTCCCTTGTATAGATCGCAGATTTTGTCAAAAAAACCATGGCCGTTTCGACAAAAGGTGTGCCGTTTTGCCGAAGGAATCGACAAATGCAATCACTAATATTATAGGATAAAGACGACTGATTTATCGTGGGAAGGAAGAGGAAAACCATGGTTCGTTTATGGAGGAAAAAGATGTGGATGGCAAAACGTGCATATGAAGCGACTATTTTTCAAACGCCGCGCTTCGGGGAACCGAAATACCGACAAGTATGCCGGCTTACGGTGACAGCTTCAGATCATCACGAGGCGCTGTCAATCTTGTACCGAATGTTTAACGTTGTCGATTTGATGCCAAAAAACTGCCAGGCCCGATTTATGGGGACGGGTGATATTGTGCTCATCGATGAAGGACGCAAAGGGCAGACGTATTACCGTCTCTGCTCGGGTGGGTGGAAACCGGTGGAACGCCAGCGTGTTATTTTGACGGAATATTCAAAAATATAATCACACACGGATGGCTGATGGTGGTATAATAAAAGAAAAAATGTCGAATAACAGCTAGCGTTTTAGGGAACGGATAAGAAAGGAAAGGAGGCGGATTCGGTGGAAAATCAAAACCAGCGCCGCGACAACCGGATGGTGGCGCCGGGAATTGATGATGACGAGGAACTGAACGAAAAAGCAACGAAAGAAGAAATCGAACGCGGGGACTACACGAGAGTTGTCACGCTTGCTTGGGACGAAGTTGAGCCGTCGGAACCACGATAGAAACCCTTGTGTGGCACAAGGGTTTCTGCGATTTGTCACGATTCGGGGTTGTCGTGATGACCTGGACCGTTTTTCCGACCGCCGGCCGCGGAATATTCTTTGGCGTGCGCTTCGTCTTCGGCGATCAACGCTTCTTTTGGAATATGGTTATTCTTTTTCTGCCCGTTAATGCGGTTGCGGTGTTTTTTACCCACTGTTTTCCCTCCTTGAACCGTTGTCGTCGTTAGTGTATGCGGTCAAGGGGAGGTTCATTGGAGGAAAATGTTTGCAAACAGCTTCAGAACAGGCAGACCGGAATGAAGAGAGTAGAGGGAAGGGGACGAAACGATGGCCGCACTTGCGTTGTCACTGCTCTTATGTATTGTCTTGATCGCCGTGTCGCTTTGGGTGAAAGGGCAGATTGAACGGTTTTTGTTCCGCTGGAGAAACATTCCTCTTCTCCACGCCGCTAATATCGTAGCCATTGCCGCCATCGTCGCTGCTATATATTATCGATTGGGCGGCATTGACGTTTACTTGCGCAACTTGACGGAAATCAGCGGATTTTGGTATGTGTTCATCGGAGCCATGCAGCTGATTTTGCCGCTGTATTTGTTTGCTTGCTGGCTGCTCGCTAGGCAGCGTGAGCGTGAGAAAAAATATACACGCAGCAAAGATAAAAAGGTGCTGTATATCAATGAAAAGTATTTGGCGCGTCGCCACCGCGACCATTATCGGTCCAAAACGTCATAAAGGGAGAGCGGTTCTCCCTTAAAATTTTGTCTTCTCTTTTTTTGACGTCGACGGTTGGTTGTAGGCTTTTGACGACGGATTTGTTTTATTCGCATACTCCACCGCCTGCTCCAGTTTCTTTTTCACCGTCTTTCCTCCTTTCCTGACAAGTGAGCACGAATAGTATGCCCGATTGCCCCCTCAGCTACTCGAGATAAGACTGCCATTTTCCGCAAACATATGATATGATAAACAACGTCTAGCTTGATCATGATAGAAGGAGGAATTGCATTGAGCGTTCATATCGGAGCAAAGCCAGGGGAGATTGCCGAACATATTTTGCTGCCGGGCGACCCGCTGCGTGCCAAATATATTGCTGAAACGTTTTTGGAAGGGGCGGTATGCTACAACGAAGTGCGCGGCATGCTCGGTTTTACCGGAACGTATAAAGGGCATCGCATTTCCGTACAAGGAACCGGGATGGGAGTTCCATCGATTTCAATCTATGTTAATGAATTGATTCAAAGCTATGGGGTCAAGACGCTCATCCGCGTCGGCACGTGTGGGGCGATTCAGCCGGATGTGCGCGTGCGCGACGTGATTTTGGCGATGAGCGCATCAACGGATTCGAACATGAACCGGCTCATTTTCCGCGGCCGCGATTATGCGCCGACAGCTGATTTCCACTTGCTGCGGACGGCATACGACGTTGGCATGGAAAAAGGGCTGGCACTTAAAGTCGGCAACGTCTTTACTGCGGATATGTTTTACAACGATGAGCCGAATTGGGAAACGTGGGCGCGTTACGGCGTGTTGGCCGTTGAGATGGAAACAGCGGCGCTCTATACGCTGGCGGCGAAATTCGACTGCCGGGCGTTGTCTGTGCTGACCGTGAGCGATCATATTATCACTGGGGAAGAAACGACAGCCGAGGAACGGCAAACGACGTTTAACGACATGATTGAAGTGGCGCTCGAAGCGGCGATTCGCAACGATGCGTAACAGTTGTGCCGAGACCGTCTAGCGCGCTTCAAGAAACAGAAAAGGGGAAGACGAATGAACCAACGATGGAAAATAGCAATGTTGGCGTGCCTGCTGCTCGCTGGCTGCCAAACAGGGGAAAGTGGTGACCGCAGCTCGGTCGGCTCGTCTGAACAGCCCCCGGAAAGCGCGGTGCAGCCAGGCAGCCATGAACCGGGTGAAACAGACCAACACCCGGTTGACCCAGTTGACCCCGACTTGCAGCTTGAGGCGAAATATTGGAACGTCATTAAGGTGGAAAACGGGAAAAAAGTGATTATGAACCCGGATAACATTTTAGTGCTCGTTAATAAAGAACAGTCGCTTCCGCCTAGCTACAAGCCGGCCGATTTAGTTGTGCCGAACGTGCGGTTCTCGTTTGATGACCCGAAGGCAGAGAAGCGGCATATGCGGGCTGAGGCGGCTGCGGCGCTTGAAGAGCTGTTTGCTGCCGCCCGCCGCGACGGCATTGAACTTGTGGCCGTCTCCGCCTACCGGTCGTATGAGCGGCAGCAAGTGGTTTTTGCGGAAGAAGTGCGGCAAAAAGGGGAAGCAGAAGCCGTCCAAGCGGTCGCCTATCCGGGGCAGAGCGAGCATCAAACCGGGCTTGCGATCGACATTAGCAGCCGCTCGGCCGGCTATCAGCTGACGGAAGCGTTCGGAGCGACAAAAGAAGGACAATGGGTCGCCGCCCATGCGCACGAGTACGGGTTTATTATCCGCTATCCGAAAGGAAAGGAAGCGGTGACCGGCTATAAGTATGAGCCATGGCATATCCGTTATGTCGGGCGGAAGGCGGCCGTGGTGATGAAGAAGCGTGACTGGACGCTTGAAGAATATTTTCAAGCAGTAAAAAAAGTGTAAACAGAACTAGGCGCCTCCTTTCGTGTGATGACACATGAAAGGAGGCGTTGTTCATTGACTGGAAAGGGGGCATCATTGTTTAGAACAGTGATGAATGTCTTGTAAGCTATGTTTCGCACCAAAACACGCAATAACCGAGCCGGTCGCCGAATTGTGCAGTCAGCTGCTGATGCATCTGCCACATCTTTGCCATTTCCGGCGTCGATGGAAAGGCGACAATAAACGGTGCTCCTTGGCTCGGCGCTTCCGTAGCGGCTGTGTAGGAAAAATGGCGGCAACGGAATCCGTTTTGTTCAAGCGCCTCTTTCCACCCAGCCGGCGTCATCAGCCGCCGGAATCCATAAAAAGCGGCAATTTGCTGCTGCTCGGTTGCGGTTAACTTCTCATGACATGCTTCAATGCCGACGAACGTTCCACCTTTTTTGAGCACTCGGCGAATTTCAGCGAGCGCTTCTGGCAGTGAAACGAAGGCAAGCACTGACTCAGAAAGCACGAGATCGAATGTTTCGGCAGGAAACGGCAGCGCTTCGACCGAAGCGCGGTACAGGCGAACCGGGACGGCCATAGCGGCAAAGCGCTGTTTTGCTTTGGCGATCATTGTTGGATGGAGATCGATCGCCGTCACATCGGCACCGTACTGTTCGGCGATATACGCCGCTGTCTGTCCCGTTCCACAGCCGACGTCAAGCACCGAAGTTGAATGATCAATATAGAGTTTACGTAATATATTTTTTGTTAACATAAAACCTCCCGGGTGGGCGCCATCGATCCCCATTTCGGCCAACCAGTCCAAATACGAAGTCATGTTTTTCTCTCCTTTTTGCTTGAATTGGTTTATCATACGCAAAAGAGCTCGGTTTTGTCTTTAGGCAAAAAAGTTTGCTTGTCTCTATACTCATGAAGGGAGGCAATTTTCTTGCTATAGACCCAACCGATACCAAGCTGGTACACTGATACGTGCAAGAACGAAACAGCTAGGTTGGTGAAAAACGTGGAGTGGAAACAACGGGCTGAGGCCGGCGCGCTGCTAAGCATCGGTGTCTATCTTCTGCTGGCGGCCTGCAAACTTTTGGCTGGATCTTTAGCCGGGTCGGACGGAGTGAAGGCGGACGGCTGGAACAATTTGAGCGATGTGATCGCTTCAGTGGCTGTCTATATTGGCATGAAAATTGCCCAAAAACCACGCGATCGCAATCATCCGTACGGACATTCGCGGGCGGAGAACATTTCATCGCTTTTGGCCGCTTTTTTGATGATGTCGATCGGTATTGATGTTGTCATCAGCGGAGCTGGTGCGCTGCTTCATGGCGGAAAGGCGGACGCCCCTGATTGGCCGGCAGCGGCGGTTGCCCTTGCTTCGGCAGCGGTCATGTTCCTTATTTACACGGTCAATACCCGGTTGGCGCGGCGGACGAATAGTACAGCGCTCGCCGCTGTGGCGAAAGACAATTTATCGGATGCCCTTGTCAGCGTTGGAGCGGCAATCGGCATCATCGGGGCGCAGCTTGAGTGGCTCTGGCTTGATCCGCTGGCGGCTCTCATCATCGGCGCGATCATTTGTAAAACAGCATGGGAAGTTTTTATGGAAACAGCGCACACGTTGACCGACGGTTTTGATGAAAAGCGGCTTGCCGTTTACCGGGAAGAAATTGCTGCGGTGGAGGGTGTGCGTGATGTCGCTGACATTAAGGCGCGCACATTAGGTAATGATATTGTGCTTGAAGTGACGATCCGCGTTGATTCGCGTTTAACAGTGGCGAAAGGTCACGAAATCGCTGACGAAGTCGAACGTCTGATGAAAAAACGGCATAACATTCGTTCAACGCATGTCCATGTCGAACCAGAAGCGCGTGTGGATCGGCAAGGTTAAGGCGGCTCGCTTGTTCGTGTTTTACGGCGGACGTTTTCGACATAGTCAACGGCTCCTGATAGGGGGAAAGTCGTTGTTTGCACCATATCGGTCGAATGCTGTCGTGCTCAAGACAAGGTTTGTTTTTAACGGCGGGCGGGGAGTCGTTTTTGGCAAGCAATAGAACGAACACTGTACAGAAAGGGCGTCAGCCTATGGCGATTAACCATTCCCCTCGTCCGTTGCCGGAAGGAACGTTCAAACGCCATGCACCGACGGGCGGCCAATCGTGTTGGTTTCATTTTATCGCTGCTGTCAAGTCCGATTTGGAGCGACTTCTCTCGTCATTGTCGATCCACCCGCTCGCCGAAAAACGGCTGATCGATGGAACAGGCATTCCAACCGTCGATGAGTATGAAGGATACATCTTTCTTTCGTTGTTTATCATCGACCCGTCCGGTCGGATGGCAAACGTCCGCCTGCTCGCCGCGGAGCGGCATATCATCGCTACATGGATGAGTCTCACTCGTTCATCGGCCCTGTGAAAGAACGGCTGTTGGACCATTGCGATCAGGTGCTTTACCCTGGTTATGTGTTATTACCACTTTTTAAACTTGGCTGCTGCCTGCTTTTTTGCAGGTGATTGACCAAATGGCTGACCGCATCCAAGGGCTCGAACGGCAAGTATTCGAGACTCTGTTCGCGAATGAAATCGGGCGCGATATTTATCGGATGAAAACGTATCTTCATGAGCTGCGGCAAGTCGCCGAAGCACAGGAAAAACGATTCGCCATGTTGAGCTTCCGTATATGAACGCAGAAACGAATCCGTATATCGACGAGGTGGCGTCCCGGTTTGCCTGCGTTCCGGCGGCGCTTGATGCATTTAAGGAATCGTTGTCCGCCATCTTCGATTTGCAGCTGTCGCTTAAATCCGACCATATGAACGTCATTATGAAGACGGTAACATTAGTGAGCGTCATGTTTTTACCGATGACGTTTATTGCCGATGTCTATGGCATGAATTTTACATTCATGCCGGAGTTGAAATGGCGATACGGTTATCCGTTCGCTCTGTTGCTTATGGCTGCTGTCGCCGCACTCATCGTCCTCTATTTCAAACGAAACGGCTGGTGGGGGGAGATAGAAAGAAAAATAGGCGTTTTTCCACAAATATGGGCATTTGCCCGGCCGTTTGGGCAGGTGGGCGCATATGATGGCTCCGTGAATCCATAAGGGGAGGTGCCCGCCATGAGCGGTTTCGTCAGCAACGGTTATACACTTGTTATCGTCTTATTCATTTTATTAATTATTGTCGGTTGTGTTTGTGTCGGTTGGTAAGCGCCAGCCTAGAAAAACATAAAAACGGAAACAGGCAAAACAGTGCAGCCAAGCAAGGCTGCAAAAGGAAGCGGGGACGAGCGCCGTCTCCGTTTTTCGTTTGCTCGTCGGACGGCGCGTCCTGTTTTTTGATAGATAAAATGAGGCGGCAGCGGTATAATGGAACGGAAATGATCAAGGAAAAGGGGAACGTGACATGGGGTATTTTCGGGAAGAAAAGCAAGGTATCACATATACCGCCGTCTCGTATTTGTTATGGGGTGTGCTGCCGCTCTATTGGAAACTGCTTGAGGCGCGCCCAGCGCTTGAAATTTTAGCCCATCGCATCATTTGGTCGTTTGTCTTTATGGTGATTCTTTTGGCGGCGACTGGCCAGCTCACTGTCTGGAGACAAGAGCTTAAGGCGATGCGCCGCCGGCCGGCGTTGGCGTGGGGGATTGCCGCCGCCGCCCTGCTCATTAGTGCCAACTGGTTTATTTACATATGGGCGGTGACCAACCACCATATTGTCGAGGCCAGCCTCGGCTATTACATCAATCCGCTTGTCAGCGTGGCGCTTGGGACGATCGTATTGCGTGAACGGCTCAGCGTTGGACAATGGTTTGCTGTTTTTCTTGCTGCGGCCGGCGTGACCGTGATGGCAGCGGAATACGGCTCATTTCCATGGGTTGCTCTATCACTCGCTTTGTCATTCGGACTTTACGGCTTAGTGAAAAAGTTAGCGAGTGTTGACTCATCCGTCGGGCTGACGTTGGAAACGATGGTTGTGATGCCGCTTTCGGCCGTTTACTTATTATGGTTATACAATGAAACACCGGCGCTCGTCGAGGCAGCGGCATGGTGGCAATGGGTGCTCCTCGCCGGGGCCGGACCGGCTACGGCTGTGCCGCTTTTGTATTTTGCCAAAGGGGCAAAGCGCGTGTCGATGACAATGCTCGGCTTTTTGCAATACATTGCGCCGACAATCAGCCTTCTCCTTGGCGTCTTTTTGTTTGACGAACCGTTCACGAAAGCCCATTTGTACGCATTCAGCTGCATTTGGGCGGCGCTGATCTTGTTTTCTGTCGTACAAATTCGGCAGGCGTCGGGGCGAAAAAAATGGAAGCGAGATTCGCTGCAAGCGTAACGGCGGTCCGGGTGACGGGCCGTCTTTCTTTTTGCCTTCCGCGCGGCAAATACCCATTTTTGCTGAAACATCTAACCAATTTCTCGCTTCGTGAATAGTCTACTAGTACAAAAATGAAGGAGGTGCTGGCAAATGGGTGCAACTTACGGCGGCGGGTTTGCGTTGATCGTCGTTCTGTTCATTTTGTTAATCATTGTCGGATGTGCATGTATCGGTGGTTGGGTGTATTAATGCCCCCTACCTGCTAGCAAGGAGGTGACGAATATGCCATACGGCTTTTGCGGCTGGGGCGGCTGGGGCGGCTATGGCTTCGGTTATCCGGGCTATGGCGGCTACGGCTACGGCTTCGTGTTGATCGTCGTCTTGTTTATTTTGCTCATTATCGTCGGGGCAACTTGGTGCTAAGTGGATGATGGCACGGGGGAGGCAGCCAAGAAACGGTTGTTTCCCCCGCCATTTTTTCAAAAGAGACAGGAGGGAGGAAAGAGAGAAAGTGCGGTTCAAGGCGATATGTTAGCTGGAGAGGAAACCGGGTTGGCAATGGAAAAAGATAGAACAGACGAAAGGCCCGCTCGCCGCTCAGCTGTTAAGAGCGCTTCCAGCGGCAGAAGAGGATCACTTGCTTGTCGGAAAAGAAGGAGGGGATACAGCGGCTGCAACGATCGTTATTATCGATTGGCGCATCGATGACCATCCGCAACCAATCGAGGAGTTGGTTCGTCTGCCTCAATGGCGCCAGCTATATTTTAAGATGCCGCGGGTGGAGAAAGCGGCAATGATGGAAGGGATGATCAAGGACGAGGTTGGCACCGTGCTGTTCCGTCTTGGCTGTTTGCGAGAAGAGGAGCCGGGGGATGGCGAGGAGCTGACTGCGTATGTACATACGGAAAGCTTTGAAGAGCGCGAGGTGGGAAAAGACAAGGATCGGCTTTGACGCGCTGGCGTATAGGAAACAGCAGCCATCGGCAAAAGTGGCGGACTAAACGGAAACCGGTTATCAACCGGAACGGTTCACCGGTGAATCGTTTTGACGTCGTCGTAAAGAGGACGCCCGTCTATGGGCATCCTCTTTTTGCTGATATAGATGCTGCCCGGACGTCCCTCACGAGATGTGCGGCGTGCGTTGATTTCCGTGGCGGCGCCAGATGGCCCGCAGGCGAAAACTGAGGAAGAGCGCCCCGGCAGCCAACCCGGCGATGAGGCCGATCCAATAGCCGAACGCTCCGGCAGGGGTCAGCAGGGCGAGCGCACAGCCGACGGGAAGCCCGATGCCCCAATAGGCAAGAAGGGCAGCCCAAAATACGGCGTTGACATCTTTATAGCCGCGCAGCGCTCCTTGAATGGGGGCAGCGATAGCATCGGAAAATTGGAAGAAGATTGCATATAACAAAAATTTTCCGGTCAACGCTGCCACAGCGGGATCGCTCGTGTACAGTCGGGCGACATGGCCGCGGAAGGCGTAAAGAAACAGAGCGGCAGCCGCGGCGACAGCCAAGGTGATGGCAATGCCAATCAAGCAAAACTTTTTCGCATCTTCATACCGTTTAGCCCCCGCTTCGAAACCGACTGCGATCGTCAGCGCCATTGACAAACTGAGCGGGATCATATACAACAGTGAAGCGAAATTAAGGGCGCTCTGATGGGCGGCAACCGTTTCGGCGCCAAATCGCCCGACAAGCAGCGTTACAGCAGCAAAAATACTCGTCTCAAAAAAGATAGCCGACCCGATCGGCACCCCTGTTTTAAGCAGCTCTTTCCATGAGGCCCATGAAGGGCAGTAAACACGTACGAGCGCACGATACATAGCAAAACGGCGGAGTTTAATGGCAGCCAAGGCAGCGACAAAACAGTACGTATACGTGATTGCTGTCGCATAGCCGGTGCCGATGCCGCCAAGACGTGGGAATCCGCCGTGTCCGTAAATGAACAGCCAGTTGAACAGCATGTTAATAGGCAAAGCGGTGAGCGTAATCCACATTGTCACTTTCGTCTGCCCGAGCGCATCGATCGAGTAGCGAAGCACTGAATAAAGGAACAGCGGGATAATTCCAAACGACAATGCGAGCAAATAGTGAGAGGCAATGTACCGGACATCCTCTTCGAGTTGCATCTGTTTCAAAATAAACGGCACGGCAACCGAGCCGGCCAGGACGATGGCGAGTGCAATCGCGACGGACAAATAAAGCGCTTGGACGACGGTGCGAGCGATATCTTCATGACGTCCGGCGCCGAAATGCTGGGAGACGATGGGGGACAGAGCGAGCAAAATGCCACCAACCCCGGTAAACACCGGCACCCATAGGCTCGAACCAATCGCCACGCCGGCCAGATCTTCGGCGCTCGCGTGGCCGGACATAGCGACATCGGTAAAGTTCATCATATATTGGCCGGCTTGCGAAACAAAAATCGGTAAAAACAAAGTGAACAAACGCTTCCACTTTCCGCTGGCTGAAGCGGTCATTGCCATCATGGCTCCTCCTTTGTCTAAAAACAGCACATTGTGCTAAATCATCAATCTTTCCGTCTCCCCCGAGCTAGGGGGAGCGATCCCCCTGGAGAAGCCGCTTATGACGAAAAATAAGGCGGCTGGCTACGAAGCGGAAATTCCATAAGAAAACAAGTGCCACATGCGTCACTTTGCACTTTTATCGTTCCTCGATGCAGTTCGACAATTTTTTTCGACAGCGAAAGACCAAGACCTGTTCCCGTTTCTTTCGTCGAGAAAAATGGCTCAAAAATATGGTCGATGACCGGTGACGGAATGCCGGGCCCGTCGTCGCAGAAGCGAAGCTGGACGATATGGTTTACTTTCCGGCTGCTGACTTTCACATTCATTGTCTTTGCGACTTTCGCTTCGATGGAGTTGCGGAATAAGTTTAAAAACACTTGCAGCAATTGGCTGCGGTCACCGCTCATTTCATAATCGTCAAGCTGTTCATCAAGATCAAAATGGATGTTGACATTATGAAGCAGCGCCTCACTTTGCAGCAGAACACCGACGTCATCACGCAAAAAGCGGTGCAAGTTGAACGTCTCCATTTTCACGTCCCGTGGTTTGGCGATATTTAGAAAGTCGGTAATGATGTCATTCGCCCGGTCGAGTTCGGGGATGAGCAGCCGCTCAACGAGCGATGTAATGCGATCTGGCAAATCGTTTTTCAGCAACTGCAAATAGCCGCGTACTGTCGTCAGCGGATTGCGGATTTCATGAGCGATGCCGGCGGCAATGCGACCTGCGGCAGCCAATTTTTCCGTCTCTTTCATCATGTTGAGCGATTGGAATATGCTAATGACCCGTTTGACCGATCCGTCATCATTATAAATAAAGCGGGTGTTGACGATGCCGTAAAAGCGGTCGAGCACTTCGCGATTGTAAAGAGGCTCGCGCTTTTCCAACGATTCTAGTGTTGCGATTAGCTCATCGGGAAGTTTCAGCAGCTCGCGAATATGTTTGCCGATGATGGCATCGCGGTCGACGCCGGTATCCATGGCCGCTTGTAAATTGCAAAGCGTAATGATTCCATGATCGTCGACGAAGACGATATGGTGCGGAACAAGGTCAAGCAGCGGTGTTAAAAACGCTTCGACTTTTTCAAACGGCACATCACGATATAAGTCAATGTCCCACTGCCATTCTGTTTCCTTTCCAGGGGCGATCCGAGCCGGCGAAAGGCGCGGTTGGACATCACCGCGCCTTTTTTCGATGGTGATTCCGGTTTCGTAATCGGTAAACATGAATGGGAACGGGAGTTTTTCGATGAGCCGCTCATAAGCGCGCAGCTTTCGTTCAAGCTCTTCAGTTTGCTGTTGTACCAATCGATCGTTCATCCTTCCAAACTCCTTAACTACACATCTCATTTCCTATTTTACAAAAGTGAATCGCCTTTGGCTATGACGAACGTCCCTATGTCGGGCACTAAGACGGCCGATGACGGTTGGCACCGTTGCTAGGTGTTTCAGCGCAGGCCATCAAGCGCCTTAATAGAAAAATAGCTTGCGTCTTGTCCCTTTGTTGCCAAATAGGGGGGCTCCAAACACATCAAGCACTGACAAGTCGACGATTGTGCCAGCGTCAGACATCTGGCTGCCTTTTAGGTAAAACGTCGTTTCGGCCAATGTAACGACAGATGGATCACTGTCTTGCCGTCGTCGCCCTTGCTGCAACGTCCGGCGCTGCACAATGTGATTTTTTGGTCACAACCGTTTCATCCCTTCGCGTTCTGAATTCCTTTCTTTCATATTAGCAAATTCGCCTATGTTTTCCTATTCTCAAGCAAATTCGTTTATCTTTAGAAAAACATGTGTTTATGACGACTGTTCAGTAATTACTTTATATTTTTATAAAACTATGTGCTAAATAACCAATAAAAAATCCGCCGTAGCGGATTAAGAAGACAAGCGCCCCACTTCGTTGCGGGCGGCAAACAGCCCGTACAATCCTGCGCCGACAACGCAAAGAACGATGCCGAGCAAGTAAGGGAGCCCTGCCATATAGCTGAACAAGCCACCGCCGACAATCGGGCCGATGATGCGGCCGAGCGAGTCAAACGATGACAATAGTCCGGCAGCACTTCCTTGCCGACCGGCTGCCTGTTTCGTAATGAGCGATGAGACGCAAGGGCGGATGACGCCGTTTCCGATGCCGAAGATGGATAGAAAAAGAGCAGCCGTCCAAAAGTCTTGTACGAGCAAAATAGCTGCAAATCCAAGAGCCGAGACGGCAAGACCGCCCTGTAAGACACGTCCTTCACCGAACCGTTTAATCAGCCGTCCAAGGAGTCCTCCTTGAACGAGGGCGCTGGCGATTCCCATGATCATAAAAATATACCCGAGTTGAACGGAATCAAGACCGGCGCGGCGATCGGCGAAGTAAGCGAACGTTGCCTCAAGTCCGGCGAGGGCGAGCGTCGCCGTCCATTGCAGCAAATATAAATAAAGAAGCGGACTTTGTATCATTTCTCTCAGCGACCGCTGGCCTTCCGATTTAGCGGTCGTTGACAGGCGCGAAGGTTCTGGCAAAGCGAGCCATACGAACAGCGCTGTCGCCGCTGATAGTGCTCCTGCGATGGCGAACGGCAGATGCAAGCTCGTTTGCGAAAACATTCCTCCGATGGCTGGCCCGCAAATAAAGCCGAGCCCGGTTGCTGCACCGATCGCTCCCATCGCTTTTCCCCGTTCATCTGGCGGCGTGACGTCGGCGGCATATGCCATTACCGTCGGCATCGCTGCCGCTGACAGTGCCCCACCAAGAAAACGGGCGACAAACAGCATGATGAGCGTCTCAGCTACAGAAAAAAGAAAAAACGATAACGACAGCCCGGTGATGCCGATGAGCAACACCGGCTTACGGCCATAGCGGTCGGACAGCTGTCCCCACACCGGGGAAAACAACAGCTGCATTAACGAATAAACCGCCATTAACAGCCCGAGCTCAAGTGGAGTAGCTCCCACTTCTTCAGCAAGAAACGGCAATACCGGAATAATGATGCCAAACCCTGACATGACCAAAAACATGACCATCCATAAAAGCAACAGCGGGCGTCGCCGCATAAATCTTCCCCTCCTTCACCCTATTATCGTACGTCATCCGCCGAGGAAAAAGCAATATTTGTCGGCGATGAAACGTTTTGTATATAATAAAGCCGGGTGAAAAAGAACCGGTTGCCTGATCAGAAAGGGTGGTTTAGTGATGTTGACGTTGACAGACATTGAGCAAGCGCGGTTGAAAATGAAAGGCATTGTTCATGAAACACCACTTGAGCATTCGCAAACGTTCAGCCGGTTGTCCGGCAATAATGTATATATGAAACTCGAAAACTTGCAAAAAACGGGCTCATTTAAAGTAAGAGGGTCATTCAATAAAATTATGTCGTTGACCGATGAAGAGCGGTCGCGCGGCGTCATCGCCGCCTCCGCCGGCAACCATGCTCAGGGGGTCGCCTATGCAAGCGGCATGCTTCATATTCCGTGCACGATCGTTATGCCAAAAGGTGCGCCGCTGAGCAAAATAGAAGCGACGAAAAACTATGGAGCGGAAGTCGTTTTGCACGGCGATGTGTTTGATGAGTCGCTCGAGTATGCGCTCGAACTGCAGCGCGAGCGGGGGATGACGTTTGTACATCCGTTCGACGATTTGGCCGTCATGGCCGGCCAAGGAACGATCGGCTTGGAGTTGGTTGAGCAGCTTCCTGATGTGGACGTCGTCCTTTGCCCGGTCGGTGGCGGCGGCTTGCTCGCGGGGTTAGCGTTTACATTAAAACAGCTGAAACCGTCTGTCGAGGTGTACGGCGTCGAATCGTCAGCCTGCCCTGGAATGACAGCAGCCCTCCGCCATAAACAGCCGGTCGCCATCGCTGCATCGGATACGATCGCCGATGGCATCGCCGTGAAAAAGCCAGGCAATATTACGTACCAATATATTGAGCAGTACGTCGATGGAATCGTTTGCGTTGAAGAGGCGGAAATTTCACGGACGATGCTTTATTTACTTGAACGGAACAAATTGCTCGTCGAAGGGTCGGCGGCTTGTCCGCTGGCGGCGCTTTTGTACCAAAAGTTGCCGTTTCGTGATAAAAAAGTCGCCGCCATTTTAAGCGGCGGCAACGTCGACGTGACATTGATTTCCCGCATCATCGAGCGCGGTCTTGTCGAGGCCGGTCGGTTTGTGACGTTTACGACGATCATTTCCGATAAGCCGGGCCAATTGAACAAGCTGCTTCGCATTATCGCCGAACTAGAAGCAAATGTGATGTCGATCCACCATCAACGCATCGGTGCCAAAGTGTTGCCAGGCCAGGCGGAAATCCACTTTTCGCTTGAGACGAAAAATGAGGATCATATCCAGCAAATTTACCAAGTGTTATTGAAAGAAGGCTATGATGTACAGTTTTATCGGTAGGTGGCTCGAAAACGTTTTTTCTTTATTCTTTATTTCAAAAGAAGCGCTCCGGTTTCTAAGCGGGGCGAAAGTGGGAGACGTATTCGCTGTGGGTTGATGGCGGGGCACGTTCCGTACAATTCGCGGGGGTTGTCATTCCGTCAGAGATCTTTGCATGATAACGACCCGGTCTTTGCTCGTAAAATGTGGCTGTCCCCAGTGCAGACGGCTTTGTCTGGCGGGGACAGCCGTTTTTTGTCAATGGATGCGCGGCCCTTCTTGCGGTCGTGTGGCGCCGAGGCCTTCACGAGCCATTTTCGCTTTCAAGCTTTCGAACAAGTACAAGCCAAACATGCCGAGCAGCTCTTCATCGGTCATCTCACCGATCAGCTTGAGCACATCGCGGCGGTTGAGTTCATCCAAAATCGACATCGCCACCGCTTCAGCGTCTTCTTCATCCCCGGTCAGCCGGTCTTTGTAATATTCGTACAGATCGTCAATAAACTTCATCTGCATGACCGTCTCGCAGACAGAGAGCGGCCTTCCTCCTTTCTTCACGGTCAGCCGAAACTAACCATTCCCTCATCATTCCGCCATTGGCAGCGGATATACACTATAGTATAATGGAAAAAATATCATTCGAAAAGCGGGGGAGTGCTATGATTCGTCGGTTAACGGCCGAAGACCACCAACAACTATTTTCATTTTTGCAGCAAGATCCGTCGTTCAACTTATTTATCATTGGCGACATCGAGTCGTTTGGCTATGACGCTGATTTCCAAGACGTTTGGGGGCAATTTGACGATGCCGGTTCGCTGAAAGCGGTGTTGCTTCGTTATTATGATTCTTATATTTCATACGCGCCCGGCGATTTTGATGCTGATGGTTTTGCCCGCCTTATCGGTGAGACAGCCCGCACATTGACGATCGAGCTGTCCGGCAAAGAGGAAATTGCCAGGCAGTTTGAAGGACGGCTGGCGCTTGGGACGAAGCGGACGCTTTACTTTTGTGAGTGCCGGACGGACGAATATGCCCGTCAACAAATAGGAGCGTTCTCCATCAAGAAAGCTGGATTGGCCGATGTTGATCGGATTGTTGACTTGCGGCGCCGCATTCCTGAATTTGACACGAGACCGACGGCGCGCGACATGCTGGTGAAGGGGATGGAAACGAATTCAGCGAGAACGTATTATATTGAACAAGATGGCAAGATGGTGGCGGCCGCATCGACAACGGCGGAAAATTCGCTGTCGGCGATGATCGTCGGCGTCTGCACCGATCCGGAACATCGAGGAAAAGGGTACGCGAGCGCCATTGTGGCGAAGCTCGTTTACGATTTGCTCGCCGAAGGAAAGATGCCATGCTTGTTTTACGACAACCCAGACGCCGGGCGCATTTACCATCGTCTTGGCTTTCGGGATATCGGACTGTGGGCGATGTACCGCTAGAAAGGCGGAAGCCCCGCCAGCTTGCTTGTGTGCAAAAGCAAGCTGGCGGTTATTGTCCGTCTGCGCCGTTAGGCGTGACTCGGCGAATGTGTTGGTCGCCGTGCTCCCGCATCGCTTTTGTCTTGTCGTTGACAAGCTGTTTTTGGTCAACGATTGAGGATGGTGTTTGTTTTTGGTTTGCCATGTTGATCACCCCAGTGGAGAAGATTTGGCGCGCTGAATGAACATGTCCGCATCTTCAATCAATCCGCAGACTCCGCATTGGACGCGGTAGCTTGGACCGCGGTACGGGAGATGAAACGGTTCGAGCGCTTCATTTGTGTACTCTTGTTCAATGTCACCGGTATGGGGGTCGAGCTTGACCGCCCGCGGTTGCTGCTCGATAAGGTGAAACCGCGTCCGGTTTGTTTTGCAATTTGGGCATAACATCGGTTCCAACAGAAGCCACCTCCGTTTTTATCTTTTGGAAAAACAGTCGTGATTATGTATGAGACATTTGTTTTGTTTCGGTTCGTGCCGTTAGGAAACATGGTTCGAGCGATCGTTGCGGATGTCATGCGGCGAAAGACGCCTCCCATTTTTTCAGTCGGCGGAACGATTTTTATTGACAACAGCTACAACTGTCGAGTATCTTAATAAACAGGAAGAATATTTTGTCTTTTTAGAAATGTTTTACGATCGATGTGAAGGAGACTGTTATGGCCGATAAACCACTCAGAGATCGCATTATTGACACCGCTCTTCATTTATTTGAGAAATATGGCTACCACGGTGTAACGGTCGACCGTATCGTGGCGGAAAGTGACACATCAAAAGGTGGTTTTTACCATAATTTTAAATCGAAAGACGAGTTGCTTTACCATATTCATGACGTCTTTATCACGTATGCGCTTACAAAAGCGCGGGAAGCGTATGAAAGCTGTTCGACGCCGACCGAGCGCTTGTACGCCATCGTTCAATCGTTTGTCAAAGTGTTTCATTTATATAAGCCGCATATTACCGTCTTTTATCAGGAAAGCACGTACTTAAAACCGGAATATGCCGAGCTGATCAATAAGAAGCGAGAGGAATTTAAACAAATTATTTTTCGTGTCATCCGTGAGGGGATTGAGGCAGGCGAGTTTCGTCCGGAACTGTCGGTGGAGATCGCTGGCATGTCGATCATCGGCATGGTGAACTGGACGTACAAATGGTACAATCTGGACGGACCGCTGTCAATTGAAGAGATTGCGAGCTATTTTGCCGATTTCATTTTGCATGCGGTGCTTCGTGACCCGGAGCATCCGGCGGCGGCACAGTTTTTGTTGCGGCCGATCGTCGAATAAGCCGCTTATTGTTTCCAGACCAACTAGTCGGTCTTGGTTGCTGGACAAAGCAACTCATTTTCAACGTGATTAAAAACCGACTAGTCGGTTTTTATATAGTTATTCTTCAAATGGGGGAGAGGGAGAATATGGATTTTTCGCTGACGAAAGAACAACAAATGATTAAAGAAATGGTTCGCGACTTTGCGGAGAAGGAAATTGCGCCATACGCGGCGAAATGGGATGAAGAGGCGTATTTTCCGCGTGAAGTGTTCCGCAAAATGGGCGAGTTGGGGCTGTTGGGCCTTCCGTTTCCGGAATCGTATGGCGGCGCCGGGGGCGATACGATTTCGTACGCCATTGCCGTCGAAGAAATCGGCCGCGCCTGCGGTGGCACGGGGCTAAGTTATGCGGCTGCCGTTTCGCTCGGAGCGAGCCCGATTTATTACTTCGGATCAGAAGAGCAAAAACAAACGTGGCTTGTGCCAATGGCAAAGGGAGAAACGCTTGGCGCTTTCGGCCTTACGGAGCCGAACGCCGGGTCGGACGCCGGCGGCACGCGCACAACTGCGGTGCTTGACGGCGATGAGTATGTCATCAATGGCGAAAAATGCTGGATTACAAACGCCCAATACGCGCGGCAAGTGATCGTCACTGCGGTCACGGGCAAAGATGCGCGCGGCAAAAACATCATCACCGCTCTCATCGTACCAACCGACTCCCCAGGATTTACGATCCGTTCAAATTATGACAAAATGGGTGTCCGCGCTTCCAATACGTGCGAACTCGTTTTTGAGAACGTCCGTGTGCCGAAAGAAAACGTGTTAGGCGACCCGCAAAAAGGGTTTAAGCAGTTTTTGTACACGCTTGATGGCGGGCGCATATCGATCGCCGCTTTAGCTGTCGGTATTGCACAAGCAGCGTTTGAGAAAGCGCTTCAATATGCGAAAGAGCGCGTTCAATTTGGGCAATCGATTTCCAAGTTCCAAGCGATCCAATTTAAGCTCGCGGATATGGCGATGGAAATCGAGCTTGCCCGCAATATGGTGTACAAAGCAGCCTGGCTGAAAGATCAGGGGAAACCGTTCACAAAAGAAGCGTCATTTGCCAAGCTGTTCGCGTCGGAAATGGGGTTTCGCGTCTGCAACCAGGCGATTCAAATTCATGGTGGCTACGGCTATATGAAAGAATACGGCGTCGAACGCCACTTGCGAGATATTAAGCTCATGGAAATCGGCGAAGGCACATCGGAAATCCAACGTCTCGTCATCGCCCGCCAGCTCGGATGCTAAAAGCGGAAATATGCGCATATCCATAACAGTGAATTCGGACAAAGGGGAGGAGACGGTCGATGTTAACGGTGACTGTGGGGAAATTGCTAGAGGAGCGTGCCAGGCAATACCCGGATCGTGAAGCGGTCGTGTATGCCGATCGCAACCTGCGCCTGACATACCGGCAGTTTAATGACTATTGCCGCCTTGTGGCGCGCGGTTTGATGCGGCTTGGCATTGAAAAAGGGGAACATGTCGCTATTTGGGCGACAAACGTTCCAGAATGGATCGCCTGCCAGTTCGCGACGGGGAAAATGGGGGCGGTACTTGTTACGGTCAATACGAACTATCAAGCGGCAGAGCTTGAGTATTTGCTTAAGCAGTCCGATTCGACGACGCTCTTTTTGATCGAACAATACCGCGATTCTTCGTATATCGACATTTTGTACAGCATTGTTCCAGAGTTGCGTACTGCCGAACCAGGGAAGCTCCAGTCCAAGCGGCTGCCGAAGCTGAAAAACGTCGTTCTGCTCGGCGATAAGCGTTATCCGGGCATGTTCACATGGAACGACATCTTGGCGATGGCGCATGAGGTGACGGAAGAAGAACTCGATGAACGGTTAGAGAGCCTCGACCCGCACGATGCGATCAACATGCAGTACACATCTGGAACGACCGGATTCCCGAAAGGGGTCATGTTGTCGCATTATAACATCGTCAATAATGCCCACCAAGTAGCGCAATGTATGAAACTTGGCGAAGGCGACCGTCTTTGTATCCCGGTGCCGTTTTTCCATTGCTTTGGCTGCGTCATGAGCACCCTCGCGTGCGTCACCGTTGGAGCGACGATGGTGCCGGTGGTGGAGTTCCATCCAAAGCGGGTGCTCGAGACGGTTGCGGCGGAGCGATGCACGGCGCTGCACGGCGTGCCGACGATGTTTATCGCTGAACTGAATGACCCGGATTTTGATCAATACGATTTGTCATCGCTGCGCACGGGCATTATGGCTGGTTCTCCTTGCCCAGTCGAAGTGATGAAAGCAGTCATCAACAAAATGGGTATGACCGATATTACGATCGCTTACGGGCAGACGGAATCGTCCCCGGTGATTACCCAGACGCGCACTGATGACCCGATTGAGCTGCGCGTCGAAACGGTCGGCCGCGCGCTGCCGGGTGTAGAAGTGAAAATCGTTGAGCCCGGCACGTGCAACGAAGTGCCGCGGGGCGTGCAAGGCGAGTTATGCACGCGCGGTTACCATGTGATGAAAGGATATTACAACAATCCGGAAGCGACCAATGAAGCAATTGACGAAGACGGTTGGCTGCATACCGGCGATTTGGCGACGATGGATGAAAACGGTTACTGCCGCATTACCGGCCGGCTGAAAGATATGATCATCCGCGGCGGCGAAAACATTTACCCGCGCGAGATCGAAGAATTCTTATACAAACACCCGAAAATTTTGGACGTCCAAGTGGTCGGGGTGCCCGATGAAAGGTATGGGGAAGAAGTGATGGCGTGGATCATCTTAAAGGACGGTGAAACGGCGACCGCTGAGGAAATTCGCGAGTTTTGCCGCGGCAACATTTCCCGTCACAAAATCCCGCGCTATATCGAGTTTACCGATTCCTATCCGATGACGGCGTCTGGGAAAATTCAAAAGTTTAAGCTGCGAGAAATGGCGAAACAGCGCCTCGGCTTGACGACTTAAACCGCCGCGCCGGGCGGGCGAACCGTCCGGCGCCGGCAGCCCACTTTTTGTGAAAGGGTGAGAGGATGTTTGCGAAAGTGTTGATTGCCAACCGTGGCGAAATCGCCGTCCGCATCATTCGCACATGCCAAAAGCTCGGCATCCAAACGGTTGCTGTCTACTCGGAAGCGGATGCGGATTCGCTCCATGTTCAGCTCGCTGATGAAGCGTATTTGATCGGCAAGCCGCGCGTAGCGGAAAGCTACTTAAATATCGAAAAAATCATCGAAGTCGCCAAAGCGGCGAAAGCGGAAGCGATTCATCCCGGTTACGGACTGCTCTCGGAAAACCCAGCGTTTGCCCGTCGCTGTGAGGAAGAAGGGATTGTCTTTATCGGCCCGAAGGCGGACGTCATTGCTGCGATGGGCAGCAAAATCGAAGCACGCCAGACGATGGAAAAAGCTGGCGTTCCGATCGTTCCGGGCGTTTCCTTTGCATTAGACAGCCCCGATGAAGCGGCTGCAGCCGCAGCTTCCATCGGTTATCCAGTCATGCTGAAGGCATCATCAGGCGGCGGCGGTATTGGCATGCACATCGCTCACGATGAAGCCGAGCTGCGCCAAGCGTTTGAAGGCAGTCAAAAACGAGCTGCTTCGTTTTTCGGCGACGGGACGATGTATATCGAAAAATATATTGAACGCCCGCGCCATATTGAAATTCAGCTGCTCGCCGATGGGCACGGCAACTGCGTCTACTTATGGGAACGCGAATGCTCGATCCAGCGCCGCCATCAAAAAGTGGTTGAGGAAGCGCCATCGCCGTTTTTGGATGAAGAAACGCGGCGGAAAATGGGTGAAGCCGCCGTCCAGGCAGCACGTTATATCGGTTATGCGAACGCCGGTACAATCGAGTTTTTGGTTGATGAACAAAAAAACTTTTATTTTCTCGAGATGAATACTCGTCTCCAAGTCGAACATCCGGTGACCGAGGAAATCACCGGCATTGACATCGTCGAAGAGCAACTGCGCATCGCTGCCGGCGAGCCGCTTCGGTATAAGCAGGAAGACATTCGCCGCGATGGACACGCCATTGAAGTGCGAATTTATGCGGAAGACCCGAACACGTTTTACCCGTCGCCTGGCCGCATTGCCGCCTTTTCCGTTCCTCAAGGTGAAGGGATTCGTCATGAAACGGCGGTTCAAAGCGGCATCACCGTTACGCCGTTTTACGACCCGATGATCGCCAAAATGATCGCCAAAGGTTCGGATCGAACATCGGCGATTGAACGCTTGCTCGAAGCGCTTCGGGATTATCACGTCGAAGGCATTAAAACGAACATCCCGCTGCTTGAGGCGGTGTTGTCCCACCCGGCGTTCCGTGCTGGGGAAACGACGACCGATTTTCTTTCGAACTATTGGCAGCCAACTAAAACAAAATGAAGCAGAAACGGAGGAAGAAACGATGAACAAAGTCACTGCCACAATGGCCGGAAGTGTATGGAAAATTGTTGTCGCCGTCGGTGACCGTGTTGAAGAAGGACAAGATGTCGTCATTTTGGAGTCTATGAAAATGGAAATCCCGGTCGCCGCTGAGACATCCGGCACGGTGAAGAGCATTCATGTGCAAGAAGGGGATTTCGTCAACGAGGGCGACGTGCTTGTCGAGATTGAGTAGGAAAACATGCGCGTGAACCGTTCTACCAACAATGAAGTTCAGACTCGCCATCAGACGTGGCGAAAGGAACAAAAAGTACCTGAGGGACGGGGATAAAACGAAAAGGGGGGAGCGGACATGGGGCGATGGCCGACGAAGGTGACGATTAAGGAAGTCGGCCCGCGCGACGGTCTGCAAAACGAAGCATCACCGGTCGCCACGGCTGACAAAATTGCTTGGATCAATTTATTATCGGAAACCGGGTTGTCGTATATTGAAGTGACGTCATTTGTCCATCCAAAATGGATTCCGCAGCTTGCCGATGCCGCCGAAGTCGCAGCCGGCATCCGCCGCAAAGACGGCGTCACGTATGCTGCGCTCGTTCCGAATGAAAAAGGATTAGAACGGGCGCTTCGTGTCGGGGTGGATGAAGTCGGCGTCTTCATGTCAGCAAGCGAGACGCATAACCAAAAAAACATTAACAAAACAATCGCTGCTACGTTTCCGGTGTTGGAAGGTGTCGTGAAAGCGGCGAAGCAAGAAAGAAAAACGGTGCGCGGCTACGTTTCGACAGTGTTTGGCTGTCCGTACGAAGGGACGGTTGCTGTCGATCAAGTGCTCATGGTCGCTGACCGGTTGTTTGCGATGGGGGTCGATGAGCTGTCGTTAGGCGATACGATCGGTGTGGCGACGCCAAAACAAGTCGAAGACGTGCTTGCCGAGGTGCTCCGCCGTTTTCCGGCTGAGCAGATCGCCATGCATTTTCACGACACGAGGGGGACGGCGCTCGCCAATATTTTAGTCTCGATGGAGATGGGAATCACAACGTTTGACAGCTCTCTTGGCGGTCTTGGCGGTTGCCCGTATGCCCCCGGGGCATCAGGAAACGTTGCCACCGATGATTTAGTGTACATGCTGCATGGCATGGGGGTTGAAACCGGCATTGATGTGGAGCAACTGACGAAAGCAGCCTTGTTTATTCGCGACAAAATTGGTCGTCCGCTCCCAAGCCGCTATTTACAAACGATTTCATCATAAGCAAATTCATTTTGGGAGGAAGAGGAAAGTGGGAACGTTCGTATCGTTTGACATGCAGGAAAACGGCATTGGTATTGTGACGTTAAACCGCCCCGAGGCGGCCAATGCGCTTTCAAGAGCGCTTCTCCTAGAGCTTGGCAACTTGTTGCAAGAGATTAAGTTTCAAAAAGACGTGCGTGTCGTCATTTTGACCGGGGCGGGAGAAAAAGTGTTTTGCGCCGGCGCCGACTTGAAGGAGCGGGCGGGAATGAATGAAACGGAAGTGCGGCAGGCGGTCGCCTTGATCAGCAAAACAATCAATGAGGTCGAGAAAGTGCCGCAGCCGGTTATCGCCGCCCTAAACGGCTCGGCGTTTGGCGGCGGGCTCGAGCTCGCTTTAGCATGCGACATTCGTTACGCTGCTGATGACATCCAACTCGGATTGACAGAAACGTCACTTGGCATCATTCCAGGCGCGGGCGGCACGCAACGGTTGCCGCGTCTTGTCGGCATCGGAAAGGCGAAAGAGTTGATTTTTGCCGCGAAACGGATCACGGCCAAGGAGGCGGAGCGAATCGGCCTCGTTGAATACGCTGTACCACGCGCCGAACTAATGGAGCGGGCGCTTGAATTGGCTCGGCAAATCGCCGATAATGCACCAATTGCCGTCCGCCAAGCGAAACGGGCGGTGCAAAGCGTGTTTAACGTTGACTTGGAGACCGGATTGGCGATTGAGCAGCTCGCCTATGAGGCGACGATCCCGACAAAAGACCGACTCGAAGGCTTGCAGGCGTTTAAAGAGAGACGGAAACCGGTATACAAAGGGGAATAAGACGCTTCGACGCGGCCGGCTGAAAGCCCGGGGAACGCTACAGGCATAGGTTCAAATGGCCGTAAGCGCTTCAATACCAAGGGGGGAAACCGACGCGGCCAAGCGCGGCGTCGAAGCGGCTGCTTTGCGGTGCGGCACGTTGTGAAATATGCCGCCAAAGCGCTGCCTCAAAGTAGCCGGCCGCGGTGTGCAATGCTGTTGGACGTATTGGCGATGACATTCGATGGATAAAAGTACCGCCTGAGAAAACAGCGGAATGAACGAAGCAAGGAGGCGACAACATGGGGATGAAGGAAATAGCTAATCAACGAGTCACGCTGGCTGAGGAGCTAGCGAAACGGGCAGCTGACATTAAAAAAGGTGGAGCGCCGAAATATCATGAAAAGAACGCTGCCCAAGGAAAGCTGTTTGTGCGCGATCGGTTGAATTTGTTGCTTGATGACGGCTTGGAAGTGGAAGACGGATTGTTTGCCAACTGTTTGGCTGACGGACTGCCGGCTGATGGAGTTGTCACCGGCATCGGCAAAATCAACGGCCGGACCGTCTGCGTGATGGCGAACGACTCCACCGTCAAAGCTGGTTCATGGGGGGCACGTACGGTCGAAAAAATCATCCGCATCCAGGAGACGGCGGAAAAACTGCGCTGTCCGCTCATTTATTTAGTTGATTCGGCCGGCGCGCGCATTACCGACCAAATCGAAATGTTTCCCGGCCGACGCGGAGCGGGGCGCATTTTTTACAATGAAGTGAAACTGTCGGGGAAAGTGCCGCAAGTGTGCTTGCTCTTTGGTCCGTCGGCAGCCGGCGGCGCTTATATTCCAGCGTTTTGTGACATCGTCATTATGGTCGAAGGCAATGCATCGATGTATTTAGGCTCGCCGCGCATGGCGGAAATGGTCATCGGCGAAAAAGTGACGCTCGAAGAAATGGGCGGCGCTCGCATGCATTGTACTGTTTCGGGTTGCGGCGATGTGCTTGTGAAAACCGAAGAAGAGGCGATCGCCTATGCGCGCCGCTATTTGTCGTATTTTCCGTCCAACTACAGCGAAAAACCGCCGATGGCAGAAGCGAAGCCGCCGAAATCGTTCGACAAAACGATTGAAGAGATTTTGCCGGAGAACCAAAACGCACCGTTTAATATGTATGATTTAATTGAGCGGATCATTGATGAGAGATCGTTTTGTGAAGTGAAAAAGCTGTTTGCGCCGGAACTCATTACGGGCTTGGCGCGCCTTGCCGGCCAGCCGATTGGCATTATCGCCAACCAGCCGCGCGTCAAGGGCGGAGTGCTGTTCCACGATTCCGCCGATAAAGCGGCAAAGTTCATCACCCTTTGCGATGCATTCCACATCCCGCTTTTGTTTTTGGCCGATATCCCGGGCTTTATGATCGGCACGAAAGTCGAGCGAGCCGGCATTATCCGTCACGGGGCGAAAATGATTGCGGCGATGTCGGAAGCAACGGTGCCGAAAATTTCTATTATCGTGCGCAAAGCATACGGCGCCGGATTGTATGCGATGGCTGGACCGGCGTTTGAACCGGATTGCTGCCTCGCGTTTCCGAACGCGCAAATCGCGGTGATGGGACCGGAGGCGGCTGTCAATGCCGTCTATGCAAACAAAATCGCCGAACTGCCGCCAGAAGAGCGGCCGGCTTTTGTTGAGCAAAAGCGGGAAGAGTACCGGCGTGATATTGACATTTATCGACTTGCTTCCGAGCTCGTCATCGACGGGATCATCGCGCCGAACGAGCTGCGTGACGAGCTCATTCGCCGGTTTGACGCTTATATGTCCAAATATATGGCTTTTTCCGAACGGAAACATGGGGTATATCCGGTTTGAAGAACATGGGCCGCTGTCTCTCTTGCCAAACAACTGAAGATCGTGTATGATAATAATCACCAATCCGCTGCTGCGTTGTGCGTTGTAGAATGAAGTTTCAACCGATGGCAATGAAAAGGGAGTTCTATATCGAAACCGGAATGCCATGCCTCCCATTCGTTAGCGAGGACGGCAGGAACGTTTCTGCGAACACCCACCTAGTAGAGCGTGGTTGAGAAACTGCATTCAGCCGACGGCAACCGCGGCGCGGATTATCCGCATGAAACAAAGCGTCCAAACGGACGCTTTTTTTGTTTGTATGGCATGAATGGCTGCCGTTTTTCAACAGGATGGAAATCATTTTGCAGACGAAGGAAACAATATAGTTGATTTTCCTTATTAGCATGCTATAATTGTATTTCGCGTGGAAATAATTCGTATTGAAATTATTCGGGTTTGCTAGTTAAAGGAGGGGGGATAGATGGAAGGAATTGGACGTGACATTATGTATGCTATTGCTCGGGCGCAAAAGGCGCTGTACCGTCTCATCCGCGAAGATGCTGCCCGCGTTGGGATTACGGAAGTGCAGCTGATTGTCCTGTATACATTGCTGAAAAAAGAGCATATTCGCCTACACGATCTAGCGGAAAAGCTCAACTTAAGCAATAGCAACGTCAGCGGCACAGTCGATCGGCTTGTTAGCGCGGGGCTCGTCGTTCGCGAACCGTCCAAACGAGATCGGCGTGCTGTGATTCTAAGTTTGACGGAAAAAGGGAAGGAGACGGTGCTTGCTGCATTTGGTGAACAGTCGGTGCTGCGCCGGCGGCTTCAACGAATTCAGGAGCTGATCTCTCCGGAGGAAATCGAACAGTTTTTGCGGTTGCAAGAGAAAGTGAAAACCATTTTACTAGGGGAGGAATAAACGGTGAACGTGAAACGTTTGCTTGCACTGAACATCATCGTGCTTATTTTGCTTGTTGGCGGAGGATTTGCTGCCTATTACTATGTTAATGAAGCAACAAACTACATTAAAACGGATAACGCCCGTATTGATGGTCAAGTCATTCCGGTAGCGTCTCCGTTGTCAGGAAAATTGACGTCATGGTCTGGAAACATTGGAAAAACGTTTGCTGCTGGGGAGAAAATCGGTGAAGTGTCAGACGGCAAAAATACCGTGGAAATCACGGTGCCGCATCGGATGACGATCGTGCAGCAAAACGCGGTGGAGGGTTCGTTTATTGCAGCAGGAGTGTCACTTGCCAGTGGGTTTGATTTAAATGATTTGTGGGTGACGGCGAACATTGAAGAGACAGAGATCGAAGACGTCAAAGTTGGGCAAGATGTCGATATTTATGTCGACGCATATCCGGACCGTCAATTCAGCGGCAAAGTTGAAAAACTTGGCTATGCGACAGCGAATACGTTCAGCTTGTTGCCGAGTTCAAATGCAACTGGCAACTACACGAAAGTGACGCAAGTCATTCCGGTGACGATTTCGATCGACAACTACAACGGAGCCGAACTCGTGCCGGGCATGAACGTCACTGTCCGCATTCATAAGTAGGTGATCAGCGATGTCTACATTTATGATTAGCTATATCATATTTGCCGTTTTCGTCCTAGCGGTCCTCAACATCATGTTGCGCCGGCGCAAATCAGCTCCGGCCGCGGTTGAGACAGCAGATGGCGCAAGGGCGGATGTGCGCCCGGCTACCTCGTCCGGACAAAGTCAAGGTGGATTAGGTGACATCGGCAGCCGCGGCAAAGTGGTCGTGACGGTCATGCTTGGGGCGTTTGTAGCCATCTTGAACCAAACGTTGATTAACGTCGCACTGCCGCATATGATGCAAGATTTCAATGTCGAGACAGCGACGATCCAGTGGCTCGTTACGGGGTACATGCTTGTCAACGGGGTGCTCATCCCAATCAGTCCGTTTTTAATCGCCAAGTTTCCGACGAAAACATTGTTTGTCTCAAGCATGTCGTTTTTCGCCATCGGGGCGTTTGTCTGCTCGATCGCTCCAACATTTGCGGTCATGCTCGCAGGACGGCTGACGCAAGCGGTTGGAGCGGGCATTATTATGCAGCTCATGATGGTCATTATGCTGTCGATTTTCCCGCCGGAACGCCGTGGGGTGGCGATGGGAACAGTCGGGATTGCGATGATGTTTGCGCCGGCGGTCGGTCCGACGCTTTCGGGTTGGCTCGTCGAGCATTATACGTGGCGCCTTTTGTTTTATGTCGTGTTGCCGATCGCCATTGTGGATCTTGTCCTCGCTTCTCTTTGGTTGAAAAAAACGCCGCGCAAAGGAAATCCCGTTCTCGATATGAAAGGAGCGATTTATTCGACGATCGGGTTTGGCGGCGTTTTGTACGGGTTCAGTGAGGCCGGAAGCAATGGATGGGGGCAGACGGAAGTCGTCGTCTCGCTTGTTGTTGGTTCTTTGTTCCTCGTCTTGTTTACATGGCGTTCGCTCCGTTCGGAGCACCCAGTGTTAAATTTCCGCGTGTTTCGTTATCCAGTGTTTACGTTGTCAACGGTGATCGGTTCGGTCATTAATATGGCCATGTTTGCCGCAATGGTCTTGCTTCCGGTCTATTTGCAAAATTTGCGCGGCTTTACGCCGCTCGATGCGGGTTTGCTCTTGTTGCCGGGGGCGATTGTGATGGCGATCATGTCGCCGATTTCCGGTTGGGTGTTTGACCGCATCGGTGCGCGGGCGCTTGCCATCGTCGGCTTGATCATCACTGCCGTGACAACATGGGAATTTAGCAAACTGACGATGGATACACCATATAGTCATTTAATTTGGCTTTACATTTTCCGCATGTTTGGCATGTCGATGCTCGGGATGCCAATTATGACGGAAGGGTTAAACGCGTTGCCGCGCCATCTATACAGCCACGGCACAGCGATGGCGAACACGCTCCGCCAAGTGGCAGCTTCGCTCGGCACAGCCTTTTTGGTGACCGTCATGTCAAACCGGACAAAATTTCATGTGGAACAGTATCGCAATGAAATGACAGAAACGAATCCGTTCTTTATGGATGTTGTTAGCCAGCTAAAACAAGTGATCCCGAGTGACGAAGCCGTTAGTGAGCTGCTATATGGGCTTGTGCAGCAGCGCGCCACGGTCGAGGGGATCAATGACGCCTTTTTTGTCGCCACTGGCTTGACGGTGTTAGCACTATTGATGGCGTTCTTCTTAAAAGGAAAAAAACATAAATCGCCGTCGGCGTAAATGAAGGAATAGAAGCGGCTTTGAACGGCCGCTTCTTTTTTTACAAGCTTGCCGGCAGGTGATAGACGAAACCAATCAGCCGCTTGCGAACGGTATAACCGGAGCGGATGTTCAAGAGGCAATCAAATCGCGAGGCATAAAGCCAGCTGCGGGCAAGATGGAATGCAAGACCAATGGCTAGTCGGCTATACGCTACAGCATATTGCTGTGTTTTAGCTTGGTTGTGACCGGCCGAATGACACGCATCATTTGACCACGAGCAGAGAAGCGGCGTCTATCATTTGAGGAAGTGTTGGTCGGCCACCGAGACGTCCGCTGTTCGTTGCGGCTAGTATACAAAGAAAAAAACGTGGCCGAAAAACGGCTGAATCCGCGCCAAAGGCGAAGGAAAAACCGCGTCAGCCCGGCAAAAGCGAACAAGAAAACAAAAAAGCACGGAAAAGATTTAAGATTTGGGCTCCACCTAAGCATGAAAATGGCGACCGAAGGCGCGTACATTTTCACAGAAGAGAGCATGGCAAGAGGGTTCTTCACTCATTTTCGTGCGCATATACATAAAGACAAGCGCATGAAAAAGGAGGGAAGCGCTCATGGCGCATTTCGGGTCGAAAGGGTGGATCGTCGCCGAGTTAAAAAAGGCAGGCATCGCCCGCCATCCGGTCGGACAGAAAAAAATTGAAACGTACAAGGCGACTGAGCTGTACAGGCTGTATCGGAAATATGTGCAAAAAACATGTTGAGCCGGACGAAAGGATCCGGCTTCTTTTTTCGGGTAAAATAGTGGTGAAGGAAAGAGGAAAGGTGCTGAACGCGATGAAGAAAAAACGGTTTGCCGTAGCTGAAGGCGAAACGATTGCTGCCTGTTTAGAGCGGATGAAACAAGAAGGTTATCGCCCTATCCGCCGCATCGAGAAGCCGATTTTCCGCGAAGTGGAAACGAACGGCGAAACGACGGTGGAGCCGTACGGGCGCATCATCGAATTTGAGGCGGTGCGCGATGAGCCGTAGCCGGAGATGGTCATGGCTTGCGTCTCACTTGTCTTGTTGAAGCGTAGCTGCTAACTTTCCATCCAAAAAGCAAAAACGGAAAGGACATTCTTTTCCGGTTCAGCCGTGCGGCCATTCACGCGTTTTTTCGCCTCTTGATGGTCGCCGGTCGGGTTGCCGCTCGATGCTTCATAGCCGACTTGGTACACGTAGTTTTTCGGGGTGCGGATCACATTGTCCATCCAGTACTGGTCGAAGTCGTCTTGAAATTGCCGTTTGCTTTCTTGATCGCTCATCTTCGCGACCTTCTTGTTAATATCATTTGGCGGCATTTATTATGCGCGATTCGGACGAGCTTTACTCAAAAGCGATGGCCATGCCGCCGTCGACAAACAGCGTTTGGCCGGTCTGGCACGGTTGTCCATCTCATTCAATGGTTGAGGGGCTGATCATGGCAGCCAATGGTGAATTGGACGTTGCAGCCGAAGATTCAGGCCGCTACAATAAAGAAGGAGAAGAACATAAAGAGAAGGAGATGACGGCATGATTCATTCCACATGGGCGACCCGTCCGACGATCAAAAAAGTGAAATGCGTCCATACGAACGCGGAAAAATACATTGTCAACAATGTGTTGACGCCGGGAAACGTATATGAAGTGAAAAATGAAACGGATGAGTTTTATTTTGTTGTCGACAATAGCGGAAAAGTCGGCGGGTTTTACAAAGATTATTTTGAGGAAATCAAGTGACGGGGCAAGCGGCCATAAAAAACGGATGTCTGAAGGCGGACATCCGTTTTTTGTTCAGCTATTGGCGCTCTGTTGTGACGATAATAGCCGCAGCTGGCGTGCCGGCAAGGTGATCGTCAACGTCGTTCCTTTTTGGACAGTGCTCTCGACTTTCCACGTCCCGCCCATTTGTTCGATGATTTTTACTGCGACCATGGCGCCAAGCCCGGTTCCCTTCTCTTTCGTGCTGAAATACGGTTCACCGAAGCGGCGCACTTGTTCTTTCGTCATGCCGATACCGTTGTCGGAAATGGTGATGACGACGGATGTTTCTTGGTTCTCGACCGTCACACGGAGCGTGCCGCCGTTTGGCATCGCTTCGATGCTGTTTTTTAACAAATTGAGGAAACACTGTTGGAAATATTGCACATTCCCAATGACGATGCCGTGTTCAAGGGAAGAAGAGAGATCGACCGAATGCATATGCGCCATCGGTGCGATCATTTGCAACACCTTGCGAAGCTCGACGGCCACATCGATCGGTTCGGTCTCTTTCGGTGCTGGTTTGGCAAACGTTAAATAATCATGGATGATCCCTTCCGCCCGCTCGACTTCCTCTAGGGCGATGCGGATGTACCGCTCCTTTGTTTCGCGCGGCAGCGGCTCGGTTTGCAGCAGCTGAATGAACCCTTTCACGACAGTGAGAGGGTTGCGGATTTCGTGCGAAATGCTGGCAGCCAACTGGCTGACGATCTCCATTTTTTCCATCTTCATCAGCTCCGCCCGAGCGAGCTGCGCCTCATGGAGCGTTTCCATCAAATAGACGGCGAACATCATGACAAATGGCGGCATAATAATAAAATACACGATATACGGCTTCGTCACCGAAAAATCAGCGATAATGACGGCCACAAATGTTGTTAAGATCGCAATCAAAAACGTCAGCCAAAGCGAGGCGAACAGCTTGCCAGACCGAGGTAGACGACGGAATAGTGGAGAGGCGGCCGCCGCAACAACGAACATGATGGCATAGACGACGAATGTCAACGATTGAAACCCGTACAAGATAGTGCGTGCCAGCATTAACACAGCAAAAAACACGGCTCCAACGATACCGCCGCCATAGAGCGTTCCAAGCAAAAACGGAATTTGCCGGAAATCGTGGATGCACGTCGGATCAATATAAATGGGAAATCTCATGCACAGCACAGACGCCAGCGCCAAGCAGGCGCAAAGAAGCGTCCGGTTGTACAGCGGTTTGCGCTGAATTGCTGGGCTATGGTCATAAATGAATGAAAACGCAAACACAGTGACTAAAATATAAAACAAATTATTGAGGACGTGTTGATTAATATATAAACCTGCCATACAAAAAATCTCCTAATCGGGTGAACATCATTGTCTTCCATTATAATCGGAAAGCGGTTGAAAGAAAAATAGTTTTGTTGCCTCTGGTCTTTTGGCAGCCAAATGGCCAGGGTCGCTAAAAAGCGACAGCATGACGCAAAGCGGTATTATCGTACCAAGCGACGACAAATCGGTGATTCGGCCGGACACGACGGTGCCAAGCCGATGATTACGCGTCGGATGCTATGCTGATATGATTCGCCATCGCTCTTGGGCGTAGACGACAAAGGTTGCAAAACGGAACGACAACACTAGCCTGGTGATGAACAAGATTCGGCAATGCAAGCGGCTCTGTTCCGAGCGCTTGACTAGAGCTCAAGTTTTCCTTGCAATCCAGCTGATTTCTGTATACGACAGTTTCAAAGTCGAGCACAAAATGGGAAAGAGCGCCGGGATGACCGCCTGCATCGCATTGTTCGAAAAGTGGACGAGGCGGATGGCGAACAACATCGAGTAGACGATCATCTTGGCGCTCGTTCGTTCCATATGGGCGGCTTCCATTATTCTCCCCGTTCAATGCTAATTATACTTGATCATCACAAACTGAGAAAGCCCTACTTTCTCAGTGTGAGCGTCGGTGAGAATGCGTTCCATTTTTTTGTTTTTAATCACCACCATGGTAATTCAGCTTTTCTCTTCCAGATGCACTGATGATGAGTTTGACGTTCACAGATAGCGTGTCATTGTCGAGCGGGATAAGGCCATGGTTCTCATGTTTTTTCCAAAGATTCGGACGCTGGCGATACAGTTGCTCCGACAAGTTGAACATATCGATTCGCTGTTCGATGCTAAGCTTATATAGACGGTTGATTTCTTGCTTCACTGTTTGTTCTGCCAATTTCGTTAATTGTTTTCTTGGCAGATGTTTCCGCATTTCGATGATGGCTCCTTGCGCCTCGACTTGGATGTCAACTGCAGGCTTCCCGCCCTTTGTCTTGAAAGACCATTTTGTTTTCGGTTTTTGGACGACAAGAGTGGCGACCGTTTCCCCGTTTTGTTTGATATAAATCGGTGTACGTCGAATCTTCTGTTCAAACCAGCGAAGTCCTTGTAGATCGGAACGGCGCTCGCATCCTTGCAGGGCGTAATCGTGGATAAAACAGACACCCGATACAGCGAGCATTGGTTTTGGCTTATTGTTTTCTGTCCATCGGTCGCCGTCGATGGTCAAATAAGGAATTCTGGCTGTAGCAGCTTTTTCGTCCATCGTCGCAATCAGCCGGTTGAGTCGGATTGGACGGATGAACGAACTTTGTTGAAAAATTTCTTCCGGGTTGGACAACACCGAATAATACGACGAAGTATTCAACAGCGGCGTTGCTGCATACAGATCAGAAAGCGGCTCATCGGTAGCGTACACCCATGCTGTATGGCGGATTTCATTGTAACGGTTCAGTACATCGATCACATCAGCCACAAGGCCTTTTTGCAGGGCACGTTTCGTAAAGACGATGCTTTTGACATGTCCCCATGACACCCTTTGTTGAATGGAACGGTAGATCATGTCGGTTGCGATGTTAAATGTGTCGCCAGATGCTTTGCCGATGGAAACGGTCGCTTTGTCTTTGCCACCGCCTGCTTCGACTTTAGCAAGGGCGGTGAAGCTGATCAACTGGATGTAGGCGATCACCTTGCCGTCTTTGTAATCAACCCCGATGGAATGGACGTAGACAGTTTGATCGATATTGCGTGTATCCCAGCAACCGCCAAGCAACAGGACAGAGACGATGATGGGAATGACCCGATTCCTCATTGCCGTTCCCTCTCTTTTGCAATGAGATCTTTTGGACGCACAATGCGGTCGCGCGTGCGGAACTGTTTCCACGTGCTTGGAATAAATACTTTCCCGATATCTTTTGAAGGCGGTGCTAGCGGTGTCAAGTACGGAATGCCAAAAATGTGCAAGTTGACGATATAGGTCAAAAAGAAAAACAGCGACAAAATAAACCCAAACAAACCAAGGGAGGAAGCGAAAATGAGAACAATAAAGCGCAGCAAAGTGACGCTGCCGGCGATGTTTTGATTGACAAGCGTAAATGTCGAGATGACAGAAATAGCGGCAACAACGAGTGTGGCCGGGGCCGCGAGCCCGGCGTTGATCGCCGCTTGTCCGATAATCAAACCGCCAACAACCGACAGCGTCTGCCCGATGGCGATTGGCAGTCGCATCCCAGCTTCTTTAAACACTTCAAACAAAATCATCATGATAAACATTTCAAGCGGCACCGGAAGTGGCACTCCTTGGCGCGACAAAATGAGCGTTGCGAGTAAGGTGAATGGCAGCTGATCTGGATGGAACGAAGTGAGTGCGATCCAGGCGCCTGGCAAATAAATGGCGACCGAGGTGCCAACAAGCCGAAGCAGACGCTGAAATACAACAAATAGGAAAAATGTGTTATTATCTTCCGATGTGTTTAGCAAAAACGTTAAATTGCCCGGTCCAATCAAGGCGGTCGGTGACCCGTCCACTAAGATGATAAAACGGCCATTGAGAAGCGAATTGACGGCAAAATCAGGGCGCCCGGTATAACCGAACATTGGAAACAAAGCAATCTTGGTGTCGGACAGCCACTCTTCAATTTGAGAGGTGCTTGTTACCGAGTCAATGTATAAGCTGAGCAGCCGTCTTCTCACCTCATCGATGATGGCTGTGTTGGCAATATCTTCGACGTAGAGCAGCGCAACTTTTGTCTGGCTGCGTGTGCCGATAATGAACGACTCATAGGCGAGACAATTTGAGCGCAGCCGTTTGCGGATGAGCGCCACGTTCTTGTTGATCTCTTCAATAAATCCGTCTTTTGGTCCGCGAATCGACACTTCCGTGTTTGGCTCCTCTGGGTCACGGTTGGGCGGACTCGCAAGTGGCATTGCGTATAAGGCGTCGGCTTCGCGGAAATAAATGAGCAAATCGCCGCTAAACAGTCTTAAGTTGAGATCATCGATTCGCACTTCGTGCCCCATGTATTCGAGCGCGGGTGGTTTGCATGTTTCGATATCAGCGTGCGAGAAGCACGAATGCTGTTCACAAATCTTGCGGAACATTGGGTAGATGGTCTTTTGCAACATTTGTACATCGCACAATTCCTCACAATAAATAAATAACAAGTGTACAGTTTTTGATGACCCGTCAGAGAGCGGCGATGGAACGGCCGTCTCTGTCATGATGACGTCGCTGCATTTCGCGTACATCATCTGTAATGCCTCTTCGGAGATGATCACAGTCTCTAATCCGGTGTAATCGTCGTTCAGCCGCTTGCCTTGGGCGGCGCGCATAATCGGTTTCATGATGCCATCCCTCTTTTCTTTTTACGGTGCGTCAATAAAGCCAAAGCGCCTAACAAAACAGACAGCGCAAGACTAAACAGCAGCGACGATGGTAGTACCCAATGTTTGACAAAATACAAAAATTGTTCATCGCTGCCCGGTGTCAGAGATGCCAAGGTGATCGCCAAGTAGAGAACGATAAGCATCCAACGTCGTGTTTGTAAATGGCGGATTGGAAACAGCTCCACAATCAGCGCCGTTGACAGAGAAATACGGATGAAAGCGCCAGACAGCCACTGATAGACCGACAGAAAGTCCACATGTTCGATATATGTCCCTAAATTGACCATCCGCCATTGTTCAAAAGACGGATAGCGAAGGCGTGTCGCCTGCTCGGGTCCGAATTCGGCAATGGCTCCGAGCGTTGGACCGATGGTCAGACCGGCTGTGAAGAAGACAAGGGCGGCGAGTGCTTTCCATGAAAACGGACGGGGCAGTCGATGAGAGAGAAATAAAAGAACGATTATTTCCACATAACCTGCCCCAACGTACAGCATGCCCCGGAACACAGGCGTCATGCCGTGCTCAAGCATCGGCTTGAGCAGTGAATAGTCTTTATGGGGAATAGTGGACAGCATGACGAATAAACCGAAGGCGATGACGAACGGACAAATGATCATCGCTGTGTTGGCAATCGAATCGATGCCTCGATACGCGTTATAAAAACAAACGAGGGCGATGACAAGAATTAGCACCCATCTCGGCGTCGTCGTCAAATAAGAAGTCGTGGTGAACGTGATCGTATCACTTAATGTGACAAAGCCCTGCAGAAGTAAGAATATGCTGCTAACAATGGCCGTTACATAGGCGACTGGGCTTGAAAAATGGTTTTTTAACCAATCGAACAGACGTTCGCCATTCAGTTGTTTGATGATGAAATAAAGCAGCGGCAGCCAGATGACCAAGCCCCCCAATGCTCCCAAGGTGGCGATCCATGCATCGCGGTGAGCGGCCTCGAGTATGAAGGGGATGATGATCACGTGATTCATCAATCCAATTGACAGGATAATCATAAACAACAGTTGCAGGGTGCTAAGCGTCTGTGCATTCATCATGAATCCCTTTCTTTCTATGACCGTTTCTAGAACAGTAGTGTTCCCGGTATAGGTGAATTTATCCTTTCAAACGGCTGGGAGTGCAATACTTAGGAAGAAAACACCTAAGAAAGGCATGTCATGAAACAGCTTCAGTTAACGCCTGATCTAGCCATTCGCTTTATTTTATTGTTCGCCGTCGTCAAAATCATAAAAAGACAAATGGAAAAAAATACTTGAATTTCTACTGTTTTAAGTGTACTATTAGTTATAGTACGGTTGTGACGATGAGAGGAGGAGGGGAGATGTTTGAACTCGATGTACGAAGCCGGCAGCCGATTTATGAACAGCTGATCGAAAAAATGAAAGAAATGATCGTCCGCGAATTATGGCAGCCGCATGATCAGCTGCCGTCGGTCAGGGCGATGGCGAAACAACTGATGGTCAACCCGAATACGATTCAAAAAGCGTACCGCGAACTCGAACGCGATGGCTGGATTTATTCTGTTCCAGGGAAGGGGAGTTTTGTCGCGGCGCGCCCGAAAGAGCCAAACGCCGAGGCGATCGCTGCCGTTTATGAACAGTTCATCCGCCTCGTCAAGGAAGCGCGTTTTTTAGGAGTGACAAACGAGCAGTTATGGCAATGGATCATAGAAGGGGAGGAAGAGGAGGAGAACAATGATTCAACTCGTAGACGTGACGAAAACGTTTGATCGGTTTCCCGCTGTCAACGGTGCAACGATGACCGTGCCGAAAGGGGTGATTTATGGGCTGCTCGGACCGAACGGAGCGGGAAAAACAACGTTGCTGAAGCTAATGGCTGGCATTCTCCGCCAAGATCGAGGGACGATCGTGATCGATGGAGAAGAGGTATGGGAAAATGCCAACGTGAAGCAACGCCTTTTATTTTTGCCGGACTTCGTATATTTTTTTCCGCATACGACGATTCGGCAAATGGCGGACTTTTACGAACAAGTGTATCCGTCATTCAGCCGCGAGCGGTTTGTGGAGCTGCAGGAGGCGTTTTCGTTGGATCTTGATAAAAAAATTCAGCAGTTTTCCAAAGGAATGCAGCGTCAAGCCGCGTTTTGGCTCGCCTTTTCCGTTCAACCCGATGTGCTCATTATGGATGAGCCGCTCGATGGGCTCGATGCGTTCGTTCGTCGCCATGTGAAACAATTGTTGATTGATGAAGTGGTGGAACGGGAAATGACGATTGTCATCTCGTCACATAATTTGCGCGAGCTCGAAGATTTATGTGGCATTGTTGGGTTGATGGAGCGCGGCACGGTGCGGTTAGAGCGAGATTTGGATGAACTGCGCGCCGGCATGCATAAGTTGCAGCTCGCTTTTCGCGATGGCTTTCCGAGTGAATTGGTGGAACGCCTCGATATTGTGCATCGCGAGGAACGAGGAAGCATCGTCCTGCTTGTCGTCCGTGGGGAAAAGCGGCGCATAGAGGAGACGGTTCGCGCGTTTCATCCTCTCATCCTTGATGTGTTGCCGCTGTCACTTGAGGAAATTTTTATGTATGAAATAGGGAGGGGCGCTCATGTCTAGGAAACGGTGGTCGGCGAACCGCGCCATGTGGACGCAAAATATTCGCCAAATAGGTTGGATTGCGATCCTTCATTTGCTGCTATGGCTGGCGGCGATCGTGCTGCCGATCGCCTTGGTTTATTCCCAATATGACCCGAAAGTAGGCAATATGCCACAGTGGGACAGTGTATACCATATATCGAATGCGTTAGAAGCGCTGATCGCCTGGCTTGTTCCTGTGTTGGCGGCTGCCGGTGTGCTTCGCTATATGCATGACAAACGGTCGGCTGATTTTATTCATGGTTTGCCCATCCGCCGCACCGAGTTGCTCACAGGCCAAATCGTGTTTGGCTGGCTCATGTTGGTTGTACCGCTCGTTATGGTGGCTCTTGTTGCCATCGGCTGCTTGTACGGGCTAGACCTCCCATGGCGGCTCAAAGCGGCGGACGTATGGCACTGGTTCGGTGAAACGATTGTCATTGAAACGTTCATCTTTGCCCTTGGTATCGCTGTTGGTATTCTTGTCGGCCAATCAGTGCTCCATGTCGTGCTGACGAATATTTTTCTCTTTTTTCCAGCCGGCATGCTTGTTCTGATTTACAAGAATTTATCATTATTATTGTCTGGGTTTCCGGATATACACTATTATTATTATTTATCAACAGAATTGGAGCGGTTGATGATCCCGATTCGTTACGTGATGTTGATGGATCAGCCCATGAGTGCAGGGGAGATAGGGCTGTTGCTCTTATTGTCACTTCTCTTTTTTGCCATTGCTGTTTGGTTGTATGAGCGGCGACCGACAGAAGCGGCTGGGCAGGCGTTGGCGTTTCGAGCGCTCCGTCCACTGTTTGTGTATGGAGTAGCGTTTTGCACGTGGCTTGTTGGCGGTTTTTATTTTGAAGAAGTGGAGCGGCAATGGGGTTGGATTGTATTCGGTTATGTAACGTTTTCTTTGCTTGGGTACGCAATTGCTCAGATGGTCATCGCGAAAACGTGGCGCGTATTTCACCGCTGGAAAGGGTATGTCGCGTTTATAGGGGTAATGGTCGTTCTTTCCTTCATCATTCGCGCCGATCTTACCGGTTACGAGCAGCGTGTGCCGGCGGAGGCAGACATTAAGCAAGTGTACTTTGGTCAGTCGGCGATGAACTTTGAACGGCCAGAGCAGATCGGCCGCTCGTTCGTGGAATATGACCAATTTCTCCGCACAAAAGAAAACATCGAGGCGGTGCGGGCGTTTCACGAACAGCTCACGCACGATCAACCGTCGCCGTCCCATCTCAGCAACGTTCAGCGGGTGGTGATCGGTTATGTGCTCAAAGACGGCACGCGCCTCATTCGCTGCTATGAAGTACCGATCGAATCGTATATGACGCATTTTCGCCGCATCATGGAGTCGAAAGAATATAAACAGCAATACTATTTATTGCTTCGCCCAAGCGGCTACTCGCCAATCCGCGAGGTAACGATACGAAACATGAATACAGGACAGCCAGTGCTTGTTTTAGCTGAGCCGAAGGGAATTGAAGCGTTTATCGAGGCGCTCAAACAAGATTTATGGAACGAACCGGTTGAAAACATCATCATGGGGGGAGAAGTGTACGGAGAGATTGAGCTTTTGCAGAGCGATGGTGATACACTGTATTTTTCGATCAACGCTGATTATGTGCACGTTCGTCAATGGCTCGAACAACAAAAAGTATGGAACAAACTCACAGAATGACCGACTGAGTCAAAAGCGGGGAAGCGGATAGGCTTCCCCGCTTGATTTGTCAAGAGGGCGTGTTTTTTCGCCGCCGAAGCCATACAGTAAGCAAGTTAAGCAGCCAAAAGGTGAAAAAAAGAAACAAAAGAAACAGCTCAGCCGCTTCCATCATGGAAAATCGATCGAGTATGTTATCAAGTGATTGGTACACCGTTAATCCTAACAACATGTCCATTCCTAGAACTGTTCCGACTAACAGAAGCAGAAAGGTGAGGGAGGAGAATACGACTTTCAAAGCAAGCCACACCTGCCGTTTTTTGCTTAGTGTTCACCGGCTAGGGAGGAATGATGCACCCTCGTATATACTTTTGCCCGATTGCCTATAATGGAGGATAAAAGTGCCATGAAGCAAGGAGGAGAGGGGCATGTTGTTTCAATGGGGGATGCGTCGGCAAAAAAAACAGATGAACGACGGTGTGCAGCAAGAAGGCGACGACCATAGCGGTGAAGTGGCGGATGTCCCACAAGAGCCAATGTCAGCTGAACTGGCGGTGAACATCGACATCATCCGGCGGGCGACCGGAGAAAGCGACGATGTCGTCATTCGCCGTTTTTCCCTCGGCCAGGAAAAGCAAATGAAAGCAGCCGTTGTCTTTGTTGACGGGCTCGTTGATGAAAAAAACGTGTACGAGTTTTTGCTCACGCCGCTGCTTACGGCGTCTTTTCCGCTCGCACTCGAGGAAAAAGAGCGATTGCAATGGATCGAACAAAAGCTCGCTGCGGTTGGCGGAGTGAAGCATGTTGCTGACTGGAAACTACTGTTTTGCGAGTTGTTTTCCGGAGCGACGGTAATGATGATTGATGGGACATCGTTTGCCATTTGCGCGAGCACGAAAGGCGGACAATACCGTTCGATTGAAGAACCGCAAACGCAAATCGCTGTTCGTGGACCACGTGAAGGGTTTACGGAATCATTGCGCACGAATACAGCGATGATCCGCCGCCGCATCAAAAACCCGAACCTTTGGCTTGAGACGATGCAAATCGGCACGGTGACGCAAACCGATGTGGCTATCATGTATGTAAAAGGGATCGCCAATGACGAAATCATCGAGGAAGTGAAGAAGCGCCTTCGCCGCATCGATATTGATGGTGTGCTCGAGTCCGGCTATATCGAACAATTGATTGAAGATCAGACGTTCACGCCGTTTCCAACTACTTATCATACGGAACGGCCCGATATTGTCGCTGCTAATTTGCTTGAAGGGCGGGTCGCCATTTTTGTTGAAGGGACACCGTTTGTCCTTGTTGCACCAGCATTGTTTATTCAGTTTTTTCAAGCGGTCGAAGACTACTACGCTCGCTTTGATATTGCAACGGCTCTTCGCTTTTTGCGCGTGCTCATTTTTTTTATTTCACTTGTCGCACCAGCAGCCTACATCGCTGGGACAATGTTTCATCAGGAGATGATTCCGACTCTGCTCGTGATTGCCATTGCTGCCCAGCGTGAGGCGGTGCCGTTTCCGGCGTTCGTTGAGGCGCTCATTATGGAAGTGACGTTTGAAATTTTGCGCGAAGCGGGTGTCCGCTTGCCGCGCGCCGTTGGCCAGGCGGTATCGATTGTCGGAGCGCTTGTCATCGGTCAGGCGGCGGTTGAGGCCGGTTTAGTATCGTCAGCAATGGTGATCGTCGTTTCAATTACGGCTATCGCCAGCTTTGCGACGCCATCGTTTGCTATTGCCATCTCGGCGCGGCTCATCCGGTTTGCTCTCATGTTTTTGGCGGCGATGTTCGGGTTTTACGGCATTATGATGGGTCTTTTGGTCATGACGATTCATCTGTGCAGCTTACGTTCGTTCGGCGTCCCGTACATGTCGCCGCTTGCTCCGTTTATGCCGTCGAATATGGGTGATACGCTGTTTCGTCTCCCGACATGGATGTTTCGTGAGCGGCCTCGTCTTATCAGCCAAAAAAATATCGTTCGGCAATCAGGCGATCAAAAGCCACAGCAGCCAACGCCGTCACGCCAAGGGAAGGGGGATGAGTCATGAAACGGGCCTTCGCCCTTTTTATATCACTCACCGCCTATGTTTGTTTGCTTGCGGGTTGCTGGAGTCAAAGAGAACTGACTGATTTGGCGTTTGTCATTGCCATTGGCCTTGATAAAACGGAAGAAGGCGAATATTTAGCCTCGCTTCAAGTCGTCAATCCGGGCAACGTCGCCGGGGCAATGCCGAGCGGTGGTGGGGCGGGAGGCGTGCCGGTGTCGATCTATACGTCGACCGGAGACAGTGTGTCCGAAGCATCTAGGAAAGCTACGGAAAAAGTGTCGCGTCTCTTGTATTATGCCCATACGAACTTAGTTGTCGTCAGTGAAGAGCTGGCGCGCGAAGGATTGGATGAGGTGTTTGATGTCATGGAGCGGCACCATCAATTCCGGACGACAGCCAAACTTGTCATCGCTCGCGGCCATTCAGCGAAAGAGGTGCTCTCGGTGCTAACACCGATCGATAAAATTTCCGCCAGACAAATTATTCAAATGCTTAAGTTTTCCGAGCTGGCATGGGGAGAAACGAGCAATATCGATATATGGCGGACGGTTCGCGACATAGCCGTGTCTCAGAGAAACCCAGTGATGACCGGTGTAGCCATTGAAGGGGATCCTAGAAAAGGAAAACGGCAAGAAAATGTTCAGTCGTCCGTACCGGATGCACGCATCAAATTAGACGGGCTCGCTCTGTTTAAAAACGACCGCCTCGTTCGTTGGGTAGACGGGCCGACAGCAAGGGGCATGATGTGGGTGTTAGAACGTATTCAGCACACAAATCTTACCGTTCCTTGGGAAGGAAAGAAAGAAGCGATCGGCTATCGGACGACGCGATCAAAAACGAAGGTAAAGGCGAAAATCAAAAACGGCCGTCCGTCCATTTCGATCCATATCATAGCGGAAGGAGAACTCAGCGAGTCAAGAATTCCTATTAACTTAGCCGACACTAGTTTGTTATTCCGCTTAGAAAAAGAACTTGAACGTAGCGCTAAGGAGGACGTCACAAAAGCGATTAAAGCGGCCCAGCGTGAAAAAACAGATGTTTTCGGGTTTGGCGCCGCGGTTCACCGCGCTGCTCCACGCTTATGGAAGAAGATCGAGAAAGAGTGGCACGATCGCTATTTTCCTGAACTTGATGTCACTGTGACAACAGATATGCATATCCGTCGCACGAGAATGTGGGATAAGCCGTATTAATAATCAATCGTCGCCGGCACAGCCGGCACGTGGGGATGTGGACTAGGCAAAGGCGGTGAATACGATTGGAATCGAGCAAAATCAACGTGCGCCAGTTATTTGTGTTAATTGTGCTATTCGAGCACGGCAGTGCCGTCGTCATTCCACTTGGTGTGAGCGCCAAGCAAGATGTATGGATTTCCATTTTGCTTAGCTTGGCGATCGGACTGCTGTTATTTTTCGTTTATCGCCGTTTGTTTGAGTATTATCCCGATCAGCCGCTGACTGCTTATCTGCCACAAATTGTCGGAGCACCGCTCGGCAAGCTGCTAGCTATTGTCTATATTACATATTTTCTTTATATTGCCGCCCGTGTGCTGCGCGACTTTGGCGAACTGTTGTTGACGTTTGCCTATCCGGAGACGCCGTTGTTTGTGTTAAATGCGATTATGGCGGTGACTGTGATGTATGGCGTCTATAAAGGAATTGAAGTATTGGCGCGCACTGGTGAACTGTTTTTGATAGTGCTTTACTTTTTGGCCATCGGATTTGTCCTTGTTTTTGTTTCTGGGATCGTTGACGTGACCCAACTGCAGCCGATGTTGGAAGAAGGATGGAGGCGGGTATGGAAAACGGTGTTTACCGAAACGTTATATGTTCCGTTTGGTGAGATGATCGTGTTTACGATGCTGTTTCCCTATATCAATACTCCGACAAAAGTAGGACGAGCCGGGGTGGTCGGCATGGTGCTGAGCGGGATCAATTTGGCGCTCATTATGGCGATCAATGTGGCTGTCCTCGGACCCGACACGGTATCGCGCTCGTCGTTTCCGCTTTTGGATACGATCCGTCGCGTGCAAGTAGCTGATTTTTTAGAGCGTCTCGACGTCTTTTTTATGATTACCTTGATCACCGGCGGCTTTTTTAAAATCTCTATCTTTTTTTACGCCGGGATCGTTGGGGCGGCCAACTTGTTTGGTATTTCGAGCTACCGGCGGCTCGTCTATCCACTCGGTCTGCTTATTCTCATTTTGTCCGTTGTTATTGCCAGCAATTATGCGGAACATATTCAAGAAGGATTGAAAATCGTCACCTTTTACTTGCATGTTCCGCTCCAAGTCATTATTCCGGTGTTGCTGCTCATCATTGCGGCGATTCGTCGGCGGTTTAACCAGCCGGCAAAATAAGAAAAACGGACTAGATGGTTTTTGGCGAAAAAAGAAGGAAAATGAATGAAAAAGAGCGAATGAAACAATAGCATTGTTTTTATTTCGAAACAAATGGGTGGAATGGTGATAAAAATACATCCCGAAGGCGGGGTGGAAGAAGCACGGCGCCGAGGCGCATCTTTCGTTTCGGAAAGCCGGTGTCGGCTGAGGAACTAAAGATTTTACTATTAAAAGAAAAAGGGTTGAACGATGGTGAAAGCGAATGTACAGGCGATCGACCAGCTAGACGCTGAACGGTTGGGCAGCGGCATGATGATTACGGACCGCCGATTTTTCATTCTTGCGGTCAGCGAGCGAATGACACAGCGGCTCGGATGGGCCAAAGAGGAATTGATCGGGCGGCCGGCCAGCTCTCTTTTTCCGGTAGAACGATCTGCCGGCTTGTTTGACCATATCGCCCAAGCGGTGAAAAAGGACGGATATTGGCAAGGGGAGGCGCACCATGTAGTCAAAGATGGGCAGATGTACGCGAGTCGGATGAACGTTTATGCCTTATCGGGGAGCGAAGGGGAATGGCTCGTTTGGGAGTTTGCTGAACGAAAGACCTCGCTCTCTGCCTCCACTTTGACGTCGGCTGAGGTGTTGAGCACCATTTATGCTTCTGCGCCGTTTGCCGTTGTTCCAGTGGCAGCGGACGGGACGGTGCAAGATTGGGGGAACGGTGCCGAAGCGCTGTTCGGATACCGAAAAGAGGAAGCGATCGGACGTCCGATATGGACGCTTTTCCGCCACAGCGGTCAAACGCCGCTCCCGTTTCCACCTGAGAGGCGGCAATGCGGTGAAGGAATTGTACAACGCGAAGACGGTACGCCGGTCTATATCGCCTATACGATCATTCCGGTGCCAAGTTCAAGCGGATATGTTGTTCTTGCAGAAGATATCACCAAGCGAAAACAAAAGGAGGGTGAGCGTCGGCGCCAAGTCGAGCTGGCGAAAAAAATTCAGCACAATTTGTTGACACCGCTCATCCAAAATAAGGAAGTAACGATGGAAGCGGTCTATATTCCGTCCGATGATTTGTCCGGTGATATTTATGCCTGCTACCAAATCGATTTATACCGCTATGGGGTGATCGTCATCGACGTAATGGGTCATGGCATTTCCTCGGCTTTAGTGAGCATGCTGCTCCGCTCGCTTTTACGTGGGTTGATTGTGCGAGTTATTGATCCCGTTTCCGTGGCAAGTGAGCTGGAGAAGCATGTGCAAAACTTATTCCCGGACGAGACGAATGACATGCGTTATTTATTTTCGATGATTTATTTAGTTATTGATACAAAAGAGCGCAAAATTGAATACACGAATGCCGGCCATCCCGCCGGGCTGCTTGTCTTTGAGGATGGGAGTGTGCATGAGTTGGATAAAGGCGGCTTGGCGATCGGCAGCCCGTTTTCTTTGCCGTTTGAAAAAGGGGTGATCGATTACAATAGGCGAGCCCGCCTGCTTCTATATACGGACGGCATTTTAGAGGAAATGGATCCATCGATTTTGCAAAGCATTGAAAAAATTCGGACATGCACGCAAATGTACCGTCATTTGCCGGATAAAGGTTTCCTAGAACAATTAATCAGCCAAAGTCCTTCGCTCGCCAGGCCGACTGATGACGTTTGTTTGCTGTCAATTACAGTCCATGGGTAGGCGAGAGCTCACTTGGTGGCTGAGTGGGTGGTGCGCTGTAAGGCGAGCGAGGAGGCGATTGCATTTTGCGATCTGATCGCAGAGCAAACCGCCTGTTTATTTGCTGTCCGCGATGCCGAATTGTTTGTGCTGGCTGTGCATGAGGCGATTGTTAATGCGGTGAAAGCCGTTCGGCGGTTAGGACTGAACGAGGGGACGATTTTATTGTTTTTTTCCATTACAGATGATGAAGTGACGGTGGCGGTCGAGGATGACGGTGACGGTATCCCAAAGGAAATGTTCAAACAGCTTGGTAGAAAAACGCTTTCCGATGTGCTCCTAGCTGAATCAGGTCGCGGGCTATTGCTGATTCATGAAATTATGGATATGACGGCTGTAGTGGAGCGGGCGGATGGACGGCGGACGCTGGTGATGAAAATGCAAAGAGCGCAACAAAGACCGTTTTAGTCCAGCTTCTCGATGAACATAGGCGGCAGGGGCGGAGCAGGGTTGGTCAATGATAGGGGGATATGATGAAACAGCATTGGTTGTCGTTTGAACTGGAAATGATTACAGAACCTGCGTACGAGTGCATTAAGCTGACCGGGCGGCTCGCTTATGATACGCAGCTGGCTGCGGAACAAAAGCTGTTGGTTGCAGCAGCCGCCGTCAAGCGTCGCCTTGTTGTGATCGATGTAAGCGGCCTCCAATTTTTGGATAGCACCGGATTGGCGTTTCTTGTCCGCTTTTTCAAACAAGTGGTCAGCGCCAACCGTGCGATGGCCATGATCGTCCGGGATAATGCTGTGCTAAAAAAGATTTTGCTAATTGCCAAGCTTGACCGGCTATTGCCAATCGTTGCTGATGAACAGGAACTGCTATCGCTCCCTCCGTTGCGCTCCCCGGATTCTATCGGCCAAGAGGAGCTCTATTCGGCATGGCAACAATGCCGATCGTAAACCGGCCCCGTTGGGAACGGGATTATAAAAAGTGAGCCCCGGCTGTTTTGCAACTGCCGTTGGGTCAACTGTCGACTGGCAGCGTGAATGTTGACGCTGCGAGACCCCGAGCGGCCATGATCGGCTGTTCGGGGTTTTTTTGTTCACATCGCAAATAAGTTCTCAAGGCGTCATCATTGTCAAAGAAATGGTTCAAGTTTAGAATAAAACTAGAAATGAAAGTAAAGGGCGGCTCGGCACTTTGGCTGGAACAGGAGAGGGGAGGGGCGCAACGTGCGGCGAGTGCTTCTTTATTTGCGGCCGTATCGGAAGTGGATGGCTTTAGCTTGGCTGTTCATGTTGACAGAGCTGACGATTGAACTTTGGCAGCCGCTATTAATGGGGAAAATCATTGATGATGGTGTGATGAAACGGGATGTTACCGCCATTTTTACGTGGGGCGCCGTCATGCTTGGCGCTTCGCTGTTGGCGTTTGTCGCCGGCATTGCCAATTCGTTTGCCGCTGCTTACGTTGGGCAGGAGTACGGCTTTATGCTGCGCACAACGTTATTTGCCAAAATCCAGTCATTTTCGTTAGCGTGCATTGAACAGCTGTCGGCGGCTTCACTCATTACCCGGATGACGAACGATGTAACGCAAGTGCAAAACATGCTGTTTATGAGCTTGCGTATCGCTTTGCGTGCACCGCTTCTCGTCGTCTTTGGCGTTGCCATGGCGTTTGTCGTCCATTCCCGTCTAGCTCTTATTTTGGCAGTGGCTGTTCCGCTTTCAGCCGCTTTTTTATTATGGGTGATGAAAAAGGCGGTGTCATCGTTTTCCGCCGTTCAACGGGCATTGGACCGTGTCAATGGCGTGATGCGTGAAAATTTGGCCGGCATGCGTCTCATTAAGGCGTGGATGCGGGGAGGATATGAGCAGGAGCGGTTTACTGCAGCAAACGATGCACTTATGCGGCAGACGATGAGCGTGCTCCGCCTCGTTGAGACGATCGCGCCGGTATTATTGTTTGTCATGAACGCAGCCATCGTCGCGATTCTGTTTTTTGGACGCCTCGATATTGAGAGCGGGACGGCCAGCGCCGGGGAAGTCGTTGCCGTTGTCAATTATGCGACGCGGGCGACGGCGGCGTTATCGCTGTTTACGTTCATTACGATGGCGTTGTCGCGGGCGCGCGCCTCGGCCGCCCGCCTTGCCGAACTGCTTGATGCGCCGACAGAACAAACCGAAGCGAGCGAGACGGATGGGCTGACGATCCGGCGCGGCGAAATTCGGTTTGAGCGCGTGTCGTTCCGTTATCCGAACAGCAAGCATGATGCTCTTTCCGACGTATCGTTTGTCATCCGCCCACAAGAGACGGCGGCGATTTTAGGAATGACCGGATCCGGGAAATCGACGCTTCTTCAGCTGATCCCCCGCTTGTATGAACCGAGCGCTGGACGGGTGTTGATTGATGGCATCGATGTGCGTGAATTCTCAGCTAAGCAGTTGCGGACGGCCGTCCGTTTCGTCCCTCAGGAGGTGCTGTTGTTCTCTGGCACGATCGCCGATAACCTACGGTTCGGCCACACGTCGGCGACGGCAGAAGAGATGATGCAAGCGGCCACCGATGCGCAAATCCATGAAACGATCGCTCAGTTTCCGGACGGGTATGACGCTGTAGTCGGTCAAAAAGGCGTCAATTTATCGGGCGGGCAAAAGCAACGGCTGTCGATCGCCCGCGCGTTAGTCGGCGATCCAAGCATTTTGCTTTTGGATGACAGCACGAGCGCGCTCGACGCGGCGACGGAAGCGAAGTTGCTCGCTGCCTTGCGGCGATATGCGTGTACGACGGTGATGGTGACACAAAAAGTGAGTACAGCGATGGCGGCCGATACGATTTTGCTTTTAGAAGACGGGCGCTTAATCGCCCAAGGAAGTCATGAACAGTTGCTAGCGACAAGCGAACGATACCGACGGATTGTCGCTACGCAGGAAGGAAAGAAGGGACAAAGCAATGTCACTACGGCATAGCCACCACGGAGCCCGCCTTGGGACGGGGCAGCGGGCCAAAAACAGCGTTGGCACACTGCGGCGGCTTTGGACGTTTATCGCCCCGCAAAAGCGAAAGCTGCTCGCGGCGGTGACGATGGTCGTCACCAGCTCGGCGCTGGCGCTTGCCGGCCCGTATGTGATCGGCCGGGCAGTCGATCTGTATATTGTCGAGCGGAAGACGGACGGTTTCATCGCGACGCTTGTTTTTCTGCTGTCGATTTATGCTGCCCTTGGCGCAACGACGTTTTTGCAAAACTATTGGATGGTCGACGTCGCCCAACGGACAGTACACGCGATTAGAGAACAGCTGTTTCGCCATTTTCATGAGCTGCCGATTTCCTTTTTTGACCGCCGCCAGCAAGGCGAATTGATGAGCCGGATTACAAACGACATCGATAACATGAGTCAGACCTTTAACAGCACAGTGACCCAAGTGATCGCAAGTACGTTGACGCTGCTCGGCGCTATGGCGGTGATGATTTCGCTTAGCATAATATTGACGGTCGTAACGCTCGTCGTTGTGCCGCTCATGTACGCCGGGATGCGCTGGATTACGCGTCGGACGCAAGCGCGCTTCCGTGAACAGCAGCGCGCCCTTGGCGAGATGAATGGCTTTATTGAAGAGGTCATTTCTGGACAAAAAGTCGTGAAACTGTTCTCTCAAGAAAAGCGGATGGAAGCCGAATTGGCGCGTAAAAATGCCGAGTTGAAACAAGCTGGGTTTTGGGCACAAACGTATTCGGGCTTCATTCCGAAGTTGATGAACTTTTTAAACAACTTGAGTTTCGCGCTTATTGCCGGCATCGGCGGATGGCTCGCGGCGAAAGGGGCGGTGTCAGTCGGAACGATCGTCGTATTTGTCGAATACGCCCGTCAATTTACCCGTCCGCTCAACGACTTGGCCAACCAATGGAATACGCTGCTGTCGGCATTAGCCGGTGCGGAGCGGGTGTTGGAAATTTTTGATACACCACGCGAAGCGGAAGATGAACAGGAAGCAGAAGCGATCGATCGGATCAATGGGCGCATCGAGTTTCGCGATGTCGTTTTTTCATATAACAAGCATCACCCGGCGCTTGTCGGTGTGACATTTTCCGTCTCCCCGGGAGAAACGGTTGCGCTCGTTGGCCCGACCGGAGCGGGCAAAACGACTGTGCTCCAACTATTGACTCGCTTTTACGATCCGGATGAGGGGGCTATTTTCATCGATGGCCGTGACAGCCGCACGATCAAGCGGGCAAGCTTGCGGCGGCATATGGCGTTCGTGCTTCAGGATACGTTTTTGTTTGAGGGAACGATTCGTGACAACATTCGCTACGGGCGGCTTGAGGCGACGGATGAAGAAGTGGAGGAAGCGGCGCGGAAGGCAAACGCCCATTCTTTTATTATGAAGCTGCCGAATGGCTATGACACCATCTTGACACCGGGCGGCGGAGGAATCAGCCAAGGTCAGCGGCAGCTGTTGGCCATCGCTCGAGCGATGATCGCCGACCCGGCAGTATTGATTTTGGATGAAGCGACAAGCAATATCGATACGGTGACAGAAGTGCGCATTCAAGAAGCGCTCACACGGCTGATGGACGGTCGGACGTGTTTTGTCATCGCCCATCGGCTGAACACGATCCAACATGCTGACCGCATTCTTGTGCTTAACGAGGGGAAAGTGATCGAACAAGGAACACACGATGAATTGCTAGCGACGAAAGGATTTTACTTCCATTTGTACCGCCGCTATTGGGAACGCGGCACACAGCAAGCATAGGACAAAGTGTAAAAGGCGCCCCGACAGGCAAACGGAGTCTTGCAAAGCAAGCAGGAGTGCCGTTCCAATAGGGGCGCCTGTGTTGTGATTGGTGATATTTCGCCAGTTGCGCTAAACAGGTGAACGATGTTATCTTAATGGTTTATCGTTTCCTCTGATTGGTGAGGCGGTGAAGAAACGCTTCGCGCCAGCTCGTTGATAGGGCTGGGTGATGGGCGATTTGTTCTAGGGCTGCGATATTGTCCCGCTCATGATAGTAAATGTGATTCATATAGGCGATCGATAACTCCCCAGCGCCACGTTCAATGAGGATAAGCGGTGCATCCGGCTCGACGATGCCCTCTTTCAGCACCCGAAAATAAAATCCGCTTTTTCCCGTTTGACAGACGGCTTTCGGCAAATCCGGAAGCCGGTGGCGAAGTGCGAGTTTTGAACATGGTTGGCGCGGCTGCGACACTTGCACGAGCGCCGTGCCGGCGGCATAAATGTCGCCAAGGCATGCATTTTCTTCGGTCAGTCCAGAGAGCGTCCAGTTTTCTCCAAACGAGCTTGGGGGAAACGGACGGGCATATTTCTGTTCCCAATAGGCAAAATGTTCTGATGGATAGGCACAAATGGCTTTGTCTTCCCCGCCGTGATGGATAAGATCCGCTTGCCCGTCCCCGGCTACGTTTTGTTTGCCGACAGCGACCGATCCGGCGACTGGTGTTTTGTAAATGCCGGTCACTAGCCGCTCGCCATTGACCTCCACTGTTTTTGGCTTTCCGATGTTAATCGAAAGGATTCGCATTCGTTTCACCCCCATACCGCCTCAGCGATCAGCCGAAAAGAGGTGAGCTTGTCATGAAAATCGTATGTAATCGTGACGAGCATGATCTCTTCTGTTTCATACGCTTCGCTTAACCGGTATAATTCGTCTTTGACGCGCGCTGGACTGCCGACGATCATTCGTCTCCGGTTGTCCGCGACCCGTTTGCGTTCATACGGACTGTATGAGTACGCCGCAGCTTTTTCTGGGCTTGGCGTACCGTTCACCGCCATCCCTTGCTCGAGCATGAGCAACGTTAAGTCTAGACTCCCGGCAATCCACTCTGCCTTTTCATCTGTCTCGGCGCAAATCGCAAACACGGCGACCATCGAGCGCGGCTCGGCTAAATACGGTGACGGAACAAACCGCTCGCGATACGAGCGCATATATTGTTCGCCGCCTTCACCGTTAATAAATTGGGCGAACGCATATGGCAATCCTTTAGCCGCGGCCAACTTAGCCGTTTCTGAGCTTGAACCGAGCAGCCATACATCAGGTGGCGATTGGACGATCGGCGTCGCTTTCACTCCGTAAAGCGGATGCACCGGTGGAAGGGTGTCATACAAGTAGCTGAGCAAATCATCGATTTGTTCCGGATAACGGTCGACCGGTCGGCGTCTGTCGCCTTGCAGCGCGATCGTCGCCCGCGGCATGCCGCCGGGCGCCCGTCCAATGCCTAAGTCGACGCGGCCGGGATGGAGTCCGGCAAGTACATGAAAGTTTTCCGCGATTTTATAAGGGCTGTAATGCGGCAGCATGACGCCGCCGGAGCCGATGCGAATGCGCGACGTTTTCGCCCCGATATGACCGAGCAGCACTTCCGGAGACGAGCCAGCAAGGCTGGTTGTATCATGATGTTCCGATACCCAAAACCGCTTATAGCCGAGCTCTTCGACAAATTGTGCGAGTCGGACGGTGTTTGCAAGCGCCTCTTCTGCTGTCATGCCTTCAGCGATTGGCGATTGGTCAAGGACGCTGAGTTGCAACGGCATGTTCGTTCCTCCTCTTTGTTCAAGGTGAAAAATGGTTAGTTCTTATTATGCTTGGTTAGTCTTCGTTTTGTCTATTGATTTGCCTGACGTTGCAGCGGGCAAAAAATCATCCGCCGTTTCAAGGTGGCGGATTCGTCAAGAGTTTCCAAGGGAGCTTAGTTGTCGGCGATCGGTCGTGAAATCAAATGGGGAAGAGTCTAAAGGTGAACGGATTCTTTCTGTTCGGCCGTTTGACGATTCTTTTTTTGATGGCGTGCGCGTCCGGGGAAGAAGGAATGAAAGAGTTGTTTAACGCTGTCAACGATAAATGAACACCGTTCGTATAGCGCTTCTTTTAAGCTGTCGAGCTGGCGGGTGATTTTGTATTGTGACGCCTCTTGCGCTTCGAGCCGTTCGATCACCGTCTGATGAAAGACTTGCTGCAACTCGAGCTGATCAATGAGCTGTTGGTACAGTTTTTCTTGCTCTTCAAGGCGGCTAGTCATCGCTTCGGTCAGCTGTTCCCGCTCAGCTGTTCGCTGTTCAAGCTGGCGCAACGTTTCGCTTTGTACTGTCAACGCTTCAATGACCGATTGGCGTGCTGTTCCTTCTTTCGCGAACTGCTCTTCCCATTTATGCTGTTGTTCGTTTTCTATTTGCTGTTGAGCGATGAGCGATTGCTCAAGGCGAGCGAGCATGTCGGTGAGTTCGGCTTGCTCTGTCTGTCCGACAGCGAACCGCTGTTCGATGCGGGTGAGCGCTTCTGTCCATCGTTCGTTTTGCTGTGTCTGCTGTTCTTGTCCGGTTTCAACGGATTGCAAGAGGAGAGCAAGCGTTCCGGCAAGCTCCTGATAGAGCCTTGTTTGCTCCGTCTGCCCCGCTGCCATCGTCTGCTTGAGATCAGCGAGCGACCGGACGAGCTGACCACCAAGCTCATTCTGTTCCGCCTGTTCATTGATAAGCGATTGTTCGAGGTGAGCCAAGGTGCCAGCCGTCTGTTCGTACTGTTGCGCCTGTTTCAGCTGCCCTTCTTCCACCGTTTGCTCGATCCGAGCGAGTGTTTCCGCCAACTGTTCAAATAACTGTTTTTGCTGGTCGAGCAGTTCGTCTGCGGCGGTTCGGCGGTGATAGAACACGACGTGTGAGGATGGAGGAGGAGTCGCGCTGTATACGCGCGGGGTCATCCGCTTGTTCATGTAAATCAATGCATGCAAGCCTCCTTTCCATTCGCCTATGTGTCATCATATGCCATGCTTTTCGGTTCGGTTTGGGCGGCATATTTGTCGGGGTGTTCGCTCTTTGGTATAATGAGGAAGAAAAAACGGGAGAAAGGGTGTTCATGATGCCAGCTGTCGAATCGAATATGTTTCCGCTTGGCAAACAGGCCCCGTCGTTTGCCTTGACGAATGCCGTCGATGGCCGACTCGTTCGCCTTGATGACGTGAAATCTGACGTGGCGACTGTCATTATGTTTATTTGCAACCATTGTCCGTTTGTGAAGCATGTACAGCACGAGCTCGTCCGTTTAGCGAACGATTACATGCCAAAAGGGGTGTCATTTGTCGCGATCAACGCCAATGACGCCGAACAATATCCGGAAGACTCACCCGAAAACATGAAAAAAGTGGCCGAAGAGTTCAACTATCCGTTTCCATACTTATACGATGAGACGCAGGAAGTGGCGAAGGCATATGATGCCGCTTGCACCCCGGACTTTTACATTTTTGACCGTGAACTGAAATGCGTCTATCGTGGCCAGCTCGATGATTCACGTCCAAACAACGGCATTCCAGTGACCGGGGAGTCGATTCGCGCAGCGCTTGATGCCTTGCTGGCGGGTCGTCCCGTGCCGGAAAACCAAAAGCCGAGCATCGGCTGCAGCATTAAATGGAAGCCAACATCATAGTGATTTACTTGACTTCTCATTGTCAAACGGGTATGATAGGAAGAACATCATTCGCTCATCAAGGAATCGTCAACGCCGTGCCGTTGCATTGCGAGTGCAGCTGGCACGGCGTTTTGTTGCCGCCAATCGCTGACAAATTCACACTGGCGCCGCTTCGGAGCGGCAAGGATGGATGAGAGGAAGGGCTTCCATTGTTTTTGTTTCATTCTTTGAGTTTTCATAATTAACATTATGTAAACAACAAAGAGTGAGAAGATGGCGGCAAACGATATCGAGTATTGGTTTGTGAATAGCCTATTAGAAGAGAGAGGGGGAAGGCGCCTTCTTCCCCTAGTTACTCATTGGGCTCCGCCCTTCTCATTCGTTGCACGGGGCCTCCTGCGCTAAAATGATGAAGATGGGCGGGATGCTGGCAACCGCTTATGAGGGGCGCATACGTTTATCGAGCGGTTTTCCGCTGATTCCGTTCGGATTATGGCAATGTGTGGAGAAAATGTAACATGGATAGCGAATGACTAAGAACGGCTTGGGAGAGATAATCATTTCCCAAGCCGTTCCTTTTTGCATAAACATTCGTTTTTTCACCCTCTTTTTGAAACCGATTGCAAAAAACATTATAAAAATGCAGAAAAATTTTCGAAAAAAGGTTGCCAAATGATCGGTCTTTTTCTATAATAAAAACATGTTAGGAAAATAAACGTGTGAATGTGAGGTAATGTAACATGTTGAAATCGTTCGTTTCCTCTACCCAAGCGCCCCTGTTAGAACAAATTAAAGAAACGATCAAACAAAAAAGCGTTGAGCTTCTCCATTTGCAGTTCGTTGACATTGAAGGAATTTTAAAACATGTGACGGTGACGGTTGAACAGCTCGATGATGTCGTTGCGGGGAAAATCATGTTTGATGGTTCGTCGATCAAAGGGTTCTCGCCGATCAATCGTTCTGACTTGTACCTTGTTCCGGATTTAAATACGTTTGCGGTGTTGCCGTGGACGGTCGAGGAAGGTTATGCGGAAGCACGCTTCCTCTGCTCGGTGGCTAACCCTGACGGCACGCCGTTTGAAGGTGATCCGCGCAACGTGTTGAAAAAAACGGTTGAGCGGGCAGCAGAAAAAGGATACGCGATCTCAGTCGGTCCGGAACTCGAATTTTTCCTGTTTAAAGCGGATGAAAATGGCAATCCGACGCTTGAGCTCCATGATAACGGCGGCTATTTTGAGCCGTCCCCGAAAGACTTAGGGGAACGCGTCCGTCTTGAAATTTACCGCGCCCTCAAAGCGATGGGGTTTACGATCGAAGCATCGCACCATGAAGTGGCGGAAGGTCAGCATGAGATCAACTTCAAATACGCAGACGCGCTCGGCGCGGCAGACAATGCGACGACATACAAATGGGTCGTCAAAACGATCGCCGGCAAATTCGGTCTTCATGCGACGTTCATGCCGAAACCGGTTTTTGGTATTAACGGTTCAGGGATGCATGTGAATATGTCGCTCTTTAAAGACGGCGAAAACGCGTTCTTTGATCCGAATGATGCTAACCAGCTCTCGGAAACAGCGTACCAGTTTATCGCGGGGTTGCTGCATCATGTCAAACATTTCGCGGTGGTGACGAATCCGCTCGTCAATTCGTATAAACGGCTTGTGCCAGGTTACGAAGCGCCTTGCTACATCGCGTGGTCTGCTTCGAACCGCTCCGCGCTCATCCGCATTCCGGCGAAACGCGGTATGGCAACGCGTGTCGAGCTGCGCTGCCCAGACCCGTCGGCCAACCCGTACTTGGCGTACGCCATCATTGCTGCAGCTGGTTTGGATGGTGTGGAAAAAGGCCTAACGCCGCCGGCTGCAGTTGATGAAGACATTTTCCATATGTCAGAAGACCGCCGTGCCAAACTTGGCATTGATAACTTGCCGGAAAACTTAGGTGCTGCCATTGCGGCATTCGAAGGTGGAGAAATCGGCCGCGCAACGCTTGGCGAGCACGTATTCAATGAATACGTGGCGATGAAAAAAGACGAATGGAACAGCTACTGCACGGCGGTTCATGCGTGGGAAATCGAGCAATATCAAGGGAAGTTCTAATGGAACAAAGGGTGCTCTGCTTTGTTCAGGGCGTCCTTTTTATTTTTTTAAAAATTCATAGTTGACAACTATGTATAGTTGGAATTAAATTAAATGCATAAGTTACTCATGCCAAATCATGCAAACGGAGGGAGACGGATGAAAAAACTCATCGTTTTTGTGTTCGTTGGCTTCATCGCTCAGCTCATTGACGGATCGCTCGGGATGGCGTACGGCGTCACGTCAACGACGCTCTTATTGACGTTCGGCATTGCTCCGGCCGTTGCCTCAGCGTCCGTTCATCTGGCGGAAGTCGTGACGACTGCGGCGTCTGGTGTGTCTCATTGGAAATTTGGCAACATCGACCGCGATATGGTAGTTAAGCTGATCATTCCTGGATCGGTCGGCGCGTTTGTAGGAGCGTGCTTTTTAAGCAATTTGCCGGGGGATTTGATCAAACCGTACATTTCGTTGTTTTTATTGGCGCTTGGCTTTTATATTATTTATCGCTTTTTGTTTTTAAACGGCCGTTCGTCATCCAAATCGAAGAAGCAATGGTCAAATAAGCAGCTTATTCCGCTCGGATTGACGGCTGGTTTTCTTGATGCCACCGGCGGCGGGGGTTGGGGGCCGATCGCGACACCAATCTTGTTGGCGAATAAAAGCACGGAAGCGCGCAAAGTCATCGGCACAGTCGATACGTCCGAATTTGCCATCGCATTATCAGCGACATTGGGCTTTGCGATCTCCCTCGGTTGGGAGCAAGTGAACTGGTATTGGGTGCTGACGCTCATGGCTGGCGGGATTGTCGCTGCTCCGATTGCCGCCTGGCTTGTGCGCAAACTGCCGTCCCATTTGCTCGGAGTGCTCGTTGGCGGATTAATTATTTTGACGAATGCCCGCACACTCCTTCACGCTTGGGAGGTGCCGGCGCCAGTATATCCGACCGTTTATGGGCTTATCGTTATTGGTTGGGCCACCGCGGTATGGATGGCAATAAAAAACGGGCGGAAAGGGAAAGTGGCCAGCGGGGAGATGGTGTCATAAGCGTTCAAGAAAGTGTAAGTAGTAACAGTTTGAGTCAGATGATTGTTATGGATCATAGGTCATGGTATGGCATGAATAATGAAAAATGCTGGTGGGAGCAGCGATCGGTTGATTGGTGCAGGGATCGTCTCGCTCCCATTTCGTTTTTTGGGCAGATATAAGTCTGAATATTATAAAATGATTGACAGATAATTCAGTGAGTGATAAAATGCTTCTTGTAAAACGATTTACTAAAACGTTTTACAAAACGAATAATAAAGGGGGTGATGTGAATATGAGAAATGTTGTGATCCCGCTCAATGCTTTGGATAGAAACGAAGTGCGAGAAAAAGGGCAACGGTTTTTTATTCAAAAAATGTACGGGACGGGAGTTTCTGGAGTAGAGATTCGGAGGGAGCTGTTAACGGTTCACGATCATCCGCTTGGGCATTTGAAAACGATTGCTGACGAAATGGGGATGTTTCTTGTTTACTCTTCTCCCAGTCCTCTTTGGGCGGCAAACGGGCGGTTAAATGAAGAACTTCATCTTGTCATCCAGGAAGCAAAAGAGTTAGGAGCGGTGATGTTAAAAGTACCGTTAGGCTGTTACGATCCCCTTCTTTGCGAGATGGACGATTTAAAGACATTGTTAGAAGAAATCAAGGAACAGTTGCAACTGTTCATCGAAAATGATCAAACCCCTAATGGGGGGACCATTTCCTCTTTATACCGGTTTTTCAACGACATTCATGAGTATCAACTGCCTGTTTATATGACGTTCGATATTGGAAATTGGAAATATTGCGGAGAAAGTGCAGCGGTTGCCCTAAGCCATTTTCATCCCTTTATCCGTTACGTCCATCTGAAACATGTGGAAAAGTATGATGGGAGATTGAAAACGGTTCCGTTAACAGAAGAAAACTCGAAAGAATGGAAGGCGATTTTAAGGGCATTTTCGACTGACTTGCCGATTGCACTAGAATTTCCGATCAATGATGTTGAGTTCATACCATATTACATTCGTTTGCTTCAAGCACCGTAGAAAGAGGGGAGTCTGCGAATGGATGTTGTGACATTCGGAGAAGCGATGGTGATGTTTATTGCGACCGAAATAGGGCCGCTGCACCGTGTGCGTTGTTTTCATAAAGCGCTGGCCGGGGCGGAAGTGAATACGGCCATTGGTTTTGCCCGATTAGGTTTAAAAAGCGGATGGGTAAGTAAAGTTGGGAATGACGCCTTTGGCGCCTATATTATCGAACAGTTGCAAAGTGAGGGAGTCAATATTGAACAAGTAGCAATCGATCCGGAGCATCCGACCGGTTTTCAGCTGAAATCGAAAATGTCAGAGGGCGACCCGGAGGTGCAATATTTTCGGAAGGGATCTGCGGCCAGCTATATGCATATAGGTGATTTCAATGAAGCATATTTTCGGACAGCGAGACATTTGCACATGACTGGAATTCCATTGGCTATTTCCGATTCAATGAGAGAGTTCGCTAAGCATGTTCAATCGTTCATGCGAAAAGAGGGGAAAACGATATCGTTTGATCCGAACTTGCGTCCTTCTTTATGGAAATCAAGGGAAGAGATGATCCGTGTGATTAATGAGGTGGCGTTGGAAAGCGATTGCTTCTTGCCGGGGGTGCATGAGGGGGAGCTATTGACGGGATGTGCCGACCCAAGAGACATTGCCGACTTTTACTTAGAAAAAGGAGTGCGGCTCGTTGTCGTTAAGCTTGGGGACAAAGGTGCTTTCTATAAATGCGCCAATGATGAAGGATATGTTCCAAGTTTTTCGGTTTTGAAAGTCGTCGATACCGTTGGAGCGGGGGATGGTTTTGCTGTTGGCGTCATTAGTGGCTTGCTTGAAGGGCTTCCGATACGCGAAGCGGTTTTGCGGGGGAATGCCATCGGGGCGTTAGCCGTTCAGTCAGAAGGGGACAGTGATGGATATCCAACTCGACAACAGTTGGAACAGTTTATCAACATTCGGGAGGAGGGCCTAGCGTGAAAGGGACATTGGCGAAATCGCGGTGGTACCGCCTGATTCCGGTCGTATTTATTACGTATAGTTTGGCTTATCTTGATCGGGCGAATTACGGATTTGGCGCAGCAGGAGGTTTGGCCGAAGACTTAAACATTTCCGCTGCCACCTCGTCTTTGTTAGGGTCGCTGTTTTTCCTTGGATATTTTTTATTTCAGATACCAGGCGCCCATTACGCAGAAAAGAAGAGTGCGAAGAAATTGATTTTCTGGTCGTTAATTCTTTGGGGCGGACTGGCGAGTGCGACGGGGTTAGTCAGCAATATTCATTGGTTGATGGTAATTCGCTTTTTATTAGGGGTTGTCGAAAGCGCTGTCATGCCTGCGATGCTTGTCTTTTTAAGCCATTGGTTTACGAAAGAAGAGAGATCTCGGGCAAATACGTTTTTAATTCTTGGCAACCCAGTGACGGTATTATGGATGTCCATTGTATCAGGCTATTTGATTGAATCATTCGGTTGGAGATGGATGTTTGTTATTGAAGGAGTTCCTGCTATCATATGGGCATTTATTTGGTGGAAGTTGGTTGAAGATGAACCGAAGATGGCCAAATGGTTGACAGGAGAAGAGAAAGAGCAATTGCAGAAGCAGCTAGAACAGGAGCAACGAGGATTAAAACCGGTGAAAAATTATCGTGAAGCATTTCGGTCCAAAATTGTCATTCTATTAAGTTTGCAATATGCGTTGTGGAGTATTGGAGTATATGGGTTTGTGATGTGGTTGCCATCCATTATTAAAGCGGCGCCGCATATGGATATTGTTACAACAGGGTGGCTGTCATCAGTGCCTTACATCTTTGCGGTTATTTTTATGATTGTTTCTTCTTACTTCTCTGATAAAACATTAAATCGTTCAGGATTTGTATGGCCCTCTTTATTAATTGGTGCCATTGCGTTTTACGCTTCGTATGCCATCGGGACGAACCATTTTTGGATTTCATTCATCCTGTTGGTCGTTGCTGGAGCGGCTATGTATGCACCGTACGGACCATTTTTTGCGATCATTCCCGAGATTTTGCCTCGGAATGTCGCCGGTGGGGCGATGGCGTTAATTAACAGCATGGGAGCGCTTGGGTCATTTGCAGGGTCGTATGTTGTTGGTTATTTAAACGGAGTTACTGGCGGATTTGGAGCATCGTATATTTTTATGGCAGCTTCATTGCTTCTTGCATCATGGTTAACCATCATTGCTGTTAAAGGGGGCAATAAACAAAAAAAGGTGCCTGATGAGTGGGTTGCCCATCAAGCACAAAAAAGCATTGGCAACTAAATATTATACTATAGATAACAGGTTCTTGCATAGTTAACGTATCATGAGGAGTACGTTCATTTTCGCTACAGCCGGCAGTCAGGCATTCACTAGTCGGCTGGCTGTAGCTGTTGTAAAGGAGAGAAAGTATGTCGGTTTATTTTGAAATTGAAAAAATCGGGATTATTGCTATTCTTCGCCATATTCAGCCACATATGATGATGCCGGTTGCCGAGGTGTTACAAGAGGCAGGAATCACCATATTGGAGGTAACGATGGAAACTCCTGGGGCCTTAAACATGATCGAAACATTGCGTACGGAGTTTCCTGATCATTTAACGGTAGGGGCTGGCACGGTCTTGGATGCCGAGACAGCTAGAGCGGCTATGCTCTCTGGGGCGCAGTTTGTCGTTTCACCGACGGTCAATATCGAAATGATCCGTACTGTCAAGCGATATGGTGGATTATGCATGCCAGGGGCGATGACACCAACAGAAATCGTCATGGCCTATGAGAACGGAGCGGATATGGTAAAAATTTTTCCAGCCCATGTTCTTGGACCAACGTATTTTCGGGCGGTTTCCAGTCCGCTTCCACATATTCCATTCGTAGCAACAGGGGGAATCAACTTGGAAAATGCCGGATCTTACATTTCGGCGGGGGCTGTTGCGGTCGGATTAGGCCACTCGCTTTTTGATCCGCGTAAAGAAATGACGGATGAAGGATTCATTCAATTAAAAAAGACAGCTAGCAAATTTGTGGAAAAGGTAAGGAATGCCAAACGCTCATCAACCAATAGGGCAGCCAAATAGCTCCGAATTTGGGGAGACTTTGTTATTCTTGCTAAAATAAAAGGGATGACAAAACCAATTCATGGATAACAAAGGATGAGGCAAGTGAAAAAGGTCACATTGGCTGATGTTGCAAAAGAGGCAGGAGTATCGAAAAGCACAGTATCGCAATTTTTAAATCAACGGTATGAACATATGGGCGATGAAACGAGGGAACGGATTAAAGCGGCCATTGAAAAACTTGGTTATCGCCCAAACTATGTTGCCCGAAGTTTAAAACAAAAACGGACATCTATGATCGGGATTATTATCGCCAATATTATGCATCGGGTGTCAACGGAGTTTAGCCGAGCCATTGAAGATTATTGTCATGAACATGATATGCAGGCGATCATCTGTAATGCAGATGATGACCCTGCCAAAGAGAGAAAGTATATTGAAGTGTTGCGTGCGCGTCAAGTAGATGGGTTAGTCATTGTTCCGACTGGAGGCAATATCGAGCTTTATCAACAAATGGAACGGGAAAACTATCCTGTGGTCTTTATGGACCGGAAAGTTGATGGGATCAATGTCCATACGATCGTAGTGAATAACAAGGGAGCGGCATATGAAGCGGTATCTCATCTTATTGAACAAGGGCATACACGCATTGGAATCGTAACCCCACCTTTAACCGTCTCTCCACGCATTGAGCGGATGAGTGGCTATAAACAGGCATTAATTGATCATGGAATTGAGATCAGACCAGAATATATGATTTCTGATGAAATTCATCGTCTTACATCGCGATTAGAGGAGATGTTCTCCCTGCCGCAAAAGCCAACCGCTTTATTAGCAGGAAATGATTTATCCTTCTTTGAAGTGATGGCGTTTATTAAGCAGAATCGGATCCGCGTTCCCGAAGACTTAGCGGTCGTTGTTTTTGATAATATTCCATTTGCCGCTATTTCAACTCCAACGATCACCACCATTGCCCAGCCGGCATATGAAATGGGCAAAAAAGCGGCCGAATTGTTATGGAAACAAATTCATAATGAATGTGACGAGGCGCAATTATATACGTTTTTCTGTCAGTTAATCGTTCGTGAGTCTTCGGGAACGAAAAAAGCTGATGGCTAACTTACAGGATGAATGGAGAGTGGAAGATGTATATTCAGCTTGCGCTTGATCGAATGGATATCAATCAAGCAATTCAAATCACTCAACAAGTTGAGGAGTATATTGATTGGATTGAAGTAGGAACCTCGTTGATTAAAGAGTTTGGCATCAAAAGTATTGAAGCGATAAAGCGTGCGTTCCCTAGCAAAATGATTGTCGCGGATACGAAAACGATGGATAACGCTGTGTATGAATGCAACCTATGTTTCGAGGCGGGGGCGGACGTGATGACAGTCATGGGCGTTGCACCGCTAATGACGGTGGAAGCGTGTTTGAAGGAGGCTAGCATCCGCGGAAAAAAAGTCATGATCGATTTATTAAATACAAACGAGTCGGTGAGGCAGCAACTATTGCAGTATAAGGAAGCGATTTTTTGCATCCATGTCAGCAAGGATGAACAGGAGTTTGCACAGCAGCACAAAAACTTCAATTTCGCACATTTTCATCGCCCAACTGGTTGCAATCTAGCGGTTGCTGGAGGAATTTCAGCTGCTACAATGAAACAAATTCAACCGCTTCACCCCTCGATTGTGATTATCGGTTCGGCCATCACGCGGGCGGAGCATCCGGAACGGGCGGCGAGAGAATTGAGACAATTGGTTCGAAATAGGGGGATCGATGATGCATCCAATTGAAGTCATTTTTTCAGAAATAGAACAAGTATTTGCCGAATTTGACCATATGAGCATTGAGTGTGTAGCGATGCGTCTGGCGAAAGCGAAGCGGATTTTTGTGGCTGGCGAGGGGCGTTCCGGATTCATGGGAAAGGCGTTTGCTATGCGGCTGATGCATCTCGGCGCAACGGTCTATGCTGTGGGAGAAACGGTCACTCCTTCACTGCAAAGCGGAGATACGTTAATTGCTATCTCGGGCTCGGGAGTGACAAAACAGACGGTGTGGATTGCAGAAAAGGCGAAACAACTTGGATGTGAGGTGATTGCCGTCACTACGGATTTATCGTCCGCTTTGGCGAATATCGCTTCTCTTACCGTTCATATTCCGGCGGCCACCAAATACCGGCGTGGTCATGAGACGCAAAGTAAACAACCGCTAGGTTCCTTATTTGATCAATGTACGCACCTGATTTTAGATGCCATCTGCTTGCAATATGCGAATAATCAACAAGTTGAACACCAGAAAGCATTTCAACGGCATAGTAATTTAGAATAAGTGAAAGGAGCTCCAAGTCAAAAGGTGACTTGGGGCTCTTTTCATTTATGAAAAGTGAAATTGTTGGTTGGTTTGTGTTAGGGTCATTAGTAGCGTGAAATCAATCTTTATGTTAGAATATTCTGCATATGACATGTGAGGGGAGGAGAACAATGACACAGCCAATTAGTCTTGGACATCGTATGTCGCTCATCGATTTATACGACTTGCGTATGCCGCAGCGCACCGGTACATACGTGCTTCATGAAGAAAACTTAGCGATTATTGAAACGGGTCCAAGCCCGTCGGTGCCGCATTTGCTTGCTGGATTGAAAGCGCTTCATATTGATCCGGCTGATATTCGCTATATCATTGTTACCCATATTCATTTGGACCATGCCGGCGGTGTTGGGGTGTTGCTTGAACATTGCCCAAACGCTACGGTCATCGTCCATCCGAAAGGAAAGCGGCATTTGGCTGATCCGTCGCGTCTGATCGCCGGAGCGAAGGCGGTATACGGGGAGCAGTTTGACGCACTCTTTGATCCGATTGTTCCGGTTCCGGAAGAGCGGCTGCTCGTAAAAGAGGATGGGGAGACGCTTGTGCTGAGTGCGGAACGGACGCTCACGTTTTACGATACGCCCGGGCATGCCAACCATCATTTTTCCATTTATGATTCATACAGCGGTGGAGTGTTTACCGGTGATACGATCGGTGTTTTTTATCCGCAGTTGCAAGAAGCGGGGCTCGCGTTTTGCCTGCCGTCGACCTCCCCGAACCAGTTTAACCCCGAAGCGATGAAACAGTCGGCGGAGCGGCTCGAGAAGTTGAACCCGACGCGCATCTATTTTGGTCATTTTGGTGCGCTCGATCAACCGGAGGAGGCATTCCGCCAGCTTCGTTTTTGGCTGCCGAAGTTTGTTGCGGCCGGAAAAGAAGTAATCGCCCGTCATCCTGAGGCGCCGGCGGCTGAACAGGCGAAAGCGGTCACGAAACTGCTGCATAACGACATTACGGCGTTTCTTAACGAGTGCAGCATCCCGGCTTCATCACCGGTTTACAAGGTGATCGAGCTCGATTTACAAGTGTGTGCGATGGGGATCATCGATTATTGGCGGAAACAACGATAATCATTTGTCCTAGCTGATTCGGCTAGGCTTCTTTTTTGTAGGATGGCGTTTACATATGGAAGGCTTTGCGTCGTTTTTTGTATGGGAGGTTCTCTATGCAGTCGTATAGCCTGTCCGTAACAAATGGTATACATATTGATGCTCATACGTGTTTTGGCTGATGCCAACCGCTTCTCTCTGCTGATTGCCAAGATGTGCTCTTCACATGCTTGAAGCGGGAGTCTTCTTTCGGAACTATGATAAAATTGTGATACGTATGTTAGGGTGAAAATAAGTGGTCGACCATAAATGGAATGGAGGGGCACGAAAGGATGAAGCAGAGGCGGCCTGTCATGTACCGGATTGGCATCGGGCTTATCATTGCGTCGTTTGTTGTGTGGATCATTCCACCTCTTGCTCCGTTTTTGCCGCTTTCTGCGGCGGGCAAAACGTTGGTCGCTACCGGTGCCATTGTGGCGGCGGAAATCATGTTCTGGATAGGGGCTGTGTTGGTTGGAAAGGAAGCGGCCGCGAAGTTGAGAAAGTATTGGAATCCGAAACATTGGCGAATCAAACAGCGCCGCTTGGACGAAACAAATGATGACGAGACAAGTCGAGACCAAACGCAAGAGGGAATAATGCGGAAGTGAGGTGATTGGCATGCGACGCAACATTGTATCGCTTTTAATGATGGTTGCCGCGCTGTCTGCGCTGCTTTGGCTCGGCGGCCTTGCCTTAGTGGTGCAAGACCAGCTGTTTACGGCTGCCAAACCCTCGGTCGAACAAAAGCGGCCATCAGCCAACGAAGCAAAGAAGCGCGATGGGGAGATTGACATTGTCGCCTTAGGCGACTCGCTGACGCGGGGAACGGGCGATGAAAGTGGCAAAGGGTATATCGGCTATATGGTCGATGAGCTTCGCCAACAGACAGATGAACCGATTCGCGTCACCAATTTGGCGATCCGCGGCTTGCGCTCCGACGGACTGCTCCGTCAGCTTGGCCAGTCTGAGATTCAGCGGCAAATCGCCATGGCCGATCTGATTGTGATGACGATCGGCGGCAACGATTTGTTTCAGGGGGGAGAGGCGCTTGAGTGGAATGTGAAAGAGCTCGATGAGGCGAAACGGCAGTATATTGCGAACCTTGACCGCATTTTTGCCTTGCTTCGCCGCTTGAACAGCGAAGCGGTCATTTTTGCGATCGGCCTGTACAATCCGTTTAGCGATTTAGATGATGCCAAACGAACGTCGGCCATTGTTCGCGATTGGAATTTTGCATCAGCCGAAGTGGCGGCCCACTATCCGAATATCGTCGCTGTGCCGACGTTTGACTTATTTGCCTTGCATGTCAACGACTATTTGTATAGCGATCATTTCCATCCGAATAAGGAAGGGTACAAGCGGATCGGGGAGCGCGTCGCCTCGCTCATTACGTTGACGGAGGAGGATCGCCAGTGACGAAACAGGTAACGTTAGCAGTTAAAGAGCTGCGGAAAACGATTCGTGGCAAAGAAATTATTAAAGGGATTTCGTTTGAATTGCGCGAAGGGGAAGTGTTCGGATTTTTAGGACCGAACGGCGCAGGCAAAACGACGACAATCCGCATGCTTGTCGGACTTATTCGTCCGACGTCGGGAACGGTGGCGATTTGTGGGTATGATCTTCATCACCGGTTCACCGAAGCGATCCGTCATATCGGCTGTATTGTCGAAAATCCAGAAATGTATCCGTATTTAACAGGTTGGGAAAACCTTGAACATTTCGCCCGCATGATGCCCGAAGTGGGTGAGGAGCGGATCATGGAAGTGACGAAGCTCGTCGGCCTTGAACAGCGCATTCATGACCGGGTGAGCACGTATTCGCTCGGCATGCGGCAGCGGCTTGGCATTGCCCAGGCGCTGCTCGGGAAACCGAAGGTGCTCATTTTGGATGAGCCGACGAACGGCCTTGATCCGGCCGGCATTCGTGAAATGCGAGCCTTCATCCGCTTTTTGGCGGAAACGGAAGGACTGAGCGTTCTCGTATCGTCGCACTTGTTAAGTGAAATTCAGCTCATGTGCGACCGCGTTGCCATTATGGCGAAAGGGCGGCTTTTAGCTGTCGATACGGTCGAGCGGCTGTTAAAAGAACAGGCGCGTGTCGTTTGGAAAGCTGACCCTGTTGACAAAGCGCGGGCGCTGTTGGCCGAGGAAACGGAAGTGCTAAGAGCAAACGAGGAGATCATCGTCACGCCGTATGAGCCGGCCAAGCTTGCTGCTTGGAACACTAAACTCATTCGCGCCGGCGTGGCGGTCGCTCAAATTGAACCACGGCTGCCAACGCTCGAAGATTTGTTTATCGAGCTGACAGGGGGCGAAACGATTGATTAAGCTTGTGTACAATGAAATGCTGAAAATCGTCCGCAAAAAGCGGTTATGGGTGATCGCCGCCATTGTTGCGGTGCTTGTTGCTCTATTTACATACGCCCAATACCGGGAGACAGAAGAATTGAAGAAGCGGCTTGGCACGACTGATTGGCGGACGCAGCTGCAGCAGCAAATCGTCGACTTGCAAAACCGTCTCCAGTCACCAAGCATGTCAGAAGAGTGGCGCAAATATTTGCAAATCCGCCTTCAACAACAACAATATTACTTAGAGCATGACATTAACCCGTCCGCTCCCGGCGCGCCGACGTTTATGCGCGTTTTTATCGAAAACGCAATCGATTTGTTTTTGCCGCTGTTAGTGATGGTGGTGGCGGCTGATCTTGTGTCATCAGAGGCGAGCACCGGAACGATCAAACTGCTGCTCGTCCGGCCGGTGAAGCGATGGAAAGTGTTGCTAAGCAAATATATTGCTCTCTTGTTGTCTGTATCGTTTATTATGCTAACGACTGCGGTGTTGTCATATGTTATTTCCGGCCTTGTGTTCGGGTACGGCGGCTTTCGTCTGCCGCTATTGACCGGATTTGTACCTCAAGGGGAGGATCTTAATACAACGAACGTCCATATGATTCCTCAATGGGAATACGTGCTTATGGAGCTTGGTTTGGCAACATTTGTCAGCGTTGTTGTCGGCACGTTGACATTTATGCTTTCCGTGCTCTTGCGGAGCACAGCGGCGGTAATGGGGATTATGTTGGCGTCGTTAATTTCTGGTGCCATTTTGTCCAATATGGTGTCGTCATGGCATTCGGCAAAATATTTGTTTATGGTCAATTTGCGTCTCACCGACTATATTAAAGGAACGACGCCACCGGTGGAAGGAATGACGCTCGGCTTTTCAATGGCGGTGTTGGCCGTTTGGGGACTCGTCGCTCTCATCGTGGCTTTTGTTGTTTTTACGCGGCGGGATGTGTATTGAGAAGCAAACGAAACCCGTGGGAGGGACTCCCCACGGGTGTTTCAATGAGTGTTCATGCGTCGGAATCGCTCATCCGTTTCCCTGTTAAGGGAGCGCCTCCCCAATCGGCGCATCTGCTCGGTCAACGAGTCAATCCAGCTGATTCAAATCCACTGAACTGCGGCAGCTGTCCAAAAAGCCGTATATGTCGATCGCGACATAAAGCATGAGTCATCGCTCATCAAGCAGCGCTTTTGACTTTTCAAAATCACCAAGAAGCGAGTATAATATACGTGTGCTTTTCTATAAACAGCTCCCAAAAGATTAAAATAAAAGTCCGTGATATAACGATGTTGCCTTAAATTGCCGAACTAGGGAAAACGACGACGATCAGTGGGGGCATAAATGAATATGGGGATGGCAAGCTAAGAAAAATAAGCCTGTTTGCGCCGCGCCGGCGGAATGAGTGTCACAAAATCGCCTCCTTTTCCATGGTGCTGCATAATCGCCGCGTTGTTAATAGTTTTCTAAAAAGCAGTGACTATGTAGCTGGCAGTGGAAAAGCAATGGATTTCCGTTTTTTTACGCAAAAAAATATAAAAAACTATTGACTTTCTTAAAAGGTTCATATAGAATATGAATTGTCGCAAGGGAAAATAAACAAATGACGGGAAGTAGCTCAGCTTGGTAGAGCACACGGTTCGGGTCCGTGAGGTCGCAGGTTCAAATCCTGTCTTCCCGATCACTCTATACGGGGCCTTAGCTCAGCTGGGAGAGCGCCTGCCCCGCACGCAGGAGGTCATCGGTTCAAATCCGATAGGCTCCATTTGAACGCGGAGGAATACCCAAGTCTGGCTGAAGGGGGCGGTTTCGAAAACCGCTAGGGGTGTCACAGCCCGCGGGGGTTCGAATCCCTCTTCCTCCGCCATATTACATAGAAATACTAACCTGCCGATTATCGGCGGTTTTTTTGTTTTTGTTAGTCTCTATGACCACAAAAATGGAAGCAGATAATTTGCCTAGTTTTAACTAGATCGAGTACGATGAAGGGGAAGAGAGGCGGTTGGCCGGAGATCGGCTGTCTCCTCTCACGGCTGTGTCCAGAGTGGAAAAGAGGAGGAAGATGATATGGCCGTTCAACGCCACATTCGCCGTATCAAAACGGTGCAAATGACTGTCAACAGCCCGATTCACCAGAGCGGCCCAGTGCTCGAGCCCGGGAATTGGCAAGAGTATGATCCGTTTTTGTTGTTGATGGAGGACATTTTTCAGCGGGGCGCGTTTGATGTTCATCCGCACCGTGGCATCGAGACGGTCACGTATGTGATTCGTGGCGAACTCGAACATTTCGACAACAAAGCCGGTCACGACATGCTTGGACCTGGGGATGTACAATGGATGACTGCTGGCCGCGGCGTCGTCCATAAAGAAGATCCTGCACCCGGTTCGACCGTCCATAGTCTTCAGCTGTGGATCAACTTACCGAGCACGCATAAACTGACTGAGCCACGCTATCAAAACTTGCGCGCCGAGGATATGCCTATACGGAAAGAAGAAGGGGCGGTGATCCGCGTCTTTTCCGGCTCATCAAAAGGGGTGCAAGCGCCGACGAAAAACATCGTTCCAGTGACGATGGTCGAAATGACTGTTGAGCCAGGAATAACGGTTGTGCAAGATTTGCCGGGCCATTACAACGGCTTTTTGTATATTTTGGAAGGGAGCGGCACGTTTGGCGCCGGCAACACGGAAGGAAAGGCCGGGCAAGTGTTGTTGCTAAGCCGCCACAGCCGCGGCGAGGAAACGGAGTTAAAAGTGACCGCTCGCGAAAAACTGCGGCTCCTTCTTTACGCTGGCGAGCCGGTAAACGAACCGGTCGTTGCTTACGGTCCGTTTGTCATGAATACGCCCGAGCAAATTCGCGAAGCGATTCGTGATTACCAAGAAGGGCGGTTTGAATAGTGAATATGAGAACAGAGCCGGTTGCTTTTCGGCTCTTTCTCTTTTGTGACCCTGTAAGTAAAGGATTTAGCCGCAATGATTTTGGAAAACTCTAAACATTAAGGTTTATCTATTAGAGAAATACCTTGTTGCATTGCCTATTTGATTGACATCACTACTCTTAAGAATGAACCGAATTTTTGGATGAGGAGGACAAGGACATGAATAAAGTCATCGAAACCATTTTACAGCACCGTTCGATCCGCCGTTTTGAAGACCGGCCGCTGACTGATGAACAAATTCGTATGATCGTTGAATGCGCTCAATCGGCGTCGACTTCAAGTTATATCCAAGCATATTCGATCATTGGGGTGAAAGACCCGGAGAAAAAACGAAAGCTCGCCGAACTGGCAGGGAATCAATCCTATGTCGAGCATAACGGCCATTTCTTTGTCTTTTGCGCTGATTTTCACCGCCACGAACAGATCGGTGAAATGGAAGAAAAAGACGTACTCCCATCGCTAGAAAGCACGGAAAAATTTATGGTGGCGCTCATCGATACGGCGCTTGCGGCGCAAAATGCGGCGATTGCTGCTGAGTCGATGGGGCTTGGCATTTGCTATATCGGGGGGCTTCGCAACAACCTGCCGGAAGTATGCGAACTGCTTAACATACCGAAACGGGTCATTCCGCTGTTCGGGCTTGCCGTCGGTTATCCAGCTGAACAGCCGGGAAAAAAACCGCGGTTGCCGTTAGACCACGTGTATCATGAGGATGAATACGATCAAGACCGCGGCCGGTTCATCGAGCAGTTGCAGCGATATAATGAAACGGTGTCAGCTTACTATGAACAGCGGACAAATGGCCGCCGCTCTGATACATGGACGGGGCAAATGGCTGACATGCTAAGCCGCCAAGTTCGGATGTACATGAAAGAATTTGTGGAAGGGAAAGGGTTTCATTTGCGGTAGTCTTTCTTCAGGCGGAAGCAAAAAGGAGGGGAAACATGCAGCTGTTGTTTAAGAAGCGCGGAGCCATGCTGATTTTGATGTTCAATTTATTGCTGATTTTCATTGGCATCGGTTTGATTATCCCGATCATGCCGACGTTTATCGAGCAATTGGGCATCTCAGGAGGAACGGTTGGACTGCTTGTGGCCGTTTTCTCTTTAACACAATTTCTTTTTTCACCGGTAGCCGGCAGAATGGCAGATGCGGTCGGCCGAAAAAAATTGATCGTCTCAGGAATGCTGCTGTTTGCCTTTTCTGAGTGGCAGTTTGGCTATGCCGATCATGTTTTCGAGATGTTTTTTTCGCGGGTCATCGGCGGGATAAGCGCCGCCCTCACCATGCCAGCAGTGATGGCTTATGCTGCGGACATAACGACGAATGAAGAACGGGCGGCAGGCATTGGGTATATTAACGCAGCGATTACGATGGGATTTATGATTGGCCCAGGTATTGGCGGATACATGGCAGAATGGGGCATCCGCGTTCCGTTCAATTGTGCGGCGGCCGTTGGAGTGATGGCCGCTGTCATTACGGCGCTGTTTCTCCCGGAATCGCATTCATCTGCTTCCACGGGCACGGTTCAAAAGGATCACGTGCCGTTTTTTGTGCAGCTTGCCCAAGTTCATCGGCAACCGTATTTTTTCAGTTTGTTGATCATTTTTGCGCTGTCGTTTGGTCTTGCCAATTTTGAAACGATTTTCAGCTTGTTTGTCGATCATCGATTTGGCTTCTCACCGAAAGAAATCGCTTTGATCATTACAATTGGCTCGATTGGCGGCCCGCTCGTTCAGTTGACGACATTCGGCTGGTTGTTAGGCCACTTTGGTGAACAGCGCGTCGTTTCAGCTTGTTTGTTACTATCCGCCTTATTCATCGTGTTGACGTTGTTGGCTTCGACATGGACGATGCTTTTAGTGGCAACGGTGTTAGTATTTTTGGCAATTGATATTTTGCGTCCGGCGGTCAGCACGCAGATGTCTAAAATCGATGAGACCCAACAAGGCTATATCGCCGGCTTGAACTCCGCGTTTACAAGCCTTGGAAATATTATTGGTCCAGCTGTTGCGGGCGTTTTGTTTGATGTAGATATTCGTTTTCCTTATATTCTCGCAAGCGTTGTGCTTTTTCTATGCTTTGTGCTCTCATTACGGCAGGAAAAAGCGGTGCTCCACAAGGCCAGCAGCGATGCGTTGCGCATGACGAGAAAATGAAGAGAGACGCCAATAAAACAAGGAAGGATGATCGTGTGGAAAGTTGGCAGGCCAAAATATTTGGTGCTCCATCAACGAGGAAGTGGCAAAATCATCTGTCTTTTGCCTGTCGCCGTTGATTGTTGGTGGTTTTTTAGGTAGTAAAGGTAGGGACGCTCCATTTGCCTTAGCGGCAGATGGAGCGTAAGTGATACTCGATGATTTCTTCCATTTGTGAAGGAGATAGCTTGTCAGGTTGCATGATGCCGTGCATGGCCAAACCGTCAACCAAAGCGTATAGGCGCTCTGTTTCCAACTCAATCGACACGTCGGGTCTTAACAACCCGAGATTACGTAACAGTTCAAGCAACCTCTTTATTGCCGTTTGCAACTCGTTATAGATTTGCTCGCTCAGCGGTTGAAGTTCGGAATCCCAAAGCGCCCTTTGTGTAAAAACAAGCCACACCTCCATTTCTTTTTTCGTTTCATCGGTTAACGGCAAAATTTCAAGGAGACAACGTTTGATTCCTTCAAGAGGCGGAGTGGAGCGAGGGATGGCTTCAATCCGTTTCCGCACCCGTTCGGAGACAAGCTTCATCGAAAAGGCTAACAACTCCGATTGGGAAGAAAAGTAATAGCGTAGCGCCCCTGCAGACATCCCTGCCTCTTTAGCGATATTTCGTACGGTTGCTTTTTCGATACCGTCCCGCATGATCACGGCCCATGTCGCTTCTGCGATTCGTTCCCTCTGCTTTTCATGATCCACGATTTTAGGCATGTATCTAGTGTAACACAGTTGTTTTTTTGATACAATTGTGTTACTATTTTTTTGATACAATTGTATTAAAAAGGGGCGGCTGATATGATTGGGTGGTTGATTGTCGCGTGTGAAGTGCTGTTTTGGGTATTCGTCGTATCCGGATTGTTTACGCGTTATGTGTTAAAATGGAAAATGATCAGTGTATGTCTTTTTTCATGCACCATTTTGGCAGATCTTATTTTACTCGTAGTGTCGGTCGTAGACTTAGCACACGGCCAGACAGCGAAGTTATCCCATGCGTTGGCAGCTGTTTATATCAGTGTGTCCGTTGTGTATGGACGTCGTATGATTCAATGGGCGGACAATCAGTTTGCTCACCTTTTTTTGAAAATGCCTAAGCCGAAAAAAGCCCCGCTCTTTGGAAAGGAGCATGCAAAGCAAGAACGAGAAGGATGGTATCGCCATTTAGGGGCTTGGGCGATCGGTCAAGCGATTTTGTGGGGGATGGTTTGGTTTGCTGATGATGTGTCAAAAGCACAACAGCTGCTCGTGATGGCGGGCCGTTGGACGTTGGTGTTGGTGATTGATTTTGTATGGAGTTTCAGCTATACATTATGGCCTCGAAAAGAACCAAAGGCGACATTAGAAAAACCAAGCGATTGATAGGAAGGGAGAGAAACAACATGAATCCCATCGAACAGTTTGGACAGTGGATTCGAGAGGCTAACACGATCGCCGTCTTGACTGGAGCGGGGATGAGCACGGAGTCCGGCATCCCTGATTTCCGTAGCGAAAACGGCATTTACGCTCAAGAGGAACGTGTGGAATATTATTTGTCTGAGCATTATTATCAAAAAAATCCGGTTGATTTTTGGCGGCGGTTCAAGCGGATGTTTTCATTGAAACTGATGGGAGACTTTGCACCGAACGCCGGGCATCGGTTTCTTCGTTGGCTGGAGGATATTGGGAAAACAGTGGTGATTTTGACGCAAAATATCGATGGGCTGCACACAAAAGCAGGAAACACGAACGTCATTGAGCTGCACGGTACGTTGCAGACAGCGACGTGCCCATCGTGCGGCAAAACGTATGACTTGGCGTTTGTCAACCGCACCGATGTGCCGTGCTGCGGTGAGTGTGGGACGATTTTGAAACCGGATGTTGTTTTGTTTGGCGGACTCGTTCCCCATATCGAAGAAGCGTTTGCTAGGGCGGCGGAGAGCGACTTGTTGTTGGCTATGGGGACGAGTTTAGAGGTGGCGCCTGTGAATCAAATTCCGTTTTACGTTGCTGCTGAATCTCCGGCAACACGGAAAGTGTTAATTAACAAAACGGCGACAAGGATGGACGGAATGTTTGATCTTATCATTTATGGTGGAATCGGTGAAACGGTTGCCGCTGTACGAGAGCGACTCGAGCAAAAATAAATAAGGAGTAGAGCTGAAAACAGAAATGATTGGAAAAGGAAAGGACGATCATGGAGAAGCTACAATCGGTCTTGGGGCGATGGAATACTGCCAGCCAACGTCCCCAAAGACGCTTGTATCGTCGCTGATATGGAAAAGGCGGTCGGTTACCTTGCCAGTAAATCAGTATGGAACGCGGTGTTGGGCCATATCGTTCAAACGGCTGAACATCCTTGATTCGCAGCACTGGCACCAACAGGAGAACGTACTCAACGTTTTCCTGTTGGACAAAAGCATAAAAAAGTATTGTACTTTTCAGAACATTCGAATATAATGAAGGTAACATACCAACCGGTTGGTATTTATGGGAGTGGGAAGTCGCTTCAAAGTGTAATGAAAACGGGGGGAACCATTATGTACTTGCGCTTAACGGATGAGCAACGCATGGTCCAAAAGGCCATTCGCAAGTTTGTTGAAAAAGAGTTGATGCCGCTAGAAAATGAAGTATTGCGCAACGAGCGGGAAGGGAAGCCCGGGCTTACGCCGGAGAAATTAAAAGAGCTGCAATTAAAGGCGAAAGAGGCGGGTTTTTGGGGGATTAATACGCCAGAGGAGTACGGTGGCGCGAATCTTGGCCATGTCATGCAGGCGATTGTGCTCATGGAAGTGGCAAAAACGCTCGTTCCCTTCCAGTTTGGCGGGTCGGCGGATAACATTTTGTATTACGCCAACGAAGAACAAAAGAAAAAATATTTAATCCCAACGATCAACGGTGAGAAAAAATCGTGCTTTGCCATGACCGAGCCGGGGGCAGGGTCTGATACGCGCAACATTAAAATGACAGCGGTCAAAGACGGGGACGAATGGGTGCTCAACGGGGAAAAAACGTTCATCACTGGGGGCAATGACGCCGATTTCGTTATGGTCATTGCCATTACCGACAAAGAGCGGCATCAAGCGACAAACGGCCGTGAAGGGGTGACGTGCTTTATCGTCGACCGCGACATGGGCTGGCGCTCCGAGCCGATACATACAATGGGGCCGTCAACACCGGCTAGCTTAATTTTTGAAAACGTGCGCGTGCCGGAAGAAAACATTTTAGGTGAGCTGCACTACGGCTACAAGCTCGGTCTTGAGTGGATCGGCTATGCGCGATGGGTCGTCGGCGCACGCGCGGTCGGAACGGCCGAGCGGCTGTTGCAAATGGCGATCGATTATGCGAAAGAGCGTGTCACATTCGGCAAGCCGATCGCCGAACGGCAAGCGATCCAATGGATGATCGCCGATTCAGCAGTGGAAATTGAAGCAGCGAAATGGCTCGTCTTAAACGCAGCGTTTACGCTTGATGAAGGGGAGGACAACCGTCATTTGGCTTCGATGGCGAAACTGTTTGGTGCGAACATGGGCAACCGTGTGGTTGACCGGGTGATGCAAATTCACGGGGGCATGGGCTATACGAAAGAGATGCCGATTGAGCGTTGGTACCGCGAGGCGAGATTGTGGCGCATTTACGATGGCACCGATGAAATTCAACGTCTTATTATTGCCCGCAACTTAATTAAAGGACACGTCAAGCTTGGGCAGTTTCTCTAACAAAATGAAAGCGTTACTAAAAGGGGAGGAGAAAAACATGAGTCAACGGTTTGCAGGAAGAGTGGCGTTTGTGACAGGAGGAAGCCGCGGCATCGGAAAGGCCGTTGTTACCCGCTTTGCCGAAGAAGGAGCTAAGGTGGCGTTCATCGACCTAAACGCGGAGGCGCTTGAAGCAACGGCAGCTGAGTTGCGGGAAAAAGGATACGATGTTTACGCCAAAGTGGCGAGCGTCACTGACCGCGAACAAGTGGAAACGACGATTCAAGAAGTGGTTGAACGATTCGGATCGCTTGATATTTTGGTTAACAATGCCGGCGTCATTCGTGACAACTTGCTGTTTAAAATGACGGACGACGATTGGCAAACGGTCATGGACGTCCATTTGAAAGGGGCATTTTACTGTGCCCGCGCCGCGCAAAAATATATGGTCGAAAAAGGATATGGCCGCATCATCAACGTTTCGTCGACATCAGCGCTCGGCAACCGCGGCCAAGCGAACTATTCGGCAGCGAAAGCCGGCATTCAAGGGTTTACGAAAACATTGGCGATTGAGCTTGGCAAGTTCGGCATTACGACAAACGCTGTCGCGCCGGGATTTATTGAGACGGATATGACGAAAGCGACTGCCGAACGGCTCGGCATCTCGTTTGAGCAACTCATTCAGGCCAGCGTCGCCAACATCCCGGTCGGACGCAGCGGCCGCCCGGAAGATATCGCCAATGCGGTCGCATTTTTCGCTGATGAAAAATCATCGTTTGTCAACGGTCAAGTGCTGTACGTTGCCGGCGGTCCGAAATGCTGAAAAATGAGGAGGGCGAGTGATGTACCAAGACGATATTGGCAAACGGTCAGAGAAAGTAAAAAATGTCGTTGAGCGCGGAGCGGTGAAAAAATTCGCTGAAGCGATCGGCGACTTGAATCCGATTTATTGGGATGAAGAGACGGGAAAACGGTCGCGCTATGGGCGCAACATCGCACCGCCGACGTTTCCGCGCGTGTTTGACTACGGTGTGATTGAAGGGCTGAAATTACCGCCCAAAGGACTGATCCACGGCGAGCAGCGTTTCCGTTATGAGCGCCCGCTGTTTGTCGGTGAAGAGCTGTACTGCTATGCAGAGGTAAAAGACTATTATGAAAAACAAAGCAGCATGGGTCAGCTCGGCTTTTTAATCATCGCCAACAACGGCGAAGACACGAACGGGAATCTTCTATTCACTTCCACCTCGACGATTATTATCAACGAGGCGGTTAGAAAGGCGATGAGCGTATGACAACGATTCGCGAATGGCAAGTGGGACAGTCGCTTCCCGAGGTGACGCTTTCACCCGTATCCCGGCTTGACTTAATCAAATATGCCGGAGCATCGGGTGACTACAATCCGATTCATACGATCGATGAAGAGGCAAAAAAGGCCGGCTTGCCGGGGATTATCGCCCACGGCATGTGGACGATGGGCAACTTGGCGAAACTGTTTACGCCGTATTACGAGGAAGGGTTTGTTCAAGATTATTTCGTTCGCTTTCAATCAATGGTGTTTTTAAACGATATCATTACGTTAAAAGCAACGGTCAAAGAAAAGGATGACAAGACGATTCGGTTTGCCGTTGCCGCTGTCAATCAGCACGGGAAGGAAGTCGTCAAAGGCGAAGCCGTTTTTTCGCTGTATGAGTGAGGGGGCGCCGGGCACCGCTCCCTTTCCGCATACAGCACAAACGGGGGCTCGTCTCTCTCTGTTTAAACGCCGAGTCGATTCGGAGCCGTCTAAAAAAGTGAGGGGGGAATCGCGATGAAACGAGATGCCGTCATTGTGTCGGCTGTAAGAACGGCCATCGCCCGCCAAGGGGGCGCCTTGGCGACGCTGCCAGCGCACGTTTACGGTGCGGAAGTCATCAAAGAAGCGATGCGGCGGGCGAACATCGGCCCGGAACTTGTCGCTGATGTCATCATGGGCAATGTCTTAAGCGGCGGTGGCAACATTGCCCGGCTGACGGCGTTGCAGACGGGGCTGTCGCTTGAGCTGACCGGGCTGACCGTCGACCGCCAATGCGGTTCAGGCATTAATGCCGTCAATTTAGCGGCGCAAGCCATTTGGGCAGGCGACGGGGACGTCTATATCGCTGGAGGGGTGGAAAGCATGAGCCGCGCGCCGTATTTGATGGACCGCCCGGAAAAGCCGTACAGTTCGACGCCGCCAAGCTTCCGTAAATCGCAGTTGTCGCCGAAAGAGATTGGCGACCCGCCGATGGGCATCACGGCAGAAAATTTAGTGAAAAAATACGGCATCAGTCGTGAAGAACAAGATGCCTTTGCCCTGCGCAGCCAGCAGCGCATGGCGCGTGCTATGCAAGAAGGGCGGTTTGACGAACAAATTGTGCCGATTACCGTTCCGGTGAAAAAAGGGGAGCCGTTTGTCTTCGATACGGATGAACACCCGCGTCCGAACACGACGATGGAAGCACTCGCGAAACTGCCGCCGGCGTTTTTGGAAGGCGGAACAGTGACGGCAGGGAATAGTTCGGGACTCAATGACGCCGCTGCTGCACTCGTCGTCATGTCGCGGGAAAAAGCGGAACAGCTCGGCTTAACACCGCTTGCCGTCGTCCGCGCCTATGCGGTCGCCGGAGTCGACCCGAACATTATGGGCATCGGTCCGGTACCAGCGACAAGAAAGGTGCTTGAAAAGGTTGGACTGACGCTTGATGAGATGGATATCATCGAAATTAATGAAGCGTTTGCCGCTCAGGTGATCGCCTGTGACCGCGAGCTTGAGATGAATCCGGAAAAAGTAAATGTCAACGGCGGCGCCATCGCCCACGGCCATCCGCTTGGTGCGACGGGTGCAATTTTGATTACGAAAGCCGTGTATGAACTAAAGCGTCGCGGTGGGACATACGCCCTCATTACGGCGTGCATCGGCGGCGGCCAAGGGATCGCGACGATCATTGAACGAGCCTGAACACATGGAGACAATGGATATGAAAGAAAAACTGATGGAAGCCAGCATAGAGCTATTTGACCGCAAAGGGTTCAAAGAAACGTCTGTACAGGAAATCGTCGAAGCGGTCGGGGCAACAAAAGGGGCGTTCTATTACTATTACAGAAGCAAAGAAGAACTGTTGCGCGATATATGCATCTCCTATATCGAAGATTTGCTTGACCAGCAGAGTCGCCTGCTGCAGGAACCCGAGAAGAGCTGTACAGAAAAACTGCATGCGATCGTCTATATGGTGATTCGCAACATTCGCACACGGAAGAAAAGCGCCCGCATTTTCTTTCGCGAGATGCGGCATTTGGCTGATGAACATTTGAAGGAAATCCGCGAGAAGCGGCGGGCGTTCCGCAAGCAGTATGAACAGCTCATCCAGGAAGGGGTCGCCCGCGGCGAATTTAAGCCGTCGCTTCATGCAGAAATGATCACGTTCGGCCTGCTTGGCATCACGAATTGGAGCTACTACTGGTTTCAACCGGACGGGAGCGTTTCCGAAGAGGAGTTAACCGACATTTATGTCGACTTAATTTTAAACGGCATTCGAGGGCAGGAACGGCCAAAACGATAGGTTCTATCGAACTGTTCAAGTTGTTCACCTGTTTTCGGTGCAAGAGATAAGGGGGGATCGGGGTGGAATTGTTTATCCAGCAGCTCATAAACGGGCTGACTGTTGGAAGCGTTTACAGTCTTGTCGCCTTAGGCTTAACGCTCGTCTACGGCATTTTGCATATTCCAAACTTTGCCCACGGCGCGCTTTATATGATGGGAGGGTATGTTACGCTCACCGCGATGAGCCAAGCCGGGCTGCCGTATGGGCTTGCCATTGTTGTGTCGATGGTCGTAGTCGGGCTGCTCGGTGTCTTGATGGAACGATTGGTGTTTTATCCACTCCGTGATGCGCCGCCGCTTCACGATAAGATTGCGGCGATCGGTATTTTGTTGTTTTTGGAAGCATTTGCCCAATTCGTCTGGGGGGCGGACTATCAAACGATGCCGACGCCATATGGGAATGTTGTCACTGTTTTCGGCTTGACACTCACTGTTCAACGCATCCTCATCATCGCATCCACTGTTGTCATCATGATGCTGCTCTACCTCTTCCTGAAAAAGACATTCATCGGTGCTTCGATCATTGCGATGGCGCAAAACCGCGAAGGAGCGAACTTAGTCGGCATTAACACAAACAAAGTCGCCATGATGACGTTCCTTCTTTCCGGCGGTTTGGCAGCACTCGCCGCTTCGCTCGCTTCGCCGATCAACCTCGTGTTTCCCGGTATGGGTCATCTCGTCATCTTGAAAGCGTTTGTCATCATCATTCTCGGCGGCATGGGAAGCATCCCCGGCGCGATTGTCGGCGGCTATATTTTAGGGTTTAGTGAAAGCTTAGGGGCAACATACGTGTCGAACGACTATAAAGACATTATTGCTTTCGCCATTCTTGTCATCATTTTAACGGTCAAACCGAACGGACTATTTGCCAAGGAGGGACATTGATGGCCGTTTTCGAAAAACGACACCTATGGCTCGCTGTTCTTGCGGTGTTGGCACTTGCCCTCCCGTTGCTTGTGGCCAACGGCTATTACTTGCACATGATGACGATGTCCTTTATTTGGATGATCGCCGTTTACGGGTTGAACTTATTTGCTGGCTACACCGGGTATTTGTCGCTTGCCCACGCTGGATTTTTTGCCGTTGGCGCCTATACGCTTGGCATTTTGACCGTGAAGGTCGGACTGCCGTTTTGGGGGGCGTTCGCGCTCTCATGTGCATTCACATCGCTGCTTGGCCTTGCCATCGGACTGGTCGCCTTGCGGACGAAAGAGCACTTTTTCGCCATTTATACACTATGTGTCGGATATATCATTTATTTAGTGATTGATAAATGGGACAGCCTAACCGGCGGAGTGCGTGGATTCATCGGCATTCCGGCGCCAAGCGACATCGGACCGCTGTCGTTTCAGACACCGGTTGCCCAATATTATTTAGTTTTGTTTTTCTTGTTCGCCGTCATATTTGTGATGTACCGGCTCGTCTATTCGCTGACTGGAAGGACGTATATCGCGATTCGCAACAGCGAGGAGCTCGCATTGACGCTTGGCATCTCAACGATGAAAAACAAGCTCGCCTCATTCGTTTTGTCGGTCTTTTTCACTTCGCTTGCTGGGGCGCTGTATGCATCATTCATCCGTTTTCTTGGACCGGATATCGCGTATGTCACTGTCATGTTTGACTTTTTAACGTACTTGCTTGTCGGCGGTATCGGTACGCTGGCCGGACCGGTTGTCGGCACGCTGTTGATCACGTTTTTATCGCAGCAGTTGCAATTTTTGCAAGACTATCGAATGCTCATTTTTGGCCCGGTGTTGACACTTTTAATCATCTTTTATCCGCACGGCATTGCTGGCGGCTTCATCCGTTATCAAGCGAAGCGTGCAGAGGCGCGGCGCCTTGAACGGGAGGCCAACCAGACCGCTGCTGAACTAGCTGCCTCGCGCCAAGGACGAGACGGTCGGTACGTCAAGGAGGGATAAACATGTTTTTGCACGTCGAACGGTTGACGAAACGATTCGGTGGGTTGTTGGCGGTCAATGACGTCACATTTTCCGTCGAACAAGGGAAAATCAACGCCATCATCGGCCCGAACGGTGCCGGTAAATCGACGTTCTTCAATTTGATTAGCGGCTTGCACCGGCCGACATCCGGGACGATTACGTTTAAAGGACGCGACATTACCCGCCTGCCGGCGAATGAGCGGGCGAAACTCGGCATCGCCCGCACGTTTCAAACGACCCATTTGTTTGAACAGTCGACGGTGATGGACAACGTCATCATCGGCCATCGGCTTCGCACCGAATCGAATTTGTTTGACGCCATTTTGCGTACAAAACGACATCGCCGCGAGGAGCAGGCGTGTAAAGAAAAAGCGATGGAAGTGCTCGATTTCGTTGGGCTCACCGGTGTGGCGGATCGGCTCGTTGCGAATTTGTCGCAAGAACAGAAGAAGCGAGTGGCGTTTGCGCTCGCCTTGGCGACCGACCCAGAGCTTGTCTTGCTTGACGAACCGGCTGCCGGCGTCAACCCAGACGAAACAGAAGGATTGGAAGAGCTGATCGTCAAAATGGTCGAGGGCGGCCTGACGGTTTGTCTTATTGAACATAAAATGTCGATGATTATGAAAATCGCTGACCGCATTATGGTGCTGAATTACGGCGAAAAAATTGCCGAAGGGACGCCGGAAGAAGTGCAAAATAACGAGGCGGTCATTCAAGCGTATTTAGGGGGGAGCACCGTTGCTTGAAGTGACAAACGTGTCTGTCCGCTACGGCAGCTTCACGGCGATTCGCGATGTGACGTTTTCCGTTAGGTCGGGGGAAATCGCGGTGTTGCTTGGCGCCAACGGAGCTGGGAAAAGCACGCTGTTTCGCACAATTAGCGGATTGCATAAACCAGCGCAAGGCGAAATTCGCCTTGACGGAGAGCGCATCGACTCACTGCCGCCTGATCGGATCGTTCAGCGCGGTGTCGTGCAATGCGCCGAGGGGCGCAAACTGTTTGCCCGCATGAGTGTATACGAAAATTTGCTGATGGGTGCGTACGTTCATCGAAAAGATAAAGAAGGCATCCGCCGTTCAATCGAACATGTATATGAGCTGTTTCCGATTTTGCATGAAAAGCGAAATGAGACGGCTGGATCGCTTAGCGGCGGCCAGCAGCAAATGCTCGCTATCGGCCGCGCCTTAATGTCGCGTCCTGCGGTGCTCTTGCTTGACGAGCCGTCGATCGGGCTTGCCCCCCTCATCGTTGAACAAATGTTTGCAACGATTAAACAAATTAACGAAGAAGGGACGACGATTTTGCTCGCTGAACAAAATGCTCATGCGGCACTATCCATTGCTCATCAAGGCTATGTATTTGAAAACGGAACGATCGTCGCATCAGGAACAGCAGAGGAACTACTCGCCAATGACGATGTCCGCAAAGCGTACATCGGAACATGACATGTCACTGCTAGGACATTTCTACAGACGTTTATGGACGAGTTTCAGTCCGTCATGAACGCCAAAAGATGCTAATCCATCAACGATGAAAGGAGGTGAGCAACGAGTACTACCTTCATTCATCTGAATATTCGGTATAAAAATGGGGGGAGCAGAATGAAAAAAAGAAAATGGCCGATCGCCGCTATGATGACAGCGGTCATGGCGTTGATGCTTGCGGGGTGCAACAGCTCGACGACGAACAATCATGCCGACAGCGGCAACAATGACGACGGGAAGAACGTCGTCAATATTGGTTACAGCGGCCCGTTAAGCGGACCAGCTGCCTACTACGGGGAGCGGACATTAAACGGCGTGAAAATGGCAGCGGAAGAAATCAATAAGAACGGCGGGTTTGAAGTGAATGGAAAAACTTATCAAATTAATGTTGTATCATTAGACGACAAATATTTGCCGAACGAAACAGCGGCAAATGCAAAACGGCTTGTCCAAGAACATCATACGCCAATCATCTTCACTCCGCACAGCGGCGGCGTCATGGCGATGCAAGTGTTCAACCAAACGGACAATTTCATTATCGCGGCCTATACAAGCGAGCCGAAAATTACAGAAACAGGGAACAAGATGACGATACGTATTCCGCCGCGGTATGATGGGTACATTCCAACATTTACCGACTATGTGATAAAGCGATTTGGCAAAAAGCTGGCTGCTTTGCCGACGGCGACGCAATATGGGAAAGATTGGACGGAACAACTGTTACCATATTGGGAAAAACAAGGCGGAGAAGTTGTTTACAACACATCCATTGACTTCACCAAAGACACCGATTTCTTCACGATCATCACGAACGCATTGAAAGAAAAGCCGGACGTCTTATTTATCGGTGGACCGTCGGAACCGACGGCGAAAGTGGTGAAACAGGCGCGTGAGCTCGGTTTTAAAGGCGGTTTTATTGTCATGGACCAAGCGAAGTTAGATGAAATGAAGCGGACCATCGGATCTTACGAGATGCTTGAGGGAGCGATCGGCGTCATGCCGCTTGTTGAGTCGAAAGAGGCGGGAGCCCCGCAATTTGCGGAAAACTATCGAGCGAAATACAATGCCGAACCGAGTTCGGAATCTGCCTATAACTACTTGGCTCTTTACGCCTTTGTCGAAGCGATGAAAGCAGCTGGCACGGTTGATGATCCGGTTGCTATCCGCGAACATATGAACGAAGGGTTGAAAAACATCCCGGAAGACAAGCAAGTGTATATCGTCCCGAGTGTTGGTGAGGACGGCGGATTTGAATCGAAAATTACCGTTGGAGCGGTGGAAAAAGGCAAAGTGGTGCCGATTGAACTGAAGAAATAAGCAAACCAACACACGCGGAAAACGGGATGATTTTTCCTGTGTTGCGAGGCGAGCGATGACCTGATCGCCCCATCTTTTCCAATCGATTTGGAGCAAACATAACGTGATTCCATTCATGATAGCCGGCAAACGATCATCCAAGCGCGTCCACCTTCTTGCGTGGACGCTTTTTTTACGGTTTGTTGCCGCAAAAGTGGCAAAATAATCATTCCGATATTAAGTAAAACTATGTTCTAAATAATCAACATAAAAACAACAAAATCCAAAATTATAATAGAGAAGAGGTGGAATCGATGCAAGAAACAGCCATCGGCCTTGTTGTTCCATTCTTTTTTGACATCATTGGCGAGGTCGAGGTGCTGTTCTTGTCAGCTCCGTTTCCGAACCGGTGAGCGTTGCTCGGCTTTGCTATCATTGTCACCGGAATTTGTCGGCATAGCTTTGAGTGAGTAAGAAGAGTGGAACAACCGGCGCCGCTCATTCCAACCGTTCAGCACTTCGGTTAGATAGGGGGAGAGCCATGAGAATCATCGTGTATGTACTGCTCGCCTGTCAGGCGGCCGTCATCTACTATTGGATCAGCGATTGGCGCCAGCTTGTTACCCCAGTTGGCCTCTTCATATGGGGTGGCACAATCGCTGTCAGCCTTGCCGTTCTTCGTATGGGGAGATCCATATCGCCAAGATGGCGAGGCATGCTGAAAATGACGACAGCAGGAGTCAGCTTGCTTGCCGTTGTTTCCCTACTCATTGAATGGGCCACTCGTTCGATGCCATAGTCAAAATAGATGTTGAGGCCCGCAAAGTTGGTAAACACCTTCTTTGCGGGCCTATGAAGAATGCACCATTTAACAGGGCGGGCACTCTATATGCTGTGCCAAACGAGACGAGCTGCTAACGGCTTTGATGGACAGAATCGAACATCCCCGGTGCCAAACGGCGGCCAACAGCATACATGATCGGCGCGCCGATTGCCATGACGACAAACTCGCCGATGGCTGTCGTCAGCCATGTGAGCCAAAATGGGAAGCCGAGCGCCAGTTTCAGTTCGAGGGCGATGATGCCCATGGTGACAGTAAACGACAACGTATTGATCGCCATACGAGCCCAAACGTTCTCAATATAGCGCATAGAAACAATTGTGATGAGAAGCGCCAACACCGATTGGCCGACGCCAAATACAAGATCATACGCAACGATCGGTGAGAAAAATAAATTGGCGAAAAAGACGCCAAGCACGATGCCGATGGCGTATGTTTTGCGAAATACGACTAAGTGGTTTAATAGTTCTGATGCGCGAAACTGAATGTTCGTAAAGCCAAACGGCTGGATGAGCATCGTCACCGCGATATACACAGCGGCGATTAACCCGTTTGTTGCCAGCATTCGAACGTTCATGATGTTCTCTCTCCTCTTGTCAATGATGATATGATTGTAGCATGACCATCTCACAAACGGAAGGGCCGAGATAGATGGCTATTGAGGTCAACCAGCAAACAGGCAAGCTCGGCTCCGTCTGTGAGGTCGGAATCACGCCGCTGCCTCGGTTTGACGTCGTTTGGCGGACTGATGGCTCACCTTGGCTATTTTTCGGAATGGCCGGTGTGGGCAGTTGTTCTCGTTTCCCTCGTTGGCGTTGACTTCGCCTTTTGTTCGGTTGATATTTGATGTCTAACGGGCGGGCGTTCGGGGGTGTTCCCCCATCCGTCTAGGGACAGACGATCTTCTTGTTAACACAGACATATGTAAGTAGATGTTAAGGTCGATCAACAGCAAGGCGAGCCATGTGCCGACGGCCAAATGGATGATCGCCCAGGAAAGACGAATTTCTGTCGCAACGGTGATCACTCCGATCACTACTTGCAGCAGTCCGACTGCTGCAGCCAAAAGGAGTCGTCGCTCTAGCGGGCGCCCCCAGCGGCGCTTGTGCGCAACAAAAGCCGTCCAAATGGTATACAACACCGTCGCAGCAGCGGCGGTTCGATGGGCGGTTTGCCACATTTGGGCTTCATTGGACGGCCATAGTTGTTCTCCGCATGTCAGCCATCCGCATGACAGACCGTAATGTTGATGTTTCACATAGGCGCCAAGCAGCAACGTAGCTGCCAACAAAACGAAAAGAAGATGGATATGCCGTTTCGCCTCTATTCCAATAGATGTCCGCTTGACTGGTTGGTGCAGGTGTGGAGAATGATGAGCGCGCCGCCAAATCCAAAGGAGACAGCCTAAAAAGAGAAACGCGATGAAGAAATGAGTCGTGACGACGATAGGCGGGAGGTCAAACCAAACGACGAAAGCCCCTAGTATAATTTGGATGGCAAGCAAAACCGCAGCGGCCGCTGAAACAAAACGATCCGTTCCACTTCGGGAAGAGCGCCATAAGCGAAGGCAAAGCATCACCGTCAACAGCGCGAGCAAAGCGCCGATCAATCGATGGGCGTACTCGATCAGCGTCGCTCCTTTTAACACCGGGATGAGCACCCCGTTGCAAAGCGGCCAGTCGGGGCCACACCCCATTCCTGAATTCGAGGACGCTACATACCCGCCAAATACAATGAGAAAGTACGTCGTACATAGGGTCCAAAAAGCCAACGATTTCATCTCCATTCCCCCCTAACACCATTTCTCCCATTATAGCAAGTCCGCTGTCACATAACTGTGTACTCTATCACATCAGACAAAAAAATCCAAATTGTGAGAAAAATTGTCTGTTTTGTGATGAAGTTAACTGTGAGAAAACGCTACCATGCCCTATAGTGAAACTATCTTGACGAGGGAAAAGGGGGAATGGATAGCCATGTACCAACAAGCAGCGTGGGTCATCTCCGTTGTTTTCATCTTGTTTGTCATTTTCGTTTTTTTATACGTCGTCGCTCATTCCGGCCAGCGCTCCGAATATGAGCCAATTCAGAAAAAAGGCTATCGGATCCGGAATGTATGGTTTTTGGTCGTCATTGCGGCCATGGGTCTAGCGACGTTTTATACGCTGCGCGATTTGCCGTTTGAAAGGCCAGCGCATGCTGCCGATCCGACCGTTGTTCAAGTGGAAGCGCGGCAATTTGGTTTTGTATTAAGCCGAAATGAATTTCGTGTCGGTGAGCCGATCGCCTTTCAAGTGACGAGCGTAGATGTCAATCACGGAGTCGGCATTTATGATGAAAACATGGAACTGTTGGCCCAGACGCAAGCCATGCCGAAGTATACCAATACGATGTATTACACGTTTGAGAAGCCGGGGACGTATCAAGTACTTTGTTTAGAATATTGTGGCATCGGCCACCATGTGATGACGGCGACCATTACCGTCGTGCCGTCCCAAGAAGGGGAGGGGAAATAATGGAAGCGAACGTTCGGAAGATGACCGCCTTGTACATGTTCGTCAGCGGTATTGCGATTTTGCTTATGATGGTGCTTGGGCTGTTGATGTTGTTGGCACAAGGAAAGATGATTCCGCTTGGACAAGATACATTTTATGAAATGATGACCGCGCATGGCACGTTTATGGTTGGAGCGGCTGCGTTTGCTGCGTCGGCGGTTATGTGGTACTTTTTGCGCCAGTACGTCCGTTTATCGTTTCCGATTTTTGTGACCCATTTCGTGTTGTTTTTAACGGGGGCGGTGATGACAGCCATCAGTATTTTTGTCTTCCGTTTCGCTGGAGCATGGACGTTTTTGTACCCGTTGCCGGCGATGTCAGCCGGCATGTGGGGGAAAACAGGAGCGAGCCTGTACTTGATTGGCATGTTGCTGATTGGTGTCAGCTTTTTGCTTCTTTATCTTGATACGTCGCGAGCCATTATTCGCGAATACGGAAGCCTTGGTCACGGCCTTGGATGGCCGCAAATTCTCGGAAAAGTGAAAGGTTACGGTCCGCCGCCTACGGTAGTGGCAAGCACGATGGTTTCGATTGTCAATCTCGTTTCTTTAACGGTCGGGGCGAGCGTCCTAGTCATGAGCTTAATCAATTTGTTTCAACCATCGATTGAAATGGATCCGTTGCTGGCGAAAAACTTGATTTACGCCTTCGGACATATTTTCGCCAACTCGGTCATTTACATGGGAGTAATCGCTGTATATGAAATTTTGCCAAAATATACAAATCGTCCATGGAAATCATACAAAATTTTCCTTATTGCGTGGAACATGTCGACGTTGTTTACGATTATCGTTTATCCGCACCATTTATTGATGGACTTTGTCATGCCGAAATGGATGTTGATTATCGGACAAGTATTTTCCTATTTGAATGGCTTGCCGGTTTTGGTCGTGACCGCCTTTGGCGCGTTAATGATCGTCTATCGTTCCGGCATTGAATGGGATAGGGCGTCAAGCTTCATCTTCCTTTCAATGTTCGGTTGGGTTGCGGGCGTTATACCGGCGATTGCGGATGCGACCATCGTCATCAACCATGTGATGCACAACACGAAATGGGTGCCAGGACATTTCCATATGTATATGGGAGTCGGCGCGGTTTCTATGTTATTCGGTTTTATGTATTATTTCATTCGCGGAAATGAGCGAAAAATCGGCTATGCGGATATGGTCAGCTTCTGGGTGTATACGGTTTTCTTCCTCAGTTTATGCGGCACGTTCTTGCTTTCCGGTAAAGTGAGTGCACCGCGGCGGTGGGCTGTGCATTTTCCGGAATGGGTCCCGTATGACCGCATGGGAGCAGTGTTTGCCGTTGTCATTATCGCCGCGGTCACGGTGTTCCTTTACCGCTTTTTCGTTTCCGTGATCATCGTTCAGGCAAAGCAAAATATTGAGGTGGGGCCGCGTGCGTAACACCATAGCAATTGTCCTCACCCTTGTTTTTGGGTTTGGACTTCTATGGCACGGGACGGACGGGTTTCGCGCGTTTACGAGCGAAACCGCCCGTCGTCTTGCTATCTTGCAAGAGCCAAAACTGCTTCCGGCCGTTCAGTTGGAGGATCAAAACGGTCATACGTTTTCTTGGCAAGATCAGCGCGGCCAATGGGTTTTAGCCACTTTTATATATACAAGGTGCAGCGATGTGTGCCCGGTTGTTGAGATGAACTTGCGCCGCATTTATGATGCCATTCGCCAGTCTCCGCATAGTCATCGTCTTTCGTTTTTAAGTATTAGTTTCGACAGCCAAAACGATACCCCGGAGATGTTGATGCATCACGCCCATCATTATGGGGCAGATGGCGTCACTTGGCGTATGGCTCGTGTACCAAACGAGCGGGAACTTCAACGGCTATTAAACATGATGGGAGTCATTGTGATCCCCGATGGAAAAGGCGGGTATGAACATAACGCGGCGTTTTATTTGCTCGACAAAAAAAGGCGGCTCGTCCGCATTTTTGATTACAACAATCCGCAAGCGGTCATCGCTGAACTGAATCACCTGCTGGCCAAAGAGGCGTCCTCTAAGGTGGTGAAAAAGTGAGTGGAAAACGATATGCAGTTGGCGGGGCTTTCTTCATGGCGATACTCGTGCTGCCGCCGGTGTTGCGTTGGATGGAATCATCAATGATTGGCGTCATGCTCGGGCAAATTCCCGTGCTGGTGGTAGCCGGCTGGCTGTTTGGTTTCGCGTTGCCCCGCCGTTTCATCGAATGGCTCAACTGTTGGAACGAAAACGGCTTGCCTGGATTACTGTTGGCCATCAGCGTCCTCACTTTTTGGCTATTGCCGCGTTCGGTAGATGCTTCGTTGAACGAACCGTTGCTACGGCTTGCCAAATGGATGATGTTGCCGCTACTTGTAGGGATGCCGCTATCGTTAAGCTGGAAACGGCTTCACCCGATCGCCCGCGGCATCGTTCATACGAACGCGATTTCGATGCTCGTTGTCATGGGCTGGTTGTATTTATCTGTGCCAGTACGTGTGTGCAACAGCTACTTGCTCAGCCAACAAAATGCACTCGGCCGCATGATGATCGCGTTAGCCATCGTGCTCGCTGCTTTTTGGTCGCTGCGCCTGTTCGTTGCTACAACGCCAAATGAACCAACGACTCGCTAAGATAAATGAATCATTCCCTTTTGTTGGTGAACTCAGATTGACAGACATGCAGACGGATCTTTGTCATGAAGATTCGTCTGTTTTTTGTATCCTCTCCTTTTCGTTTGGGCGAAAAGAAGGATTTTTCATCGCCATGTCAAATACTTTTACCGATATTGGGGAAATGCGCTTGCTTCCGCTGCATGAACGCTAGATTTGGTTGGCAAGAAGGGGCATTCAAGTTAGATGATGCGGGTAAAAGAAGCGACAGTCCGTGCTTCTTTAAGCCGAGGTGGACGTTTGTCGAAGAAGGATAGCGAAAAGGGGAGGATAAAAGACAGATGAAGTGGCTATGGATGCTGATGGCTCTAGCGGCCGGGATGGCCGTCTCCATACAGGCAGGGGTGAACGGCGGCCTTGGCAGGCGGGTCGGGGTGTTGGAAGGGTCGTTCGTTTCATTTTTCATCGGAACGATCGTTTTATTTTTAGTGCAATTGTTTTTCGGAAAAGGCGAGTTGCTGGCCATGTTTTCTGTGCCGAAATGGCAGCTGCTGGGCGGCATTCTCGGCGCCTTTTACGTATTTGTCATCGTGCTGATCGTTCCGAAAGTCGGCGTGGCCAATTCGTTGATTGCCGTGATCGCCGGACAGCTTGTGATGAGTTCGATGATTGACCATTTTGGTTTGTTCGGCGGACAGCGCATTCCGTTTGATCTGACGCGCCTAGCCGCCCTAGGCTTTCTATTTTTGGCGCTTTGGCTTTTTTTCCGTAAATGAACATAAGTGGCCCAGTTTCGTTTAGTTTTCATGGATTCGCTCATACTAACAAAGGTCATCTATCATCGAAGAAAGGAAAGCGGATCCGTTATGAGAAAAGCTCTGTCCATATACATGAGCGATTTGAAGCAGCTGACGACCAATTGGGCCGCGGCTGTATTGGCTGCCGGACTGATCGTTCTCCCATCGCTTTATGCATGGATCAATGTGGAGGCCTCATTGGATCCTTATGATAATACGGTGAACTTGCGCGTTGGTGTCGTCAATGAAGACCGTGGAGCGGAATTAGCCGGCCATCGATTCCATGCCGGTAAAGAAATCATCAACGCACTTCGAAACAACCATCGCCTCGGTTGGCAGTTTGTCACAAAGGCCAAAGGAATGGAGGGCGTACGAAAAGGGGACTATTTTGCGACGATCGTCATCCCCGAGGATTTTTCCGCCAACTTGGCGACCATTGTCCGCGACCGGCCAAAGCGAGCTGTGATTCATTACTATGAAAACGACAAACGAAACGCCATCGTACCGAAAATTACTGAACGCGGAGTCAGCACGCTGTCGGCGCAAGTCGGGGATGAGTTTACAGCGATTGTCAACACAGTGCTGTTTTCCTTATTCCATGAAGCAGGAGTGACGCTTGAGCAACAGCTCCCGGATATTCGTCATTTTGAAACGCTATTGTTTCGACTGCAAAACGATTTGCCGACAATTGAGAGGCAGCTCGATAAAGCCAGTCGTGACGCTGCACAGGCAAGGCAGTTCATCCAACGAGCAGAACAGCTGTTGCCGAAAGCGGAACAGGTAGTCAATCAAGGGAGAGAGTGGCTGGATGGGGCGGGACGTTTTTTTGCTCAAACAAAGGAAACTCCCCGGCTGTTTATGGCACCGACTGAAGCGTGGCTGCGCACTCTTGAAGAGCTCACTGTTTCGTTGGAACAGTGGGCAGCTGCCCCGCCTCGTTCTGATGATGATTTCGAACGGTGGGCAGCAACCGGCAAGGCAATAGCAACAGATGGCGAACAGCTTTTGTCCCAGTTGGACGATGCACTGCATCGGCTAGAAGGAGCTGCGGATATCGATCGCCCTGCTCATCTAAGGAATGCGCTGATTCGTTTGCGTCAGACGTTTGCGGACATGCAAGACATGGCAATGAGACCGGCTGGGCAATCATTTGAAACGATAGTTGAACATGTTCAAACGCAAGCTGCGGCTGTGGACGCTGCTGTGAAAGGCGTTCGGCAAGCATACGAACAACAGGCGTTGCCGCTCATCCAAACGAAATGGGCGGAAATGGCGCCGCTCTTTCAGCAGACGAAGCAAAGACTTGAAAACATGGCTGGAGTCATTTCTCGACTTGAACGTCTATTTACGAACGCCGACCGTGACCTTAAGGCAACCGAACAGTGGTTGACGGCGGCAAAAACGGAGTATCCGTTTCTTGCCCGCCATGTTAGCGAATTGACGGCGTTAGTCGCCAAAATGAAATCAGAAACGGACATCAATGAACTCATCCACTTATTGAAACAAGATCCGCAGGCGAAAGGTGCCTTTTTAGCCCATCCGGTCGATGTCAAAACTTATCGTCTCTTTCCGCTGCCGAACTATGGATCGGGCATGAATCCGTTTTATACGGTGCTAGCGATTTGGGTTGGAGGGTTGTTGCTTGTTTCAGTGCTAGTGATTGACCCATTTAGAGAAAACGGCAATACGGCACGAGCGATGTATATCGGCCGACTGCTCACATTTTGGACGCTCAATCTATTGCAGGCGTTTGTCGTTACGGTTGGTGCAGCCATGTTTTTGCCTCACATTTTCATTCGTGATCCGCACTGGTTTGTGATGTTCGGCCTGCTGGCCGGCATGGTATTTACGGTCATTATTTTTACTTTGGTGTCTTTGTTTGGCAATGTGGGAAAAGCGATGGCGATTATCCTGCTTGTCTTGCAAATCGCTGGAGCAGGGGGAACGTACCCTGTTGAGCTGATTCCCCCATTTTTTCGCCTGTTGAATCCTTGGTTGCCGTTTACGTACGCAATTGATTTGATGCGCGAGGCGGTTGGTGGCATCGTATGGGAAAACGTGAGGCGCGATGTGGTGCGACTCTGTTTGTTCGCGGTCGCAGCGCTTTTAGCCGGCCTGTCGTTCCAAGCTCCGCTTAGCCGATGGATGCGGGTGTTCAAAGAAAAAGTCGCTGAGAGTAAGTTGTTTCATTGAGTGCCTGCTGCCCGCGTCCATGCGGTCGAACCGGAACATACAGGCGTCTTATATCGGTTTGCCAAACAGCGGGTTCCTGCTGCCGCACTGTAAAGGCTGGTGATTGGATGAGGAATACGGATCAAAAAGACAGCTTCTGCAATGGAAAGGTTCACCTTCGCTTCCTTTGAAAACCGCTGTACGGCAGGGAATGATCGTTTTTCACTAGCCTGATGAGAAAAACCCCTATTTTCCTTTGGAAATGTTTGCTACAATACAAATGGGAATGAACGTCTTTATCGCCAACCGGGCAGCCCGCGGGCGGGAGCATCACTTTTCACTTCTTGACGGCTGCCTAATGGCCTGATGCATTTGATTTCGCCGCTTGTTGGAATCCAAACGTGGCGGGCGGCTAAAAGGGGAGAGAATCGTGTCAGTTTATCGACTGCTTGGCCTTGCTCTCATTTTCTTTGGCATTTCCTTGTTTGTTGAGCGCGTTTGGTGGGCCGGCGCGGTTTGCCTATTGATTGGCGGGGCCATGATCTTGATGCACCGGCCGCGGCGAAACCGTATGGCGGAAACAACAGAAGCTGAAAAGATGCTTGATGTTCGCAGCAAAGAACGTAGGGAAGAATCGATTCCACTTCGTCCAAGCGGCAAAAAGGGAAGTCGCCCCGTGCGCTGAAGCCTGAATGACACTAGCAAATGTTACGAATTTAGCATTGGGATGAAAGATTGAAGCCAATGCACAATCAAGAGATGGAACGGTTAAACAAATGAGAATGAGGGATTTAAACAGAAAAAAGCGCCTTAGACCGGGCGCACAGCACGACTAGCGCCAAGTAGGGGGCCCCCTCGAACGTGTTGTGAAATTTGAGACAGCGCCCATGTAAAGGCAATTGGAAACACTTAATTTCACACAAAAATCCCGTGGCTTTATCCATTGGGAGGTTCAGACTCGATAAAGGAGAGGGGAACGATGACGTCCATTATTCGTATGAACGATGTCTCGTGGGTGCGGGGAGAGCGCACGATTTTACACGGGGTTAACTGGGAAGTGAAAGAGGGAGAACAATGGGCCATTCTTGGTTTAAACGGCTCGGGGAAAACGTCGCTTCTCAATATCGTCACTGGTTATCAATACCCGACGCGCGGTGAGGTGGAAGTTTTAGGCTATCGATTTGGGTAGGTGAGCCTGCCGGAGTTGCGCCGGCAGATCGGGTTTGTGAGCAGTTCACTGGATCAGTTTCATGAAACTTTGCAAGCCGAGGCGGTCGAAGATATCATTGTGAGCGGCAAGTTTGCCACGATCGGCTTGTATGATGCCGTCACTGATGATGATCGGAGCATGGCGGAATCGTTCATCGAATCGTTCCGCCTTGAAGCCCTCAAAGGGAAACGGTATGCGACGCTGTCGCAAGGGGAAAAGCGAAAAACATTGATCGCCCGGGCGCTGATGGCGAATCCAAAGCTGTTGATCTTGGACGAGCCGACCGTCGGCCTAGATTTATTGGCGCGCGAAGAGATGCTTTCTTTGATCGAACAAATCATCGCTCGGCCGTGCCATGTGTTATACGTCACCCATTATATTGAAGAGATTGTGGAATCGATCACCCATGTGTTGCTTCTTGCAAGACGGCCGCATCGCTGCCGCCGGCCGAAAAGAGGATGTGTTGACCGATGAGCGGCTCTCAGAGGCGTTTCGCCTCCATATCCGCGTTCATTGGGAAAACGGGCGGCCTTGGGTGTCCGTGCGCCGCTAAACCGGCCGATTCCATCATGGTGGGTTCAGTGTAAACAGACCGTGCCTCCGAGGAGATCGGCCGCTATGTTTGTGCAAACCGCCAATCCCTCTTGGCCAAGGTAGCGGCCGACCGTGCGGTTGCTCATAGTACTGTCATGTCAATCAGCATAGCCCCTTCAACACAAAGAGGATGTCCGAAAGACAGCGCGACATCCTCTTTGTGACTGTGACAGAAGGCGCTATGTCCTAACGCTTCAAAACGCCCGGTCAGCAGGTGGAAAATCGATATCGTCCGCATCTGCCTCTTGGCGACCGTCAGCTGGCGTGATTTCAATGACCGGCGGCCGCCCGTTTTCAAAGCCGCGGGCGATATCGCGAATCGGACTCATTTCATCAGGAACACCTGTTCCTGGAGTGTAGCGCGGACAGCCAAACGTAGCGCCTGATTCATCCCAGCGATCCATCATGCCAATGCACCTCCATTTTTAGTATCGCTGTTTCCCGACAGGATACGAATGGCAATGTCCTCCTCTCCGCCCAGCTCTTTTCGGAGCGGCAACCGTCGTCTGAGGCATACTATAAACGACAAGGCTTATGGGCAACGTAATGGTCGACTCGGAAGACACGCGTTATAAATGATGGCGGATTTGGCGACGTCAATGCAGAATGCAAGGGCGTAGCAATGTCGCTTGTGTTCCAGCGTTTTTGGCGGAATGTGTAGAGCTTGGCTCCACAAGGTAGCCCCAATTGGATCACATTGCGCACTTCGCTGAATCTGGCAGCGCCGCAGCTGTAGTGGATGCGGTGCTACACTAGGCGAACGAACATCCGTCGACCGACTCCCTCGATTTCATGGATTGGGGTGGAACATGAGCGGACATAAACGTCAATGATCATCAAAGCAAGGGGAAGAAAGGCGGTGTAGGGATGGTATGGGTCATCAAAGCGAAGCATGAGAGTGAAGATGGGAAGACCACTGCACTCGAACTGAAAGCGAGGATGGTTGGCTTGACGCCAACGTCCGTTGGGACGGATGCATGGAAATTCATTTGTACTCGGTTACCGAGGAAGGACGTGAATGGAGCGATACGTTCCGCACGTGCGATTTGCAAGGGTTGATTGAACAACTGCAATCGCTTGATGCGCTCTGCCAATCATTTTTCGAGTCTCAAGACAACTGGGGAGAGGATAAAGGACGCACCGATGACGGTGCGGCTGATCTCATCGATCGATGAACGGAAAGCCCATATCGCGGCTTCCCCTCTTTTTGATGGTTCTCGCTTTCTTGCTTGCGATTCAAGCGTCCTTTCCGCGAAGCGAGCGGGTGATCATCGCCTCCGTTTCTCCTTTTACTGTGCTCGGAAGCGGAGGCTTCTCAATGAGGAGGATAAAAGGATTTAAAATATTCTAAATATATTGTATAATAAAAGAAACAACATACTGACCAGTTAGTATACATTGTTTTGAAAGCGGGTGTAAAAAGAGTGGAAAGGAGGGAGAAACGTGAGGTTGAACGGAAAAGCTGCTATTGTCACCGGCGGCGCCAGCGGCATCGGCCGGGCGACGGCGGTACGGTTTGCGGCTGAGGGGCGAAAGTCGCTGTGAGCGATATTGATGAGGTAGGTGGAGAGGAGACGGTTCGTCTCATTCGGGAACGCGGAGGCGAAGCCATTTTTGTCAAGACGGATGTGTCCGATTCCAAGGGGTGAACGATCTTGTTCAAACAACAGTCAATGCGTTTGGGGGCCTACATATTCTTTTTAACAACGCGGGCATCGGCCATTCGGAAGTGCGGAGCACCGATTTGTCCGAAGAAGAGTGGGATCGGGTCATCGACGTCAACTTGAAAGGGGTGTTCCTTGGCATCAAATACGCAGTGCCAGCCATGAAAACATCAGGTGGTGGGGCGATTGTCAATACATCGAGCTTGCTTGGAATGAAAGGAAAAAATATGAATCGGCTTATAACGCTTCCAAGGCCGGTGTCATTTTGTTAACGAAAAATGCAGCGCTCGAATACGGCAAGTTCAATATTCGCGTCAACGCCGTCGCCCCAGGCGTCATTGACACAAATATTATCACGCCTTGGAAACAAGATGCGCGCAAATGGCCGATCATCTCGAAAGCGAACGCCCTCGGCCGCATCGGAACACCGGAAGAAGTGGCGAACGCTGTGTTGTTTTTGGCATCCGATGAGGCGTCCTTTATCACCGGAGCGACGTTGTCGGTCGACGGCGGTGGACTGACGTTTTAGAAGTGGGAAGGCTTATGAGAGCAACGACTGTATTTGAAATAGGTCCTGTGTGATCGAGGGAACAAAAGAGAAAGGGAGAGGAAAACGGTGCGTTTTTCGAATACAGTAGCAGTGGTCACGGGAGGGGGAAGCGGCATTGGCCGGGCGACGGCCATCCGCTTGGCTCAAGAAGGAGCGCACGTCGTGCTTGTTGGCCGCACCGCCGCCAAACTGGAAGAAACGGTACAAGAAATCGCGCGTCTCGAGGCGCCGGCGGCTGCAGACTGGTTTGCGGCCGATGTCACTGATCGCGAACAAGTGAAAGCGTTAGCCGAGTATGTGGAAAGCCGATACGGCGACTTGCATGTGCTTATCAATAATGCTGGCATTTCGACCCATACGAAATGGCTCGAGCTCACGGAACAAGAGTGGGATGATGTGCAACGCGTCAATATCAAAAGCGTCTTTCTCGTATCACAAACGCTCGCGCCGCTGATGATCGAAGGGGCGAAGAGGGAGCGCGTCAACCGGGCGATTGTCAATGTCGCATCGCTATCCGGACATCAGGCAGGAGCGCACATTCCGCACTACAGTGCCGCCAAAGCCGGTGTGATCAACTTGACGAAATCGCTCGCCTTGGAGCTGGCTCCATACGGCATTCGCGTCAATTCCGTTTCACCTGGCTTTGTCGAGACGCCGCTCACGGAGCAGGGCCTGCAAAACGAGCGGTTTGTTAAAGCCATTGAGCGCAACACCGCCTTAGGCCGGGTGGGGACGCCGGAAGAGATTGCAAGCGTTATTGCGTTTCTTGCCTCTTCGGAAGCATCGTACATGACCGGCTCCGATGTGTTGGTCGATGGCGGTTGGCTCATTAAATAGCAATCATGTTCATTGGAAATGAAAGAAGGAAAGGAAGAGGGACATGGAAACCATGCATTTGCTTGTGGAACAGTCCGGCTCGGTCTTATGGCTGACATTGAACCGTCCGGAGCGGCTCAATGCCTTCAGTCCGGAGATGATCGCTGGACTGACTCGTGCAATCGAACGCGCTGCGATGGACGACGCTGTTCGGGCGATCGTTCTATCCGGTGCCGGCCGGGCATTCAGCGCCGGCGGTGACGTCAAAGCAATGGGGCAGTCGAGCGCCTCGCAGGCGTATGAGCATATCGGCCGCCTTAATCGGCTCATTATGACGATGAAATCATGTGAAAAACCAATCATTGCTGCTGTGCATGGCGTGGCGGCTGGGGCAGGGTTCAATTTGGCACTGGCTTGCGATCTCATTTTGGCCGCCGAAGATAGTCAATTCATTTTGAGCTTTGCGAATGTCGGCCTTGTCTCCGACGGCGGTGGTTCGTATTGGTTGCCGCGGCTTGTCGGCCCTCATTTGGCCAAGCAATTTTTCTTCACCGCCGAGCCGATTTCGGCCCACCGTCTGTATGAACTCGGTGTGTTAAGCAAGATCGTTCCGGCCGAAGAGTTGCGCGAGGCGGTGGAAGCGCTCGCTGCCAAACTGGCCGCTAGACCGACAAAAGCGATCGGCAAACAAAAACGGCTGATCGAGCACGCTTTGACGGCGACGCTCGAAGAAATTCTCGAAGAAGAGCGGCTCATCCAAGGATTGATGGTCGAAACGGACGACCATCGCGAAGGGGTGGCGGCGTTTAAAGAGAAGCGAAAGCCGGTGTTTCAGGGAAAATAATCAGCAGTGAGAAACATGGTAACCGGTCTTATTCATATGGGATCTCGACATCTTGATGCCTAAGTGTGAAGCTTCTTGAAATGACATCAGCCCCTCCGTCGTGACGCAATGGGCGAGAGGGGCTTTTGTTCCGTTGATTTTAGAGCACCCTAGTTTGTGCTAGGTCGTTTTCGGCCAATAACTGTTTGACATCGGCGATCAATTCGTCAACGTGGTCATACGGCGCGTCTAGCTGCAGCATTTTCCGCAACATCGCTCGGGCTTTCGGGGATAAGTCGAGCTCTTCTTCCCAGCTTTTTTCGTCCTCACTTGTCGGTTCGTAAGCGGAATATAAGAGGAATAACGTGAAATGACCGAGCGCATAAAAGTCGCTTCGCGGGTGTGGTTCGCGCCGCAGCTGCTTTTCAAGCGGATCGTCATCGCGCAAATCTACTCGTTCACCCATGCGGCACGCCAACCCGAAGTCGATAATGGCTACCGTCCCATGGCGCCAAATGATGTTGGGGATGCGTAAATCGCGGTGGACGATGCCCGAAGCGTGAATATACCGCACGACGTCAAGCACATCGAGCAACAATCGAAACGCCGCTTGTTCCGTGTACGTGATCCCGAGCCCGAAAATTTGATCTTCTACCGTCTGCCCGTCGATATAGTCCATGACAAGATGCGGCTGTCCGCCTTCGATAAACGTATCGTATCGTGCCGGAATTTGTGGATGACGTAAACGCGATAGCACGTCCGCTTCACGTTGAAGCAGACGGCGGCCGTCTTCCCCTTTTGTCCGCCGCGCCTGTTTAATGACGACAAGGCGTCCGGTGTCGCGATCACGTCCTTTGTAGGCGATGCCGTAGCTCCCCATTCCGAGTTCTTCGATGATTTCATAGCGGCCAAAAAGCACCTTCCCGCTCCGGTGCGGGCGGTCAATCCAGCGGGCGATGAACGGATGGCGGTCAATGAATCGCTTCATCAGCTGCCAAAAAGCTCGAGAAAAAGCTGCCGCTATGATGTTTCTTTTGTAATGGTAATGGCCGTACTGGGACGGGTGCTTATAAGAATAAGATTTCGGCATATGGTAATCGCTGCTGCTGTAATGTTTCTTATAGTACCAGGAGTGATGGTTCTGCCCCAAAAGCCCCTTTAACAACTTCTTGAACATCATGATCGCTCCTTTGCGGTAGATTTACTTATATATACGGAGTGAAGAGAAAGAAGGTTTCAGATTCAGCGATACAAAGAAACCGCCAGAGTCATAGCTTCTGGCGGTTGACAGTGATTATTCCTTTTTTTCAAGTGCCTGTTTGAGCAGCTCTCCTAAGCTTGTGCCAAACGATTCATTGGACGGGCTGTATTTTTGAGCAACGCCCGCTCCGTTCCTTTCGCGGATGTGCGTTTCGTTTCTTCCGCTTTTCTACAATGTTGCATGGGCGGCACTGGAAATAGAGCCCGGCCTTTCCTTCATGCATTTCCATGCGTCGGTGGCATTGCGGGCAACGGCGATTCGACAACTTCGGATCACGTCTTCGGCGGTAGCGGCATTCCAAGTTGGAACAGACGAGCATCCGTCCGTCTTTCGTTTTCCGCTCTTTTAAGAGTGAACCGCATTCCGGACAGGTGAGATTCGTGAGGTTTGGCGCTTTGTACGTCTGTTCACTCTGCTTGATTTCAGTGACGAGCTGCTCCGTTTGTCGGCGGATGTTAGCCAAAAATTGTTTTGGATTTCCTTTTCCACGAGCGATCGCCTCGAGCTCACGCTCCCAGCGGGCGGTCAACTCCGGCGATTTCAGTTCCTCGTTGACCAGTTCGATCAACTGTTTTCCCTTTTCGTCGGATAAAAGCGTCCGTCTTTCCGCTCGACCACTTCCGTTTCGACGAGCCGCTCGATGATGTCCGCTCTTGTTGCCGGTGTGCCGAGTCCATATCTCTCCATTTGTGCAAGCAAATCGGCTTCTGAGTAACGGGACGGCGGTTCGGTGAACGATTGTTCCATCTCAAGTTGTACCGATGCGAGCGTCTGGCCTTCCGATAGATGTAACAACGTTGGTTTCGCTTCTGTTTCTTCTTTGCCAAGAACGGCTTTAAACCCTGCGTTCACGACCGCCGTCTCCCGGGCGACAAACGTTTCGTCGCCGATCTCGAAGACGACGGTTGCCGTTTCGTATTCATACGGTGGGTAAAACAGTGCCAAAAAGCGGCGGGCAATCATGTCATACAGCTTGCGTTCATCCACCGACAGCTTCGCGAGGTCCAATCGTTCATCGGTCGGAATGATGGCGTGGTGATCGGTCACTTTGTCATCTTGGAACACCCGGTTGGCTGCCTTGACGTTCTTTTGGTGAGCAGGGAGGAGATCACGTCTTCATAGCCTGGCTTCATCGCCAAAAGCCGATCGGTCATCGTCGCTTTCATATCGCTTGGCAAATAGCGTGAATCCGTGCGCGGGTACGTAACGAGCTTGTGCTGTTCATATAGCCGCTGCAATACCGAGAGCGTTTTTTCGCCGAAAAGCCAAACCGCTTGTTCGCCTCCCGCTGCAACTCGGTTAAATCATACGGCAACGGGACCGGTTCACTTTTCCGCTTCCGCTTGACCGATGTAACACGCGCCGGCTGGCCTTTGAGGCGAGTCATCAGCTCATTGGCTTCGTCTTTGTCAAACAGCCGTTTCCCACCGTGCCGTTCCCATACCGCAGTGACAGAACCGATGCGGGCGTGAATCGTCCAATACGGAACGGGAACGAACGATTGAATCTCCCGTTCGCGTTCGATGATCATCGCGAGCGTCGGCGTTTGCACACGCCCGGCTGAGAGCGGATCGTTGTATTTCGTCGTCAAGGCGCGGGTCACGTTCAACCCGATCAGCCAGTCCGCTTCGGCGCGGCAGATGGCTGATTCATACAGCCGGTCAAACTGCGTCCCGGGTTTTAACTGGCGAAAACCGTCGCGAATGGCTTGATCGGTTTGCGATGAAATCCATAAACGCCAAATCGGCTTCTTCCAGTCGATTTTTGCAAAATCCAACGCGCGACCAGCTCCCCTCGCGGCCGGCGTCGGTCGCAATAATGCAATCTTTCACATCGCGGCGTTTGGCTAAACGTTCAATGGCGCGAAACTGGTGGCTCGTTTGCCGGATCACTTTCAAGCCCATTTTTTCGGAATGATCGGCAAGTCCTCGAGCCGCCACGTTTCATATTTCCGGTCATAGTCTTCGGGCATTTTGAGTTCAACCAAATGCCCAAGCGCCCATGTGACGATGTAGCGCGGCCCTTCCAAGTATGATTTATGTGTTTTTGCAGCCGAGCACGCGGGCGATGTCACGGGCGACGCTCGGCTTTTCCGCTAAAACGAGCGATTTCATAAAAAAACTCCTTTCTGTCGTCTCCCACTAGGTGCGGTCTGTTTATTAGTATAATGGAAGAAAGAAAAGACGCACCCGCTAGGCTTGACCCTGAGCGAAAAGGAACAACGGTGGCGGCATGAAGATCTACTTAGGAAGAGCGATGATGCACAGCATCGTTCATTGAGTGCATTGCGTGGAGAATCCGAATGAATGCGGTTTTCCTCTTCGCTTGACCACTCACAACCGGCTCCATCGTATGCTCACCAGACTTCTAGAAGAACGGTGATAGAATAAAGAGAAGCATGTTGAATGAAAAAACGTCGTCAAACCAGCCTTTCCTCATATTCAAAGACGGGGACCGGACGGATATCACGGTTTTTCCCATTCTTTTCGACTATATCCATACTTTCTGCACATTTTCAAGATAAAATAGCAAAATTGGAACAATCATACGGATTTGATCGATAAGGAGAGAAACACGTTCAAAAATCCCGTCTGTGCCTTTTCCGTGGCGAATGTTACATGTCATGATGCGCAGTTTCATCGGTGATCTTCCCTTCCTTTCACGCTCCATTTTGATCATCATGGACGTATCTTAGTCAGAAGGAAGAAGATAAAAGTTGTCACTCCTTCTGGATACGCTCTCCATCATTTTCGTTTATGATGAGGAAGAGGGGCATACCTATGAAAAAAGTGGCGGGAGGCTTGTTGGCTATCGTGTTGGCGCTAAGGACAGGAACGGATTGTCTTGGCCAACACAAACGGTCTGCTCATGTTTGACTAAATGCCCCTCATATGAAAAGCATGCATCCGAACTTGTCGGAGCGACAGTTGCTAGATATGTATAACGTCTACCACAAAGAAGCGACTTGCATCGCAAGGTAGCGGATCCATGAAAGAAAGGATAGAGGAAACGCCGTCTCCATCATCCGACGCTTATCGAAGTGTTTTTTTGTTACGAAAAGAAGATAACGTGTTGTAACTATATACCCCTTCGGGTATAATGTATATAGACTAAAAGAAGAGGTGAATAAGATGACTCACCCGTCACAAGAAGAACATGTGCTTCATGGAACGATGATCCCGCGTACGAAAGAGGAAATCGAAAACATTATGAAACGGCTAAAACGCATCGAAGGACAAGTGCGCGGGGTGCAGAAAATGGTGGAAGACAATCGCTATTGTATTGATATTTTAGTCCAAATTTCCGCCATCCAAGCGGCGCTGCGCCAAGTGGGGATGCAACTGCTTGAACGCCATGCGAATCATTGCGTAGCAAAAGCGATCCGTGAAGGAAGCGGCGAACAATCGCTCCGCGAGTTGATGGATGTGATCAAACAGTTTGCAAAATAAGGGAGGGTTGACCGATGGGAGAGCCAAAAACGGTGACGCTCCGCATCACCGGCATGACGTGCGCCGCCTGCTCGAACCGGATCGAAAAGTGTTGAACAAACTAGACGGGGTCAAGGCGAACGTCAACTTGGCGATGGAAAGGGCGACGATTCAATATGATCCTGAAAAACAGCGCCTTAAGGATATTGAAACGAAAATTGAGCAATTAGGTTATGGCGTGGCGAAGGAAAAAGTGACGCTCGATATTGCCGGCATGACGTGTGCGGCGTGCGCGACGCGGATTGAAAAAGGGTTAAAACGAATGGACGGCATTACCGCGGCGACGGTCAACCAGCGACGAACAGCGCTGTCGTTGAATACGAAGAAGGTGTGTTGTCCATCGAGGATATCCTAAAGAAAATCGAGCGGCTTGGCTACAAAGGACGCCTCCGTGAGGAGCGGTCGGGCGTTCGCAATGAAGACGAATGGAAACAAAAGCGGCGCCGACTCGTTTTGTCAACGGTGTTCTCACTGCCGCTGTTGTATACGATGATCGCCCATTTGCCATTCGATCTCGGTCTGCCGATGCCGCATGGGCTGATGAATCCGTGGGTGCAGCTTCTGCTGGCCACTCCGGTGCAGTTTTACATCGGCGGCCCGTTTTATCTCGGTGCGTACCGGGCGTTGCGCAACAAGAGCGCGAACATGGACGTTCTTGTCGCTCTCGGCACGTCAGCGGCCTATGTTTACAGCTTGTATGAGGCGCTCAAAACGTTGGCTGTCCCAGGCTATGCGCCAAGATTGTATTTTGAGACAAGCGCAGTGTTGATTACGCTTGTTTTGGTTGGCAAATATGTTGAGGCGCTCGCCAAAGGGCGGACGACGGAAGCGATTTCGAAACTGTTGAGCCTGCAGGCGAAAGAGGCGACGGTCATCCGCAACGGAAGCGAACAAAGGTGCCGCTCGAACAAGTTGTTGTTGGCGATACGATCATCGTTCGGCCGGGGAAAAAATTCCGGTGGACGGAACGGTCATTGCCGGAGCCTCGTCGGTCGACGAGTCGATGATTACGGGTGAATCGATTCCGGTCGATAAAAAGAAGGCGATTCCGTCATTGGTGCGACGATCAACCAAAACGGCGTTTTGACCATCCGAGCCGAAAAAGTCGGGAAAGATACAGCGCTCGCCCACATCGTCCGCATCGTCGAGGAAGCGCAAGGGTCAAAAGCGCCGATTCAGCGGATGGCCGATGTCATCTCCGGCATTTTGTCCCGATTGTTGTCGCCATCGCGACCGTTTCGTTCTCGTTTGGTACTTGATCGTGGCGCCAGGCGATGTCACCGCCGCCCTTGAAGCGGCCATCGCCGTGTTGGTTATCGCCTGCCCGTGCGCGCTCGGCCGGCGACACCGACATCGATTATGGTCGGCACCGGCAAAGGGGCGGAGTACGGCATTCTCTTTAAAGGAGGTGAGTACTTAGAGAGAACGCAGCAAATCGAAGCGGTGTTGCTTGATAAGACAGGAACGGTGACAAAAGGCAAACCGGAAGTGACCGATGTGATCACGCTCCGGGAAGACATGCTTGCCTACGCCGTTTCGGCCGAGAGCGCTTCGGAACATCCGTTGGCGCAAGCGATCGTTGCGTATGGAAAGAAAAAGGAATTGCGCCAAAGCCGCTCCGCCGTTTCTCGGCCATGGCCGGGCATGGCATTGAAGCGGTGGTGGATGACCAATCCGTGTTGGTCGGCACGCGCAAGCTCATGACCGACCGTTCGATTGATGTAGCGAGCGCAGAGGAACGAATGGCGGCGTTGGAAGCACAAGGAAAAACGGCGATGCTTGTCGCCATTAACGGAGAGCTGGCCGGTTTAATCGCCGTCGCCGATACGGTGAAAGAGAGCTCGAAACGAGCCATTCAGACGTTAACGCAAATGGGGATTGATGTGTACATGGTGACCGGCGACAACCGCCGCACCGCGGAAGCGATCGCCAGCCAAGTTGGCATTCGTCATGTATGCGGAGGTGCTGCCGGAAGAAAAAGCGAACATCGTCGCCAAGCTGCAGCAACAAGGAAAGCGGGTGGCGATGGTCGGCGACGGCATTAATGACGCTCCGGCCTTGGCGAAAGCCGATATCGGCATGGCGATCGGCACCGGCACCGATGTGGCCATTGAAACGGCTGACGTGACGCTTGTCGGCGGTGATTTGGCTCATATTCCGCAGGCGATCGAGTTGAGCCGGAAAACGATGAGAAACATCCGCCAAAACTTGTTTTGGGCGTTGGTTTACAACACGATCGGCATTCCGGTCGCTGCCGCCGGCTTATTAGAACCATGGATCGCCGGTGCGGCGATGGCGTTTAGCTCCGTATCGGTCGTTGCGAATGCGCTTCGTCTGAAACGGGTGAAACTATCACAATAACGGGAGGAAAAAACGATGACGCTCACTTTACACGTGCAAGGAATGACATGCGGCCATGCAAAGCCGCCGTCACGAACACCTTACAACAGCTCGATGGCGTCCGCCGGGTCGACGTCCATTTGGAACAAGGGACGGTCGACGTCGAGTACGATGAGGCGAAAGTGACCGTGGATCAGTTGAAAGCCGCGATTGAAGATCAAGGATATGATGTCGTCTAACGATTGGGCATTCCCTCTCCTTTGAGGGAATGCTTTTTATTTCGCCGCGGCATAGGGGCTGATCACGGCTTGCACCGGTACTGGAAATGATGAAGCGGCGCCAAAAGAAAACGCCAGCCAAGAAGAAAACCCCATGATGCCGATCACGGGAAATGAACCACTCCGGTTTAGGCGATGTCCCGGCCGGATTGGAAGAAGCCCAACAACCCACCTACCTGGTCGGAAGCAAAATCATCATTCACGCTGACCATATGCCGGAGATGAGCGGGGCGGAAGCGACTGTTTCTGACGCGTTTGACACGACTGTCTATACAGTGACACACCCCGACGACCGGCGGAAACTCGGTGAAAAACCATAGATGGGTCATTCATGAGGAAATCGAAAGCGCTGGGGAAGAGTCGTTTCAGCCAGGGGATGAAAGTCGTCTTGAACGCTGACCATATGGAAGGGATGAAAAGCGCGAAAGCCATCATCGATTCAGCCCAACAAACGATAGTGTATATGGTTGATTACATCGATACAGAAACTGGCGAACAAGTACCAAACCACAAATGGGTGACGGAAGATGAACGGTCGCCCGTGAAATAGTGAATAAGCGACGTTTGCGTCACGTGCACAGCAAGAGTGTCTCCAAAGCGGTGAGAACCCCTTCTTCTATAGATCCCATACTGAACAACGTCACCATGGTACATTTCGTGATTCAGTACGGGGATGATCTTTAGAGATCTTCTCGTTTCTCTTTTATGGAAATAAAGGTATAATGAAACCGATATGGAATGAAGAGTATGATAGATTACAAAAGGTGTGAGCGAGAAAACCTATCCCTTTTATGAAGATGAAAGCAAGCATTTTCCTATATGGAATGATTGAGGGAGAGAAAACAATGAAATGGTTTTGGCTGGGGTTCAGCTGTTTTGCTTATGCTGGTTCGTATATGGAGTCGGAGTCAGTTTGTATCGTTTATGGGTCGAGCAACGAGTGGACGGGCAAGCACTGATTTTGGCGCTCGGCATGGCGGTCATGAGCTGGC